>NZ_JAEUYM010000003.1:0-602459 GCF_040900725.1 Luteibacter sp. CQ10 | reverse complement strand
GTCAGGCGGCCGTCGCCGTCGTAGCTGAGCGTGTTGGTCAGGCCGTTGCTCGAGGTCCAGCCGGTGAACGACGCGTCACCGCCACGGTAGGTCAACGCGCTGGCGACCGGCGTCGTCGTGCCTCAGCCTTTAGAGGAATGGTCGGGTCGGGAAACATGCTCGTCCCGGACAAGCTTATATCTTCACTCAACCGATGCCCTTCCTTGGGCGCCAAGCAACCGACGAAACTTTGCCTTGAGCTGGTGAGCCGTCAAGCGATCGACGATCGACATCTTCTCCACATCCACGATGTACCCGGTCACGCTGCCCATATTCGTGCATCCAGAGCTTGCTGGAACCTGTTCAAGCAGCAATAGATAACTTTTATTCTTGAGCCAACCGACTGCCCCTACGTTTTTTTCTTTGCAACTTGATTCGAGCGTACTGACTTGCTCTATGAGTTCTTCCACTAACATTTCAGTAAGACCCGTCGCTGATCTTACAAACACTTGCGTATGCCAAGTCCCGGAGGCCCCTCCATCGCTAGCATTCACGAATACCTTGCCACTATTCGATGACCAGTCGAGCTCCACCAATTCTGGTGCGCTTATGTAGTCAGGGAGCCTCGCAATAACCGCACCATGAAGATCCTTAAAGCTGTAGTTGTTGCCGTCAAAAGAAAACTCCAAAACTCCGTCTGGTGAAAGAATCTTCCCGTATCGCCCGATAGAGTCAACCTTAAGCAATTGCGCGTGGCTCGACCACACCGGCTGCCGCTCACTTCCCGCGCTCACCTCGAACGATGACAACACGAAAACGATCAAGCATGTCAACATTCTTCTCATCGTTTTTCCTCAAAGCCGTCCGGACATTCAAAGTCATCTGGCAGATTGCTAATTACGGTTTCCGCGGATTTCCTACCAAAAGCATTCGCCGCACCGCTAGACTTAAATCTGTAGATATCAAAACGCGCTCCCCGACTATTTCGTATATTGGCATCACCAACATCGCCAATCGTAAATGTCTGCGACTTCGGGCCTCCGGTAGTTTCAAGTCCACTGGCTTGGATGGTCACGGGGCCCATGACTGCCTTGAGCCGTTTCTGAGTAGCTACTCGTTCTGCGGTAGTTCCATACGCTAAGCCGAAAGCTGCAGGACTGATTGCCACGGATCCGTTCCGCGGAGCGATACCAAGCGCTCCAATCCCTATCGCCTGCTTCGGCCCGACTGCCGAGTAACTTGCTATTCCCTTGCAACTCTTGCATAGACCCAAAGGGTCAGTACCGTTAAGCGGGTCGCCTCCCAAATAGGAATATGTAGAAGGTCCATCAATCAACCCGGCGGGATCACTCTCCACATACCGCCCCAAATCCGCCCGATAGTCCCGAAACCCGTTGTTCCACGTCTTCGTCTCATCGTCAAAGTACTGCCCAGGGAAGCCCAGGTTCAACTTGAACCCTTCCGTGACCACCTGACGATCAAACGCGAAGTTCTCCGCCGACCACACGATGCTCCGCGACGTATTCATCGCCACTTCCGGCCGCCCCACCTGATCGGCATGGATGGCGTAAACCTGCCCCCCTCTATGCGCCCGATCAGGCGTCCGTTTATCCATAGGTAATCGACCCAGATACCGTTGGTGTGCTCCGCCAACATCGGGCCGCCGCGATCCGGGGCGAAGAAGGTCGTGCCGAGCGTGCCCACCTTGCGCAGCCGCTGCCCTTCCGGGCTCACGTAGTGGTCGTGGTCGCGCCCGAATCCAAACGGTCGAAAGCGTCGTAACGATGCTGCAACGCTCCGAGTCGAGCCACGGCGCGTCGCTGAGTCCTTGTTGTCCATAAGGCACGTTGATGCTCGGCTGAAATAATTCTTCCTCGAGCTTGCCGCGCTCGTCTAAACCCTAATGCTCGCTAGAGCTCTCGACGGCTGCCACGGGCGTCACACGGAAGTTCATCGTGCGACTATCAATCAACGCAATGCTCTATTAGTGAATTGAAGACGATACCGTCAATCTTCTCCTTTGATGAAAGGTCGCCCAAATATCGGCATGAGACCCGGAAACTAGCGTCTGGGGGCATTGCATAAATTCCGTTGACACCAGCATTTTTGTTAAGAACGATCCAGACATAAGGATTGTCACCCGAACCCCCAATAACACCGAGAACGTCATTCCCGTCAGCGCCGTCAGCACCCCTGAGAATCATCGGCATCCTTAGGCCCTTCAAATTACGATGCTGGTACTCAATAACTTGCAAGTCAGCCCAAACAGGCGCCTGAGTAATTTCAGCGAACGCCTTGTCAGCTGACAAGATGCGTTTTAAAGGAAAGTAGCAAAGTAGCAAAGTAAGAGCGACAACGATGGATACCGTGAGAAGCTTGGCTTTCCGCATACTTAACCTTGCCTTCATGGGTTAAAGGCACCAAGACTTGAAGGAACACTTCCGCCCTGAGGAATTTGTAAAACTGAAGCGCCGGGGAAGGACCTGGCAAGCGTCGCGGAAGTCGACGGTAAATTATTCAGAAGAATGCCGCCTGCTTGCGCAGTCGCCATTACCAGTTCATCGCCCACTTTCGCAGACGAAAGCGCACCGTTAACCGCTGTTGCACAGTCGTGGCTCAAGATCGAACACTTTTCGGTTGAGCGCTCCGAATACTCATCATTCATATAGTCCATCATCGTCTTCTCCTGCTCAGGCGTAGTGTTTATCACGTATGCGGTAGTGGATCGGTACTGCCCCTGCTTTTCAAGATATGTTGTCAAGCTCGAACCAAACTTTGTTCCTGTTCCATGACTGAAAACCCCCTTCCCCGTAAACGCTAATGCAACGTGCCCGAATGGATTCGTCACTGTTCCGTTACCTACGAGAACCACAGTGGCCAGTCCAAGCAAGTCGACCGCCGTGGATGGGTTCGCTTCGACGTACGCATAGGTATTCACGCCCCCTACCAGACCTGTGGGATCACTCTCCACATACCGCCCCAAATCAGCCCGATAGTCCCGAAACCCGTTGTTCCACGTCTTCGTCTCATCGTCAAAGTACTGCCCTGGGAAACCCAGGTTCAACTTGAACCCTTCCGTGACCACCTGACGATCAAATGCGAAGTTCTCCGCCGACCACACGATGCTCCGCGACGCATTCGTCGCCACCTCCGGTCGTCCCACCTGATCGGCGTGGATGGCGTAGACCTGTCCACCCGCCATTGGCGTACTCCGCCAGCATCGGGCCGCCGCGGTCCGGGGCGAAGAAGGTCGTGCCGAGCGTGCCCAACTTGCGTAGCCGCTGCCCCTCCGGGTTCACGTAGTAGGTCGTGCCGGTGGCCGAATCCATGCGGTTGAACGCGTCATAGTGGTACTGCGCCGTCCCGTCCACCGTCGTCAGGTTGCCGTTGGCGTCGTAACCCGGGGCCTAGGTGTTCGTGCTGACGCGTCGCCGCCACGGTAGGTCAACGCGCTGGCGACCTGCATGGTTGAGTGCGTCGGTGCTGTGGGTGAGCTGGCCGTTCGCGTCGTACTGATAGCTACCGATGTGCTTGCTGGCACGAGACGAACAATTCATCAAAACGAACCGTTTTCGCGCGCCAGCCTTGGAGCAAAAAGACGATTGGCTGCATATGTACATGCAAGCCCCGTTATGAGCATTGACGGCAAAATGAACCACCACGTTTTAAGAAGAAATATCGCATCTTCTGATGAGCGAAGACACATCAATAAGACACCCAAAGGAATCGGGAATAATGCGAGCGTGCCCGCAGGAATCAGTGCAGGCGAGGTTATTAAAACGCCCATACAGACGAAAATTACCCGCTTTCGACTATTAGGCCACGCAATATTTTTCACTGGATACACGAAAAACGATAGAAGACCTATACCTATAAGCAGTTCAACCGCAGCAACGGGGATAACAAAGACGGTGAAAATCATGGTCGCACCCTGCTCAGAAGTTTGGCATCGCACATCATTAGATTACGCACTACTCGTTCCGACCAGGATCATCGCCCCCAATGCAGCCCTGCCTCGACGTCCTCGTCTCATCGTCAAAGTACTGCCCAGGGAAGCCCAGGTTCAACTTGAACCCTTCCGTGACCACCTAACGATCGAACGCGAAGTTCTCCGCCGACCACACAATGCTACGCGACGCATTCGTCGCCACTTCCGGCCGCCTCACCTGATCGGCATCGATGGCGTGAACCTGCCCCCTCTATGCGCCCGATCAGGCGTCCGTTGATCCATAGGTAATCGACCCAGATACCGTTGGTGTGCTCCCCAGCAGCGGGCCGCCGCGGTCCGGGGCGAAGAAGCTCGTGCTGAGGGTCCCGATCTTGCGCAGCCGTTGGCCTTTCTGGTTGACGTAGTAGCTAGAGCCGGTGGCGGAACCATGCGGTCGAACGCGTCGTAGCGGTACTGAGCCGCCCCATCGACGTTCGTCAGGTCGCCGTTGGCGTCGTAGCCGAGGCACTGTGGCTCATCCCGACTAAGCCTTATGAAAATCTTTACCGTTGAGATCGCTGAAACTATTTTTCAGTTTCGCAGCTTAGTTTTATGCGGAGGCCGTCTTTGAAAGAGTAGTATTCAGTACATTTCACACCATTACTCGTTACTTGACGCCGACCAATGTCGCTTGATTCAAATAATTCCAAAATTGAAGTCGACCCATTTCCATCCCAATCCATTTCCTTCCACGAGTACCCCGTTTCCCAGACAGACCACGCACGAAGCCCAAAATAGAGAATTCCGATTATGACAAACCCACTCAAGATCAAAAAACTGCACCTCAATGCGCCCATGGTGCTCCACCTCGTCTAGCCGGATTGATAGCGGGATGCTCAATAATTCCATTGACGACTCCCATATCGAGCAACTTGTTTCCCAAAGATACCGGAAGCAGCTGTCCTCCCGTATCAATTCCCGCTTTCATAAGGGCACGCTGAACAGGGCCTCCACAATTATTCATCAGGATGTCATATCCGCCACGAGGGTTAGAAAGGTAATCCTTCAATGAATGCTCTTGAGAAGAGGATACGTTTAACTTCAATTCCACCCCATTCCTAAATTCGTTTTTTTGATTATAGGCAGCGGTAGACATCACAGTCATGCCTGCTGGCCCAAATGAATAGGTAATGCCATTTATGTCAACAGACACGTGACCAAAAGAGGATTCTCCCCAGCCCACCGGCTGCCATATGGTAACGCCTGCCTCAAGACCGAATGCGTCATAGTAAGTGAGCGGATTGTTTCCCACATAACCATATGTATTCGTTCCCGCGACAAGCCCAATCGGATCGCTCTCCACATACCTCCCCAAGTCCGCCCGATAGTCCCGAAACCCGTTATTCCACGTCTTCGTCTCATCGTCAAAGTATTGCCCAGGGAAGCCCAGGTTCAACTTGAACCCTTCCGTGACCACCTGACGATCGAACGCCAAGTTCTCCGCCGACCACACGATGCTCCGCGACGCATTCGTCGCCACCTCCGGTCGTCCCACCTGATCGGCGTGGATGGCGTAGACCTGTCCACCCGCCACTCGCCCGATCAAGCGCTCGTTGATCCAGACATAGTCGACCCACCCGCCATTGGCGTACTCCGCCAGAAGCGGGCCGCCGCGATCCGGGGCGAAGAAGGTCGTGCCGAGCGTGCCCACCTTGCGTAGCCGCTGCCCCTCCGGGTTCACGTAGTAGGTCGTGCCGGTGGCCGAATCCATGCGGTTGAACACGTCATAGTGGTACTGCCCCACCCCACCGACCGTCGTCAGGTTCCCGTTGGCGTCGTAACCCAGGGCCTGGGTGTCCATGCTGACCAGGCGGTTGCTCGCCGGGTCGATGCCTTGCGCCTGGGTCACGCCGTTGATCACGTGCGACGTGCGATTGCCGTTGGTGTCGTACTGGAAGCCTTCGCTGTTCGCCGTCGAGGTCGCCGAGGTCAGACGGGAGACGCTGTCGTACTGGAAGGTCTGTGTGAGCGAGGCATCCCTGCCGTTGGTGATGCGCGTGATGCGGTCGGCCGCGTCGTAGCCGAAGCCCAGGCCCTGCACGCCGGGCACGCTGATGCCGGTCAGGCGGCCGTCGCCGTCGTAGCTGAGCGTGTTGGTCAGGCCGTTGCTCGAGGTCCAGCCGGTGAACGACGCGTCGCCGCCACGGTAGGTCAACGCGCTGGCGACGGGCGTCGTCGCACCGTTCGCGGTCAGCGTGGCTCCCGATAGCCGGCCGTACGCATAGGCGTAGTTGAGCTGGTTGCCGTCCGGATAGACCACGGCGCTCAACCGGCCCAACCCGTCGTAGGCGTAGCCCAGGCCATACCCCGTGCCGGCGATGGAGAAACCGCGTCCAGCGATATCCCCTTCCGGGGTGTAGCTGTACGAGGTGGTACCGGTCGCATCCGCCACGCTGCACAGCCGTCCCGCGCCGTTGGTGCAGCTGTCATAGGTCGCGTGCTGTACCATGCCGCCGGCCGTGACGCTGGTCAGGCGATTCAATCCATCGTAGCCGTAGGCGGTCTGCACACCGTTCGCGCGGGTCATGGATTGCAGCAGGCCATTACCGTCGTACGAGAACGTGGTGATGCCGCTGTCCGGGCTCACCTGACGCCACAGCTGCCCGAAGCCGTCATAGTCGTAGGTCGTGGCATTGCCGCGCGGATCGACCACCCGGACGATCCGGTCATCAGCATCGTAGGTGTACGACGTGGTCGCGTTATCCGCATCGGCGGACGAGACGACCCGGCCAAGCGCGTCGTAGCTCAGCGACCGCACATGGTTGAGAGCGTCGGTGCTGTGGATGAGCTGGCCGTTCGCGTCGTACTGGTAGCTTTCCTTGACCTGCCCCGACGCGTCGCGACGGGCGATGACGTGTCCCAGCTCGTCGTAATCGATGCTGACGGTCGTGGCGACTTCCGGCGGCGGGATGGCGTGGGTATCCACGCTGGCCAGCGTGAAGCTGCCGCTCTTGAGCAGGAAGCGGCGACCCGCCGTGCCGATGCCGCCCAGCGCTTGTGAGCCATTCTGGCCGCTGGCGACGACCGCCGCCGCGGAACCATCCAGGTTGGAGGTCCAAACCTGCGCCGTAGCGCTGTTGGAACTCCAGGTGATCACGCTGGCACACGTGGTGTTGCCCACGTCGATGGCGCAGGTTCCTGGATTCGCGGAGATGGTCCCACCCAGCACGGTGATGCCGACGGCGGGCGTTGCCGTGCCGAACCACGCCACGCCCTCCTGGAGCATCTGCCACTGGAAGGTGTAGGCACCCGGTGTCGACGGCGCGGTGATATTGAACGTGAACGAGGCGGTCTGCCCCGGTGCAATGTCGCTGGGCAGCTCGACACGGCCCGGACCCCAGATGGTGCTGTTGCCTACCGACCCGAGTTTGAACGCCGTGCCCGCCGTCCACGTGTAGTTGCCGTTGTTGTACATCTGCACGTTGACGGTCTGCACGCCACCCACCTGCATGGTGGTCGCCACCGACTGGCCGACGAACTGCGCGTTGCGCACGGCCACGGGCACCGTGAACCTCCCGGAACCGGGCAGCAGGTTGTTGGCCGCTCCGATCGGCGAAATGCCATGCAGATAAATCGCCTGGCCGCCGAACTGCACGCGCTGCGCAGACGTCAGCGCGATCTGGAACCGGTAGCTTCCGCCGCCCACGCCGCATGCACTGGCCACGGCGGGCTCGCTACCCACGTTGGCGGTGTAGCGCCCCAACATGACACCGGTGCCCGCAGCCCCACCCACGTAGAGATCCACATTGATGGACTGGGCCATGTAGGTCGAGCAAGCCCAACCGGAGATCACACCATCGGACGACACGCCGTCGATGTTGCCCGTCACGACCGAGTTGAGCACGGTGAAGGGTATATCGCCGGTCTCACCGCTCTTCCCCGTGCTGTCGTAGGCCACGACTGCGAGAGTATGGCCGCCGGGCGCGAGGCCGGTGAAGGTGGTCCTGAACGACGAGGCGGAGTACGTGGTGATGATCTTGTGGTCGATATAGAAGACGATGCTCGAGACCCATGTGTCCTGATCGGTCGCCGACGCACCGACGGTGATGACGTCGGTGGGAAGGAAGGCACTATTGGCGGCCGGTACGGCGGTCCAGGTGATGACCGGACTGTGGTTCGGAGCTTGTGGTGGACAGATATGGTCGGGTTGCTGACATATCTGCTGATTGGGCTGCGGCAAGGCCACCTTTGAAACGGTCGCGGTCGACGTCGCGGGCCCGCCGCTCGCCATCGCCGGATCTTGCAAGCCCGATCCCACCAGGAGCGCAAGGCCCAGCCACAGGATGAGCCGCCTCATGGCACGGTCCCCTGCGCCGGCTGGACATACACCCGTTGTTTCCTTATCACCGTGGGCAACGACATCCCGTTGTACTGGTAGGTGGTCTCCGCGAACGTACCGCCGCTTTCGGGCGAGAACTCCGCGGTCATCCGGCCGGCGACGTCGTATTGGTACGAATGGGTCTGGCCGTCCGGCTGGGTGATGCGCGCCAGGCGACCGAAGCTGTCGTAGTCGTAATGCGTGTCCTGCGTGCCGCCGTTGCGATACGTGCGCATCACCATGATCCGGCCGCGCGTGTCGTAGGTGAAACTCCGTCTATCGCCGTTCGGACCGGTGATGGCGCCAGGTAGCCCCAGACCGTTATAGCCGTCGTAGCTCGTGGTGTGCCCGGCGGCGTCCTTCACCGACAGCAGGTCGCCTTCCTGCGAGAAGCTGCTCGTGACCGCGTCGCTCGTACCGGCGAGCGGTCCGTCCACCGTCATCGTCGCCACCAGCCCGCTGGGCCACGTGGTGTAGCTATACGTGGTGACGCGGGTGGTACCGGCCGTCGCCGATACCTTCGACGAAAGGTTCTTCACCGTGACCGATTGGAGGCGGTTGTTGCCGTCATAGGCATAAGTCGTTTCGTGATCGCCTTCGACGGTCACCTTCGTCGCGCGGTTGCTGGCGTCCCACTCGAAGTCGGTGGTACGGGCCTCGGGTTTGCCGTAGGCCTCCACCTGCTGCTGCAACTGGCCGTTCGCCGCGTACGAGTACAGCGTGAGGTTGCCGTTGAAATCGGTGGACCCTTGCGGATAACCGTTGGCATCGAACGTGGCCGCGCGGGCCGCTGCCGCGCAGTGCGTGGACGCCAGGCCGGATATGCCGGTCTGGTTGCCCCGGGCATCGAAGCTGTACGTCGCCTGTTTGCCCAACGGATTGACCACCGTGGTGCCGGTGACGATGCCGTTGCCGTCCAGCGCGTAGTCGAGGTGATAATGCCCCGCACCGTTGGCCATCTGGGTGTCCGTGGACCGGCCGTTGGCGTCGTACTGGAACGTGGCGAAACGCGAACCGTTGATGGTCTTGCCGGTCAGCGCGGTGACGTACTGGGTGTTCTCGTACTGATACGTCACCGTCGTGGCCGGTGCGCCGCCACTGGTCGCGGGCAAGGTGACGCCCGTCAGGACGACCGCATCGACTTTCCAGTTCGACGTCCCGGGAGGCTGCGTCCCGCCGAACTGGGTGATCGGGGTCAGGATGGTGGTGAAGGTGTACTGGTAGACGTTGCCTGCCGGATCGGTCACCTGCCTCAACCAGCCATGGTCCCACGTGAAGTCCACATGGCGTCCCGAACTGTGGGTGACCCGCGTCAGGTTATGGACGCTGTCGTACGTGAAGGTCAGGCCGACGTTCTGCGGGTTCTTGATCGACACCGGGAATCCGTTGGCGTCGTAGACCTCGACCGTCTGGTCTTCGCTGTACAGCGTATACGTCGAGCCGGTCTGGAGAATCTTTGCCACCGGACTGGGCTTGTCTTCGTACCAGCCCGGTGTCGGGCTCGTCGAATAGTTGAATTTGATCTGCCGCCCGTCGGCGCGCTGCGCCCAGATGGGCTTGTTCAGTGGATCGCACGGCGTACTCGACGGCACCGGGTAGCACGACGACGTGGGATCGGGGGTGGTGAACAGCAACTTGTAGTCGAAGTTACTTATCCAGCGCCGACCGAAGATGCCGATGCCGTTCCAGTAGTGGTCATAGGTGCGAGTGAGTGCGAGGCCCATCTCGCCCGCGCCCGCGAAGTCCGTTTCCGGTTCGATGCGGTTGCCCGTCGATATCACGACGGGATCGCCCACCTGGCCGCAACTGTCCTTGGTGTTTGCATCGCGAGGGGCTACCGTCAGGTCGCCCTGGTTGGCCGACGCGAGCGCGCCGCCACCCCCGCCCGAAAGCGTGGTACCACCGCCGAGGTGACCACCTTGCCCGTCGTTGGCATAGGTCGGCTTGCAGCTGAAGTCGCCCGCATTGCTGTAGTCACTGCCGACGACCACGCAATCCCAGCGGGTAATGAAGACTTCGGCGCGAAGCGACGGTGGAAAATACGAAACGCACAACCCCAGAACGCACAGAAAAAACCAACGCGACATGCTCAATTCCCTTTCCCCTATTCCTTCGATGTTTCCCCTGGCCGACGCATTGCACGCGGCACGTTGCGCCGAAACGTACGGCATTGCCCAAGCTTCGGCAATATCCCCTTTGACCCAAACTTCGAAGCACCGTGAATCGTAATTTATTGCGATCCGCTTCGGCGAGGCGCAGTCATGAGCGGGTATCCGGAGCATGCTTAAATGCGCCCCGGTCAAGGCGGCAGCGGAACGTCCATGCGACAGCCAGAAGAACATGACGCCGTGGTGCTCGCGGCAAGCGGCAGCGGCACGCTGGACAAGCCCAGCCATCTGCTGACCGTCGGAGGCGAGACCCTTCTCCAACGCACCGTGCGCATGGTGAGAGACACCGGTCCCACCCGTCTGCTCGTCGTGCTCGGCGCGCAAGCCGAACCATTGGCCCGGCTGGTCGCACGTACCACCATCGTGTTCGATCCCACGTGGGAGTCGGGCACGTGTTCGTCATTGGCGCGCGCGGCGACCGCGCTGTCCGGTCGTCCCTATCCCACGCTGGTCACCGTTGCGAACCAACCCTGCCTGACGCCGGATCATCTGCACAGGCTCCTGGGCGCCTACGACGGCAGCTGCGATATGGTCTCGGCCTACGGCGACGCCATGGGGCCGCCCGCCCTGCTCCGTCCCGCCACCATGGCGTTCTCGCGCACGCTGCCGTGCGATGCATCTTTCAGACGCCTGTGGACTGGAGCCCATCCCGGCGCCATCCGGCGCGATGCGCTGGGGCGCTTGCTGGAAACGCGCGAAGACATCGCCGACGCCGTGGCCGCGGGCCTGATCGATCCCTGATCTCCGTGATAGGCATTACGATTTTTAAGACCTGCGGCACGATTTTTTGCGGTGCAGCGTGACACGCGCCGCCCCATCGGCCAAATTTGCGCCAGGGGTTTAAATCGATCCAAGTCACAACAGCGATTCAGGCCACGTCGCGGGGGCGGCCGGCCTGATGAGTTTGGACTGGGGTGGGGAGAGGCTGGAGGGGGCGCGTGCCAAACGCTTCCTGAAATGACCGCCGCTTCCCGCCGGACCTGCAGAGGGATGGGGAGTCGCCGCATGAAAAAAGACATCGTTCGCCGTTCACCAACGCCCTTTCGCGAGGTCGTCCATCGATGGGAGCCGCATCGCCACCCGTGATTTGCGGCCGTCGACGCTAGACGCCCTGCGCTAGCGCGACCAGGAACTTCGACACCTCCGTAGCCGACGAGCGAAAGCCCGTCGCTTGGCGGAGCTTTGAATCGATTCAGGCGGAGGGGAAGAACCACACAGCAGTCATGAACCACGCATACGCAAGGCTTGCTTGATCGGAGGATCAACGTGTCGTTTCACATGGGCGCCCACTCGAGGGAAATAAAAAAAATGAATTACCTGCCTCACACCTTTACGCGTAAACCGCTTTACACCGCACTGGCCTCGGCCACCCTGTCGCTCGTCGGTTACATGGGACTACCCGCGTCCGCGCATGCGCAGACCGCCGGCCCGGCCGCCGCGCCCGCTCAGGCGCAGACGTCGACGGCCGCCCAGGACGAACAGGCCAGGAAGCGCGACGAACAGGCCAAGAATCGCGACAAGCAAAAGAAAGACGCCGACGGCAGTCCCACCAACATGGAAGCCGTGGTCGTCACCAGCTATCGCCAGTCGATCGACCAGAACGTGCAGGACAAGCGCGACGCGAACTCCATCGTCGAGGTGATCAATGCGCAGAACATCGCGCAGTTCCCCGCGAAGAACATCGCCGACGCGCTCGCCCACGTGCCCGGCGTGGTGATCAGCCGCGAGTCGGGCGAAGGCAAGACCGTCAGCATCCGCGGCCTCGCGCCCGAACTGACCTACACCGAGTTGAATGGCAACTACGTCGCCTCGGCCGACACCTCGGCCGGCCTGACGCGCTCGTTCAACTACACGCTGTTCCCGGCGAACATGTTCTCGGACATCAAGCTCTACAAGAGCCTCGAGGCGCGCCTGGACGAAGGCGGCATCGGCGGCAACGTCGACCTGCGCACGCGCCGTCCGCTGGAAATGGATGCCAACGAAGGCTTCGTGACCGGCACCGCCGCCTCGTCGGATCGCGGTGGCAAGACCGAACCGCAAGGCTCGGCCCTGTGGTCGTGGAAGAACAAGGACGAAACCTTCGGCGTCCTGCTCGCCGGTTCGTACCAGAAGCGCCAGACCACCACCTATGAAGCCGATGCGAGCAGCTGGAAGTGGTGGTCAGATGACTGCAAGGACCACGTGACCTGCACGCAGGCGCCGGTGGACGTCAACGGCCGAGGGTACCCGTCCGCGGTCAACAACAACATCGACCTGTGGGGCAACGGCGTCGTCGACCAGGCCGGTCGCCAGTACAACGGCTACTGGATGCCGCAGCAGTTCGCCACGAGCCAGAACGACCTGACCCTGAAGACCAAGGGTGCCCAGGCCACGATGCAGTTCAAGCCCAGCGATCACCTGCTGCTGACCGGTAACTACTTCCGTTTCGAGCGCCAGCAGACCCAGATCACCAATACGCTCGAGATTCCCGAGTGGGGCCTGCCGAACAACAGCAACTATGCCGACCAGAACGGCCGCCTGCTGGCACCCAACGGCCTCACCTTCGATCCCTCGGGCACGATCGTCACCGGCGCGAATTACGTGCTGCCGCCCGCGGGCGTCGGCTGCAACTCCACCGTGAATCCGTCGACCGGCGCCGTCCGCCAGCCTGTGGACGTCTGCAACACCGAAATCCCCTGGCTCAACGGCAACTACTCGGTCGAGAAGGCCACCTCGCAGACGCTGAACCTCGAAGGCGAATGGGACAACGGCGGCGCGCTGAGCGGCAGCTTCAACTTCGGCCGCACGTGGGCCAAGGGCGGTCCGTCGGTCGAACTGGGCATGGCTGCCAAGCCGCGTAACTTCGTCAACGGCCAGTGGGTGAACGGCAGCAATGGCGCCTCGTGGGACACCACCGGCAAGCCGGGCATCAGCGCCGAGCCGGAAACGCTGCAGAACATGCTCAACGGCGCGGGCCAGGTCGACCTGGGCTCCACCGGTTCGAACATGGTCAACACCAGCAACTCGCAGAACTTCGCGCAGGCCGACTTCACCTGGTCGCTGGATTCCAGCTGGCTGCAGTCGATCCAGTTCGGCGGCAAGTACTCCGATGCGAAGGCCGAACAGCAGAGCAACGAAGTGCGCTGGTACTGCAAGGGCACCGAGTTGCAGTTCCAGACCTGCGATCCGAACGCCGGACAGCTGCCGGCCGGCTTCCTGCAGCCGAACTACCTCGACGGCGTGAACCACGCCTACGGCGACGACATCTTCCCGGCGATCAACTTCCCGGCGTACTACAACCACCTGAACGACACGTACGACCGCGTGCTGTACAACAAGCCGCAGAACAAGTCGTCGATCGGCGAGAAGATCGCCGCGGCCTACGTGCAGGCGAACTTCGACACCGGCACCGTGCGCGGCAACGTCGGCGTCCGCTTCGTCACCACGCAGCAGGACCTCACCGTCGCCAACCAGGTCACCACGAACAACGCGACGTACTACCACGATGCCGCCGGCAACATCCTCATCTGCCCGGCCTCGGGCGTGAATGCGGGTGGCGGTGCGTGCGCGCCGGGCGATTTCCAGTACCTGCCGCGCGAAATCGCGGTCGTCGAAGACTTCACCAACTCGACCACGAAGAAGCGCTACAACAAGTGGTTGCCCAGCTTCAACGTCGCCTGGACCATCGCGGACAGCTTCGTGCTGCGCGCGGCCGGTTCGCAGGCCCTGGCCCGCGCGAACTACACCGACCTGGCCCAGCTCGGCCAGCTCACCAACAACACGCAGGAGTACTACAACGACCGCAAGCAGTTCGGCGCGCCGCTGCCGGGCTGGTACGGTTCGGGTGCCAATGCCGACCTCAAGCCGTTCACGGCGACCCAGTTCGACCTGGCCGGCGAGTGGTACTACGCTCCGCACGCCGTGGTCGGTATCGACCTGTTCCAGAAGAAGGTGAAGAACTTCGTCGTCCCGGTCACCGTCAACAACATCAATGTCGACGTGGGCGGCACCCCGACGAACTTCCTGCAGTACAGCACCAACGCCAACGGCCGTTCCGGCACGTCGAAGGGCGTGGAAGTGTACGCGCAGCACACCTTCGACTCCGGCTTCGGCTACATCCTCAACTACACGCTCAACAAGACCAACGAAACCGCGGTGTCGCTCGGCGATACCGAGGTGGGCAAGGCCGAGTTGATCGGTAGCGCGAAGTACGCCGCCAACGCCTCGCTGTTCTACGAAAAGAACGGCCTGCTGCTCCGTGCCAGCGACAACTGGACCGGCCGCAAGATGACGGGCCTGGCCGCGGGCCTGCCGGTGTACGCGCAGCCTTACCACCAGATCGACCTGAACGGCGACTATGAATTCAACAAGCACTTCATGGTCACCGCGTCGATCATCAACTTCAACAAGGCCACGCCGCACACCTATCTCGGTGGCGACACCCGCGCACGACTGGTCCAGCTGCTGTATCCGGGCCGCCAGTACTACCTGGGCGTGACCTACAAGTTCGGTGGAGACAGCAACAAGTAACAAACGGACGGGGCCGGGCGACAAGCCCGGCCCCTCTTCTTTTACGCACCAAGGAAAGACCATGACACCATCCGCGCGTCTTCCCCGCCGCGCGCCGTTCGCCATCGCGTTGGCGATCCTTGCGCTCGGCATCCCCCACCCCGGTCACGCGGCGGGCGGCAAGGCAGGCACGAAAACCCCGTCCAGCGTCGATCTCGCCAATCCGCTCGTCGGCACCGCGCCGCTCGACCGGCAGGCGCTGATCGGCAATTCGCCGCCGGAGGGCGAGCCGCTCTACACCGGCATGACCACGCCCGGCGCCAGCCTTCCGCAAAGCGCGACCGAGGCCGCTCCCGTCAACATCAATACCGACCTGGGCTTCGCCACCGGCGTGCCGGTCGCATACGACTATCGACGTCCGACGATGTTCGGTTTCACCGGTGGCGGGTCGACCTACGGCGCGCGCGGCGCGCCCATGGTGATGCCCGTGGTGGGCGACTGGACGGTGCCGCCGGATTACGCCGCGTCGTATTACGACAAGGCCTCCGAAAAGGCATCGCCCGGGTACTACGCGGTGGACCTGGCCACCTTCCACACGAAGGTCGAGATGACGGCCACGCAGTGGACCAGCCTCATGCGCTTCACGTTCCCGGAAAGCCATCGGTCGAACGTGGTGCTGAATCTGCGCCACGTCGGCGGTGACATCGAGGTGGTGGACGACCACACCGTGCGCGGCGCCGCATCGGAAGGTCGCCGCGACCGCGACGCGGACGGCCGCTTCTTCGTCGCCGAATTCTCCCGCCCCTTCGCGCGGTTCGGCACGTTCCACTCCGAGATGACCGACAAGAAGGATCGGGGGCTGGGGAGCAGCGACGTACAGGCCGGCCGCCGCACCGTATCGGGCGATTACGCCGGAGCCTACCTCACCTTCGATACGAAGGCCGGCGACCAGGTGGTGGTGCGCATCGCCCATGGACACAGCGCCGAGGAAGCCGAACAGCGGTTGCACGCGCAGGACAGCGACGCGGATTTCGACCGTGTGCACGCGAAGGCCCGTGCAACGTGGGCCGACCTGTTCGACCGCGTGGAGGTCACCGGCGGCACGCCCAAGCAGCGCATGCTTTTCTATTCCACGCTGTACCACTCCTTCGCCAGCCCGCGCATGATCGCCCGCAAGGGTGAGCACTATACGGATGCCGACGGGCACGACCGGGTCGCCGATTACGACCACTACGGTCCGGTGCCGTTCTGGGATACGGGCCGCAACCAGATCGCGCTCCTGATGCTCATGCAACCGAAAGTCGTGCAGGACATCATGCGTTCGGAGCTGGACCGCGCACGTGAGCGCGGTTACATGAACACCTCCTTCCATGGCGACCACGCCGTCTTCCTCTACGACGGCGCGTGGCAGCGCGGTATCGATTTCGACTACGCCGCCGCCTACGAATACCTGCGCAAGAACGCCACCGATCCCAAGGGACCGCGCGGTTACCTGGCCGAATACGACAAGAAGGGCTGGATTTCCGACATCGTGCCCGAGGGCAATCCCAGCCCGCCCTACGCGGGCGGCAAGGCCGGCGTCGCCACCACGCTGGAATACGCGTGGGACGACCACGCCCTGGCCGACTTCGCCCGCCGCCTCGGCAAGACCGACGACGCGACGATGTTCGAGCGCCGCGCGTCGAACTACCGCAACGTGTTCGACCCGTCGACGGGCTTCTTCCGCGGCCGCACCGAGGACGGCAAGTGGATCTCGCCGTTCGATCCGGGCGAGCCCTATTACAACTTCATGATGAAGGAGGGCTCGGGCTGGTCCACCCTATGGCTCGTGCCGCACGACGTGCAGGGCCTGATGAACCTGCTCGGCGGTCGCGACGCGTTCAACGCCAAGCTCGACGCGTTCTTCTCCACGCCGTACACGGCCAAGGGCGTCTGCCGCGACTGTACGGGCCTCATCGGCCAGTACGTGCAGGGCAACCAGCCGGACCAGCAGGCCGCCTATCTGTATGCCTGGAGCGGCCAGCCCTGGAAGACGCAGGCGCTGACCCGCCGCATCCTCGCCGACATGTACGGCAGCGACGCCACCGGCTACGGTTTCCCGGGCATGGACGACCAGGGATCGACGTCGTCGTGGTACGTGCTCAGCGCCATGGGCTTCTATCCGGTGGATCCGTCCACGCCCGATTACATCATCGGCAGCCCGATCTTCGATCGGGTCCGCCTGCACCTGGGCAGCGGCAAGGTGCTGGAGATCGTCGCGCGCAACAACTCCGCCACGAACAGGTACATCCAGTCGGCGACGCTCAACGGCAAGCCGTGGAACAAACCGTGGTTCAGCCACGCCGATGTCGTGAACGGTGCCACGCTGGTACTCACGATGGGCCCCGAGCCGAACAAGAACTGGGGTAGCGATCCGCACGACGCCCCGCGCTCCATGACCCCCGCACCCTAAGGAACCACGAATGACAGGCAACACCAAGGCGATTTGCATCGCGCTGGCCATGGCTCTGGCAACGACGGCGACGGCGGCACCGGACCAGGCCACCGTCTGGAACGGCAAGACGGCGCCGCTGGCGACGCCGTGGACGACCAAGGTATCGCCCGACAACGCGCTGCCCGAGTATCCACGGCCCCAACTGGCACGCCCCTCGCTGGAGCATCCCCAGTGGATGAGCCTCAACGGCGTTTGGGAGTTCGCGGCTACCGATCGGCAGGCGACGCCCTCCTTCGGCAAGGCGCTCGAGGGCAAGGTGCTCGTGCCCTACCCGATCGAGTCGGTGCTGTCGGGCGTGCAGAAGCACTCGGACGACATGGTCTACCGCCGCACGGTGGAGATCCCCGCCGCCTTCACCGCCAACGGCCAGCGCGTGCGGCTCAACTTCGGCGCCGTGGCCGAGGACGCCACGGTATACGTCAACGGGAAGCAGGTGGCGAAGCATGCCGGCGGCTATACCTCGTTCGGCGCGGACATCACCCCGGCGCTTCGGGCCCAGGGCCCGCAGGAGATCGTCGTCGTGGTGCATGCACCGGTCGACGGCGAGAACGTGATGGTGGGCAAGCAGCGCCTGAAGCCCGAGGGCATCTTCTACACGGCCGCCTCCGGCATCTGGCAGTCGGTGTGGCTGGAGCCGGTGCCGGCGACCAGTCTCGCGCAGCTCACGCTCACTCCCGCATCCACCCTCGACGCGTTCACCGTCACCCCGGCACTGAATGGCGACGGCAAGGGCGCCACCCTGCACGTCACCGCCTTCGCCGACGGCACGGCCGTGGGTGAAGCCAGCGGCCCGGCGAACAAGCCCCTGCGACTCGCCATCGCCCAGCCCCACCTGTGGAGCCCGAAGGATCCGTTCCTCTATACCGTCAAAGCCACCCTGACGCGTGGCGCGGTGAAAGACGAGGTCACCAGTTACGCCGGCCTGCGCACCGTCGCCATCAAGAAGGTGAACGGGTTCAACCGCATCGTGCTCAACGGCAAGCCCACCTTCCTGCTCGCGACACTCGACCAGGGCTACTGGCCCGACGGCATCCATACCGCGCCGACGGACGACGCGCTGAAATTCGACATCCAGAAAACCAAGGATCTCGGTTTCAACACCATCCGCAAGCACATCAAGGTGGAACCGGCACGCTGGTTCTACTGGGCCGACCGCATCGGCCTGATGGTGTGGCAGGACATGCCTGCGATGCCCAACGGCCGCAACGACAAGATCACCGAGGCCGACAAGAAGCGCTTCCGTGGCGACGTGACGGCCATCGTCGAGCAGTTGAAGGGCGAAACCTCGATCATCGGCTGGATCCCGTTCAACGAAGGCTGGGGCCAGTGGAGCATCGCTGCCGGCGGCGAGCTGGCGACGCAGATCAAGAAACTCGACCCCACGCGGCTGGTCAACGCACGCAGCGGCTACAACTGCTGCGACACCAAGGGCGACACGCACGCGGGCGACATCATCGACGTGCACGACTACCAGGGTCCCGGCCTGCCGAGCCCGGACGCCACGCGCGCTTCCATGGACGGCGAACACGGCGGCCTTACGCTGGACGTTCCCGGCCATGTATGGCCCAACACGGCCATCAACCCGTACGGCGGCGTGAAAGACCGCACCGCGTTGAACGAAGGCTACGTGGCCAATACCGCGGTGCTACGCGACAAGGGCCCGGCCAAGGGCATGTCGGGCAGCGTCTATACGCAGATCACCGACGTGGAGGGCGAGCACAACGGTCTGTACACCTACGATCGTCAGGTCGAGAAGGTGGACGAGGCCAAGGTGCGGGCGATCAACGAAGCGACGATCAAGGCGTTCGAGCAGCCCTGAGCGGGTGGCTCCGTGCCTTCGCCGATACGATCGGCTCCCACCCCTTCGGTAGCGATGTCGCTACCGAAGGGGTCACGAGGCGCGCGACGGCGCGGATGCGATGCTCGCGGGAGAGGCACGGCCGTCGTCGCCCTCCCCGTCGACGACGACGCGATTGCGTCCGTTACGCTTGGCCCGATACAGCGCGGCGTCGGATGCCCTGAACAATCGTTGCATGTCGTGGCCGCAGGTATCGGTACAGGCCAGACCGATGCTGCCCGAGAAAGACACCGTTCCGGCGTCGACGATCAGCGGGGAAGCCGCCAGCGCCAGGCGAATGCGCTCGGCCACCACCGTCCCCTGCAGCCGCGGCGCATCCATCAGCAGCATGCCGAATTCCTCGCCGCCCAGGCGGCCGAGCAGGTCGGCCTTGCGAAGCTGCCCTTTGCAGAGGGCGACGACATGCTTTAGCAACAGATCGCCCGTGGCGTGTCCGTGCGTATCGTTGACCTGCTTGAAATGGTCGAGGTCGAGGAAGATCAGGCATCCCTCGCCCGACCGCTTTTCCAGGGTGCGCAAGGCTCGCGCGGATTCGGTCATGAAGTGCTGGTGGTTGAAGATGCCGGTGAGGCTGTCGCACGACGACAACCATTTGAAACGAAGCTGCGAACGCTTGACGCGCACCATCCAGAAAACGATGGACAGCAGAAGGATCGCCATCACCACCATGTAGAGGCGACTGGTTTCCACGGCCTTGCCGTCCAGC
Organism: Luteibacter sp. CQ10; assembly: GCF_040900725.1. Taxonomy (NCBI): domain Bacteria; kingdom Pseudomonadati; phylum Pseudomonadota; class Gammaproteobacteria; order Lysobacterales; family Rhodanobacteraceae; genus Luteibacter; species Luteibacter sp. CQ10. The sequence goes on along the minus strand of NZ_JAEUYM010000003.1, from coordinate 582,460 downwards.
GCCTGCTGCAATCGCAGGATGCGGTTTTCCTTGCTCAGCCCCTCCGTCTCGAGCTTCTCCGCGCGGAAGTGCTGGCTGGCCGCCTCGTAGGCGGCCGTTCTCACGTTGGCGTCGCGCAGGTAGCCTTGGTCCTGCACGACGTAGTCTTCGTAGTATTCCAGCGCGCTGGCGTAATGCCCCTGCGCCTTGTCGATCGAATACAGCACGCGGTAAGCGAAACGCAACGCTTCGTTGGTATCGCCCGGGTGGTTCATCGCGACGGTGGCGAGCGCCGCCTTGCGCGCTTCGGTGGCGTTGCCCATGGCCTCGTAGATCCGGGCACGCGCACTGGACAGATCGACCAGGTGCGGAAAGTACCGGGAGGCCTCGACGTCCGGCGTGATGCGCCGCACGGTCTCGAGCGCCTCGTCCAGCTTTCGCTCTTCCAGCAACCGGTCGATCTGGATGAGCGACATGGTGTCGCTGAACAGGGGCAACCCTCCCGTCTTGCAGACGTCGATCGTTTCCCGCAGCTCGGGGCTATCCGACGTCAGTTGGCGGGCGCCTTCGAGCGCCACCACTTTCTGCACCAGCGCCTCGCAACGGGAGACGCCCGGCGGCGTGGCCTTCAACATCATGTCGGCGTATTCGAGTGCCACCCGGGGTTGGCCCGCGAACGTCAGCATCTGCGACAGGTTCGCCAGCAACACGAATCGCGCGACCGGATCGGTCACCGACGGCAACGTGTCCGCGGCACGGGTCGCCATCGCATAGGCTTCGGCGTACTTGCCCTGCCCGGTCAGCGTGTTCATCAACGTGGCGGTGGCACGGGTGCCCAGCGCATCGTCTTCCGCCTCGGCGATCACCCCGCGCAAGGTGTCGATGGATTCCTTGTAGCGGCCCTCGTAATTCGCTTCCCATCCGTCGAGAAAACGCATGTACCGCTTTTCGTACGGCGTAAGGCTATCCGCGTCCCGGTGAAGCTCGGCCATCATCGCGAGAAAACGTGTGTGGTCTTTCGTGCGGATCGCATCGATCTGCGCCAGTCGGTGACGGGCGGGATCGGCGGCGGACGCCGTAATGGCATGGCTGCACGTCACTTGCGACCACAGTGCGACACCGGCCAGCAGCAGCCAGGGTCGAATGCGGCGCAAGCCGCCGGAAGCCATGCCCGCCATCGTCAGGTCGAAGGGTCGTCGCTTCGGTCGTCGGACGCGTCGCCCTCATCATCACCGTCGTCCGGATGGTGATGCGGATCGTCCTCATCGCCTTCGCAACCGCCGGTCAGGCTCATGTGCTCGACATGGACCTGTTCGATACCCAGCTCTTCGGTCAGTGCCGTGGCGTTTCCGCTGGCGGCGAATTCACGCAAGCCAGCGGACGCGCCCGCCGCTTCGAGCGCCTTCACCAGCTCCTCCGGCGACGCGTTTCGCAGTGTGGAGTCGCGGCCCAGGGCTTCCAGCAAGTCAACGGTATCGCTCATCGATGTTCCCCCGATCGAGTCTATGAATGGAGATGACACACCTTGCGCCCAGGGAGGGGCACGGAGGTCGTACCGCTTGCCGCTGTAGCGGCAAGCGATGTGTATTCTTTAATCTTTCATGCCACTGAGACGCTTTCACGGCCCGAACCATGGATGGCATCCAGGGCATCCAGGCGTGCCTGCATGACGGCATTCGGTTTCAGCTCGCGTGCCGGCGGCAGGACGAGCGTTTCATGCCCGGTGAATTCGGCCGATGTCAGGTCGCCCAAGGCCACGCGTTGGATGTGCGGTCGTTCGACCGGCAAGGTCGGCGCACGGTACACGATGACTCCATGGTCGGCCGGGTAATCCGTGCGCAGCCGTTCCACGAGCAGCTCCCTGTAGGCATCGGGGGTTCTGAAGCGGCCGAGCGAGCGATCGCCCACGACGCCCAACTGCCAGAGGATCACGTGTCCGCCGGTGTCCAGTACGCGGTCGAAGAAAAGCAGTTGGCTCGCTTCCAGGTGCTGGCAACCTGCCCTGCCCGGATCGATGCCCAGGTCGGCGTACAGGCAATCCTCGGCCGAGATGCCGGCTTCCATGTGGGCCAGGTAGCCTTCGGCCCGGGCCACCTCGATCACCTTATGCGGCGACCAGGCGAAGATACCGGGATGGCCATAGAACACCGCACAGACCCGCTTGCCCGCGCGCACCTCGGCCATCATCACCCGCACCCACTCACGGTAGGTCTTCATCCGGGACTTGCCTGGGCTGTAAAGCGGCGTGAGGCTGTGGAAGGCCGGGTTCATGCGCTTCAGCCAGATTTCCACCACGTGATCGGATAGTGCCGCGAAAACGACCTCCGCGTTTTCGATGTAGCTACGCGCCATCGGCGTCAGGTGGGAACCCAGGGTAATGCCCATGCCGACGCAGGCGATACTGCCCCGGCGCGCTTCGGTCGCGGTCGAAATCGATGTGCTCATGGACGGCCCCTGGAAAGTTACTGCCAATGATGCGACACAACTCGCATTTTCGGCAGGGCCTGACCCGAATTCAGCCGAGACGGCAGAGTGGCCGCCAGAACGTCCGCTCAGGCCAAGTCGTTGACGCTATTGACGCCCCGGTCACCTTCGCGCTCGTCAAGCCGCAGGCATGGCGGCAGGGTGGTCATGCCCGAGGGCCAGCCCATGCCGCTGATGGCGATCGGCACGTCGCCCCGCCGCCCTTTCGCGCTGACCCTGCACGATTCGAAGCAGCCCTCGACCATGCGCATCGCCGACTGGAAGCCGGCGGGGATCTGCCAGGGCAAACTATCCGCTCACGCCACCTCATAGGCGCCGACGGCTGGCCCCATCACCGATGGGGCGCCCCCGGCATGGTATCGCGCGGCGCGCCTTAGCCTTCCTGCACGATATGACGCAACTGCCGCTCGAATTCCTCGGGCGGCTGGCCGCCCGAGATCAGGTACTTGTCGTTGACGATCACGGCGGGCACGCCGGTGATGCCCATGCCCTGCCAGTACTTCTCCTCGGCGCGCACCTCGTCGGCGTAGCGGTCCGACGCGAGTACGGCACGGGCGGCGACGGGATCGAGCCCCGCCTTCTCAGCCGCGGCGACGAGCGCGTCGTGATCGCCCGGATCGGCCTGGTTCGTGAAGTTCACCACGAACAGCTGCTGCTTGAGCGCATGCTGCCTGCCCTCGCCCTTCGCCCAGGCCAGCAGGCGGTGCGCGTCGAAGGTGTTATAGATGCGGCTGGTATCGGACGTGTTCATGGCGAAACCCACGCTTGCCGCGCGCTCCCTGATGCGCTCGCGGTTCGCGCGCACGTCGTCGGCCGCCATGCCGTACTTCCTGGTGATGTGTTCCAGGGCGTTCTCGCCGCCCTCGACCATGTTCGGGTTCAATTCGAACGGATGAAAGACGATGTCCGTCTCGACGACGTCGTGGAGGTTTTCCAGTGCTTTTTCCAGCCCGCCCAGGCCGATGGCGCACCACGGGCAGGCGATGTCTGAAACGAAGTCGACCTTGATCTTCCTGGGCATGGGACAGGTACCTCTGGATGCGAATGGGAAAATCATACCCCGGGTGGTTGCTCCCCGCCGCCGTCGAAGCGATGATCGTCCCACGCCAACCGGGGGGAGTGGGCATGTCAGGGGCACAAGAGCAGCAACTGGAACGTTTGACGTTCTTTTCCGACGCCGTATTCGCCATCGCCATCACCCTGCTGGTGATCGAGATCCACGTACCGCATCCGGACGGCCACGGCGATGCGGCATGGTTGCAGGCCCTGGCCGACCTGCTGCCGCACTTCTTCGGCTTCGTGCTCAGCTTCATCGTGGTGGGTGCGATGTGGGCCGCCCATCACCGCGTGTTCGGCCTGTTGCGGCATTTCGACCCCGCCATCGTATGGCGCAACCTCGCCCTGCTGATGGCCGTGGCCTTCATGCCCTTCTCGTCGTCGTTGATGAGTACGCACACGACCGAGCGCGTGCCGGAGATGTTCTACGCGCTCAACCTGCTGATCGCGGGACTGCTGCAATACCGGCTGTTCAGCAGCGCGCTTCGCGCGCCCTACCTTCGCGGCGACGTGTCCGCCGGCGAGGTCGCGGCCATGCGGCGGCGAAGCCTGGCCCTGCCGATCATGTCCATCCTGTCTTTCATCCTCGCCATCTGGATACCGGGGCCCAGCAACCTGCCACTCATCCTTATGCCCGTGGCGGTGGTCTGGCTGGCCCGTGGCGGCCTGCGGAGAAACGCCGCCCCGTCCACGTGAGTGCCGACGGCCTTCACGCGGGACCCACTTGCCGCATGACGGGGACGTTGCTAGCTTCACGATAGAAACGGTCAATACGGGGTATCCATGATCCAGGCATCACCCCATCATTCCGCGCGGCTCATCCGCATGATCGGGGGATTGCTTGCACTGGTCTTCGGAATAGCTCTCGTGTTCATGGTCGAGACCGATCACGAACGCCGCGTTGACTCCACCCGCGTCCAGAACCAGGCATTCGCCGACGAGGGGCAACGGCTCTTGAGCGCGCAGTTGCGCACCATCGAACGGGCCATGAACGGCATCGCCGTGGACAGCAGCGAACTGCGCGCCAACATTCCCGACCGGGCGCCGACCCTCATCGCGGAAAACATCGCCGGCGTGGCGAGCCGTCAGACCGAACTGGCCGACCTCATGCTCGTGACGGCCGACGGAACGGCCGTTACGCCTGGGGAAGGCGACGCCACGCTGCCCCAGTGGTTCGCCGCCGATCCGCGGGCGCCTCTGCACTTCGGCCCGCTCCAGCAACGTCACGGCGAATGGGTGCTGCCGATCGCGGTATCCACGCCGGACGGACAGCGCGTCCTCGGCCGGGTGAAGCAAGGCCTGCTGCAGGAGATCGTGGAACATCTTCGTTCGGGACGCGATGCGGTGGCGGCCATCACCGATCGATTCGGCGTCATCGTCGCGCGCACGGGCGACGCGCCGGGCGTCGTGGGGCAGTCCGTCGACGCACTGTTCAAGCCGTTCGACAGCCGGAGCGACAGGCGGGTCAGTCGCATCGACGGGGTGGATCGCATGATCGCCGTGAGCGCCCCCGAACGGTACCCGCTCTGGGTGGGGGTCGGCATATCCAGTGCCAGCGTGCTCGGGCCGTGGTACCGCTTCACCATCTTCAGCGCCCTGCTCTACCTGCTCTACTGCGCCGGATTCGGTTACCTCTACCGCCACCTGCTGATCAGCGACCGTGCGCAACGCGCCTACGTGGCCGAACTCACCGCGGCGTCCCGGCGCCTGGCGGATGCGGAGAAGCGCTTCCGCCTCACCTTCGACAAGAACCCCATCCCGTTCTGGGTCTACGACACGACCACGCTCGCCTTTCTCGAAGTGAACGAGGCCGCCATCCGCGCCTACGGTTACTCTCGCGACGAATTCCTTTCCATGCGCATCACCGACATCCGCGACGCACGCGATGCCATCGAGCTCAAGCAGATCGTCGCGGCGATCCGCGCGGGGGAAGAAGTCCAGACCGACAGGGTCTGGATACATCGTCGCAAGGACGGCAGCACGATAGACGTACGCCTGCACGCGGCCAGCATCGATTTCTCCGGCCACCATGCCCGGCTCGTGCTCGCCGAGGACATCACCGAACGCCTCCACAGCGAGCGCGCCCTGACCTATCGCGCCACGCACGACGTGATCACCGGCCTGCCGAATACCGAGGCCTTGGTGGACTACCTCGATCACGGCCTCGGCAAGGGCACGTGGTACGAAGTGGTCTACGTGCACCTGAGGGGGATCGACCGCGTGAGCGACACCTTCGGGCTGGACGTGGGACGCAGCGTGCTTCGCGGGGTCGCTTCGCGCTTCAGCCAGCTCGGCGGTGCCGGCGATATGATCGCCCACCGCCCCGGCGAACGGTTCCTCGTCGCCATCAGCGACAAGGCAAGGCACGAAGCGATCCTGGCCGCGCTGCTCGCGGCGGTGAACGAGCCTGTCGCCGTCAACGACACCCTGCATACCCTCGATCCGGAGATCGGCATCGCCTCGCATCCGGCCGACGGGCCGGATGCCGGCCAGGTCATCGCCAACGCGGCACTCGCGGCACATTTCAAGGGTCACGAGCCGGGCCGCGTCCAGGTGTTCGAACGCGGCATGGCGCAGCGTTCGATCGAACGCCTCACCATGGCCTCGCGGATGCGCCAGGCCATCGACGAGGGCGAGCTGACGATGCACTTCCAGCCCATCGTGGAAGCGGCCACCGGCCACGTGCGCATGTTGGAAGCCCTGATCCGCTGGCCGCAGCCCGGCGGCGGCTTCATCCCGCCGGATGTCTTCATCCCCTTATGCGAGGAAACCGGGTTGATCGTGCCGCTGGGCCGTTGGGCCTTCGAGACGGCGGCGCGCACGCACGCGTCGCTGGCCGCGGCCGGGCATGGCCACCTGTCCATCGCCGTCAACGTATCCGCTTTGCAGTTCCGCGGTACCGACGTGGCTACCCTGGTGCGCGCCGCCGCCGAGACCTATCGCCTGCCCATCCATGCGCTGGAACTGGAACTCACCGAAAGCAGCCTGATGGAACCGGCGCACGTCGCCACGTTGCGGAAGCTGAGCGCGCAGGGCACTCGCGTATCGCTCGACGACTTCGGCACGGGTTTTTCCAGCATGGCCTACCTGCGAGACCTGCCCATCGACGCCTTGAAAATCGACCGCTCGTTCGTGGTCGACGTCGATACCGACGAGCGCGCCGCATCCATCTGCCGTTCCATCATCGCCCTGGCCCACACCCTGGGCATGACGGTGGTGGCCGAGGGCGTGGAATGGGAAGGCCAGTACGCGTGGCTCAGGGAAAACGGATGCGACCGCATCCAGGGCTATTTCGTGCACGCGCCGGTGCCACTGGCGGAACTGCTGGCTTACCTGTCCGACGAACGGCAGGTGCCGATCCACTGAGCCTCAGGCCCGGGACGAGCCCTTCACCACCGAATCCAGGTGCTCGACGCGAGCCATGTCGCCCAGCCACACGGTGGCGTCCGGCTTTTCCAGTCGCACCACGCCGTTGGTGCCTTCGGTACCCTCCTCGTCGCGAAAGCTCTGGACCGTCGGCGTGACAGCGACGGTGCCTTCCACCGAGCCACCGCCGACCAGGTGCACGCGCACGCGCGCATTGACGGCGAGCTCGGCCACGAGGCGGTCCAGGCGGGCGATGTCGTCGGGATGGGTGAATACGGTTTTCGCGCTCTGCGCCATCGTCGTCTCCTGTCGGGATACCTTGGACCCTGGCACGACGAATGTGTGCGACCGGCATCGGTTTCGCGAAAACCGGGTGCAAACCCGTCGCGGTTCAGTGACGCTTCGTTCGCTCGCGGTGCGCCGCCTGCTTCGCGCGGTTGCCGCACACCGCCATGCTGCACCAACGGCGCACCCGGGCGCGCGTGTGATCGGCGAAGAGCAACGTGCACCCTGGGCCTTCGCAGGCCTTCACGTCGACGAAATTTTCCGCGACGACGAGATCGGCCATGCTTCGCGCGACGGGAATCAACAGCGACTCTAGCGAACTCCACCGGCGGCGTTCCTGCAACGTCAGGGGCGAGGCCTCATCGTCGGCCACGATCTCGACGAATGCATCGTCGAGCCGCAGTACCCGATTCAACGGTGCCAGGTCGTCGAGATCGCGCCGGGTAAGCGGCGCGCCCTTACGTTCGTGGACGAAGCCCCGAAACCACTCGCGTAGTTCACGCGCCTGGGCCGCCACGGCGTCCAGCTCGCCCGTCGTCGACGACTCGCGGAACGTCGCGAGGACGTCGGCCGGCACGAGACCGGCCTGGCCCAGCCAGTCGAGCAGCCCCTCGCCGTCGTCGAGCCACTCGTAGGGCACGTCCACCGGTGTGGCGATGGAATTGAGGAAATCCAGGCCTCGAGCATCGGCGACGAAAAGGGCGGGCAAGCGGTGGTCGGTCATGGCTGTCTATCGCGGTCATGCGGCATAACCACTATATTAACTTCTGACAAGTTACTCAAGAAATCGACACGGGAATGGTAAGTCGCGCCCTGCTGGCTAGCGCACGACAGTGCGGGAACGGCAACGAAGTACAAGCCGTCCGCGCTCCTTGGGGTCAGACCGGGTCCGACGGCTACCGAGGTCTCGTTCGCGCATCGACCATCGGCTCTTACACCGGCAACGCGGTGGTCTTCTTCACCGTGCGCAACGCGAGCGTCGACTGCACGCGCACCACGCCCGGCAATTGCGTGAGGATCTCGGTATGGATGCGCTCGAAATCGGCTGCATCCGCGTAGACCACGCGCACCATGTAATCGGCCGCACCCGCCAGCAGGCAGCACTCGGTGACTTCGGGATGATCGTGGATCGCCGACTCGAAGGCGTCCAGCGCCGCGCGCCCCTGCTGGTCGAGGGTGACCAGCACGAAAGCCGTGCCCGGCAGCCCCGCCTCTTTCTCGTCCACCAGCATGACGTAGCGGGCGATCACCCCCCGATCCTCGAGCAGCTTCACCCTGCGCAGGCAAGCCGAGGGCGAGAGGTTGATCTGCGCCGCCAGTTCAAGGTTGGTAAGGCGTCCGTCCTGCTGGAGCAGGCGGACGATGGCCCTGTCGCGGTCGTCGAGGTGGTCATTCCGGATTGGCATAAAAATTCAATGAAGTGGCAAAAGGCCGACATTCATACGAAGAAGGCGGGCCAGGACATGATAAATCGGCGACCTATTGCAGGGAAGTTCGCGCATACTGCGCCGTCGGCGACACCCTCGAACGGGCATGTCGCCCGTTCCCAGCCCTACAGAAGAGAAATCCGGCGATGCGCATTGGTGTACCCAAGGAAATCAAGAACCACGAATACCGCGTGGGCCTCATCCCCTCCTCCGTGCAGGAGCTGGTCCATAACGGCCACCAGGTGATGGTGCAGGCTGGTGCGGGCGTGGGCGCGGGCATCGCCGACGCCGACTACGTGGCCGCCGGTGCCAGCATCGTCGAATCGGCCGACCAGGTGTTCGCCGACGCGGACATGATCGTGAAGGTGAAGGAACCCCTCGCCGTCGAGCGCAAGAAGCTCCGCAAGGGCCAGATCCTCTTCACCTACCTGCACCTCGCCCCGGACCTGGAGCAGACCAAGGACCTGATCGATTCCGGCGCCGTCTGCATCGCGTACGAGACCGTCACTTCCGCCAACGGCTCGCTGCCGCTGCTCACCCCGATGTCCGAGGTTGCCGGCCGTCTCGCCCCGCAGGTGGGCGCGCACTCGCTGGAGAAGGCCCAGGGCGGTCGCGGCGTGCTGCTGGGCGGCGTGCCGGGCGTGCCGGCCGCCGAGGTCGTGATCCTCGGTGGCGGCGTCTCCGGCACCCACGCGGCGACCATCGCCGTGGGCATGGGCGCCAAGGTCACCGTGGTCGATCGCTCGGCCGATGCCCTCAAGCGCCTTGCCGCCCAGTTCGGCACCTCGATCTCCACCGTGTTCTCCACCCGCGCCGCCATCGAGGAACTGGTGCGTCGCGCCGACCTGCTGATCGGCACCGTGCTGGTGCCGGGCGCCGCCGCGCCGAAGCTCGTCACCCACGACATGGTGCGTACCATGAAGCCGGGTTCGGTCATCGTCGACGTCGCCATCGACCAGGGCGGTTGCGTGGAAACCTCGCATGCCACCACCCATGCCGATCCCACCTACGTGGTGGACGGCGTGGTGCACTACTGCGTGGCCAACATGCCCGGCGCCGTCGCCCGCACGTCGACCTTCGCGCTCAACAACGTCACCCTGCCCTACACGCTCGCACTGGCCAACCAGGGCTGGAAGAAGGCGCTGGCCCAGGACGGTCACCTGCGCAACGGCCTGAACGTGTGCGAAGGCCAGGTCACCTGCGAGCCGGTGGCCCAGGCTCACGGCCTGCCGTACGCGAAGGCCGAGAGCTTCCTCGGTCAGTAAGTCCGGTCCGAATGGACGAAAGAGCCCGGGTGTGTCGCCCGGGCTTTTTTTTGCTCGTTACGCCGGCGTGGCCAGCGCCGCGTACCGCGCGGGCTACGAGAGCGCATCGCCATTCAGCCGCGAGCATTCCCGCCTGTTCGGCGTGGCGCCGGGGCGCGACGCGTCGGCGATGCGCCGTCTTTCGATGGGCGGCGAGCGGTTGCAGGCCATCTAGCCGCATCCACTGGTCGTCCACACCGCATCGCCCTATACTTTTTTCCACCGACCTCCCTGCAAAGGTATTCATTCGATGCGCCAGTAATGCCGCCGTCACCGACGGTAAAGATGCACGGTTCCCCCCGGGAGCCGCTTCTTCGCATTGACTGGGTACATCGCATGACCGCACCTTTCCTGACGCTGGACGGCGTCCGTCGCGTGTTGCCGGACGGCCGCACGATCTTCACCGACCTCACCGAGACCTTCGACCTTCGCCCCACCGGCCTCGTGGGCCGCAACGGTGTCGGCAAGAGCCTGCTCGCCCGGTTGCTCGCCGGCGTGGACGAACCGACCTCGGGACGTGTCTCGCGCCACGGTCGCGTGTTCTATCTGTCGCAACATGCCGACCTCCATGGCGATGCCACCGTGGCGACGCTTGCCGGTGCCGCGCCCGTGCTGTCGGCGCTCGCCCGTATCGAGGAAGGCGGCGTCGATCAGCACGATTACGACATCGTCGGCGATCGATGGGACATGCCGCGCCGGCTACGCGACGAACTCGAACGCCATGGCCTGGGTCATCTCACCGCCGACACGCCGGTATCCGCGCTCAGCGGCGGCGAAGCGACGCGCGTCGCGCTCGTCGGCGCGTTCCTCTCGGCCGCCGATATCCTGATTCTGGACGAACCGAGCAACCACCTCGACCGCGCGTCACGCCTCGCTCTCGCCGAGCGCCTGTCGGCATGGAGCGCGGGGCTCATCGTGGTGAGCCACGATCGCGAATTGCTTCGCCGCATGGAGCGTATCGTCGAGTTGTCCGAGTCGGGGCTGCGCTCCTACGGCGGCGGTTACGATGCTTACGTGCAGCTCAGGGAGAAGGAGCGCGCCGATGCCCTCGCCCTGCTCGACCACCGCAAGGCCGAGCGCCGCCGGGAAGAGCGCAACCTTCGCGAACAGCGCGAGCGCGCGGAGCGGCGGCAGGCCCGCGGCACGAAGGAGGCCAGGCAAGCGAACCTGCCGCGCATCCAGCTCGGCCTGCACAAGAACGCGGCCGAACGGTCGGTGGCTGCCGGAAATGAAAAACGTGAGCGCGCGCGGGAAGCGCTCGACGAACGGGTACGCGAGGCCGCCCGCGACGTCGAGCGACGCGAGGCACCACGCATGGGCATGGTCGGTCTCGATGGCGGACCGCAACGCGTACTGCGCATGGAGGGTGTCGTACTGCCCCATGTGCGCGAGTCGCTACGGCACGTGGACCTGACCGTCACGGCACGCCAGCGCATCGGCATCGTCGGTCCCAACGGTTCGGGCAAATCGACCCTGCTTCGGGTGATCGCCGGGTCGGAAACGCAGTCGGAGGGGTCGTGCGAATCCCTCGTGCCGGTCGCATGGCTGGACCAGCAACTCCGGCACCTCGACGACACGCGATCGATCGTAGCGACGTTGCTCGATGAAACGCGTGGCATGGACGAGAGCACGCTACGCATGCGCCTCATGCAGATGGGGCTGGATGCCGACGCGGCCACGCAATCCATGGCATCGTTGAGCGGCGGCCAGCGCCTCGCCGCCGGCCTGGCGCACGCCACGCTGCGTGACCCGCCGGCACGCCTGCTGTTGCTGGACGAGCCGGGAAACCACCTGGACCTCCCGTCGCTCGACGCGCTGGAAACCATGCTGCGCGATTACGACGGCGCGTTGATGGTGGTGTCGCATGACGAGGTGTTTCTGGAGCGAGTCGGCCTGACCCACCGGCTGGAGGCGACGGCGGAAGGATGGCGGTTATCGCCCGCCTGATTCGCTGATGCGACGGGCTCCCCCACCCCTTCGGTAGCAGCGCTCCTACCGAAGGGGTGGGAGCCGATCGCATCGGCGAATCGAGCCGCGACGGCCGTCAAATCAACGCGTCGCGTAGATCGGATCCTTCCTCCCCGCGATGAGCCCCGGCCCATCGCCGCGCATGTCGAGCACCACGACATCGTTATGCCCCTTGCGCAGCCATTCCGCCGGCAAGAACAACGTCTGTGCCGGACCGACGGACCAATAGCGGCCGAGCTGGTGCCCGTTGACCCACACCTGTCCTTCGCCCCAGCCGCTCATGTCGAGGAAGGTGCTGCCTGCGACACGATCGAGGTCGAACCCGCCGCGCAGGAAACGCGGCCCCTTCGCCGCCAGGCCGGCGTGGAACGGCAGCGACGAAAGATCGTTCAACGGCAACGGATAGACCTGCCAATCCGACAGCACCTTCTTGTCGAGGCTCACCTCGCGCCGCAGTCCCTTGTATTCCGTCGGCACCGCCGAACCGAAATTCACCCGCCCCATGTTCTCGACGAGGATGTCCAGCGTATCGCCGCGCTTGAACGATGCGTCGAGCGCATGCTGGCCCAGGCGCCGGTCGAGCGTGCCGCGCGGCTGGCCATCGACCATCACGGTGGCGAAGTCGCGCACCATGCCCACGTCGAGCGAGGTCGCGTCCGTATCGAGCCGCTTGCGATAGAGGATCAGGCCGTAGTTCTGGTCGAAGGCTTCCATCGGCCGCACGCGCACGGACGTTCGCGGCGTCGACAGCGCGGGCAACGCATCCAGCAGCGATACCGATGCATCGAGTTTGAACGGCGCGACGGTCATCGTCGGGGACGAGGCGGGCAGCGCGGGCAACGTCTCGCCCGGGTTCAGGTGCGCGCCGATGAGCTTGCGCAAGGCCATGTACTTCGGCGTGAGACGTCCGGCCTCGTCGATGGGCGCGTCGTAGTCATACGTGGTGGCGATCGGCTTGTAGACGCCGCCTTCCTCGTTGGCGCCCTGCATCCAGCCGAAGTTGGTGCCGCCGTCGGCCATGTAGAGGTTGAACGAAATGCCGTTGGCGAGGAACCAGCTCACCGCCCCGGTCGCGACCTCGGTCGTGCGGGTCTGGTGCGGTTCGCCCATGCGGTCATACCAGCCCGACCAGTATTCGCCGACCATCTTCGGGTGCCCGGCAAGATAGGGCGCCGAGTCGGCGAAGGCCTGCTTCGGATCGTCTTCGGCACCGAAGTTGATCACCGGGAGAGTGCCCGGCAAGGTGCCTGGCTCCATGCGTCCCGGACCCGGGCCGTTCGACATGAACAGGGGCACGTCGAAACCCGCATCGACGATCTGCTTGCGGATGGCCTCGAGGTAATCGCGATCTTCACCGTAGGAGCCGTACTCGTTCTCCACCTGCACCATCACCACGTTACCGCCATGGCTGGCGAGCAGCGGGGCGATCTCGTCGTGCAGGCGGCGGAACCACTTACCGGTGGCCTCCAGGAAGCGGGGATCGTAGCTGCGCACGCGCAGGCCAGGCGTACGCAGCAGCCAGGCGGGGAAGCCACCGAATTCCCACTCGGCGCAGACGTACGGACCCGGGCGCAGGATCACGTCGAGCCCTTCCTCTTTCGCCGTGCGGATGAAGGCGGCGATGTCGCCATTACCGGAGAAATCGAACTTGCCCGGTTCGGGCTCGTTGACGTTCCAGAAAGCGTAGGTGGTGACTGTGTTCAGGCCCATCGCCTTGATCTTGCGCAGGCGGTCGCGCCACGCCTCGCGGGGGATGCGGGGGTAGTGGATCTCGCCCGAACGCACGAGGTACGGCTTGCCGTCGCGCATGAAGTGGTCGCCGTCGATCGTCAGCGACGACGCCCATGCCGGCGCGGCCATCGCCAGCGCGAGGCTGGCTACCGCGGTCATTACCTTGCCCTTCATCGTTCCCGCCCCATGGGTCGTTTGTCAGCCTTCCACGTTAAACCAGCGTAGGGTGCCTTGTCGCCTGCTCAGAGGCGAGGCGCGTGGCAGGCCTCACGGCATCAATTCGAGCGTAAGCACCTGGAACGGCTGCAAGGTCACCGTTTGCGGCTTGTCCGCATCGAGCACGAGGCTCGGCTGCGACGCATCGGCTTTCCATGGGCTATGCGCGCGGAACCGCCGCACCGCCCCCGGGGGCAACTCCAGTTGCCGGTCCAGGTCGATCACCGCCAATTGCGCCTTGTCGGACGGATTGCGCAGCGTGAGGATCGCCTTGTCCGGTGTCCACGAAGCCCAGCCGTAGACGTCCAGACGGCCGGGATCGCCGCCTATCCAATGGGTGTCGCGCAGCACGCCCGCATTGGCGCGCGACCACGTCGCGGCCTCCGCCAGCGTGTCCCAGTTTTCCGCACTCAGCAGCTCGGGCGTGATGTACAGCTCCTGCAGGGCCGTACCGCTGCCGAAGTACGAATGCACTTCGTTGGCGAAGTCGCCGCCGGGATCGGTGTTGAGCTTGCGGTTCTCGCGGGCATAGATGATGCCGTGGAGCATCAGCGAGTTCAGGGGAAACAGCGGCCCCTTTTCCACGATGTTGTGATACGTCTCGCGATCCCGGTAGGTGATCCAGCGTTCGCGTTTGCTGCCGACGCCCGCCAGTTCGTCGTCTTCGCCGTCGCGCCAGATCGAATCGGCATAGCGCAGCCAGAAGGGCGAGGCGAGCGTGCCGGTGGTGAGGTTGATGAAGAGATCGGGCTTCGCCGCACGCAGGTCGTCGATCAGATGGATAGCGGCATCGAAGTCGCTGTCGAAGACGCTGCCGGGAAACACTTTGTTGGCGTTGCCGGTGCCGTCGAACTTGAACTGATTGATGCCCTCCTTGACCAGGGCCAGGGTGACGTCATGGAAGCGCCGATAGTATTTCGGCCCGGACAAGGCCATGCCGTGGTCCACGATCTCGTAACCCGCCGCGCCCGCGCGTTCGGCACGCTCTTTCGCCGGCGGCCCGTAACCGCCCCACGGCGACAGCCACATTCCCGGCGCCGCGCCGAAGGCCTTCGCCGCTTTCACCAGCGGCCGGAAGCCGTCGGGGAAGTCCTTGCTGAAGGCCCAGGTACCGCTGCGGTCGTCCCAGCCGTCGTCGAAGAGGAAGGAATCCAGCGTCACGCCCCGCTTCGTCGTGAGCTCCCGACCGATGGTATCGATGCGCTCCACGGCCTGCGCGGCGGTGTAAGGCGTGAAATAGCCGATGTCGTACCACGAGTTGTAATGCAGGAAGGTGCGATATGGATGAGCCCGCTCCCGCTCCACGTAGGCGAGGAAATCGCGGCGGAGCTGGTTGTCGTGCGTGGCGCCGACAGCGGCCGAATAGGTCACCGACTGGCCCTTGCGCAAGGGCAGTTCGCGCTCGATCCACAGGCGAACCTGGCTCCCCCCGCGCACCTCGCTCTTCGACAGCGGGTTCTCGAAACCGAACCAGTCACGCCCCGACACCACGGGCGAGCCGTCGACCGAACCCCTCACCTCCGAATCGGGCACCTTCGCCTGCAGGAGATCGACACGGGCGATCGCCTCGTCCTGCCGCAACGCGGTGATGGTGACGCGTTCGCGCAGGTAGTCCGAATTCTCGCGCTGTATCCATGCCTGCTCGATGCGGAAACGCCCTTCGGCATCGGTGAAACGTGCCACCGCGATCCGGCCCGGCAACCGCTCCGCCGCGCGTGATGCCCGGGGATTGGGCGTCAACGCCTGCTCGCTCACCTCGCCGTCGAGCCGGAAGTCCGCGGCGCCAAGCACCTTGCCGTCGGCCAGGGTCAATTGGAACGGCGCCACGATGGGCACCTCGCGCCGGTTGATCCGGTCGGTGACGACCACGTCGCCGATATGCCCGTCGGACAGCGCCCAACGCACCGACATGCCGCCCCGCCCGAACTCGCCGGCATTCGCGGCCGCCATGAACGCGATAGCGCACGATGCCGCCAACGCGCGACGCTTCCACCCTGCCTTCCCCATCGTTCGTTCTCCCGCTGTGGTGCTAGCCATCCAATCGATGCACGTGCACGCGCGGCAGAAGCTCGCGCACCGCGTCCATCGTCACGAATCCGGTTTCGTCGCCGAGAGCGTTGGCGGCGCCGCAGGCCACCGCCAGGCGCAACGCGTCGGACATGCTTTCGCCGCGCAGCAAGGCAACCGCCATGCCGGCGAGGAAGCAGTCGCCCGAGCCGACCGCGTTACGCACGCCGTCCACCGTCAGTCGCGCATGCCATACCTCACCGCCTTCTGCACCGAGGGCCCCGTCGGCGCCGAGGGTGACCACCGGATGCCGGATGCCTCGCGCGCGTAACGTGCGCAGCAGGCGCGCGGCATCGACGGCGTCCACAACCGGGTAGCCGACCAGTTCCGTGGCTTCGCTGGCGTTCGGCTTGACGAGAAACGGCGAGCGTTCGGCCGCCAGCCCCAGCGCCGCACCGCTCGCGTCGACCAAGCACGGCACCACCGCATCGCGCACGAGCGTCGCGTAGTAATCGTCGGCGAAACCCGCCGGCAGGCTGCCGGTGCATACCAGCGCCTCGCTTTCGGCGAGCCAGTGGCGCAAGGTCTGGTCAAGCACGAAACGCGCATCGGCACCGGGGTCGGCACCGCGTTCGAGCATTTCGGTCATGCGGCCGTCGGCTTCGCGGATGGCCAGGCATTGGCGCAAGGGCACGGAGGAACGCACGCTGCGGAAACGCACGCCACGCCGTGCCAGCCCGTCGCCGAACCACTCGGCGTGCGCGCCGTCGCACATGCCCACCAGCGTCACCGGCATGCCCAGTGCCGCGATGGTCTGCGCCACGTGCACGCCCTTGCCGCCGGGGCGCGCCACGGCACCGTCGGCACGCTGCACCTCACCGGGCCGCAACGTACCCACGTCGATCAGGCGATCGATGGCGCTGTTGAAGCCGGCGACCGTGATCATGCAGCGCTCCCGATCAAGGCGCGCACGTCGTCGATGGAGGCTTGCGCGGGCGTGCCGCCGAGGGCCCGCGTGGACAGCGCGCCGCACGCCGCACCCCAACGAAGGCAGGCCTCCAGTGGCCACCGGTTTAACCACGCATGCAGGAAGCCCGCGTCGAAGCCGTCGCCGGCACCGGTGGTGTCCACCGCATCGACGGCATACGCAGGCACGCGGAGCGGCGCATCCTGCCGTTGGATGCCGATGCAGCCACGTGCGCCGGTCTTGATCGCCACCGTCGGGCAGAGGGGGGCCAGTTCGCGCAAGGCGGTATCGACATCACGAGCGCCCGTGATGGCGAGCGCCTCCACCTCGTTGGGCAGGAAGACGTCGATCCGCGGAAGGAGGTCGCGCAGGCCGCCGTTCCAGCGGCCGGACGGGTCGTGTCCCGGATCGAGCGATACGGTGAGCCCCGCGCCACGTGCTCTCGCGACGAGTTCCGGCAACTCTTCGCGTAGCGCGGTCTGCAGGAAATACGATGAAACGTGCAGGTGCGCCGCGTCGCGCAGCGTATCGTCGCCCACGTCGGAGGCGCGCAGCGCGGCGATCGCACCCGCATACGTCACGAGCGCGCGGTCGCCCGCGCCCGACAGGGCGACGGTCAGGCCGGTTTCCAGCGACGGATCGACGATGACGCCGCGCACGTCGACGCCTTCCCCCGAGAGCGCGCCGACGCAATAGCGCCCGCGTTCGTCGTCGCCCACACGCCCGACGAAGCGTACGAGGGTCCCCAGCCGGGCCAGGCCCATCGCGCAGATCATCGACGAGCTGCCCGGCGTGTGGCACAGGCCACGGGCGAGGATTTCGCCACCGAACACCGGCGGGCCGTCGATGCCGGTGAGGATGAGATCGACGTTGAGCTCGCCGGCGACGACCACCGGCTTCACGCGCCGACCTCCGGACCATGCAGCGCGAAGGTGCCCACCACGCGGGTCAGCACGCCTTCCGACGGCGTGTCGGGACGGTGGCCGAGGTGCAGGCAGCGGAAGAACGCCAGCCACTGCCCGACGAAGGCATGCAGAAGGCCCTGCTGCACGGGCGGCAAGCGGTACAGGCCGGGGAGGTCGATGGCGAGGCCCGAGGGGCCGGCCAGCGATGGATCGATGCCCTCGCCCACCACGACGCGCGATGCGCCGAGGCCCTTGGCGTCGAGCTCGCGCAGGAGGTCGGTTTCGTATGCGCGCACCGTGGCGTCGCCCGAAAGGAATGCCACCAGCGTGCCGCCGCGGCTGAGCCATGCCATCGGACCGTGACGGAAGCCGAGGAAGGTTTCGGCCAGCGTCACCGTGTCGCCCCCGGTCATCTCCAGCATCTTCAGCGCGGCTTCGCGGGCCACGCCGAACGCGCATCCCGTACCGAGGTAGACCGCCGTGTCGCCGCCGTTCGATGCCATCGCGGCCAGCGCGTCGACGTAGATATCCACGACGCGTTCGGCCAGCGCGGCGGCACCGTCGGCCGCCACGGGGGTCGACCGCGTGAGCTGGCTCGCCGCCAGCATCAGGTTGGTGAAGCTGCTGGTCATGACCAGGCTGCGATCGTTGGTGCGCTCGTCGAGCACGATGGCGTCGACCCGCGCATCGTCCACGTAGCGCGTGGCCAGCGCGCCGTTCGCGTTGCAGGTGAGCGCGAGGTGCCGCCACGTCGGCGCCGCCGCCAGCACGGCATCCACCGCGCCCACGCTCTCGGGACTGTCACCGGAGCGCGCGATCGATACGAGCAGGCCCGGCCCCCGCGCCAACACGCCCGCCCGATGGGTAAGGAGATCGCCCGCGGGAATCGCCCGCACCGGGATGCCCAGCTCCGCCTGCAGCCACGGCGCGACGGCGTCGCCCACGTAGACCGAACTGCCCGACCCGGTCAGGACCACGTGTTCCACGCCCGACGCCAGCATGTGCTGGATGAGGGCACGGTGGCGCGCGCCCTGCGATCCGGCCGTGGCGCGCCACGTGGAGGGCTGCTGGAGGATCTCGCGAAGGGTGTCGGCATAGCCCGCGGCCCGCTGCCGCTCGGGGGCGGCGGCACTCAGGGCGGCGAGGTTCGGAACGAGGTCCTGGGATTGCGCTGTCATCGGGCTTGACTTCGATACGTTGATAAACGAAAGATAACGAAACTTTCGATTCCAGGGTATCCCCGAGGAAAACCGACATGCAAGCCCTTTCGCCGATCGCTCCCACCCTCGCCACCCTGGATCTCCCTCCGGGCAAGCGCACGCGCCTGCACCGGATGCTCTACGGCCACGGCCCCGGCAACGGCACCCTCCTGGTGCTGCCGCTCGACCAGGGCCTGGAACATGGTCCCACCGACTTCTTTCCGCATCCGCCCGCGCTCGACCCCAGCTACCAGTTCGAACTGGCCGAGGCCGGCGGCTTCTCGGCCATCGCGCTGGGCATCGGCCTGGCGAGCAAATACATGGGCCGGCATGCCGGCCGTGTGCCGCTGATCCTGAAACTCAACGGCAAGACCAATATCCCGGGCGACGGCGACGCCACCTCGCCGCAGTTCGCATCGGTGGAAGATGCCGTGCGCCTCGGCGCCGATGCCGTGGGTTACACGCTCTACGTGGGATCGCCGCGCCAGCACGACGAACTGCGCCAGTTGCGCCAGGTGCGCGAGGACTGCGACCGCTACGGCATGCCGCTGGTGCTGTGGTCTTATCCGCGTGGCTCGGCCATCG
Source organism: Luteibacter sp. CQ10 (assembly GCF_040900725.1). Taxonomy (NCBI): domain Bacteria; kingdom Pseudomonadati; phylum Pseudomonadota; class Gammaproteobacteria; order Lysobacterales; family Rhodanobacteraceae; genus Luteibacter; species Luteibacter sp. CQ10. The sequence continues at coordinate 562,981 of NZ_JAEUYM010000003.1, read as the reverse complement.
ACGCGCGCGGCGGCAAGGGCTCGCTCTACGCGCAGGATTACGCCGCGCGCGTGGCCCTCGAAGTGGGCGCCGACATCGTCAAGCTGCACGAACCGGACGATCGCCGCGACGGCGCGCCCGCTCCCTACGACGCGCTCGCCGAAGACGCCGCCGCGCGCACGGCGCGCGTGGTGCGCTCCGCGGGCCGCACCATCGTGCTGTTCTCCGGCGGCGAGAAGAACGACGATGACGCAGCAGTGCTGCGCAAGGTGGAGTTCTACATGCAGTCGGGCGCGACCGGCGTAATGTTCGGCCGCAACATGTGGCTGCGGCCGTTCGAACAGGCCGTGGCGCTCACCCGCCAGGTGCATGAGATCATGAAGCGCTATTCGCGCTAGGAACCCCTCGTGACCGACGACGCCTGGACTGGTTGCCTCTGCTGCTCGCCGCCCGCCGCGAAAGTGGCGGGCGGTGAGCAGCCGTCCGGCAAGAATCCCCTCGAAACCGCCCCTGTCGCCGCCGACCTGCGGCTGGTGGACTTCGCCCCGCGCAGCATGCTCGGCGGCAAGACGACGCGTGTGGAAACCCCGCGCTTTCCCGTGATCGACGTGCATACGCACCTGACCTGGATGCGCGAGACCCGTGGCGGCGTGTCGCTGGGCGAAGACATGATCGCCTTCGCCGATCCGCACACACTGCTGCCGCTGATGGATCGCAAGGGCATTCGCTGCATGGTGAACCTCACCGGCGGCGTCGGACGCGGGCTGGAAGCATCCATCGCGCGCTTCGATCGCGTCGCGCCGGGGCGCTTCTTCACCATGACCGAGCCGTCGTTCCACCTGTTCGGCGAAGCCGACTACGCGAAACGTCAGGCCGACGCCATCACGCGGGCCGCGCACGTGGGAGCCCGCGGCCTGAAGCTGCTCAAGACGCTGGGCCTGTACCTGCGTGAAGGCATCGACAGGGGCGCCCTGGTGGGCATCGACGACGCGCGCTTCGATCCCATGTGGGAGGCCTGCGCCGCGACCGGCCTGCCGGTATTCCTGCATACGGCCGATCCCCTCGCCTTCTTCGAACCCACCGACCGCCACAACGAGCGCTACGAGGAACTCGCGCAGCACCCGGACTGGTCGTTCTACGGCGCGGATTACCCGTCGCATGCCGAACTGATGGCCGCGCGCGACCGTGTGATCGCCCGCCATCCGCGCACCACCTTCGTGCTGCTGCACGTGGGCAACCAGGGCGAACGACTCGACGACCTGGAAGCGACCTTGGCGCGCTACCCGAACACGATGGTGGACATCAGCGCGCGTATCGGCGAACTCGGCCGGCAGCCGCGCCGTAGCCGCGCGTTCGTCGAACGGTTCCAGGATCGCGTGCTGTTCGGTACCGATGCCGTGCCGCCGCCTTATGGCGACGCCGTGCCGCAGCAGCGCCTGTGCGACGAGCTGTACGAGATCTACTACCGGTTCCTCGAAACCGACGACGAATACTTCGACTACGCGCCCGCCGTCGCGCCGCCGCAGGGACGCTGGTCGATCTACGGACTGGGCCTCCCGTCGGATATCCTGCGCAAGATCTATCACGACAACGCGGCGCGCCTCCTGCGCCTGCCCGACCCGACCCCATGAGCCAACGACGTGCCAAGACATCGCCCGTGAAGCTGCTGATCGAAGAGCGGCGCCGTGCCATCGCCGAGCGCGTGCGCCAGGAAAAGCGCGTCACCGTCGACGAGCTCGTGTCGCGCTATGGCGTCTCCGCCGTGACCATCCGCGGCGATCTCGAAGCGCTGGAGACATCCGGCGTGCTCAAGCGCTCCCATGGCGGCGCCGTGGCACGGGACGAAGCGCAGGACACGCCCCTGCTCGTCAAAGAAACCCGTCGCCTCGCGGAGAAACGCCGCATCGGCGAGGCCGCGGCGCGGCTGATCGACGACGGCGAAACGGTGATCCTCGATTCGGGCTCCACCACCGTCGAGATCGCGCGGCGCATCCGCCAGCGTAAATGGTCGTCGCTCACCGTCATCACCAACGCCCTCAACATCGCCCTGGAACTGAGCGGCCTGCCGACGGTGCGCGTGATGATGCTGGGCGGCATGCTGCGCCAGACGTCGTATTCGCTGGTGGGCCTGGATGCCGAGCGCGCGCTCGCGCGGCTGTCCGCCGACCGGCTCTTCCTCGGCGTGGACGGCCTCGACGTCGCCGTGGGCGTCACCACGCCCGATCCGCAGGAAGCCTCGCTCAACGCCATGATGGTGAGAGCCGCGCGCGAGGTCGTGGTGGTCTGCGACGCCAGCAAGCTCGGCCTGCGCAGTCTCGCCGTCATCGCACCCGTGTCCGAACTGGACAGGGTCATCACCGATACGGGCGCCATGCAGGCCGATGTCGACGCCCTGCGTGATCAGGGCGTCGAGGTGACCCTGGTCTGAGCGAGCCTAATTGACCTCGGCGACGTCGCGCGCGCTGTACACGTCGATGGCGTAAGGCACCTGCGCGTCACCGGTGGAATGGAAGCGGCCGAAGACGGTGGCATTGGCCTGCGAGCCGTTGGTCGACAGCGCGCGGCGCAGCGACGATATCTCCCGCCTGTGACTGTCCGACTGATCGATGGTGAGGGCGATGCGCCCCTGGCAATCAGCGTCGCTGAGCAGGGTGGCCTTGCCGCTCGCGCTGGCGATGCCGCGCACCGTGACGGTGGTGTCCACGTAACGGTCGGCGGTGCCCAGGATGGTGCAGAGCGTATCCGGCGCCGGCTCGTCCGACTTCCGGGCCAAGGCCGGGCCGCATACGGCGACCATCAGCAGGACGGCCCCCGCCGCCTGCAAGAAAATACGGTTGTTCATGTTGCCCCCATGTTCCGGTACGCGCGACATGGCTCGGCACCTTCCGCGCGGGGACAAGGACACCGCGATTGCGGCGTCGCGTCAATAAGAAAAATTGCCGATTCGGCGCGATGGAGGCTTTTGCCTGGAGGCACATCGCGCTTCGTGACGACCGAGGCCCTGGATTCCCGCGTGCGCGGGAACGACGAGCTACGAACTTCACCGCGATCGACAAGAAACCCTCATGCCGTTCCCGCGCACGCGGGAACCCAGGGCGGAGCGGTCGGTTATCGCGACTCCGCCTCGTCCATCAACTCGCGCATCACCGTCGTCGCATACGCCCCCGCGGGCAACGCGAACGACACTTCGAGCGCGCCGTCATCCAGCCAGCGCCAAACGAACTCCGATGGTTTCAGTCGCAACGATCGCCGCTCCTGGTCCATCCGTGCCCCGGCCAGCCCCTCCGCCAAGTCGGCATCACGCGCCGCCACGGCACGTTCCAGCTCCCCGACGTCGCCGGCGGCGGGTGTCTCCCCCTGCCCCCACAACGGCCCGGTGGGGTGGATGTCGAATCGTGCCAACCGCTCGGCCAACGCATCACCGAACGCCTCGGGCCCGAACCACGAACGCGATCCGTCCAGCCCCCAGATCTCGCCGTCCATCGGGGCATCCCAGGTTCCCGCTCGCACGCGCTCGGCCAGCACGCCGTTGAAGATGTGCGAACGCGCGGCCGACAGAAGGATGGATCGCTTGTCGCGATCCATCCGGCGCCCCTTGAACATGGCTCGCGCCTGCTCGACGTTGCGGCCACCGAGCCCGAAGCGCTGCTCGCCGAAATAATTGGGCACGCCACGCGCGGCGATGGCGGCCAGCCGCGCCTCGGCGTCGGCGCGATCGCCCTCCACCTCGCGCAGCACCAGTACGAAACGGTTGCCACGCAGCGCACCGCGCTTGATCTTGCGCGAGTGCCGGCCCAGCGGCGTGAGGGTCACTTCCGCGTGCGGAAACGCCGACCAGTCCGGATCGGCCTTGCCCGGCAACTGCACCGTGAACACCTGCCGGGTGACGGCGTGACGATCCTTCATGCCCGCGTAGCCGACGTTGACCGGGGGCACGCCCGCGAACTTCGCCACCTCGCGCGCAACCCAGTCGGTGTTCGCGCCGCGTTTTTCCACCATCACGAACGCGTGCTCGCCGGCGCCGTCGGGTTCGTAACCGAGGATCTCGTCCACGCGGAAGTCCTCCGGCGTCGAACGCAGGCGGGCGCGCAGCGGCGGCGCGCCGAAGGCATGGGGAAGCGTGTCGTCGGTCATCTTGGAAAGCCTTAGAGCAGGAACAGCGTCGCCAGTCCCAGGAAAATGAAGAAGCCGCCGCTGTCGGTCATGGCGGTGATCAGCACGCTCGACCCCAACGCGGGATCGCGGCCGAGCTTGGTCATGAGCATGGGAATGCCCACACCCATGAAGGCGGCGAGTAGCAGGTTGAGCGTCATCGCCGCGGTCATCACCAGCCCCAGCGACACGCTGCCGTAGAGCAGCCAGGCGACGATGCCGATGGCGCCGCCCCAGACGATGCCGTTGATGAGCGACACGCCCAGTTCCTTGCGCCATAGACGGCGCGCCTGCGACGGCCCCACCTGTTCGAGCGCCATGGCGCGCACGATCATGGTGATGGTCTGGTTTCCCGAGTTGCCGCCGATGCCGGCCACGATGGGCATGAGGGCGGCCAGCGCCACCAGCTTCTCGATGGAATGCTCGAACAGACCGATGACGCGCGAGGCGATGAACGCGGTCACGAGGTTGATCGCCAGCCACGCCCAGCGATTGCGCACCGATTTCCACACGGAGGCGAAGATGTCTTCCTCCTCGCGCAGGCCGCCGCGCGACAGCGCTTCGGTTTCACTTTCCTCGCGGATCAGGTCGATCATCGCGTCGACGGCGATGCGGCCGATCAGGCGCATGTTGCCGTCCACCACGGGCGCGGTGATGAGGTCGTAGCGTTCGAACGCCTGGGCGACCTCGTAGGCGTCGTCTTCGGGATGGAAGGTGTTGACGTCGGGCGCCATGATCTCGTGGACCATCTTGTCCGGGGAGTTCACCAGCAGCCAGTGCAGCGGCAGCACGCCGGTGAGCACGTTGTCGGCGTTCACCACGAAGAGCTTGTCGGTTTGCGCGGGCAGTTCGTCGAAACGGCGCAGGTAGCGCAGCACCACCTCCAGGCGAATGTCCTCGCGGATGGTGACCATGTCGAAGTCCATCAGCGAACCGACCTGGTCGTCCTCGTAGGACATGGCCGCCTGCACGCGCTCGCGCTCCTGCGCGCCGAGGCTGGCCATCAGTTCGGGCAGCACCTCGGTGGGCAGGTCGTCGACGAGATCGGCCAGCTCGTCGGCATCGAGCGGTTCGACCGCCGCGAGGATCTCGCGGTCGTCCATGTCGGCGATCAGCGATTCGCGGACCGAGTCGGAGACTTCGAGCAGGATCTCGCCGTCGCGATCGGAGCGCACGCGCTGCCAGACCGCGAGGCGATCTTCCAGCGGCAGCGACTCGAGCACGTCGGCGAGGTCGGCCGGGTGCAGTTCGTCGAGGAGCGATTGAAGCTCCGCTTCGGCGGTCTTCAAGGCCGAATCGTCGCCGTCATGGGCTTCGCCGGCGAACTCGATGAAACCCTCGCGCTGGCGCAGGAGCCGATCGATCGCCTCCAGCCTGTCGTGAAGGCGCGGTGTGGAGGGCCGGGCTTCGACCTCGCTCACGCGCGCTGCACCAGCACCGTGGCCATGGCCGCGATGCCTTCGCGGCGGCCCGTGAAGCCGAGCGTTTCGGTGGTGGTGGCCTTGATGCTGATACGGTCGATGTCCACGCCCAGGTCGGCGGCGATGGTCTCGCGCATGGCCTGCGCGTGCGGATTGACCTTGGGCGCCTCGCAGATCACGGTGATGTCGGCGTTGCCCAATGCGTAGCCGCGATCGCGCAGCATGTCGCGCACGGCACGAACGAAGCTGCGGCTGTCGGCGTCGCGCCACGTCTCGTCGGACGGCGGAAAGTGCTTGCCGATGTCGCCCAGCGCGAGCGACCCCAGCAGGGCGTCGCACAACGCGTGCAGCACCACGTCGCCGTCGGAATGCGCCAGCACGCCCTGGCCGTGGGTTATCCGCACGCCACCCAGCATTACATGGTCGCCGGGCCCGAAGGCGTGCACGTCGAATCCCTGGCCGATACGCATCATCGTGTTCTCCCGAGCAGGAACTCCGCCAGCGTGAAATCCGCGGGCGTGGTCACCTTGATGTTGTCTTCCGATCCCTCGACCAGCAGGGGCGTGACGCCGATGCGTTCCATCGCCATCGCCTCATCGCTCACGACGATACCCGCGTCGGCGGCAAGGCCGAGTGCACGCGAGAGTGCCGCACGCCGGAACATCTGCGGCGTGAAGGCCCGCCAGCGCCCCTCGCGCGGCTCGGTGGCGACGCTGCGGCAGGCCTCGTCGGCCCTCTTGAGCGTGTCGCGCAACGGCGCGCCCAGGAGGCCGCCCTCGCCCGCTCCGGCCATGTCGATGAGACGGGTGATGTCGGCCGCGCGCACGCAGGGCCGAGCGGCATCGTGCACCAGCACGAAATCGTCGTCGCCGACCGACTCGGGCAGCGCACGCAGGCCGGCCAGCACCGAGTGGCTACGCTCGCTGCCGCCGACGGCGGTGACCAGCGGCTTGCCGTGCACGCGGGGAAGGCTCGCGAAATGGGTATCGTCGGGTGAAATCACCACGACGAACCCGGCGATACGCGGATGCGCGGCCAGCCGCTCGAGCGTGTGCTCGATCAGGGGCCGGCCGGTGATCGGCTGGTATTGCTTCGGCCGGTCGCCGCCCGCCCGGACGCCCTTGCCGGCGGCCGGTATCACGCACCAGAGGGTATTCATTACTGGCCGCCGGGCGCGACGGGCGGCGGAGGCGGCGGCGCGCTGGTCGCGGCCCCCGGCTCCACCACCTGGTAGAACGTTTCACCCGGCTTGATCAGGCCCAACTCCTGGCGCGCGCGCGCCTCGGTGGCCTGCTCGCCGTGCTTGAGGTCTTCCACGTCGGCGGCGAGGGCCTGGTTGCGCGTCTGCAGGCCCGCGTTCTCCTCGGTCTGTTTCTTGACCGCCGCGCGCAGGGAATCGACCTCGGCCATCCCCCCACCGCCGACCCACAGCTTCAGCTGTAGCGCGATGAGGATGATGACCAGGATCAACCCGGCCCAGCGAAGGAGTGCCGCACTGCTCACGGGCCGCCTTTAGCCGGGCAGCTTGGAGAGGTTGGGGAACGCGTCGCGACCGGCGTACTTCGCCTTGGCGCCCAGGGCCTCCTCGATGCGCAGCAGCTGGTTGTACTTGGCCACGCGATCGGTGCGGCAGAGCGAACCGGTCTTGATCTGCGTGGCGGTGGTGGCCACGGCGATGTCGGAGATGGTGGTGTCTTCGGTTTCACCCGAGCGATGCGAGACGATGGCCGCGTATTTGGCGCGGTCGGCTATGGCGATGGCTTCGAGCGTCTCCGACAGCGTGCCGATCTGGTTGACCTTGATGAGGATCGCGTTGGCGATCTTCTTGTCGATGCCTTCCTGGAAGATCTTGGGGTTCGTCACGAAGAGATCGTCGCCGACGAGCTGGATGCCGCCGTCCACCACCTTGGTGAGGTGCGCCCAGCCGTCCCAGTCGCCTTCGGCCATGCCGTCCTCGATGGTGACGATGGGGTACTGCTTGGCCCACGAGGCCAGGGTGTCCACCCACTGCTCGGGCGTGAAGACCTTGCCTTCGCCTTCCAGGTCGTACTTGCCGTTCTTGAAGAATTCCGAGCTGGCCACGTCGAGGCCGAGCAGGATGTCGCTGCCCACCTTGTAGCCGGCTTTGTTCACCGCCTCGAGGATGGTGTCGAGCGCTTCGACGTTGGACTTGAGGTTGGGCGCGAAGCCGCCTTCGTCGCCCACGGCGGTGTTGAGGCCACGCCCCTTCAGCACCGACTTCAGGGCGTGGAAGATTTCCGCGCCGTAGCGCAGCGCTTCGGCGAAGTTCGGCGCGCCGACCGGCAACACCATGAACTCCTGCACGTCGACGTTGTTGTCGGCGTGGGCGCCGCCGTTGATGATGTTCATCATCGGCACCGGCAGCGAACCGCCGCCGTCGACCATGAGGTATTGCCACAGGGCCTGCTTCTTCGAGGCGGCCACGGCGTGCGCGGCGGCCATGGACACGCCCAGCAGCGCATTGGCGCCGAGCTTGCCCTTGTTGTCGGTGCCGTCGAGCTTGATGAGGGCGTCGTCGAGGCCCTTCTGGTCGGCCGCGTCGTGACCGGCGAGCGCCTTGGCGATGGCGCCGTTGACGTTGGCGACCGCGTTCTTCACGCCCTTGCCGCCGTAGCGGCCCTTGTCGCCGTCGCGCAGTTCGACCGCCTCGCGCGTGCCGGTGGACGCGCCGCTGGGCACGGCCGCACGGCCGAACGAGCCGTCGGCGAGGGTGACTTCGGCTTCGAGCGTGGGATTGCCGCGCGAGTCGAGGATTTCGCGGGCGTGGATCTGGGTGATCGAGGTGCTCATGCGCTTCCCGTTACGAGGTGGAATGATCGGACACGGCCGCGGCGCGCAAGGGCGCGCCGCGGCCGAAGACTGGGGGAATATAAGACGATGCGGTGCGCGCGGGCCAGCGGAAGCGGTGCGCGCGGGCCGGCATCGTCAGGCGTGGTTCTTGAAACCGCGACGCTTCACGGCCTGGTCGAGCTCCATGAGGGTCTCGAGCAATTCTTCCATCTGGTCGAGCGGCCACGCGTTGGGACCGTCGCTGAGCGCTTCGGCGGGATTGGGGTGGGTCTCGGCGAACAGCCCGGAAACGCCTACGGCGACGGCCGCGCGCGCCAGCACCGGCACGAACTCGCGCTGGCCGCCCGAGCTGGTGCCCTGACCGCCCGGCAACTGCACCGAGTGGGTGGCGTCGAAGACCACGGGGCAGCCCGTTTCGCGCATCACCGACAGCGAGCGCATGTCGGACACGAGATTGTTGTAACCGAAGCTGGCGCCGCGCTCGCAGACCATGATGTCGTGGTTGCCCACGTCGAACGCCTTCTGCACGACGTTCTTCATGTCCCAGGGCGCGAGGAACTGGCCCTTCTTGATGTTCACCGGTTTGCCGGCGCGGGCCACGTTCTGGATGAAGTCGGTCTGCCGGGCCAGGAAGGCCGGCGTCTGCAGCACGTCGACCACGGCGGCCACCTCGTTCATCGGGGTGTATTCGTGCACGTCGGTGAGCACGGGCACGCCGATCTGCTTCTTCACCGCGTCGAGCACCTTGAGGCCTTCTTCCATGCCCGGGCCGCGGAAGCTCGTGCCGGAGGACCGGTTGGCCTTGTCGAAGCTCGACTTGAAGATGAAGTTGATGCCCAGGCGATCGGTCATCTCCTTGAGCTTGCCGGCCACGTCGAGCTGCAGCTGCATCGACTCGATGACGCAGGGACCGGCGATCAGGAAGAACGGCTGGTCGAGGCCGACCTCGAAACCACAGAGCTTCATGCGGCGGACTCCTCGGAACGCGCGGCCAGCTTCTCGCCGTCGCGCACGGCCTTGTACTCGCGCGCGGCGCGGATGAAGCCGATGAACAGCGGATGGCCCTCGCGCGGGGTGGACGTGAATTCGGGATGCGCCTGGCAACCGAGGAACCACGGGTGCACCTGACGCGGCAGCTCGACGATCTCCACCAGCAGGTCGTCCATCGACTTGCCGGAGATCACCAGGCCCAGGTCTTCGAACGACTGGCGGTAACGGTTGTTGAACTCGTAGCGGTGGCGATGGCGCTCGCGCACCACGTCTTCGCCGTAGAGCTCGCGGGCGAGCGTGCCGGCCTTGAGGCGGGCCTCCTGCGAACCCAGGCGCATGGTGCCGCCCAGGTCGGAGCGCTCGTTGCGGGTCTCGATCTCACCGCTGGCGGTGGTCCACTCGGTGATGAGGCCGATGACCGGGTCGGGCGTGTTGCGATCGTTTTCGCTGGAATCGGCCTGCGACAGGCCCGCGATGTTGCGCGCGAACTCGACCACCGCGGCGTGCATGCCGTAGCAGATGCCGAAATACGGGATGCCGGTCTCGCGGGCGAACTGGGCCGCGAGGATCTTGCCCTCGAAACCGCGCTTGCCGAAGCCGCCGGGCACGAGGATGGCATCGGCGCCGCCGAGCACCGCGCGCGCACCGCGCGCCTCGACCTCTTCGGAATCGACCCACTCCAGCGTGACCCGCGTGGACTGCTTGATGCCACCGTGGCGCAGGGCCTCGCCCAGCGACTTGTAGGCGTCCTTGTGCTCCACGTACTTGCCGACGATGGCGATGGTGACCTCGTCGCGCGGATGCTCCACGGCCTCGACCGTGCGGATCCAACTGGAGAGGTCGGCCGGACCGGCATCGAGGCCCAGGCGCTTGATGACGAGGTCGTCGAGGCCTTGCTCGTGCAGCCACATCGGCAGCTTGTAGATGATGTCGACGTCGATCGTGCTGATGACGGCGTTCTTCGGCACGTTGGTGAACAGCGCGATCTTGTGGCGCTCGCCGTCGGGCAGCGGCTCTTCGCAACGGCACAGCAGCACGTCGGGCTGGATGCCGATGGAGCGCAGCTCCTTCACCGAATGCTGGGTGGGCTTGGTCTTGATCTCGCCGGCGGCCTTGATGTACGGCACGAGGGTGAGATGCACGAACATGCACTTCTCGGGGCCGTGCTCGATGCGCAGCTGACGGATGGCTTCGAGGAACGGCAGCGATTCGATGTCGCCCACCGTGCCGCCGATCTCGACCAGGGCCACGTCGAAACCGCGGGTGGCTTCGTGGATGGCGTGCTTGATCTCGTCGGTGATGTGCGGAATCACCTGCACGGTGGCGCCGAGGTAATCGCCCCGACGCTCCTTGCGGATCACCGATTCGTAGATCTTGCCGGTGGTGATGGAATTCTTGCCGGTGAGGCGCGTGCGCACGAAGCGCTCGTAGTGGCCCAGGTCGAGGTCGGTCTCGGCACCGTCGTCGGTGACGTAGACCTCGCCGTGCTGGAAGGGGCTCATGGTGCCCGGATCCACGTTGATGTACGGATCGAGCTTCATCATGGTGACCGAAAGGCCGCGCGCCTCGAGAATGGACGCAAGCGACGCCGCTGCGATGCCTTTCCCGAGGGAAGACACCACACCGCCGGTGACGAAAATCAGGGGAGTCATGCGAGCAGCCAGTGCTGGAAATTTGTATTTTACCCAAGTGCGGGGCGGCTCGCGAGTGGCCCCCTGAACGAAGGGACACATGGCGGCGCTCTCCCTTACCATGGGCCCATGAGCACATCTCCCATTCCCGCCCGTCTCCAGGCCCTTCGCGCCGCCATGGCCCGTGAAGGCGTCGCTGCCGTCGTCGTGCCCAGCGCCGACCCCCATCTTTCCGAATACCTGCCCGCGCGCTGGCAGGGCCGCGAGTGGTTCTCGGGCTTTACCGGATCGGCCGGCACGCTCGTGGTGACATCCACCGGCGGCGGCCTATGGACCGATTCGAGGTATTTCGCCCAGGCCGACGCCGAATTGGCCGGCACCACCCTGCCGTTGATGAAACTGAACGTGGCGCACACGCCCGAGCACGTGGCGTGGCTGGTCGAGACCCTGGGCGACGGCGACGTGGTGGCGGTGGCCGGCGACAGCATCTCCGTGGCCGGCGCGGAAGACCTCGCCAGGCGGCTGGGCGCCGTCGGCGCTCGCCTGCGCACCGACCTCGACCTGCCCGGCGCCGCGTGGCCCGATCGCCCCGCCCGTCCGGAGGCGCCGGTATATGCGCATCCCGCCCCGTTCGCCAGCGTCGGCCGCGACGAGAAGCTGGGCCACGTGCGCCAGGCGATGCGCCGCGCGGGCGCCACGCATCACTTCGTTTCCAGCCTCGACGACATCGCCTGGCTCACCAACCTGCGTGGCGCCGATGTCGAATACAACCCCGTTTTCCTCGCCCACCTGCTCGTCGAACACGACCGCGCCACCCTGTTCGTCGATGCGGCCAAGCTGCCGGCCGACGTGAAGGCCGCGCTCGCCGCCGACGGCGTCGCGGTGGCCGGCTATGGCACGGCGGCCTCCGCGCTCGCCGCGCTGCCGGACGATGCCGTGCTGATGATCGACCCCGGCAAGGTGGTGGTGGCCGTGCTGGAAGGTCTGCCCGCCCCGGTGAAGCAGGTCCGCGCGAGCGCGCCGTCGACGGCCCGCAAGGCGCGCAAGACCGGCGACGAACTCGACCACGTCCGCGACGTGATGCGCCGCGACGGCGCGGCCCTGGTGCGTGCCTTCCGCCGCCTCGAAGCCGGGCTCGCCGCCGGCGAGCCGTTGACCGAGCTGGACGTCGACACCCTCGTCCGCGAGGCGCGTGCCGCGCAGGCCGGATTCGTCGGAGAGAGCTTCTCCACCATCGCCGGTTACCAGGCCAACGGCGCCCTGCCGCACTACCGCGCCACGGAAGCCGGCTTCAGCCCGCTCGCCGCGCAGGGGTTGCTGCTGGTGGATTCCGGCGGCCAATACCTCGGCGGCACCACCGACATCACCCGCGTGCTCGCGCTGGGTCCGGTCACCGACGAACAGCGCCGCGACTCCACGTTGGTGCTCAAGGGCATGATCGCGCTGTCGCGCGCCCGCTTCCCCAAGGGCGCCAGCGGCCCCCAGCTCGACGCCCTCGCCCGCGCGCCGCTCTGGGCCGCCTGCATGGACTTCGGCCATGGCACCGGCCATGGCGTGGGCTATTTCCTCAACGTGCACGAAGGACCGCACGGCATCCGCCCGCCGCGCCCCGGCGCCGACCTGGTACCGCTGGAAACCGGCATGATCACGTCCATCGAACCGGGCCTCTACAAGCCTGGCCGCCACGGCATCCGCCACGAGAACCTCGCCGTGGTGGTGCAGGCCGACACCACGGAATTCGGCGAATTCCTCGCCTTCGAGACGCTGACTCTCTGCCCGTTCGACCGGCGCACCCTGGAGCCGCGGCTGCTGGAGCCGTCGGAGCGGGCGTGGCTGGACGATTACCACGCGACCGTGCGGGCGGCGTTGTCGCCGCTGCTGGGGGGCGAGGATCGGGCATGGCTCGAATGGCATTGCGCGCCCTTGTGACCGGCTGCGCCGGTCTTCGCCGATACGATCGGCTCCCACCCCTTCGGTAGGATGGCTTGCAGAGACCGCCTACCGAAGGGGTGGGAGCCGATCGCATCGGCGAACCAGGCCACCTCACCGTCTCAGGGTCTGACACCGTCACCTGCAAAACTTGACCACCCGACCGGCGAAAGCCCATTCTGCCCGGCTACGAATCACCGCGACGCCTCATGAACACTCGCTACAACGCCTCAGACATCGAAGTCCTCAGCGGCCTTGACCCGGTCAAGCGTCGCCCCGGCATGTACACGGACACCTCGCGCCCCAACCACCTGGCGCAGGAAGTCATCGACAACTCCGTCGACGAGGCCCTGGCGGGCCACGCCAAGACCATCGAGGTCACCGTCTTCAACGACGGCTCGGTCGAGGTCAGCGACGACGGCCGCGGCATGCCGGTGGACATCCATCCCGAGGAGAAGGTGCCCGGCGTCGAACTGATCCTCACGCGCCTGCATGCCGGCGGCAAGTTCTCCAACAAGAATTACGCCTTCTCCGGCGGCCTGCACGGCGTGGGCGTCTCGGTGGTGAACGCGCTCTCCACCCGGGTGGACGTCACCATCCGTCGTGAAGGCCAGGAATACCGCATGAGCTTCGCCGACGGCGACCGTGCGAGCGACCTGGAGGTGATCGGCTCGGTACCGAAGAAGAAGACCGGCACCACGCTGCGCTTTTGGCCCGACCCGAAATACTTCGACACGCCGAAGATCCTCGTTTCGAAGCTCAAACACCTGCTGCGTGCCAAGGCCGTGCTCTGCGCGGGCCTCACCGTGCGCCTGCACGAGGAAGGCGGCGAGACCACCGAGTGGTATTTCGAAGACGGCCTCCCCGATTACCTGCGCGGCGAACTGCAGGGCGCCGAGGCGCTGCCGGCCGATCTCTTCGTGAAACATTTCGCCCGCGACACCGACGCCCTCGATGTCGCCCTGGCCTGGCTGCCCGAGGGCGACCTGGTGCAGGAAAGCTACGTCAACCTGATTCCCACCGCGCAGGGCGGCACGCACGTCAACGGCCTGCGCTCGGGCCTCACCAACGCCATCCGCGAATTCTGCGACCTGCGCAACCTGCTGCCGCGCGGCGTGAAGCTGGCGCCGGAAGACGTCTGGGAGCGCCTGTCGTTCGTGCTCAGCATCAAGCTGCAGGACGCGCAGTTCGCCGGCCAGACGAAAGAACGCCTGTCGTCGCGCAACGCCGCCGGCGTGGTCGAGGGCGTGATCCACGATGCCTTCAGCCTGTGGCTCAACCAGCACGTCGACCTCGGCGAGAAGATCGCCCAGCTCGCCATCGAGCGCGCCAGCGCGCGCCTGAAGGCGGCCAAGCAGGTGGTGCGCAAGAAGATCACCCAGGGCCCCGCCCTGCCCGGCAAGCTCGCCGACTGCGCGGCCACCGACCTCACCCGCACCGAACTCTTCCTCGTCGAAGGCGATTCGGCGGGCGGCTCGGCCAAGCAGGCGCGCGACAAGGATTTCCAGGCCATCCTTCCGCTGCGTGGCAAGATCCTCAACACCTGGGAAGTCGAATCCGGCGCCGTGCTGGCCTCGCAGGAAGTGCACGACCTCGCCGTGGCCATCGGCTGCGACCCGGGCAAGGACGACCTCTCGGGCCTGCGCTACGGCAAGGTGGTGATCCTCGCCGACGCCGACTCCGACGGCCTGCACATCGCCACCCTGCTCTCGGCGCTGTTCCTTCGCCACTTCCCCACCCTGGTGAGCCAGGGCCATGTGTTCGTCGCCATGCCGCCGCTGTTCCGCGTGGACGTGGGCAAGCAGGTGTTCTATTGCCTCGACGAGGAAGAAAAGCGGCTCATGCTCGAGAAGGTGGAGCGCGAGAAGATGAAGGGCGCCGTCTCGGTCACGCGCTTCAAGGGCCTGGGTGAGATGAATCCCGCGCAGTTGCGCGAGTCCACCATCCATCCGGACACCCGGCGCCTGGTGCAGCTCACCGTCGACGTCGACGACGGCACGCAGAAGCTCATGGACATGCTGCTGGCGAAGAAGCGCGCGAGCGACCGCAAGCAGTGGCTCGAGGAAAAGGGCGACCTGGCCACGCTCGAGGTGTGACCGTTTTTTCGATCACACGCTGTCGCAAGTTCGGACACACGGCACTGGGCTCCTGCGTGCGCAGGAGCGACGAGTCGCGAGATTCATCGTTGCGTCAGAAAAATACTCACGTCGCTCCTTCGCACGCAGGAGCCCAGCACCTTGAGCCCGTGCGAGCGATGACGCCTCAGTTCGAGACCAGTCGCGCCTCGAGTTCACCGACGTCACCCACGAACCAGCACGTCTTCCCGCGATCGGCTTCGCGCACGAAGTCCCGCCACGCCGTGCTTCGCTCGGACGCGTGCGACACATCCCCCACCACTGCGGCGCGAAGCCGGTAATTCACCAATTTCTGCAACACGGCACCGGCGATACCGGTGCGCAGGTCGAGAAACCCCTCGCCCAGCCGTTCCACCGGCAGCACGAGCATGTCCACGCGATGCCCCAGCGCTTCGCCCAGCAGATCGTCGAACCCGCCATCCGCCAGCGTAACGCCGTGCGCCGAGCACATGAGCACGCGCATGCCACCCAGGGTGTCGATCGATTCGGTCACGTGTCTTCTCCTGAAAAGAAAAAAGCCCGGCAAGCCGGGCTTTCTTTGCTTGCGAACGTCGGCCCGGATCAGCGGCGGTCGCGGATGGCCTCGATCAGGCCGCGGGTCGCGCCGTCGAACTGGCCCAGGTCGCCCGCGCTCTTGTCGTTGGCGAGCGAGGGATAGATCTGCTTGGCGATGACCTTGCCCAGCTCCACGCCCCACTGGTCGAATGCGTTGATGCCCCACAGGTGGCCGAGCATGAACACCTTGTGCTCGTAGAGCGCGATGAGCGCGCCGAGCGAATGCGGCGTGAGCGAGTCGAGCATGAACACCGTGCTCGGACGGTCGCCCTTGAAGGTGCGCTGCGCGGCGAGCGCGCGACGTTCTTCGTCGGTGCCGGTCTTCGCTTCGGCCAAGGCTTCGTCGAAGGTCTTGCCCAACGACAGCGCGGCGGCCTGCGCCAGCAGGTTGGACAGCAGCACGTCGTGGTTCTCGCGCAGCGTGTGCGCCGGCTTCACCAGGCCGATGAATTCCAGCGGCACGGTATCGGTGCCCTGGTGCAATGCCTGGAAATAGGCATGCTGGGCATTGGTGCCGATGCTGCCCCACACCACCGGCACGGTGGACTGGGCCACTTCGCTGCCGTCGTCGGGATGCACGTGCTTGCCGAGGCTCTCCATTTCCAGCTGCTGCAGGTACGACGGCAGGTCGGCGAGCGAATCGACGTAAGGCACCACGGCACGGCTGCTGCGGCCAAGGATGTTGCGGTTCCAGAGCTCGGCGATGGCCAGCAGCACCGGAACGTTGTCCTGCCACTCGGCCGTGCGGAAATGGTCGTCGGCTTCCGCCGCACCCGCGAGCAGGTCGCGGAAACCCTGCATGCCGATCGAGAAGGCGATGGACGCACCGACCGCGGACCACAGCGAGAAGCGACCGCCCACGTAATCCCACATGGGCAGCACCTGCGAAGCGCCCCACTTGTTCACCGCTTCGACGTTGGAACTCACGGCGATGAAATGCTTCGAGGTCTTCGCCTCGTCGCCGTCGTTGGCCTTGAGGATCCAGTTGCGGAAGACGCCGCCGTTGAGCAGGGTCTCCTGCGTGTTGAAGCTCTTGGACACCAGGATCACCAGCGTATGCGCCGGGTCGAGCTTCTTCATGAGGTCGGTGGCCGCCTGGCCGTCGACGTTGGTGAGGAAATGGCTGGTGATGCCCTTGACGTGGAACTGTTCGAGCGCGTGCACGGCCAGGCGCGGACCGAGGTCCGAACCGCCGATGCCGATGTTGACCACGTCGGTCACGCGACCGATCAGGCCGACCGACTCGCCTTCGCCGCGATGCACGGCATTGACCAGCTGCTCCATCTTGTCGAGCGCGTCGGACACTTCCTTGCGCACGTCGGCCGGCGCGGCCGGATGGCGCGAGGCGCCGCCGCGCAGGGCGGTATGCAGCACGGCGCGATCTTCGGAGGTGTTGATGTGCTTGCCTTCGAACATCGCATCGCGCGCGGCCTTCCAGCCGGTGCCTTCGATGTACTGTCCCACGGCATCGAGCGCGGCGACGTCGAGCTTCTGCCGTGTGATGTCCAGGAGGATCGGCCCCACGCGGCGACGCAGGCGCTGGGCGCGGGCGTCATCGTTGACGAGGGTGCGGAGATGGGTACCGGCCAGGCGGGCGGCGTGCGCTTCGAACGAAGGCAGGGGGGCGTGCTTTGAATCCATGGCTTCCACTTGGGTGCGACGGAGGGAAGCCCGAATATTACCGCAGTGCAGCGTAAGTGGATTGTATGGAGCGGCTCCATTTAAGAGCCGATGGAGCATCGCCGCGAAAACCCGTTGCAAGGCGCTGGGTTCCTGCGTTCGCAGGAACCCAGCGCCGGGCGTCGCCCATGGCGACGCCCGGCTACGGCTCTCGATCAGGCCGCCTGCTTCGGAATCGAATGATTCGTATGCGTGATGCGGTTGCTCGCATCCACGTAGACCAGGTCGGGCTGGTACTTCGCCATCTCGGCCTCGGAGAGGCTCGCGAAGGCGGCGATGATGACCAGGTCGCCCACCGACACGCGGCGCGCCGCGCTGCCGTTCACCGAGATGATGCCCGAGCCCTCGTCGGCACGCAGCGCATAGGTGACGAAACGCTCGCCGTTGCTGATGTTCCACGCGTGGATCTGTTCGTACTCGCGGATGCCCGCGGCGTCGAGCAGGTTGCCGTCGATGGCGATGGAGCCTTCGTAGTTCAGCTCGGCGTGAGTCACCGTGGCGCGGTGGATCTTGCACTTGAGCATGTTGAGCTGCATGGCGGTCTCTGGGGATGTGGCGGTTGCAAAAACGCCCATTCTAACGGAGGGAGGCCCCGCTCGTCAGGAATGGGCTCCTCTGTCGAGGCGCTTTATGGGGCGTAGCCCTTCAAAACGCAAGTGCCCGTTCGTGAAGGGGCTTCAGTCGAAGGGAAGGTTGTCGATCAGGCGCGTGACGCCCAGGCGGGCGGCCACCAGGGCCACCAGCCCCTCGCGCTCGTCCGGCGCCGGCTCGGCCAGGTCTTCGGCGCGACGGATCGCGACGTAGTCGGGCACGAACCCGGCCCGCTCCAGCCGTGCCCGCGCGGCCTGCTCCAGGGCCTGCCAGGCGTGCCCCTGCCGGAACAGGTCGCGCATCTGGACGAGGGTGGCGTGGATCTGGGGCGCCCTCTGGCGCTCGGCGGGCGACAGGTACTGGTTGCGCGAGCTTTTGGCCAGGCCGTCGTCGTCACGCAGGGTCGGGCCGGACATGATCTTCACCGGCAGCGACAGGTCGCGGACCATGCGCTCGATCACCTTCAACTGCTGGAAATCCTTCTGGCCGAACACGGCGAAATCCGGCTGCACCAGGTGGAACAGCTTGCTTACCACCGTGGCGACGCCGTCGAAGTGTCCCGGGCGATGCGCGCCTTCCAGCGTGTCGGTAACCACGGGCACGTGGATGCTCACGCTGGCGGCCGGGCCGAACGGATACATGGTCGGTACGTCCGGGGCGAACAGGACGTCGCAGCCCGCCTCGGCCAGGCCGACCTGGTCCTGGGCCAGGGTGCGCGGATAGCGCTCGAAATCCTCGCTGGGACCGAACTGGGTGGGATTGACGAAAACGCTGGCCACCACGCGATCGGCGCGGGCACGCGCCAGCTTCAACAGCGAGTGGTGCCCGGCGTGCAGGTTGCCCATCGTCGGCACGAAGCCGACGGTCTGCCCGGCGGTGCGCCAGCCGCGGATCGTGGCACGAAGGGCGGCGGCATCGGTAACGGTCTGCATAGGTCGGGTCGTGCCTTCAGAAGCTGTGTTCGGGGCCGGGAAAGCGCTTGCCGCGAACGTCGTCGGCATAGGCGGCGATCGCGGCCGGGATGGAGTCGCGTCCGGCGAGGAAATCCTTCGAGAAGCGCGGCCGCTTGCCCGGGGTCAGGCCGAGCATGTCGTAGACCACCAGCACCTGGCCGTCGCACTCCACGCCCGCGCCGATGCCGATCACCGGAATGGACACGGCGGCAGTGATGCGGGCCGCCAGCGAGGCGGGCACGAGTTCGAGCACCAGCAGATCGGCGCCGGCCGCTTCCACGGCCCTCGCATCGGCAAGCAGCTTTTCGGCGGCGTCTTCCGTCTTGCCCTGCACCTTGTAGCCGCCGAACCGGTTGACCGACTGCGGCGTGAGGCCCAGGTGGGCGCACACGGGAATGTCGCGCTCGGCCAGGGCGGAGATCACCTCGCAGATGCGCCCCGCCCCTTCGATCTTGACCATGGCCGCACCGCCCTGGGCGACGAGGCGCGTGGCCGAGTCGATCGCCGTGGGCACGTCGCGATCGCTCATGAACGGCAGGTCGGCCACGAGCAGCGTCGTGGACAGGCCACGCGCCACCGCCGCGGTGTGATAGACCACCTCATCGACCGTGACCGGCAGCGTGCTCGACCGCCCCTGCACCACCATGCCCAGCGAATCGCCGACGAGGGCCACGTCGACCCCGGCGGCTTCCAGTTGGGCGGCGAAACTCGCGTCGTAGGCGGTGAGCATCACGATCTTCCGGCCTTCGGCTTTCATCGCCTTCAGGCCCGGCACGGTCACCGGCTTGCGCGCCGGCGCACTCGTTTTTTCAACGTACACGCTCTTGTCGCCTCGTTGTAAGAAACCGGGATTGTCCTCCCGGACGGGCCCGGGCTCAAGGAAGGGCGAACCTAATCCAGCACGCGGCATTCAGCCACGTCTACCCGGGCAAGCAGGTCGGCTACGCGCCCCACGCCGGGCAACGTCGTCTGGGCGGCGATATCGGCCAGCGGCAGCAGCACGAAGGCACGTTCGGGAATGCGCGGATGGGGCACGTCCAGCCGCTCGTCGCGGATCACCGCGTCGCCATAGGCGAGCAGGTCGAGGTCGAGCGTCCGCGGCCCCCACCGTTCACCGTCTCGCACCCGGCCAAAGGCCCGTTCGATCGACAGCATCGCGTCGAGCAACGCGTGCGCGTCGAGGGATGTGTCCACGGCGACGGCCGCGTTGACGAAATCGGGCTGGTCGACGTTGCCCCAGGGCGGCGTGCGATAGAAGCGCGAGCGCGCCGTCACCGTGATGCCCGGCACGGCATCGAGGGCGTCGACGGCCGCCTCCAGGCGCGCACGAACCTCCCCCAGGTTGCCCCCGAGGCCGATCAGGGCGGACACACTCACGCGCCGCCCGAATCGCCCTTGCCGCGACCCGCCGGCTTGCGGCGGCGACGGCGCTTGCGGGCCGGCGCCGTGGCGGCCACCGTGTGTTCGCTGGCCGGCGGCACGCCACCACCGCCGAGGGCGGCGGCCAGCATCTCCGGCGGCAACTGCTGGGCGTGGTTCCACCACTCACCGAGCTCGCGCATGCGCGGCGATTCGTGCGCGCGAAGCAGGAGGAAATCGAACGCGGCCCGGAAGCGCGGATGGGACATCAGGCGGAACACGCGCTTGCGGTGGATCTGCTCGAAGCGCGGCTGCAATGCCCAGATTTCTTCCATGGTGAAGGTGAAGCGGCGCGGGATCGCCACGCGCTGGCACTGCTCGGCCACCACGTGCACGGCCGCGCGCTGCCAGGCCTCGTTCATGTCGAACCCCTGGGCCATCCAGCCGTGCGCCTGGTCGCGCACCTCGCCCCACAGCAGCACGGCATAGAGGAAGGCCGGGGTGACCGACTTGCCGGCGGCGATGCGCGCGTCGGTGTTGGCCAGCCCCTGTTCCACCAGCGCGCGCAAGGCCTCGTCGCCGCGTTCCAGCGCGCGCGCCGTGGCCGGGAAGAGGAATTTCAGCAGCCCGCAGGCCTCGAGCATGCGGAAGCTCTTCAGGCCGTGGCCGGCGAGGAAGAGCTTGAGCGATTCGTCGAACAGGCGAGCGGGCGAGGCTTCGCTCAGCAGGTTGCCCAGCGTGGCGAACGGCGCGGCGGCGGCATGGTCGATGGTGAAGCCGAGCTTGGCGGCCAGCCGGGCCGCGCGCAGCATGCGCACGGGATCTTCGCGATAGCGCTGCTCGGGGTCGCCGATGAGGCGCATGCTGCGGTCTTCGAGATCCTGCATGCCGCCCACGTAGTCACGCACGCTAAAGTCGGCGATGTCGTAATAAAGGGCGTTGACGCGAAAATCGCGGCGCACGGCGTCTTCTTCGATGCTGCCCCAGATGTTGTCGCGCACGATGCGGCCGTCGACGATGTGGCGGTCGCCGCCCTCGCCGCCCTCCTCTCCCGTGCCACGGAAGGTGGCCACCTCGATGATCTCGGGACCGAACACCACGTGGGCCAGGCGGAACCGTCGACCGATGAGCCGGCAGTTGCGGAACAGGCCTTTCACCTCGTCGGGCGTGGCATTGGTGGCCACGTCGAAATCCTTGGGGTGGCCGCCGAGCAACAGGTCGCGCACCGCGCCTCCCACGAGGTAGGCGTCGAACCCGGCCTCGTGAAGCCTGTAAAGCACACGAAGGGCGGCCTTGCTGATGTTCTTGCGGGAAATGGAGTGCTGTTCGCGCGGGATGATGCGCATGGCCGGCGAAACGTCGCTCCTGTATTCGGGATTCAAGCGGCTACGATCCTGGCGGGCGCCTGCGCGCCCGGTCGGGTGGGTGTCCCGCCGGCAACCGGTATCGGGAACGAAAGTGGGTTAAATGTAACGAATTCGTTGCCTTCCGACGAGGGAGAAAAAAAGCGTTGCCGCGCGTCGGAACTTGGGTATACTAACGCGCTTCGTACTCCGGGTACGACCCCGCTCCCTTCGTCTAGTGGTCTAGGACACCGCCCTCTCAAGGCGGGAACACGAGTTCGAACCTCGTAGGGAGCGCCACTTTCCTTCTGGCGCCTGATTTCGCATGACCTTTGTCGTTACCGACAACTGCATCAAGTGCAAGTACACGGACTGCGTCGAGGTTTGCCCTGTCGACGCCTTCCACGAAGGCCCCAATTTCCTGGTCATCAATCCGGACGAGTGCATCGATTGCACCCTCTGCGAGCCGGAGTGCCCCATCAACGCGATCTATCCCGAAGACGATGTGCCCGCGGGCCAGGAGTCGTTCGTCGCGTTGAACGCCGACCTCTCCAGGGAGTGGCCGGTCATCACCGAGCGCAAGGACGGGTTGCCCGATGCCAAGGCATGGGAAAACAAGCCGAACAAGATCGATCAGCTCCAACGCTGAGCGGCCTGCACCACGAATGAGAAAGACGGCCTCCGGGCCGTTTTTTTTTGCGCCGAGAAACCGTGGAACACGCCGAACGCCGGGTCGAAAGCATCTGGCCCCGGCGAGACATCGGATCAACACAATGCGGAACGACGAAAATGAAAACGCCGCCCTAGGGCGGCGTTTTCATGCGTGACATACGAAGAGGCTTACTTGCTGCCCATACGCGACTTGAGCGCATCGATCACGCGGCGAACGCCGTCGGCATCACCCTGTGCACGCACTTCACTGCCGGTGCCGCTTTCGTTGACGACGAGCACGACGCTGCGCTGCTTGCGGCCGTTCGACGACGAACCGCCTTCGGCGTCATCGTGCTTGCCACCGCCGAACATGCGACGGAACAGGCCCGGACGCTCTTCGGAAGGGCCGCCCTGACTCACGGCGATCTGGTAGGTGTGCGTGCTGTCGTCGTGCGCGGTGACCTTGCCCAGGTCGCCCACGCTCAACAGTTCGCCGATACGGCGGTAGGCGGCATCGGGCGCGTCGGTCAGCACGAAACCGTCTGACACCGGCGCGGCGCCCGGCTGGGCCTGCGCCCCGGACGCACCGGCACCCACGTCGGGGATCACGAGGGCCGCGCTGGTCGACGGCGTGTCGAGGCCCGGCGGGATTTCCAGCGGGGCTTCCTGCTGGGCCCTTTCCCAATCCTTCTTGGAGCGGAACGCGCCGCAGCCGGAGACGACCAGGACGGACAGGAGCAGTGCCGGGACGACCAGCGCGTACGAGGTTTTCTTCATGAACGAAAGTTCCGTTGGATCCGTTGAAAGGAATGGCTTCAGGCGGCGGACGCCAATGGTGCCAGAGCCGCGAGCGTTTCGCGCACCCGGGACAGCGCCGCGCCGGGTTCGAGTTCGACCAGGGGCAGGCGCGGAGCCGCCGCCCCCAACCCGAGCGCGGCCAGGCCGGCCTTGACGGGGATGGGATTGGGCGCGCAGTTCAGGGCGTCGATCAGGGGAGCCAATCGCGCCGCGGCCTGCGCGGTACGCGCGGCGTCGCCCTGGCGGGCGGCGTCGCACAACTCGCGAAAAGCCTGCGGCACGAGGTTGGCCACCACCGAGACGGTGCCCGCGGCACCGGCCAGCATGGCTTCGTGAGCCGTGTTGTCGTCGCCGCTGAGGTAGACGAAATCCGGACGCACAAGTTCCGCGAGGGCACGAATGCGCTCCGCGTCGCCCCGGGCCTCCTTGATGCCGACGATGGCCGGATGTTCGCGCAACACGGCGACCGTCTCGGGCGCGATGTCACAGCCCGTGCGCGGCGGAAC
Source organism: Luteibacter sp. CQ10 (assembly GCF_040900725.1). Classification (NCBI taxonomy): domain Bacteria; kingdom Pseudomonadati; phylum Pseudomonadota; class Gammaproteobacteria; order Lysobacterales; family Rhodanobacteraceae; genus Luteibacter; species Luteibacter sp. CQ10. The sequence goes on along the minus strand of NZ_JAEUYM010000003.1, from coordinate 539,497 downwards.
GTTATAGAGGATCACCGGCAGGCCGCCCTGGTCGGCCACGGCGAGGAAATGGCGGCGAAGGCCTTCCTGCGTGGGACGCACGTAGAACGGCGCCACGACCAGGGCCGCGTCGGCGCCGAGCTCTTTCGCGCGGCGCGTGGTGGCGATGGTTTTCGCCGTGCCCGCCTCGCCGGTGCCGGCGATGACGGGGATGCGCCGGCCGACATGCTTCACCGCGAAAGCGAGCAGGCGATCGTATTCGTCGTGCTCGAGGAAGTGCGATTCGCCCGTCGAGCCCGCGACCACCACGGCCTGCGTACCGCCCGCCAACTGCTGGTCGAGCAGCCGGCCGAACGCGGCGAGATCGAGGGACCCGTCGGCGGCGAAGGGCGTCGCCAGCGCGGTGATGCTTCCGGAGATGTCCAAGGTGAAACCCGTTGAGTAGACAGCGTTTCGTATGTTACCGGGGCGCTACCGGCACGTCCATTCGGCCGATTTTCTCGGTAGGGCGCCACCGCCCTTGCGGGCCCGGGACGGCCCCCGGTAAGCTCGGGCCCGTAGCGACGCCCCGCGCCCCGCGGGTCGCGCCATGGGTAGTAAAGCCTTTGAATCGTTCCGAAGCACGAAGCGTCGCCACCGACAACCAGCTCCTCATCTCGACGCTCTCACCGGCGCATCGCGCGCCGATCCTCGCGCTGGCCAAGCGCATCGCCGACTCCGGCTGCAACCTGGCCGATGCCCGCGTCTCGACCATCGGCAACGACACCTCGGTGATGCTGCTCGCCTCCGGCGCATGGGATGCCGTGGCCAAGCTCGAAACCGCGCTGGGCAAGCTCGGCCGCGACGAAGACCTGCAGATCGTCCATTACCGCACGGCGCCGCGTGAACCCACCGCGCACCTGCTTCCCTACCTGGTCGAGGTGATCGCCGCCGACCGTCCGGGCATCCTGGTGAAGATCATCGAATTCTTTTCACGCCGCGACATCAGCGTGGAGCAGCTCTCCTCGATGCGCTACCAGGCGATGCAGACCGGCGCCGAGATGTTCCAGGCGCAGATCACGATCGGCATTCCGTCCGAAACGCACATCGCCGCGCTGCGCGACGACTTCCTCGAGCTGTGCGATGGCCTCAATCTCGACGCCATCATGGATCCGGTGAAATTCTGACCACATAAAAAGGCACGCATGATCGGCAAGGGCAAGAAGATTCCCCTACTCGAAGGCAAGCTCGGCGACGGCGGCACCCTGTCGCTCTCCTCCCTCTCCGGCCAATGGATCGTGGTGTTCTTTTATCCCAAGGACAACACGCCGGGCTGCACCAACGAGGCGAAGGATTTCCGCGATCTCTACGATCAGTTCCGCAAGCGTGGCGCCGAGGTGATCGGCGTGTCGCGCGACTCGGTGCGCTCCCACGCCAACTTCGCCGCCAAGCACGAACTGCCGTTTCCGCTGGTGTCCGACGCCGATGAAACCTGGTGCAAGGCCTTCGACGTGATTCACGAGAAGGTGCTCTACGGCAAGCGCTACATGGGCGTCGTGCGCAGCACCTTCCTCATCGGCCCCGACGGCAAGCTCGCCGCCGAATGGCGTGGCATCAAGATCCCCGGCCATGCCCAGGCCGTGCTCGAGAGTGTCCCCTCCGCGTGACGGTCACCGCGTCACGCGGCACCCTCCCCCGGTCGAGCCTCGACCGGGTTTCGCAACCTCCGCATGAGGTCACTTCCGCATGAACGGAAGCAAGCGCATCTACGCCCTCGATACCAACGTGCTGTTGCACGATCCGACGTCGTTGTTCCGCTTCGAGGAGCACGACGTGTTCATCCCGATGACGGTGCTGGAGGAACTCGACGAAAAGAAGAAAGGCGGTTCGGAAGTCTCTCGCAACGGTCGCCAGGTGAGCCGCTTCATCAACGAACTGATCGAGCGCGGCGGCCACCTGAAAGACGGCCTGGAGCTGACCAACCCGCAAGGCATCAAGCTCAAGCGCGGCGCCATGGGTCGGCTGTTCTTCCAGCAACGCGCCAGCCACGGCAACGGCAAGGCCGACAACCAGATCCTCGCCGCGGTGATCGACCTGCGCGACCAGTTCCCGGATCGCCCGGTGATCCTGGTCACCAAGGACATCAACCTGCGCATCAAGGCCTCGATCTTCGGCATCGATGCCGAAGATTACGAGAACGACCGTGCGCTGGACGACTTCGCCCTGCTGTTCACCGGGTCCGATCCCCTGCCCGAAGATTTCTGGGATCGCCATCCCGAAGTGCGTTCGTGGAACGAGCGCGGGCGCACCTATTACGAGGTGGACGTCCATGAAGGCGACGACTGGTATCCGCACCAATGCCTCTACATGCCCGGCGAGAACGACGTGGAACTGCGCGTGCTCGACATCCACGGCGACGAGGATGCCCGCCGCGCGCGGCTGGTGCTGCTCGACGACCACACCCACGCCGCGCATGGCGTATGGGGCATCGCGGCGCGCAACCGCGAGCAGAACTTCGCGCTCAACCTGCTGATGGACCCCGATGTCGATTTCGTCACGCTGCTGGGCACCGCCGGCACGGGCAAGACGCTTCTCGCCCTGGCGGCGGGCCTGGCGCAGGTGATGGACCAGCAGCGTTACCGCGAAATCATCATGACCCGCGCCACGGTCTCCGTCGGTGAAGACATCGGCTTCCTTCCGGGCACCGAGGAAGAAAAGATGACTCCCTGGATGGGCGCGCTCACCGACAACCTCGAGGTGTTGGCCAACCCCGAGGAAGGCGGATCGTGGGGGCGCCAGGCCACCAACGACCTGCTCGCCTCGCGGGTTAAGATCCGCTCGCTCAACTTCATGCGCGGCCGCACGTTCCTCAGCCGTTACCTCATCATCGACGAAGCGCAGAACCTCACGCCGAAGCAGATGAAAACGCTGATCACGCGCGCGGGCCCGGGCACGAAGATCGTTTGCCTGGGCAACGTCGAACAGATCGATACGCCCTACCTCACCGAGACCACGTCGGGCCTCACGTATGCCGTCGACCGGTTCAAGATGTGGGCGCATTCGGGTCACATCACGTTGCGGCGCGGCGAGCGGTCCAGGCTGGCGGATTTCGCGTCCGAAGCGTTGTAAGGTCGGAAGGAGACGCGGGCATGAGGCCCGCGTCTTTTTCTTGGAGGGTAGGATGTGGAAAGGATTCCGTGTGTTTATCTTTTGGCGAGTGGCCGTAACGGTACGCTGTACGTCGGCGTGACGAGCCATCTCGTCAAACGCGTCTGGCAACATCGCGAGAAGTTCGTCGATGGATTTTCTTCCCGTCATGACGTGAGTCGGCTCGTATGGTTCGAAACGCATTCGACGATGGAAACGGCGATCTTGCGCGAGAAGCAGATCAAGCGATGGAAAAGAGCCTGGAAGCTGGAGCTGATCGAGGCGGAGAATCCGCAGTGGCGCGATCTTTATCCCGAGCTCACCTAGTTGCAGGAACGTGGTCGCCCTGGGTTCCTGCGTGCACAGGAACGACGAGCTGCGAGATTCATCGTTGCGCGCCAAAACACCTCACGTCGTTCCTGCGCACGCAGGAACCCAGCGCCCCGGTTTACGGCTTTTGCGACCATGCAACCTACGAATAAACCCAACACCCTGACCATCGCCGGCTCCGACTCCGGCGGCGGCGCCGGCATCCAGGCCGACCTGAAAACCTTCCACTCGCTCGGCACCCACGGCCTCACCGCCATCACCGCGGTTACCTCGCAGAACACCCGCGGCGTCACCGCGGTGCACCCGCTTCCGCAAGGCCACGTACGCAGCCAGATCGACGCCGTCTTCGCCGATTTTCCCATCGCCGCCGTAAAGACCGGCATGCTCGGCAGCGCGGCCACCACCCGGCTCGTGGCGACCGACATGCGCAGGCGCCAACCCGCCTGGCTGGTGGTCGATCCGGTGATGATCGCCACCAGCGGCGCACGCCTGCTCGATGAGAACGCCATCGAAGCCCTCATCGACCGCCTCGTTCCGCTGGCCGACATCCTCACGCCCAACCTGCCCGAGGCCGAGGCCCTGCTCGGCCGATCCATCGGCCGTGCCATCGACGAAGCCGGCGCCGATCTCCTCGCCCTCGGCGCGCGCGGCGTCCTGCTCAAGGGTGGGCATGCGAAGGGCAATGAGGTGATCGATCGTTATTACGACGAAACGGGCGTCACCGAGATCCGCCACCCTCGCCACCCCTTCGAAGGCCACGGCAGCGGCTGTACGCTCGCCTCGGCCGTGGCGGCCCACCTGGCCAGGGGTAAATCGCCGCAGGCGGCTGTCCGTGCCGCAAGTACCTGGGTGAACAAGGCTTTCGGGAGGGCCTGGAAGCCCGGCGGCGGCGCGGCTTACGTGCTAGGCCACTGAGGCAGGAGTATCCTATGAGGCGTTGATGCGCACGGCTTCCGGCCTCACGTATCGCCTGCCCATGCCGAGTCCGACACCATGAATTTCCTGGGACCCCGCTTCATCGTCCTCTACGTGCTGATCCTGTTCACGCTCTGCGTGCTGCTGGTACACCTGCGCGGCCGCTCGCGCCTGCGCTTCGATCGCCAGCTGGTGGACCACTCGGCCATCTTCGCGCCGTACAACCTTCTGATGTACGCGTTTTCCGCCGTGCCGGCACGCCCCATCCTGGATCGCCGCGGCTTTCCCCAACTCGACCTGCTGCAGAACAACTGGGAAAAAATCCGCGAGGAAGCCACCCACCTGTTCGATGAGGGCTTCATCCGCGCGGCCGAGAAACACAACGACGCGTCGTTCAATTCGTTCTTCAAGCAAGGCTGGAAGCGCTTTTACCTGAAGTGGTACGGCGAGCCGCTCGCCTCGGCCGAAACCCTTTGCCCGGAAACGGTGAAGCTGCTCAACGCCATCCCCAGCGTGAAGGCGGCGATGTTCGCCCTGCTGCCGCCTGGCAGCAAGCTCAATCCCCATCGCGATCCCTTCGCCGGTTCGCTTCGCTACCACCTCGGCCTGATCACGCCCAATTCCGACGATTGCCGCATCTTCGTCGACGGCGAAATGCACGCCTGGCGCGATGGCAAGGACGTCGTCTTCGACGAAACCTATGTGCACTGGGCCGAGAACCGCACCGACCAGACCCGCGTGATCCTGTTCGCCGACGTGGAGCGTCCGCTGAAAAGCCGCGTGATGAACGCGATCAATAAGCGCGTGGGGGCATTCATGGGCTCGATCACCGCCTCGCCCAACAGCGACGACGGCAAGGAACAGGTGGGTTTCGTCAATCGCATGTTCGCGCTGAACCAGCGGGGGCGCGAGCGTACGCGGCGGTTCAAGAAGTCGAATCCGAAGCTGTTTCGCGTACTGAAGTACATCGGGATCGTCGTGGCGATATGGGTGATCTTCCTGGCGCCTTACCCGTTCGTGCGAGGGTAATCGCGAAAACCGCCCGCCTCGCCCTGGGTTCCTGCGTGCGCAGGAACGACGTGAGGACCTTTTGCGTAACGATGAGTCTTGTAGCTCGTCGTTCCTGTATGCGCTGGAACGAGGCAAGGAACCTTCGACGTAACGGTGAATCTCGTAGCTCGTCGTTCCTGCATGCGCTGCAACGAGGCAAGGAACCTTCGGCGTAACGGTGAATCTCGTAGCTCGTCATTCCTGCATGCGCTGCAACGAGGCAAGAAACCTTCGGCGTAACGGTGAATCTTGTAGCTCGTCGTTCCTGCGTACGCAGGAACCCAGAGCCTCGGTCCGCATCGAGCGACATCCCAAAAAAAGCCCCGCATCCGCGGGGCTTTTCGTACATCAGGCCGTGGCCTTGATCCGCTCGACGATCGCGTCGCCGAAGGTATCGGTGGTACCGGTGCCGCCGACGTCCGGCGTGGTGCGGTCGCGGGCGTTCATCACGTCGCTGATCGCCGCGCGCAGGCGCGTGGCCTTGGCGACCATGTCGAGGTGATCGAGCATGTCGGCCGCGGCGAGGAGCAGCGCGCAGGGATTGGCCTTCTTCTGGCCGGCGATGTCCGGAGCCGAACCGTGCACGGCTTCGAAGATGGCCGCGTCCTTGCCGATGTTGGCACCCGGGGCCAGGCCCAGGCCGCCGACCAGGCCGGCGCAGAGATCGGAGAGGATGTCGCCGAACAGGTTGGTGGTGACGATCACGTCGAACTGGTAAGGATTCATCACCAGCTGCATGCAGGCGTTGTCCACGATCATCTCGCTGAATTCGAGATCCGTGAAATCCTTCGCCACTTCGCGCGCCACGTCGAGGAAGAGGCCCGACGAGGTCTTCATGATGTTGGCCTTGTGCACGGCCGTGACCTTCTTGCGACCCTTCTGGCGGGCCATCTCGAAGGCGTAGCGGCAGATGCGCTCCATGCCCGGGCGGGTGTTGCGGATGACCGACACGGCCACCTCGTTCTCGCCCTCGCCCTCGCGCGTCTGGCCCTCGGCCATGTACGCGCCCATGGTGTTTTCACGCACCGTGATGATGTCGATGTTGTCGTAGCGCGCCTTGGTGCCCGGGAAGCTGATGGCCGGACGCACGTTGGCGTAGAGGTCGAACTTGCGGCGCAGGGTGACGTTGATCGAGGTGAAGCCGCCGCCGATCGGCGTCGTCAGCGGACCCTTGAGGGCGACCTTGTGCTTGGCGATGGCGTCGATCGTGGCCTGCGGCAGGAGATCGCCGTGCTTCTCGAGCGCGACCATGCCCGCGTCCACGTAGTCGTAGGTCAGGCCGCAGTCGAGGGCGTCGAGGACGCGGATGGTCGCGTCCATGATCTCGGGGCCGATACCGTCGCCGGGGATCACGGCAATGGTCTTGCTCATGGGGATACTCCTGAAGGAAAGCGGGGAGCGCACGCGAAAAACGTGCGCGGGGGGAATAAAATCGCCCAATTATCGGCGATCCACCCCGCTTCCTTCAAGGATACCGGGGTCTCAGGCCCCCGGATGGTCGGCGCAGGCGGCCTTGTCGGCCGGACCCTCGCCTTCGAGCGAATCGAGGAAGTCGACCGCGCGGCGCAAATGCGGGATGACGATGGAGCCGCCCACCACGAGACCCACGCTGAACACCTCGAAGAACTCGTCGCGGTTGACCCCGGCTTCCTTGCACTGGGCCACGTGGTAGCTGATGCAGTCGTCGCAGCGCAGCACCATGGAGGCGACCAGGCCGAGCATCTCCTTGGTTTTGACGTCGAGCGCGCCTTCGCGATAGGTCTGCGTGTCCAGCGCGAAGAAGCGCCGGACCACCTGGTTATCCTCGGCGAGGATGCGCTCGTTCATCCGCTTGCGGAACGCGGTGAACTCTTCCACGCGATCGTTGCCGGCCATCAGTGGGCCGCCTCGAGGATCTCGGCGAGGCGCCCGCTGCGGTCGGCGGCGGCCAGGTCGTCGAAGCCGCCCACGTGGGTGCCGTTGATGAAGATCTGCGGCACGGTCCGGCGTCCGCCGCTCTTCTGGAGCATGACGTCGCGCTGGGCCGGATCGGTGTCGATGCGGACCTCGTTCCACCCGAGGCCCTTGGCCTTGAGCAGGTTCTTCGCCGCTACGCAGTAGGGGCAGACGGCGGTGGAATAGATGGTGATGTCGGGCGTGGACATGGAGACCGTTTCTCTGAACGTCGATAGGCGCAAAATGGCGCCGCGGGGGCGATTTTACAAGGCAAGCGAACCCGTGCGGCGGCGCGCTGTCCAAGCCCCGCCGGCCGTGCCGCCGTCCGCTAATGGTATCGTCGTCCGCTCTATGCGCCCTCTCCTGCCACGACTCGCCCTGCTTGCCGCCAGCGCCGCCGCCACGTTCGCCGTGGGCGCGCAGGACAACATCCGCCTGCCGGACCTGGGCAGCTCGGCCAACGCCCTGATCAGCCCCCGCGAAGCCGACCAGTACGGGGCGATGATGCTCAGCCAGATGCACGCGCTCGACCTGACCGTCGACGACGCCCTGGTCGACCAATACATCAACGACCTCGGTTTCCGCCTCGTGGCGTCCAGCGAGCGCCCGAAGGACCACTTCAAGTTCTTCATCGTCAAGGACAACCAGATCAACGCCTTCGCCGCCCCCGGCGGCTATATCGGCGTGAACGCGGGGCTGATCGACATCACCTCCAGCGAGAGCGAGCTGGCCGGCGTCATCGCCCACGAAATCGGCCACATCAACCAGAACCACCTCTACCGCGCCTTCGAGGATTCCAAGAAGGACGCCCCGTTGATGGCCCTGGTGCTCCTGGGCGCCATCGCGGCCGGCGCCGGCGGCGCGGGTGCCGATGCCGCGCCCGCGGTGCTCATGGGCGGCCAGGGCATCCTGGCCCAGCGGCAGATCAACTTCACGCGCAAGGACGAAATCGAGGCCGACCGCGTGGGTATCCAGACGCTCGCCAACGCCGGTTTCGATCCCGACGCCATGGCCGATTTCTTCGGTCGCATGCAGGACACCCTGCGCGTCGGCGAGGGCGAGGAGGCCCTGCCCGCGCTGCTCCAGACCCACCCGGTCACCCTGGCCCGCATCAGCGACGCGAAGGCCCGCGCCGGCGCGCTCAAGGAGCGCATCGCCAATCGTCCGCGCCAGCCCACGCTGGACAAGGCCACGTGGGAAAAGAGCACCGCGCCGGTGCTGTTCGTGAAAGATCCCACCACCCTGGTGGTGGCGTCCTCGAAAGTGAAACCCAACAGTGCCGCCGACACCTATGCGCTCATGCGCGAGCGGGTGCGTGTCCTCTCCGGCGACGCGCGCCAACTCGCCAGCTTCTACGCCACCAACCTGAAGCGCCACGATTTCGATACCGCGGCCAACCGCTACGGTTACGCCCTGGCGCTGATCCGCACCAACCGTGGCGGCCAGGCGCTGGACCAGCTCCAACCCCTGCTCGCCAGCCAGCCGGGCAGCCTGGTGCTGCGCCTGGCCATGGCCGACGCCTACATGGATGCCGGCCGCAGCGGCGACGCCATGGCCATCTACAAGGATCTCCACGCCAACTCCCCGCGCAACAACGCCATCACCCTTGGCTACGCCAAGGCCCTGGCGGGTACCGGGCGGGCCGACGACGCCCGCGTCGCGGCCAACATGCTGCGCCCCATGCTCGACGACAGCGACGACCCGGACTTCTACCGCACCTATGCCCTGGCCAGCGAACGCTCGGGCGACACCGTGCGCGCCGCCGAGGCCTACGCCGACGGGGCCTACCTGGCCGGCCGGCCGTTCGACGCGATGGAACAGCTCAAGCGCCTGCTCAAGCGCGACGACCTCGACTACTACCAGCGCTCGCGCATCCAGGCCCGCATCGCCGACCTCACCCCCCTGCTGCTCGAACTGCGCAAGAAGCGGGTGGCCACCGACGACAACCCGGACGGCCGTACGCAGAACTAGGCGCCGTGGGCTGGGGGGGGGCCTGCGTCGTCGGCGATAGCCCGTTTACGGCACGTTCCCACGGTCGCCGGAGGCCGGCTCCCATGTTTTCGACGACTCTCATTGCAATTTGAGACGTCCGTGTGACGATTGTCATTGCCGTGTAACAGAGCGGGGCTGCAATATGACGGTCACAGCCACCGAGCGGCCAAACGCGTGCACAAGCGCATTCTTATCGTGGAAGACGAAGCTTCGATTCGCGACATGGTCGCCTTCGCGCTTCGCAAGGCGGGCATGGACGCGGCGCACGCCGCCGACGCCCGCGCCGCCCAGATGGCCATTTCCGAGCGGGTGCCCGACCTGATCCTGCTCGACTGGATGCTTCCCGGCACCAGCGGACTCGAACTGGCCCGGCGCCTTCGCCGCGAAGAGCTCTCGCGGGAGATCCCGATCATCATGCTCACCGCCCGTGGCGAGGAGATGGACCGGGTCAACGGTCTCGAGGCCGGCGTCGACGACTACGTCATCAAGCCTTTCTCCACCCGCGAGCTCATCGCCCGCATCAAGGCGGTGCTGCGCCGCAGCCAGGGCGACGACGGCTCGGGCGTGGTCGAGCTGGGCGGATTGCGCATCGACGGCCCCGCCCATCGCGTGTTCGCGGGGGAGGATGCCGTGCCTATCGGCCCGACCGAATATCGCCTGCTCTTTTTCTTCATGACCCACCCCGAACGCGTCTACTCGCGCGCCCAGTTGCTCGATCACGTCTGGGGCGGCAGCGTGTACGTCGAAGAACGCACCGTCGACGTGCACATCCGCCGCCTGCGCAAGACGCTGGAGCCCTGGAAGCTCGACGAGATGGTGCAGACCGTCCGCGGCGCGGGCTACCGCTTCTCCGCCAATACCTGAGGCCGGCGGAGCGGCCCTAGGCTGTCACGTCGCGGTCGCGCTATGGTGCGATCCACCAGACCGACACCGGCCGATCCGTCATGCCCCAACCTTTCCCGACTTCCTGGCGATGGCCCGCCGCCTGCGCCGCCCTGCTCGCACTGGGCGCGCTGGCGGGCGCGGCGGCAGGCTCGATGTCGACGGGCGTGGCGGTGGTCGCCGTCGTCGAAATCGTCGCGCTGCTGTCGCTGTTTCGTCATAAGCCGGGGCCAATGTTGCAAACGCCTGCCACGCCCCATCCCGAGCATGACCGTCTCATGACCCGCACCCGACGTATCGCTTCCCGACTGCGCGACCTGCGTAGCGCGGCCGGGACCCTCCCCGACGCCGTGGTCCTGCTGGACCACTCGCAGCACGTCCGCTGGTTCAACCACGCGGCGGAGGAGCTGCTGGGCCTGAAGCGTCCGCGCGACCGGGGCCGGCTCATGGGCGACCTGCTACGCAACACCGACCTCAACGACTGGTGGGCCGACGGTGCGCGCGAACCGCTCAACGACGTCACCTCGCCGGGCCATCCCAATCGGCACGTCACGGCCACCCTGCTGCCGTTCGGCAGCCGGCAGCGCCTGCTGCTGGCCCGCGACACGAGCCACCTCACCCGCCTGGAACAGATCCGTCGCGACTTCGTCGCCAACGTCTCGCACGAACTGCGCACGCCGCTGACCGTGATCCACGGTTACCTGGAGCTGCTCGATCCGGAAGACGTGCCCGAACTGGCGCCCGTACTCGACGAAATGCGCGCGCAGTCCAAGCGCATGGGCCAGATCGTCGAAGACCTGCTTACCCTTTCGCGCCTGGAAACCCAGGACCACGTGGCGGAAGAACACGTGCAGATGAGCCCGCTGCTGGCCAGCCTGCGCAAGGAAGCCGAGGCGCTCAGCCAGGGCCGCCATACCGTCACCCTCGACATCGCCTCGTCGGCCGACCTGCTCGGCTCGCCCAAGGACCTGCACAGCGCGTTCTCCAACCTGGTGAGCAACGCCGTGCGCTACACGCCCACCGGCGGCCGCATCGCCATCCGCTGGGCGCCCTCGGCCAGCGACGGCGCCACGTTCTCGGTGCAGGACACCGGCTTCGGCATCCCGGCCGCGCACATCGCCCGACTCACCGAGCGCTTCTACCGCGTGTCCTCGAGCCGTTCGCGCGATTCGGGCGGCACCGGCCTGGGCTTGTCCATCGTCAAGCACGTGCTCAACCTGCACCAGGCGCGCCTGTCCATCGAGAGCGAGCCCGGCAAGGGATCGACCTTCGCCTGCGTTTTCGGCCCCGACCGCCTCGTGCACGGATCGCATCCGCTGGAAGCGGCGATCGCGGGAGCGCAGCAGTAACCGGATGGCGCGGGCATCCCGACGACTTGCTGCGACGCCGCTTTCCGGCATGATGACCGATGCGCCACCATCGGCCGCCATGAAAGGAAAAAAGCAGCACATGAGCGCCACCGTCGACCTCGACGCACCCGAGCTTTACATCAACCGCGAGCTGGCCGCGCTGGAATTCAACTTCCGCGTGCTGGCCCAGGCGCGTGACCCCGACGTGCCGGTGCTCGAACGTCTTCGTTTCCTGACCATCGTCAGCAACAACCTCGACGAGTTCTTCGAAGTGCGCGTGGCCGTGCTCAAGCACAAGCACGCGCTGGGCGCCGCCCTGCCCGGCGCGGATGGCCTGGCGTCCGGCGAAATCCTCACCCGCATACGCGAGCGGGCACTGGCCCTGGTGGCCGAGCTTTACGACATCTGGCGCGACGAGCTCGGTCCCGCGCTCGAGAACGAAGGCATCCGTTACCTCACCCACGACCGCTGGACCGACAAGCAGCGGCGCTGGCTGCTGGGCTATTTCCAGAACGAGATCATGCCGGTGCTTTCCCCGCTGGGACTCGATCCGGCGCATCCCTTCCCGCGCATCCTCAACAAGACGCTCAACCTCGCCGTGGTGCTCAAGGGTCGCGACGCCTTCGGTCGCGAAGGGCACATGGCGCTGGTGCGCGCACCGCGTTCGCTGCCGCGCATCATCCACCTGCCCGAGGAAGTTTCCGGCGTCGACGGCGATTTCGTGTTCCTGGCCGAGGTGCTTCAGGCCTTCGCCGACGAGATCTTCCCGGGCTTCGAGGTGTGCGCCAGCCATCAGTTCCGCGTCACCCGCAACAGCGAGCTGGTGGTCGAGGAGGCCGAGGTCGAGAACCTCGCCCAGGCGCTCAGCGAAGAGCTGGCCGGTCGCGGCTACGCGCGTCCCGTGCGACTGGAGGTGGGCGCGGATTGCCCGCGTGCGATCACCGACATGCTGATCGAGAACTTCCAGCTGGAAGATGCCGACGTCTACCGCTGCGAGGGCCCGGTCAACATCATCCGCGCCAGCCAGATCTACGACCAGGTGGACCGGCCCGAACTGAAATACCCGCGATTCACCCCGCGCCTTTCGCCCGCCTTCGGCAAGGGCGTGAACGAGTTCGACGTGCTCGGCACGCGCGACGTGCTGATGCACCATCCCTACGAATCGTTCGCGTCGGTGGTCGAACTGCTGCGCCGCGCCGCGCAGGATCCCGGCGTGCTGGCCATCAAGCAGACCCTGTACCGCGCGGGCAAGGACTCCCCGCTGGTCGACCTGCTGGTGGACGCCGCGCGCAACGGCAAGGACGTCACCGTGGTGATCGAACTGCGGGCGCGCTTCGACGAGGAAGCCAACATCGGCCTCGCGAACCGCCTGCAGGAGGCTGGCGTGCAGGTGGTCTACGGCGTGGTGGGCTACAAGACCCACGCCAAGATGCTGCTCATCGTGCGTCGCGAAGCCGGCACGCTGCGCCGCTACGTGCACCTGTCCACGGGCAACTACCACGCCGGCAACAGCCGCGGCTACACCGACATCGGCCTGATGACGTCCAACCCCGAGATCGGCGAGGACATCCACAAGGTGTTCCAGCAGCTCTCGGGCCTGGGCCCGATGATCCAGCTCAAGCGCCTGCTGCATTCGCCCTTCACCCTCTACAGCAGCGTGATGGGCAAGATCGAACGCGAGATCGCGCACGCCGAGGCCGGCCGTCCCGCCCGTATCGTCGCCAAGCTCAACGCGCTCAACGAAGCGCACGTGGTGGAAGCCTTGTATCGCGCCTCACGCGCGGGCGTGAGCATCGACCTCATCATCCGCGGCGCATGCACGCTGCGTCCCGGCATCCCCGGCGTGTCGGACAACATCCGCGTGCGCTCGATCGTCGGCCGCTTCCTCGAACACAGCCGTGTCTACTGGTTCGCCAACGACGGCGAGCCGGAGTTGTACTGCGCCAGCGCCGACTGGATGGAGCGCAACCTGATGCGCCGCATCGAAATCGGCGTGCCCATCCTCGAACCCGCGCTGGCCGAGCGCGTATACGCCGAGACGCTGGACAACTACCTGCGCGACAACACGCAGGCGTGGTTGCTCGGCGCCGACGGCCGCTACACGCGCAGCGAACCGGCCACCGGCGAGGCACCCCATAGCGCCCAGCAGGCGCTCCTGGCCAGATACTGCGGGTGACACGGCGCATCCTGCTCCTGTCGGTGTCCGCCGGAGCCGGCCACGTGCGCGCGGCCGATGCGCTCGATGCTACCGTCAAGGCGTTGGCCGCCGAGGGGCAGGATGTCGAGGCCGGCCACCTCGACGTCATGGATTACGTGCCTTCGAGCTTCCGGCGCATCTACGCCGATTTCTACCTGGGCCTCATCACGCACTATCCGCGCCTGTGGGGCATGCTCTACCGCATCACCGACGACACTCGCCCCGAAGCCATCACCCAGCGCATGCGCCGCACCATCGAGCGGCTCAACACGCACCGGCTGCGTGCGGCCATCGCCGACTTCGCGCCCGACGCCATCGTCTGCACGCACTTCCTTCCGGCCGAGATGCTCATGCGGCAGATCCGCAAGGGACGCGTCAAGGCGCCGGTATACCTGCAAGTGACCGATTTCGACCTGCACCGCATGTGGGTGGTACCGGAGATGGCGGGCTACTTCGCCGCCAGTCCTGAGATCGCCCACCGCATGCGTGCGGTGGGCCTGCCCGCCGATCGCGTGCATACCACGGGCATTCCCGTGATGCCCGCGTTTGCCGAAACGCACGACCGCCATGCGCTCGCCAACGCGTTCGGCCTCGATCCGGCCATGCCCACCTACCTGGTGATGGGGGGCGGCGCGGGCGTCGGCGCGCTCGACACGCTGGCCGATACCCTGCTCGCCTCCGCCGACGGGTTCCAACTGGTGGTGCTTGCCGGCCGCAACGCTGAGATGCTCGAACGACTGCGGCATCTCGCCGCCACCAGGCACGCCGGGCGCCTGTTTCCCCAGGGTTATACCCATCACGTGGAGCGGCTGATGGCGTGCAGCGACCTGGCGATCACCAAGCCGGGGGGCCTGACGACATCCGAATGCCTGGCGATGGGCTTGCCCATGATCGTCAACGCGCCCATTCCCGGCCAGGAGGAGCGCAATGCCGACTACCTGCTCGAGCAAGGCGCGGCCTGGAAGGCCATCGACGGCGTCGCCCTTGGCTGGCGCCTGCGCGAGTTGCGCGACGAGCCGGGCCGTCTCGCGGCCATGGCCGCCCGGGCGCGCGCCATCGGGCGGCCGCACGCGGCACGCAGCGTGATCGACGCCGTGCTGGCCCGGCTGGACGCTTCATGAGCCATTCGCCACGCCGCCGCGTGGCCGCCGTGCTGGCGACCGCGGGGTTCACCCTGCTGCTGGCCTTCTTTTTCGCCCACGTCGAGGTCGAGATCGAAGGACCGCACGGCTGGGCCACGAGCCTGCCCACCTGGCGCATCGAAAACCACTGGTTGCTCGATCTCCTCTGGGGCGGCCGCCCGATGACCGGCTACCACGCCTGGGTCTTTCCCTTCATCGCCCTGTTCTTTCACTTCCCGATGATCTTTCGCGGCTTCTGGAGCTGGCGGGCGCAGGTGCGCATCGTCGCCTGCGTGATGTTGTTCTGGGTCGCGGAGGATGGCCTGTGGTTCATCCTGAACCCCGCTTTCGGCCTGGCCCGCTTCGACCCAGCGAACGTGCCCTGGCACCGGCACTGGTGGGGGCCCGCGCCGACGGATTACTGGGTCTTCGGTTTCCTGTGCATCCTGCTCTTCGCCCTCTCGGCCATGCCCAAACCCCGCAAGCGGACCGTCGCACCGACGCAGGCCGGCGCCCACGGCAAGGCCTCCGGGTCGTAGTCCGTCGCCCGCACGAACACCGGGGCGGCAGGCATCGGCCTGCGCCGGTGCGACGTAGGGCTATGCCATCTTCTCCGCATGCATGACAGAATCCCCTCAGAACCTGCCGCGGATATTTCCCTTGCCCACATCAGGTAAGTCCCAGATCAACGACGGTGAACTGCTCGCCGCCGTCGACCTCGGCTCCAACAGCTTTCACATGGTGGTGGCCCGCTACGAACACGGCGAGCCCCGGGTGATCGACCGCCTGCGCGACTCCGTGCGCATGGCCGTGGGCCTGCGCCCCGACGGCACGCTCGATGCGAACCATCGCGCGGCCGCCCTCGCGAGCCTCGCCCGCTTCGGCCAACGCATCGCCGGGATTCCCGCCCTGCACGTGCGCGCGGTGGCCACCAATACGGTGCGCCGGCTCGCCTCGCCGCATGCGTTTCTGTCCGCCGCCGAAGCCGCGCTGGGCCACCCGGTCGAAATCGTCTCCGGACGCGAGGAAGGTCGCCTGATCTTCCTCGGCGCCTCGCACGACCTGCCCGCGTCACGCGACCACCGCCTGGTGATCGACATCGGCGGCGGCAGCACCGAGTTCATCATCGGGCGCGGCACATCGCCGATGCTCACCGAAAGCGTGCAGGTGGGCTGCATCGCCACGACGTTGCGCTTCTTTCCGGGCGGCAAGATCACCCGCAAGCGATGGCAGAAGGCCCGCCGCGAAATCGGCGTGCTCCTGCAGCAGTTCTCCGAGGATTATCGCGACGCCGGCTGGGCCGATGCCTACGGTTCGTCGGGCACCGCCAAGGCCATCGGCTCCGTCGTGCGCGCGATGAAGCTCTCCGACGACGGCATTACGCCCGACGCGTTGGCCGCGGTGCGCGAAGCGCTCATCGAGCAGGGATCGTCGGCCACGCTGAAATTGCCGGGCCTCGCCGAGGATCGCGCGGAAGTGTTCGCCGGCGGCGTGGCGATTTTCGAAGCGGCCTTCGAGGCGCTGGGGATCGAACGCCTGCGCGTGTCCGAAAGCTCCATGCGTGAAGGCCTGCTGTGGGATCTCATCGGCCGTTCGGCCGGTACGGACCCGCGCATGGCCAGCATCGAGTCCCTGGCCGGCCGCTACGGGGTCGATCGCGCACAGGCACGGCGCGTCGAGACCACGGCGCTGTCGTTCTTCGACCAGCTCGCCAAGGTATGGAAGCTCGACGACGACGCCCGCGAGTGGCTGCTCTGGGCGGCACGCGTGCACGAGCTGGGCCTCGCCATCGCACACAGCCAGCACCAGCGGCACGGCGCGTACATCCTGCGACATGCCGACCTGGCCGGTTTCTCGCGGCAGGAACAGCAACTGCTCGCCGCCATCGTCGAATCCCATCGTCGCAAGCCGGAGAAATCGGTGATCACCGCCCTGCCGGCGCGCTATCGCGCACTGGCCCGGCACATCACGGCCATCCTCCGCCTGGGTGTGCTGTTTCGCCGCGCGCGCCGCGCCGAGGCCCTGCCGCGCATCCGCGTGGCGGCCACGCGACAGCGCCTGCGCATCTCGCTTCCCGCCGACTGGCTCGACCAGCATCCGCTGACCGAGGCCGACCTCGAACAGGAACGCGAGCCCATGGCCGAACTCGGGCTGGAGCTGGACATCGTCAGCGAATGAACGGGTTCAGGGGATTCGGAGCAAAGGGGGGTATCATGGCGGAATTGTCCTGCCGTCATCGCCGGTCCGCCATGCTCAGAACCGCTTTCGCCGCCCTCCTTCTCGCCCTGCCCGGCATCGCGCCGGCGCAACAGGCAGCCAAACCGGAAGCCGCGGCGCAGGGGCCGGTGGAACATCCCCGGGTCGTCATGCACACCACCCAGGGCGACTTCACCATCGAGCTGTACCCGGAGAAAGCGCCCAAGAGCGCCGCCAATTTCCTCCAGTACGTGCGCGACGGGTTCTACGACGGCACGGTGTTCCACCGCGTGGTCGACGGCTACATGGTGCAGGGCGGCCTCTACAGCCGCGATCTCACCCAGCGCCGCACGCGCGCGCCGATTCCGAGCGAGGCCGACAACGGCCTGTCCAACCTGCGCGGCACGGTGGCCGTGGCGCGTGGCGCCGATCCCAATTCGGGTACGTCGCAATTCTTCGTCAACCTCGTGGACAACCGCCGCCTCGATTACGTGAGCAACCAGAGCGGCCTCACCTGGGGCTTCGCGGTGTTCGGCAAGGTGGTCAGCGGCATGGACACCATCGACAAGATCGCCAAGCTGCCCACGCGAGCGCAGGGCCCCTTCGTGGGCGACGTACCCAACCCGCTGGTGGTCATCGACTCGGCCAGCGTCGTGGGCGAGGAAAAGGCAGCCCCGGCCGCCGCCTCGACCAGCAAGTCACCCGCCGCGCCCGCCACGGCCAAACCCGCGACCGCGCCGAAGAAGAAGGCCGACAAGCCGAAGGCCGCATGAGCACGCTGTTCATCGCCGACCTGCACCTGGACGAGGCGCGTCCGCAGATCACCGAATTGTTCGAGCACTACCTCGCGTCCGACGAGGCGCGTTCGGCCAGTGCGTTCTACATCCTGGGCGACCTCGTCGAAGCCTGGATCGGCGACGACGACGACGCCGAACTCCCCGCGCGCATCGCCCATGCCACTCGCGCGCTCCGCGACACCGGCGTGCCCGTGTACTTCATGGTGGGCAACCGCGATTTCCTGCTGGGCCACGCTTTCGCCGAACGCGCGGGCATGACCCTGCTCGACGACGGCACCGTGCACGATATCGAGGGCACGCCCACCCTGCTCATGCACGGCGACGTGCTGTGCACCGACGATGTCGAATACCAGGCCGTGCGCGCCCAGGTGCGTACCGACGCGTGGAAACAGCAGATTCTTTCGATGCCGCTCGAAGCGCGCCGGGCGTTCGCCGCCAAGGCACGCAGCGACAGCAAGTCGCGCACCGGTCGCATCGACGAGACGATCATGGACGTGAACCAGGGCGCGGTGGAAAACACCATGCGCGATGCGGGCGTGCATCGCCTCGTGCACGGGCATACGCATCGACCGGCCGTGCATGACTTCACGCTCGACGGCATGCCTGCGCAACGCATCGTGCTGGGGGACTGGTACGACCATGGGTCGGTGTTGCGGATCGATGGAGATGCCGTCGAATTGAGTGGGCTGACGCTGCCTTAGGCGAAAGCCGATGGCGCACTGAGGTTTCCTCGGACGCAAGGCGCTGGGTTCCTGCCTGCGCAGGAACGACGAGCTACACGATTCACCACCCTCTGCAAACCCACCTCACGTCCTGCACGCGTACGCTGGCGCGGCGAGTGCGACGTTTGCCGTTACCTGCAAACTCACCTCACGTCGTTCCTGCGCAGGCAGGAACCCAGCGCCTTGCGCACGAGGGAGCGATCGCGCCTCATCGGCTCGTGCAGGTCACCCCAACGTACCCAACCACGCGAGCTCCGACTCGGAAAACCCCGCCTCCCGCCGCGCATCGAGATTGAACGGCCCGCGCAGCGAACCGTTCATGTAATCGGCGAGCAACTGCGCGAACGTCGCCTCGGGCTCGATGCCATCACGCTCGCAGCAATGGTGGAACCAGCGCGTGCCGGCAGCCACGTGGGCCACCTCTTCGCGCAGGATCACTTCGAGGATCGCCACCGTGCGCTCGTCGCCCTGCTTGCGCAGCCGTTCCATCATGCCCGGCGTCACGTCGAGACCGCGCGCTTCGAGCACACGCGGCACCAACGCCATGCGCGCCGTGTCGCTGTGCGCGGTTTTCTCGGCCATGTCCCACAGGCCGTTGTGCGCGTCGAAATCGCCGTAGGCGTGGCCCAGCTCGGCCAATCGCCCCGAGAGCATCGTGAAATGCCGCGCCTCGTCGTTGGCGCACGAGGCCCAGTCGCGATAGTAGGCATCCGGCTTGCCGCGAAAACGGTACACCGCGTCCCAGGCCAGGTCGATGGCGTTGAATTCGATGTGCGCGATGGCATGCACCAGCGCGGCACGACCTTCCGGCGAACCCAGGCCACGCTGTGACAGATCCCGCGGCGATACGAGGCGTGGTCGCCCGGGCCGTCCCGGCAAGCCGATGGGGAGCGCGTCGGGCGAAGCGGCATCCGGTTGCAACAGGCCCTGCTGAAGGGCCTGCCACGTATCGAAGGTGAGCCTCACTTTCTCGGCGGGATCGGCCGCCTCGAGGCAACGGCGGGCGGCCGCGTGGAGATCGTGCATCACGGCCGCCCGGCCTCAGGCGCTACGGCGTTCGTTCTTGGCCGAATCCGAGCGCATGGCCTCCTGCTGCTCCAGGAAGTCGCGATCGAGCCCGGTGACGTATTCGCCGGAGAAGCACGAGGTGTCGAACGTCTTGAGGTCCTCGTTGCCGTCGGACACCGCCCAGATCAGATCGTCGAGATCCTGGTAGATCAGCCAGTCGGCGCCGAGGGCCTTTTCGATGTCTTCCACCGTGCGGCCGGCGGCGATCAGCTCCGAGGCGGCCGGCATGTCGATGCCGTAGACGTTCGGGAAGCGCACCGGCGGTGCGGCGGACGCGAAGTAGACGTTCTTCGCACCGGCATCGCGGGCCATCTGGATGATCTGGCGCGACGTGGTGCCGCGCACGATGGAGTCGTCGACCAGCAGCACGTTCTTTTTGCGGAATTCGAGTTCGACCGTGTTGAGCTTGCGGCGCACCGATTTCACCCGCTCGCCCTGCCCCGGCATGATGAAGGTGCGGCCGACGTAGCGGTTCTTCACCAGGCCCTCGCGCATCGGCACGCCCAGCGCCTGTGCCAGCGAGCTGGCCGCCGTACGCGAGGTGTCGGGGATGGGAATCACCGCGTCGATGCCGTGATCCGGACCGCGCTCACGGAGGATCTTCTCGGCCAGCTTCTCGCCCATGCGCAGGCGTGCCTTGTAGACCGAGACGTCTTCCATCATCGAATCGGGACGCGCGAGGTAGACGTACTCGAAGATGCACGGCGCATGCACCGCGCCTTCGGCGCAACGGCGTGCGTGCAGTTCGCCGCCCTCGGTGACGATCACCGCCTCGCCCGGCTCGATGTCGCGCACGCGCTTGAAGCCGAGCACGTCGAGGGCCACCGACTCGGAAGCGATGGCGTATTCGCGGCCTTCGGGCGTAACGCGCTCACCGAGCACCAGCGGACGGATACCGTTGGGATCGCGGAACGCGATGAGGCCATAGCCGAGCACCAGGGCGATGCAGGCGTAACCGCCCTTGGCCCGGGCATGCACGCGCGATACCGCGGTGAACACGTGGTCGGGCGTGAGGTCGCCACGGTCGTCCACCTGCAGCTCGTGCGCCAGCACGTTGAGCAGCACTTCGGAATCGGAGTCGGTATCGATGTGGCGACGATCGTCCTCGAACATCTCGCGACGCAGCGTCTCGGTGTTCACGAGGTTGCCGTTGTGCGCGAAGGCGATGCCGTAGGGCGAGTTGACGTAGAACGGCTGCGCCTCCTCGGTGCCTTCCGAGCCCGCCGTGGGGTAACGGCAATGGCCGATGCCGATGCGTCCGCGCAGCTTGCTCACGCCGGCCGAGTTGAAGACATCGCGGACCAGCCCCGCGCCCTTGTGCAGGCGCAGGCGTGCGCCGTCCACGGTGGCGATGCCGGCGGCATCCTGCCCGCGGTGTTGCAGGACGGTCAGGCCGTCATACAGGGCCGATGCCACTTCCGTGGTACCGACGATGCCGATGATTCCGCACATGGGAGGTGTCTTCCTACAAGGAGGCCGAGGTGGATGAGCCGGCCGGTTGATCGGTGTTGGGGGGTTGCTTCGGCGACTGGCTGGGGATCGTCAGGTCGCGGAGCTTCATCAGGTCGTCCCGGCTCGGGAGCTGGACGTCGGGCATTTTAATGTTTTGCAGGGCCGCCGGGGGATGCAGGTAGCCGCGCACGTTCGGCGGCACCTGCTGACCCAGCCATTCCGCCGGCCCGGCAAATTGGGCCAGCATCGCGGATTGCCGCCACCACGGGTCGTTGGGCAGCGGCGTGAAATTGAGCATGAACACCACGAGGCTCACGATGAGGACGCCCCGCACCAGGCCGAACACCATGCCGAACAGGCGATCCGGACCGCCCACGCCCGTGCGGGCGACGAGCCGCGAAATCAGGAAGCGCACCATGCCGCCGATCACCAGCACGCCGACGAAGCACAGGCCGTAACCGATGCCCACCCGCGCCATGGGCAGCGAGATGGACGATTCGAGACGCTGGGCGATCACGGGCCCGAAGGTCCACGCCGCCCAGAACGCCACCACCCAGATCACCAGCGACAGCACCTCGGAGATGAGGCCCCGGGCGAGGCCGATCAAGACCGAAATGAAGAGGACGCTCAGGATGACGTAGTCGGCCCAGTTCATCGCTCTCCCTCCCCGGCCATGGTCGCGGCGGGCGCCTTAGGGCGCCGTCACCACAACGCCGTCGAGGCCGACCTTGGCCTTGATCTGGTCTTTGAGGCGAACCGCGTCGTCGCGCTGGGCCTGCGGGCCCGCGCGCACGCGCCACAGCTTGGCGCCGCCGCTCGAGGCGACGGTGTCGACGTACCCGGGGATACCCGCGCCACGGAGTTTGTCCTGCAGGCGGGTGGCTTCAACCTGACTGCTGACCGCGGCCACCTGCACCGCGAATCCGCCGGCACGGGGAGCGCTGGCCGGCACGGCGGCGGCCGCCGCCGTGCCGGCCGCCGGACGCGCCGGTGCCGGGGCGTCGGCGGTGGCCGTATCGGCCTTGCTCGTCAGCGATGCGGGGGCCCCGGGCACGGCGGCGGTGATCTTCAGGCGTGCCGCCTCGGCGGCGGCGCGAGTCTCGAACGGACCGGCATGGACGAGGGTCAGCGCCTTGCCGCCCTGGTTGATCGCGGCCGTGGTGACCGGATAGCCCAACGCGCGCACTTTCTGCACGAGGGCGTCGGC
Organism: Luteibacter sp. CQ10; assembly: GCF_040900725.1. Taxonomy (NCBI): domain Bacteria; kingdom Pseudomonadati; phylum Pseudomonadota; class Gammaproteobacteria; order Lysobacterales; family Rhodanobacteraceae; genus Luteibacter; species Luteibacter sp. CQ10. The sequence continues at coordinate 517,179 of NZ_JAEUYM010000003.1, read as the reverse complement.
CTTGGAGCGGTCGGCGTAGGCGCTGAGGTTCAGCGAATAGCTGCCACGAGCGGCGGTACCCGGCGCGGTGGCGGGCGGCGTGGCCGCGGCGACCTGGGTCGGGGGCGTGGTCTTCACCGGCTTCGCTGGCGTCGTGGCAGGCTTCGCGGGTGCGGACGCGAGATCCTCCGGCAGCGCATCGGCGGGCTTGCGCGAGGCGATGTCGACCGACGCGAGGCGGTTGCCCGACGCGGGCGGCGTCACGGCGGCCGGCCGGACGCTGGCCGTCGGCGCCGGCGCGGCGACCGGCTGCGGCGCGGACACGGCGCCCGTGCCGTTGGGCGACACATCCAGCGTGCGTGCCTGCAGTTCGCGATCGGGGGCCGGCGGGATGGCCAGGCTCACCGACTGCTCGGCGTCGCCCTTGGGTGGCGTACTGGAGAAAAGCATCGGCACGATCAGGACCGCGAGAGCGATCAGGACGGCGGCACCCAGCAGGCGTGTTTTCAATGAAGTCTCCATACGACCGTCGCAAAGCGGATCGCGGCGATTATAACCGGCAATGGGCGACGCTCGGCGCCCGCGCCGTCGGCGCGTTCACCTACGTCGAGGCCAAGGCCGCGCCGGCGACGAAGAACGAACCGAACAGGAGCAGCACGTCATCGTCGCCCGCCGCCTCCCGCGCGGCGGCCCAGGCGGGCGACACGGTGGGGAAGACGGTGTGCGCCGCGCCGGGCAGCACCGTCGCCAGGCTTTCCGCCAGCGCGGCGCCGGGGAGACCGCGGGGGGTGTCGCGGTCCAGCCCGGCGAGGTACCAGTGCGCCACGCGCGTGCCGAGCGCGGCGATCACGCTGGCCGTGTCCTTGTCCGAAAGCGCGCCATAGACGGCCAGCACGCGCCCCCGCCGTGGCGTGGCGTCGATCCATTCGGCGAGCGCGCGCGCGGCCTGCGGGTTGTGCCCCACGTCGACCAGGGTGAGCGGCCGCTCCGCCACGGGTTGCAGGCGACCGGCCACGCGCACGTCGCGCAAGGCCTGCGCGATGGCGTCCGGCGGCACGTCGAGGCGCGGACGCAGCGCATGCAGCGCCGCAATGGCCGCCGCGGCATTGGCGTATTGCACGGGCGCGTCCAGCGCCGGGCGAGGCAGCCGATACAGGGTGCCGTCGCGATGCGACCAGCGCCATGCGCCGTCGTCGTCGATCGCTACCCCATAGGCCTCTCCGGCACGCTCGATACGCGCGCCGATTCCTTGCAGCGCGTCCAGCAGCCCGGCGGGTGGTTCGCGTTCGCCGACGATGGCCGGCGTATCCGCGCGGGCGATGCCCGCTTTCTCGCGACCGATGCTGTCGCGATCGCCGCCGAGCCAGGCCTGGTGGTCGAGGTCGATGGTGGTGATCACGGCAACGTCGGCGTCGACGATGTTCACCGCGTCGAGTCGCCCGCCGAGGCCGACCTCGAGGATGGCGACGTCGAGCCCCGCGCGCGCCATCAGGTCGAGCGCGGCCAGGGTGCCGAACTCGAAATAGGTCTGCGGTATCTCGCCCCGCGCCGACTCGATGCGCTCGAAGGAGGCCACCAGGGCATCGTCGGAGGCGTCCCGCCCCTCGATGCGAACGCGCTCGTTGTAATGCAGCAGGTGCGGGGAGGTGTAGCAGCCCACGCGATAGCCCGCCGCGCGCAGCATGCCTTCGAGCAGGGCCACCGTGGAGCCCTTGCCGTTGGTGCCACCGACGGTGATCACGAGGGGGGCCGGGCGTGGCGAGCCCATGGCACGCCAGACGGCGCCGACGCGCTCCAGGCCCATGTCGATGCCGACCGCGTGGACGCTTTCCTGATAGGCGAGCCATTCGGCGAGTGAGCGGGTCATGCGGGATCCTTCGCACGATCGATCGCGCGCATCCAGAAGTCGAGGGTGTGTTCGCTGGCGCCGTCGTCGCCACGCTCCTTCCATGAAAGCGTACAGGCCATGCCCGATACCGGCGCATAGCCGCGGCTTCGCCAGAAAGCGTCATGGCCGCGATGAACGGCCGGGGCCCGCGGATCGTCCGCATCGCGCCGCACGGAACAGAACGCCGTCCAGCCGAAGGCGCCGCATTCGCGGGCGTGCGCCTCGCGCGCGTCGAAAAAGGCGTGGCCCACGCCGCGCCCGCGCCACGGCGCCAGCAGCACCGATTCGCCGAAGTAGAACACCTCGTCGAGCGCCAGGCCCCGCTCGTGGAACGGCCGGTGGAACGCCTCGCCGTCGTCCGCCAACGGGATGCCGGTGGACGCACCCACGACCGCGCCGCGCTCATCGCGCGCCACCACGCAGATGGCCCGCGGCGAGGCGGCGTAACGGGCGAGGTAGTTCCGTTCGTAGGCCTCGTCGCCGTCATACAGATACGGCCAGTCGCGGAAGACCGCGATACGCAGCGCCGCCAGTTCGGCGATCACCGGGAGGATATCGATGCCCACATGGATGCCGATGGCGATCCCGGGTGTGTGTCGCATGGCGGAAAGCCCAACGAAAGAGGCGTGAAGCTTAATGATGTCACCGACTGCGTGCACGCTGGCGCGCCGTCCCTTGCCGAGGTCGTCGTCCCATGTTCGCGCCGTGGTCCCACCTGGTCGATGCAACGAGCATCCACGCCGTCGTCCCGTTCCTGCACCTGCTGCACCTGGACGGCCTGGCCGGCGACCCGCGCGAAATCGCCGAAGCCATCCTCATCTCGCTGTTGCAGGTGGGCATCATCGCTTTTCTGTTCCGCCCGCTCGAATCGGTGATTCCCGCGGAACGGTGGACGCACCGCCGACTCACGCGCGTGGACTGGCAATACACCCTGATGATGCTGCTGGGTATCTTCCCGATGTTCAGCTACCTGGTGCTCACGCCGATCAGCCATTACTTCGGCGGCGGCGACGATTCGCCCGGCGATACGTCGCTGCTCGGCATCACTCATCTGATCCCGGCCCTGGCGAACCATCCGCTGCTGCTCTTCATCGTCTATTACGCCATTTACGACCTGGTCTACTACTGGATGCACCGCCTGCAGCATGCCCTGCCCTGGTGGTGGGCCCTGCACAGCATGCACCACAGCACGCGGCAGATGAGCTGCTGGACGAACGACCGCGGCAGCCTCGTCGACGGCTTCCTGCAATCGATGGTGCTGGCGGGCGTCGGCGTGGTGATCGGCGTGGCGCCGGTGGACTTCGCCTGGCTGATGCTGGCGGGCGAGCTGGTGCAGAACTTCTCCCACGCCAACGTGCGCGTGCGCTTTGGGCCCGTGTTCGACCGCGTACTGGTCTCGCCGGTGTTCCATCGCCTGCACCACATGCTGGTGGACCCGGACCGCCCCACCCTGCACAACTGCAACTTCGGCCAGGTGTTCTCGATCTGGGACGTGGTCTTCGGCACGGCGCTCTACGGCGAGGCCATCCGGCCGACGGGCGTGGGCGATCCCATGGTGGACGCGGACAACGACAAGGGCCTGGTCGGGCTGCACTGGGCGGCGTTCCGACGGTTCTGGGGGGCGGTCACCTGCAAGGCCGGATGGACGCTGGGCGACGTGGCGTTCGGTGAGGATCACCGGCCGGTGTCGGTGAAGGAGATCGATCTGCATGCGTTGGAGGCCGGCCGGGGAATCGTAGAGGTACGGCAACCGGTTATCGCCGATGCGATCGGCTCCCACCCCTCCGGTAGCTAGACCTCGCCTACCGGAGGGGTGGGAGCCGATCGCATCGGCGAATTCAAGCTGCCTCGCGGCTACAATGCCGCCCATGGCCATCCAGACCCCCACCCGCAAACCCCTCCCCATCGAAGTGCGCGGCAGCGCCAGCCAGCCGCTCGGCATGAGCGCCACGCAGTTCCTGCGTGACTACTGGCAGAAACGCCCGCTGCTCATCCGCAACGCCTTCCCCGGTTTCGAGCCCCCGATCCAGCCCGACGACCTCGCCGGCCTGGCCTGCGAGGAAGGCGTGCTGTCGCGTCTCATCGTCCACGACGAAAAGCGCGACCGCTGGACGGTGAAGACCGGCCCGTTCGACGAGGCCCAGTTCGGCAAGACGCCGAAGCGCGACTGGACCCTGCTCGTGCAGGATGTCGACAAGTGGGATACCGACGTCGCGGCGCTGCTGGATACGTTCGCTTTCCTGCCGACCTGGCGCGTGGACGACATCATGATCTCCTACGCCGAGGAAGGCGGCGGCGTGGGTGCGCACGTCGACCAGTACGACGTGTTCCTGCTGCAGGGCCTCGGCCAGCGGCACTGGGCCATCAGCGACGACCCCGATGCACCGCTCGACTTCCGCGACGACGTGGAACTGAAGCAGCTGAAGACCTTCGAGCCCACCCACGAGTGGCTGCTCGAACCGGGCGACATGCTTTACCTGCCGCCCGGGGTGCCGCACGACGGCGTGGCCATCGGCAACTGCATGACGCTTTCGGTGGGCATGCGCGCGCCTTCGCAGGCCGAACTCACCGGCGACCTCGCCGACTTCCTCGCCGAGCGCATGCCCGACGAGCTGCGCTACACCGACCCCGACCTCACGCCCGCCAAACGCGCCGGCGAGATCGACGCGGCCGCGTTGAACCGTGTGCGCCAGGCCCTGCCCTTCGCCGCCGCGCTCGACCGCGAGCTGCTCGCCGACTGGTTCGGCCGCTTCATCACCCGCTACCGCAACGCGCAGGAGCCGGTGGCGTCGCCCAAGCCGGTCACGCCCGCCGCGCTGGAGAAGGCGCTCGACGGCGGCGCCGGCATCGTCCGCCATCCCTATGCCCGGATCGCCTGGGTGCGCGGCCGCAAGGACGCCACCCTGTACGTGAGCGGCCACGCCTACGAATGCCCGGTCGACCTGGCCGAACGCCTCGCGGGCGAGCGCGACATCGCCTTCGACCGGCCGCCGACCGCCGCCGAGAAGGCGGTGTTGCTGGCCCTGGTCAACGACGGCATGGTGGCCGTGCGCAAGGGGCGCCGCCGGTGAGCGATACGGCGGACATGCGCCTGGAAGCCGGCGATCGCGCCGGTCTCGAGGCCGCCCATGTCCGCCTGCTAGTCCAGGCCCGCCACCGTGCCTGCCTCTATCTGCCGCTGCTCGAGCCTGGCTTGTTCGACAGCGAGGCCGCGCTGACCGAACTGCGCCGACTGGCCACCAGCGGCCGCCACGCCCGCGTGCGCATCCTCACCCACGATGCCAACCGCGCCCACCGCGACGGCCACCGCCTGCTCGCCCTCGTCCAGCGCCTCCCCACCGCCATGAGCATCCGGGTACCCACCGACGAGACCCACCTCGGCTACGGATCGGCCTTCGTCACCGACGAGGCCGGTGCGTTTCTGTTCAGGCCCGTGGCCACCCGCTTCGACGCCGAGGGCGCCCTCGGCCAGCCCGGCCAGACCTCTCGATTGACGGCCTATTTCGACGAAGTCTGGGAGCGGGCCGAGCCGGCCTGGGAGATAAGACCACTGGGCATCTGACGCAAGCCGGCCATGCGCGAATGGGTTGGCGCGGCAACGCAGCACGGGGCTATAATTAACGGATTCTTAGTGCCGCGTGGGGCATCCCCATGCCTTACGCGACACCCCGCCCTTGTCCGTCTGCCGGTGGTGACGTGAGCGCAAACCTGATCCGCGAGTTTTCCGAATCCTCCCAACTCGCCGGCGGAAACGCCGATTACGTAGAGCAAGTCTACGAAGCCTGGCTGGCCGATTCCGGCGCCGTCCCGGCCGAATGGGACGCCTATTTCAAGTCGTTCAAGGGCCGCGAGGCGGGTGATACCCCGCACTCCAGCGCCATCGCCCGCATCGAGGCCGCGCAGAAACAGCGCCGGGGCGCCGGTACGGCGACGGTCGCACCGACCGATGACGCCTACGCGCGCAAGCAGGCCGGCGTGCTCCGCCTGCTCACCGCCTACCGCTCGCGCGGCCACCTCGCCGCCCAGCTCGATCCCCTCGGCCTCACCGCCCCGGACATCGACGCACCGGATCTCGGCCTCGCCTTCCACGGCCTCTCCGACGCCGACCTCGACACCGAGTTCGACGCCGGCACGTTCGCCGGCGGCGGCCAGCGCCTGAAGCTGCGCGACCTGCTCGCGAAGCTCAAGAAGATCTACGCCGGCACCGTCGGCGCCGAGTTCATGTACATCTCCGACTACGATCAGCGGGCGTGGATCTACAGCCGGCTGGAAAAGGCCGAAGGCAAGCCGAACCTGCAGAAGACCGAAAGGGTTCGCGTCCTCGAGGCGCTCACCGCCGCCGAAGGCCTCGAGCGCTACCTGCACACCAAGTACGTCGGCCAGAAGCGCTTCTCGCTCGAAGGCGGCGACAGCCTCATCCCGATGGTCGACGACGTGGTCCGCGCCGCCGGCGACAACGGCGTGAAGGAAGTGGTCATCGGCATGGCCCACCGCGGCCGCCTCAACGTGCTGGTGAACATTCTCGGCAAGGCTCCCTCGCAGCTCTTCAACGAGTTCGAAGGCAAGTTCGAGCACGACGACAGCCCGATCCACACCGGCGACGTGAAGTACCACATGGGCTTCTCCGCCGACGTCAAGACGCCCAACGGCGGCGTGCACGTGGCGCTGGCCTTCAACCCGTCCCACCTCGAAATCGTCAACCCGGTGGTGGCCGGCTCGGTGCACGCGCGCCAGATGCGCCGCCGCGATACCGCGCGCGAGAAGTCGCTGGCCGTGCTCATCCACGGTGACGCGGCGTTCGCCGGCCAGGGTGTCAACATGGAGCTCCTGCAGATGTCGCAGGCCCGTGGCTTCGCCATCGGCGGCACGCTGCACCTGGTGGTCAACAACCAGGTGGGCTTCACCACCTCCAAGCGCGAGGACGCCCGCTCCACGCTCTACTGCACCGACCTGGCCAAGATGGTCAACGCGCCGGTGTTCCACGTGAACGGCGACGATCCGGAAGCCGTGATCCAGGTCACCCGCCTGGCTTACGAATTCCGCAAGCAGTTCAAGAAAGACGTGGTCATCGACCTGGTCTGCTACCGCCGCCACGGTCATAACGAGGCCGACGAGCCGGCGGCCACGCAGCCCCTGATGTACCAGGTGATCCGCAAGCGCCCGACCACGCGCGACCTCTACGCGCAGTCGCTCGTGAAGGACACCGTCATCGGTGCCGACGACGGCCAGAAGATGCTCGACGACTACCGCGGCCGCCTCGAGAAGGGTGAGCCGCTGATCTCGATCGACCCGAACCCGCAACGCGACATCGCCGTCGACTGGACCCGCTTCCAGGGCAACAAGCTGTCGATGGAAGTGAATACCGGCGTGTCGCGCGAGACGCTCGGCAAGGTGCTCGACACCATCCTCGACATCCCCTCCGACGTCACCCTGCACGCGCGCGTCGCCAAGATCTACGACGACCGCCGCAAGATGGCCGCCGGCGAACTGCCGGGCGACTGGGGCTTCGCCGAGAACCTCGCCTACGGCACGCTCATCGCCGAGGGCAACGACCTCCGCGTGGTGGGCCAGGATGCCGGCCGCGGCACGTTCTTCCACCGCCACGCGGTGCTGCACGACCAGAAGAGCGACGACACCTACATGCCGTTGCGCAAGGTGCGCGACGGGGCCCGCGTCGAGGTGATCGACTCGCTGCTCTCCGAAGAAGCCGTGATGGCCTTCGAATACGGCGAAGCCACCACCTCGCCCGACCAGCTCACGATCTGGGAAGGCCAGTTCGGCGACTTCGCCAACGGCGCCCAGGTGGTGATCGACCAGTTCATCAGCTCCGGCGAAGCCAAGTGGGACCGCCTCTGCGGCCTGGCGCTATTCCTTCCGCACGGCTACGAAGGCCAGGGACCGGAGCATTCCTCCGCGCGCCTGGAGCGCTTCCTGCAGCTGTGCGCCATGGACAACATGCAGGTCTGCGTGCCCACCACGCCGGCCCAGGCGTTCCACATGATCCGCCGCCAGCAGGTGCGCCCCGTGCGCAAGCCGCTGATCGTGATGACGCCCAAGTCGCTGCTGCGCCACAAGCTGGCCGTCTCCACGCTCGACGAACTGGCCAACGGCAAGTTCCAGCTGGTGATCGGCGAGCATCGCAACGTTGCGGCCAAGAAGGTCAAGCGCGTGGTGCTCTGCTCGGGCAAGGTCTACTACGACCTCCTCGAAGACGCCGAGAAGCGCGAACTCAACGACGTGGCCATCGTCCGCGTCGAGCAGCTCTATCCGTTCCCGCGCGCCGAAGTCTCGGCCGAGCTGGAGAAGTACCCCGCCGCCAAGGAAGTGGTGTGGTGCCAGGAAGAGCCGATGAACCAGGGCGCGTGGTTCCAGATCCGTCATCACCTGCAGGCCTGCGTCAACCCGAAGCAGAGCCTCTCGTACGCGGGCCGTTCGCGCTCGCCGTCGCCGGCCGCAGGCCATCTCAACACCCATATCGCCGAACAGACGGCGCTCGTCGAACAGGCGCTCGTCGCGCCGGTCGGCACCGATCACGCAGCGGAGTAAGACAAGCATGTCCATCGAAGTCAAAGTCCCGGTCCTGCCCGAGTCGGTCTCCGACGCGCTCATCGCCACCTGGCACAAGAAGGCCGGTGATGCCGTCAAGCGCGACGAAAACCTGCTCGACCTGGAAACCGACAAGGTCGTTCTCGAAGTACCGGCCCCGGTCGACGGCGTGCTGAAGGAAATCAAGTTCGAGGAAGGCGCCACCGTCACCAGCCAGCAGGTGATCGCGGTCATCGAGGAAGGCGCCGCCGCCGCGGCCCCGGCCCCGGCTCCCGCCCCGGCCGCCGCCGAAGCGCCCAAGGCCGAAAAGGCCGAGGCCAAGGAAGCGCCGAAGGGTGTCGACGAGCTCTCGCCCGCCGGCCGCCGCGTCGCCGTGGAAGAAAACATCGACCCGTCCACCGTCGCCGGCACCGGCCGCGACGGCCGCGTGACCAAGGAAGACCTGGTCAACGCCGGCAAGGGCGGCGCTGCTCCGGCGGCTCCCGCCACCCCGGCCGCCAAGCCCACGCCGGGTTCGCGTCCGGAAGAGCGCGTGCCGATGACCCGCATCCGCACCCGCATCGCCGAGCGCCTGATGCAGTCGAAGAACTCGATCGCGATGCTCACCTCGTTCAACGAAGTGAACCTCGCCGAGGTGGTGAAGCTGCGCAAGAGCCTGGGCGAGCAGTTCGAGAAGGCCAACGGCGTCAAGCTGGGCTTCATGAGCTTCTTCGTGAAGGCCGCCACCGAAGCGCTCAAGCGCTACCCGGTGATCAACGCCTCCGTCGACGGCAACGACATCATCTACCACGGCTACCAGGACATCTCGATCGCCGTGTCCACCGACAAGGGCCTGGTCACGCCGGTGCTGCGCGACGTGCAGGACATGTCCTTCGCCGACGTGGAAAAGGGCATCGTCGGCTACGCCAAGAAGGCCCGCGACGGCAAGCTCGGCCTGGACGACCTCCAGGGCGGCACCTTCACGATCACCAACGGCGGCACCTTCGGTTCGCTGCTGTCCACCCCGATCGTCAACCCGCCGCAAAGCGCCATCCTCGGCATGCACACCATCAAGGAGCGCCCGGTCGTGGAGAACGGCCAGGTGATCGCCGCCCCGATGATGTACCTGGCCCTGTCGTACGACCACCGCATCATCGATGGCCGCGACGCCGTGCTGTTCCTGGTCGACATCAAGAACCAGCTGGAAAACCCGCAGCGCATGCTGCTCGGCCTGTAATGGCCGGTTGAGAAGGCAAGCGTGAAGGCGGGAGTCGAAAGACTCCCGTTTTCATGTCACCGCCCCCATATCCAGCGGTAGCGAATACCGCCGTTTCATCCGGAGCTAAGCAAATGAGCGAGAAGTTCGACGTCATCGTCATCGGTGCCGGCCCCGCGGGCTATGTGGCCGCGATCCGCGCCGCCCAGCTGGGCCTGAAGACCGCCGTGGTCGACGCCTTCGTCGGCAAGGACGGCAAGGCCGCGCTGGGCGGCACCTGCCTCAACGTGGGTTGCATCCCCTCCAAGGCGCTGCTGGATTCGTCCAAGCAGTTCCACAACCTTACGCACAACTTCAAGGATCACGGCATCACGGCCGAGAATCCGAAGATCGACATCGCGACCTTCATCGGTCGCAAGGACAAGATCGTCAAGCAGTTCACCGGCGGCGTCGCGATGCTGTTCAAGGCGAACAAGATCACGTCGTACTTCGGCAAGGGCAAGCTGCTCAAGGGCAACGAGGTCGAAGTCACCGGCAACGACGGCGCCAAGCAGACGATCTCGGCCACCAACGTCATCCTCGCCTCGGGCTCGGTGCCCATCGAGCTGCCGTTCGCCAAGTTCGACGGCAAGCACATCATCGACAACACCGGCGCCCTCGACATCGACGCCGTGCCCAAGCGCCTGGGCGTGATCGGCGCGGGCGTGATCGGCCTCGAGCTCGGCAGCGTGTGGAAGCGTCTCGGCGCCGACGTGACGGTGCTCGAAGCCCTGCCGAAATTCCTCGCCGTGGCCGACCAGGACATCGCCAAGATGGCCGCCCGCGAGTTCGCCAAGCAGGGGCTGGACATCAAGGTCAACGCCAAGGTCACCAAGGCGGAGATCAAGGGCGACGAAGTGCACGTCAGCTACACCGACAAGGACGGCGCCGAGCAGAGCCTGGTGGTCGACAAGCTGCTGGTGGCCGTGGGCCGCCGCGCCTACACCGACGGCCTGCTGGCCGACGACACCGGCGTGAAGCTCGACGAGCGCGGCCGCATCGTGGTCGACGCGCACAACCACACCGGCGTCGACGGCGTCTGGGCGATCGGCGACGCCGTGCGCGGCCCGATGCTCGCGCACAAGGGCTCGGAAGAAGGCGTGATGGTGGCCGAACTCATCGCCGGCAAGCCGGGTCATGTCAACCTCGACACCGTGCCCTGGGTCATCTACACCGAGCCGGAAATCGCCTGGGTCGGCAAGACCGAAGAGCAGCTCAAGGAAGAAGGCATCCCGTATCGCACGGGCGCCTTCCCGTTCGCCGTCAACGGCCGTGCCGTGGCGATGAACGAAGGCATCGGCCAGGTCAAGATGATCGCCCACGCCGAAACCGACCGCATCCTCGGCGTGCACATGGTCGGCCCGGTGGTTTCCGAGCTGATCCATGAATGCGTGGTGGCGATGGAGTTCAAGGGCTCGTCCGAAGACCTCGCCCGCATCGTCCACGCCCACCCGGCGCTGAGCGAAGTGGTGCACGAGGCGGCCCTCGCCGTCGACAAGCGCGCCATCCACAAGGGCAACTGATCGCCCCTGTTGGCAAAAGCCCGTCCATGCGCAAGCATGGGCGGGCTTTGTCGTTTTGAAACGGGTGTTTTTACCCGATCGCACTCGCGACCTGGAATCGCCGATACGATCGGCTCCCACCCCTTCGGTAGGCAGGTTGCTCGTACTTTGCCACCGAAGGGGTGGGAGCCGATCGTATCGGCGAAGCGCTTCGCCAAGCGTGCGATCAGGTAAACACATCGGAGGTTTCGTCACATGCGTGAGATCAAATCCCTCTGCGTCTACTGCGGTTCCAGCAGCGGTTCGCGCCCCGAATACGTCGAAGCGGCGAAGGCCTTCGGCACGCGGCTCGCCCACGAAGGCATCGCGCTCGTCTACGGCGGTGGCAAGGTCGGGCTCATGGGCACCGTGGCCGACGCCGTGCTCGCCGAAGGGGGCCGCGTCATCGGCGTCATTCCGCGCCAGCTGGTCGAGAAGGAAGTCGCGCACCAGGGCCTGAGCGAGCTGCACGTGGTGGAAACGATGCACCAGCGCAAGACGCGCATGTATGAACTCTCCGATGCCTTCGTCGCCCTGCCCGGTGGCTTCGGCACCATGGACGAGATGTTCGAGATGCTCACCTGGGCCCAGCTTGGCCTGCACACCTATCCGTGCGCGTTCCTCGACGTGCTCGGCTTCTACTCGGGCCTCGCCGCCAGCATGGACCACATGGTGAGCGAGGGTTTCGTCAAGAAGATCCAGCGCGACCAGGTCTGGTTCGGCGCCAGCATCGACGCGCTGTTCGACTGGATGAAGCGCTACGAATCCACCTTCGTGCCCAAATGGATCACGGCAAGCACCGTCGACAGTCACTGAGGAGTAAACGATGAACGCGTTTCGAGCCTTCCGTATCCGCCAGGAGGATGCCGGCTGTCGTGGCCGCATCGAGACCGTCGCTCTCGACGACCTCACGCCAGGCCAGGTGGTCGTCCGTGCCGAATGGTCGTCGGTGAACTACAAGGATGCCCTCGCCGGCACCGGCAAGGGCAAGATCCTTCGAACGTTCCCCCTGAACGGTGGCATCGACGTGGCCGGTACGGTAATCCAGTCCACCGATCCGGCCTACCGCGAGGGCGACAAGGTGCTCGCCACCGGTAGCGGCCTTTCCGAGACGATCGACGGCGGCTACTCCGAATACGTGCGCCTGCCCTCGGTGACGGTGATTCCCCTGCCCGCCTCGCTGAGCACCCGCGAGGCGATGATCATCGGCACCGCCGGCTACACGGCCGCGCTGGCGCTGCTGCAGATGACCTTCAACCGGCAGTCGCCCTCGATGGGGCCGATCGCCATCACCGGCGCCACGGGCGGCGTGGGCATGCTGGGCATCGACATCTTCAGCGGCGCAGGCTACGAAGTGCACGCGATCAGCGGCAAGGCCGATCGCTTCGAGGCCCTGCGCGCCCTCGGCGCCAGCGAGTGCGTCGACCGCCATACCCTCACCTTCAGCGGCCGCCCCATGGATTCGGCGCGCTACGGTGGCCTGCTGGACAACGTGGGCGGCGACACCCTGGCCGGGCTCCTGCCCCTCATCGCCCCCTACGGCAACGCCGCCATCTGCGGCCTGGCCGGCAGTCCGGAGCTGCACACCACGGTGATGCCCTTCATCATCCGCGGCGTGAGCGTGCTGGGCGTGGCCTCGGCCGGAAGCCCGCGCGACATTCGCGAGGAAGTGTGGCGCCGCCTGTCCGGCGAATGGCGCCCCCGCCACCTCGACACGATCTGCACGCGCGAGGTGTCATTGGACGATGTCGCGGGGGTTTTCGATGGCATGCTCGCGGGTGGGTCGTTCGGTCGCACGGTGGTGCGCATCGGATAGTTGCCGTTGCGACAATATCGCCGGCCGGTAGAATGGCTCCGCCGGAAGCGCATCGCGCGACGTTTTTTCGTCGCCTGGGCGCCGTATCCAAGAAAAGACACATCGGGCACCGTCCCGGGGGAAAGTGAATGGCTCGTATCCTGATCGTCGACGATTCGCCGTCGCAGCTGCTTGGCATCAAGCGCATCGTTGAAAAGCTGGGCCATGAGGCCATCACTGCCGAGGACGGCGCCGCAGGCGTCGAGGCCGCCAAGCGCGAGCTGCCCGACCTGATCCTGATGGACGTGGTCATGCCCAACCTCAACGGTTTCCAGGCCACGCGCACGATCGCCAAGGAAGACAGCACCAAGCACATCCCGATCATCCTGGTGACCACGAAGGACCAGGACACGGACAAGGTGTGGGGCTTGCGTCAGGGCGCGAAAGCTTACGTGGTGAAGCCGATCAAGGAAGAGGAGCTGGTGTCGGCGCTGAAGGAACATCTGCCGGGCTGACGCGCTTTGCCAGGTGCGGGCCTCGCTCGGCAGGAGCCGCTTTAGCGGCAATGGCCGGTCGCGACACGGTTAGGCATCGCCGATGAATCGGCTCCTACCGAGCAAGGGCAAACGCCTGCATCGTGCCGCACCCTGCTTAGTAGGAGCCGCTTCAGCGGCGATAGCAGGTCGCGACACCGTTAGGCATCGCCGATGAATCGGCTCGTACGCGGCAAAGGCGCTTCAGTGCTCCCTATCGCCGCGGATCGAACCCCGCGAACGCTTCCTTGAACTCGGCATACGCCGCCTGCTCTTCATGCGTTTCCGGCACGGGAACGCGGATTTCCAGCACCACGATCTGGTCGCCCGGCTCCGAACCAGGCAGACCACGCCCCTTCAGCCGCAGCTTGCGCCCGGACTGCGATCCCGACGGAATGCGCAGGTCCACATGCCCACCCAGGGTCGGCACGGGCACCGTCGCGCCCAGGGCGGCCTCCCAGGGCGAGATCGGCAGCACATGGGTCACCGTGCGCCCATCGAGGCGGAAACGGGCATCCTCGCGGACGCCGATCTCCAGCAGCAGATCGCCCGCCGGGCCGCCGCCCGCACCAGGGTGCCCCTGCCCCGACAGACGGATCGTCTGGCCCGATACGATGCCGGCGGGAATCTTCACCTCCAGCACGCGCTCGCCACCGGACGAGTCGTTGAGTACGACGCGGGTCTTGCCACCGGTGTAGACGGTCTCGAGATCGGTCTCGATCTTCGCCTGGATATCGCGTCCGCGACGGGCCTGGGGCTGTCCGCGGCCCGCACGGGCGCCGCCGCCGAACAGGCTCTCGAAGAAGTCGCTGAAGTCGCCGCGACCTCCCATGTCGCCGAAATCGAAGCCGCCGCCTTGCTGTCCCCAGCCCGGCGGCGGGCGGAACTGCTCGCCCTGGCGATAACCGCCGGCGCGGAACTGGTCGTAGGCCCGGCGTTTCTCCGGATCCTTCAGCGCCTCGTTGGCCTCGTTGACGGCCTTGAACTTCTCTTCCGCCCCCGGCTCCTTGTTCTTGTCCGGGTGGTATTTGCGGGCAAGCTTGCGGTACGCCGCCTTGATCTCGGCGTCGCTCGCGTCGGGCTTGACCCCGAGAATCTCGTAATAATCCTTGAACTCCACAGGCTCTCCCGGGCTTGTGTCGAATACCGAATAACCCATACACATGGCCCGCGGTGGACCGAACCACCGCGGGCCAGACTGTCAAGCTTAGACCGAATCAGCCCGCAGCGTTGACGGTGATGCGACGCGGCGCACTTTCCGCCTTTTTCGGGATGGCGATTTCGAGCACGCCGTTGCGGCTGGAGGCGGTCACGCCCTCGGCATCGGCACTTTCCGGCAGGTTGAAGCTACGGCGAAAACCGCCCGTGACACGCTCGACGCGAGCGTATTTACCCTCGGTCTCGCTGCTGTAGGCCTTGCGCTCACCCTTGATGCTCAGCACGTTCTTGTCCATCTGGATGTCGATGTCGGCCAGGTCCACGCCCGGCAGGTCGGCCAGGATGAGGAAGCGTCCCTCTTCCTCGCGAATGTCCACGCGCGGCGACCAGGCGCTCTCCGTGGCGCTGCTGGCGGGGGCGATGTCGCTGCCGAAGATATGTTCGAAGGCGGCACGAAGATCCCCGCCCAGCAACGGCGCGCGACGGAACGTGATGTGACGAAGCTCGTTCATCTGGTTGACTCCCTTAAAGTTTTTCGGCCCGCTGGCCGTCTGGAATCCAACATATGAGCGCGCTGCGGCGATTCAAGAGGCCGACCGCGACGGTTGGTGACGCTTCAGCTTCACGGCGCTCGCGTACACTCGGGACTTTCCTCCCACCAAGGCCCGCATCATGACCATCGCAGTCGGCGATCGCATTCCGGAAGCCACCGTCGCCGTCTTCAAGGACGGTATCCAGACCCACACATCCACCGAGTTGCTCGGCGAAGGCAAGATCGTGGTGTTTGCCGTGCCGGGCGCGTTTACGCCCACCTGCTCGAACCGTCACCTACCGGGCTACATCCAGCATATCGACGATTTCGCCCAGCGCGGCGTGAAGGTGTTCTGCCTGTCCGTGAACGACGCCTTCGTCATGGACGCCTGGGGCAAGGAGCGCGGCATCCCCGAGAGCCTGGTCATGCTCGCGGACGGCAATGCGGCCTTCACCAAGGCGCTGGGGCTCGAACTGGACGGCACGAAGAACGGCATGGGCATTCGCGCGAAGCGTTTCGCCATGTACCTCGAGGATGGCGTGGTGAAGGTGCTGAACGTCGAGGCGCCGGGCGAATTCAAGGTGTCGTCGGCCGAAGCGATGCTGGAAGCCATCGGCGACTGAGCCTCACGTCGCATCCTCGAATCGCGCAGCGAGATGCCCAAAAAAAAACCCGCCTTTCGGCGGGTTCTTTTCATCAGGCCTCCGGCGAATCGCCTTCGCCGTTTACCGGCCCGGACTCGACCGGCGGCATGTCCGCCGCAGCCTCGCCGCTGGGCGTTTCGCCCTCGCCTTCCGGCTCGTCTTCGGCCTCGATGCGGACGACACCGATGAGGGTTTCGTCCTTCGGCAGCTTGATCAGCGTGACGCCCTGCGTGTTGCGGCCGACCTGCGCCACCTCGGACACGCGCGTGCGCACCAGCGTGCCCTGGTCGGAGATCAGCATCACCTGCTGGGCCTCGGTGACCTGCGTGGCGGCGACGAGATGGCCGTTGCGCTCCGAGCACTGGATGGCGATCACGCCCTGCGTGCCGCGCCCCTTCTTCGGGAACTCGTCGAGCACCGTGCGCTTGCCGTAGCCGCGCTCGGTGGCGGTGAGGATGTCGCCGTCGCCATGGGCGACGATAAGCGAGACCACCACCGCGTCGTCCGCGAGCAGCATGCCGCGCACGCCGGTGGCGGTGCGGCCCATCGAACGCACCTTGTTTTCGTCGAAGCGCACGGACTTGCCGTTGGACGCGAACAGCAGCACGTCGCTCTCGCCGTTGGTCATCGCCACGTCCACCAGCGCATCGCCCTCGTCGAGGCTGATGGCGGCCTTGCCCTTCTGCAGCTGGAAGGCGAACTCGGTGAGCGGGGTCTTCTTCACCGTGCCCTTGCGGGTGGCGAAGAACACGTAGCAGCTCGGGTCGTAGTCACGCACCGGCAGCAAGGCCTGCACCTTCTCGCCCTCGGCCAGCGGCAACAGGTTGACGATGGGCTTGCCGCGCGCGCCCGGGCCGGCTTCGGGCATCTGGTAGACCTTGAGCCAGTAGACGCGACCGGTGCTGGTGAAGGTGAGCAGCGTATCGTGGGTGTTCACCACCCACAGCTGCTGCACGACGTCTTCGTCCTTCAGCGCCGACGCCGAACGCCCCTTGCCGCCACGGCGCTGCGCACGATAGAGGCTGGCCGGCTGACGCTTGACGTACCCGGTATGCGACAGCGTGACCACCACGTCTTCCGGCGCGATCAGGTCGAGGACGTTGAGGTCTTCCTGCGAGTGCTGGATCTCGGTGCGGCGTGCGTCGCCGTAATCGGTACGGATCTGTTCGAGTTCTTCGCGGATGACCTCGAGCAGGCGCACCGGGTTCTCGAGGATCTCGATGAGCCCGCGGATGGTTTCGAGGATCTCGCGATATTCGTCGGAAAGCTTCTCCTGCTCCAGGCCGGTGAGGCGGTGCAGGCGCATCTGCAGGATCTCGGTGGCCTGGGCTTCGGACAGCTGGTAGCCGTCGTCACGCAGGCCGTCGCGTGGATCCATGTCTTCCGGACGGGAGGCGGCGGCACCGGCGGCGCCCAGCATCGCGCGCACCATGCCCGGCTCCCAGCGACGGGCGACCATACGCTCGCGGGCCTCCTGCGAGGACGCCGACGTGCGGATGAGCTCGATCATCTCGTCGATGTTGGCGAGCGCGACCGTGAGACCTTCGAGGATGTGCGCACGCTGGCGGGCCTTGCGCAGCTCGAAGATGGTACGGCGGGTGACCACCTCGCGGCGATGGCGGATGAACGCCTCGATGATGTCCTTGAGGTTGAGCAGCTTGGGCTGGCCGTCGAGCAGCGCCACCATGTTGATGCCGAAGGTGACCTGCAGCTGCGTCTGCTGGAACAGGTTGTTCAGCACCACGTCGGCCATGGCATCACGACGGATCTCGATGACCACGCGCATGCCGTCCTTGTCGGACTCGTCGCGCAGTTCGCTGATGCCTTCGAGCTTCTTCTCCTTGACCAGCTCGGCGATCTTTTCGATCAGGCGTGCCTTGTTCACCTGGTAAGGCAGCTCGTGGACGATGATCGTCTCGCGCCCGTTGGCCTCGGTCTCGATCTCGGTGCGCGCACGCACGAGGATGCGGCCGCGACCGGTGCGGTACGCCTCGACGATGCCCGAGGAGCCGTTGATGATGCCGGCGGTGGGGAAGTCCGGGCCGGGGATGTGGGTCATCAGCTCGTCGACGCCCAGCGAGGGCTCCTCGATGAGCGCCAGCGTGGCGTTGATGACCTCGGTCATGTTGTGCGGCGGGATGTTCGTCGCCATGCCGACCGCGATGCCGGCCGAACCGTTGACGAGCAGGTTCGGCACGCGGGTGGGAAGCACCAGCGGCTCGCTCTCGCTCTCGTCGTAGTTGGGGCCGAAGTCGACGGTTTCCTTGTCGATGTCGGCGAGCAGCTCGTGCGTGAGGCGCGCCATGCGCACCTCGGTGTATCGCATGGCCGCGGCGTTGTCGCCGTCGACCGAACCGAAGTTGCCCTGGCCGTCGACCAGCATGTAACGCAGCGAGAACGGCTGGGCCATGCGGACGATGGTGTCGTAGACCGACGCGTCGCCGTGCGGATGGTATTTACCGATCACGTCACCGACGACGCGCGCCGATTTCTTGTAGGGCTTGTTCCAGGCATTGCCCAGTTCGTTCATCGCGAACAACACGCGCCGGTGCACCGGCTTGAGTCCGTCGCGCACGTCGGGCAGCGCGCGCCCGACGATGACGCTCATCGCATAGTCGAGATAGCTCTGGCGCATCTCGTCTTCGATGTTGACGCGAATGACTTCTTTGGCGAGTTCTGCCATCAATCGACTTCCTGGATATCCGTGAAAATGCCCCCGCCGACCGCCGGATGTCGCGGCATGGCGACGCGGTCGACCCAACCCGACGATGATATCACAAAGGACGTCGAAAAGACAGTTAAAAAACCTTTGTATTCAATGACTTAAACAGTCGTTTTGACGGTGCGGAAAAGCACCGCGCGCGCCAACAGGAAGTTGGCGGCCGCGCCTGACACCGAGCCCGCGGCGACGGCCACCGCCGGCCACGCGTGGAGGGCGGGAAAAAGGTGCAGCGCCAGCACATAGGCGCCGTTGTTGAAGGCCGCGCCCACCAGCATGAGCCCGATCCAGTGCAGCCATTCGCTGCGGCTGTCGCGCCCCGATTCGCGATCGGCGAAGGTATGGTGGCGACTCCACCACCAGGTGAAGGTCGCCGCGACGAAAAACGACACGGCGCGCGCGCCGTAGGCGTTCCATCCGGCCATCCGCACCAGTCCCTGGGCGATGCCGCCGTCAATCACGAAGCCGATCAGTCCGCCCAGGGCGAACAGGGCGAATTCGCGACGCAGGCGCGTCACGGGAACATGATCCGCATCTGTTCTTCGTCGGGCTTCAGGATCACGCCGCGTTCGGTCACGATGGCATCGATCAGGTCGGCGGGCGTGACGTCGAAGACCGGGTTCCAGGCATCCGCGCCTTCGATCACCGTGCGCGTGCCGCCGACGGAAAGCAGTTCGGTCGCGTCGCGCAGCTCGATCTCGATGTCGTCGCCGCTGGCGGTGGCCATGTCGACGGTGGTGGAAGGCGCGACCACCATGAACTTCACGCCGTGGTGGCGCGCGGCGATGGCGAGCTGGTAGGTGCCGATCTTGTTCGCGGTGTCGCCGTTGGCGGCGATGCGGTCGGCGCCGACGATCACCCACTTCACCTTGCCTTCCTTCATGAGGTGGGAGGCGGCCGAGTCGGCGATGAGCCTCGCGGGAATGCCATCGCGGAAGAGCTCCCACATGGTCAGGCGCGCACCCTGCTGCCAGGGACGCGTTTCGCCCGCGTAGACATGATCGATGCGGCCGGCCTCGACGCCTGCGCGGATCACGCCCAGCGCCGTGCCGTAGCCCGCCGTGGCGAGCGAGCCGGTGTTGCAGTGGGTGATGACCTGCGATCCCGCTTCGATCAACGCGGCGCCGAGCTGGCCCATGTGACGGTTGGCGGCGAGGTCTTCGTCCTGGATGGCCTGGGCCTCGCGTTCCAGCGCGGCCGCATCGGCACCCGCGTCGATCCGCGCTTTCATGCGGTCGAGTGCCCACATGAGGTTCACCGCCGTGGGACGGGCGGCACGCAGCGTGGCGAGCGCATGCGGGAGGTCGTCTCCCGCCTTCGCCGCCAGCACCACGCCCCAGGCCGCGGCGATGCCGATGGCCGGTGCGCCACGCACGGCGAGATCGCGGATGGCGCGGGTGACATCGTCGGCGTTCACGCAGTCGAACCAGCGTTCCTCCGTCGGCAGGCGGCGCTGGTCGAGCAGGCACAGGCGGTCGCCGCGCCACTGGACGGCACGGATGGAATCGTGTGAGGTCGAGGCATTCATGCGTGGATTATCGCATGCCGGCCGCCACTGTCGCGGCGGTTCGCCGAGGTTGGTCAGGCTCCGGGTTCGCCGTCGGCCTGATTCACGAACACCAGCACGCCAAGCAACGCCATGTAAAACCTGAACGCGCTTTCCTGCCCGTTCCATGCCTTCGACTGCCACATGGCGAACCACTCGCCGCCCACCACCATGAAACCGAAGAACCAGACCATGAAGCCCACCGTGCAACCGGCGACGGCGAAACGCTTGGCCGCCTGGAACGCCACCGAGGAACGGCGTCGCGCCATCCACAATTCATACGCCCCCAACGCCAACAGCACGGCGGTCACGCCCTCGCCCGCGATGATCGCGACATAGGCCGCGTGCCAGGCGCCCGGCGAGGTGATCGCACGGCCCATCAGCGCATGACCGGGAAAGGTCGTATCCATCGACAACACGTGCCGCACGAATTCGAAGTTCGAGCCGTAGTCGATGAGATTGTCGAACGTGACCACCAAGGCGAAAGCCGCCAGCGAGAGCACCATCGCTATCTTCGACCAGCGCACGATCATCGTTCGTCGAGCCACTCATGGATGGCTGGCGGTACCAGTTTCTGCGCACGCCCGGATACGTAGATGCCGATGTGCCCGCCCGGGAACGCGAGCGCGGTGTAATCCTTGCTGCCGATCATGTCGCCGAGCGGCGTGGAGGCGGCCGGCGGCACCAGGTGATCCTGCTCGGCGTAGATGTTGAGCACGGGCTGGACGATCTTCTTCAGGTCGACCCTGCGCTCGCCGATCGTGGCCTCGCCTTTCATCAGCAGGTTCTTCTGGAAAAAATCGCGGGCGAACTGCCGGAAGGTTTCGCCGGCCTGGTCAGGCGAGTCGAAGATCCACTTTTCCATCCGAAGGAAGTTCTCTACCTCCTTAGGATTGTCGAGGATATCGACCAGGCCCACGTACTTCTGCTGATTCAGGCGCAGCGGCTTCAAGGTGAGGTAAGCGAAATTCATCAGGTCGGCGGGCACGTTGCCCACCGTGTCGACGAACAGGTCGATGTCGACGTTGCGCGCCCAGTGAGAGAGCATGTTGTCGGGCGTATGGAAGTCCACCGGCGTCACCATGGTGACGAGGTTGCGCACCTTCTCCGGATGCAGCGCCGCATAACACAGCGAGAATACGCCACCCTGGCAGATGCCCAGCAGATTCACCGCGTCCAGACCATGACGGCGGCGGACCACGTCGACGCAGCGATCGAGGTAACCGTCGATGTAATCCTCGAGCGTAAGCCAACGGTCGGCGCCGTCGGGATACCCCCAATCGATCAGGTAGACGTCTTCGCCTTGCTCGAGCAGGTTGCGCACCATCGAACGGTCTTCCTGGAGGTCGACCATCCACGGCGTGTTGACCAGCGCATAGCAGATCAGCAATGGCGTTTTCGCCGTGGGCTTGCCCTTGCCCTTGAAATGCCACAGCGTGAGCTTGTCTTCGGTGTAGACGGCCTCGCGAGGCGTCGAACCCAGCTCGATCGGCCCGACGTGCTTGAGCGTTTCGACGCCGGCCTCCAGCTTGCGCCGAAAAGCTTCGACCTCTTCACGAGCCCGCTCGGGGTCGATGTGGAAAGGGTTGTCGCTCATCGGGCCGGCCTCTTGCCCGCCGCCTTCTTCGCCGCTCTCTTGGGCTTGTCGCCACGCAGCGCGGCCAGTTCCGCCTTGAGCGACTCGACTTCGGCGGCCAGGCCCTGCATCTGCCTCAATTCGCGACGAACGGCTTGCAGGCGTTCCCCGAGGCTATCCACCTCCTTGCGCGTCGGCATGCCGGCCTGGACCGAGAAACGTTCGATCTGGCGCTGCTGGAGCACCTTCACGCGCATCTGCGCGTTGACCAGCGCCGCATAGACCTCGCGAAACTCCGTCGACAACGCCGCTTCCGCGTAGCTCTCTTCGGCGAGGTTCACCCAACGGTCGTAGAGCGAACGCATGGAGTCGGCGTCGGTCGGCGCCACCCGATCGCGCATGGCGGCGGACGCACGGTCGTGCACGCCCTGCAGCAACGACTGGTATCGCCCGAACTGCTCGGCATAGTCGATCCATGCCTTCAGCAGGGCCTGCTGCTCCTCCTGCTGCTCGCGGGTCAGCCCGAAGGCCGGCATCGACAAGGCTTCCCGGGTCACCCTCGCCCAATCGTCGAAGCGCTCGCTACCCGGCTGGGCGCCGGGTGGGGGACCGAAGGCGAACGGTGCCGCGCCGGGACCCGGCTGCCCGAAGGGCGGCACCGGGGCATCGAACGGCGATGCGGGAGACGCGCCTTGCATCACCGAACGCATCCAGTCGCCGTAACCGCCAAGGCTGGCGAAAAGCCGGGCGGCGATGTCGGCCTGCGGCGCGGCGTCCGGCTCGGGCTTGGGATCGAATTGCCGGGCCCAGGCCTGCACGCTGTCACGAACGAAGGCCTGGTACTGGTCGATGAAATCGTTGGGTTTGTCAGCCATGCCGGTATGGTACGGCACCCGGCGCGTGGGCGGCCGACAGCGGGGCCGGCGGACGCGTCAGCGTGCGGCGATGCCGTCGAGGAAAAGGTCGACCCGATGGGACGTCCGCGACGGATCGGTGCCGTCCTGCTCGATGGCCAAGGAAATCGCCGTAACCATGCAGACGAGATCGTCGACCGAGACATCGCGCCGGACCGCGCCCGTATCCTGCGCACGCAGGAGCAGCCGCCGTGCCTCCTCGCGGCTCGCATGGCACCCCGGCGTTCCGCTCTTCATCACCGCGCCCAGCGACGCCGCCAATCCGCGACAGTGAATGACGTGATCCACCAGTTCGCCGGCGAAGGCCCGGATCGATGCCGTCGGCGAAAGCCTGTCGTCGCGCGCGAGGCTGGTACGGGAGAGAGCGAGGAGCCGCTCGTCGCTGATGGCGGCCAGGAGGGATTCGCGTGTCGGAAAACGACGATAGAGGGTACCGATGCCGACCTTGGCGCGCTTGGCGATTTCGTCGAACGACGCGTCCGCGCCCTTTTCCGCCAGCACCACCTCCGCGGCCTGGAGAATGCGCTCACGGTTACGCGCCGCGTCGGCGCGCAGCGGTGCCTCGCCATGCGGAGCGTTGGCCATGCCTACCTCGCTTGAAAAGTGGATGATGCCTCCATATAGTAAATGGAGCAATCCTCCACTTTTTAAAGGGCACAGCATGAGCAAGCGGTTTGAAGGCAAGATCGTGGCGATCACCGGGGGCAGCGAGGGCATCGGCCTGGCAACGGCCCAGCGCTTCGCCGAGGAAGGCGCCACCGTGTACATCACCGGGCGCCGTCAGGACGCGCTGGACGCGGCGATCCGGTCCATCGGACACGGCGCGGTCGCCATCCAGGGCGACGCGTCCAACCTCGATGACCTCGACCGGCTCTATGCGCGTATCGAGGCTGACAACGGCCGTCTCGACGTGGTGTTCGCCAACGCCGGCCTGGCCGATCCGACGCCGAAGCCGCTCGGCGAGGTCACCCCGGAAAACTTTGATCGCGCCTTTGGCCTTAACGTGCGCGGTCTGTTCTTCACCGCGCAGAAGGCCTTGCCCCTGCTCTCGTCGGGCGGCTCGATCATCCTCAACGGCTCGGTCGCCGGCAGTAAGGGCTTCCCCGGCCAGTCGCTCTACAACGCAACGAAGGCCGCGGTGCGCTCGTTCGCGCGCAGTTGGACGGCCGATCTGGCCCCGCGCGGGATCCGGGTCAACGTGGTCGCGCCTGGCGGCACCGACACCCAGCTGATGCGGACGTATCTCGATACGCGCCCCGGCTTCACGGAAGTGCTCGATCAGATGATTCCGCTCGGTCGCCTGGGCAAGCCGGACGAGATCGCCAACGTGGTCCTGTTCCTGGCGTCGGCCGAGAGCAGCTACGTGGCAGGCGTCGAACTGTTCGTGGACGGCGGCTCCATCGCCGTCTGATCCACCTGCGACCGCCCATAAAAAAACCCGGCATCGCGAGATGCCGGGTTTTTCGTGTCACCGCGACGCTGGGACTCAGCTCGCGGCGCCCTCTTCCTCGGTCACGGCCTTCATCGACAGGCGGATGCGGCCCTGCTTGTCGACTTCGAGCACCTTGACCTTGACGATGTCGCCTTCCTTCAGCTTGTCGGAGACCTTTTCGACGCGCTCGCTGGAGATCTGCGAGACGTGCACGAGGCCGTCCTTGCCCGGCATGATGGTCACGAACGCGCCGAAGTCCATCAGCTTGGCGACCTTGCCCTCGTAGATGCGGCCCGGCTCGACGTCGGACACGATCTGCTCGATGCGCTTGCGGGCGGCTTCGGCCGCTTCGCGGTTGACCGAGGCGATCACGACGTTGCCGTCGTCCGTGATGTCGATGGTGGTACCGGTCTCTTCGGTGATCGAGCGGATGGTGGCGCCGCCCTTGCCGATGACTTCGCGGATCTTGTCCGGGTGGATCTTGATCGTGAGCAGACGCGGGGCGAACTCGCTCATTTCCGAACGGGCCGTGCTCATCACCTTGGCCATCTCGCCGAGGATGTGCGTACGACCGCGCTTGGCCTGGGCCAGCGCCGTGCGCATGATTTCCTCGGTGATGCCCTCGATCTTGATGTCCATCTGCAGCGCGGACACGCCATCGGCGGTACCGGCCACCTTGAAGTCCATGTCGCCGAGGTGGTCTTCGTCACCCAGGATGTCGGAGAGCACGACGAAGTCGTCGCCTTCCTTCACCAGGCCCATGGCGATACCGGCCACCGGCGCCTTGAGCGGCACGCCGGCATCCATCATCGCGAGCGACGAGCCGCAGACCGAGGCCATCGACGAGGAACCGTTCGACTCGGTGATTTCCGAGACGACGCGAACCACGTACGGGAACTCTTCGATGGTCGGCTTGACGGCCTGCACGCCGCGCTTGGCGAGACGGCCGTGGCCGATCTCGCGACGCTTCGGGGCGCCAAAGCGACCGGTCTCGCCCACCGAGAACGGAGGGAAGTTGTAGTGGAACAGGAAGGTGTCCTTCGACTCGCCTTCCGGCGCATCGATGATCTGCGCGTCGCGGGTGGTACCCAGCGTGGCCACGACCAGCGCCTGCGTTTCGCCGCGGGTGAACAGCGCCGAACCGTGGGTGCGCGGCAGCACGCCGACGCGAACCGAGATCGGGCGGACATCGTCGAGCTGACGACCGTCGATGCGCACCTTGGTGGCGAGCACGCCGTCACGCAGGGTGCGGTACTCCACTTCGCCGAAGGCGGCGGCGATGTCGCCGTCGGTCCAGCCGTTGGCTTCGGCATCGGCGGCGACGGCGGTCTTGACGTCGGTCTTCAGCGCGCTGATGACGTCACGACGGGCCAGCTTGTCGCGGATCTGGAAGGCTTCGGTGAAGCGGCTGCCGACGGCGGCCTTGACCGCGTCGTACAGGGCCGTCTTCGGTGCCGGGGCTTCCCACTTGAACGTCTTGGCGCCGGCTTCGGCGACGAAGGCGTTGATCGTGGAGATCGCGGCCTGCATGGCCTGGTGGCCATGGACCACGGCGCCGAGCATGACGTCTTCGCTGAGCAGCTTGGCTTCGGATTCGACCATGAGCACGGCGTTGGCCGTGCCGGCGACGACGAGGTCGAGGTCGGAGGTCTTCAGCTCGGTGGCCGTCGGGTTCAGGATGTACTGACCGTTGGCGTAGCCGACACGCGCGGCACCGATCGGGCCCTTGAAGGGCACGCCGGCGAGCGTCATCGCGGCCGACGCGCCGATCAGCGCCGGGATGTCACCGTCGACTTCCGGGTTCAGCGAGACGACCTGGGCGATGACCTGGATCTCGTTGCGGAACTCTTCCGGGAACAGCGGACGAAGCGGACGATCGATGAGGCGCGACGTCAGCGTCTCCTTCTCGGTCGGACGGCCTTCGCGCTTGAAGAAGCCACCCGGGATGCGACCGGCGGAGTAGAACTTCTCCGTGTAGTCGACCGTGAGGGGGAAGAAGTCCTGGCCTTCGCGCGCCTTCGGCGCCGCGACGACCGTCACCAGGACGACCGTGCCGCCCATGCTGACCATGACCGCACCGGAAGCCTGCCGGGCGATTTCGCCCGTCTCCAGTGTGACTTCGTGACTACCGTACTGGAATGACTTGGTTACTTTCGCCACTTCAATCTCTCCTCGTCCTGTTCCGGTGGTTTAGCGGCGCAGGCCGAGGCGTTCGATCAGGCTCTGGTAGCGAGCGAGATCGCTCTTCTTGAGGTAGGCCAGCAGCGTCTTGCGCTTGTTGACCATCTTGAGCAGGCCACGGCGCGAGTGGTGATCCTGCTTGTGCGCCTGGAAGTGATCCTGGAGCGCGGTGATGTTGGCGGACAGCAGGGCGACCTGGACTTCGGTCGAGCCGGTGTCGTTTTCCTTGCGACCGTAGTCCTTGATGATCTGGCTGGTCTGTTCGACGGTGAGCGACATGTGTATCGATTCCTTAAAAGCGGGTGCGAGACTTGCGCAACCTCACCGGAGCACCGCTGAAGTTGCGCAAGCCTCGCTTTATGATGAAAGCCGTTAAACGAGCACGTAATTGTAACGTCCCGGCAGTAGCGGCAACAAGCCCGGTCAGGCCCTGGGCAGGTTGAACCCCCGGAGAACCCTGAGCACGCCGTCCGGCGCTACCTCACCCAGCGCCATCAGCCGGCCATCGGCGCCCCATACCCCGCAGCGCCCCGTGGCGGCGCCCTCCCCCAGCGGCACCGGCTGGCCGAAGCCGAGTACCCGGGTTTGCGGCGTATCGAGTTCTACCCGGGAAATATGCGCGAGGCCGGCGTCGACGGGCAGCAGACAGGCGTCGAGCGGGCCCGGCCCGGTGTCGGCGGCCTCGCGAAGCTGCTCGAGCGTGACCATCGACGGGGCCATGAACGGCTCCACCCACAGGCGGCGCAGCCCGGTCAGGTGGGCGCCGCAGCCCAGGTTGGCGCCGAGATCGACGGCCAGGCTGCGCACGTAGGTGCCCGAACCGCACTCGACGAAGAGGCGTAACGTATCCCCTGTCCGCTCGATCACGTCCAGCCGGTAGACGTCGACCTCACGCGACGGCACATCCACCGCCTCACCGCGGCGGGCACGCACGTAGAGCGGCACGCCGTCCTGCTTGATGGCCGAATACGCCGGGGGCACCTGGACGATGTGGCCACGCAACGGCGCGAGGGCGGCGTCGATCGTCGCGTCGTCGAGGGGCGGCACGGGACGGGTGTCGACCACGTCGCCTTCCAGGTCGGCCGTGGTGGTCGTGACTCCAAGCCGCACCTCGGCCTCGTAGGCCTTGCGTGATCCGAGCAGCCAGCCGGCGAGCTTGGTCGCCTCGCCGAAACACAGCGGCAGCAGGCCGGTGGCGAGCGGGTCGAGGCTGCCGGTGTGACCGCCCTTGGCGGCACCCACGAGGCGGCGGGCCGTCTGCAGGGCCTGGTTGGAACTCAGCCCCAGCGGCTTGTCGAGCAGGAGGATGCCGTGGATGTCACGAAAGGATCGGCGGGTCATTGGAAACGTCGGGCGTATTGAACATTCGTAGGAGCCGCTTCAGCGGCGATCCCGCGGCAGCGGGCCCGCCTTGCGGCGGGATCGCCGCTGAAGCGGCTCCTACCGAGCAGGCTCAGTCTTCTTTGGATTCGTCGGCCGGCGGCACCGGGTTTTCGCGCAGCAGCGTCTCGATGCGCTCGCCGCGGTCGACCGATTCGTCGTACTTGAAACGCAGCTCGGGCACGCGGCGAAGGCGCATGGAGCGCGAGAGCTCGCGGCGGAATTCCTTGGCCAGTTCCTTGAGCGCCTTGACGGCCTCGGCCGACTTCTCGGGCATCAGCGCGGTCACCCACACGGTGGCCACGTCCAGGTCCTTGGTCGTCTCCACGTCGGACACGCTGACCGACGGCAACGCATGGTCGCGCACGGCGGCATGCACCAGCAGGCCGATCTCGCGGCGAAGCTCGGCGGACACGCGGTCGGTACGCTTGAAATCACGGGACGGCATATCCGCCTCCTATAAACGAGAAAAGCCTCCCCGGCGAACCGGGGAGGCACCTTGCAAGGGCTTACAGCGTGCGGGCGACTTCGATGCGCTCGAAGCACTCGATCTGATCGCCGACCTTCACGTCGTTGTACTGCTTCACCGCGATACCGCACTCGGTGCCGTTGCGGACTTCGTCCACCAGCTCCTTGAAGCGGCGCAGCGATTCCAGCTCGCCCTGGAACACCACCACGTTGTCGCGCAGCACGCGGATCGGCTTGGAACGCTTGACGATGCCCTCGATGACCATGCAACCGGCCACCGCGCCGAACTTCGACGAGCGGAACACGTCGCGCACCTGGGCGATGCCGATGATCTCCTCGCGCACTTCCATGCCGAGCAGGCCGGACGCCGCCTGCTTCACCTGGTCGATCACGTCGTAGATGATCGAGAAGTAGCGGACGTCGAGGCCCGCCGTATCGATCACCTTGCGCGCCGACGCATCGGCACGGACGTTGAAGCCGATGATCAGTGCCTTGGAGGCCGCCGCCAGCTGGGCTTCGGACTCGGTGATGCCACCGACGCCGGAGGAAATGACGTTCACCTTGACCAGGTCGTTGCCGATCTGGGTAAGGGAATCGCGCAGCGCCTCGACCGAACCCTGCACGTCGGCCTTGACCAGGATATTGAGGGTCTGCTGGCCTTCGCCCTGGCCCATCTGGGCCATGATGTCTTCCAGACGGTTCGACTTGGTGACCAGACGGTTCTCGCGACGCTTCTGCTGACGCTCGGCGGCCACCTGGCGGGCGAGGCGTTCGTCCTCGACGGCCACGAAGTCGTCACCCGACTCCGGCACGCCGGACAGACCGAGCACCTGCACCGGGATGGACGGACCCGCTTCGGCGACCTGCTTGCCGGTTTCGTCGATGAGCGCGCGCATGCGGCCGTATTCGACGCCACAGACGACGAAGTCGCCCTTCTTCAGGGTGCCCTGCTGCACGAGCACCGTCGCCACCGGACCGCGACCGCGATCGAGGCTGGATTCGATGACCACGCCCGAGGCACGGCCGTCGGCCACGGCCTTGAGCTCCATCACCTCGGCCTCGATCGAGATCGCGTCGAGCAGTTCGTCGATGCCCATGCCGGTTTTCGCCGAGACGGGCACGAACTGGGTATCGCCGCCCCAGTCTTCCGGGATGACTTCGAGGTTCGCGAGTCCCTGCTTGACGTGGTCGACGTTGGTGTCCGACTTGTCCATCTTGGTCAGCGCGACGATCAGCGGCACCTTGGCGGCACGCGCATGCTTTACCGCCTCGGCGGTCTGCGGCATGACGCCGTCGTCGGCGGCGACGACCAGCACCACGATATCCGTGGACTGCGCGCCGCGCGCACGCATGGCGGTGAACGCCGCGTGGCCCGGGGTGTCGAGGAAGGTCACCACGCCGCGGCTGGTCTCGACGTGGTAAGCGCCGATGTGCTGCGTGATGCCACCGGCCTCGCCCGAAGCGACCTTGGTGCGACGGATGTAATCGAGCAGCGACGTCTTGCCGTGATCGACGTGGCCCATGATGGTGACCACCGGCGGACGGGTGACCTTCTCACCGTCGAGCTCGACGCTCTGGGTGTGCGAGGCCAGCGCCGCTTCCGCGTCGTTGTCGGTGGCGCGAACCGGGTTGTGGCCCAGCTCTTCGACCACCAGCGCGGCGGTGTCGTGATCGATGGTCTGGTTGATGGTCGCCATGACGCCCATCTTGAACAGCGCCTTCACCACCTCGGCGCCCTTCACGGCCATCTTCTGAGCGAGCTCGGCCACGAGGTTGTTGTCACCGATGACCACGTCGCGCACCACGGCGGCGGTGGGACGGGTAAAGCCGTGCGGACCGCTGGACGCGACCTGGCCGCGGCTCGGCTCGATGCGACCGCCACGGCCGGGCTTGCCACGACCGCCCTTGCCGCTGGAACGGCGCGCGCGGTCGGCATCGGAAAGATGCATCTCGCCACCGGCGAAGCGCTTACCGCCCGACTCCCGCTCACCACCGCGGCCACCGTTGCCACCACCGGCGCCGTGCTTCGGCCGCGCATTGCCGCGCGCGTCGTTGGCGGCGGCGACGGCACCCGGTGCCGGACGCGCCGCCGGCGAACCGGAAGCGGCCGGACGGGCGGCAGGTGCCGCCGGACGGGCGGCCGCCGGTGCGGGAGCAGGAGCCGGTGCCGGCGGAGGTGCCGGCTTGGAGACCACGCGCTCGCGCTTACGCGGCTCGTGGATGCGCGGCAGGATCATGCCGAGCGAGCGGTTGTCGAGCTTGCCGACCTGGTGGGTCGGCGCATCGTCGGCGCTGGCCGCGGCGGCCGTTTCGCCGGCAGCGGGTGCCGACTCGGGCTGCACGGCCTCGGCGGCGGCGCGCGCCTCTTCGGCACGAGCGCGCTCGGCGGCCGCCTGCTGCTCGGCCTCGGCCTGGCGGCGGGCTTCCGCGGCGGCTTCCTCCTGGCGGCGCGTTTCCGCCTCGGCAGCCAGGCGGGCTTCTTCGGCCTGCTGGCGGCGCTCGGCCTCCTCGCGACGCTGCGATTCGTCGTGCTCGCGCTGGGCCTGCGATTCGGCGAGCTTGCGCGCGGCGTCCTCGCGTTCGGCGTCGACCGGTGCGTCTTCGCCGATGGCGCTGCGCTTGACGTAGGTGCGCTTGGCACGGACCTCGACGTTGACCGTCTTGGCCGGGCCGGCACCACGGCCGGTGCCGGAGTTCACCTTGAGCTCACCGACCGTGCGGCGCTTGAGGGTGATCTGGCGCGGGGCGGAATCGTCGGTTTCGGCGGCGGCTTCGCTCTTGCCATGCGTGCGGCGCAGGAAACCGAGCAGTTTCACCTTTTCGGTGCTGCTGATGACCTGATCCGCGTTGTTGAAATTCATCCCGGCCTTGTCGAGCTGCCCAAGGAGCTTCTCGACCGGCATTTCCAGGACCTGGGCCAGTTGTTTAATCGTGACGTCCGACATCGTTCTCTAATCTCCGCCGTTCCCGCGCGTACCCACCTTACGTGCCGTTCGATGACCCGTTCGGCTCCTCCATCCGTGGCGGAAGGCCCACCGGCCTTCCTCGAGGCGCCCTTCCAGGGCGCTTCCGGTCTCGCGCTTAGCCACCCTTCTCCAGACGGGCGATCATTGGAGCGCGCGCAGCCATGATCAGCTGCGAGGCGCGCGCTTCGGTCATGCCTTCGATATCGATGAGCTCGTCGACCGCGAGGTCGCCGAGGTCGTCGAGCGACTTCACGTTGCGCTCGGCGAGGGCGAAGGCGGTGGCCTCGTCCATACCGTCGAGCTCGAGCAATTCCTGCGAGGGGCCTTCGACGTTTTCTTCGACGGCCAACGCTTCCGTGAGCAGGGCGTCGCGCGCACGGGCGCGAAGCTCTTCCACGATGTCTTCGTCGAAGCCCTCGACGGCGAGCAGTTCGCCGCTGGGCACGTAGGCGATTTCCTCGATGGAGGAGAAGCCTTCCGAGACCAGGATGCCGGCGATTTCCTCGTCGACTTCGAGTTTTTCCTGGAACAGGTTGAGCGCGGCGGCCTGCTCGGCTTCGGTCTTGGCGGT
Organism: Luteibacter sp. CQ10; assembly: GCF_040900725.1. Classification (NCBI taxonomy): domain Bacteria; kingdom Pseudomonadati; phylum Pseudomonadota; class Gammaproteobacteria; order Lysobacterales; family Rhodanobacteraceae; genus Luteibacter; species Luteibacter sp. CQ10. The sequence goes on along the minus strand of NZ_JAEUYM010000003.1, from coordinate 485,576 downwards.
GACTTGATCCTGCGTCATCACGTTGAGCTGCCAGCCGGTGAGCTTGCTCGCCAGGCGCACGTTCTGGCCGCCGCGGCCGATGGCCTGGGACAGCTTGTCCTCCGCCACCGCGATGTCCATGGCGTGCTTTTCTTCGTCCATGATGATCGACTGCACTTCGGCCGGCGCCATCGCGTTGATGACGTACTGGGCCTGGTTCTCGTGCCACAGGATGATGTCTACGCGCTCGCCGTTGAGCTCGTTGGACACCGCCTGCACGCGCGAACCGCGCATGCCGATGCACGCGCCGATGGGATCGGTGCGGCTATCGTGGGCCACCACGGCGATCTTGGCGCGATCGCCCGGATCGCGGGCGCAGCCCTTGATCTCGACGAGACCCTGGCCCACCTCGGGCACTTCGAGCTTGAACAGCTCGATCATGAACTCCGGCGCGCTGCGCGAAACGAACAGCTGCGGCCCGCGGATTTCCGACTTCACCTCGTAGAGGTAGCCGCGCACGCGATCGCCCACGCGGGCCGATTCGCGCGGAATCGTCTTGTCGCGCGGGATGAACGCCTCGGCATTGCTGCCCAGGTCGAGGTAGACGTTGCCGCGCTCCACGCGCTTGACGATGCCGGTGACCAGTTCGCCGACGCGGTCGGCGAAGGCGTCGACCACCTGCTGGCGCTCGGCTTCGCGAACGCGCTGCACGATCACCTGCTTCGCGGCCTGGGCGGCGATGCGACCGAACTCGGCGTTTTCGATCTGGTGTTCGATCCAGCCGCCGACCTCGGCGACTTCGCCCTCGCCCGCCTCGTCTTCGGCGTCCATCAGGCGAATCTGCCAGGACGGATCTTCCATCTCGCCGTCGTTCTCGATGATCTCCCAACGACGGAACGTCTCGTAGTCGCCGGTGTCGCGGTTGATCTCGACGCGGATGTCGGGATCCTCATCGGGGTAGCGCTTCTTGGCGGCCGAGGCCAGCGCCGCTTCCATGGCTTCGAAAATGACTTCGCGCGGCACGCCCTTTTCATTGGCGACCGCGTCGACTACCAGCAAAAGTTCTTTGCTCATTGCCGCTACTCCCGTGAGGATGCCCCGCGGCATCCCATCGTTTCGTTATTTATTTGGATTTCTTCTTTGCGCCCGGCTTGGGCTTGGGCTGCGGCGCATAGCCGAGGGCCACCCAATCGGGCACCACGCGGGCGCTTTCGACGTCCGCGTGTTCGAATTCGAACCGACCTGCCTCGCCTTCCAGCACCACGCGCTCGCCAACCACCTCGACCACGTTGCCCTTGAGGCGACGACGGCCCTCGATGGGAGCCTTCAGCAGCACCTTCACCTCCTGGCCAGCCACGCGCGCGAACTGCGCCGCCGTGAACAGGGGGCGGTCGATACCGGGCGAGGAGACTTCCAGTACATAGTTGCCGGGGATCGGATCTTCAACGTCGAGCCATGCCGAGAACTCGCGGCTGGCGGCTTCGCAATCCTCGATGGTCACCTCGGGCGGCAACTCGGCCGCCTCGCGGCGTTCGCGCTCGGCATCAGTGACGTCGAGATAGACGCGCAACGTGCTTTGCCCGTCCGACGGGGAGAATTCGATGCCCATGACCTCGAGGCCGAGATCGGCCACGATGTCCGAGAAGCGCTGTGAGAGTGCGTTGTTGTCCACGTTACCTGCGATGTTTTCCGGTCGCCAGAAACAAAAAAAGGGCGCGAACGGCCCATTCCTTTCGTCGCCGATGTATCCCGACACTTTCCTCCAGCGCCCTCCGCGATGCCCTGACGGCGCTCACAGTGTGTCGCAGGGAGCCTCCATGCGCCCAACAAAAAAGCCTCACGAGGAGGCTTTCTTGTAAAAAGAAAGTTCCTGAAGCGCGGCGGTCACGAATGTCGAAACAATCGTTAACGGCGCTTAAGATTCACGAATTCTATCGTATTTTCCAGGCTTCGCGCAAGGTGCCCGTCCGCCTCGAAACCCGCCGTCACGGCGCGTGAAGGCGTACCCCGCGGAATCTCACGATGGTCCGAGATGGAAACGGGCGCCTGTCATCCTGGCCGCATCACCACTGTACCGATCCAGCCCCGGGCGCGTCGCGCCAGCCTCGCACCCTCCTCTTCCCCGTCGAAGTCCACCGGGGCGGGAGCGGGTAACGTTCCGGGGAAGCCTTCGAAGGCATTCACGTTGACGACGGCATACAGGCGACCATCGATATCGCTGGTGCAGACCGGGACGGCGCCGCACCGGGGGCACACATGGAATCGCGCGGTTTCGGTGCCGAAGCGGTAGTGCGACACATCCGCGCCGTCGACGACCTCGAGCGAGGCGGCGGGATGCGCCGTCCACGCGGCCCCGTGCTTGCGGCAGAAGGTGCAGCCGCAGGCCCGCGGAACGATCGGCGCGTCGTCGGGCCAGTCGAGATCGAAAGCGATGCGGCCGCAATGGCATGCGCCATGGATTCGCATGATGGGCATCTCCGAACAGGGCAGACGCGATGGTAGCGCGTCGCAGGGATGTCGAGACCCCCTACGACGCATGTCATGTGGATCGCGGTACGTCCGATGTTTAGCATCGCAAGACAGGACGAAAGCCAGGGAGAGGCGCATGAAACGTATCGACTTCCGTGTCGAGGTGCCCGAGTGGCATTTCTACGAAAACCGCAGGCGGTGGATCTACGACCTCACCGACCCGGGCATCACCGGAGACGCATGGGAGGAAGGCCGCGTCGTCACCTTCATCGACGCGGAGGGCTACTTCGAGCGGCCGGACCAATTCGATCCGCTTCCCGTCGGCAGCTGGCGACGACTTCCCTTCCAGTTTTTCGAACGGGCGTCGGATATCCCGATCGGCCACGTCGATATCGAACGCCTCGTCGTGGCGTTCGGCACCGACGTCGAGCGATTCGAAGACGGACGGCGCAAGGGCCTGCCGGAACGCGCCGCACACGCCATCGCCCGCGGATGGCGGCGCCTGTTCCATCCCGCCGCCCCCAAGCGCGACTTGCTGTTTCTTCGCCTCGTGATGCTTACCCCGTTCGAAAGGCGCCCGGTAAAGAAGCACGACTTCCGCATCGACGTCTATGAGCCGGGAGAACCGGTGCCCTGATCATGGCCCAACAAAAAGCGCCCCTCCTCACGGAGGGGCGCCTCAGGGGTCGGCTTGCGATTACGGAGTCCAGGTCGCCTTCAATGACACGCCCGAGAACGATTGGTAGGCGTTGACCATCACGTAATACGTACCCGCCTGCGGCGAAGCGAACGTGCAGGATTCCGAATTACCCGTGAGGTACGGGCGGCAGCCGTAGCTCGAAGTCGTCGGCGCCGAGCCGAACTTGACGTAGAGATCGGCATCGCCCGTCCCGCCGGAAATGGCGATCTTCAGGTTGGTCGCCCCTGCCGGCACGGTCACGTAATAGCCCGTGACCTTGTTGCCGGTCGTCGCCGACAACCCGGTCTTCGCCACGCCGTTCTGCAGCGAGTTCGGGCTGGTGCTGCCCGAGCCGCCGCCACCCGTGTTGCCACCGCTGACCCAGTTGGCCTGCGCGTAGGTGTTGAGCTTGCCGATGTCGAAACTGCCGAAGCCGGTGGCCTGGTCGAAGCCGGTGCCGGCGACCTCGCCGTGGCCCTGGTAGCCGTTATTGCCTGAGGTCACGTCATGCAACACCGAGGTCTGGGTCGGGAAGGCCTGGTAGAACTTCGAGGCCGGGAAGCCGATGCCGTTGTTGGCGGCCGACTCGATCCGGGCGAACGCACCGACGAACAGCGGCGAGGCCAGCGACGTGCCGCCGACCTGCTGACCGGACTGCCCGTTGATCACGATGAGGGCACCGGACGACGACGCCGCGTCGAACGCCACGTCAGGGCCCACGCGATTGCCCGAACTGGATACCGACGACTGCCAGGACGGCGCCGTCTCGTACAGGCTGGTACCGCCACCGGTCGCCCACAGGCGCTGGTTGCTGTCGTTGCCCGGATCGATGGTAGCGAGACCTTCGTTCCACACGGTCTCACCTCCCCAGCTGGTGCCGCTGGTGGAAAGCGTGGTGCCACCGACCTGGATCACGTACGGCGAACTCGCCGGTTCGCTCACCGAATAGTGGGTCAGGTCGATCTTCACGGTGCCAGCCGAGTTGGCGACATAACCAGGGGCGCCCTCGATCGGATCGGACGACCATTGATATACGCCCGCATCGCCTGCGGCGACCGAGAAGATCTGGCCCTGGGCGACGGCCTGCTGGAAGATGTTATCGTCCGCCTGCTGCGTACCGGACTGCTGCGCGGCGGTTTCGTCTTCACCGAGCGACACGTTGATCAGCTTGGCGAAGTTGTCGGTCACCGCCTTGTTGTACGTGGCCGTGATGCCCGCATCGGTGATACCCGACGAGTTCGTGTCGCCGTTGGGCGACGTGTAGAAAATCAGCTGTTTTACGCCGCCGGCGATGCCGACGATGTCCTGGCTGTCCAGCGACCATTCGCCGTTCGAGTTCGGATCGTTGGCGAACGTACCGCTGCCCACCTTGGTGATCGTCGCGTTGACGGTCGCCAGGCCGGCGTTGCTGGTGAAGGTGTTCAGATCCTTCACCGTCTGGGTGAGCGAACCCCAGGTGATGACCGCGACCGTCGTGTTGGTGGCGGCCGGCACGCTGGAGCCTCCGTAGATCGAGGCGAAGTCCTGCGGCTGGTGCGCAGTGACCGAGCCGCTCGCCTGCGTGCGCGTAGCGGGGCCGGGAGCGGTGACGTTATCCGGCTGGTAGACGTGGTGCAGCGTGTGCTTGACCGACACGTTCTGCAGGCCGAGCACCGAACCGACCGAGTCGCCCAGCGACGCCGGTACGAGGGCCGGCGTGTCGTTGGCGAAGCGTTCGCGTCCGTTGGCGTTGATGCGCTTGATCGAGGTGTGGAAGCCGGTGGCCGCGGCGGCGGCGGTGCCGCTCGCCGAGATGAGCATGTTGTTCGGCGCGACCTCGATGTTGTCGAAGCCCGACTGGCGCAGGTGCGCCACCACGGCGTCGACCTGGGCCTGCGTGGGCGCGAAGCGCGCCTTGAATTCGGCCGGCGTAAGGAACTTGCCGTAGAGCGCGTTGCCCGGCGTCGTCACCGCGGCGAGGAACGCCTTCAGCGCATCCGGGTCACGCACCTTCATGGCCACGGTGACCTGCAGCGGATGGTCGCCCGGCATCGCGGAAACCGCAGCCGCATCGACATGCGGCGAACCGGTCATGTTGAGGATGTAGCCCGACATCGGTACCGACGCGCTGGACGTTGTCGCGAGCGTGCGGGTGGTTGCGACCGGCGACATCGCCGCCTGCGTACTGGTGGACACCCACGCCTGGTCGGCATGAGCGGAAAGCGAGGACATCGCCAGTGCGACGGCGATGGTCAATGCGGACTTGCGGGTAATCCCAAAAGCGTGTGCATCGATCTTCATGTGTGGTCCTTCGTTAGCCCGTAGTTTGCTTCCCCCGAAGCGGAAGCGCTGTCACTTCCGGCGATCGGGCAGGACCCCTCGCGTTGCGCAAGTCGCAGAAACCCACGAATCCCCCGCCGTTACGCCCTTGCTCCCCTGTTCCGCATCCAGCGATGCGCAGGAAGCCTTTCGCGCGGCTTTCAAGAAGGGGAGGACGCAGCCGCATCGGCGGACTTGCGTGACGGAATGCGCAAATACGGATGACCATCGCGTATATCGACGGACACCAGCGGCGACACGAAGGCATGCGTCGGCACTGACGCAACCGCATCATCTTGCGTTTTTGCCGGAATAGGTTTCGATCCGCTGCCGATCAGGCTGCGGATCGAATGTCCTGGCGAACGAAAGCGATCACCGCGTCGGCGAATGCGACCGGGCGCTGGAGGCGAACGAAATGCCCAGCCTCATTGAAAATGGCGCATCGGGCGTCGGTAACCAAGTCCGCGAGCGTGTCCGCCCATCGTGGCCCGCAAATGAAATCCCGCGCGCCGGCGCAGCCCGAGGCTTTACGCGCCACGCATCCGGAACACCGAGGCTTCGGCATTCATCCGGCGCGACGCCGCGGCGACGTCGGTGCTCACCACGGTCTTGCCGATGGGCGCGAGCGCGATGCCGGCCAGCTTCAGGTGCTGCCAGCCGAAAGGAATTCCGATGATCGTCACGCAGCAGGCCACGGCCGAGCAGACGTGTCCGATGGCGAGCCAGATGCCCGCGAAGACGAACCAGATGACGTTGCCGATGGTACCCAGCGGGCTCGTGCCGATATCGCCCTGCCCCGACAACTCGCGCCGGTCGATGGCCTCCTTGCCGAACGGGAAGAACGCGAACGAACCGATCACGAAGCAGGAGCGCGCCCAGGGAATACCGACGATGGTGATCAGCGCGACCAGGCCGGCCAACCACCAGCCAAGGCCCATCAACAGGCCGCCGAAAATGAACCAGATGAGGTTGCCGATCGTCTTCATGTGCCGCTCCTTGTGGACTGACGTCCACGTTAGGCCGGTCGCGGCGCGGGTCCCAGTGCCGTTAGTTGGCCGGATGGCCATGCTTGCTTCGGCAAGATCCGTTGTTGTATCCAGTTCGTTCGAAAAAACAGGAGTACCCCCGGTGCCAAGGATCCCTCGTCCCGCCCTCCTGATCCCCTTCTTCCTCGCCGTGCAAGGATGTAACGCCATGAACGGTTCCGCCGAGACGTTTCGCCCTCAGCAATCCGCCGATGATGCTCGGCAACAGCTCACCCGCTGGGTTCCCGTCTCCATGCCGCTCGGTGAGGCCGTAAAGGTCTTGCAAGCGCACGGCTTTGCCTGCCAGCACACGCAACCAACGAATGGCCTTCGCTCTGCCATGATCTGCACGTTCGCTCCCTCGCCCACGTCGCCGATCGCACGGCGCGACACCGCACCGCCGACGCCCGTCCATTGGTTCGTCACGCTCCAATCCAAAGACGGCACGACGGTCAGTGACATGCTCGTCGGACGTACGCCGCGCGATATCGGGGGCTGAGCATGGCCGACACCCCCAGGCGAAGATCATCATCGGCGCCAGCCCAGTAGCCGCCGACAGGCGCCACACCTATCTGCTTTTCGAGCACGCCGACGGCCGTCAGGAAGTGGTTCGAGCCGCCCCGGACGCCCAAACCGAGGGCGATGACTTGGCGAACCTTGCGGAAAGCGCCGTGTTCGGTTCGCCTTTGTTCGAGACGGAAGAAATCGGAGCGACCCTAAGATCGCTATAAAAAAATGCCTTCCTGGCCGCTTCCAAAATCTGGAACTCATTGGGTCACAAGCAACGACGAAACAAATTGCGGTTTTCGACCGCTCCTGCCGTTTTGCCAGTCCGCGTACGGTGAAAATGCGAACGGGTCTTTAAAAGCGAGTTCGCAATATATTGCGCATTCCGCACGAATGACGACACGACGCCCCGCCGCTTTCGTGGTCGGTGGCCCACAAGTATCACTGCGAAGGCGATACATCGAAAATTGCCGAAATTACGCACGTGTCGGCTGTTCGACATGTCGCTGTATGAGCGCAAACTGCAGCCGCGAAGTCGTTACCGGATGACTGAAGCTAGATTGAGTTCGCACTTCAGAGGACACCCCGATCGTCTGACCCTAAGTGCAAAAGGATCGACGACGCCTTCGCATCCACCTTCTACAAGGAAGAGTCAAATGAATTTGAAGTATTTCGTTGCAAGCGCAAGCTTCAGTGTTTTGGTCTTCTCATCAGGGCTCGCTCTCTCTCAGGAAGATATTGCCCCAAACCAAGATAGCCATGCGCGGCGAATCAGTTATCAACGGGAGATCGATGAAGCGAGAGCGCCCATTAAGTCGGAATCTGATCTTCGAAAGTATCTTCTCACCGAGTCATTATCTTCGCCATTGAATCGGCTAAGTCCTGACGCAAAGGCGCGCTTCATTTCGAGCCTGATTTTCAGCGAGAAAGGTCTAGGCAGCTACAACTATCAGTCGCTAGAAGACGAGCTTACAGCTTCTCAGATATATGACGTATTGAGCCTTTTTGGTGCTCAGGCCACTACACATCTCATTAGTGGCGCGAAAGTCGAGAGCAAAGCCGATCTGCTCATTATGCAACCGCAGGTCATCTCTCTGCCTTGTGAAGAAGGCGGCGACCTGCCTTGTCATGGCGGTGGCGGCGACACAGGCAGCGGCGGCGGCGAAGTCGATCACTTTGAATACAGTTGCGGATCGCCTCACACTTGCATCAGCACGCCAGGTGCGATCTGCATGCATACTTGTTGAGTGTCAAAGTCCCGGGCGCGCTTCCGTCTGCGCGCCCGGGACCAGTAGATCAATCTAACAAGGAGTAGGGAAGATTGCGCTGGCTCAACTATCCCACGCTGTTGATCGCGCTTTTTTGGATGAACGCGAACGCTGGTTCGCACGTCGATAGATCGGCCGTCGACCGCCTTCATGAACTTGAGAAAATTGAAACCGACAGCATACGAAGCCAGATAGCTGAAGACAGACGAGATGACCTTATCGTTTCATCATATGAACGTCTCTTTCGGTTCGACGATTCAAAAATCCTCCGAATGTCGGTGGAAGATCTACAGGCTTCATTTAAGGCCGCTTATCTCGCGACATTTTTTGGTATCCATCTCAAGCATATTGCCGAGATGGAGGGTTACCTAAATGCCCTCGAGTCTCAACATGCTGCCACCTCCGCCCAGTACACGCGCATGCACGATATGTATATGGCCGCACGCCTGTTCGATAAAGCGAACAAACTCCGCGAGCAGCACCCCGATCTGCATCTGGAGGTAGCACCGCTGATCGTAGCAGGACCTCGAGACGGCGAAGCTCGACCAAACAAACTGGGTATAAGTACCGACGGAAATACTCTGCTATATACCCCTATCGATACGAAGGGTAAGGCTATCGTTGTGATTGCTCACCCGCTATGTCACTTCTCTATGAAAGCAATTCGCGATATCTCTGCGCGAAGCGATTTATCCCATGTCTTCAAGGAGGCTATTTGGCTTGCCCCCCCTGGTTCGAGCTTGGACATGAAACAAGTACAAGGCTGGAACAAGTCATATCCCGCGGCAACGATGGGCTTCATGTACCGTCGAGAAGACTGGCCCATGCTTGACGCTTGGGCGACCCCCACCTTTTACTTCCTGAACAACGGGAAGGTTGTGGCACGAGTGCAAGGTTGGCCTCCGCAAGGTGGATATGAAAGCCTTGATCGAGCCATCAACGCATGGAGAAACTCCAAGGACTGATGCCATCGGTGCCAGGTAAAACACCCTGGCTTCGCTGCGCAAGCATTCCGGAAATGACACACACACCCATGTCTTTCCGGCCGCGCCCATGAGCGTGGGGGAAAGCAAGAGCTTGGTGCCCCGTCATCCGCCATAGCGATGCTCCTGCCCAACACGCTGTCCGGCGAAATCCGCCAGGTGCCATTACCGGAACAGCTATCAGGGAGACGAATGCGGAGCGAGGACGGGTGACGAACACAGCCGTGCCGGCTCCTGCTCCGCCACACCCGAGTCATCACAATGGCAAGCTGAGGCAGTGAACGCCGTCATCAAAACGGATTCGAACAGCACAAAAGAAAACGGCGCGATCCGAAGATCGCGCCGTTCAAAAAACTGGTAGCGGGGGCAGGATTCGAACCTGCGACCTTCGGGTTATGAGCCCGACGAGCTGCCAGACTGCTCCACCCCGCATCAGAGTCAAAAAGTATAGCGACGTGGCCGGATTCTTGCAAGCCCTTTCTTACACCTTCGTGAAAGAAAGGGCCGAAGGGATCAGCCAGCGAATGCCCTCTGGCACCACGCCAGCAGCGGCGACCAGGTGAAGCCGAGCACGAGCAACGCCAGTGCATTGATCGAAAGCATCCAGCGCGAGGCGACATCGGACGTGGCGCGCACCTCCGTGCCTTCGGTCGGCGCGTCGAAGTACATCACCTTCACCACGCGCAGGTAGTAGTACAGACCGATGATCGCGGCGACGGCACCGACGAGGGCAAGCCACAGCATCCCCGCGTCGATGGCGGCCTTCAGCACCAGCAGCTTGCCGTAGAAACCGAACAGCGGCGGCACGCCGGCCAGCGAGAACATCACCAGCAGCATCATGAAGGCGAACCACGGCGAACGCTGGTTGAGGCCCTTGAGATCGTCGATCTCCTCGCATTCGAAACCGGCGCGAGACATCACGATGATCATGCCGAACGCCGCGGCGCTGGTGATCGCATAACTCACCGCGTAGAACATCGAGGCCGAGTAGCCTTCGGGACCGGCGTTGACCAGGCCCACCAGCAGGTAACCCATGTGCGAGATGGTCGAGTAGGCCAGCAGGCGCTTGAGGTTGGTCTGCACGATGGCGACGAAGTTACCGATGGCCAGCGAGAGCACAGCCAGCACCGCCAGCATCAGCTGCCACTGCGGAGCCAGGCCCGTGGTGCCGCCGGCGATATCGCCCATACCGGTCGACAGCAGCCGATAGGCCATGCCGAACGCCGCGAGCTTCTGCGCCGAACCGATGAAGATCGTGACGGCCGTCGGGGCGCCCTGGTAGACGTCGGGAATCCACATGTGGAACGGCGCGGCGCCGAGCTTGAAGCCGATGCCGACGATCATGAAGACCAGGCCGAACAGCAACAGCGTCTTCCACTCGGTGCCGACGATGGCGGCATGGATGGTGTGCAGGTCGAGGCTGTGCGTGGCGCCGTAGACCATCGACATGCCGTACAGCAGCATGCCCGACGACAGCGCACCCAGCACGAAGTACTTGATGGCCGCTTCCGACGAAAGCTGCGAATCGCGGTTCAGGGCGACCAGCGCGTACGACGAGAGCGTGAGCAGCTCGAGGCCGAGGTACACGGTGACCAGGCTACCGGCGGCCACGAGGAACATGATGCCCACGACGGCGAAGATGGAGAGCGTGTAGAACTCGCCGAACGGAATCGCCCTCTCCTTCAGGTAAGGACGCGCGTAGACGAAGATCACCGCCATCAGTACCAGCGAGAACAGCTTCAACACCGTCGACACGCCGTCGCGGATGAACATGCCGCTGAAGGCGGCGGTGCTGCTGCCGGCCTGCTGGCCGCTCACGACCAGGTAGGCGCCGACCAGTACCACCAGGATCGACAGCCAGTGCACGGCGCCCTTCTGCGACGGCTTCAGGTAAGCGTCGAGCAGGAGCAGCACGCAGGCCGCGATGGTGAGGTACACCTCGGGGAGCAGGATGAGAATGTCGTTGATACCAGGCATGTTATTTCCCGCTCAGACTTTGGTGATGGCCAGCTGTTCGACGATGCGGGACACCGACGCGTCCATCAGGTGAACCAGCGGTTCGGGCCAGATGCCGAAGATCAGCACGCCGGCGGCGAACGCGGAGAGCATGAAGATCTCGCGGCCGTTCACGTCGGTGAGTTCTTTCACGTGCGGGTTGGTGATGTCGCCCCAGAGCACGCGCTTGACCATCCACAGGGTGTAGGCGGCACCGATGATCAGGGTGAACGCGGCGAACAGCGCGATCCACGGATTGGCCGAGAACGAGGCCAGGATCACCATGAACTCGCCCACGAAGCCGCTGGTACCCGGCAGGCCGCTGTTGGCCATGGCGAACAGCACGTAGAACGGCGCGAACACCGGCATCACGTTGATGACACCGCCGTAATCCTTGATCTGGCGCGAATGCAGGCGGTCGTACAGCACGCCGATGCAGCTGAACATGGCGCCGGAGATGAAGCCGTGCGAGATCATCTGCACCATCGCGCCCTGCATGCCCAGGCGGGCCGCGTCGGGGTTCTGCGAATCGCGCACCAGCAGGAAGGCGATGAAGATGCCCAGGGTCACGAAACCCATGTGGGCGATCGACGAATACGCCACCAGCTTCTTCATGTCCTGCTGGACCAGCGCCACGTAGCCGATGTAGCACACGGCGATGAGCGACAGCACGATGATCAGCCAGGCGAACTCATGCGAGGCATCGGGCGTGATCGGCAGGCTGAAGCGCAGGAAACCGTACCCACCGATCTTCAGCATCACCGCCGCCAGCACCACCGAGCCGCCGGTGGGCGCTTCCACGTGCGCATCGGGCAACCAGGTATGCACCGGCACCATCGGCACCTTGATGGCGAAGCCGAGCAGGAAGGCGAAGAACAGCCAGCTCTGCTCCGTCAGCGTCAGGTGCACGTTGGCCATGTCCGACAGCGCGAAGCTGCCACCCGTCTTGTGCCACAGGTACAGCAGGCCGATCAGCATGAAGATCGAGCCGAAGAACGTGTAGATGAAGAACTTCAGCGTGGCGTAGACGCGGCGCGGACCGCCCCAGATACCGATGATGACGAACATCGGGATCAGCATCGCCTCGAAGAACACGTAGAACAGCATCGCGTCCGTCGCGCAGAACACGCCGATCATGAGGCCCTCGAGGACCAGCATGGCGGCCATGTACTGGTGGGGCTTGTTCTGCACCACTTCCCAGGCGCCCACGATCACCAGGATCTGGGTGAACGAGGTCAGGATGATCAGCGCGACCGAAATGCCGTCGACGGCGAGCGAGTAGTTGATGCCCAGGGACGGGATCCAGCTCATCGATTCGGTGAGCTGGAGCGTGCCGGTGGCGGCATCGTAGGCAGGCAGGAGGGCCAGGCTGGCGGCGAAGGTCGCCACCGCTACCAGGAGGGCGATCCAGCGGGCGGCGCCTGGGCGACCGGAGCCAGCCAACAGCACCGGGATGGCGCCGAGGACCGGGAGCCAGATCAGCAGGCTGAGCAAGTGATTCGACATAGAGCTCGTTTCCCTTATTGCCCGATCAGCCAGTACCCGCCCAGGAGCAGGATCAAGCCGAGGATCATGGCGAACGCATAGTGGTAGAGGAATCCGGACTGCAGGCGGCGCATGCCGCCCGCGATACGGCGGACCAGGCCGGCCGAGCCGTTGACGACGGCGCCGTCGATGATGGCGGTGTCACCCACCTTCGACAGGCCTTCGCCCAGCTTGACGCCACCCTTCGCGAACACCGCGAAGTAGAGTTCGTCGATCCAGTACTTGTGGTTGAGCAGTTCGTACACCGGTTTGAGCGCCGTCTTCGCCTTGTCGGCGACCGACGGATTGAACAGGTACACGTAGGTCGCCACCGCGAAACCGGCGAAGGCGATCCAGAACGGAGCCGCCGTGAAGCCGTGGACGCCCGCCGCCACCACGCCGTGGAACTCGCGCGCGAGTTCGCCCAGCACGTTGTTCTCTTCGTTGACGTGGATGGCCTTGCCGAACCAGCCGTCGTACAGCATCGGCTTGACGGTGAACCAGCCGATCACGATGGACGGGATCGCCAGCAGCACCAGCGGCACGGTCACCACCCACGGGGACTCGTGCGGTGCATGCTCGAGCACGCCCGGCGTGTGATGGCCGTGGTCGTCGTCGTGGTGGTCGTCATGGCCGTGACCATGCGCCTTGTGCTCCACCGTGAAACGCTCCTTGCCGTGGAAGGTCATGTAGAGCAGGCGGAAGCTGTAGAACGAGGTCACGAACACGCCGGCCAGCACGCAGAAGTACGCGTAGCTCGCGCCCCAGCGATGCGACTCGCCCACGGCCTCGATGATGGCGTCCTTCGAGTAGAAGCCCGAGAAGAACGGCGTGCCGGCCAGCGCCAGCGAGCCGATCCACATCGTGATCCAGGTGACCGGCATGTACTTGCGCAGGCCACCCATGTAGCGCATGTCCTGCTCATGGTGCATGCCCATGATGACGGAGCCCGCGCCGAGGAAGAGCAGCGCCTTGAAGAAGGCGTGGGTCATCAAGTGGAACACGGCGCCGCTGTAGGCCGACACACCGAGCGCGACGGTCATGTAGCCCAGCTGCGAGAGCGTGGAGTACGCGATCACGCGCTTGATGTCGTTCTGCACGATGCCGATCAGGCCCGTGAACAGCGCGGTGGTGGAGCCGATCACGAGGATGAACGACAGCGCGGCGTCGGTCAGCTCGAAGATGGGCGACATGCGGGCGACCATGAAGATACCCGCGGTCACCATGGTGGCCGCGTGGATCAGCGCCGAGATCGGCGTGGGGCCTTCCATCGAGTCGGGCAGCCACACGTGCAGCGGCACCTGGGCCGACTTGCCCATCGCACCGATGAACAGCAGGATGCCGATCACGGTGGCGGCGTCCCAGGCATGGTTCTGGGTGATCTGCAGCGTCTTGCCGACCAGCTCCGGCGCGTGGTCGAACGCGGTCTGGTAGTCGAGCGTGCCCAGGAAGTACAGGATCGCCGAGATGCCCAGCAGAAAACCGAAGTCGCCCACGCGGTTGACCAGGAAGGCCTTGAGGTTCGCGAAGATCGCCGTCGGACGCTTGTACCAGAAGCCGATCAGCAGGTACGACACCAGGCCCACCGCTTCCCAGCCGAAGAACAGCTGCATGAAGTTGTTGCTCATCACGAGCATCAACATCGAGAAGGTGAACAGGGAAATGTAGCTGAAGAAGCGCTGGTAGCCCGGGTCTTCCGCCATGTAGCCAATGGTGTACAGGTGCACCAGCAGCGAGACGAAGGTGACCACCACCATCATCATGGCGGTAAGACGGTCGACCATGAAGCCCACCGAGGCGTGGAAACGGCCGATCTCGAACCACGTGTAGACGTTCTGGTTGAAGTTGTCGGCGCCGCCCCAGACGAGCTGGTAGAGCACGTAGAACGACAGGCCGCAGGCGATCGCCACGCCCAGGAGGGTGGCGGTGTGCGCCCCCGCCCGGCCGATCAGCTTGCCGAAGAGGCCGGCCAGGATCGAACCCGCGAGCGGCGCGAGTGCGATCGTCAGCAGGATTGAAAGCGAGAGACTCATCGGATCAACCCTTCATGCTGTCGATTTCGGCGACGTTGATCGTGCTGCGATTGCGGAACAGCAGCACGAGGATCGCCAGGCCGATGGCGGATTCCGCCGCGGCCACGGTGAGGATGAAGAACACGAACACCTGGCCCGACACGTCGCCGAAGAAGCGCGAGAAGGCCACGAAGTTGGTGTTCACCGCGAGGAGCATCAGCTCGATCGCCATGAGCAGCACGATCACGTTCTTGCGGTTGATGAACACGCCGGCGACGGCGATGCAGAACAGGATCGCGCCGAGCACGATGTAATGGGAAAGCGTGATCACTTGGCGTTCTCCTGCGTCGGTTCCACGACCGGCACGGGCGCCGGGCTGACGGATGCCATCGTTTCGCTGGCGAGCTTCACCACGCGGACGCGCTCGGTGGCCTTGACGGACACCTGCTGCGAGGCCGACTGGTGGCGCACGCCCAGGCGCTGGCGCAGGGTCAGCGCCACGGCGGCGACGACGCCCACGGTGAGGATCAGTGCCGCGATCTCGAACGGCAGCAGGAACTCGGTGTACAGGGCATGGCCCAGCCAGGCCACGTTCGACTCGCCGGCCGGGTTGGGGCCGAGCGTGTGCGCGTGCATGGCCTTCACGCCGATCATCGCCAGCATTTCCACCAGCATGACCACCGCGACCACGATGCCGACCGGCAGGTAGCGCATGAAGCCCTCGCGGACGGCCTCCTGCTTGATGTCGAGCATCATCACCACGAACAGGAACAGCACCATCACCGCGCCGACGTAGACCACGACGAGGGCAATGGCGAGGAACTCCGCCTCGGCCAGCAGCCAGACGCAGGCCATGCTGAAGAAGGCCAGCACCAGCGACAGCACGGCATGCACCGAGTTGCGCACGGAGATGACCATCAGCCCGGCGATGACCGCCACGCCGCCGAAGAGGTAGAAACAGATGAGTTGAAGCAGATCGGTATTC
Organism: Luteibacter sp. CQ10; assembly: GCF_040900725.1. Taxonomy (NCBI): domain Bacteria; kingdom Pseudomonadati; phylum Pseudomonadota; class Gammaproteobacteria; order Lysobacterales; family Rhodanobacteraceae; genus Luteibacter; species Luteibacter sp. CQ10. Next base: position 469,852 of record NZ_JAEUYM010000003.1, on the reverse strand, counting down.
ATCGCATAGGTCTCCGGGCGCTCAGCGGTAAGCCGCGTCCTGCGCGCGGGCGGATGCGATGTCCTGCTCGAAGCGGTCACCGATGGCCAGCAACTGGGCCTTGGTCACCACGTTCTCGCCACGATGTTCCATGTGGTACTCGTGCACGTGCGTCTCCACGATGGAGTCGACCGGGCAGCTCTCTTCGCAGAAGCCGCAGAAGATGCACTTGAACAGGTCGATGTCGTAACGCGTGGTACGGCGCTGGCCGTCTTCCGCGCGCGGGGCCGAGTCGATGGTGATCGCCAGCGCCGGGCACACCGCCTCGCACAGCTTGCAGGCGATGCAGCGTTCTTCGCCGTTGGCGTAGCGGCGCAGCGCGTGCAGGCCGCGGAAGCGGTTCGACTTGGGGATGTGCTCCATCGGGTAGCGCATCGTGTACTTGGGGCTGAACATGTAGCGCATGGTCAAGCCCATGCCCTTGAACAGCTCGATGAGCAGCAGGCTCTTGAAGTAATGGGTAACGCGGGACATGGCTCTTTAGGCTCCCGTTCCGATGTGGACCCAGCCGAAATATTTCATGCAGCCGGCAACGAGGACCCAGACGATGGTGATGGGGATGAAGACCTTCCAGCCAAGACGCATGATCTGGTCGTAGCGGTAACGCGGGAAGCTTGCGCGGAACCACAGGAAGAGGAAGGCGAAGACGAAGGCCTTGATGAACAGCCAGTGGAAGCCGCCGTGGCCGATGAGGCCCCACGATTCCGGGAACGGCGACAGCCAGCCGCCCATGAACAGGATCGAGGTGAGAAAGCTCACGAGGATCATGTTGGCGTATTCGGCCAGGAAGAACAGCGCGAACGGCGAGCCGGAGTACTCCACGTGGAAACCGGCGACGATTTCCGACTCGCCTTCGGCCACGTCGAACGGCGCGCGGTTGGTTTCGGCCACGCCCGAGACGAAGTAGATGACGAACACCGGCAGCAACGGCAGCCAGTACCAGCTCAGGAAGCTGCCCCGCTGCGCATCGACGATCGCCGTCAGGTTCAGGCTGCCCGTGAGCACCAGCACGCAGACGATGGACATGCCCATCGCCAGTTCGTACGAGATCACCTGCGCCGCGGCGCGCATGGCACCGAGCATCGCGTAGCGCGAGTTCGACGACCAGCCGGCGAGGATGATGCCGTACACGCCCATCGAGGTCATGGCCAGCAGGTAGAGCACGCCGGCGTTGACGTTGGCGAGCACCACGCCCGGGGAGAACGGCACCACGGCCCAGGCGCACAGCGCCGGCACGAGGGCCAGCAACGGCGCCAGGTAGTAGAGCGCCTTGTTCGCGTTGGTCGGCAGTACCACTTCTTTCAGCAGCAGCTTGACGACGTCGGCGAAGGCCTGCAGCAGGCCGGCGGGGCCGACCTTGTTGGGCCCCATGCGCACGTGCATCCAGCCCAGCACCTTGCGCTCCCACCAGACGTACATCGCCACGCCGATGACCAGCGGCAGCACGATCGCCAGGATGAAGAGCACCGGCAGCAAGAGGTGGTCGAAGAGTTGATCGGCCATGGTTTACGCCTTGCTCAGGGTGATGGCCGCGCCGTACGGGGGCAGCATCGCGGTTTCGGGAAGCGCGGCCTCGATCCACGCGGCGCCCGCGGGCACCGAGGCATCGATCGCCACCGGCAACACGGCATCGCCCACGCGGGCGTTGCCGCCCTCGGCGAGACCGAGCTTTCCGGCATCGTCCGCGTGGATGCGGATGGCGGCGGGACGGTTCAGCGGATGCGAATTGAGCGCACCGGCACGACGAAGCACCGCATCGACGCGGTAGATCGGCATGGTGGCCAGGCGCGAGAAGGACACGCCCGAGCTGCGCGTGGCGAGCTGCGAGCGCATCTCGGTGGCGCGCTCGGTCATGCCGTCGCGCAGGCCGGCCAGGTCGTCGAATTCGAAACCGGCCACGCCGAGCATGCCGCCGAGCGCGCGCAATACCTTCCAGCCCGGACGCGCATCGCCCGGTGCCTTGGCACCGGCGGCCACGACCTGCGCCGTGCCTTCGACGTTGACCAGCGTGCCGTCGATCTCCGGCGTGAGCGCGATCGGCAGGATCACGTCGGCCGAATCCTTCAACGCGTCGCTGGCATAGGCGGCGAAAGCGACCACGGTCTGCGCCGAGTGCATCGCCTGCTGCGCGAGCGCGCCGTCGGCGAAGTCGTGCGGCGGTTCGACGTTGTACAGCACGTAGCCCTTGCGCGGCTGCGCCAGCATGGCGCGGGCGTCGAGGCCGCCGGCGGTCGGCAGCACGCCGACCGAGGCCAGGCCGATGGCGTTCGCGCCGACCGGCAGTTCGTTGAAGGCCGCACCGGTGGCCTGCGCGATGAAGCGCGCGATGGCGCGCAGCCACGAGGCTTCCGGATGGGTGACAGCGGCGTGGCCGAGGATCACCACGGCGCCGTCGGCCGAAAGCGCCTTCACCGCGTCGCGATGGGCATCGGTCGCCTGCGCGCCGTCGACAGCGGCGGCGATCGATGCCGGCACGGTCGCGCCGGTCTCGGCGGCGGCCTTGGCCAGCAGCAGCAGCTCGTCGACGAACGCGTGCGGCGCGGCCACGGCTTCACCGGCCAGCGCGTAGTTGAAGTTGAAGTGGGCCGGATTGACCGCGTACACCTTCGCGCCCTTCTTCACCGCCTGACGGATGCGGTGATTGAGCAGCGGCACTTCGTGACGCAGGTCGGAGCCGACCAGCAGCGCCGACTTCACGGTATCGAACGAGGCGATCGTCGAGGCGAAGGGCTTGGCGAACGCATTGTCGGCAAAGTCGAGCTGGCGCAGGCGATGATCGACATGGGCGCTGCCGAGGCCGCGTGCGAGACGGACGATCAGTTCGCCCTCCTCGTTCGACGTGGCGCCGTGCACCAGCACGCCGAGATCGGCGCCGGCGACGCTCTTCAGGGCTTCCTTGGCGACCGAGAGCGCGTCGTCCCAGGTCGTGGCCGACCACTGGCCGTTACGCTTGACCATCGGCGACTTGACGCGATCGGCCGCGTACAGGCCCTGGTGGCTGTAGCGGTCACGATCGGAGAGCCAGCACTCGTTGATCGTTTCGTTGTCGCGCGGCACGTTGCGCAGCACTTCGCCGCGACGGGTGTGCATCCACAGGTTGGAACCGAGCGCGTCGTGATAAGCGACGGATGGGCGCGCGATCAGCTCCCAGGCGCGGGCCTGGAACTGGAACGGCTTGTTGGTGAGCGCGCCGACCGGGCAGACGTCGATGATGTTGCCCGACAGCTCGCTCTCGATCGTCTTGCCGATGTACGTGCCGATCTCGAGGGTTTCGCCGCGGCTCATGCCACCCAGCTCGTACGTGCCGGCGATCTCGCTGGTGAAGCGGACGCAGCGCGTGCACTGGATGCAGCGGGTCATCTCGGTGGCGATCAGGGGACCGATGTTCTCGTCGGCCACCGAACGCTTGCGTTCGTTGTAGCGGGACACCGAACGGCCGTAGCCGAGCGAGACGTCCTGCAGTTCGCACTCGCCGCCCTGGTCGCAGATCGGGCAGTCGAGCGGATGGTTGATGAGCAGGAACTCCATCACGTTGCGCTGCGACTTGAGCGCCTTGTCCGAACGCGTGAAGACCTTCATGCCCTCGCCCACCGGCGTGGCGCAGGCCGGCGCGGGCTTGGGCATCTTCTCGATTTCCACCAGGCACATGCGGCAATTGGCGGCGATCGGGAGCTTGCGGTGGTAGCAGAAGCGCGGGATGGGAATACCGACGGCATCGGCCGCCTGGATGATCATCGACCCCTTGGCTACCTGCACCGGAACGCCATCGATCTCGACGTTGACGAGGTCCGGCGCGGCGTTGGCTACGGGCTGCGCACTCATGCAGCGACTCCAGTGGTGACCGTGTCAGCCGGACCGTCGACGATCGACCGGCCATGCTCCACGTAGTATTCGAATTCGTGCCAGAAGTGGTACAGGAAGCCCTGCACCGGCCAGGCGGCGGCTTCGCCGAAGGCGCAGATGGTGTGGCCCTCGATCTGGCCGGCGACGGCCTTCAGGCGATGCAGGTCGTCCGTGGTGCCCTTGCCTTCGACGATGCGCGAGAGCACGCGGTACATCCAGCCGGTGCCTTCACGGCACGGCGTGCACTGGCCGCACGACTCCGCCTTGTAGAAGCGCGAGATGCGATGGCAGGCGCGCACCATGCAGGTTTTCTCGTCCATCACGATGACGGCACCCGAACCCAGACCCGAACCCGCCTTCTGCAGCGAGTCGTAGTCCATGGTGCATTCCATCATCTTGTCGGCCGGCAGCACCTTCATCGACGAGCCGCCCGGGATCACGGCCTTGAGCTTGTGGCCGTTGCGCACGCCACCCGCCATCTCCAGCAGTTCGGAGAACGGCGTGCCGAGCTTGATCTCGAAGTTGCCCGGGTTGTTCACGTGGCCGGAGACCGAGAAGATCTTCGGGCCGCCGTTGTTCGGCTTGCCGATGTTGAGGAACCACTCCGCGCCGTTGCGCAGGATGGCCGGCACCGAGGCGTAGGTTTCGGTGTTGTTGATCGTGGTCGGACGGCCGTACAGGCCGAACCCGGCCGGGAACGGCGGCTTGAAGCGCGGCTGGCCCTTCTTGCCTTCGAGCGATTCCATCAGCGCGGTTTCTTCGCCGCAGATGTACGCGCCCGCGCCCAGCGCGTTGTAGATGTCCACGTCTATGCCGGAACCGTCGATGTCCTTGCCGAGCAGGCCGGCCGCGTAGGCTTCCTTCAGGGCTTCTTCGATGTGCTCGAACGGCTCGTGGTGGAACTCGCCACGCAGGTAGTTGTAGGCGACCGTCGACCCCGTGCAGTAGCACGCGATGGCCAGGCCTTCGAGCACCGCGTGCGGGTTGAAGCGCAGGATGTCGCGGTCCTTGCAGGTGCCCGGCTCGGATTCGTCGGAGTTGCAGAGGATGTACTTCTGGCCCGGCGCGGTGCGCGGCATGAAGCTCCACTTCAGGCCCGTGGGGAAGCCGGCGCCGCCGCGGCCGCGCAGCGAACTCTTCTTGATCTCTTCGATCAGGGCCGCCGGATCGGGCTTCTCGGCGAGGATCTTGCGCCAGGCCTTCCAGCCGTCGACCTTCTCGTAGCTTTCCAGCGACCAGGGCTTTTCAAAATGCAGGGTCGTGTAGACGACCTGGTGTTCCTTGGGAGCGGGTCCGACCGGACCGGTGGTGCTAGCCATTGCCCTTACCTCACTTCAGACCGTCGAGGATCGCGTCGACCTTTTCGGTCGTCAGCTTCTCGTGGTAATGACCGTTGACGACCATCATCGGACCGCCCGCGCACGCGGCCAGGCATTCCTCTTCCTGCTTGAGGTAGATGCGGCCGTCGGCGGTGCTTTCGCCGGTCTTGATGCCCAGTTTCTTCTCGCAGTGGCGCACGAGGCCTTCGGCGCCGTTCAGCCAGCACGAGATGTTGGTGCAGATGGCAACGTTGTTGCGGCCCACGGGCGAGGTCTCGAACATCGAGTAGAAGCTCGCGACTTCGTAGGCCCAGATCGGCGGCAGGTCGAGGTACTTGGCGACGGCGGTGATCAGCTCGTCGGTGAGGTAACCCTGGTTCTGCTCCTGGGCACCCATCAGGCCCTGGATCAGCGCCGAACGCTTGCGATCCGGCGGGAACTTGCCCACCCAGTGATCGATGTGGGCGCGGGTGTGATCGTTGAGCACGACGAGAGGATCGACGTCCTTCACCTGCTCGAAATGACCGGTGGCTTTCATGATTCTTTACTCCGTCGACTTAGCGGTCGACTTCGCCGAAGACGAGATCGTAGGTGCCGATCATCGCGACGACGTCGGCGAGCATGTGGCCCCGCACGAACGCGTCCATCGAAGACAGGTGGGCGAAGCCCGGCGCGCGCAGGTGCACGCGGAACGGCTTGTTGGCACCGTCGGACACCAGGTAGCAGCCGAATTCACCCTTGGGCGCTTCCACGGCGGCGTAGGTTTCGCCGGCGGGTACACCGTAGCCCTCGGTGAAGAGCTTGAAGTGGTGGATCAGCGCTTCCATGTCGTTTTTCATTTCGACACGGCTGGGCGGAGCGACCTTGTAGTTCTGCACCATCACCGGGCCCGGGTTGGCCTTCAGCCATTCCACGCACTGGCGGATGATGCGATTGGACTGGCGCATTTCCTCGACGCGCACGAGGTAGCGGTCGTAGCAGTCGCCGTTGACGCCGACGGGAATGTCGAAATCCATCGCGTCGTAGGCGGCGTACGGCTGCTTCTTGCGCAGATCCCAGGCGATGCCCGAGCCGCGCAGCATCGCGCCGGTCATGCCCCAGGCCTGCGCCTTGTCCGGATCGACCACGCCGATGCCGACCGTGCGCTGCTTCCAGATGCGGTTGTTGGTGAGCAGCGCTTCGTATTCGTCGACGCGTGCCGGGAAGTCGTTGGTGAACTCGGTGAGGTAGTCGAGCATCGAGCCCTCGCGCCAGGCGTTCAGGCGCTTGAGGTCGTTACCCTTGTGCCACGGCGACTCGCGGTACTTCGACATCTGCTCGGGCAGATCGCGGTATACACCGCCGGGACGGTAGTACGTGGCGTGCATGCGCGCGCCCGACACCGCCTCGTAGACGTCCATCAACTCTTCGCGCTCGCGGAACGCGTAGAGGAACACGGCCATGGCGCCGAGATCGAGCGCGTTCGAGCCCACCCACATGAGGTGGTTGAGGATGCGGGTGATCTCGTCGAACATCGTGCGGATGTACTGCGCACGGATCGGGGCCTCGATACCCAGGAGGTTTTCGATGGCGCGCACGTAGGCATGCTCGTTGCACATCATCGACACGTAGTCGAGGCGATCCATGTAACCGATGGACTGGTTGAACGGCTTGGATTCGGCCAGCTTCTCGGTGCCACGGTGCAGCAGGCCGATATGCGGATCGGCGCGGACGATGGTTTCACCGTCCATTTCCAGCACCAGGCGCAGCACGCCGTGCGCGGCCGGATGCTGCGGACCGAAGTTCATCGTGTAATTGCGGATTTCTTCCACGGCTTAATTCTCCCGCCAGCGGTCGGCGGCTTCCGCCCTGGCCTGATCGAGGTCGGCATCGTTGCGGATCGTGCGCGGCACCAGCACGCGCGGCTCGATCGAGACCGGTTCGTACACCACGCGCTTCTGCTCGGCGTCGTAGCGGACTTCGACGTTGCCGATGAGGGGGAAGTCCTTGCGGAATGGATGCCCCACGAAGCCGTAGTCGGTAAGGATGCGACGAAGGTCTGGATGACCGTCGAAGATGATGCCGAAGAGATCGAACGCCTCGCGTTCGAACCAGTCGGCGCCCGGCCAGATCGACACCACGGAGGGCACCACCGGGAACGCGTCGTCGTCGCAGAACACGCGCACGCGGATGCGCTGGTTCAGCTCGATCGACAGCAGGTGGTAGACGGCGGCGAAGCGGCGGCCCAGCGCGACGTCGCGCGGGCGTTCTTCCCAGGTGAAGCGGCCGACGGCCTGGGCTTCGACGCCGCGCGAGAAGCTTTCGCCCTGCGCGGTGTCGGTGTCCCACTCGGTCTTGCCGTAGCTGAGGTAGTCGACGCCGCAGGCGTCGATGAAGACGGTGAAACGGAAGCCCGCTTCGTCGCGCAGCGCCGTCGCCACGGCCGTGAGGTCGCGCGCGGCGACTTCGGCGGTGACTTCGTTGCGCTCGACCTTCACGGTCAGCATGTCGCCGAAACGCGCGGCGAGGCGTTCGACCAGCGAGGTCTCGTTGTTAACGCTCATGAGGCAGCCCTTAGCGCGCGATCGTGTGGGTACGGCGGATCTTCTTCTGCAACTGCAGGATGCCGTGGATCAGCGCTTCGGCCGTCGGCGGGCAACCCGGCACGTAGATGTCGACCGGCACGATGCGATCGCAGCCGCGAACGACCGAATAGGAATAGTGGTAGTAGCCGCCGCCGTTGGCGCACGAGCCCATCGAGATGACCCACTTCGGCTCGGGCATCTGGTCGTAGACCTTGCGCAGCGCGGGGGCCATCTTGTTGACCAGCGTACCGGCCACGATCATCACGTCGGACTGGCGCGGGCTGGGGCGGAACACGACGCCGAAGCGGTCGAGGTCGAGGCGCGCCGCGCCGGCGTGCATCATTTCCACCGCGCAACACGCCAGGCCGAAGGTCATCGGCCACATGGAGCCGGTGCGCGCCCAGTTCATCAGGGCGTCGACGCTGGTGACGCCGAAGCCGCGCTGCGGCACCGGGGCGTCGCCATTCGGACGGATGATGTCGTCGACGAGGTTGAGCGGCGCCGGGTTGTGCATCACCCGGTCGATGGTGGTCATCACTCCCATTCGAGTGCTCCCTTCTTCCAGACGTAAGCGAAACCGACCACGAGCAGCGCCAGGAACAGCGCCATCTCGATCAGCGCGATCGCGCCGATCTTGTCGAACACCACTGCCCACGGAAACAGGAAGGCGATTTCGAGGTCGAAGATGATGAAGAGGATGGCGATCAGGTAGTAGCGCACGTCGAACTTCATGCGCGCGTCCTCGAATGCCTCGAAGCCGCACTCGTAGGGCGAGAGCTTTTCGGCGTCGGGACGGCGCGGACCGGCGAGCATCCCGAGCACCATGAGCACGATGCCTAGGCCGACGGCCACGGCGATGAACAACAGGACGGGCCAATATTGGGCGAGCACGATGCTGCGTACCTCCGCGCCTCACTGGGCGCATCAGTGACCGTCGGCGGGGACGAGCGGTCCGGCTAGAACGCCGGAGCTTTTATCGAATCGATCCAAATGGACCCATCCGAGTCGGCGCGCCAGGCACGCCAACGACTCCGGATATCCACAATCTCACGTTGGGGAACCGAACTATTGTACCAGCGCGTGCAGGTAAGACGACAAGTATTAATAGAAGGAAAACTGCATCCGAATGGTGCAAAGTCTTGCGCCACCCCTCCCGCCGCGGTCACGTCACATGGTCTGGGTAGGACGCTCGGACGTGAGGGTGCCGGCCAGCAGGCCCTCGATGCGCTGGCGGGCCGCCTCGCTCTCGGGCGACTCGTTGAACTGGATGCCGACCCCGGCCGTGCGATTGCCCTGGGCCCCCACGGGGGTGATCCAGACCACCTTACCGGCCACCGACAGGCGCTCACCCTCGTCGAGCAGGGTCACCAGGAGGGCCACCTCGTCGCCCAGGCTGTAGCGCTGGGCCGTGGGCGCGAACAGGCCGCCGTTCTTGAGGAAAGGCATGTACGAGATGTAGAGGGAATTCACGTCCTTGATCTTCAGGGACAGGATGCCCTGCTGGCGCGGCGCGGGGGCGTTGGCATTCATGGAGGCGGTCCCTTCGGTGACGAGGCATCCTAACGAGCCGGACCGTGACAGGTCCAGCCGTAGCGGTCGTGGATCCAGGGGGTGGAGAGGTCGGCCGTGAGCTTGACGAAGGCCGGTCCCGGCGCACCGCGCAAGGCCAGCCGCCAGTGCCCGTCCCGGAAGTCGAGCGGTGCCCGGCGCCAGGGCCAGACCACGCTGCCCTGCCCGTCGGACAGCAGTACGCGCAGGCGCGCCCTGGCGAGCGGACCGGGATGCCATGGCAAGCGGAGCGCGTCCAGGGCGTCGGCGGACGGCGCGGGCACGAACACCTCCGGGCGGCGCGCGTAGGCGAGCATGCGCTCGCGACTCAGGGCGAGTTGCGTGCGATGCTCCTGCATCGCGGCCGTCTTGGCGGCCTGCTGCCCGGCGTCCGTATCGATGGGCTCGCCGTTCGCCGACGTGGCGCCGTGCACGGCATAGGTCAGCACGGGGGCGACGGTTTTCGTTTCCCACAGTGCCAGGCGTACCAGCACGTGGGCCGCCCCATGGTCGGGATGGGTGTCCCTCAGCGAAGGGGCCAGCACCAGGGTGGGCCGCACCGCCTGGATCACCCCGCCCACCTCGGCCACGGCGGCGCCGTGATGGCAACGGAGCGCATCGGTGACCTGCATATCGTGCCAGCCCAACGGATGCAGTCGGTCCTCCCCGACGCCCAGGCGGCCGAGCGCCGCGATCGCCTCGCCCCGTCGGCGCGCGCCCCAGCGGGCCCGCCCCGCCTTGCCGATGAAGAGGCGCCGCTCGATCCAGCGCTGCGGCCAGGGATTGTCGTCGCCGTCGGTGAGCAGCAGCACGTCCACCTGCCCCCCAGCCCGGAGTACGCGCTGGATCAGTAGGCCGCCGCCGAGGGTTTCGTCATCGGGATGGGGCGCGACGACCAGCAAGCGGGTCTGTCCGTCGATAGCGGGCATGGAAAACACGATGGCGGTAAGTCCTAGGCTCGAAGGCGTCTCGATTAGCGCCGATCGGCCGGAAAAGTCGCGTCAACGCCAGGCGGCGACGAGTTCGAGCAAGACCAGATCGGCGCGCAAGGGGCCGCGCAGCGCATCGCGGGCACGATTGGCCTTCGCATACCAGGCATCCAGTGACTCGTCGTCGAGCCGGCTTTCCAGCGGAGCGGCCGTGCCGGCGGCGCGGGCACGCAGTTCATCGGTCACGGCCTGCGCGGCGAACCAAAGGTAACGCTGCGGATCGGCGGCCTGCCAGCGCTTGATCACCTCCATGGCATCGCCGCGTCCGGCGGCCAGGGCCTTGAGGTCGTTGCGCACCTCGCCGCGCTGCTTCAGCGCGCCGTCGGCGGCCCAGGTACGCGCCATGCCCGGATTGCCGCCGGCCGCATCGAGCGCGGCCACCGGGTCGGGCACGCCCGCGGCACGCAACCAGGCCAGGGATTCGTCGCGGGCGGGCACGAGGAAATCGATGCGCTGGCAACGGCTGCGGATGGTGGCGGGCAGCCTCGCCGGTTCGTCGGCCACGAGGATCAGCAGCGTGGCGGGCGTGGGCTCCTCGAGGGTTTTCAGCAGGGCGTTCGCCGCGGCGGCGTTCATCGCATCGGCCGGATCGATGCTGACGACCTGCCAGCCGCCGAATTGACTGGCCATGGCCAGGCGCTGCGACAATTCGCGGATCTGGTCCACCACGATCTCGCTACGGGTCACGCCGTCCTTGCGCAACCCGAACGACAGGGCGACCCGATCGGGATGCGTTCCGGCGTCGACCAGCTGGCAACCGCGGCAGGTGCCGCACGCCACGCCGTCGACCGGACGCTGGCATAGCAACCCTTTGACGAACGCCGCCAGGAAATCGCGCTTGCCCAGGCCCGCGGGCCCGGCCAGCAGCAAGGCGTGGGGCAACGCGTCACGCTCCCGGCGCGCCTGCAGGCGCGCCCAGGCGTCGGCATGCCAGGGCCGCAGACTCATGCGAATGCACCTCGGATAGGCTGACGCTGGATCACTTGCATCGTTTCAACTGGTAGCAGGCCACGGCCCGGTTGTGTTCGTCGAGGGTATCGGAAAACACGTGGCTGCCGTCGCCCCGCGCCACGAAGTAGAGCGCCTTGCCACCATCCGGATGCAGGGCCGCGAGTATGGCCGCGCGCCCCGGCAGCGCGATGGGCGTGGGCGGAAGGCCGACCCGCGTGTACGTGTTGTAGGGCGTGTCGGTGGTGAGGTCGCTCTTGTGGATGTTGCCGGTATAGGCGGCACCCATGCCGTAGATGACGCTGGGGTCGGTCTGCAACAGCATGTGCTGCTCCAACCGGCGTACGAACACGCCCGCGATGCGCGGGCGCTCGTCCGCCCTGCCCGTCTCCTTCTCCACGATGGAGGCGAGGATCAGCGCCTCGTAGGGCGAGGCCAACGGAAGATCCTGCGCCCGCGCCGGCCATGCGGTATCGAGCAGCTTCGTCATCGCGGCGTGGGCACGCTTCACGATGGCCGATTCCGGATCGCCCTTGACGTAAGCATAGGTCTCGGGGAGGAACCGCCCCTCGGGCTCCTCGCCTTCCGCGCCGAGGCGCTTCATCAGGTCGGCGTCGTCCACGTCGGCCAGGTCGTGCGTCAGCGTGGGTACGGTCGCCAGCACGCGGCGGAATTCGGCGTACGGCCAGCCTTCGACGATGGTGAAGTAATGCTGCACCACTTTACCCGAGGCCATGTCGCCGATGAGGTCGCGCGGCGTCATGCCGGGCCGCAACGCGTATTCGCCCGCGTGCAACCGGCCGGACGCATGCATCTCGGTCGCCAGCACGCGCCAGTACAGCGGCGAGGCGGCACTGACGCCACGACGGCGCAGGTCGCGAACGATGTCCTTGAACGAGGCGCCGCGCGCCACGTCGATACTCTGGCCCGCCGCGGGGATCGCCAACGGCGTGCGGGCGAAACGGGCCCAGTCGAACCAGGCCCATGCCCCCGCCGCGATCGCCGCGACCACCACCGCCAGCAGGATGACTCGCCACAGGGCGAGGCCACGCACCTTCATCACTTGGAAAATCCTTCAATCGTTGGCAGCGGCAAGCCGAGCGTACGCCAGTGCGCCTGCAGGGCGCGGGTCGCCGGACCGGGAGTCCATGCCCGCCCGGCACATGCCCGAACGGGGAGGATGCCGCGAACCGCCGACGTGAGGAAGACCTCGTCGGCCATCATCAGCCGTTCGGGTGCGATCGCCTCGACGGCGACCTCCCGCCAGGCCAGCACTTCGGCCCGCGCCACACCCGCCACACCGCAGGCGTCCACGGGCGGCGTCACCCACCGGTCGCCGAACACCGCGAACAGGTTCGCCGCGGTGGCGCAAACGACGTGACCCGCCATGTCGCGCACGAGTCCTTCACCGCACGCCGCATCCGACCACTCCGCGCGCGCCATCACCTGCTCCAGGCGATTGAGGTGCTTCATCCCCGCCAGCAAGGGCTGCGTCGCCAGCCGCGTCTCGCACAGCCGAACCGCGATGCCCTCGTCATAGGCCGACGCGTCCAGCACGAGCGGTGCCGCGCTCAACACCAGCGTGGGTTGCGGCCGTGAAGGCAACGCGTAGCCCCGCTCGCCTTCTCCGCGGCTCCACGTGAGACGCAACACGGCGTCGTCGAGACCCTCGCAAAGCCGCGACACTTCCAGACGAAGCGCATCGACGTCCGGCACCGGCAGGTGCAGGCGCTCGCAACCAGCGCGCAGCCGTGCCATGTGACGGTCCCACAAGGGCGCGCGGCCCGCGACGACGCGTAGCGTCTCGAACAGGCCGTCGCCGTAGGTGAAGCCGCGATCGGCGGCGGACACCGTGGCGCCGTCGACGAAGTTCACGGAAAAGCGCGCGCTCATGCCGCACCGAACACGCGAAGCAGCCCGCGAGCCTTCGCACGGGTTTCGTCCAGCTCTTTCTCGGGCACCGAATCGGTGACGATGCCCGCGCCCGCACGCAGCGACACCGTGCCGCCCTCGGCGGTGAGCGTGCGGATCAGGATGTTGAAATCCATGTCGCCGTCGTGGTCGAGGTACCCGAACGCGCCGGTATACGCGCCGCGGGGCTCCCGCTCGATGTCGCCGATGATCTGCATGCAACGGACCTTCGGACACCCGGTGATGGTGCCGCCGGGAAAGGTGGCGGCGATGACCTGGCCAGGCGTCACGCCTTCGCGTGCACGGCCTCGCACGTTCGACACGATGTGATGCACGTGCGCGTAGCTCTCCACCACCATGAGTTCGTCCACCTTCACGCTGCCCGGCACGCAGACGCGGCCCAGGTCGTTGCGCTCCAGGTCGATGAGCATCACGTGTTCCGCGCGCTCCTTCGGATGCGCGGTCAGTTCGCGGATGCGCGCCGCATCGTCGTCGCCCGCGAGGCGCGGACGCGTTCCCGCGATGGGACGCGTCTGCAATACGCCGTCGCGCGACTCGACCAGGCGCTCGGGCGACGAACTCACGATGGCCCAGCCCGGTCGCTGCAACATGCCCGCGAACGGCGCGGGGTTCGCCTGGCGCAAGGCCTGCATCAATGCGGCGGGCAGGGGCGCATCGGCGAAACGGGCTGCCCAGCGCCGGGAAAGATTGACCTGGAACACGTCGCCCGCACGCAGGTGCTCATGGATGCGCGCCACGCCATCGAGAAAACGCTGCGGCTCGTCCTCGTCGATGGCGACGGGCGCGGCCAGCGGATGGTCGCCCAGCGCGATGTCGACGTCGGCTTCCAGCCGGTCGAGCCAGTGCTCGCTACCCTCTTCCGCGATGAGCACGGTGCGCTCTTCGACGTGATCGACGATGGCCGCCGCGGGCACGCGCAAGGCGTAGGCCACGGGTACCGGACCACGGGCGGCGGGCAGGCGCAGCGAGGGCTCGATCTGCGCCGCCAGCTCGTAGGCGAGGTACACGAACCAGCCGCCATGGAACGGCAGGCCGTCGTCGACGCGTGCGCGATGACCTCGCACCCAAGCGCGATCCAACGCGTCGAGGAAAGTCCCCTCGACGGGCCGATTCTTTTCGTCGAGCAATCGTCCGTCGGCGTGCAGGGTGAGCGACGCATCAGCCGCGGCGAACAGGATGTCGAAGCGCGATTGCGGCGTGCCGCTGACGGCGCTCGCCAGCAGGGCCGGATAGCGCTCGGGAAACGACGCGGCCGGCGCGAGGAGATCGCGCCGGCCGGCCAGGGTTCGCGTGACGAAAGCCAACGTGCGTCAGACGCGACGGAAGACGAGCGTTCCGTTGGTACCGCCGAAGCCGAACGAATTGGACATGACGACGTTCAGGTCGGCCTTCCTGGCTTTGTTCGGCACGAGGTCCATGCCGAGCGCGGCGACTTCCGGATCGACGTTTTCGAGGTTCATGGTCGGCGGGATGATGCCGTCACGCAGCGCCAGCACCGAGAAGATCGCCTCCACGCCACCGGCTGCGCCGAGCAGGTGACCGGTGACCGACTTGGTGGAGCTCACCGCGAACTGGCCGTTCTTCGTGGCGTACTCGCCGAACACGTTGCGGATGGCCTTGGCCTCGCCCAGGTCACCCACCGGCGTGGAGGTGCCATGCGCGTTGACGTACTGCACCTCTTCGGGCTTCAAGCCCGCATCGTGCAGCGCGTTGCGCATGGCCAGCTCGGCGCCGTCGCCGCTGGGCGCGGTGATGTGATAGGCGTCGCCACTCATGCCGAAGCCGACCAGTTCGGCCAGGATGGTCGCGCCGCGCGCCTTGGCGAACTCGTATTCCTCGAGCATGAGCATGCCCGCGCCGTTGGACAACAGGAAGCCGTCGCGACCGGTATCCCACGGACGGCTGGCGTGCGTGGGATCGTCGTTGCGCGTGGACATCGCCTTGGCCGAGCAGAAGCCCGCCATCGCGGTCGGGGTGGTAGCGAACTCGGCGCCGCCGGCGAGCATCGCGTCGGCGTCGCCGTACTGGATGAGGCGCATGGCCATGCCGATGTTGTGCGCGGCCGTCGTGCAGGCCGACACCAGGGCGATGTTCGGCCCTTTCATGCCGAGGTAGATCGACAAGTTGCCGGCCACCATGTTGATGATCGAGCTGGGGACGAAGAAGGGCGACACCTTGCGAGGGCCCTTTTCGTTCAGTTCGAGCGCCGTGGCCTCGATGGTGTGCAGGCCGCCGATGCCAGCTCCCGCGGCGACACCGATGCGACCGGCATTATCGTCGGTGACCTTCAGGCCCGACTGACGAAACGCATGCACGCCCGCGACGATGCCGTAGTGGATGAACGGATCCATCCGCTTGAAGTCCTTGGCGATGGAACGCTTTTCGTCGTCCGGCGCGTCGGTGCCGGCGAAATAGGCCTCCACGGCGTCGAAGTCGCGGACTTCGCCAGCGATGTGCGTGGCGTACTTGCTCCAGTCCGTGCCCTCGATCGGGCTGATTTCGGCAATGCCGCTCACACCCTCGACGACATTCTTCCAGGCGGTGGCGAGATCGTTGCCGACTGGCGACAGGATGCCCATGCCGGTCACTACCACACGTCGCTTACTCATGCGTTCTCATCCTCAACGGTTTCCTCCGCCACCATACGCGAGCGCAGGTTACGGTTTGCAGAAACGAAAACTGCGCCATGACGGCGCAGCTTCCGTGTCGCTCGGAGATCGACGGGAGGCGACGCCTCCGATCGACGGCCTTACGTACGATTATTCCTTGACGTGAGCCTTGACGTAATCGACGGCCTGCTGAACCGTCGTGATCTTCTCGGCTTCTTCGTCCGGGATCTCGCACTCGAATTCTTCTTCGAGGGCCATCACGAGCTCGACGGTATCGAGCGAGTCGGCACCGAGATCGTCCACGAACGAAGCGTTCGCGGTGACTTCATCTTCCTTGACGCCCAACTGCTCAACGACGATCTTCTTGACGCGCTCTTCGATGGTGCTCATGTTGCCTTAACCTCCCGAGGGGAAAATCCGGCGGCATTGTAGTGGCTTGGGCCTCGCCCCGCCAACACGCCGCCGTGACGTGGATGACGCCCGGGCTTCCGTCCGGACGCGAAATGACGATTGTCTCTCAAAATCGGGCCGGTGGCGACTCCCCCGACCCGGATGCGACCGTGCTCAGGGCATGTACATGCCGCCGTTCACGTGCAGCGTCTCGCCCGTGATGTACTTGGCGGCCGGCGAGGCCAGGAAGGCCACGGCCTCGGCGATGTCGTCGCTCTCGCCCAGGTGGCCCAGGGCGATGCCCGCGAGTAGCGCCTGGCGCTGCTCTTCCGGCAGGGCGCGGGTCATGTCGGTGTCGATGAAGCCCGGCGCCACCACGTTGACCGTGATGCCGCGCGAGCCGATCTCACGGGCCAGCGATTTGGAGAACGCGATGATGCCGGCCTTGGCGGCGGCGTAATTGGCCTGACCGGGGTTTCCGGTCACGCCCACCACCGACGCGATGCTGATGATGCGGCCCTTGCGCGCCTTCATCATGCCGCGCATCACGGCCTTGGACGCGCGAAACACCGACGTGAGGTTGGTGTCCATGATCGCGCTCCAGTCCTCTTCCTTCATGCGCATGAGGAGCTGGTCGCGCGTGATGCCCGCATTGTTGACGAGAATGGAAACCGCGCCGGCTTCCTTGCCGATCGCCTCGATCAGGGCGTCGATGGACGCGCCGTCGGTGACGTCGAGCACTCGCCCATGGCCACCATGGGCGGCGAGGCGGTCGCCGATGGCCTTCGCGCCGGATTCGCTGGTGGCGGTGCCGTATACGGTGGCGCCGAGCGCGGCGAGTCGATCGGCGATGGCGGCACCGATGCCACGGCTGGCGCCGGTGACCAGGGCGACTTCACCCTTGAGGGTATGGGTCATGGTGTGGGTTCCTTGCGGAAGGGGGACGTAGGGATTCAGGCCACGACGGCCGCGTCGAGCTCGTCGGGCGTGTCGATCGCCTTCGCCTCGACCGATTTGTCGATGCGCTTGATCAGCCCCGCCAGCACCTTGCCCGGGCCGCATTCCAGGACCTGGGTGACGCCGCCGGCGGCCAGCGCCTGCACGCATTCGGTCCAGCGCACCGGCAGATAGAGCTGACGCTGCAGCGCGCCGCGGATGTCGTCGAGGATGGCGTGCACCTTCGCGTCGGCATTCTGCACGACGGGAATCGACGGCAGGCTCCACCGGACGGAAGCCATCCGTTCGCCGAGACGGTCGGCGGCGTCGCGCATCAGCATGCAATGCGAGGGAACCGAAACGGCGAGTTTCACGGCCTTCTTCACGCCCAGCTCGGCAAGGCGCGCGAGCGCACGATCCACCGCCTCCGCGTGGCCCGCGATGACGAGCTGGCCTGGCGAGTTGTAGTTGGCGGGCGCCACGACCTGGCCCTGCGCCACGTCCTCGCACACCTGCGCGATCTGGGCGTCGTCGCCACCGAGGATGGCAGCCATGGCACCGACACCGGCCGGCACCGCAGCCTGCATCAGGCGGCCGCGCTCGGCGACCAGCCCGGCGGCGTCTTTCAGCGAAAGCGCACCGGCGGCCACCAGGGCACTGTATTCGCCCAGGCTATGACCGGAGAGATAGGCCGGCTGCTTACCGCCCTGCTTGAGGTAGACACGCCATACCGCCACGCTGGCCGCCAACAGGGCCGGCTGGGTGTTCTCGGTGCTGTTGAGCTTTTCCTCAGGACCATTCTGGCTCATGTCCCACAGGTCGACGCCCGCGCCTTCGGAGGCTTCGTCGAAGGTGGCCTTCACCTCGGGATGGGCGGCCGCGAGGTCGGCGAGCATGCCGACGGACTGCGAGCCCTGGCCCGGGAAAACGATGGCGAGCGAGGCACTGGCTTGGGTCATTGCTTATCGATTCCGGCGACGTCAAAACGCGAATGGTGCCAGCAACCCAGGGGCGAATGCACCATTCGCGGGGGTATTGGCCAGTTCTATCGCGCCCTCGATCGCGACGCGTGGAGTTTCAGTAACGGATCAGGGCCGATGCCCAGGTAAACCCGCCGCCGAACGCTTCCAGGAGCAGGTTCTGCCCACGTTTCACCTTCCCCGAGCGCACGGCGTGATCCAGCGCCAACGGCACCGAACCCGAGGAGGTGTTGGCGTGCTTGTCCACCGTGACGATCACGCGGTCCATCGACATGTTCAGGCGCTTGGCGGTGGCCTCGATGATGCGCAGGTTGGCCTGATGGGGTATCAGCCAGTCCACCTGGTCTTCGGTCATGCCGGCGTCCGCGAGGGTCTCGCCGACCAGCGAATCGAGCGTCTTCACGGCCACCTTGAATACCTCACGGCCCGCCATGGTGATTTTCACGCCGTGATTGGGCGCATCGCTGAAGCCCACGGACACGCCGACCGGACTGAACAGCAAGTGCTTGTAGCCACCGTCGGCGTGCTGGCGGGTCGCGAGGATGCCTGGCTCGTCGGAAGCCTCCAGCACCACCGCCCCCGCGCCGTCGCCGAACAGCACGCAGCTTTCGCGCTCGGTCCAGTCGACCATGCGGGTCAGCGTTTCGGCACCGATCACCAACACCTTCTTCTTCTGGCCGCTGCGGATGAAGGCGTTGGCCACACCCAGCGCGTAGACGAAGCCGGAACAGGCCGCGTTGACGTCGAACGCGGCGCAGCCGTTGGCACCCAGCCGATGCTGGATCAGGCAGGCGGTGGAGGGAAAGACGAGATCGGGCGTGGTGGTGCCGACCACGATCATGTCGAGGTCTTCGGCCCTTACGCCGGCGGCTTCCAGGGCGCGTGTCGCCGCGAGGAAACCGAGGTCGCCCGTGGTTTCGCCATCGGCCGCGATATGGCGTTGCGTGATGCCCGTGCGGGTGCGGATCCACTCGTCGCTCGTGTCGACGATTTTCTCGAGGTCGGCATTGGTCAGCACCTTATCGGGAAGTGCGCTGCCGGTGCCGATGATGCGGGCGTATTTCAGAACGGTATTCCCGTGCTCAGGATAAAACCGGTATCCGTAAACGCAAAACGGCGCGTTTCCGCGCCGTTGCGTGGTGTTTTGTCACCGCGAGGAGATCAATCCTCGACTTCGACCGCACCGCGGGTGTCGATGACCTTCTTACCGCGGTAGTAGCCATCCTTGGTCACGTGGTGACGCAGGTGCACTTCACCGCTGGTCGGGTCGGTCGACAGCTGAACGGTCTTCAGCGCATCGTGCGAACGACGCATGCCGCGGGTGGACGGGGTCTTGCGGCTCTTGGCAACGGCCATGGCAAATCTCCAGCGATTACTTCTTCATGAGTTCGCGGAGTGCCGCGAACGGGTTGTCGGGGGGCTCGTCGGAGGGGATGTCCTCTTCCGTGCCGGCGATCTCTTCGGGCAACTCGTGATCCGGATTGACCGGAACCAGGGGCAGCGCCAACAGCAATTCATCTTCGATCGTCGCGATCGGATCCAGCTTGCCGTCCTCCTCGAGGAGAAGCGGCTC
Organism: Luteibacter sp. CQ10; assembly: GCF_040900725.1. Classification (NCBI taxonomy): domain Bacteria; kingdom Pseudomonadati; phylum Pseudomonadota; class Gammaproteobacteria; order Lysobacterales; family Rhodanobacteraceae; genus Luteibacter; species Luteibacter sp. CQ10. The sequence continues at coordinate 450,182 of NZ_JAEUYM010000003.1, read as the reverse complement.
GTACCCGGGCGGAAGCGCGGCTTCCTCGCGTTCTTCGACGATCAGTCCGAGACGGGCATCGACCTCCACCGGCAGCGCGAACGGCTCGAGCGAACGCTGGCAGACCAGCATCAACGAAGCCTTTGCACGGACCGCCACGTAGGCGATGCCCAGGTTGTCGCGGCCGAAGTCGAGTTCGTAGGTTACGTCACCTTCGGGTGACGCGACCACCTCGCCGAGGCGGGAAAACGCCGACACGGGAAGACGACCCTGAAACGAACGCCGCGCACGAACCTCGCGCCAAGCGTCCACGGACGATGGCAAAGTCACGGACATAATCGCGAAATGGTAGGCACCAACGCCTCTGAAGTCAACCGGTTAGACGCCCGGCAGCCATTTTGCGCACACCGCCCCCTTTCGGGCAGACTCGCAGGCCATGCAGCAGTTTGCCTCAGCCGGCCCGCGAGGGGGAAGGTCCAGCGTGTTTTCCGTTGCGTATTATGCACTTGCCGCGACCATCGTCGTCGCGGTGGCGTTCTGCGGCTGGGCGGTGTCGCTCCAGCGCCGTCGCCGCCGCCTCGGCGCGCTGCAAGACCTGCACGACCACGCCGACCGCCTCGAGGTCGATCTGAAGGACTGCCGCGACCGCCTCCAGCGGGCACACGCCGTGATGTCCTCCCATCCCGAACAGCCGGCGGCAGGCGAGATCGAGGCGCGTCATGCCGTGGATTCGGGCCTCAAGGCCCTGCTCCGCCAGCGCATATGGATTCGCGACAAGGCGCCTTCCGCCAGCCAGCGCGAGCTGGACGAGGCCGTCGACGCCCTGCTCCGCGCCCGCCACCAGCTCGAGCCGCGCCTGCGCGACCTGGACGACGCCCAGGCGGCGCTGGACACCGCCGTGCGCGAACAGATCCATAAGGGTTTCTGACAACGTGACCGAACCGACCGTCATCCTCGCCTCCACGTCCCGCTATCGCGCCGGCCTCCTGCGCCGCCTGCTGGAACATTTCGAACAGGCCGCGCCAGGCACCGCCGAGGATCACCTGCCCGGCGAGGCGCCCGCCCGGCGCGCCGCGCGCCTGGCCGAGGCCAAGGCCCGCGACGTCGCCGAAGCCCACCCCGGCGCGATCGTCATCGGCTCCGACCAGGTGGCCGACCTCGACGGCACCGTGCTCGACAAGCCCGGCACCGTGCATGCGGCGCACCGCCAACTGGCGGCCAGTTCGGGGCGCGACGTGGTATTCCACACGGCGGTGTGCGTGATCGATGCCCACGGCGATGCGCTGACCCACGTCGACGAGACGCGCGTCCGTTTTCGCAAGCTTTCCGAAGCGGACATCGAACGCTACGTCGAGCGCGAACGCCCGCTCGACTGTGCGGGCAGCTTCAAGTGCGAAGGCCTGGGCATCACTCTCTTCGAGCGCATCGTCAACGAAGACCCCACCGCCCTCGTCGGGCTGCCGCTGATCGCCACCGCCCGCCTGCTGCGCAAGGCCGGCGTCGCCCTGCCCTGAACGGTCAGTGCGGGGCGGCGAGGTAGGCGGCCATCCAGACCACGCAATCGTCGGGATTCTGCGCCGGGGCCGGCGTCGCGCGTGCTCGCGCATCGTAGAACGCGATGCGTCGACGACCGTCGAAGAGGTCCAGTCGCGATAGCGGCCCGACGATATCCACCCGTGCGCAGATCGAGCCGAGCCAGCCGCGTGTCTCGCGCTCGCGCAACGACGTCTCGTCCACGGCCAGGATCACGCGCTGGCCGGCGTGCATGGCCAGACCCGCCTCGTCGATCCGCCACGCCGCCAGTTGCGGCGCGCGACCATGCTTCACGTTCAACGGGCTGTCGAGGGAATACACCGTGCGCGGACCGCCCAGGGCAAAGCGCAGCTCCGCCGCCAGCATGAAATTGTCGGCCACCACGAGCGCGCCGCTGTCGTGCAGCAGCTCACCTTGCAGCACGGCCGCGCTTTCGCGCCAGCCGGTGAAATGGGAGGGAAAGGCCTTGAGGTTCGCAAGCACGCGCGCACCGTCGCCCGATGCGGCCAGCCCGAGCCATGCGAAGCCCCCGAACAATCCGGCGAGGGCCAGTGCGAAACCCGCGTGCACGATGCGCCGCCAGGTGGAAGACGACGGCAACGACGGCCACGCGGCACAGAGCAGCAGGTAACCCGGCAGCGGCCAATGCACGCGAAAGCGCACGTCGTCGGCGAACAACCCGAGCACGAAATACGCGACGATGAACGTCCCCGCGACGGACCCGATCGCGTCGAACGGCGCTTCGCCGCGACGGCGCCACGCGCTCCACGCCATCCACAGCAGTGCCACGTAGGCGACCGGCGTGCAGGTCGCTGCCTGCTCGAGCGGCTGCACCAGGGCATCGGCATGGAATCGCCAGGGATTGCGTTCCACCAGCTGAAACGACACCCCGGCGCCCTGGGCCTGGAGGTTGTAGATCGCGATGGGCAGCAAGCCAACGGCAGCGATGCCCATCGCGAGCCATAGCCCGGGCTTGCGCCATTGCGCACGGCCGCGTGGCGTCGCCAGCAGGAAGACGAGCCCGCCCAGCATCGGCATCGCCGCGCGGTAATGCGTGGCCCATGCCAGCGCGAGCCCGACGCCGAGCAGACACCAGTCGCGCCGACGCCCGTCGTCGAGCGCACCAAGCAGGCCCTGCATCGCGAGCAGGACGGCGAAGGTCAGCGGCACGTCGGGCACGGCGAGTACGCCCAGGCTGCCCGCCAGCGGCAGGCACAGGGCCAGCGTGCCCGCCTGCCAACCCGCCGCGTCGCCGGCGTGGCGGCGCGCGATGGCGCGAACCTGGAAGGGAATCGCCGCGCCGATGAGGAGGAACGGCAAACGCATGGGCAACAGGCCATGCCCGAATACGGCCTCGGACGCTCCGATCAGCCATGCCGTGAGGGGTGGAAGATCGCTGTAGCCCCATGCCGGAGCGAGGCTTTCCTGCCAATAGAAGGCCTCGTCACCGAAGGGCGACAGCGTGCATGCGATGACGATGCGCAGGCCCAACGTCACGGCGAAGAGAACGAGGAACATGCCTCGCCACGCGCGCAGGCGCGCCGCTACACTCGACCGATCATCCATCGACGGGATCCGCCCCAGGGGCGCATGTTTGAATCATGTCAGCGACCACTCCGCTCAACGATGAAATGCTTCGGCACCGCCTCGACGCCGCCCTCACGCAGGTCAACGGCGTGTTGCTCGGCAAGCCGCGCCAGGTGAAGCTGGCTTTCACCTGCCTCGTGGCCGGTGGACACCTGCTGCTGGAAGACGTGCCCGGCGTGGGAAAGACCACGCTGGCGCATGCCCTCGCCGCCACCTTCGACCTGGACTTCCAACGCATCCAGTTCACCAGCGACCTGCTTCCCTCGGACATTATCGGGGTGAGCGTCTACGAGCGCGAGACGGGCGAGTTCCGTTTCCATCCGGGCCCCATCTTCACCCGCCTTCTGCTCGCCGACGAAATCAACCGCGCCACGCCCAAGTCGCAGAGTGCGCTGCTGGAAGCCATGGCCGAAGGCCAGGCCACGGTGGACGGCACCACCCACGTACTGCCCCGCCCGTTCTTCGTGGTGGCCACGCAGAACCCGCTCGATCTGGCCGGCACGTTTCCGCTGCCCGATTCGCAGCTGGACCGCTTCATGCTCCGGCTCAGCCTGGATTATCCGGACCCCGCCGCCGAACGCGCCCTGCTCACGGGGGAAAGCCGCCGCGACATGATGGAACACCTCGCGCCGCGCCTGGACGTCGCCGCCATCGGGCAATTGCATGCCGCGGCGCAGGCCGTGACGGCCAGCGGCAGCCTGCTCGATTACCTGCAGGCCCTGCTCACCGCCAGTCGCCGGCACAACGACCTGCGCGTGGGGCTCTCGCCACGCGCAGGCCTCGCCCTGCTCGCCGCCGCGCGCGCGTGGGCCCTCCTTAGCGGGCGCGCTTATGTCATCCCCGAAGACGTGCAGGCCGTATTCGTGCCCGCCGCCGCGCATCGACTCGTGCCGGGACGCGGCGGCCACCGCGAAGCGATCGCCCGCGCCATCCTCGCCGATACCGCGGTGCCCTGATGGCCTCGCGCGGGGCCCGGCTGCTCGCATGGGCGGAGCACCGCCTTCCCTCGCTCACGCGCCTGCGGCCCCGCGAACCGCTGCCCATCGTGCTCCACCGGCGACGCATCTACATCCTTCCGACCGGGTTCGGCCTGGGCCTGTCGATGCTGCTCGTCGTCATGCTCGTCGGTGCGCTCAACTATTCGAACAACGCCGCGCTGGGGCTCACCTGCCTGCTCGGCGCCGCCGCCGTCGGCAGCATGCTGGTGGCCTTTCGCACGCTCAACGGCCTCGTCATCGGCGGCCTGCGCTCCGATACCGCGCGGGCGGGCGAACAGGTACGCGTATCGCTCGACGTCTCCGCGCCACGCTACGCGCGGACGGCCATACGGCTGGATGCCGAGGCACGCGAGCAGGTCTTCGGCGTCCAACCGGGCGCGCCGTCGACCATCGAGTTCCATCTCGATGCCGCGCATCGCGGCTGGCTCGACTTGCCGCGCATGCGCCTGCACAGCCGCTGGCCGATGGGGCTGTTTCGCGTGTGGAGCTGGCTTCATCCCGACGGCAAGGTGCTGGTCTATCCGCGCGTCGAAGCCTTCGGCCCACCGCCCCTGGTACCGGATGGCGACGCCGATCGCGGCAGGCCGCGCGCGGGCGACGAGCTGGCCTCGCTGCGCGACTACCGGCCGGGCGATCCGCGCCGGCAGATCGCGTGGAAACTCAGCGCGCGCCACGACGGGCTGCTCGTGAAGGATCTCGAACAACCCGCGCCCCAGGAAGACTGGCGGCTGGATTGGGACGCGATCCATGGGCTCGACGACGAAACGCGCATTTCCCGCCTGGCCCGCTGGGTGGACGAAGCCCATGAAGGCGGCAGGCGCTGGAGCCTGCGCCTGCCCGACGGGTATTTCGACATCGCCCAGGGCGACGAGCATTACCACCGCTGCATGACCGCCCTGGCGCTGCGCCCATGACCGGCCTTCGTCCTTCCCTTCGCAAACGGGTTTCGACGGGTCTTCCGCTGGGCCGCCGCGCGTTCGACCTGCTCACGCTCACCATGGGTTTCGTGGTGCTGGTGCATGCCCTTCACCTGCCATGGTGGCTCACGGCGGCGCTGGCCGTGGTGGCGGGCGGACGCTGGTGGCATCGCCGTCACGGCGGGCGAAAGATCGCCGCGCTCATCCGCCTGCCGCTGCTCGCCGCATTGCTCGCCGTCGTGATCCTGCACTACGGCACGATGTTCGGGCGCGAACCGGGCAGCGCCTTCGCCGTCGGCCTGCTCGTGCTCAAGCTGCTGGAAACCGACGAGACGCGCGATGCCCGCGTCGGCGTGGCCTTCGCCTGTTTCGCCTTGATGAGCGCCCTGCTCTTCGACCAAAGCCTCGTCGCCAGCGCCTTCGTCAGTCTGGGATTGCTCCCGGCCCTCACCACCCTGTGCGCCGTGGAAGACCCCGACGCCGAGCAGCGCCGCTGGTCGATGCAATGGAAGCCCGTGCTGCTGGCGCTGCTGGCGTCGGTACCGCTGTCGGTGTTCGCCTTCCTTTTCATACCCCGTCTTTCCAGCCCGCTCTGGGGTACGCCCGACAGCGGACAGGCCGCGACCGGTCTTTCGCCGCAGCTGTCGCCGGGCGGCATGCTCGACCTCATGACCGACGACACGCCGGCCATGCGGGTCACGTTCGACGGGCCGCCGCCGCCCAACAGCCTCCGCTACTTCCGCGCCTACGTCATGCAGCTGTTCGACGGCACCGCATGGACACCCGGCTCGCACAGCACGCGCCGCCCGCCGTCCGACGTGCAATACGCGCAGCGCATCGGCTACCACGCATCGATCGAACCCACCCACGACCGCACCGTGCCGATGCTCGACCTGCCGACCACCGCGCCGCAGGACACCACGCTTCGTCCCGACCGCACCGTGCAGGCCAACCGCCGCATCGACGACACGGTGAACTTCACCGCGTTCGCGGCCACCCGCTACCGCCTCGAACCCACGCTGGACGACGGCGTGCGGCACGACAACCTGCAACTGCCGATGGGCGTCGGCCCTCGCGCCCGGGCACTGGCCCAATCGTGGGCGCAGCGCTACGGCGACGACCACGCGGCGATCGTCCGCGCGGCGCTGGCGATGTTCCATGCCGACTTCTCCTACACCCTCGCCCCGGAACCGCTCGACCGCGACCGCATCGACGATTTCCTTTTCCAGACGAAGCAGGGTTACTGCGAGCACTTCGCCTCGACCTTCACCTTTCTCATGCGCGCCGCCGGCGTGCCTGCCCGCGTCGTGACCGGCTATCAGGGCGGCTACTGGAACAGCGGCGCCCACTACCTGCTCGTACGGCGCTCCGATGCGCACGCCTGGTCGGAGGTATGGCTCGAAGGCCAGGGATGGGTTCGCTTCGACCCGACCGCCGCCGTGCGACCCGAGCGCGTGGAGCTGGGCGCGGCAGCCGCGGCGGAAGCCAGCGGCGGCGAAGGCTGGCTGGGCCCGGCGTGGTTGCGCGAGCTGCGCAACCGCTGGGACGTGGTCAACCAATGGTGGAGCCGCGGCGTTATCGGTTTCGACAGCTTGCGTCAGCAGGGCTTGCTCCGTCCGTTCGGAGTGAACCACGCCGACGTCACCGACCTGGCCGTGGTACTGGCCGTCGGTTGCTCGCTTCTGGTGGCGATCGCCCTGGGCTGGGCGGTGTTCCAGCGGCGTGAAGGCGACGCGTTGGATGCGTGGATGCGACGTCTGGAGCGCAAGCTCTCGCGGGCCGGCGTCGTTCGTCGAACCGGTGAAGGACCGAAGCATTTCCTCGCCCGCGCGGCCCGTGCCATGCCGGCGCAGCGAAATGCACTGGAAAGGTTGAGTAAGCTTTACTTGCGATCGCGCTACGCCCATGACGAACCACCGCCTGAATCAATCAGTGAATTCGGTCGGGCCGTAAGGGAATTAACGGCGCGCCGCGTGGTCAAATAGCGCATGGCGCCGGTTGTGCCCGGTGCCCCTGGGAGAAGTGACATGTCCATGTACAAACCGCTGGCCATCGTCGCCGCGACTCTGGCACTTGGCGCGTGCGCCACCGTGCCGCAGCCGCTGCAGGGTCAGTTCAACGACGTATCCACGGCCGGTGCCCAGCAGGGCGGAGCCCCCGGCGCGAAGGTGCGTTGGGGCGGCGAAATCATCAAGACCGAACCGGGTCCGCAGCAGACCTGCTTCTTCGTCCTGTCCGAACCGCTGGACAGCGAGGCCCGTCCCACGGCGAGCAAGCAGGAAAGCCAGGGCCGCTTCGTGGCCTGCCGCGACGGCTTCTACGATCCCGAGGTGTTCACCCGGGGTCGCGAGATCACCGTCACCGGTACGCTGCACGGCGCGGTCTCGCAGAAGGTCGGCGACTTCGACTATGCCTACCCGCGCGTCGAGGCCGATGTGGTCTACCTGTGGCCGAAGCGCGTTCCGGTGACTCGCTACCCGCCAGGCTTCTACGACCCGTTCTGGGGTCCGGGCTGGGGCGGCGGCTGGGGTCCGTACGGTTACGGCCCGTGGGGCGATCCGTTCTGGTACCGCCCGCGCACCATCATCGTGCCGCGTCCGGTACCGATGCGACCGCACAAGTAAGCGTAACGAAAAAGCCGGCGAAAGCCGGCTTTTTTTAGGCCTTCCGGCGGTAACTTGCAGCTATCGTTTCACGATGCCGAGGCCGACCAGGCTCTCGGCCGTCGCGACGATGGCCTCTTCCGGCGAACGCGGCGACCAACCAAGCAGGCGCATGGCTTTCTTGCCCGTGGCGCTCATGTCCACACCGAGCATCGGCACCAGGCCCTTCAGCCGGGGATTCCTTCGCGACGCGAGGCGCACGAACCAGTTCGGCAGAACCCGCGTCGTCGCGCGCTTGCCGACGGCACCCATGCGACGGCGCAGGACCTTCGCGACATCGGCCAGCCACATGCCTTCGCCGGACGTCGCGAAGAAACGTTCGCCATGGGCCGCCGGATGGGTCATCGCACGCAGGTGCAGGTCGGCCACGTCGCGTACGTCGACGAAGCACGAGTAGATCTTCGGACAACCCGTCCAGTTGCCCAGCAGGTTCTCGACGATCTTGATGGAGTGCGAGTAATCCGGACCCAGCACCGGGCCGAGGACGGCCACCGGATTCACCGCGGACAACTCAAGCCCCTTACCTTCGCGGGCGATGAAGTCCCACGCCGCTTTTTCCGAGAGGGTCTTCGACTTCTGGTAGGGCGCGACGTTGCCGGTCAGGTCACTCCAATCCGTTTCGTCGAACGGCCGCCGATGGCTCGCTGCGTGCCCGGCGCCGATCGCGCCAAAGGCCGAGGTCAAGACCACGCGTTTGACCCCGGCATCACGCGCCGCACGGAGCACCCGCAGGTTCCCGTCCACGGCGGGCCGAATCCAGTCTTCCTCGCTTGCATAGCTGCCGGAGGGCGTCGGTGACGCGCCGTGCATCACGTACGTGCATCCAGCGACGGCCTCGGCCCAACCTTCGTCGGCACCGAGGTCGGCAATGACGAACGACAGGCGATCGCCCGCCTCCACGCCGCCCGCCTTGAGGTAACGGCGTACCTCCATCTCGCGCGATGCGGTGCGGATCGTGGTCCGAACCCGGTATCCGCCGTTCAACAGCGCCAGCATGCAATGCTGCGCGATAAAACCGGTACCACCGGTCACCAATACCAATGCGTCGTTCATGGGAACTCAGCCGCTTCAAGTAGCGGGAAAGATTAGGCCTGACGCTCCGGACTGTTAATGCTTGATCGTGCGACTTACTTGCGTGAAAGTACGAGTATGAGCCTCGACCCTTTCTCGGACATCCTGCGCCTCACCCAGGCCGAGTCCCTGGTGACGGGCGGCTTCCGCGCCGGTGGCGAGTGGGCCATCCGCTTCCCTGCGCCGGACAAGATCAAATTCTTCGCCGTCGTCGAGGGCGCCTGCTGGGTCGACATCGACGGCGAGGCGGAGCCGGTGCGCTTCGATACCGGTGACGTCGGGTTGTTGAGCGCGAAGCGCTCGTTCGTGCTGGCCAGCCATCCCGGCATCGCGCCGCTGGATGCGATGAGCGTGTTTTCCCGGGGTACGGCCGTGCTGGGCGACGGCAACGACTTCGCCCATATCGGCGGACACGTGCTGCTCGATCCGACCAGCGGACGACTCCTGGCCGACGTGCTGCCACCGTGGATCCACGTTCCGGTGGCGTCGCCGCACGCCACGGCGTTCCGCTGGCTGCTCGAGCGGCTGGTGGAAGAACGCGCGAGCGATCAACCCGGCACGCAACTCGCATCGGCGCAACTGGGCCAGCTCCTCTTCATCGAGATCCTGCGCGCCCACCTCAAGACGACCGAGGCCATGCCCGCCAGCTGGCTGCGCGTGCTGGGCGATGCGCGACTCGCACCCGCCGTACGGCTGATGCATGGCGATCCGGCGCGCGCATGGCATCTGGAAGAACTCGCCAAGGCCTGCGCCATGTCACGAACGACCTTCGCGTTCCATTTCAGGACGATCGCCGGCGTTGCACCGCTGACCTATCTCACCGAGTGGCGTATGCGGCTTGCCGAACGGGCATTGCGTGATGAGAGCAAGCCGGTCTCCGTCATCGCGCAATCGCTGGGATACACATCGGAGAGCGCGTTCAGTAATGCGTTCAAACGGGCGAGCGGACAGTCGCCGAGGGTGTATCGAACCTCCCAACGCTAGCTCCTCGCTCCTGCGTACGCAGGAGCGGCGTGAGGGTTTCAGTCCGCCCGTCCTATCAGCCCGGCGGCCAATGCATCTGGCGACCGGCCAGCAGGTGCACGTGGATGTGGAACACCGTCTGTCCGCCATGGGTGTTGGTGTTGACCACGGTGCGATAGCCGTCCTTCGCGAAACCCTGCGCACGCGCATACGCCGCCGCCGCGAGCAACAGCTTGCCGAGCAACGCCGCGTCGCCGGGCACCGCGTCGTCCAGCGTGGCGATGGCGCGCTTGGGAATGAACAGCACGTGCACCGGCGCCTGCGGATTCAGGTCGCGAAAACCGAGCACCTCGTCGTCCTCGAAGACGATGTCGGCGGGAATCTCTCGGCGGACGATCTTGGCGAAGATGGTATCGGTCATGGAATTCCTCAGGAGCCTAGCGACTGCCGGCTGCCGAACGCATGCGCCAGCGTCCCGCGGTCGACGAATTCGAGTTCACCGCCCAGGGGCACGCCGTGGGCGAGGCGGGTGGCGCGGATGCCTGCCGCCTTGGCGAGCTGGCCGAGATAATGCGCGGTGGCTTCGCCTTCCACCGTGGGATTGGTGGCGATGATCATTTCTTCCACCTCGCCTTCGCCCAGGCGCTCGGCCAGCAGCGGCAGGCCGAGTTCGTCCGGGCCGAGACCGTCGAGTGGCGAAAGACGCCCGAGCAGCACGAAGTAGTGGCCGCGGTAGCCCGTCGCCTGTTCGATGGCGGCCAGGTCCGATGGCGACTCCACCACGCACAGCACGTGCCGGTCGCGGCTGGTGCTGGCGCATAGCGTGCACACGGGGGTCTCGCTGAAGTTGCGGCAGCGCGTGCAGTTGCCGACGTCGCGCATGGCCGACTCCAGCGCGGCGGCCAGGCGAACGCCACCCTGCCGCTCGCGTTCGAGCAGGTGGAAGGCCATGCGCTGCGCGCTCTTCGCGCCCACGCCAGGCAGGCAGCGCAAGGCGTCGATCAGTTCGCCAAGCAGGCGTGAACCGTGGCTCATCGGCGAATCAGAACGGCATCTTGAAGCCGGGCGGCAGGTTCAGCCCGGAGGTGACGCCGCCCAGGCGCGTGCGGCTGAGTTCGGCGATCTTGTTCACCGCGTCGTTGATCGCGGCGGCGACGAGGTCTTCGGCCATTTCCGGATCGTCGGCGAAGGTCTGGCGATCGATATGCACGCCGCGCACCTCGTGGCCGCCGCTCATCGTCACGGTGACCAGGCCGCCGCCGGCGCTGCCGGTGATCTCGGTCTTCGCCAGTTCTTCCTGCGCACGCTTCATTTCGTCCTGCATGCGCTGGGCCTGCTGCATGAGCTGACCGATTTGACCTTTCATTGCTTACTGCTCCACGGGTTTGATCGATTGCGGGATGACGCGCGCGTCGAAGTCGCGCTTGAGCGCCTGGACGAGCGGGTCGGTCTCCATCGAGGCTTCGGCGTTGGCCTGCGCATCGCTGGCCGCCTGCGCCCGGCGCTCGGCGGGTGTGCCGAGGCTGCCGCCCGCATTGCCGGCTTCGGCCACGAAACGGAAACGCACGCGACGGCCGAGCGCCTGCGAGACTTTTTCTTCCATCTGGCTGGTGAGCGGCTCCACCGCCAGGTGCATGTGCTGGGGCTGGAGGGCGAGCACCATGGCCTCCCCGTCCACGCCTCGCAGCGACGAGTTCTGCGCCAGCTGACCGATGGGTCCGCGCAGGTTCGCGCGTTCCACGATGTCGTGCCAGTCCGGCAGCCCGTTCGCGTCGGTGACGATCGGACGCGGTGCGACCGGCGCGGGCGCGGCCACCGGCGTCGACACCGGAGCTGGCGGCGGCGGCGCGCTACGCGGCGCCGGCGCCGATACGCTGGGCGACGGCGTGACGCGTGCCGCCACCGGGGCGGCGGCACGCGCGGGCGGCGCGGAGGCGGCCTGCCCCGGTTCCGACGGGCGGAATGCGAACATGCGCAGCAGCACCATCTCGAAGCCGATGCGCGCGTCGGGGGCCATCGGCAGGTCGCGGCGGCCGGCGGTGGCGATCTGGTAGTAGAGCTGCACGTCTTCGGGCGCCATGCGCTCGGCGATGTCGGCCAGGCCGGCGTCGCTTTCCTCGCCGCGATAGCCGGGCACGAGCTGAAGCAACTGCACGCGATGCAGCACGGTGGCGAGGTCGTCGAGCACGCCACCGAAGTCGGGCGAGAACGAGGCGATGCGGTCGGATTCGGCCATCAGGGCGGCACCGTCGCCGCTGGCCAGCGCGCCGAGTACGCCGAGCACCTGGCCACGCTCCACGCTGCCGAGCATGGCGCGCACGTCGGCAGCACGCAGGCTCCCGCCACCGTAGGCGATGGCCTGGTCGAGCAACGACAGACCGTCGCGCAGCGACCCGTCGGCCGCGTGGGAGAGCTCGCCGATGGCCTCGTCCTCGAACTCGATGGCCTCGGCCCCCAGGATGTGGCGCATCTGCCCGGAGATCTGTTCCGGCAGCAGGCGTTTGAGGTTGAACTTGAGGCAGCGCGACAGCACGGTGACCGGCAACTTCTGCGGGTCGGTGGTGGCGAGCAGGAACTTGACGTGCGGCGGCGGCTCCTCGAGTGTCTTCAGCAGCGCGTTGAACGCCGGCTTGGACAGCATGTGCACCTCGTCGACGAGGTACACCTTGAAACGGCCGCGCGAGGGAGCGTACTGGGCGTTTTCGATCACCTCGCGAACGTCGTCGACGCCGGTGTTGCTGGCGGCGTCGATCTCGAGGAGGTCGACGAAGCGCCCCGCGTCCACCGCCGTGCAGACGGCGCACTCACCGCAGGGATCGGCCGATTCACCGCGTTCGCAGTTGAGCGACTTGGCGAAGATGCGCGCGATGGTGGTCTTGCCCACGCCACGCGTGCCCGTGAAGAGGTAGGCATGGTGCATGCGGCCCGAATCCAGCGCATTGGTGAGCGCCCGGACGACATGCTCCTGTCCCACGAGTTCGGCGAACTTGCGCGGGCGCCACTTGCGTGCGAGTACCTGATAGGACATGCGGGCTACCTTGGGACGACAGTCGATTGTGCCAAGGTCGGGAGGCGGGCGAAAGCTCGACCCGTGAAAGGCGATGACCCTGCCAGCCACATCCCGGCACCCGAATCGTCCGCTACCGTTGCTTCCTTCCGGACCTGGCGGGATTTACGGACTATCGTCGCGGGGGGACCGACAGGGCCACCATAAAAGATAGTTTTCTCAGCGGGTGCGAATCCCGCCCGACGAAACATCCGTCGAAGCGGCAGCGGTTGGGCTGCCTCACGCTTGCCAGTGGCGGAGAGGGCGGGATTCGAACCCGCGATACGCTATTAACGTATACACACTTTCCAGGCGTGCTCCTTAAACCACTCGGACACCTCTCCACACCGGTACAGCTTCTTCCTCGCCGGGCATCCGTCCCGACAAAGAAGCGGAAGGATAACGGGAGCGTTGCGGCGACACAAGCGCCCGTTCGCCGATGCGATCGGCTCCCACCCCGTCGGTAGTGACGCTATCGCAACCTTGCTACCGACGGGGTGGGAGCCGATCGTATCGGCGAATCAGCCTGCCGTAGGCCTCACGGGATGCGGGTCCGGCAGGCGGACGCGCTCGCCCGGGCGGGCGACGCGATACCCACGCGAGGCCAGCGTCTCACCCTCGGCGACACTGCCGTAATGGTAGAGCGTCATGCGCTCGCGAACCTCGGCGGGGTATTCGCGCTCCAGGTCGTCCACGCCCGTGTGCGACGGATTGCCCACCACCCCGCAATCGTGGGCCACCCGTTCGCCCTGCGCGGCATGGATCGCCAAGGCCTCGGGCACGGGCCGCGTGTCGCCGGTAAAGACGAAGCTGCCGCGCAAGGCCACGCCGAACGACGTGCCCTGCACGTGATGCCGGGTGGGAAATACGTCGAACCAGAGGCCCTCGTGCCAGAAACCCCGCGTGCACGGCACGAGCCGGAACGCCTCCCAGTAATTCACGCCACCTTCGGCCAGCGCACCGGGATAGTCGGCCACCCTGCCCTGCAACCACGGCAGCAAGGCCGCATGCAGGTAGACCTTCGTGCGGCCCCGCAGGGCCTCGTCGAACCACAGGCGGAAGAACAGGCGCTCCATGCCGGCCACGTGATCCATGTGGGTATGGGTGACGTAAAGCGCGGACGGCACCTCGCCATAGGCCGCGAGGTAACGATCGAGCGTGTCCGGGCCGCAATCGACGAGCAGCGAGGGCCGCCCATCGCGCTCGAGCACCACGGCCGACGAGCCCAGCTCCACCGCATGGGCGGCCCCGGTGCCGAGGAAGTTCAGTTGCCAGCTCATCGCGCGTAGCTCCGCTCATAGGCGGCCAGCAGCGTCGGCCACAGCACGGCGTCGAAGGTATCGCCGCCCTCGCGCACGCCCACCTTCACCAGCGAGCGCTTCAACCGCGCGAGGTTGGCCTTGCGCCAGCCGGCCGAGGGCGAACGCAGCCGCCCCTTGTCGAAATCGATGAGGTGGAGACCGTCGCCGTTGACCAGGATGTTGTGCGCGTTGAGGTCGGCGTGCCAGGCCCCTTCGCGGTGGAATCGGGCCACCAGTTCGCCCACCCGCCCGGCCAGGGTCTCGTTGAAGGCGGCGTCGCCCACGCGTTCGGCCAGGGTCACGGCGTCGGGAATGCGCAAAGTGACCAGGTCGGCGGAATAACGCAGCCCGCGGCGCACGTAGCGCGCCGCCAGGGGCGGCGCCACCGGCAGGCCACGGCGCTGCAGTTCCATCAGCAGGCGAAACTCGCGCTGGCTGCGCGTGCGCGCCTTGCCGGTGAAGAGGTAGCGGTCCCCCAGCAGGGCGGCGACCATCCCACCGCGCCGGTAATGGCGCAGCACGGCCTCGCCGGCCGGGGTGTCGATGAGGGACACACCGCCCCGGCCGCCCGCCTGCGAGCGCAGCAGGCCGCGGTCCTCCCAGTACCCGGGCGAGAACCAGTCGTGGTCGACTTGAGCTATACGGGCCGCGTCGAACAGAATCGTTCCGTCCGCGGCCTCGGTGACGCGATGGTCTGTCATTGTCGGGCCGCCCACGTTGGCAGCCTCCCGTTCCGGTAATCCGATCTTGCCCAGTCTATCAAGCCATCCGCTCCCGTCGGGAGATTCGAGCCTGTGCATCCTGCGCACCTCGGCCATCGGCGACGTCACCCACGTGGTGCCCCTGGTCCGCACGCTCCAGGCGAAGGCGCCGGCCACCCGCCTGACCTGGATCGTGGGCAAGCTGGAGCGCCGCCTGGTGGGCGACCTGCCCGGCGTGGAATTCGTCACCTTCGACAAGGGCAAGGGGCGGCAGGGCCTGCGCGAGGTACGCGAGGCGCTGGCCGGCCGTCGCTTCGACGCGCTCCTGCACATGCAGGTGGCCCTGCGCTCCAACCTGCTCAGCCTGGCCGTAAAGGCCGATCGGCGCATCGGCTACGACAAGGCCCGCTCGAAAGACCTGCACAGCCTGTTCGTCAACGAACGCATCGCCGCCCGCAGCGGCGAACACGTGCTCGATGCCATGGCGAGCTTCATCGAGCCCCTGGGCCTGCGGCAGACGGAGGTTCGCTGGGACATTCCCGTCTCGGCCGCCGACCGGACCTGGGCGGCGGAACAGCTGCCCGGCGACACGCCCACCCTGCTGGTCAGCCCGATGTCCAGCCATACGGTGCGCAACTGGCGCGTGGAGCGCTACGCCGCGCTGATCGACCATGCGATGGCCCGCGGCATGCGCGTGGCCCTGGTCGGCGGTCCTTCCGAGGGCGAGCGGGCGCTCGCCGACGCCATCCTGGCCCAGGCGGAACGGGCGCCGCTCGACTTGACCGGGAAAGACACCCTCAAGCGATTCATGGCGCTGCTCGCCCGCACGGCGATGATCCTCACCCCGGACTCCGGGCCGATGCACATGGCCAACGCGGCCGGGGTGAAGGTGCTGGGGCTGCATGCGGCGAGCAATCCGCATCGCTCGGGGCCTTACTCCGACCGGCGCTGGTGCGTCGACAAATACGATGCCGCGTCGCGGAAGTATCTCGGCAAGCCCGCGTCGGAGATTCCGTGGGGTACCAAGATCGAGAAGCCGGGGGTGATGGACCTGGTCGAGGTCGGGGAGATGGTGGAACGGTTCGAAGCGTGCGCTTCGTTCCTGAAGCTGCCGCTCGGACACTAGCTTCCGGTTACGCCGCTTCGTCGACTATCGCGGACAGGCTCCGCTTCCGCCCTTCGGTAGCAGGCTTTCCTGCCGAAGGGCGGGAGCGCACCCTGTCCGCGATTTGTCGTCACTTCACGCGGTAATCCTGATACGACTTCTCTTCCACCAGCGTCGAACCCAGCTTCAGGTTGATCTCGCGTTTGATCGCCGCGCGCTCGTCGTTCTCGATGTACACCGACCGGGCGAGCTGGATGAACTCGTCGTCGAACGCCTGGGCCTTTTCCTTCAGGCGGATGTCGTCTTCGATTTTCCAAAGCCGCCGGTTCACCGCGAGCAGGCGGTTCGTCTCGTCGGTGATGTCGGTCTGCGATGCCGCGTCGTTCTTCCACGTGGCATCGAGCAGTTCGAGCTCGTTGCGGACGTTGGCCAGCTTCGCGTCGTCCTTGATCTCCTGGAGCTTGATCTGAAGGATGGTCATCTTGTCGATCAGCTCGCCGTACGAGACGGGGGTCTGGATCAGGCTCATCGGAGGTCTCCACGCGTTCGGACGCGGGAGGTTAGCAGTTTTCCTCCTCAGATACCCTCGATGGGGCAACTGGCCACGTCCTTGGCCTCGCACCATGCTTCGTTTCCACCTTTCACGTCCCACGATTTTGCGCGGGGAAGCTCCAGCCCCTCCTTCGTGATGCTTAGCCGAAGTGCCGATCCATCCCCCTCGTAATCGCATACGACGAGATTCTTCGCCAGCTTGACACCCGCGGCGTGGAACGCCAGCTTGTTCAGATCCACGTCATGGTCGTACTTGGATACCTCACCTTTCCAAACATGCCCACCGTACGATGCCTGGTAATTCGTCCCGTCGTCCGTGGTGCCGGACAATTTGATAGCCGACACAGGCGGGCAACTGGTATCGGATGCGGCAGCCTGGCCTGTACAAGCCAGGAAGACGAACAACGCCAACGAACGCATTCCGGTTTCCGATCCACTCATGTCATGTACTCCCTTTCATGTCTGGTGACGGTCGTTCGATTGTATTCCACGACACATCGTTCAGGCCGGTTCGCGCGGCTCGGAGACATTCGTTAATCTTCGTAAAAACAAGCAGATATCGACCACTTTCCCGATTGGCATGACGATTCCTGGCGATCGGACCTTAGAGTCGGCGGCGTCGTTCTTTCGCTGGCCGTATCGGCGGCTCCGAAGCGCGACACGCTAAGCTCTACGCATCACCCGCGACGGAGCCATGAACATGAGCCCTCCTTCGGTCCTGATCGTCGGCGCCGGTCCTACCGGCCTGGCCGCCGCCCTCCAGCTTTCGTTGCGCGGCATCCGCGCACGCATCGTCGACGAACGAACCGAGCCCGCGCCGCATTCGCGCGCCCTGGCGGTGAACCCGCGGACGCTCGAACTGCTCGAAGCCACCGGCGTCAGCGAGCGCATGGTCGCGGAGGGGCGTCGCGCGCTCGGCGTCATCTTCCACGAAGGCGGCAAGCCGCTCGCCCGCATCGAGGCGGAGCGCATTCATCCGCGCTACGGTCTCACGGTGCTTTCGCAGGCCCGCAGCGAGGCCCTGCTCACCGACGCCCTGGCCGAGCGCGGCATTGCCGTGGAACGCGGCCGCAAGGCGAAGCTGCTGGCTCGGGACCCGGACGCGGCACGCGTCTGCCTCGACGACGACGGCGTGGGCGTGGGTTCTTTCGATGTCGTCTTCGCCGCCGACGGCGCGCACAGCGCGTTTCGCGACGCGCTGGACATCGGCTTTCCCGGCGAGTCCTACCCGGAAACCTGGCCGTTGTTCGACCTGCCGATGGATACGCCGCTCGACGTCGACCACGCGCACGTGATGCTTTTCCCCGACGGCATGATCTTCCTGCTCGCCTTCGACCCCGCGCATTGGCGGGTGATCTCCAACCTGCCCGATCCGCTTTCGCGCCTGCCCCCGGGCACGGCGGTGAGCGAACCGACCTGGACATCGTCGTTCCGCGTCGCCCATCGCGTCGCCGAACGCTGCGCGGTGGGCCGAGTGGCGCTCGGCGGCGACGCTGCGCACATCCACTCGCCCGTCGGCGCTCGCGGCCTGAACCTGGGCGTGGAGGATGCCTCGGCCTTCGCCATGTACCTGGCGGCGCAAGCCGGCGATCCCATCGGCGCCCTCGCCCGCTACCAGCGGGAGCGCCATCCCGTGCATGAAGCGGTGGTGCGACGCATCCGAATGGTCACGTCGCTGGCTCGCGGCGGCAACGCGGCGCTGCGCGGCCTGCGACGCGCCATCCTGCCCACGGCCGCCCACCTGCCCCTGCTGCGCCGGTTCGCCTTGCGCACCGTCATGGGCCTGGATCATCCGCCGCCGCATTGAACCGCTAGAATCGACGGCATGGCCCTCACCCTGCTCATCGCCGACGATCACCCGATGTTCCGCGGCGCGCTGCTGCTCGCCCTGGCCGACCTGCTACGCGGCGGCCGCGCGCTGGAAGCGGGCAGCCACAGCGCGATGGAGGCCGTGCTCGCCGAGGGCGAAAGCGTCGATCTCGTCCTCCTCGACCTGACCATGCCGGGCGCGATGGGGTTTTCGTCGCTGCTATGGCTGCGCGGCGAACATCCGGACATTCCCGTGCTGGTGGTGTCATCCAACGATCATCCACGCAACGTGCGGCGCGCCCAGCAATTCGGCGCGGCGGGGTTCGTGTCCAAGTCCACGCCGGCCGACGTGCTTCGCGACGCGGTGACCGCGGTGATGCGCGGCGACACGGCCTTCGTCGGCGCGCGCGCGGAGCGCAGCGACGACGATGCGCGCCTCGCCGCCAGGCTGTCGAGCCTCACGCCCCAGCAGTTCCGTGTGCTGATGCTGATGGCGGAAGGCCTGCTCAACAAGCAGATCGCCGCGGAGCTGGGGCTGGCCGAGAACACGGTGAAGATCCACGTCACCGCCGTGCTGCAAAAGCTCGATTGCCGTTCGCGCACGCAGGCGGCCGTGCTGGTGAAATCGCTGGATCTCGACGAAGGCGTGGACGGCTCGCATCTTTGATTCGCCGATACGATCGGCTCCCACCCTTCGGTAGCAGTCGTTCGCAAGCCATCTACCGGAGGGGTGGGAGCCGACCGTATCGGCGAACCCTACGAAGCGAAGGGCACCGTCAGCCCGAAACCATCAGCAAGCGCGTCACCACCGCCCGCAGCCGCGCCGGTGCCAGCGGCTTGGTGAGATAACGCAGGCCCTCTTCCCCCGCCCGCCGAACCTCTTCCTGCGAAGGCGACACGGCCATCAGCACAGTCGGCGGCGACACGCCCCAACGCGCATTCAACGCCGCCCGCAAACCCTCACGCAACGGCTGTTCCAGCAACAGCACGTCCGGCGGATCGTCGAGCTCCGCATGCCGCATCGCCGCCTCCGCGTCGCCCACGGCCACCACATCGCAGCCCCATGACGCCAGCAAGGCGGCCACCTCGGCGCGAGTGGCGTCGTCGGAATCCACCAGCATCACGCGCCGCCCCGACAGCGGCGATTCGTCGTCGGCCACGCGTTCGTCGAACGTCTCCACCCCAGGCGCCGCCACCACCGGTACCGCGATGGAGAAGACGCTCCCCCGCCCTGGCCACGAGCGCACCGTCACGGGCGCACCGAGCAGCCGCGCGATGCGCTCGACGATGGATAGACCCAATCCCGCGCTGCGTCGATCGCGATCCACCCCGCTATCCAGACGGAGAAATTCATCGAAGATCGCACGCGTCTTCGCTTCGGGAATGCCCAGGCCCGTGTCCCACACCTCGATGCGCGCCAGGTCGCCGTCGCGACGCACGCCCACCAGCACGCGTCCACGCGGCGTGTAGTGGATCGCATTGGACAGGAAATTCTGCACCACGCGCCGCAGCAACAAGGCATCGCTGCGCACATGGATTCGCGTATCCACCCAGTGCAGGTCCAATCCCCTTGCCCCCGCCAGCACACCGAACTGACGCGCCAGATCGCCCAGCATCGCGCCCAGCGCGACGACGCCGAAACGCGGCTCCACCGCCCCGCCTTCCAGCCGCGACACGTCGAGCAGGCTGGCCAGCATCTCGTCCTGCGTTTCCAGTGCGCTGCGAACGCGCTCGATCAGTTGCCGCCCTTCCTCGTCCTGCCGCTCGGCCAGCGCGCCGATGAACATGCGCGCGGCGTTGAGCGGTTGCAGCAGATCGTGCACCGCGGCGGCGATGAAGCGCGTCTTCGACCGGCTCACCCGCTCGGCATCCGCCTTGGCCTCGTTGAGGTCGCGCGTGCGCTCCTCGACGCGATGCTCCAACGTCGTCGCCAGCGTGCGCAGTTCCCGCGCGGCAGCCTTGTACGCCGTGATGTCCGCATAGCTGGTGACGAAGCCCCCTCCGGGCAGCGGATTGCCCCGGATCTCCAGCGTGGTGCCGTCTGGACGCTCGCGCTCGTACATGTGGGGACTGCCCTGCCTCAGGTAGGCCAGCCGTCGCTCGATGGCCTCCTCGACGTTGCCCGGACCGAGCAGGCCACGCCGCGCGTTGAAGCGGAAAATATCCTCGATGGGCCGACCGACACGCATGTAGTCGTCGGGAAAACCGAAGATCTGCTGGTATCGCGCATTCCACGCCACCAGGCGCAGGTCGGCGTCCACCACGCTCACGCCCTGGGGCAGGTGTTCGAGATTGCCGTGCCCGCCCTGGGCGGCTTCGTGCGCGGCGGCCACGACGCTGTCCTGCGCCGAGCGCAAGGCCGCCGCGTGGTGCGCCACCATCCGCTCCAGTTCCTCGCGGCTGCGCTGGCGCAGCCGGGCCAGGCGCACGCGCTGCTGCACGACCAGGCCCACGAGGATCAACGGCAGCCATCCCGCGAGCACCACCAGCGCCGCGTTGCGTCCGGCGATGAGCGCGGGCCGCGCATCGGCCAGCAGGTGCAGCGTCCATGCCTGTTGCGGCATCGCCAGAGAACGCCAGACCACCTCGTGCTCCAGCGGCGGCGACGTGACGCGCACGCGTGTCGCGCCGTCGCCCGCATCGCCCAGCGGCGTACTGGCGATCGGCCGCAACGGCTGGTCGCCGTACTGGCGCGTGGCGCCGATCGCGGCGCTCGCGCGAGGATCCAGTGGGTGCAAGGTGCGATACATCCAGGCACCGTCACGGTTGTCGAGAAACACCACGCCGTGATCGTCGGCCAGCAGCACGATGTCGTCGCCGTGCGCCCAGTCGCGTGGAAGGGCCTCCAGCGTGATCTTCAGCACGATCGCGCCCACGTGCCGGCCCGCCTCATCGTCGATGGCCTGCGCGATGAAATAGCCCGCCACGTTGGTCGACACGCCCAGCGCATAGAACGTGGCGTGACCGTCGCGCATGGCGTCGCGGAAATACGGACGAAATCCGTAATCCAGACCCACGTTGCTTTCCGGCGTATTCCAGTTGTTCGCGGCAATGGCATGCCCATGCCGGTCGAGCAGGGTCAGCGTCGAGGAGTGCACCGCGCCGTTGGCGCGTTGCAGGCGCGCGTTCAACGCCGCGCTATCGATCGCCTCCGGCGGCCCCGCAAGGATGGCCCGCAACTCGGGATCGAGCGCCAGTACCGTGGGCAGCACGCGAAACCGGTCGATCAACCGCTGCACGGCCAGCGCGTGCAGGGTAAGCCGGTCGGCCGACTGCGCCGCGATGCCCTCCAGCCCCTTACGCCACGCCAGCCACCCGCCCAGCACGGCGCTTCCGGCCATGGCGGACAGGAGCAGGACGAGCCAGAACACATGAAGCGGCCGGATGTTTCGCATCCACGAATACTCTCACACCACCCGCCCCCACCCCCCTCCCCACCGAAGGGGTGGGAGCCGATCGCATCGGCGAACGACGCCTGCCACGAAGAGGGGTGCGTCCTCGCGCCGATGTCAGCCATGCCCTGACACCCCACACCATCCCCACCCGTTATCCAACATCCGAGCGATTTTTCAGAATCCTTCCATACGGTCGGGCGCGCTAACTTTAAACCCGGCGCACCGAAGCCGAAGGCACACTCATGGCGCGAGGCCGAAAGCGAGCCACCGGCCTGGCCCCTAGCCCGAATGTGTTATGGGTCATCCGCCCCCGACGCGTTACAACAGCCTCCGCCCACCCCGGGCGATGCCGTCGGCCGATCATGCTCGTTCCCTCCCCCACCCAAGCCACCCCGCAGCCGTTCTACCGCCAGACCTACGTGCAGGTGCTCGTGGCCATCCTGCTGGGTGCCGTGCTCGGGCACTTCTGGCCCGCCTGGGGCGAGGCGCTGAAGCCGTTGGGCGACGCGTTCATTAAGCTGGTGAAGATGGTGATCGCCCCGGTGATCTTCCTGACCGTGGTCACCGGCATCGCCGGCATGCCGCACCTGAACGCGGTGGGGCGCGTGGTGCTGAAGGCCATGGTGTATTTCCTGGTGTTCTCCACGCTCGCGCTGGTCGTCGGCCTCGTGGTGGCGAACGTCGTGCAGCCGGGCGCGGGCCTGAACATCGATCCGGCCACGCTGTCGACGAAGGAAATCGCCACGTACGCCTCGAAGGCGCACGACATCTCGCTCACCGGCTTCCTGCTCGACATCATTCCCGATACCGTCGTGGGCGCCTTCACCTCGGGCAACATCCTCCAGGTGCTGCTGTTCGCCGTGCTATTCGGCATCTCGCTCACGCTGGCCGGCGAACGCGCGAGGCCCGTGGTGGCCTTTTTCGAGGCGATGACCGAGCCCGTGTTCAAGCTCGTGCACCTGCTGATGAAGGCCGCGCCCATCGGCGCGTTCGGCGCCATCGCGTTCACCATCGGCCGCTACGGCATCGGCTCGCTGTCGAACCTGCTCATGCTGGTGGCGACGTTCTACGGTACCTCGCTGCTCTTCGTGCTGGTGGTGCTCGGCGCCGTGTCGCGCCTCACCGGCTTCTCCATCCTCAAGCTCATCCGCTACCTCAAGGCCGAACTGCTGCTCGTGCTGGGCACGTCGTCGTCGGAAGCCGCCCTGCCCTCGCTGATGCAGAAGATGGAACAGGCCGGCTGCGACAAGTCCGTGGTGGGCCTCGTGGTGCCCACCGGCTATTCGTTCAACCTCGACGGCACCAACATCTACATGACGCTGGCCGCCCTGTTCATCGCGCAGGCGACCAACACGCACCTGTCGCTCGGCGAACAGATCGCGCTGCTGCTGGTGGCGATGGTCAGCTCCAAGGGCGCCGCCGGCGTGACCGGCGCGGGCTTCGTGACCCTCGCCGCCACGTTGTCGGTGGTGCCCTCGCTGCCCGTCGCGGGCATGGCGCTGATCCTCGGCGTGGACCGTTTCATGAGCGAGTGCCGCTCGCTCACCAACTTCATCGGCAACGCGGTGGCCTGCGTCGTCGTGGCGCGCTGGGAAGGCGCGCTCGACCGCCAGGCCCTCGACGATGCCCTCGACCACCGCGCCGCCGGTCGCGACGCGCGTCCGCTCACCGTAAACCAGGGGAATACACCATGAGACTCTTCCGTACCGCGATCCTCGTCGCGACGGTCGCCCTCGCCTGCACCGGGCAAGCCACCGCCCAGTCCGCGCCCGACGCGGGCAAGCCGCTGTCCATCGACCTGTGGCCGGGCACGCCGCCCGGCGGTGGCGGTCCGAGCGGGCCGGAACGCATCGGACGTACAGGCACCGGCGTGGGCGCGGTGTCCAACGTCAGCCGCCCGCGCATCGAGGTGTACAAACCCGCGAACCCGAACGGCGCCGCGGTGATCCTCGTCGGCGGCGGCGGTTACTTCCGCATCGGCATCGGTCACGAGGTGATACCCACGGCCAGGTGGCTCGCCGCGCTCGGCGTCACGCCCGTGGTGCTCTACTACCGCCTGCCTGCCGACCGCTGGCCGGCCGTGGCACCGTTCCAGGACGCCCAACGCGCCATCCGCATCATGCGCGCCCGCGCGCAGGAACTGGGCATCGATCCGAAGCGCATCGGCGTGCTCGGCTTCTCGGCCGGCGGCAACCTCGCCGGCATCGCCGAAACGCGCCCGACGAACGCGTTTTATCCGCGCGTGGACGCGACCGACGACGTGTCCGCGCGCCCGGACTTCGCCGGCCTGATCTATCCCGTGGTGTCGCTGCAGCCGCCGTTCAATACGACGCGCTCCAGCCGCGAGCTGGCCACCCAGAAGGATTCGGTGCAGGCCTACTCCGTGGAGCTGCACGTGTCGCGCGACACGCCCCCGACCTTCCTCGCCCAGGCCGCCGACGATCCGATCGCCGACATCGGCAACAGCCTGGTGATGTTCGACGCGCTGAAGAAGAACGGCGTGGACGTGGAAATGCACGTCTTCGACAAGGGCGGCCATGGCTGGGGCCTTGGCGATCCGGGTACGGCGGTGGCCTCGTGGCCGCGCCTGTTCGCCGCCTGGGCCCGTCGCAACGGCTTCTTCTCGGCCGTGGACGATACGCCCTTCGCGCGCATGCCGAGCAAGGCCGCCGCGCCCACCAGCACTGACGACGACAACGCGCTCGACGACAACTGAACGCGATCGAAGGGGAACCCACCATGCGCAACACACCACGCCTCTACGTGGCGATCGCCGCCGTGCTTCTCGCCGGCCCCACGTACGCCGCCGACACCGTCAGTAACGCGGAGCTGCTCAAGCTCATCAAGGCCCAGGCCGCCGAGATCAGCGACCTGAAAAAACGCCTCGCCGCCGTCGAACACGAGCGGCCGCCCACCGCCGCCACACCGTCCGTCGCCTCGGACACGCCAGCCACGCCGGGCCCGAACCACGATGCGCAGGTGGAAGCCGCCATCGCCGACACGCGCGAAAGCGAACTGGCCGTGGCCCTCGCCCGTGGCACGGGCGGCGGTGGATCGAGCAGCAACAGCGTGCGCTGGGGGCGCGGCGGTGAAGCCGGGCCCACCTTCCGCAGCGACGACGGCTATTTCAGCTTCAAGCCCAACGGCCGTCTGCTCATCGACTTCACCCGCACCCGGGGATCGAGCTACGACACGCGCAACATCAGCGGCGCGCAGATCACCAGCGCGCGATTGGGCGGCGAAGGCACCATCGGCGCCCTGGGTTACCACGTCGAAGCCGACTTCGCCGACAACGAAGTCGCCCTGCGCCAGACCTACCTCACCTACGCCACGAAGCTGTTCGGCCATACGGCGAAGTTCTACCTGGGCAACTTCTTGAAGGACCTCGGCACGGAAGGCTCGTCCGAATCCGCACGCGTGCCCTTCATGTTGCGCAACGCCGCCACGGCGGTGGGCCAGCCGGTGGTGAGCTACTTCGGCATGGGCGCGCAGATGCGCGTGTACGGCGACAACTGGCACTACAGCCTGTCGGTGAACGGCAACGCGCCGAACAGTTCCACGTCGGGCAAGAACACCGATTCCACCACCTACCTCACCCGCGCGCACTGGAACCCGATCAAGACCTCCGACGGCTTCCTGCACGTGGGCTCCTGGTATTACTACGAGAAGATCAGCGACGGCGTCACCAGCATCAACAACACCCCGGCCATCGCGCTCGACTACAACGACAACCTCGCGGTCTCGGCCAGCTCCATCGCCAATCCCACGCAGGATCACGGCAAGGGTTTCGAGCTGGGCGGCGTGTTCCGTAACTTCTGGATGATGAACGAGTACGGCAAGCGCACCATCGATTCGAGCACGGCCGAGTCGGTGAGCCGCCATGGTTCGTCGTTCGCCGCCGGCTGGATGATCACCGGCGAGGCGCCGGGATTCTCGTCGCGTTCGGGCAGCTGGAAAGCGGTGAAGGTGAACCATCCGGTCACCTCCGGCGGCTGGGGCGCGTTCGAGCTGGCGGGTCGTGTCGACCATTACGACTACGCCGACGCACCTCGCGGCGGCAAGGGCAAGAGTTACACCCTCGGCCTCAACTGGTACCTCAACGACTGGTCACGCCTGATGCTCAACTATATCCACTGGGACACCGACAACAAGGTCGGCAGTTTCCAGGGACCGGACACGGGCAACTCCATCGGCATGCGCGCGCAGGTGGTGTTCTGAGCAACCGCCTGAGTGTTGCGCAAACACCCAGCTCACGGCGTTAGGCCCAGGGCTGCGCGGGTACGGCGATACTTCGGCGTACCCGCGCGGCACGGCGTCCACGACGAAGGGCCCGGCATTCGCGACGAGTGCCTTCAAACCACCGGTAGGCGCTTGGGTTCCGACACCGAAAACAACGCCACGCAGCCCACGACCTCGATGGTCACCTTTCCGAAGCGTACGTCGAGTTCACGACGCAGGTCGTCCAGGCGGTCTCCAGCGTTACCGAAGATCCCCTTCCGGTTATAGAACGCCATCAGCTTCGTCGCCATGCCCGAACGGACCACGCCCTCGGCCAGGATCGTCGCGCCGAACATCGTGCCGCCCGGCGCCAGCAGCGATACCAGGTGATCGAACACGATGGCCTTCTCCGCGATGTCGCCGGGCAGGCAGTGGAGCAGGTAGACCAGGCTGATGGACGCGTACGTGCGATCGACGCCCCGGATGGGCTGGAGCACGTCGGCCACATGGCTGATGGGAGAGTATCGTTCCACGCGCTTTGCCGCGCTACGTAACGCGTTGCGGTTGAGGTCCATCAGGCCCAGGCGTACGCCGGCCGGGAACCGGCACCGATCCAGATACCAGCCCGTACCCACGCCCACGTCGAGGTGATGGTCGCTGACGTGGCGGTCGTACAGGGCCAGGATCCGCGGCGTGGGGCAACGCCAGATCGTCGGATTGGAAATCCGCAGCACGAGGGTGTCGTAGATGGCCAGCGTCGCCGGCGAATACACCGACTGGCTGTCATGGTCCTTGGTTTCCTGCAAACTCATGGGGTCGGTCTCGGCCTGGGGACGGGGTCGGCCAGCATGGCATGGCCTCGGGGCGCCGGTCATGGACGCTTCTAGCGCGACGCCCCCGCCGCTAAAGATTCCCCGCCATCGGCCGATTCTTCCACCAAGCATTTCGATACCGAGCCCATGCCCGTCCAGACTGCCCGCCACGCCAACCTGCGAACCCTCCTCACCCAATTGGAGGCCGAAGGCGTCGCCGGATACGCCGAGCAGGCCGCCTACCTGGGCAACATCACCGAGGGGCGCCTGGCCTCGATGGATCACGGCGGCGACATCGACGTGATGTTCGCCCAGCACGTCGAGTGGGTATTCCACCGCCGCAAGGGCTGGATGGACGAACTGCATTCCGATCCGCTGGAAGCCTGAACGAGTCAGGCACGTAGGGGCATGAGTGCCCTGGCGGTTCACTGGCAGGTCGCCGGGAGCCCATCGACCATGGCCCGGATCGCCACCGCCGCATGCGCGGCTTCGATGCCCTCCGTGCTGCAAAGCGCCCTGATCCGGCTTCTCGCCTCCGCCCGCACTCCCGAGCACTGCCATTCGCGCAGCGCATCCAACGGCAAGGCGGCGTAGGCCACGCGGCTGCACTCATCGACGGCACGCGCATGGAGGGAGGCCTTCGCCAATTCGTCGGGAACGACATCCATGTCCGGGTCGAAATAACTGTCCGGAAATGCCGCCATGTATCTTGCCGGGTCGAGTTCGCGAACGTACGGACCCACATGCAACGCGAAGGGTGCACCGCACGGGGCGTTCCTTACCGCCTCCCTGACGAGATCGGCCGTGGCCTTCCGCGTCGTGTCGCCGATCGCCTTGAGCACCGGGAGACCCGCGACCACCGCCATCCTCGGCAGATCGTGCGCCTGCGACGACGCGCAACGGGCCTGCAACGCCGCCACGATGAGGAAGATCACGTCGTCGGCCACGTCGCCGTCCACCTGCATCCGACGTCCCACCGTCTGCGCCTCGGCACCGGCCAGCACCACGGCGGCGGACCCGATCGACGGCGACGGCGGCGTCACCTGGTCGCCATGCGACCGTCGATGCGCGACGCCGACGGCCAGCGCGACGAAAACGCCCACCGCACATAACCAGGCCACGGTTTTCATCACGCCGCGGAATGCCACCCGGGAAACGTATCGGGCAACTGCTGCCAGGCAACGGGACCTTGCGCCATCTCGGCCTCGGTGAGGAGGCACGCGTCCAGCGCGCGGCGCACCTGCGCTTCCGGCAGGTCGACGCCGATCATCACCAACTCCTGGCGGCGGTCGCCATAGCGTGGATGCCATACCTCGGCCAGAGCCCGCCGTTGCTCGATGCTCGGCAACTCCACCGCGGTGGGAGGCCGAACATGGAGATCGCCGTTCGCGAAGGGCCGGACGAGGCCTTCACGCACACGTTTGCGACTGGCCCACCAATGTCCCGCCGCGGCCGTTTCCGTCGCACCGCCCGCGACGGCGAGGCTACCTACCCAATCCATCCGGCTGGCGAGCCAAAAGTAACCTTTGGCACGCAGCACCCCAGGAATGCCACTCGCCAACAGCGAATGGAACCGCACGGGATGAAGCGGCCTGCCGCTGCGATAGACGAAACTCGTAATGCCATATTCCTCGGTTTCCGGCGTGTGCTGGCCCATCAGCTCCTTGACCCAGCCCGGAGCGGTCTGCGCCCTCTCGTAGTCGAACAGGCCGGTGTCGAGCACCGCGGAAAGATCGACATCGCCGAAGGAGGCGTCGACCAGGCGCGCGTCCCGGTTGAGGGCACGCAGCACCCGATGCAGCTCGTGGCGCCTACCTTCATCCAGCCGGTCACACTTGTTGACGACGATGACGTCGGCGAACTCGACCTGTTCGGTCAACAGGTTCACCAGCGACCGGCCGTCGCCGTCGCCGTTGCTTTCGCCGCGTGCCGCCAGCGAATCGGGTGAACAGTAATCGGCGAGGAAGCCGACGCCGTCGACCACGGTCACCATGGTGTCCAGGCGGGCCACGTCGGATAGCGAGAAACCGGCCTCGTCGCGCACATGGAACGTCGCGGCGACCGGCATGGGCTCGGAAATGCCCGTCGATTCGATGAGGAGGTAATCGAAGCGCTCCTCGGCGGCCAGCCGCGTGACCTCCTGCATGAGATCGTCGCGAAGCGTGCAGCAGATGCAGCCGTTGGAGAACTCGACGAGCTTCTCGTCGGTTCGGCTCAAGGCCGCGCCACCGTCGCGAACGAGCGTGGCGTCGATATTGATCTCGCTCATGTCGTTGACGATGACCGCCACCCGCAAACCTTGCCGGTTACGCAGCACGTGGTTGAGCAAGGTGGTCTTACCGGCGCCGAGGAATCCGGAAAGGACGGTGACGGGCAACGGCCGCCGACGAGCAGGAAGGGTTTGCATGGATGGCCTCATGGTCTGGACGGCGTCATTCGAACGCCTCGCGGAGGCGTTTCGCATCGTCGTCGTGGTAGGGCTCGATGACCGCGTCGCTCATGGCGTAGGCGGACGAGGCCATCGCGTTTCGGGTCACTTCCGTGTGCAGCACGCCCTTGAGGGTCAAGGGGTCGTAAAGGCTGGGGGTGACCACGCCGTGCGCCAGGCGCACGTGAACGAGCATGTTGGGTGGGGGCGGCGGCACATGGATGCATGCGCCGTAGAACGGCACGAAGAAGAATTCGACCATCTTCCCGTCGTCGTCCGACTCCAATGGCACGACGTAGCCCGACAGCTTCACTTTCCTGCCGGCCAACGCCGCCACCGTGTGCAGGGTGCCGGTCTGCTTCGTCCGCCGGTTGCCCACGTGCAGAACCGGCGGCGCATCCCGGAGCAGCGCGATGTCCTCGGGTGGCACCATGCGGCTCCAGTCGAGATCGACGAAACCTTCTTCATCGGGCTCACCCAGGAACGACACACCGGGCCGCACGGCGGCTTTCGCGACGCCATGAGCCGCCGCATAGGCACGCGCGGCCACGATGCCTTCGGCCCGCGCCCTCGCCAGCGCAGCGCGTCCCGCATCCGCTTCGGCCTGGGCACGGGCCAATGCCGACTCGGGAGCGGTTCGCTGTTCGCCATCGCCGCCCTGGCATCCGGCGAGAACGGCACATGCCATCAGGAGCGGGAGTGCGCGAATCACAGGCGCACCTGCAAGCCGTCCGCGAGCGAGCGCCGATAGGCCATCCATCCGGGTACGCACCCCGCCAGCACGCCGACGGCGAAGACCGCCCCCAGCAACGGCCACTCACCCGGCGCGGGAGTCTGGTCGATGACGAGGCCCGCGTTCACGAGGAGATAGTCGCGCGTGACCGCCGTCACCAGCGCCAGCAACAGCCATCCCGCGATCATGCCTGCCAACGTGAGTAGCGTGCTTTCGATGACCAGCAGCGCGAAGATCACGCGAGCGGACGCGCCCACCGCGCGCAACACGGCCATCTCGCGGCGCCGCTCGTTGAGCATGCCGACCAGCGTGCCGAGCATTCCCGACATGCCGGCGAGGAGCACCATCGCGCTGACGACACGCAACGCGTTTTCAGCGGTGCCGACCAGGTGCCAGAGTTCGCCCAACGCCACGCCGGGCAGCACGGCGAGCAAGGGTTCTTCCGGGTAGTCGTCGATAGCCCGCTGCACCGCGAAGGCGGACAAGCGCGAGCGCAAACCCACGAGCGCCGCGGTGATCGCCTTGGGCGCGAGATCCGCATGCCTGGCCTGCTCCGACGTGGTGGCGGCTCCGGGCAACGGCACGCCGGAGCGCCAGTCGAGGTGGATGGCTTCGATCGCTGGCAGGCTCACGAGAATCGAAGCATCGACCGGCGTACCCGTGGGCGCCAGCACGCCGCCGATCCGGAACGGCTTGTCGGCGTGCTGCGCCAGCAAGGCACCACCCAGGCCATGCGAGAGCACGATGGTGTCGCCCACCTCGTAATGAAGCCGCCTTGCGACCTGCGAGCCGATGACGGCATCGTAGAGATCGTCGAACGGCTTGCCGGCGGCGAAGCTCAGCCGGTTCGCCCGGCCGTAACGGTAATACCGGAAGAAGTCGGCGGTGGTGCCGGTCACGCGGAAGCCACGGTGCGAGTCGCCCAGTGACAACGGCACCGTCCATGCCACCTCCGGCATGGCGGCGATGTCCTGGTAGCTCTTCCACGTGATGTTGTTGGTGGCCTCGCCCACATGGAAGACCGCGTAAAGAAGCAGGCTTACCGGGCCGGTCCTCGCACCTACCAGCAGGTCCACGCCGGATACGCTGCCGGCGAAGCCCTGCCGTGCATCGGCGCGCACGCGCTCGACGCCGAGCAGCAGGAAAACGCTCAAGGCGATGGTCAGCAGGCTCAGCGCCACGCCCACCTTGCGTTGGCCCAGGCTCCTGAGGGTCAGGTAGAGCAGGCTCATGATGCCGCGCCCTGCCACAGGGATACGGAACGGTCGAAGTGACGCGCCAGCGACAGGTCATGGCTCACGAAGACCACTCCCGTGCCGTGGCGACGGCATTCCTCGAGCAACAGGCGCAGAAAGGCATTGCGGCTGGTCATATCCAACGCCGAGGTCGGCTCGTCCGCCAGCAACAGCGCCGGACCGCCGATCAGCGCGCGAGCGGCGGCGACGCGCTGTTGCTGGCCCACGCTCAACTCCCCCGTGCGCGCATGGAAGGTCGTCCTTGCATCCAGGCCCAGCGCGAGAAGCAGGCGCCTCGCTTCGCCACGCACCGAGGCGCGGGACGACCCAGCCCGCGCCGCCCTCTCCCGAGACCACGCGCAGCCGAGCAGGACGTTCTGCATCGGATCGAGAAACGGCAGGAGATTGAACTGCTGGAAGACATAGCCGAGGTGATTCGCGCGAAAACCGTCGCGCGCCGCCGGTGTCGCGGCCGCAAACGACGTGCCCAGCACGGACACGTCGCCGTCGGTCGGCGAGAGCACCCCCGCGAGCAATCCCAGCAAGGTGCTTTTCCCGCTGCCGCTGGGGCCGCAAAGGAACAGGCGCTCGCCTCGCCCCAGTACGAGGTCGTCGAAGGCGAGCGCGTTTTCGCTATCCCGCCATGCGTAACGCAAGCCACGCGTACGCAGCAGTGGCGCATCTTCGCCATAGGGAATCATGGCGAAAGATCGACATGGACGGCCGGGGCATCGAGCGTCTGCCGCACGCTGCCGGATGCGGTGATGATGTCGACCACCATTTCGCGCACCGAAGGAAAGGCGTTCGGCAATCCGATGTCGATACCGTCGAGTTGGCTCATGTCACGGCATGTGAGCCACCCCCGCGCCACGTAATCGGCGTGACCGCCCGGTGTGCTACCCCCCGGATCGGGCGTCTCCACCGTTACCTGGTTCAGGCGGCAATCGGCCGCTTTGGCCGGCATCAGCCATGAGCCGCTCCTGAGCACGCCGATCGCCGTGGCGACGGCCTCGTTCTCCGCCATCGTTGCGGGGGCCCGCTCGAAGCCCACGACATCGTGGCCGGGAAGAATCGCTTCCACCTCGACCCGGCCGCCTTCCTCCGAGATGTGCACGGTGGCCTGCCCGTGCACGTGGGGACCCACATGCCGCTCCTGCGCACCGACCACGGTCGAGAGGATCGCAAAAAGAAACGGAAAAACCATGAAATGCCTGCGCACGAAGCGATGCCATTGGAGTGTTATATTATAACATAATGCACATGGCAAATCTGTCGGTCCGACAGTCCCATCGCACGGTGGCCGCCCGAACACCGACCAGCGCGGTGCCGCCTGCGTGACCTCGCGCATGCACATGGAAGACAAGAGCACCGTGCAACCGAACAATGCGTATTCGGCAGGAGTTCCGCGCAGGGAGGGCTACTTGCGAAGCCAATCACATTTATCGAATCGCCCGACCGTGTCGGCATCGCCGATACCTGACTAGTATGGAAAGTGAAACGTCATGTCATCCCGGCGTTTCCGTCCGTCGTTCCCATCCCTCAGAGGAAGTGCTGATCATGAAGATGCTTTTTTCCCTGAAGAACAAGCTGTCCCCGAAGAAGAGCCTCAAGGCGTACGCGTGGTACCTCTGGTACTGAACCGGCACCCCGGCATGCCGTCGCTTCAACGGTGAGCCGTGATCGATTCGGCCGCGCCGGGTCGAGTCCCGGCGCGGCTTTGATGTCTTCAGGGAACGCACTTCATGATCTCCACCGGCGGACAAGCCCGACAGACGGTATTCGCCCCCCGGCTCCAGGCACTGCTGGATGAACATCGCGGCAAGGATCTATTCCGGCTCGATGACGATACCGTGGGCGTCGCCAGCCCCGAGTTGATGCACCGCATCCTCTCCGCGCGCTACGCCACCGAAACCGAACGCCCTACCTTTAAACCGCTGCACGGCCGGTCCATCCAGCGCTCCGACGCGATCCAATGGATGCAGGCCATTGGCCGCGACGTGCGTACGGCGTTGAAGAAGCCGATACCCGAAGATACCGATCTGTCCGGCGAATGGCCCCAGACGGGCCACAACTATCTGCGCGACCTGCTCCTGCGCAACGATCCCCAACGCCTGCGCGCGCTGATGAGTCGCGTACTCGAACTGACGCCCAAGCTGACATGGGCGGTTATCGCCGTGGGCGCGTTGCGTCCGTTCCACCTTGGGGAAGATGCCTCCGTGGTCGCCGGGATGCCCGCGAATACCCGCGGCTACCATGACCGACGCTATGCCATGGGCCTGTATCGTCGAACGGTGGCACCGGTGTGCTTCACCATCTCCACGCTCGTCGCCAACGCGCTGTGGCTAGGCTCACCGTTCGATGAGTGCACGCCGAACAGCCACATCCTGTACGAGGCGATGCGCCTGCTGCCGCCGTCCTGGAACATCCTGCGCAACGCGTCGCCCGAGTATCCCGCCATCGATTCCCGCATCGGGCCCGAGGACGACGTGCTGATCCTGCCGCTGCTCAGCCAGCGTGACCCGGCGATCTGGGACGCGCCCGACACGTTCCGGCCCGAGCGATGGAACGACATCGATCCCGACGATCATCCGGCGTACCTGCCCTTCGGCCATCGCTCGGAACGCTGTTGGGGACGGCACATGGTGATGCCGTTGGCGGACATGCTCCTCGATGTCCTGCGCAGGGAAGGCATGGCGGTCAGCCCGTACCAGACGGCCGTCGACGTGCCGCTGGCCGGGCTGCTGGGCGTGTCGCAGATTCAGGTGTCCACGCGCCGCGCCCACTGAGGGCGATCCATCAAGCAGCGGCCTTCGGCTGCCGCAGGAGTTGCTTCTTCCGCGCTTCCATCCGCTCACCGAGCTCCTCGAGCTGCGCCTTGTCGAGCAGCTTTTTCGCGTCTCTTTACACGCGGCACGTGAAGATCGCCGCGGTAATCGCCGACCTGCCCTTCAACTTCGCTGGTCCAGGATGGGGTTTTACGACGGGAGCGCGACATGAAGGCACTGACCTACCATGGCTCGAAAGACGTGCGCGTCGAAACGATGCCTGACCCGACCCTCCTATCGGGCGACGACGTGATCCTGCGCGTGACCGCGACCGCGATCTGTGGGTCTGACCTTCATCTCTATCACGGCAAGATTCCCGAAACCAAACACGGCGATATCTTCGGACACGAGTTCATGGGCGTCGTCGAAGAAGCAGGCCCTGACGTAACGAACGTCGCCGTCGGCGACCGGGTGGTGATTCCCTTCGTCATCGCCTGCGGAAAGTGTTTCTTCTGTGAAAACGATCTGTTCGCCGCCTGCGAAACCACCAATCCGGACCAGGGCGCCAGCCTGCGGAAACGGAACGGCATGACGCCTCCCGCCGCCCTGTTCGGCTATTCGCACCTCTACGGCGGCGTGCCCGGCGGACAGGCGGAGTTCGTTCGCGTGCCGAAAGCCAACGTCGGCCCCTTCAGGATACCGGGCAGCCTGGACGACGAGCGCGTGTTGTTCCTTTCGGACATCTTGCCCACGGGCTACCAGGCGGTGCTCAATGCCAAGGTCGGACAAGGTTCCAGCGTCGCCATTTTCGGCGCCGGCCCGGTCGGCCTGATGGCGGCCGCCTGTTGCCGCATGCTCGGCGCCGAACGTATTTTCATGGTCGACTCCGAACGCTATCGGTTGGATTTCGCCGTCTCCGCGTTCGACGTCATACCCGTGGACTTCAGCAAGGTCGATTCGTCCGAGTTCATCCTGGAGCAGACCGGCGGACGCGGTGTCGACGCGTCCATCGATGCCGTCGGCTTCGAGGCGAAAGGCAGCACCACGGAAACCGTGCTCAGCACGTTGAAGCTGGAGACCAGCTCGGGGGAAGTGCTTCGCCAATGCATCACGGCGACCCGGCGTGGTGGCGTGGTGAGCATCCCTGGCGTGTATGCAGGCTTCATCCACGCGTTCCTGATCGGCGATGCCTTCGACAAAGGCCTTACCCTCGCCATGGGTCAGACCCACGTCCAGAAATTCCTTCCGGAGCTGCTCGAATTCATCGAAGACGGCAAGTTGCAACCTGACATCATCATTTCCCATCGCATGAAACTCGCCGACGCGGCCAAGGGCTACGAGATCTTCGATAAGAAGGAGGACAACTGCCGCAAGGTCGTGCTCACGCCATGACCTGGCAGTAACCCCGCCCATGGGAATACTCGGCTGGATCGTCTTCATCAGCGTTCTCCTGGCGGTGACCTCCACGGCCGCCGGGTGGATTCGCCGTGGCCCGATCACCTCGTTCGCGATCTACCTGGTGATGGGTGTGGTCGTGGGCCCCGCAGTCCTCGACCTGGTGCGCCTCGATATCGCGGATAACGCTTCCTGGTTGCGTGGGATGACCGAGGCCGGCCTGGTGGTCTCCCTCTTCATCACCGGGCTGAAACTACGCCTTCCGCTTCGGCACCGCGCGTGGTTCACGTCGCTTCGGCTCGCTGTCCCCGGCATGCTGTTGACCATTGCCGGGGTGACCTGCCTGATTCATGCGTTTCTTGGATGGCCGTGGCCCGTCGCATTGGCGATCGCCGCCATGCTGTCGCCTACCGATCCGGTCCTGTCCAGCCTCGTCTCCGTGGACGATGCCCGTGACGACGACGCCATGCGCGTGGCGCTATCGGGCGAGGCCGGTCTCAATGACGGGACGGCGCTTCCGTTTCTGCTGCTCGCGCTGACGCTGCTCGCCACGCCGCACATGGAGCACGGCGCATGGCTTCACTGGTTCACGCGGGATCTCGTCTGGGAGTGGGTGGGCGGAATCGGCTTCGGCCTCGCCGTGGGGTGGCTCGTCGGGTATGGAGGCACGCATCTTCGTCATGCGACGCAGGATGTCGCGCCCAGCGATTTCCTCGCGCTGGGCATCATGGGCCTCGCTTATGGGGGTGCCGAACTCCTGCACGCCTCCGGTTTCCTCGCCGCATTCGCCGCGGGCGTCGGCTTGCGCCGCGTCGAACTGACCGTGACGGAGCAGCACAGTGGCAGCGAGAAAGACGGCATGGCCGACGACTCGCCCGCTGAACTCCTCGTGCGGCCGAACGAACGAAGCACCGCCGACACCAAGCATCCCGCCCACACCGTCGGCTGGGTGGTGTCGGATGCGCTTTCCTTCGGCGACACCACGGAGCGCCTCATCGGTGGCGCGCTCGTCTTCGTCGCGGGCATCGCGGCCTGGCCGTCGTTCAGTGCTGCCGGTGTCACGGTGGCCCTTGCCCTGTTCTTCGTCATTCGTCCCGCGGCCGTATGGATATCCACGATGGGCGAACGCTTGCCATGGCAACGTCGCCTGCTCCTGGGGTGGTTCGGCATCCGCGGGCTGGGCAGCCTCAACTATCTCGCGTTCGCACTCACGCACGGCCTGTCGGGAAATGTCGGCAAAACCGTCGCCCATGCCGTTCTCACCGTGGTGGCGCTGAGCATCCTGGTCCACGGCGTGAGTACCACGCCGCTCATGAACTGGCGTGGCCGAGCGCTGGAAAGTCGTCGCGAGCGGCAGTCACCGGAACGGGAGCGTTAGACGCGCCCTTCCCGCCAAAGGTGTCGCGAAAGATCCCCGCCATGGCGAACCGACGCGCGACGCATCATTCGACCGCCGACGACGCGAACGCACTGGACTGGTTCGCCCCTTTTGACGTTTCAGAGGAAGCGCTGACGGTAAAGGTCAGCGACCGGACGCTTTGGCGCGAGCCGATCGCGCTGCTGCAGCCCGCTCTGATTTAGCGCGCGTGACTACCGGCGGCGGTCCGCATTGAACGCCGCTAGCTGCGCAGCAGTTCTCGGTCAGGTATTCGACCAGCTCGTTCACGGACGAGATCACGGGAGCGTAGTAGATGAATCGTCCAGCCTGGCGACTGGTGACGAGGCCGGCGTGCAGCAATTCCTTGAGATGGAACGACAGGGTCGCATTCGCCAACCCAAGGCACTCGCCGATCTCGCCCACCGGCAAACCATCCGGCCCCTGCTCGACGAGAAGTCGAAAAATCGCCAGGCGGGATTCCTGGGCGAGGGCAGAAAGAACCTTGATGGCGTCGAGGGTTTTCATGAAAGCCAGTCTATCAGGCGTGTCCAGCGGCGCTCGCGCCCCTGGCGAGCGCCGGCGCAGAGCAAGGGCGGCCAATGTCGTCAGCCGTGGCAGAGCACCATGGGTACGAGGAACGGTAGGCCGGCGATCGGGCGGAACCCACGCGATCAACGGACATTCGTTTCGACATTTCTAGAATGCTAGAATTGTTATCGCCAGGCAATTCCCGGAGCATTCGTGAGCGTCAACGACCTTCCCCATCTCGACGGCCCCCTGCCCCACCCGGCCTGGGAACGCCTCACCGTGGACCACGACGGCGGGCATCCGCCGCGCATCCTCATCCTTTACGGTTCGCTGCGGCCTCAATCGTTCAGCCGCAAGCTCGCCCTGGAAGCCGAACGCATCCTTCGCCATCTCGGCGCGGAGACGCGCGTGTTCGATCCGGCGGAACTGCCCATGCTCGACAGCGTGGCCGCGGACCATCCCAAGGTCCAGGAACTACGCGCCCTGTCGTTGTGGTCGGAGGGGCATGTATGGGTCAGTCCCGAGCGCCACGGAACCATCACCGGCGTATTCAAGAACCAGATCGACTGGCTGCCGCTGGAAAGCGGTGGCGTGCGGCCCACGCAGGGACGCACGCTTGCCGTCATGCAGGTCTCCGGAGGATCGCAGTCGTTCAACGTCGTAAATACGCTACGCGTTCT
Source organism: Luteibacter sp. CQ10 (assembly GCF_040900725.1). Classification (NCBI taxonomy): domain Bacteria; kingdom Pseudomonadati; phylum Pseudomonadota; class Gammaproteobacteria; order Lysobacterales; family Rhodanobacteraceae; genus Luteibacter; species Luteibacter sp. CQ10. The sequence continues at coordinate 412,390 of NZ_JAEUYM010000003.1, read as the reverse complement.
GGGACGATGGATGCGCATGGTCACCATCCCCAACCAGTCTTCGGTTCCCAAGGCCTGGACCGAATTCGACGATGAGGGCCGCATGAAGCCTTCGCCCCTCTACGACAGGGTGGTCGACGTCATGGAAGAACTGATGAAATTCACGCTTCTCGTGCGCGGTCGCAGCGACTACCTGGTCGACCGCTACAGCGAACGAAAAGGCGCTGCCGAAGCGCGCGCCTTGGCGGCGAAGGCCAACGTGGTCGAGTAACCACCCCGCGTGGGCGCGGCATCCCGTGCGCCCGACGCCTCACCCACCTGCTGCCCACTCAAGGCGAAGGCATGACCATGCAAGCCACCATCTACCACAACCCCGACTGCGGCACGTCGCGGAACACGCTCGCCATCCTGCGTCATGCGGGCATCGAGCCGACGATCGTCGAATACCTGAAGACACCGCCCGATCGGGAAACGCTGATGCGGCTGTTTCGCGATGCCGGACTCACGGCCCGCCAGGCCGCGAGGCAAAAGGGAACGCCATTTGACGAACTGGGCCTGGGCGACCCGTCGGTCGACGACGAGGCGATCGTCGACGCGATGCTGGTCCATCCAATCCTGATCAACCGTCCGTTCGTCGTGACCGAGCGCGGCACCCGCCTGTGCCGCCCGTCCGAGGTGGTGCTGCAGATCATTCCCCCGTTGCCTTCGCCGTTCATCAAGGAAGACGGCGAGATCGTCGGGCCGTCGGCGCAGTGAACCGCGCCGCCGTCGGGCGCAGGCGTCAGGGCGCGTGATCGGGCGGACCACCGAGCATGGCGTTCATCATGCGGATTCGGCAAACGTGTTCCACCCCATACGTGCCATGTGCCAATCGTGGATTGAAATCGTGCCATGATTGAAAAGTTGACTGACGGACCACGAATCACTACCACCAGACCAGGGGAAGGACGTGAACGGAAGCACGGGGGAACGACGCGTCACGAGCGCGACTTACTGGGACGTTTGGGGTAAGCACGTCGCCATCGCCGCGGCCTATGCCGGTTTCTACGAACTCTGCCGTTACGTCAGCGTGCCCCAATGGATGCTGATGAGCGGTTTCCGCCTCACGTGCCTGCTGCTGTTACCCACGCGGTACTGGCCCGCTGTCGTGATGGGCGAAGCGCTGCCCCTGCTGGAAAATGCCTTGATATGGGAGCACCGGTTCGGCCTTCTGTGGGCCGGAATGGCGGCCGTACCCATGGCACTGATGTGGATGCCTGCACTTGGATGGCTACGGAATCGTTGGCCCATCCAGGATGCCGACGGGCACCCCCGCATGATGGCGATCCTCTCCGCCAATCTCGTCACGTCGATCATCACCGCGGTTGCGACCACCGTGGTCCTGGTCGTGTCGCTGCGGTATCGACCGGGTGACTGGCCCGAGGTCGATCCCGAAGATTACGTGTTCCCCTATCTGCTGGGCGCCTACCTCGGCGCACTGACGGTCACACCTGCGGTACTCGCATTTTATGGACGATTCCGCGCACTCGGTGACCGGCCTCTCAGCGTCGGGCTCGTGTGGCGCAGCCCACTCCTTCGCGACATGCTCTGGTGGGTGCTTCCCTCCCTGGCCCTCCTCGCCTGGGCGGCCTCAATGGCACCGAACGATATCCTGCGACAAGCCGCCCGGTTCGCCATGCTAGTGCCCATTCTCGGAATGGGCTGGCGTCATTCGTGGCACGGGACGGCCACCGCGGGCATGGCCGCCAGCGCCGCCATGGCCATGACGGCCACGGCCTTTCTCGATTCGCAGATGATCCAGGCTCAGGTCACCCTGGCGCTGACCCTTTCCGGCGCATTGCTCCTGGGTTCGCGAACCAGGAACACCCGGGCCCTGAAGCCCGGGCGATCCTGACATATCGTCACCTGACGTAAGCGACGATCACTTCATGGCGCAGTCGGGCGGGGAACCATCGCACTGCGTCGGTGCCGCGAGAAGACGCATCGTGCCGTCCGCTTGAGGGGCGGCGCGGATGGTCATGCCGTCGTCCTGATAGACCGGATCGCCGGCGGCGGGCGCGGAGGGATCCGTCGTCACGGTCCACCGGTCGGCATCCATGCCGATGGGAAGCTCCAACACCTGTCCGTCCACGTAGCCGATAGCACCGCGGACGTTGCCGTTGAGGTCGTTGACCTGGACGTAGCGCACGCCGGATCTCGTGAAGGCATACACATGAAAATGGCTGTTGCCACTCAGGTCCGGCGCGTTGGGCCACGATTGACCGAGGCCGGTGGCCGGCGGCGCGGCGGCCGCCGCCGCACCACATCCAAGCAGCAAGGCGACCGACAGAAGAGACTTGCAGAAGATGAAACGCATACAGGACTCCATTGTTCGCGTTATTGGGAGTCTCAAGCGTAGCCGACGGCCAGGGTGAAACGCCTGTGCTGACGGCAGAATCTCCTCATGGGTGCGAGCGAATTCACCCGCAAGCCAAGGGCAAGTCTCGCTTCTACGCGCATGTCATTTTTCCGATCCGTCGACCTCGACCTCCCCCCATCCATCCGGCCACGCGTCGTCACCGTCGACGAGTAATCGTAGGACTCGCTGGTCTGGACATCCCTCCGAACTGTGAAGGCGCCCGGCAAACTCGTGCATGCCGCGGGTCGCATTCCTGAATCGCCATAGCCCCAGGCTCATGATGACCGGGTTCACGGAGGACCTTTCACCGGGAGACAAAAAACGAAGCCCCACACAATGGCGGGGCTTCGTGAGTCACTATATCTGGCGGAGAGGGTGGGATTCGAACCCACGGTACGCTTGCACGTACGCCTGATTTCGAGTCAGGTACATTCGACCACTCTGCCACCTCTCCGGGAACGGTCGTCAACAGGGTTGGGACCCTGCCGAGTCGGCAATGATAATGGGTCTTCCGTGCCGTGACAACAGGCTTTTGATGGGGCATCCTGCCTCGGCTTTCCGGGCGCTTCGACGCCCACTTCCCCGCTCTCCCAAGGCCCACATGATCGAGTTCGGACACGGCACGCACACGGGACTTCGCCGCCTGCGCAACGAGGACACCTACTACGCCGATGCGTCGCTCGGCCTCTTCCTGGTGGTGGACGGCATGGGCGGGCACCGGCATGGCGAGGTGGCGTCGGCCACCGCGCGCGATGGCGTGGTGGCGCAGGTCGGTGCGGGGCAGTCGCTGGTGGACGCCATTCAGCGGGTAAACGAAGCGCTCATCGCCAAGTCCAGCGGGTTGGCCGAATCGCGGCCGATGGGTACGACCATCGCCGCCGTGCGAATCGACGGGCGGTCGTACGAGGCGGCCTGGGTGGGCGATAGCCGGATCTACCGGTGGGACGGTTCCCTGGAGCGGCTGTCCCACGACCATTCCATCGTGGAGGCGCTGGTCGAGGCCGGCGAGCTGACCGAGGCCCAGGCGCGGAATCATCCGCAGCGCAGCCTGCTCACCCAGGCACTGGGAATCACCTTGCCCGACCAACTGCATATCGGGCTGGCGCGCGGCGAGTTGCGGGCGGGAGCACGATTGCTGCTTTGCACGGATGGCCTTACCGATGAAGTCGACGATGCGAAGATCGCCGAGATCGTCTCGCGCTCGGATATCGCCGCGCAGGAAGCCGTGGATCAGTTGATCCTGAAGGCGCTGGCGGGCACGGGGCGGGATAACATCACCGCCATCCTGGTGCGTGCGGCGGATTGAGCAAAAGCTCGCGGCCTGCAGCGGTCCCGCTCGGCATCGCCGCTGAAGCGGCTCCTACCGAGCGGATGATCGCGAACCGTCAATGCACCGTGTCGGATTCGAGGCGGCGCCAGATGCTCTGGCCGCCGGCGGCCTTGTCGAGGGCGTCGAGGCGCTTGTCGTGCAACTCGGCCTCTTCGGGACTTGCACGCAACACGATGGGACGGCGGGCGATGACGATGTTGTCGAGCACGCGCGACGCGTTGTTGTCGGCACCCGCGTCGAAGACGAAATCCAGGCCCACCTGGCCCGACGTCATCGCGACGTAGACATCCGCCAGCAACTGCGCATCGAGCAGGCCGCCGTGGAGATCGCGTTTGGTGTTGTCCACGCCCAGGCGCTTGCAGAGCGCATCGAGGCTGTTGCGCTGACCGGGATACATCGTGCGCGCCATCACGAGCGTATCGAGCACGCTGGCGTGATCGGCGATGCGCCCATAGTGCGCGCCGGCCATGCGCAACTCGGCATCGAGGAAGCCCACGTCGAACGCCGCGTTGTGGATGATCAGCTCGGCGCCCTTGATGAAGGCCAGGAACTCGTCCACCTTGTCGCGGAAGAACGGCTTATCGATCAGGTCTTCGTCCTTGATGCCCGTGACCTTGCTCGCCTCTTCGTCGATGGCACGCTCGGGATTGAGATAGGTGTGGAAATGACGGCCCGTGGGGCGGCGCCCGATCATCTCGACCGCACCGATTTCGACGAGGCGGTGCCCCTGCTGCACTTCCAGGCCCGTGGTTTCCGTATCGAGAACGACCTGCCTCATGCGACCTTGCCCTTCGCCTTGTAAATCAGCGCCTGATCGCGCGCGGCGGTGTCCACGCGCTCGTTTTCGTCGTGGCCGCTGTGGCCCTTCACCCACTCCCAGGTCACCGTGTGCGCGGCGGCCGCCGCGTCGAGGCGCACCCAGAGGTCCTGGTTCTTCACCGGCTTCTTGTCGGCCGTCATCCAGCCATTGCGACGCCACTTGGGCACCCACTCCTGCACGCCCTGCATCACGTACTTGGAGTCGGTCATGAGGTGCACCTCGCAGCGACGCGTGAGCGCCTCCAGGCCGGCGATGGCGCCCATCAGTTCCATGCGGTTGTTGGTGGTGTCCGGTTCGCCGCCGGAAAGCATCTTTTCGATGCCCTTGGCCCGCAGCAGCGCGGCCCAGCCACCCGGGCCGGGATTGCCGAGGCAGGCGCCATCGGTGAAGAGTTCAACGGTGTCGGTCATGTAGGGGATCGGCTAAAGGGTTTGACGGGCGTTGCGGCGAGCACCCGAGGCGAGCGAGCCGGACATCGGCGCCGGCACGGCTACCGGGCGGGGGCGCAAGGGTACCGCCGCCGGACGTTTTTTGCGCGCCAGCAGCAGATATCCGCCGCCCAGCAGGGATTCGGCGAACGGTGAACCGCTGGCACGCGGCCAGGGGCTGCCCACGCGGCGCGGCATGGCGAGTTCGAAATCGTCGCGCACCAGGCGCTGGCTCCACCACCATGGCCAGGTAAGGCGGGGACGGGTGCCCTGGCTACGTCTCGCCAGCCAGGGAGACCACAGGCCGACGGGATGGATGCCGGTGATCGCGAGCATGCCGCCGGGCGCCAGCACGCGGATGGCCTCGTCGAGCAGGTTGTCCTGCCGCGCCGTGGTTTCGAGCGCGTGGCGCAGCAGCACCACTCCGAACGCGTCGTCGGCGAACGGGAGGGCCTCCAGGCCGCTTGCGTGCACGTCCCCACCCAGGACGGCGCCGGCCACCTTCACGGTCGCCCAGTGGCCCAGGAGAGGCAAGGCGGGCACCCCGGCCTGGGCCGAGGCCGTGAGGTGCAGGCCATGGTCGCCCGTGCAACGGGCCAGCAGGGGGCCGAGCACGCGATCCTCGTCGGCCATCAGCTTGCCGATCGGGGGCGAGGCGTAGATGTCGGGGTTAAGGTGAGGCATGCGTGTCGAGTGTAGTGAGGTTGAACGGCATCCGCACCGTTAACGAAATTCCAACAAGCAGCCCATACCCCGTTGATATAGTCCGGCCGCCCCGCCCCTTCGGGCGGCCATTCCTTGGGTGTTCGCGCCCTATCGACGTGTCACGGAGTCCGCCCGATGCATTGGGTACCCGTCGCGGCCTTGAGCGACAACTACATCTGGCTGGTCGCCGACGACGAGGGCAACGCCTTCGTCGTGGATCCCGGTGAAGCCGCCCCCGTCGAAGCCGCCCTCGCCGAGCGCGGCTGGACGCTGCGGGCGATCCTGCTCACGCACCATCACAACGACCACATCGGTGGTGTCTCCGACCTCGTGGCACGCCACGACGTCGAGGTGTACGCCACGGGCGATCCGCGCATCCAGCCGAAGAACCGTTTCGTGGAAGACGGCGACGTCATCACGCTGGAATCGCCGCGCGCCACCTTCCGGGTGATCGCGGTGCCCGGCCACACGACGACGCACGTAGCTTATGTCGGCGAAGGTTTCCTGTTCTGCGGGGACACCCTCTTCAGCGTCGGTTGCGGCCGCCTTTTCGAAGGCACGCCGGAACAGATGCTCGCTTCGCTCGACCGCTTCGCGGACCTGCCCGGCGACACGCTGGTCTGCTGCGCCCACGAGTACACCGCGGCCAACATCCGTTTCGCGCTCAGCGTCGATCCGGACAACGGCCCCTTGCGCCTCCGTCGTGACGAGGTGGCGCGCTTGCGCGAGGAGGGCCGTCCATCCGTGCCCAGCCGCCTCGCCGACGAGTACGCCACCAATCCTTTCCTGCGCGTCGACAGCGAGGCGATCGCCCGCTGGGTCGAGGCGCAGGGCAAGGACCACGCCACGCGTGCGCAGCGCTTTGCCGCGCTGCGCCAGGCCAAGGACACCTTCAACGCATGATCGCTCTCAGCCGGCGGCTGTTGCCCACCCTCATCCCGCTTCTGCTGACGGCCTGCGCGGCCGTTCCGCAACATCCGGTGGCCACTCCCGCGCCGCCGGTCATCGCGCCGCCGGTGGACGACGTGGCCTTCGTGCCGAAGATGATCCGCCCTGCCCCGCCCGCGGATTTCTGGGCGAGCATGCGCGACAGCTTCGGCATGCAGGGTTGCTCGGCCGATCCGCAAGTACTGGCCTGGGCACGCACCTACACGAAGATGCCGAATCGCTTCGAGCAGCAGGTGAACGAAGTGCTGCCGCTGATCGTCTACGCGCACAAGTCGGCGATGACGCACGGCGTGGCGGGCGAGTTCGCGTTGCTGCCCTGGGTGGAAAGCCAGTACCGCCATGTGCCGGGCAAGAAAAACCGGCCTGCCGGCATGTGGCAGATCATGCCCGAGACCGCGCGCACCCTTGGCCTGCGCGTCGAGAAGAATTACGACGAGCGCCTGGACATCGCCAAATCCACCAATTCGGTGATGTCGATGATGCGCCGCTACTACGACGACCTCGGCGACTGGCGCCTGGTCGACGTGGCTTATAACGCGGGCGAGTTCGGCCTCAAGCGAACGATCGACAAGCATGGCGGACCGTCGGACGACGAGGGCCTGCCCGACGTGCCCATGAAGGCCACCACGAAAGAGCACCTGGTCAAGCTGATGGCCATGGCGTGCATCGTGCGCGATCCGGCCCGTTTCAACGTGCAGTTGCCGCGGCAAGACCTCGATGACGCGCTACAGGTGGTGCAGGTGTCCAATCCGCAGTCGCTCGCGCAGGCCGCGAAGCAGTCGGGCCTGTCGATGAACGACCTGCGCGACTTCAATCCGGCATACCGCACCGCAAAGGGGATGGTCACCTCCAGCCTGTTGCTGCCGAAGAGCGCCGCCGACCAGTACAAGCTCGGGCCGGTCGATCCGGTGGCTGACGTGGCGGACGCGTCGGCCGATGCGTCCATGGATGACGAAGCCGCAAAGCCGGCGACGGCCAGGCACGGCAAGGGCAAGGGCAAGGCGTCGAAGAAAACCGTCGCCGCTGCGAAGAAGTCGGCGAAGAAGGACGAACCGCAGCTGGTGATCCACAAGGTCAACAACGGCGAATCGCTGTGGTCGATCGCGCGCTTGCACCAGGTGAGCGTGGAACAGCTGGTGAAGTGGAACGACCTGCAGACGAAGGCGGTGAAGCCCGGGCAGGTTTTGAAGCTCACGGCGTCGCGCTGATTACATAGGAAACGTCGTCGATTTCAGTCGGGACCGACGCGCTGGGTTCCTGCGTACGCAGGAACGACGATGCGAGATAGACCGTCGCTCTTGTGTAAGCAGGAACGGCGACGTGAGGTAGGCCGTCGCTCCTGCGCACGCAGGAGCCTGGCGCCATATCGCTCGACCAAGCGATATGGCGCCATCGCTATCACGCTTAAAGCTGCACGACGTCCCACTGCACGTCGGCGCTCACGTCGGCGCCGTAATCCACGCCTTCCACCTCGAAGCCGAACAGCTTGATGAAGTCGTGCTTGTAGCCGGCGTAGTCGGTATCGCTCCACAGGTTCGCCGTGGTGACGGTCGGCCACAACGCCTTGCATTCGCCCTGCACGTCGTCGCGCAGTTCCCAGTCGTCGAGGCGCAGGCGGCCGTCGGCATCGGTCTCGGGCTTGGCCGCATCGGCGCGATACAGGCGATCGTGGAACAGGCGGTTGATCTGCTCGATCGTACCTTCGTGGATGCCCTTGGCCTTCATGATCTTGAAGACCATGGACACGTAAAGCGGAATCACCGGGATGGCCGAGCTGGCCTGGGTCACCACCGACTTCATCACGCCCACGTACGAGCGCAGGCCACGCTCCTTGTGACGCTCACCCAGCTCCTTCGCGGTACGGTCGAGGTGCTGCTTGGCCTGGCCGAGCGTACCGTGCCAGTAGATCGGCCAGGTGATCGAGGTGCCGACGTAGCTGTAGGCGATGGTGGTGGCGTCATCGGCCAGGACGCCAGCGTCGGCCAGTGCGTCGATCCACATCGACCAGTCTTCGCCGCCCATCACGGTAACGGTGTCTTTCACTTCCTGCTCGGTGGCCGGTTCGACGGTGGCCTGCACCACTTCGTTTTTGTTCGTGTCGACCGACGACGCCGTGAAGGTGTCGCCCATGGTCTTCAGCGCGGAACGCACCACGGTGCCGGGCTCACCCATGGCCGTGCCTTCCGGCAGTTTGCGCACGGGCGACGCCAGCGAATAGACCACGAGGTCGACCTTGCCGCCCATCTCGTTCTTGATGATCTCGATGGCCTTGGCGCGCGTCTCGTTGGCGAACGCGTCGCCGTTGATCGACTTCGCGAAGAGGCCCGCCTCGCGGGCGAGCTGATCGAAGGCATGCGCGTTGTACCAGCCGGCCGTACCCGTCTTGGTGTCGCTGGACGGCTTTTCGAAGAACACGCCCAGGGTCGCGGCGCCATGGCCGAAGGCGGCGGTGATGCGCGAGGCGAGACCGTAGCCGGTCGACGAGCCGATCACGAGTACGTTCTTCGGACCGGCGGCGAACGTGCCGCTGGCCTTGGTGATGGCGATCTGCTCTTCGACGTTCTTCGCGCAGCCGATCGGGTGGGCGGTGGTGCAGATGAAACCGCGGACCTTGGGTTGGATGATCACTGGTAGTTCCTTCGACGCGTCAAGGCGCCCATTGTAATGGCGACGGCCATCCATGCGCCTCCGCACGGTGCACGGGTGGCGGGCAACAAAAAAGCCCCTCCGGAGAGGGGCTTTCGGGTGGCGCGGGAAGGCGGCTTACATGCGATCCTGCGCGACCTTGATATCGGCCTTGGCCTTCAGGGCCTGGATGTAGTCCAGCGTGGTGGCCTGGGCCATGGCGTCCATCATCTGGCCGCGAAGTGCGTCACGCTGCGCCTTGTCGACCTTGGACGGATCGCCGTCGGTCACCTTGTCGACCGCCACCAGCGCGTAAGTCGCGTCGCCGGTACGCACCACCGACCACGACGGCTTGCCGTCGACCGGGCGCGGCAGGCTGAAGGACTGCACCAGCACTTCCTGGGGAACGTCCTTCACCGTGGCGAGCTTGTCGCGCTCCAGGTCGGGCAGCGTATGCACCGGCGCCTTGGCGAGCGCCGCCACGTCGCCCCCCTTGCTCAGCTGCGCGGCGATGTCGTCGGCCTGCTTCCGGGCCTGCGCGTCCACGCGCTCGTCGAGAATGCGCTGACGCACCATGTCTTTCACGTCCGCCAGCGCCCTGGGCGTGGCGGCGTTGTGCTTGCTGAGATGCATGACCACGGCATCGCCCTTGCCGAGCTGCACCAGCGACGAATTGTTGCCCTGGTTCAGCACGTCGTCGGCGAACGCCGCCTGCACGAACTTCGGATCGGTGGGAATGCCTTCGCCACCCTGGCGACCGAAGAGCGGCGACGTCTTGATCGTGAGGCCAAGCTCCTTCGCCACCGGTTCGAGCGAACCGGGGTTGCGTTCGGCGAGATCCGCCAGCTTGCCCGCCCGCTCGTTGTAAAGACGCTCACCCTCGTTCTTCGACCAGTCGTCCGCGATCTGCGCACGCACCTGATCGAATGGCTTGGCATCGCCGTCGCGGGCGTCGCGCAGCCAGATGATGTGGTAGCCCTCTTCCGGCGAAAGCACGGGCTCCTTGGTGATGTCGCCCTTTTTCATGCCGAACAGGGCGGTATCGAACGCGGCATTGGCCACGCCTTTTTCCAGCCAGCCGAGGTCGCCGCCGGTACGCTTGGAGCCCAGGTCGTCGGAGTTCTCCGCCGCCAGCTTGGCGAAGTTTTCGGGCGTGGCTTCGGCGGCGATCTTCTTCGCCTTCTCGAGCGCGGCCTTCTGCTGGTCGGGCGTGGCGTTCTTCGGCACGTTGATGAGAATGTGCGCGGCCTCGCGTTGCGGCGGCTGCGCGTAGCGCTGCTTGTTCTGGTCGTAATACGTGCGCAGCTGCTCGTCGGTGGGCGCTTCGGCCTTCAGATCGGCCTGCTTCACTTCGAGGTAGTCGACCGAAACCTGCTCGGGCGTGGTGTAGTCGGCGATGTGCGACTTGTAGAACGCGTCGATGTCCGCGTCGGCCACCGAGGCGTCGGTGAGCGAGGGGCGCGGCAGGTCGACGAAGCGCAGGTCGCGCTTCTGCAGGCGCAGGCGGAAGAATCCGTCGACGTCGGCTTCGCTCACGAGCGTGGTGCTGGAGATGGCCGACGGCAGCAACTGCGTGGCCAGCGAGGCCCGAACCTTCGCTTCGTACATCGCCGGCGACATGCCCTGCATATTGAGGATGGCGCGGTAGGCTTCGGGGCTGAACTGGCCGTTGACCTGGAAGCTGGGATCGCTGCCGATGGTCTGGCGCACGTCGAGGTCGGACACGGTGAGCTTGAGGTTCGTGTTGGCCTGTTGCAGCAGCGCCTGACTCACGAGACCGTCGAGTACTTTCTGCTTCAGTTCGGGCTTTTCGAGATCGGCCGCCGTGAACTGCGAATTGGGATTCTGGGCGAACTGCTGACGAAGCTCGTTGAGTCGGTTCTGCCAGTCTTGCTGCGAAATTTCCTGGTCGCCCACCTTCGCCACGTAGGTGTCGACGTGTGAGACGAAGTACGACTCGATGCCGAAGAACGCGACGGCGAAGACGGAGACGCCGAGGACGATGGCCGCGGGCCAACCATGGATCTTGTTACGCAGGGCTTGCAGCATGATGCGACTCGCAACGGTTGCGCCGGCAAATCCTAACCGACGTTAGATAAAGCAAAGGCGCCACGCGGGCGCCTTTGCGGACGAATGGCGGAGTGGACGGGACTCGAACCCGCGACCTCCGGCGTGACAGGCCAGCATTCTAACCGACTGAACTACCACTCCACGTTCCGTTTGGTGGGTGCTGAGGGGATCGAACCCCCGACCAGCGCCGTGTAAAGGCGACGCTCTACCGCTGAGCTAAGCACCCCTAACGGTTAGACCGATTAGTTTACGTGATCCTTCAGCGCCTTGCCAGCGGTGAAAGCGGGGACCTTGGAGGCCGGAATCTTGATCTCTTCGTTCGTGCGCGGGTTGCGGCCCGTGCGAGCGGCGCGGGAGCGCACCTTGAACGTGCCGAAGCCGACGATCGCCACGTCACCACCGCCCTTGAGGCCTTCCTTGACGGCATCGATGAAAGCTTCGAGCGCGCGGCCCGCATCGGCCTTCGACAGCTCGGACTTTTCGGCAATGGCGGCGATCAGTTCGGATTTATTCATTACGTAACTCCCTAAGGATGATTCGAACCGCCGGACGGCGATCCTGGACGAAAAGGCATAGGTCGTGGAAGCCAGGTGACCTGGGAAGCGACCCCGTGATCGATGGTGCCGTTGCGGCACGGGTGATCGCGGTGCCGCCTTTATACCAGCGCCTTCCCCCCAACCGCAATACAAGCAATACCAAGGCTTTCAGCGGATATGCATGGTCAAACGAGACTTGCGCGCGAGTACAAATGCGATTATTGCAGGGTAACAACCATAGGACGACGAAGACGAAAAGGGCGCACCGGAGTGCGCCCTCGTTCACGCATCGAAACGATGAAATCGCGTCAGTGAGTCACTGACGGCGACTCTTTCGACTTGCCTTTTCCCTTCGCGCGAGGCACCGCCACCCCCTCGCCGCCGCCCGCTTTCTTGGGGCCGAGAGGACGTTCGAGGGCGAGGTCGAGCACTTCGTCGATCCACTTCACCGGATGGATGTCCAGCGACGACGTGATGTTTTCCGGCAGGTCGGCGAGATCCTTCCGGTTTTCCTCCGGAATGATCACGGTGGTGATGCCGCCACGATGCGCCGCAAGCAACTTCTCCTTGAGGCCACCGATGGGCAGCACGCGTCCGCGCAGGGTGATCTCGCCCGTCATCGCCACTTCGGAGCGCACCGGTACCTTGGTGAGCGCCGAGACCAGCGCCGTGCACATGGCGATACCCGCGCTGGGGCCATCCTTCGGCGTGGCGCCTTCCGGCACGTGGATGTGGATGTCGAGCTTTTCGTGGAAGTCCGCCTCGATGCCCAGGCCCGCGGCGCGGGCACGCACGACGCTCAATGCCGCCTGGATCGACTCCTTCATGACATCGCCGAGCTGACCGGTGTGCACCAGCCGGCCCTTGCCGGGTACCACGGAGGCTTCGATGCTGAGCAGGTCGCCGCCTACCTGGGTCCACGCCAGGCCGGTCACGAGACCGACTTCGTTCTGCTGTTCGGCGCGACCGAAATCGAAGCGGCGCACGCCGAGGTAGTGATCGAGGTTGGATGCATCCACGCGCACCTGGCCCGGCGCGAGCGCCTTGCCCGGCTTGGCGGCCTTCGCCGGAGCCTTCTTCACCTTGGCCTTGGCATTGGCCGGCACCGTGCCAAGCGCCAGCTCCTTCACCACCTTGCGGCAGATCTTGGAGATCTCGCGCTCGAGGTTGCGCACGCCCGATTCACGCGTGTAGTAGCGCACGATGTCACGCAAGGCGTCTTCCGCCACCGTGAGCTCGCCCGCCTTCAGGCCGTTGGCCTTCAGCTGCTTGGACAGCAGGTACTTCTGCGCGATGTTGAGCTTTTCGTCTTCGGTGTAACCCGGGATGCGGATCACTTCCATGCGATCGAGCAACGGACCGGGGATGTTGAGCGAATTGGCCGTGGCGATCCACATCACTTCGGAGAGGTCGAGGTCCACTTCGAGGTAATGGTCGTTGAAGGCGTTGTTCTGTTCGGGGTCGAGCACTTCGAGCAGCGCCGACGACGGATCGCCACGGAAGTCCATCGACATCTTGTCGATTTCGTCGAGCACGAACAGCGGATTCTTCGTGCCGACCTTGTTGAGGTTCTGCACGATGCGCCCCGGCATCGAACCGATGTAGGTACGGCGGTGACCACGAATCTCGGCTTCGTCGCGCACGCCGCCCAGGCTCATGCGAACGAATTTGCGGTTGGTGGCCTTGGCGATCGACTGGCCGAGCGAGGTCTTGCCCACGCCGGGCGGACCGACGAGACAGAGGATGGGGCCTTTCATGCGATCGACGCGCTGCTGCACGGCGAGGTATTCGAGGATGCGCTCCTTCACCTTCTCCAGGCCGAAGTGATCGGCGTCGAGCGTTTCCTGCGCCAGCGCGAGATCCTTGCGGACCTTGCTGCGCTTCTTCCACGGCACGCCCACCACCCAGTCGAGATAATTGCGCACGACCGTGGCTTCCGCCGACATCGGCGACATCTGCTTGAGCTTGTTGAATTCCTGCCTGGCCTTGGCGAGGACGGCCTTGGGCATGCCGGCGGCGTCGATCTTCTTCTGTAGCTCTTCGAGCTCGTTGGCGCCCTCTTCGCCCTCACCCAGTTCCTTCTGGATGGCCTTCATCTGTTCGTTGAGGTAGTACTCGCGCTGGCTCTTCTCCATCTGCGACTTCACGCGGCCGCGGATGCGCTTCTCGACCTGCTGCAGATCCATCTCGCCGTCGACCAGACCGATGAGCAGTTCGAGGCGCTCGCCGACATCGGCCGTCTCGAGCACTTTCTGCTTGTCGGCCATGCGCACGGACAGATGCGCGGCAATGGAATCGGCCAGGCGCGACGGATCTTCGATGCCCGACAGCGTGGCGAGGATTTCCGGCGGCAGTTTGCGGCTCTGCTTCACCAGCTGTTCGAACAGCGACACGAGCGAGCGCGACACCACGTCGAGTTCGCGCTCGTTGCTGCTGTAAATGGGTTCGATGACGCGCGCGCGTCCGCTCATCATGCCGGCGTCGTCTTCGAACGAATCGATCTGCACGCGAGACTGGCCTTCGACCAGCACCTTTACGGTGCCGTCAGGCAGCTTCAGCAATTGCAGGACGCCCGCCAGCGTACCGACCTGATGCAGGTCCGCGATGGCGGGATCGTCGATGTCGGGGCTCTTCTGCGCGACGAGCAGGATCTGCCGCTCGCCTTCCATCGCCTGCTCCAGCGCACGCATGGACTTGTCGCGACCCACGAACAACGGAATGACCATGTGCGGATAGACGACAACGTCACGCAAGGGCAGGACCGGAAGCAGGTCCAGCTCGGCGCCGCTCGTGGTTTGGCTGCGATTCTTCGCCATGTGCTTGGGGTTTCCCTCGGAGATTTTTTAGGGCTCGCCCCGACACTGCGCCGGAGCCGCCATGAACGTCAAGTGGTGGCTCGGCAAGGATCGATCAAGTGCCGGACGCCGAAACGAAAACGGCCCCGGCGCCTAGGGACGCCGGGGCCGCCGGGAGGGCGGGAAGCAGCCGTCAGGCCGCGTCGCCACCCTCACCCGCGATGCGCTGCTGCTGCAGGTTGCCGCGGTAGATCAGGTAAGGCTCAGCCTGGCCTTCGATGACGGCATCGTCGACCACGACTTTGCTCACGTGCTCCAGGGACGGCAGCTCGAACATCGTGTCGAGGAGCACCTGCTCGAGAATGGTTCGCAGTCCACGTGCGCCGGTCTTGCGCTTGAGCGCGCGACGGGCGATGGCGGACAAGGCCTCCGGACGGAACTCCAGTTCGGCGCCTTCCATCTCGAAGAGCTTGCGGAACTGCTTGGTCACCGCGTTCTTGGGCTCGGTGAGAATCTGCACCAGGGCAGCCTCGTCGAGCTCATCGAGCGTGGCCACGACCGGCAGGCGGCCAACGAACTCCGGAATGAGACCGAAACGGACCAGGTCGGCCGGCTCGACGTCGGCGAGCAACTTGCCGACGTTTTCCGTGCGCGCCTTGGAGCGCACTTCGGCGCCGAAGCCGATGCCGGTGGTCTCGGAACGCTGCTGGATCACCTTCTCCAGTCCGGCGAACGCGCCGCCGCAGATGAAGAGGATGTTGCGCGTATCGACCTGCAGGAATTCCTGCTGCGGGTGCTTGCGGCCACCCTGCGGAGGCACCGACGCCAGCGTGCCTTCGATGAGCTTGAGCAGGGCCTGCTGCACGCCTTCGCCGGACACGTCGCGGGTAATCGACGGGTTCTCGCTCTTGCGCGAGATCTTGTCGATTTCATCGATGTAGACGATGCCGCTCTGCGCCTTCTCGACGTCGTAGTCGCACTTCTGCAGGAGCTTCTGGATGATGTTCTCGACGTCTTCACCCACGTAGCCCGCTTCGGTCAGCGTGGTGGCATCGGCGATGGTGAACGGTACGTTGAGGAGACGGGCCAGCGTTTCGGCCAGCAACGTCTTACCCGAACCGGTGGGACCGATCAGGAGGATGTTGGACTTGCCCAGCTCGACTTCGTCGTTCTTCTGGCGCGATTCCATGCGCTTGTAGTGGTTGTAGACCGCGACGGACAGCGCCTTCTTGGCGCGCGTCTGGCCGACCACGTACTGGTCGAGCGCATCCATGATCTCGCGCGGCTTGGGAAGGTGCGTACGGCCGGTGGCCGCCTTTTCCTCGAGCTCTTCGCGGATGATGTCATTGCACAGCTCAACGCATTCGTCGCAGATGAACACGCTGGGACCGGCAATCAGCTTGCGCACTTCATGCTGGCTCTTGCCGCAGAAGGAGCAGTAAAGGATCTTGCCGCCGTCGTTGGAACGGCTCTGCCGCTCGTCGCTCATGCTATGTGCCCTACTGAGAATCCAGGTGCGCTTTGAGAATAGCACAGCACTCCGCCCCTGGTTCCAGGGGCGAAGTGCCGGTTTTCACAAGCGAAAAGATGAATCAAGCGGATTTGACGGTTTCAACCGTGCGCTTTTCGGCCACCGAGTCGATCAGGCCGTAGGCCTGGGCTTCCGCCCCGCTCATGAAGCGGTCGCGCTCGGTATCACGGGCGATTTCGTCGACCGTCTTGCCGCTGTGGTGGGCCAGAATCGCATTGAGGCGTTCACGCATCGTAAGAATTTCACGGGCGTGGATCTCGATGTCGGTGGCCTGGCCGGAAATGCCACCCGCCCACGGCTGATGGATCATGATGCGGGAGTGCGGCAACGAGAAACGCTTGCCGGCCGCGCCCGCCGCCAGCAGCAAGGCGCCCATCGAAGCCGCCTGGCCGATGCACATGGTGCTGACGTCCGGCTTGATGAACTGCATCGTGTCGTAGATCGCCATGCCCGCGGTGACGGAACCACCGGGGCTGTTGATGTACAGGTTGATGTCCTTGTCCGGGTTTTCGGACTCGAGGAACAGCATCTGGGCGACGATCACATTGGCCATGTAATCGTCGACCGGGCCGACCGCGAAGATGATGCGCTCCTTGAGGAGGCGCGAATAGATGTCGTAGGAACGCTCGCCGCGCGAGGTCTGCTCGACGACGATGGGCACCAGGTTGAGGTTCTGGATCGGAGCCATGGACATTCGGTCTCTCCTTCGTATGGGGCCCGGGTGGTAATCAGACGATCGGCGCTCAGGCGCCGACCGGTCGCATCACCTCGTCGAAGCTCAGTTCCTGGTCGGTGGTCTTGGCGTTGTCCGCCACCCACTCGGCCACCTGGTCTTCCATCACGCGGTTCTGCAATCCCTGCATCAGTTGGGGGTCGCCGTTATACAGTTCAATGACCTTTTCCGGCTCTTCATAGGTAGAGGCAATCGCCGTGAGCATCTCGGCCAGGCGCTTGCGATCCAGGCGCAGCTCGTTCTTGCGGGCGATCTCACCCATCAGGAGAGCGGCCGTGACGCGCTTGCGGGCGAACGGCAGGGCTTCGGCGACCATCTCCGGCGACGGCTGCTGGCCACGCGGCAGGTTGCCCGCGGCGAGGCTCTGCGCCTCGGCGTTGGCCATGAGGTCGGGCACGTCGAGGTCCGGATAGGCGCCGGCCAGCTTCTCGGCCACTTCGGACTTCAGGCGGGCCATCACGGTGGCCTTGAGCTCGCGCTCGAGGTTGGCGCGGACTTCCTTGCGGAAGGTCTCGATGCTGCCGTCGGCCACGCCGAACAGCTTCACGAAATCGTCGTCCACCGCCGGGAGGTTGGGCTCCTGCACCTTGACGATCTTGAAGGTGACCTTGGCGGTCTTGCCGGCCAGCTCGGGGTTGCGGAAGTCCTCGGGGAAGGCGACGTCCTGGACCAGGTCCTCGCCCGCCGTGCGACCGGTGAGGGCCTCGTCGAGGGCCTTGAACAGGGTGCCCGAGCCCAGCACGCTGCCGGCACGTTCCAGGCCTTCGGCCGGGAAGCGGTAGTCGCCGGCCTCGGCGGCGTATTCGAACATCACGAAGTCGCCGTCTTTCGAGGCGCGGGTCACTTCGTCGAAGCTGCGGCGCTGGGTGCGCAGGGTTTCGATCATCTTGTCGATGTCGGCGTCCTTCACCTCGGCCTTCGGACGGGCGATTTCGAGCGAGGCGACGTCGATGGCCGGGAACTCCGGCATCACTTCGAAGGTGGCCGTGTAGGCGATTTCGCCATCGACCGGGTTGCCCGTGGTGTCGACCGACGGGTTGGCGATGGGCTGCAGCTTCTCCTGCTGCACGGCCTCGCGCAGCGTGCTGCCGATGAGTTCGGACAGCGCCTCGCCACGGACCTGCGCGCCGAAACGCTGCTTGATCACGTTGGTGGGCACCTTGCCGGGGCGGAAGCCCTTCAGGCGTACCGTGCGGCCCATTTCCGCGATGCGCTCGCTGACCTGGGTCTCCAGGCGCTCCGCCGGAAACTTCACCGTGAGCTTGCGCCCGAGCTTGCCGACATTCTCAACCGAAACCTGCATGACCTCTCCTGAAACCACCACGTGCCGTGGCGCGATGGCGAACGTCCGTCGCCGTAACCGAAACAAAGGGAATCGCCGCGAACGCCGGGCCGCCGGCGCGACCCCATCCCCGGTGGCGAAAAACCCCGCAAATGACTGCCCATTCTACGTTTCCGCTCCGTACCGCCGCAACCTGCCTCACTCGCCCGCCCAACGCCTGGGGCCACCCCCTTCGGCGCCCAGGGCATCGCCAGGATTGGCCAGGGAACAGGCGGTCAGGGAAAGGCAACCGCAGCCGATGCAGTCCGTCAGGCGGTCCTTCAGATGGCTGAGCTGGGCGATCCGCTGCTCCAGCTCCTTCCGCCACGTCTCGGACATGGCGGCCCAGTCCTCCTTGTCCGGTGGGCGCCCTGGCGGCAGCGAGGCGAAGGCCCGGCCCACGGCCTCCAGCGGGATGCCTACCCGCTGGGCCACGCGGATCACCGCGATCCGCCGCAGCACGTCGGCCGCATAACGGCGCTGGTTGCCGGACGTACGAAGGCTTTGGATCAGCCCCTTTCGCTCGTAGAAGTGCAGGGCCGAGACCGCCACCCCTGCCCGCCTCGCCGCCTCGCCCACGCTCAATTCGCGCATGCCCTTGACCTGAACATTGGTTGAGGTTGCATCCTGCGTCAGGAAGGGTCGCCGCGCAAGCGTGCGACACTGGTCCGATTCGCAAGGAATGTTCATGAACGTGCGCACCCAGGACGCCGATCTTCGCCAGGCACCGGCCGACGAAACGGGCGGCATTCTCTCGCCGCCCTATCGCGCCGCCACCGTCGGCATGGTGGCCCTGATATCCCTCATCGCCTTCGAGGCGCTGGCCGTCACCACCGCCATGCCCACGGTCGCCCGCGAACTGGACGGCCTACGCCTCTATGCCCTGGCCTTCGGTGGCGTGCTGGCCACCAGCATCATCGGCATGACGCTCTCCGGCCGCTGGAGCGACCGTCGCGGGCCCGGGCCCGCCATATGGACGGGCCTGATCGGCTTCGTGACCGGTTTGGTCATCGCCGGGCTTGCCCGGACCATGCCCATCCTCCTGCTGGGGCGCCTGGTGCAGGGCTTCGGCGCGGGATGCCTGTTTCCCGCGCTTTACGTGATCGTCGGACGCCTCTACCCCGAGCGACTTCGGCCGAAGGTCTTCGCCTCGTTCTCGGCGGGCTGGGTGATACCCGCCCTGATCGGGCCGGCGATCAGCGGAGCGATCGTCGAACACTTCGGCTGGCGATGGGTTTTCCTGGCGGTGCCGATCCTCGCCGTCCCGGCCGCCATCGCGCTGCGCGGCGCGCTCCGCACGATGGAACGACCGACCGGCATGCCTGCCGGCCAGCCCGGCCGCTTACCCAACGCCGTGGGCGCCTCCATCGGCGCGTGCCTGCTGTTCGTCGCCGGACAGGAAAGTGGCTGGCTCGCCCTGGCGACATTCGTGCCCGCCATCGCCCTGCTCGTCGGCTGCGGACGCCGACTGCTTCCCAGGGGCACGCTCGTGGCCGCCCATGGCCTGCCCGCCGTCATCGTCTTGCGCGGCGTGGCCGCGTCGGCCTTCTTCGGCACCGAGGCCTTCCTGCCGCTGATGTTCTCGCACGAGCACGGTATGTCCCCGCTGTGGGCCGGCGTCGCCATCAGCGGTGGCGCACTGGGATGGTTCACGGGCTCGTGGTACCAGGGTCACTACGCGACCATCTCGCGCCAGGCGCTGCTCAACCGCGGCACGGCGCTGATGCTGGTCGGCACGATCCTCGCCGCCCTTGGCACCTTCCACGGGACGCCCGTCGCGGTATCCATCGCCGGCTGGATGCTCACCGGCCTGGGCATGGGCATGGCCTACGCCACCGTGTCAGTGCTGACGCTGTCGATGTCGTCGACGGAGGAACAGGGCACGAACAGCTCGGCCTTGCAGCTGTGCGAATCGTTGCTGGTGGCCTCGACGCTGGCCATCGGCGGATCGCTCTTCGCCGCGCTGCTCAACGTGTCCTACACGCTGGCGTTCGCGGCGAACTTCGTCATTACCGTGCTGCTCGCGGGCGCGGGCATCGTGATCGCTCGCCGCACCGATGCGCCGCGCTGACCTTAAGAAATAACCGAAGCAAACCCTCGAAGGCAGCCACGTGATGGCGTCCCGTCGGCGCACGACACGGGATTGCAAAGCGCACGGCGTATCAAATTAGGATCATACTCAACCTTGCCGAATTTACCCGACAAGTTCCGGTGAAAGTTATGAAAAGATTTCGCCTGCACCTCCAACTGCTGACTCTGTAGAGAGACGCACAGAAGATCGTGCGTCTCTCTTGACCAAGCCCATCTGGAATACCAATGGTTCGCGTGGGACGCTCAGTCATCTTGGTACTAGCCTGCGTTGCGTTCGCCCCGATGGTGAACGCCGCCACGATGCAGCAACGATTCGCCGCACTCGATGCGCTATATGAGAAGAGCTACTCGACCTCCGGCGAGCGCGCCAAGGCCGTCGATAGCGCCTTCCTCGCTAGGTTCTCCGATTTATTGAATCCCTCAAAGGTCTCCGCCCTGAGCAATGACGATCTCCGATACGCGTTCTCTGCTGCGAACATCGCTGCCTCCGCCACTTCCGACGCGTCGATAACCCGAGCGATGTGGCAAGTACTCGATGCTCTCTCGAAGAGAAAGCTGGCAACGCGGTCTGATCGCGCGAACTATTGGGGCCAACTGGTGATGGAACGGCGTATGGATGAGGCGAACGCGTACAGCCGAGCCATTCCTGGCAACGCGCTTCCGCTTCAGCCGGTAATCAAGAGGGCTGCTTCGGCCGGTTCGCCGGCTTTTCTCGAGGCAACCGATGCTTCCAAGCGGGTGTTTATTAGTGTTCCGGTCGACGTGACCGAGGGAGCGCGGGTAATCGTTGTCGGACATCCCTATTGTCATTTCACGCGAAATGCTGTGGCCGCGATTGATCAAGAGCCCGAACTTAGTGCGGCTATTGGCAAGGTGGCGATGTTCATCATGCCGCCTCGGCGCACTCTTGACTCGACCGAAGCTGAGGACTGGAACAAGGCACATCCCCGGGAAGCCATGCACCTTGTAGAGCGCAAAACGGACTGGCCCATGGTGGATAGCTGGGATACTCCTACGTTCTACTTTCTCCGCAACGGCCGCGTCGTAACGAAGGTAACCGGCTGGCCTCGCGAGGGTCACATGAGCGAACTAATGGCTGGATTGGCACGTATCGGTGTCAACGTATCCGGCGAGCCCTAAAGGGTCACTAGCAGGACGGTCGAGGAACATCTCCCATTTCCCGTCGAGGAAAATGGGAGATGACGGAGAAGATCGCCTAAGCCACACGACGTTCAAGACCACGGCTGACACCCACGCCCCAGGTCGAGACGGACAGCATGGTCGACGAAGCTGCGCACTCACTGCCTTGCGCAAGTGCAGATGATCTAGCATTTACCTACACGCCACGTGGGCCCACGGCATCGCGGCCGGAGTGCAAAACCTGCAACCATTACCAGCGTCTACTACGCCCTCTGCATAGCCGGTACCTGCCACGCCCACAATCTTTTCCGCTTCGGTTACAAAAACGTCATATGCGACCACCTTCACGTATGAAGCGATCCTCACTCGTAGCTGGTCCGGCGAAATTGCCACATGCGCTTCGGCTGTCGCGGCGATTAGCGCCAATGCCAAGCCCGGTGCTTCGTGATACGTATTCCCTCAAGCAAGCCGTAGCAGTGCTTTGGCACCCAGCGTGCTAGGTGGCAATGGTTAAGGCAGATGCAACTCTTACGATGTCGCAACACCTAAGCGCTTGATTTATCGAAATTAACCATGGTGCAAGAAGAGGGACTCGAACCCTCACGGATTACTCCGCCAGAACCTAAATTTTCCGGAGCCCCTTTCGCGCCAAGCACTTACCCGCCAGATGCCACCACAGGTGCCGTTTCTCAGGTGCCGCGTTGCCACTCAAGTGCCGCCAGGTGCCGCGAGGGGGTAAAAGGTCGAGCCTCAGGGGAACGATAGTTCCTCCCTCCTAAAGATTCCTATAGGGCAATGAAGGACTTCCTTCAGATACCCCAAAGAGACGCCCCGGTTCCCCACGGAGCCGGGGCGTTTTTCGTTCCGGTTCCACCAACAACCCGTCGTCCCACCAGGCCCCCACGAGGGGCCTTTTTCGTTTCTGGAGATCCCGCATGAATATCGTGCAGCCCACCTTGCGTGCTACGTTCGCGCCACAGGGGAAAGGGAACCATTTGGAGGTAGATGTGAAAAGGCATTTTCTAATTGCTTGGACTGCTTTGATATTGAGCTTTATGTCCGTTGAATCTGGCGCTTCGGCCATCGATGTGCAGATAGCTCCTCATTCGGTAGTAAATCAAACGCCTTCCAGCGTCATAACGGTTACGGTCAAAAATACCAGCGGTGGCGTGGTTTACATTCCAAAATTTCTTAGCCCGTTCTATACACCCGACGGCCATTTAATGACGAAACTGTTCGACGTGAAAGATGCGAGCGGCAAGGAAGTTACATTCACAGGCCGAATGGTCCGAGTTGCGCCGAGAGACCCGGATACTTTCTTTCTAAAGATGGAAGCTGGACAATCAATGTCACAGGATATTGACCTGTCCGCCGACTACGACCTCACTGCGGGCGGAACGTTTCAAGTGAGCTACACCCAGGGCTACTCGGTAACTGTCCATACTGACGACAGAGGCGAGATTGATGGCGATTTCTACTTTCAAGCCAGTCAATCCGCGACTGTGTGGATTGACCCAGCGATGGCCCACGCAGTCACGGCGGTATCGCATAGCATGACAAGCTTGCAGGCGCCTCAGGCGTTAGGCAGCCAGCAATGCACCAGTGAGCAGCTCACCACCATTCGTTCGGCCGCGCTGGCGGCTTACAACGTTTCCTACAACGCTCTTCAAGGCATCAAAGCCCTGTACGTTGTCGTAGAGGGTCAAGACTCTTCAGGCACAACGACCTATCAAGGCCGGATCAAGGACGATGCTACTTATACGACTTGGTTCGGCCCTACACAGAACACAGGTGAAGTGCATTACGCAGAGCCTCGGTACGATCAATATTGGGACACGGACGTCGATTTTGAAATGATCCATTTCATGAACTCGATCAGCCTTCGAATCGGTGCTGGGACTTATCTGTGCGGCTGTCCTGGGTATGATTCCCGAGTTGCAGCGTGGACAATCCCGCAGACACAGACAATTAATTTCTGTGATGGGTTCTTCAACCTGAAGCAAATCGATGGAGGCTACGATAGCCAAGTGCTGACCGTGATCCACGAAGTCTCGCATTACGTGGATATGTGGGGCGGCGGAACCGGAGACTACGCGTACGGACGCGGAGCCGCCCGCGTGCTTGCGACAAATGACAAGTTCCTGGCCGTCAGAAATGCCGACAACATCATGTATTACGAAGGCACGTATGTCCGCTAAATATTTTTAGCCTAAGCATCCTGATTCCTCAGAAACCCCGGCCTCTGCCGGGGTTTTCTTTTGTACCTGCTGCGCCTGTAGCTCTCGTTTGGAAATAAGCGTTTTCGGCCAATAACAGCTCGCTGCATGAACCTTTTTCCATAGCCGCCCATGAGGCGGCTTTTTCGTATCCGCACGTCCACCGAAAGGAATCCCCGAAGGTCCCTTCAAGGATCTCAAAGACCGCCGCGCGCGGGACATCTGGGCGCGTGCGCGGAAGGCAGCAGGCATCAAGCATCGGGACTGCGTCATCCACTCCCTACGCCATACATGCGCAAGCCGCCTGCTGGAGAGCGGCGTGGACCTGAAGATTGTGAAGGAGTGGCTGGGCCATAGCTCGATAGCTACCACCGACATCTACACGCACTTACAGACGAAGCAGCTTACGAGCGCGGCGCAGAGCATTCACAGGCTTCGACAGGAGACCAGCGTCGGGGTATGAATCAAAACCCTTTGACCATCCAAAGACAGGAATGGCCGAGAAGATCAAATGCTTGACGAGTCAACAAGAGATAACTGTTTGATCTTTCTCAATACAGGCTGGTGCGAGAAGGGGGACTCGAACCCCCACGGGTCACCCCGCCAGAACCTAAATCTGGTGCGTCTACCAATTCCGCCATACTCGCGCCCGGCAATTCTATGGTTTCCCGCGCCCTTTGGCGACCGGCGGCTATCCGGGCCGCCGGCCTTCACGGCTTACCACTGGTTGTCGTCGAAGTCGCCACTATCGCTCGACGAGCCGTCATCCCACGAACTGCTGTCATTACCCATGTCGATCGGCTCGTTGCGAAGGTCGTCGTAGGCCTGTGAGGACGGACTCTGGCCCGCATCGCCGGAGGTGCCGACGGCACCGACATCCCGGGTCGCTTCGCCGTCGCGGTGGGAGCGGAACGCCTCGTCGAGCAACGCACCCGCCGCCAGTCCGCCCAGGCCGGCCGCGACGGCCGTACCGACGCCCGACGAGGGCGGAGGCGCATAGCCCTGATAGCCACCGCCGTAGGGCGGCGCGCCGTTCATCGGGGGCAGCGGCGGATAACCGTTGAACGCGCTGGCCGTGTCACGCCGGCGGCGCGTCCAGAAGAACGCGATGAGCGCGATCACCACCACGGCGATCAGGATGCCGGTCAGGTGCGACGATCCCCCTTCCCTGCCCTCCGCCGGCCGGCCGGCGCTCAGTAGTGCGGGCGATGCACTGGAACGTCCTCTCGACGCGGGCGCGAGGGCGGCGTCCAGTTCGCGTTGGAAGTGCTGGAACTTCGCCGGGTCGGTGAAGTGCGTGGCCGGGTCCAGACTAGCCGCCTTGTTCGCCTCGGCCTTGGCTTCGCCGATGTTGCCCTCGTGGGCAAGCACTTCAGCGAGCACGTAGTGCGCCTTGGCGCTGCTCGGGTGCTCGGAAACCGCTTCGCGAAGCGCGGCCTCCGCGCCGGCGTAATCGCCGCGCCCGATGAGCGCCTGTACGTCCTTGGGCGAATCGCCGGCGTGGACGCCCGCCGATGTGAGTGCGATCAGCAGAAACGCGAACAGCGATTTATTCATGACGTTCTCAGACGACCGAAGAAAGCCCTTTGACGGGCAAGCGCTACGAAAGTTCGCATACGCTAATCGCGGCCTGAAAAATCACACGTAAAAAAACAGCCGCCTGGATTAATCCAAGCGGCTGTCCGAATTGGTGGGCCGTGTAAGATTCGAACTTACGACCAATTGATTAAGAGTCAACTGCTCTACCAACTGAGCTAACGGCCCGTAAACTTCAATTGTAACATGTCAAAAGTGGGGTGGACGATGGGATTCGAACCCACGGCATCCGGAATCACAATCCGGTACTCTAACCAACTGAGCTACGCCCACCATAAACCTTAATTGGCGCGCCCGACAGGAATCGAACCTGCAACCGTCGGCTTAGAAGGCCGATGCTCTATCCGGTTGAGCTACAGGCGCAGGCACTGTACGTAGAACGCCAATTGGTCGGGGCAGAGGGATTCGAACCCCCGACATCCAGCTCCCAAAGCTGGCGCTCTACCAGACTGAGCTATACCCCGAAACTTCAAGTTTCACCATTATTACCCGGTGAAGCTTTCAGATGCTACGGGTCAAAGCCTAGCCCGTCAATCCGTATGAACACACCACACTTTCAACTACCGCTGCCACCGCATGAATGATCACGATAGCTTGCTTAAAGATGGTGCGCCCGGAGAGATTCGAACTCCCGACCACCAAGTTCGTAGCCTGGTACTCTATCCAACTGAGCTACGGGCGCACACTTTAAACCTTAGACCCGGTGACTATCGCCGTGAAGCGTTAGCGCCGTGCCGAGAAGCGGAATTATTCAGATATTGAGGGTGGGCGTCAACACTTTTCTGAAACTTTTTTTCGCGCAATGGTAACGAAGTGGCGCAAATGGACGTCCAAACCCTTTCGAGAGAAGCAGTTGCACGATGGCTGGAGGCTTCTTCCGCCCTCATCGCGGACAGGGTCCGTCCCCACCCTTCGGTCGAACGTTCGCGGTCTCCACCCGCTCAACGAAGAAGGGCGGCCTCGTGGCCGCCCTTCTCTTTTACAGCTGCGTGGCCGGCTTGCCGACCTTGTCCGGCGCCGAGCCGGCGTCGCCTCGCGGCGGCGGGGGCGGCGTGGAGCCCGGCTTCTGCCAGTCGGCCGGGGGACCCGGCTCACGACCGTTCATGATGTCGTCGATCTGGCGCGCGTCGATGGTTTCGTACTGCAACAGCGCCTCCGCCATCACGTGCAGCTTGTCGATGTTGGTGGTGAGGAGTTCCTTGCTGCGCGCGTAGGCGCGGTCGAGGATGGTGCGCACCACTTCGTCGATCTTGCGCGCGGTCTCGTTGGAGACGCTCTTGTGCTGCGTGACGGAGCGACCGATGAAGACCTCGTCTTCTTCCTCGCCGTACATGACCGGGCCGAGTTCGTCGGACAGGCCCCACTTGGTGGCCATGTTGCGCGCCATCTTGGTAGCGCGCTCGATGTCGTTCGAAGCGCCGGTGGTGATCTTGTCGTGGCCGAAGATGACCTCCTCGGCCACGCGACCACCGTACAGCGAGCACAGCTGGGACTCGATGGCCACCTTGTTCATGCTGTAGCGGTCGCCTTCGGGCAGGTACATCGTGACGCCCAGCGCACGGCCGCGCGGAATGATGGTGACTTTGTAGACGGGGTCGTGCTCGGGCACGAGGCGACCGATGATGGCGTGACCGGCCTCGTGGTAGGCGGTGAGACGCTTCTCTTCGTCGTTCATCGCCATCGAGCGGCGCTCAGCACCCATCAGGATCTTGTCGCGGGCGCGATCCATGTGGCTCATGCGCACTTCGCGGGCGTTCTCGCGCGCGGCGAACAACGCGGCCTCATTGACGAGATTGGCTAGGTCGGCGCCCGAGAAGCCCGGCGTACCACGCGCGATGGTCATCGCGTCCACGTCGGACGACGTCGGCACCTTGCGCATGTGCACCTTGAGGATCTGCTCGCGACCCTTCACGTCAGGCAGGCCGACCACCACCTGGCGGTCGAAGCGGCCCGGGCGAAGCAACGCCGGGTCGAGTACGTCGGGACGATTGGTGGCGGCGATGACGATGATGCCTTCGGTGCCTTCGAAGCCGTCCATCTCGACCAGCAGCTGGTTGAGGGTCTGCTCGCGCTCGTCGTGACCGCCGCCCATACCGGCGCCGCGATGGCGGCCGACGGCGTCGATCTCGTCGATGAAGATGATGCAGGGCGCGTGCTTCTTCGCCTGCTCGAACATGTCGCGCACGCGACTGGCGCCGACGCCGACGAACATCTCGACGAAGTCGGAACCGGAAATGGAGAAGAACGGCACCTTGGCTTCGCCGGCGATGGCCTTGGCCAGCAGCGTCTTACCGGTACCCGGCGGGCCCACCATGAGCACGCCGCGAGGGATCTTGCCGCCGAGCTTCTGGAACTTGCCCGGGTCGCGGAGGAACTCGACCAGTTCGCCGACTTCTTCCTTCGCCTCGTCGCAGCCGGCGACGTCGGTGAAGTTGACCTTGACCTGGTCTTCGCCCTGCAGCTTGGCGCGCGAGCGTCCGAAGCTCATGGCGCCTCGGCCGCCCGAGCCGGCCTGCATCTGACGCATGAACCAGATGAGCACGGCCACGAAGATGATGATCGGCAGCCAGTTGAAGACCAGCCCCAGCAACGAGAAGCCGTTGTCGGCGGGCTCCTGGCGCAGCTCGACGCCCTTGTCGCGCATCTGCTTGACCAGGTCGCTGGTGGACAGGCCGACCACCGGCACCACGGTACGGTAGGAGCCGCCGTCCTTCAGCTTGCCCGTGATGGTGGGCGGCGCCGTGGAGGTGATGGTGGCACTGGCGACGTTGCCGTTATCCACCTGCTGGGCGAAGGTCGTGTAGGACATGTCCTGCGACGATCCGCCGTGCGGGTTGAAGGTCTGGAATACGGTCAGCAGGACCACCGCGATGATCAGCCAGAGCAACAGGTTTTTTGCCATCTCGTTCATGCGCGGTTCTCGCCAGGTTGCCGGGACGCGGACTTGAGGCCGGTCGCCAGCGCATAGACCTCTCGCGAACGCGCGCGGGAGGCCTTCGGTTTACGCATCGTCACGCGACTGAAGTCCGCGCGCAAGTTCTTCAGGTAATCGTCGAAGCCCGCGCCCTGGAAGAGTTTCACGAGAAACGACCCACCGGGCTTCAGCCAGTCGAGGCTGAACTGCCGGGCGAGGTCACACAGGTCCATGGCGCGGATCTGGTCGGCGAGTGCCACACCGGACATATTGGGGGCCATGTCCGACAGGACAAGATCGACTTTCTTGCCTTCCAGCATGCTTTCGAGTTCCCGAAGGACGGATTCTTCACGGAAATCGCCCTGCATGAAGTCCACTCCGGCCAGGCCGGTCATCGGCAGGATGTCCAGGGCAATCACCTTGCCCGTCTCACCCAGGCGCTGCCGGGCCAGCTGCGACCAGCCGCCCGGGGCGGCGCCCAGGTCGACGATGGTCATGCCCGGCTTGATCAGCCGGTCGCGGTCGATCACTTCCTCGAGCTTGAAGACGGCGCGCGAACGCAGGCCCTCGGCCTGCGCCCGTTTGACGTAAACGTCGTCGAAATGCTCCCGAAGCCAGCGGGAACTGCTCTTGCTGCGTGACATCGGGTAACGACCGGTGAAGTAAGCTGCGGTGCCGCATGATACCCTTTGACGCCTATCCGCCGCGAACCGAACCTGAACGCAATGTCGCTTTCCCCTACCCAGCGCCGCTATCTCCGTAGCCTTGCCCACGATCTCCGCCCCGTCATCCTGCTGGGCAACAAGGGAGCCACCGAGGCCGTGGCGAAGGAACTGGCCCAGGCGCTGGACATCCATGAGCTGGTCAAGGTCAAGCTTTCCGGTGGCGACAAGGACGACCGCCGGGAACAGATCGACTACCTCACCGGCCAGACCGGCGCGGAAAACGTCCAGGAAATCGGCCACGTCGTGGTCCTGTTCCGTCGCAACGAACAGGATCCCAAGCTGGCCCTGCCCCGGTAACCCGCCATGGACCTGACGCTCGACCGCCCCGGTGAGTATCTGTTCGTGCGCCGGGTCGGCCCCGATACCGTCACGGTGGTCGACCGCGATTTCCACGCGAGCCTGCTCATCACCCCCGAGCAGGTGATCGACGACTGGGCCGTCACCGACGCGAAGGCCATGAGCCTGGCCGACGTGGACGCCATATCGGCGCTGGGTCCGGAGATCGTGGTCATCGGCACCGGTGAGCGCCAGGTGTTTCCGCCGGCCGAGGTCATGGCCGGCTTCCTGCGTCGCGGCATCGGGGTGGAAGCCATGACCAGCGGCGCCGCGGCGCGCACCTACAGCCTGCTCGCCGGTGAAGGCCGTCGCGTGCTGGCCGCATTCATTCTCCCCCCTCGCGGATAGCACCCATGCGGATCCTGGTCCTCGGTGCCGGCGGGACCGGCGGCTACTTCGGCGGCCGACTGGCCCAGTCCGGCGCGGACGTCACCTTTCTCGTGCGGCCCGAGCGCAGCGCCGTTCTCGACAGGCAAGGGCTCGTCATCCGCAGTCCGCTGGGCGATGCCACCGTGAAGGTCAGGCACGTCACGGCCGAAGGCGCCGCCGCGGCAGGTCCTTTCGATATCGTGCTGCTCTCGTCCAAGGCCTACGACCTGCATTCGGCCATCGAGGCCATCGATCCGGCCGTGGGCGAGCATACGGCGGTGCTGCCGATCCTCAACGGCCTCGCCCACTTCCCCGTGCTCGATAACCGCTTCGGCCCCGATCGGGTGATCGGCGGCCTTTGCGTCATCAGCGCCGCCAAGGGACCGCAGGGCGAGGTAATCCATTTCGGCAACGGTGCGTCGATCACGTTCGGCGAGCGCGACGGACGATCCCACGGCGATCGCTGCGCCAGGCTCGCCGAGGCCTTCGCTACCGCCCAGGTCGACCATCGCCACTCCACCGACATCGTGCGCGACCTGTGGGCGAAGTTCAGCTTCCTCGCCACGCTCGCCGGCATGACCTGCCTGTTCCGCGCGAGCGTGGGCGACATCGTGGGTACCGACGACGGACGTCGGCTCATGGAGCAGTGCTACGAGGAATGCCTCGCGGTAGCCCGTGCCGCGGGTCACGCGGTGCCCGACCAGGCCCGTTCGATGGCGTGGAAGACGCTTACGCAAGAAGGCTCGCCGCTGACGGCATCGATGCTGCGCGACCTGGAGTCGGGCCAGCGCATCGAAAGCGACCACATCGTCGGGGACATGCTCCGGCGTGCGCACGAGGCAGGTGTCAGGGCGCCGATGCTGGAAGCGGCGTGGGTGCATTTGCAGGCGTTCGAGGCGCGCCGATCGCGTTCGCCCTGAGCGAATCGCCGATACGATCGGCTCCCACTCCTTCGGTAGCCAGTTCGCAGAAACCCTGCTACCAGAGGGGTGGGAGCCGATCGTATCGGCGATGGCCGGCGAAGCCGGCCGCACGACTACTTCTGCGGTGGCAGGTACTGCAACGGATCCACTGGATTACCGTCGCGGCGGATCTGGAACTGCAACTCGTCGCGCGTGGCCCCTGACGAGCCCATCTCCGCCACCACCTGCCCGGCCTTCACCTTCTCGCCTTCCTTGACCAGGCGCTTGCGGTTATGGCCGTAGGCGGAAAGGAAGCTGTCGCTGTGCTTGATGATCACCAGCTCGCCATAGCCGACCAGGCCGTTGCCGCTGTAGACGACCACGCCGTCGGCTGCCGCGCGGATGGGATCGCCGTTCTTGCCCGCCACTTCGATGCCGGGAATGGCATCGCCCGATGAAAACTTCTTGATGAGCGAGCCGTCGGCCGGCCAGCGCCAGGTGATGCCGCCCGCGCTGCGCGTGGCGCCGCTGGCGATGATCGGCGTGGCCGCCGACGGATTCTCCACCGGTGCCGGAGGCGCGCTGGCCGGAGCGGCCGGCTGAGGGGGCGGCACCACCGATTCGGCCGGCTTGCCCGCGACCACGACCGGCGTGTTCGTGGTGGTGGCCGGTGCCGGCGCGGCAGGCGGTTGGGTGTCCGCCGCGGTCACCGGCTCGAAGCCGGGTTGAGCGGCCGGCGCTGTCGACGGCTGGCTGGGCGGGGACGGATGCGACGGCGGCGGCGTTGGCACGGCCGCGACGACGGGTGCGCGTTTTGCCGAATCCGGGGGAGACAGGCGGAGTTCCTGCCCGGGCCAGATGGTGTAGGGCGAGGAAATGCCATTCCAGCTGGCGAGCGAGCGGAAGTCGACCTTGTTGCGGAACGCGATGCTGTAGAGCGTGTCGCCCTTCTCCACCCTGTAGCTGCCGCCGGGCGGTGCCGGCGTGGCGACCGCCGCGTGTGACGGCGCCTCGTAACTGCCAGGCGAACGGGTGACGACGACGGAGCTGCGCTCGATGCCGCAGCCGGAGAGGACGAGCCCGGTACCGACGACGGCAGCCAGGGCCAGGGGACGAGTCAGGGACATCGCGGAATTCCTTGCACGGTCACTCATCGCAAGAGGAACCACCATAGGGCCAGGAGTACGAGCACTACGATAACAGCCCACCCGATCCACTCGATGTGTTTGCGCAACATCTGTTCGGCACGTTCGCCGAACAGGCGCACGAGGAGCGCCAGCAACCACACGCGCTTGCCACGCCCGATGAGCATGCACAGAAGGAACGGAACCACCGGCACGCCGACGATGCCGGAGGCCCAGGTGACGAACTTCATCGGCACCACCGGTTGCAGGGCCGCCATCGCCAGCACGATGTACAGGCCGAGCGAATGGGCTTGCATATCCTGCCGGAGGTTTTCCACACCTTTCATGATGGGGTCGAGCAGGTGCATCGACGCCAGCAGCGGCTTCAACGCCTCGAAGGCGAAGTGGCCCAGCGCGTAACCCACCAGGGAGCCCAGCAGCGAGAACAGCAGGCTCCAGTTGGCGAACCGGAAGGCCTTGCGCGGCTCGGCCAGCATCATCGGTGCGAGCATCACTTCCGGCATCACCGGGAAGATGAAGGCTTCGACGAAGGAAAGACCGGCGAGATAGCGCACCGCATGGCGGTGTCGCGCCCAGACGATGGCGCGGTCGTAGAGCGAGGCGAACATCCGCATTCAGCGGGTTTCCTTGTGATGGAGCCGCATCAACCGATGCCGCCCAGAAGCGGAACGAAGCTCACCGGGCCGAGTTCCTCGCGCTCTACCTCACCCCCGGCCGTCTTGCGCAGGCGTACCAGCACCTGCTGGCTGGGCGTACCCACGGGTGCCACGAGCACCCCGCCGGGCTTGAGCTGGTCGAGGAGCTGGAGCGGAACGCGGTCGCCCGCGGCGGTGAGGATGATGGCGTCGAAGGGCGCGTCGGACTCCCAGCCCAGCTTGCCGTCGTCATGGCGCGAGCGGAGGTTTTCGATACCCAGTTGGCGGAAACGGCGCCGAGCCTGGCGAAGCAGCTCTTCTATGCGCTCCACCGTATAAACGGTGGGCACGATGCCCGCGAGCACGGCCGCCTGGTACCCGGAACCCGTGCCGATTTCGAGCACGCGCTCGGGAATGCCGTGCTCGATGAGGGCTTCGGTCATCCGCGCCACGATCCACGGCTGCGAGATGGTCTGCCCGTGCCCGATGGGCAGGGCGGTGTTTTCGTAGGCGCGGGAGTGCAGCGCCTGGTCGATGAAATGGTGCCGGGGCAAGGCGCGGATGACCTCGAGCACGCGTTCGTCGCGGATGCCCTCCTCGGCCAGCTTCGCCACCAGCCGATCGCGGGCGCGCTGGGAGGTCATGCCTTCGCCGCGCAGGGCCGAGGGTGGCAGGGCGTGCAGGTTCACCACGTCAGGCCGCCTCCTTGCCGATGGACGAGGACAGCGCGGTGGCCCACTGGCTGACCTTGTCGAGCGCCTGGAAGCGCGTGAGGTCGGTGTGGATGGGGCTGACCGACACGTAGCCACGGCGCACGGCGTCGAAATCGGTACCCGGGCCCGCGTCTTCCACGTCGCCCGGCGGACCGATCCACCAGATCTCGCGCCCGCGTGGATCTTCACCGCGGATGGCGGGAGCCGAGCGGTGACGCTTGCCGAGACGGGTGACTTCGAAGCCGTGGATGTCGCTCCACGGCACGTCGGGCACGTTGACGTTGAGGATGGTGTCGGCCGGCAGCGGATCGGCGATGAGGCGGCGCATCAGCATCAGCACGGCGCTGGCCGCGGTGTCGTAGTGATGGCCCGAGCCCTCCCGGGTCACCAGCGAAACGGCAATGGCCGGCAATCCCAGGAAGCGACCTTCCATGGCGGCGGAGACCGTGCCGGAATAGATCACGTCGTCGCCGAGGTTGGCCGTGTTGTTGATACCGGACACGACGATGTCGATATCGCGGTCGAGCATGCCGGAAAGGGCCAGGTGCACGCAGTCGGTGGGCGTGCCACCCACACGATAGAAGCCGTTGTCGAGACGATGCGCACGGATCGGCGCGTCGAGCGTGAGCGAATTGCTCGCACCGGAACGATCGCGGTCGGGCGCGACCACGGTGACCGTACCGAACTCGGCCAGACGCCCGGCCAGCACCCGGATGCCCGGGGCGTCCACACCGTCGTCGTTGCTTACCAGAACCTGCATGCTGATCCAGATCGAAACACGGGGAAAGCGACCCCACCTGGGAAGGGGGATGCCGACCGCCCAAGTCTACCGGACCGGGGCGCCGGATTCACCGAGGCGGTGCCCGGATGATCTAGGATGCGGGTCATGAAAAAGCGCACGACATCGGTGCACGACGACGACAGTCGCCTCTTTCGCGAGGCGATCGGCGACGTTCGCCCGATGCAGCCGGTGGAGGACGTGCCCGAAAAGCCCCGTCCCGCGCCGCATCCGTTCATGCGCGATGCCGACGAAGCCGCCGTGCCGGCCGAATCGTTGCTGTTCGACTACGACCCGGCCGACCTGGAGGTGGGCGAGGAACTGTCCTACCTGCGCGACGGTTATCCGCCCAAGCTGCTGCGCCACCTCAAGCGCGGCCAGTTCAGCATCCAGGCGGAGGTCGACCTCCATCAGATGAACGCGGCGGCGGCGCAACTGACCATCGCCGAATTCCTGGCCGAATGCCATCGCGACGGACTGCGCTGCGTGCGCATCATCCATGGCAAGGGCTTGCGGTCCAAGGCCGGCGGCCCCGTGCTCAAGGGACTCACCGACCGGCTGCTCCGGCGCCGGAACGACGTGGTGGCGTTCGCCTCGGCACGACCGATGCAAGGTGGCACCGGCGCGGTCATCGTATTGCTGAAAGCGTAGCCCGCCCCGTCATTCCTGCTAACGCAGGAATCCAGCGCCCCAGTTTTTTTACGCGCCCGGCCGCGCGATCGGCCCTTGCGGTCAATCCCACCGATACGTCGCGCTGGCGTAGTAGTAGCGCCCGTTCCAGCTCAGCGGCGAAAACAGGCTGTACAGGAAATTCCCGTTGGTGGAGTTCGCGTATTTCGTCCGCTCCGGCTTCGCGTCGAACGCGTTGTCCGCCCCCGCCGTGAACGTCCAGCGGTCGATGGTGTAGTCGGCCGAGAGGTCCAACGTCCACCGATGGGAGAAGTTCTGGTCGAGCGCGGGACCGCTGTTGCTGTAGACGGTGAAGGAGCCATACCGCTGTACGTTGGCATGCCCCGCCCATGCGCCGTGCAGGTAATCGAAGCCCACGTCGAGCTTGGTACGCGGATTGGTGTCGGCCAGGATGCCCAGGCGCTCGCGACGCTCCACGCGCTGCACCGCCACGCCGAGATCGTCGAGGATCGGCGGATTGGCCTTCACCTTGGTGACCTCGTTCTCGTTGTACGACCAGCTCACCGTGGTGTTGAGGCGATCGCCGTTGGAGAAGTCGAAACCGTATTGGCTGACGAGGTCGAGGCCACGGGTGCGCGTATCCACCGCGTTGGTGAAATAACGGATGGACTGGTAGGTGGCATCGACGCCGTTGGCGGCGAGATAGCCGTTCACCGCCGGCGTGTTCACCGGGATATTCGACGAAAGGTTGATGCGGTTGGTGATCTTGATCCAGTACGCGTCGACGCTGAGATTCCAGCCGTCCAGCGGAGCCAGCACAAGGCCCAGCGTGGCGCTGCGCGATTTTTCCGGCTTGAGCTTTTCGGCGCCGAGCAGGCTCGCCGCGCGCGAGTCCACCGGGAAGGTGCCCGACTGCACGATGACCTGGCCCTGGCCGAGGTCCTGCAACTGCGAGGAGATGTCGGCGTAATGCTGCTGCACCAGGGTGGGCGCGCGGAAACCCGTGCCGACACTGCCGCGCAGGGCGACGCGTGGCGTGAAGTCGAAGCGGCCGGACAGCGAGCCCGACGTGGTGCCGCCGAAGTCGCTGTAATTCTCGTGGCGGCCAGCCAGCGACACCGCGAACCGGTCGGTGAGATTGGTTTCCAGGTCGATGTATTCGGAGGTGTCGTGGCGCTGCCAGTTGCCCTGAAGGTCGGCGGTGATGCCGCCGTTCGGGCCGTATTGCGATACGGCGTCGCCGGGCTGCACCTTGTAGGCCTGGCGCAGGTACTCCACGCCGAACGAAACGCTTACCGGGTTCGGCAGCCACGAGGGAGAGAATTCCTTGCCGATGTCGAGGTTGGCCACCTGCTGCTGGGTCTTGTAGTCGGGCCCCTGGATGAAGAACGGCGTGGAACCGAACGCACGGTAGTAGTCGGCATTGATGTCGTGGGCACGCTGGTCGTACTCGTTGGAACCGTGGCTCGCCGACAGGTCGTAATGCCAGCCGTCGCCCACTTCACCGCGTACGCCCGCGGTGAGCGTGGTGTCGTCGACGATCGGCACGCTTACCGGCAGGTAGCCGTCGGGATAGATGGCCCGCGCGTTGTTCGAGGCACCGGCCTCGCGATAGAGGCTGGCCGTCTCCGCGCGATCGCGGCGATACAGGGCTTCGACGTAGACCTCCGCCGCCTTGCTGAACTCGTACTGCCCCACCAGCGATACCTTGTTCGAGCGCACCGCCGGATCGCCGAGCCGGTACACGCGCTTGCCGAAGGTCGGTCCCGGCGTCTGGTCCAGGCCGGCACGGTTGGTGTAATCGTTGTTCTGCGAGTCGATGGCGACGTGGACCGAGCCCTTGTCGCCGAGCTTGAAACCGGTATCGGCCGTGAGCTGGCGTTGCAGACCATCGCCCGCGTCGTACCCGCCGAACTTGGCCGTGACTTCGCCGCCCTGCCCCGACTTCTTGAGGATCACGTTGATCACGCCGCCGATGGCATCGGAACCGTAGCGCGCCGACTGCCCGTCGCGCAGCACCTCGATGCGGTCGATGGCCGACAGCGGGATCGCGTTGAGGTCCACCGGATTGGAACCGCGTCCGATGGCGCCGCCGAGGTTGAGGAAGGCTCCCGCGTGCTGCCGCTTGCCGTCGATGAGCACCAACACCTGGTCGGGACTGAGCCCGCGCAGCGTCACCGGGCGCACCACTTCGGCGCCGCTGATCGTGGTGGGCTGCGGAAAGTTCAGCGACGGCACCAGTCGGGCGAGCGCGGCCGACAACTGCGTGGCCCCCGTCTGATGGAGCTGCTGGGGCGTGATGACATCGATGGGTTGGAGCGAGCTGGACACCGTACGCTCGGTGTTGCGGGTGCCCGTGACGATCACCGTGTCGAGCTGGCTGGCCTTGGCCGGGGCCGCCTCCTGGGCGAAGGCAGCGGGCGCCACGCCACTGGCGAGGGCGACGGCGAGAAACAAGGGCGTGCGGCGATACGAAAACATGAGGCGTGGATCCCCTGGACAAGGAGCAAGGCGCCGGCGCGCGACCGCGCCGGAACGGGAACGGACGGCCTCCGGCGGCGACGCGACATGCATCGCCGACCGTAGCGGCCGGAAAGGAATGGAATCGTGACCCGTGACTCAGATCACGGAAGGCGCGAGCGTTTCAGCGCGTGGCGGCTTGGACGCCGCGAATCAGCCCGGTCGACAGCGACAACACGCCGGCGCCACCGAACATCGCGGCGAGGCCACGAACGTCTTCGGAAGGGTCGGCGTGTGAAGGTGGATGTCGGTCACTGGGAGAGTGGATCGCCTGGTGATGAAAGCCGCCGCAGCGGAACGATTGGCAGTGGGCGCGCACCGGATCGCGGCGCGGGAGGGTATTTGTTGCACCGCAACCATCGTTTGTCAACAAGAGTGCATGGGCGGTATGCGATCATCGCGCCCATCCCCCGCAGGCGTGCCGCCATGAACGAATACGACGATTACGACGACGACCGCGATGACGACGAAGACGGCGACGACAGCGTCGAGTCGCAGGTCTGGCAACTTCTGTTGCTCATCAATCCCGGCGACGAAGACGGCGCCCTGCAACAATTCACCGAATACCGCGACCTCGTCGAGGAAGAAGGTGACGACGATCCGATGCGCATCGTTGCCCAGGTCACCGACTGGCGTTCCGGCTTCGAGGTGGATGCCGACGATACCCGCGGCCTGGTCGATGCCATCAACGAACTCGTGGCGCGATGGAACCTCCAGATCGACTGGGATGGCGATCCCGACGACGACGAATTCCACGAAGACATCGACGGGCCCGAACTCTTCAATCGCGCCTTCGACCAGCTCAACGCCCACGGCTATACGCTCTGGTCGCGCGAAGCCGATGCGGACGACGTCTACGCCGGCTGGATCACGCGATCGACCGACGACGAGCCGATGCGCATCGTCGCCACCACCTTGGGCATCAACCTGCGTCTGGGCAGCCAGGTCTCCTGATCGCGAAGGCTTGCCGCCCGGATCGTCCCGACGCATAGTCGGGGCGACCGTCGTCCGGGAGGGGCACACCTTGAGCGGCATACGCGACCTGCACGTTTCCCATTACGCACCGGGGGGCCAGATGGCGCCCCACCATCACGACGAGGCATGGTTCTGCCTCGTCGTCGACGGCGGTTACGAAGAACGCATCCTCGGGATGCGCGACGAATACGCCCCGGGCGACCTGCTCTATTGCCCTGCCCATGCCGAACACGCGCAACGCTTCGGGCAAACCGGCGCGCGCAAGGTGATCTTTTCCGTCGACCAGGCCCTCGGCGAGCGACTCGCCGACCACGAGGCCCGCCTGGACGGACGCCCCCTGCTGCGCCGTTCGCGCGAACTGCTCGCGCTAGGCCGGCGAGTGGTCGCCGAGATGTCGCTCGACGACGCCTTTACCCCCCTGGCCGCCGAATCGGTCGTGCTGGACATGCTGGGTTTCGCCGCGCGGGGCCTCCACGACGAGCGCCATCGTGAACCCGGCTGGCTGAGGCGCGTCCGCGATTACCTGCACGAGGATCCGGGCCGTGACGTCAGCCTGGAAGCGCTCGCGGTGGTGGCCGAACGCCACCCGGTTCACCTGGCGCGCAGCTTCCGGCGTCATCACCACTGCACGGTGGGCGATTACGTGCGGCGGCTACGCGTGGACCGCGCCGCCCGTCTGCTGCGCACCACGCGCCGGCCGCTCATCGACATCGCCCTGGACTGCGGGTTCGCCGGTGCGGCGCAATTCTCACGCTCGTTCCGCGCGGTGCATGCGACCACGCCGAGCGCCTGGCGTGCCATCGTGCGCTAATCCAGGTAAAGCGGGTGGCGCGACGCCTTGATAGCGTCGTCACCATGAAAAAGACACCGCTGTTCGCCGCCCTCGTCCTTATCATCGCCACCTCGTCGCGGGCGGCCGATTACCATATCGACCCGGCGCCCTACTTCGCGACGCCCGTCGCGGAAGCCGCCGACCTCAAGGCGCTGGAGACGGATGTCGCGGCCCTGGCCTCCCCCGCACCGCTCACGCCCGGCAGCCTGCTCGACTACCTGCGGCGTGCGGAGACGCTGCTTTCCCGCGCGCAGCGACACGCCGCGTACCTGCACCTGCGCACGGCGCTGGACATCGATGACCACGAGGCCGCCGACGCGCGCTCGGCCGCCGGGAGCCTGCAGGGCGATCTGATGCTGAAGGTCCGGCAGACCCTTCGACAACTCGACGACGAAGCGTTTCGTGAGGCGGAGGTGGCCGAGCCAAGGCTGGCCCACTACGCCTACGTGCGCGACCGTGCCACCCGGGGCGTGCCGCATGAACTTCCCTCGGCCGAACAGACCGTGCTCGACGCGTTATCGGATACCTCGAGCGACGCGCTGTGGAACACGTACCAGAAGACGCGGCGCGCCACGCGATACGGCACCGTGCACACGGCTCACGGGGATCTGGACGTGGCGAAGGACGCGTCCGCCCTGGCCTCGGATCCGGACCGCGACGTGCGCCGTCAGGCCTGGCGGCAGAAACAGGAGGCCGACGCGGCCCAGGCGGAAACGTATGCGGCCGTACTGGCGGGCGTCGTGCGTCTGAACGACCGCACGGCGAAGCTTCAGCATTTCGACGACGCGCCCGAGGCGGCGTATTTCTCCCGCCTGTTCGACAAGGCGGATGTCCATGCCACCGCTACCGCGGTGGAAGCCCAAGCCGACGTGCTTAAGGACTATCAGCGCCTGCGCGCCGCGAGGGTCGGCAAGCAGCAGGGCATCGATGCCGTGCACAGTTGGGACATGGGCGCCACGGAGCCCGGCTTCACCGCACCGACGTTCGACTACGATCGTCTGCGCGAGATGATTCCCGCGGCACTCGCGCCCTTGGGCGCGGACTACGTCGCCCATTTCAAGTCCCTGCTCGACCCGTCCACGCATCGCACCGATCTCGCGATGGCACAGGGCAGTCGCGTCAACGATGCGTTCTCCATCGCCGCGTCGGGCGTCCCTTCCGGGCTGTTCCTCGGCAAGTGGGAGCACACCGCCCGCGGGGCCAGCGTCGTCGCCCACGAAGGCGGTCACGCCATCCATAGCCAGCTCATGAACGAGCATGGCGTGTCGCCCTTCTACAACCACGGCCCGAGCTGGATGCACGAGGGCATCGCTATCCTCAACGAGATGCTCTTCTACGAATACCTCTACCGGCACGCAGCGGACGCGAAGACCAAGGCGTGGTATCTCCAGGCGCAGCTGGACGAGATGACGCTGGAGATCTTCACGTCCGCCGAGGAGGCCCAACTGGAGGAAGCGATCTATGCCGGCGTGATGGCGGGGCGCATCCGCAAGGCTGCCGATCTGGATGCACTCACCCTGGACACGACCTCTCGCTTCGAGATCTGGCCGTCGATCGATCCAGAGCTGTCCCACGTGTGGATAAGCAAGCGCCTGATGTATGAAGATCCCTTGTACCTCGTGAATTACCTCTATGCGGGACTATGGGCGGCGCGGATGTTCGATATGGCGACGACCGATCCCGCCGATTTCCGCAAGCGTTACGACGCATTGATGGCCGAGGGCTTCGATGCGCCTCCGAAAGCGTTGCTGCGGACGTTCTTCGGGCGCGACGTGTCGCCGGGTGAACTGGTCGAGGCGGATATGGCGTTACTACGGAAGAAAACGAACGACCTCCGCCAGCTCTATTCGGAGATGTAGCCGCCCGCAACCTAGCGCGCCATCCGCTCTTTCAACAGGTCGATGAACGCGCGCACCTTCACCGACGTCTGCTTGCCGGGGTAAACGGCATACACGCCGCCGTCGGGCAGCCGGTAGCCGTCGAGCAACGAAGCGAGCCGACCCGTCGCGATATCCGCGTGCACCACGTAGTCGGGCAGTACCGACATGCCCAACCCGGCCACGACGAACGCATGCGTCGCCAGGGTGCTGTTCGCGCTGGCTACCGGGCGCGTGCGCACCGTGTGCTCGGTACCTGCTTCGTCGGCGAACGTCCAGCGGGTGGGCGACGAAAGTACGCTAAGGGAGATCCAGTCGTGCGCGGCGAGTTCGTCGGGAACGGACGGCTTGCCACGCCGAGCCAGATAGGCGGGCGACGCGACCAGGCATTGGCGAAACGAAGACAGCTTCGCCGCGCGCAGGCTCGAGTCGCGCAGCCAGCCGATGCGAATGGACAGGTCGAAACGTTCCGCGATGACGTCGACGATCTCGTCGCTGACCACCAGTTCCACGCTTACCTGCGGATGAAGCGCCGCGTATTCGGCGAGTACGGGTGCCACGATGGCCGGCCCGTGATCACCCGCGGCGGCCACGCGCAGCGTGCCCGTGGGTGAGTCACGGCATTCGCCGAGGCGGGTGACCGCCGCCTCGGCATCGGCCAGCACCCGCGCACAGTCCTCGTGGAAGCGCTCGCCCGCGTCCGTCAGCGACATGCGCCGCGTGCTGCGTACGAGCAGGGTCACGCCAAGCTCGTCCTCCAGCTTCGCGATGTGCTGGCTGACCATCGCCTTGGTCGTGCCCAACCGCTCGGCGGCGGCGGTGAACGACCCGGCCCGCACAAGGGCGACGAAGACGGCGAGGCGATTGAGGTTGATGTCCGGCGAAGCCATCGGCGCCTCCGATTGTAAAGCCATAATTTACGATGAATTGCCGTAAAGGGCGTTTTTCCGAAACGGCTCGGGGTCCATCCTTGTCGCCATCGTTTCCCCATCCAAGGACATCCAC
The DNA here is from genome assembly GCF_040900725.1 of Luteibacter sp. CQ10. NCBI lineage: Bacteria > Pseudomonadati > Pseudomonadota > Gammaproteobacteria > Lysobacterales > Rhodanobacteraceae > Luteibacter > Luteibacter sp. CQ10. The sequence continues at coordinate 370,772 of NZ_JAEUYM010000003.1, read as the reverse complement.
CATGAAGATCGTGCTCTTCGGCGCCACCGGCAACATCGGCCGGGTCATCCTCGATGAGGCCCTTTCCCGTGGCCATGAGGTGATCGCGGTGGTGCGCGACCCCTCGAAGATCACCGCCCGCGACCGCTTGCGCGTGGTGAAAGGCGACGTCACGGACGCGGCGTCGCTGGCGTCTCCGCTCACCGGCGCCGACGCCGCCATCGCCAGCCTCAACGGCGACGTGCGCTCGCAATCGAAGGCCTTGCTGGCCGCGGTCGACTCGGCCGGCGTGCGCCGCTTCGCCTGGGTCGGCGGCGCGGGCAGCCTGGAAACCGCGCCCGGCGTAAGGGTGATCGACGATCCGAATTTCCCTGAGGCATGGAAGGCCAACGCCACCGCGCAGGCCGAGGTACTCGACGCGTTCCGCGCCGCCGATGCCCGCGTCGACTGGACCTACGTCAGTCCTTCGAAGGTGATCGCGCCGGGCGAGCGCAAGGGCACGTTCCGCGTCGGCGGCGATCGGGTACTGAAGGACGCAAGCGGCGAGAGCTTCATTTCCATCGCCGACTTCGCCATCGGGGTGCTCGATCGCATCGAGAAGGGCGATGCCCCGAAGCAGCGAGTGACCTTCGGGTACTGACGTCATCCCCTTCGCCGATGCGATCGGCGCCCACCCCTTCGGTAGCGAGGCATCGGCGAATCGAGGCCACGGAAGGCTATACTCCGGCGATGAACTATCGCCACGCCTACCACGCCGGCAACTTTGCCGACGTCCTCAAACACATGGTGCTCGTGGCCCTGCTCGACGCGCTCAAGCAGAAAGCCACGCCTTTCTGCTACGTCGATACGCATGCCGGTCGCGGCCGCTACGACCTGCGTAGCGTCGAGGCGCGCAAGACCGGCGAGTCCGACGAAGGCTTCGGCGTGCTGCGTACGGCCACCGGCCTGCCGCCCCTGCTATGGAAATGGCTCGAAGCCGTTCGCGCGTGCAACGACGGCGACGAACTGCGTTACTACCCGGGCTCGCCCTGGTTCGCCGCCCACCTGATGCGCGAGGGCGACAGCGCCCAGCTGTGCGAGCTGCATCCGGACGAAGCCGCCGCGCTGCGCCAGGTGTTCCATCACGACGGCCGCGTGCACGTGCACGGGCGCGACGGCTACGAGGCCATGAAGGCGCTCCTGCCGCCGAAGGAAAAACGCGGGCTGGTGTTGATCGACCCGCCGTTCGAGGCACAGGAAGCCGAGTTCCGCCTGATCGAGAAGTCGCTCAAGGCCGCCCTGGAAAAATGGCCCACCGGCATGTATGCCGTGTGGTATCCGATCAAGCTTCGCAGTCATGTGCAGCCGTTCCATCGCTGGCTGACCAAGTGCGGCGCGAAACGCGTGCTGGTGGCCGAGCTGCTCCTGCGGCCCGACGATTCCCCGCTGCGCCTCAATGGCAGTGGCATGGTGATCGTCAACGCGCCGTGGAAGCTCGATGAAGCCCTGCGCGATTCGTTGCGCGTGTTGCCCCGTCTGCTCGGCACCCCGGGCGAATCGGAATACCGGCTTAGCTGGTTGGTGAACGACGAATCCGAAGAGGTGCCTGCCGTCAGGCCTTCCGCCCCACGTTCACCCCGGCGGCGCTAAAGTCGGTTCACCTGCGAAGGAGCCGACCCATGCGCCACACCATCCGACTCGCCCTGCCCGCTTCGCTGTTCGCCCTGGCCCTCGCGGCCTGCGCGCCGGCGCCCATCTACAAGCCCACGCCGAACAACGTCTCCGTGCCGCCCAGCCAGGTGTCACGCGAGCCGGAACGCTACGGCAACGCCGACGTCATCTGGGGTGGGCGCATCGTGCAGGTGCGTAACTTCAGCGATCACAGCGAAATCGAGGTGCTGTCCTATCCGCTCGACGGCTCGCAACGGCCCAAGGCCGACGATACCGGCGCCGGACGCTTCATCGCCTCGATGCCCGGTTACGTCGAAAGCCTGGATTACCCCAGCGGCGGCCTGATCACCGTGGCCGGCCGACTCAACGGCTCGCGCGCCGCCGCCGTGGGCCAGGCCCCCTATACCTTCCCGCTGGTCTCGGTGAACCAGTCGCACGTATGGACGGCCAAGGAAATGCAGGGCGGCCATCCGAACGTCAGCTTCGGCGTGGGTGTCGGCGTCATACGGTAAGATCCTGCGATTCGCCGCCGGCCACGAGGGCCGGCGGACTACCTTCAAAGGGCACGCCGATCCATGTCAGGACACGCCGATTCCAAACGCGCGATCTTCCTCGCGCTCGGGGCCAACTTCGCCATCTTCGTCGCCAAGCTCGTCGCGGCGATCTTCACCGGGTCGGGCGCGATGCTCGCCGAAGCCATCCATTCGCTGGCCGACTGCGGCAACCAGGGCCTCCTGCTGCTGGGCATGCGCCAGGCGAAACGCCCGCCGTCGGCCGACTATCCCCTGGGCTGGGGCCGCGCCCTGTATTTCTGGTCGTTTCTCGTCGCCATCCTGCTCTTCAGCGTGGGCGGCATGTTCTCGGTGTACGAAGGCGTGCACAAGCTCACCCACCCCGAACCGCTGCGCTGGGCGTGGCTGGCGGTCGGCGTGCTGGCGTTCTCGATCGTCACCGAAGGCGTGTCCATGCATGGCTGCCTGCAGGAGGTGAACAAGGCGCGTGACGGCCGCAGCCTTTGGCAGTGGTTTCGGGAAACCCGCGCCAGCGAATTGCTGGTGATCTTCGGCGAAGACCTCGCCGCGCTCGTGGGCCTGTGCCTCGCGTTGATGGCCGTGCTGCTGACCATGCTCACGGGCAACCTCATTTTCGACGCCATCGGCACCATCGCCATCGGCGTGCTGCTCATCCTGGTGGCGGTGGCCGTGGCCCGTGAGGTGAAGGCCCTGCTGATCGGCCAGGGCGTGGAGCCCAAGCGCAAGGCCGAGATGGTGGCCTTCCTCGACGGCCGCGCCGAGATCGAAGTGGTCTACAACGTGCTCACCCTGCAGATGGGTGCCGACGTGATGGTGGCCATCAAGGCGCGCATGGCCCCCGCACCCACCGCGCGGGCGATGATCGAGGCGATCAACATCGTCGAGGCGGATTTCAAGGCGCACTTCAAGGACGTGCGCTGGAGCTTCTTCGAGCCGGATATCGCGGACTGACATCGCCGAGGCCTCCGGTAGCCAGGTCGCCGGAGAGCGGCTACCGAAGGGGTGGGAGCCGATCGTATCGGCGAATCCTACGGGGCGAACACACCCGGGTAGTACAATCGACGGCTTGTCCGCCAACGCCAAAGCCGTCGAACGATGCCCGTAGCGCTTCCCCGCCCGCCGCTTCCCGCCAACGCCAAGACCCGCCGCTACTGGGCGCCCCCCCACGGCTCGTCCTGGGCCCTGGAGGTCGCCGAGGCGGCCCGCGCCCACGACGGCCTGCTGGTGGTGGTGACGCGCGACACGCGCAGCGCCGACAACCTCGAAAGCGAACTGGGCATCTTCGCCGGCGATCTGCCGGTGCTGCACTTCCCCGACTGGGAAACCCTGCCCTACGACGTCTTCAGCCCGCACCCCGAGGTCGTTTCCCAGCGCATCGCCACCCTTTATCGCCTGCCCGGCGTCAAGCGTGGCGTGCTGGTGGTGCCGGTGGCCACCCTGATGCAGCGCATCTCGCCACGCAGCCACATCACCGGTTCCGGGCTCGTGATGCGCAAGGGCCAGAAACTCGACATCGTGGCCGAGCAGCGCCGCCTGGAGGCGGCCGGCTATCGCTTCGTGCCGCAAGTGACCGAACCCGGCGATTTCGCCGTGCGCGGTGCGCTCATCGACATCTACGCCATGGGCGCGAGCGAACCCTATCGCGTCGAGCTGTTCGACGACGAGATCGAATCCATCCGCACGTTCGATCCGGAAACCCAGCGCTCGCAGCACCAGGTGGAAGGCGTGGAGCTGCTTCCGGCGCGCGAATTCCCGGTGACCGACGAAGCGGCCAAGTCGTTCCGCAACGCGCTGCGCGACCGCTTTCCCATCGACGTGCGTCGTTGCCCGCTCTACCAGGACATGAAGGAAGGCGTGACGCCGGGCGGCATCGAGTATTACCTGCCGCTGTTCTTCGCGAAGACCGAAACCCTGTTCGAGTACCTCGCCGGCGACACGCTGTTCGTGCTGGGCGAAGGCGCGCTCGAATCGGCGGCCGCCTTCTGGCAGCAGGTGGCGGACCGCTACGACCAGCGCGCCCACGACATCGAGCGCCCCGTGCTACCGCCCGCCGAGATCTACCTCGCACCGGAACAGCTTCGCGAGCAGCTCAACAAGCAGGTACGGATCGACGTGGTCGACAAGGCCCACGAGCACGCCGTGGACCTCGGCACGCAGCCGGCGCCCGAGCTGCCGCTCAACCGCAAGGGCGAGGAGCCCGGCACGGCACTGCGCCACTTCCTCGCGCATTACCCCGGCCGCGTGCTGGTGGCCGCCGACTCGGCGGGCCGCCGCGAGGCGCTGATCGAGCAACTGGGCGGCGCCGGCCTGAAGCCCGCCGGTATCGACGGCTGGAAGGCCTTTCTCGCCACCGACGAGCATTTCGCCATTACCGTGGCCTCGCTGGAACAGGGCTTCGCGCTGAACGAACCCGCGCTCACGGTGCTGACCGAGCGCGAGCTCTTCGGCGAACGCGTACGCACCGACCGGCGCAAGCGCGCGGGCGCGGCCCGCGACCCCGAAAGCATCATCAAGGATCTCACCGAGCTGTCCATCGGCTCGCCCATCGTCCACATCGACCACGGCGTGGGGCGTTACCAGGGCCTGCTCACGCTCGACGTGGGCGACATGCCCGGCGAGTTCCTCACCATCGAGTACGCCAAGGGTGACAAGCTCTACGTGCCGGTGGCCCAGCTGGGCCTGGTCAGCCGCTACACCGGCACGGCCCCCGAACTGGCGCCGCTGCATTCCCTCGGCGGCGACGCCTGGGAACGCGCGCGCAAGAAAGCCGCCGAGAAGGTGCGCGACGTGGCCGCCGAACTGCTTGCGATCTACGCGCAACGTGAAGCGCGACAGGGCGAGTCGCTGCCGGTGGACCGGCAGATGATCGAGGAATTCGCCGCCACCTTCCCCTTCGAGGAAACCCTCGACCAGCAGCGTGCCATCGACGCCGTCATCACCGATCTCGCCGCGCCACGGGCGATGGATCGCGTGGTTTGCGGCGACGTGGGCTTCGGCAAGACCGAGGTGGCGCTGCGCGCCGCGTTCGCCGCCGCCACCGCCGGCAAGCAGGTGGCCGTACTCGTGCCCACCACCCTGCTCGCCCAGCAGCACTACCGCAACTTCGCCGACCGCTTCGCCGACTGGCCGGTGCGCGTGGAAGTGCTCTCGCGCTTCAAGTCGAAGAAGGAAGTGGACAACGCCCTGGAACGCCTCGCCGATGGCCAGGTCGACGTGATGGTGGGCACGCACAAGCTGCTCCAACCCGACATCCGTTTCAAGAACCTGGGCCTGGTCATCGTCGACGAAGAACAGCGTTTCGGCGTACGCCAGAAAGAGCAACTGAAGAAACTCCGCGCCGAGGTCGATCTCCTCACGCTTACCGCGACGCCGATCCCGCGCACGCTCAACATGGCCATGAGCGGCCTGCGCGATCTCTCGATCATCGCCACGCCGCCCGCGCACCGCACGGCGGTACGCACGCTGATTTCCACCTACCAGCCCACGCTCATCCGGGAAGCCGTCCAGCGCGAACTGGCGCGTGGCGGCCAGGTGTACTTCCTGCACAACGAGGTGGAGTCGATCGAGCGCACCGCCCGTGAACTGGGCGAGCTGGTGCCCGAGGCGCGCATTCGCGTGGCCCACGGCCAGATGCCCGAGCGCGAGCTGGAACAGGTGATGGCCGACTTCCATCGCCAACGCTTCAACGTGCTGGTGTCCACCACCATCATCGAATCGGGCATCGATATTCCCACGGCCAACACGATCATCGTGAACCGCGCCGACCGCTTCGGCCTGGCGCAGTTGCACCAGCTTCGTGGTCGCGTGGGGCGTTCGCACCACCGCGCCTACGCCTACCTGATCGTGCCCGACCGCAAGGCCATGACGGCGGACGCCGAGAAGCGTCTGGAAGCCCTGGCGTCGCTGGAAGAACTGGGTGCGGGTTTCACCCTGGCCACGCACGATCTCGAGATCCGCGGCGCGGGCGAGATGCTGGGCGAGGAGCAGTCCGGCCAGATCCAGGAAATCGGTTTCGGCCTGTATACCGAGTTGCTCGATCGCGCCGTCCGCGCGCTGAAGTCGGGCAAGGTGCCCGATTTCGACCTCACCTCGGAGCACGAGACCGAGGTGGAGCTGCACCTGCCCGCGCTCATTCCGGAGGATTACCTGCCCGACGTGCACACGCGCCTGACGCTGTACAAGCGCATCGCCAGTGCGCGCGACGACGAGGGGCTTCGCGAGTTGCAGGTCGAGATGATCGACCGCTTCGGCCTGCTCCCCGACCAGACCAAGTGCCTTTTCGCTGTGGCCCAGCTGAAGCTGATGGCCACGCCGCTGGGTATCCGCAAGCTCGATTTCGGCCCCAACGGCGGCCGGATCACCTTCAGGGACAAGCCGGACATCGATCCGATGGCCCTCATCAAACTCATCCAGCAGCAGCCGCGGGTGTTCAAGATGGACGGGCAGGACAAGCTGCGCGTCATCATGGAATTGCCGGGGAGCGCGGAGCGGATTCGGACGGCTCAGGAAACGCTCGTGTCGCTGGGAGCACGTCGTCCCTCCTGACCTTCGCCGATACGATCGGCTCCCACCCCTTCGGTAGCAACCTTTCTACCGAAGGGGTGGGAGCCGATCGTATCGGCGAAAAGCGTGCCTCAGGCGACGGGCGTGGCGCGCACCAGATACTGCACGCTGAAGCGCTTATCTTCGTCCATCCACACCTTCTCGACCGAGAGGCCCGCCTTCTCCGCCATCTGCGCAAAGTCGTCGAGCGAGTACTTGCAGCTGTATTCCACCTGCATCGCTTCGTCTTCGCGAAACGCGTAGGTCTCGTTGCCCAGGCGCACGTCCTGGCGCTTCGTGCTCACCAGGGCGGTTTCGATGCGCCCGGCCAAGGCGTTGTAACGCGCGCGATGGCGGAAAGCGGCGACATCGAAATCGGTGCCGATCTCGCGATTGAGGCGAACCAGCATGTTGAGGGTGAAATCGCGCGTGACACCCGCCGCGTCGTTGTACGCGGCCTCGATCTCGGCGGGATCCTTCTTCAGGTCGACCCCGATCAGGATGCCGCCGCCGGCACTCATTTCGGCGCGCATCTGGCGAAGGATCTTCAGCGCATCCTTGCTTTCGAAATTGCCGATGGTGGAGCCGGGAAAGTAGATCACCGTGCGACGAGGCGAGCGCAAGGCCACCGGCAGGCGCAACGGCTGGGTGAAATCCGCGCAGACCGGCTGCATGGGCACGTCGGGAAATTCAGCGGCGAGAACCGCCACGCTTTCCATCAAGGCACTGCGCGAAATCTCCACCGGCACGTAGGCGGCCGGCGACTCCAGGTGCTCGAGCAGCATCCGCGTCTTGATGCCGCTGCCGCTGCCGTATTCCACCAGGCGCACCTCAGGCCCCAGCGTCGCGGCGATATCCGCCGCGTGATCGCGCATGATGGCGATCTCGGTGCGCGTGAGGTAGTACTCCGGCTGCTCGCAGATCGCCTCGAACAAGGCCGACCCGCGCTCGTCGTAGAACAGGCGCGAAGGCAGCTTCTTCGGCTTGGCCGACAGGCCGCGTCGCACCGTCTGCACGGTGTCTTCGATATCCGGATGCCGGTCGTCGACGCGGATGTCTTGGGGTTGAGCGCTCATCGATCGTTTCCCAGTCGAATCCCCGAAAACTGCCAACGGGCATGGGGAGGAAAAAAGTTGCGATACGTGGCTCGCACATGGTCGGCGGGCGTGGCGCATGAACCGCCACGAAGCACCCATTGGCCGTTCATGAACTTGCCGTTGTATTCGCCAAGCGAACCGGCCAGTGGCCGAAAGCCCGGATAGCTGATGTATGGGCTCATCGTCCATTCCCAAACGTCGCCGTACATCTGTCCGAGCGATGTCTCGAACGACGATGCACGGGGTTGGAGCATTCCCGTGTCCTGAAGGTTCCCCTGGACGGGCATATCCTCGGCCAGCGTTTCCCACTCCGTCTCGGTGGGCAGGCGCGCGCCGGCCCACCGCGCGAACGCGTCGGCTTCGAAATAGCTGATGTGGCAGACGGGCGCATGCGGATCGATCTCGCGCCGCCCTTGCAGCGTGAACTCGGTTTCCAGCGCGTCGTCCCAGTACAACGGGCGCTTCCAGCCTTCGGCCTGTACCGTGGCCCAGCCGTCGGACAACCACAGGCCCGGCTGTTCATAGCCGCCGTCGAGCACGAAGGCGCGGTATTCGGCATTGGTCGCCGGCCGGTTTGCGAGCGAGCCCGCCTGGCGATAGGTGCGATGGCGCGGCCCTTCGTTGTCGAAATGGAAGCCCTCGCCTTCGTAGCCGACCTGGACCACCGCTTCATCGAACGGTACGAACCGCAACGACGGCGCAACGACCGACAGGCTGCGCGGCGCATCGGCGTACGCGGGCTCCAGCGGATTCTGCGCGAAGGCATGCTTGATATCGGTCAGGAGCAGTTCCTGGTGCTGCTGCTCATGCTGCACGCCGAGTTCGACCAGCATCGGAAGCTCGGCGTCGTCGCCACGCGCGATCCGCTCCGCCACGGCATCCTCCACGCGACGGCGATAATCGACGACCTCGTCCAGCGAGGGACGCGTGAGCATCCCTCTACGGGGACGGGCATGCATCGGCCCGACGGACTGGTAATACGAATTGAACAGGTAATGCCACTCCGGATTCGACGTGACGTATGCCGGATCCCGGCCGAGCACGAAGTGCTCGAAAAACCACGTGGTATGGGCCAGGTGCCACTTCGTGGGGCTGGCGTCGGGCATCGACTGCACCACCGTGTCCTCCGGCCGGAGGTTCGCCACGAGGGCTGCCGTACGTCGGCGTACGGAAAGAAAGCGAGAGGCGAGATCCGCGCCCGTGGGCGGGATGGGAGCGATGCCGACCGGGCGAAGGCTCATTACGGGGTTCCACGTCGGCGAGGGGACGCCGACCATCGTGAAACGATGCCCGAGCAAACGTTCAACCCGCGTGAGCGGGCGTGGAGCCTACCTTAACGATCGGTGCACCCAGGGCAACGGCCATCTCGTTTTTCGGGACCAACAGGCTTAACGTCTAGCTTCCACACGGAGGGTTCCACCATGAACGTCCGCTACCTGCTCCTCGCCACTTGCCTGGGCTTCACCGGAGCCCTCCAGGCCCAGGATGCGCCCCAGGCGCGCCATGAACTGCCCTTCGCCGATTGCATGCGGACCGACCGCATCAGCAACTACGCGGAGGTCGACGACCGCACGGTCATCGTGGCCAACGGGCCCAATTTCTACCGGATCACCACCGACGTGGCCTGCCCGCGTAAATCCGTCGGCGGCGGCATCCATTTCAAGGGCTCGGCCAGCGTCAAGGCCATCGGTGCCATGCGGATCTGCGGCGGCATCGACGAGCAGATCGTGCGTCGTGACGATCCGCCGTGCCAGATCCAGACCGTGGAGAAGATCGACAAGAAGACCTACCAGAGCCTGGAGAAGAACGCCAAGAAGAAAGGCTCGGGTGCCGAGCCGAATGGCATGGTCAGGTGAGGCTCGCGGGGAGCCGACGTCGTCGGCTCCCACGGCAATAAAAAAAAGCCCGGGCATGGCCCGGGCTCTTTTTGTTCTCGGCGCTCTACCGATCAATAACCGTCGTCGCGCACGTACCGGGTGGAGTACCCGTCGTCGTACGTGGTGGTCGTGGTGGTCACGCGGCGGGTGACGACCGGGCCGTCGTCGTACACGACCGTGGCCGGGCGGCTGTAGTAGACAGGGCGGTCGACGACGACCGTGCGCGGCTGCGTGGCGTTGTAAACCAAGGCACCGACCGTACCGGCGACAATGGCGCCCGCGATCCAACGGCCTGAATGGTCGTAGTGGCCGCGGCCGTAGTAACCGCCGTGGTAGCCGTAGCCGCCGCCATGGTAGTAACCGCCGCGTCCCCAGCCGTGCGCGAACGTGGCGGGCGTGAACGCCATAAGACCCACGGCAGCAAGGGCGATGGCGGACTTGACGAACTTACCTTTCATGACAGTGACCTCCGGGTGTTGGGCGCAGATTCGCGCTACGGCACTGAATCGGAACTGAAGTTTTCTGCACGAGTCTTTCACGTTCTCCACGGGTTCACGAACGGCTTCCTTAGCAACCAGCAGCCATGGATATCGTGACGGCGGGCGAAGTCGAACGGGATGCTCTGCGCGCTCCAGTCTTCGATGGAAAGATGGGGCTCGAGGGCCGCCCGATCAAGCTGGAAACGGCGGAAATTGTTGGAGAACACGATCACGCCGTCAGGCAGCAACCGCTCGGCGCACAGGAGCAGCAGCTTCACGTGGTCGCGCTGCACGTCGAAGTCGTCGGCCTTCTTGGAGTTGGAGAAGGTCGGCGGGTCGACGTAGATCAGGCCGTACTGCATCGAGCGCTTTTCCAGGAACGCCACGGCGTCGTCCTGTACCAGGCGATGGCGGTCGCCGGTGAAACCGTTCAATGCGAGATTTCGCGACGCCCAGTCGAGGTAGGTGCCCGAGAGGTCGACGCTGGTGGTATCCCGCGCGCCGCCGGCGGCGGCATAGACGCTGGCCGTGCCCGTATAGGCGAAGAGGTTGAGGAAGTGCTTGCCGGCCGACAGCTCGCGGATCTTCGCCCGAACCAGGCGATGGTCGAGGAACAGGCCGGTGTCGAGGTAGTCGGTGGGGTTCACGAGGAAGGCCAGGCCGCCCTCGCTCACTTCCACGAATTCGCCGCGCTGGTCGAACTGGCCGTACTTGGAGCCGCCCTTGCCGCGCTCACGGGTCTTCACCGCAATGCGCTCGCGAGGGGTGCCGAACACCTCGCCCGCCACGCGGACGATCTCGCGCATGCGGATGCGCGCCACGTCGACCGGCACGTCCTGCGGCGCCTTGTACTCCTGGATGTGCAGCCAGTCTTCGTAGACGTCGATGGCCGCGGCGTATTCGGGGAGATCCTGGTCGTAGGCACGCCAGCAGGTGATGCCCTCCCGGGACAGGCGCTTACGCAGGTGGCGGACGTTCTTCTCGAGACGATTCTTCAGCATCTCCGCGCCCGCCGAGAGCGGCCTGGCCTCGCGGGGCGCTTCGTCGCGGGCACGCAGGCTGAAGGTCAGCAGCGGGGTCTCCAGGGCGCCGTTGAACAGCGCGTAGCGCTTGTCGGGAGAAAGACGCAGGGCACGGCCCAGCTCCTCGTCGCCGGCCAGCACGGCGGCGCGCCAGCCCGGGAAACGCTCCTTGAGCGCCTTGCCGAGATCCTGGTAGAGGCGCGGCAGTTCGGCACGATCGCCCAGGCGCTCGCCATAGGGCGGGTTGGTGATGACCAGGCCCAGCGGCGTTTCCGGCGGCGGCTCGACGTGCACGGCGTCGCGACGGTCCAGGTGGACGAAGCCGGCCACGTTGGCCGCCTGCGCATTGCGCTTGGCGGTCTGCACCATGTTCGCGTCCGAATCGCTGCCGAAGAACACCGGGCGCAGGTTGCGCATGCCCTCGTCGGCGCGGGCCTTGGCTTCGTCCCACAGGCCACGCCAGAGCGCGTAGTCGTGCTTGAGCCAGCCGAGGAAGCCGTAGTAGCCGCGGCGCAGGCCCGGCGCCACGTCGGCGGCCATGAGCGCGCCCTCGATCAGCAGGGTGCCCGAGCCGCACATCGGATCGACCAGGGCGCCGCCTTCGGCGTAGATGCGCGGCCACTGGGCGCGAACGAGCATGGCCGAGGCCAGGTTTTCCTTTAGCGGCGCCTCGCCTTGGCGCTCGCGCCAGCCGCGACGGTGCAGGGGCGAGCCGGAGAGATCCACCGACAGCGTGGCGCGATCGCGGCGCAGGCGCACGTTCACCCGAAGATCGGGCTCCTCGGGATCCACGTCGGGGCGCGCGCCGCTGGCGGCGCGGAACTGGTCGACGATGGCGTCCTTGGTCTTCAGGGCGATGAACTGGCTATGGGTGAGCTTGCTCTGGGCCGTGTTGGCGTCCACGGCCAGGGTGCCGTGTGCAGCGAGGTGTTCGGCCCAGTCCACCGATTGCACGCCCTCGTAGAGGGCCTCCGGCGTGTCGGCCTCGAACTCGGCCAGGGGCAGCAACACGCGACTGGCCATGCGCGACCACAGGCAGGCGCGATAGGCGGTTTCCAGCGAGCCTTCGAAGGACACGCCGGCCAGCGCCTCCTTCACGTGATCGGCGCCGATGGCGGCCAGTTCGTCCTTGAGCAGGTATTCCAGGCCCTTGGGGCAGGTGGCGAAGAACTTCATGCGAGGCCATCCAGGAAGCGGCGGAACGACGCCTCGATGTCGCCGAGGGTGGCGCCCAGGCGATGGTCGTCGTTCACCAGCAGGGCCGGCATGCCCTGTCCGCGGGCGAAGCCGATGGCCTCGTCGACGGGGCAGACGTCGTCGGCATAGCCGTGCACGAGGAACGACGGCACGCCCGGCCGCACCGCGATGTCGCGCGGATAGCCCGGGATGCGGGTCGGCAAGGCCAGCAGGAACAGCCCGGCCACCGGCGCGTCCAGCGACGCGAGGCCCGAGACGAACGCGCCCATGCTCGATCCGACCAGCACGGGCGGCACGGGCGACGCGGCGATGGCCTCGCCGAGGACGGCCAGGCGCGGATCGACCGAGCCGGCATACCCGTGGAGGTCGTGTTCGCGGTAATCCGGGCGGACCGTGGACCAGCCGAGGGACTCGGCCAGGGCCGCCAGCGCGCTGACCTTGGTGGCGTCGGGACCGGAATCGGAACCGTGGGAAAGGATGATGTGGCCGCGCATGGCGGTCTCCGTACGCGGAATGACCGGCTATGTTATCAAAGCGCCATGATCGACATCCTGTACGCCCCCCTCCCCTACGAAGCCCGCCTGCCCGAACGCGCCGCCGACGGCGTCGACCTCGTCGTGATTCACTGCACCGAACTGCCGGACCTGGCCATGGCGCGCGAATATGGCGAGCGCGTGCTCTACGAAGACCGGGGCACCGGCGCCAGCGGCCATTACTACGTCGACCGCGACGGCACCGTGCTCTGCTACGTCGATCCGCTGCGCACCGCGAACCACACCCGTGGGTACAACCCGCGCTCGATCGGCATCGAGCTGGTCAACCTCGGCCGCTATCCCGACTGGTTCCGCTCGGACAACCAGGTGATGACCGAACCCTATACCGAAGCGCAGCTCGACGCCCTGCGCGGGTTGCTGGTCCATCTCATCGAGCGCTTCCCGTCGCTGCGGCACGTCGCCGGCCACGAAGACCTCGACCTGGCCACCGTCCCCGCCAGCGACGCGCCGGATCGCGAGGTGCCGCGCAAGCGCGACCCCGGCCCGATGTTTCCCTGGGAGCGCGTGTTCGCCGCCCTGCCCCTCGAGCGGCTGGTCGCGGCGTCCCCGCTATAATCGGCCGAATCCGTCTCCATCGCGTGCCACCCAGGATCCCCATGTCGGACAACCACGTCGGCGAACTCGTCGAACTGCTGCAGCTCGAGCGCCTCGAAGACAACCTCTTCCGCGGCCAGAGCCGCGACATCGGCACCCGCTTCGTCTTCGGCGGCCAGGTGCTGGGGCAGGCCCTGTCGGCCGCCCAGCGCACGGTCGATCCCAACCGCGAAGCGCACTCGCTGCATGCGTATTTCCTGCGCGCCGGCGACATCGACGCGCCCATCGTCTACAGCGTGGAACGCACGCGCGACGGCGGCTCGTTCTCCTCGCGGCGCGTGGTCGCCATCCAGCACGGCCAGCCCATCCTCAACGGCTCCATCTCGTTCCAGGAGCCGGAAACCGGCTATGAGCACCAGATGTCGATGCCCGAGGTGCCGGCGCCGGAAGATGTCGAGCCGATGCCTGCGCTCAACGCCGAGCAACTGGGCCGGTTGCCCGAGAAGACCCAGCGCTGGCTGGGCATCGACGGACCCTTCGAGTTCCGCCACGTATGGCCGCGCGACGAACTGCGCCCGGCCAAGCGGCCGCCGTACCAGCACATCTGGTTTCGCCTGACCGGACCGGTCGACGACACGCTGTCGCTGCACCAGGCGTTGCTCGCCTACGCATCGGACTTCCACCTGATCGGCACGGCCACGCTGCCGCACGGCATCTCGTACCTTACCCGCAACATGCAGATGGCCAGCCTCGACCACGCGCTGTGGTTCCATCGCCCGTTCCGCATCGACGAATGGCTGCTCTATTCGTTCGACAGCCCCACGTCGCAGGGCGGCCGCGGCCTCGCACGCGGCATGATCTACTCGCGCGACGGCCGGCTGGTCGCCTCCACCGCGCAGGAAGGCCTCATTCGCGTGCGGCCCGACTGAGCCCCATGAACGTCGATCTGCGGCACCTGCGTTACTTCATCGCCGTGGCCGACGAGTTGCACTTCAGCCGCGCCGCCGAGCGGCTGGGCATCTCCCAGCCACCGCTCAGCCAGCAGATCCGCGATCTCGAGTCGATGCTGGGCGTGCGCCTCCTGCGGCGTACCAACCGCCGCGTGGAACTCACCGACGCCGGCACGGCGTATCTGGCCGCCGCGCGCGACATCCTCGGCCGTGTCGACGATGCCGCCGAGCTGGCGCTACGCGCCAGTCGCGGGGAGATCGGCGAACTGCAGGTCGCCTTCACCCGGTCGACGCCGTTGATCGAGCGCTTCTCCCAGGCCATCCATACGTTTCGCGAAGCGTATCCCGCCGTGCGGCTCGCGCTGGTGGAGCGAAACACGCTGCAGCAGATCGAGGCCTTGCTCGACGGTCGCCAGCAGGTGGGGCTGCTCCGCGCCACCGCCCTGCCCGCGCCGCTGATATCGCACAAGATCGTCGACGACCCGCTCGTGGCCGTGATGCGTGCCGATCATCCGCTGGCGAAGCGCGGTGCCCGTGGCATACGCATGCGGGAACTCGCCGACGAGCGATTCGTCACCTTCAATCGCGCCGCGGGCACCGGCATCCTCGATCAGTTCCTCGCGATGTGCCGCAACGCGGGCTTCACTCCCCGCATCGCGCAGGAGGCCGGCGAGGCCTCGACGATGATCGGGCTGGTGGCCGCCGGATTCGGCGTGGCGGTGTTGCCGCGCGCACTGCGCCACGTGCGGATCGACGGCGTGGTCTATCTCGCCATCGATTCACCGGACGCGGCCAGCGAATTGCACCTCGCCCATCGGCGCGACGACGCGTCGGCGCTGGTGAAGGTGTTCGCGGCGACCCTGCTTGCCGACGGCATTCGCAAATCGTGACGGCCTGAACGGCATTTTTGTACGTTTCCGGCGCGACTTGGAAAATGCCATCCCGTACACAGTTTCCCCACACGGGGGCGGTGCTAATCTCGGGAATGCCAGGCTTGTCTGGCGCCCATCCCCGAGGACCCTTCATGCGTACGTGGAAGAAACCCGCCTACACCGATCTGCGTCTCGGCTTCGAAGTGACGATGTACGTCTCCAACCGCTGATCGTGCTTCACCGCCCCGGTTCGCCGGGGCGTGTCCTCTTTTCCCCGACAACGGATTCCCGTGCATATCCAGGTCCTGGGTTCGGCCGCCGGAGGCGGATTTCCGCAGTGGAACTGCAACTGTGCCAATTGCGCGGGCTTCCGCGCGGGCACGCTCCGCGCCACCGCGCGAACGCAATCGTCCATCGCCATTTCCGACGATGGCGTGCATTGGGTGTTGTGCAACGCCTCCCCGGACATCCGTGCGCAATTGGCCGCGTTCGCGCCGATGCAGCAGAACCGCGCGTTGCGCGACACCGGCATCGCGGCCATCGTGCTATTGGACAGCCAGATCGACCACACCACGGGGCTGCTGAGCCTGCGCGAAGGCTGCCCGCATGAAGTGTGGTGCACCGACATGGTCCACGAGGACCTCAGCACCGGTTTTCCGCTGTTCCGCATGCTCACCCACTGGAACGGCGGCCTCGTGCACCGGCGCATCGTTCCGGGCGAACCGTTCGTCATCGGCGCCTGCCCGAAACTCCGGTTCGCGCCGTTCGCGCTGCGCAGCGCCGCACCGCCGTATTCGCCGCATCGCGGCAATCCCCACCCGGGCGACAACATCGGCCTGGTGGTGGAAGACATCGACACCGGTGGTCGATTGTTCTACGCCCCCGGCCTGGGCGAGGTCGACGACGAACTGCTCGCCGTGATGGCCCAGGCCAACTGCCTGCTCGTCGACGGCACGCTCTGGCACGACGACGAAATGCGTCGTCGCGGCGTCGGCACGCGCACCGGCCGGGAGATGGGCCATCTCGCGCAGTACGGGCCCGGCGGCATGCTCGAGGTGCTCGATCGCCTGTCGAGCGTGCCGCGACGTGTCCTCATCCACATCAACAACACCAATCCCATTCTCGACGACGATTCGCCCGAGCGCGCGGAGCTTACGCGACGCGGCATCGACGTCGCCTGGGACGGCATGGGCATACGACTCTAGGACGCCACGTGACCACCGCGCTCAGTCGCAGCGACTTCGAACAGGCCCTTCGCGACAAGGGCCGTTACTACCACATCCATCACCCTTACCACATGGCGATGTACGAAGGCCGCGCCACGCGGGAGCAGATCCAGGGCTGGGTGGCCAATCGCTTCTACTACCAGGTGAACATTCCCCTGAAGGACGCGGCCATCCTCGCCAATTGTCCCGATCGCGCCGTGCGCCGCGAATGGATCCAGCGCATCCTCGATCACGACGGCGCACCCGGCGAAGGCGGCGGCATCGAAGCGTGGCTCAAGCTCGCCGAGGCGGTGGGGCTCGACCGCGAACAGGTACTCTCGCAGGAACTCGTGCTGCCCGGAGTGCGTTTCGCCGTGGATGCCTACGTCAACTTCGCCCGGCGCGCGAGCTGGCAGGAGGCCGCGAGCAGCTCCCTCACCGAGCTGTTCGCCCCGGAAATCCATCGCGCGCGGCTGAACAGCTGGCCGCAGCACTATCCGTGGATCGACCAGGACGGCTACGACTATTTCCGCACCCGGCTCGGCCAGGCGCGTCGTGACGTCGAACACGGCCTTAGCATCACGCTCGACCACTACACCACGTGGGATGCGCAGCAACGCATGCTCGAGATACTGCAGTTCAAGCTCGACATCCTCTGGAGCATGCTCGACGCCATGAGCATGGCCTACGAGTTGCAACGCCCGCCATACCATACGGTCACGAACGAACGCGCCTGGCACCGGGGTATCGCCCCATGAGCCGCGAGCGTATCCCGCAATGGCGTCCCGGTTACCGGTTCCAATGGGAACCCGCGCAGGACGCCTTCGTTCTCCTCTATCCCGAAGGCATGGTCCGTCTCAACGAGAGCGCGGGCATGATCGGTGAACTCATCGACGGCAAACGCAGCATCGAAGCGATCGTCGTCGCGCTCGCCGCCGAATTCACCGACGCCGACGCCGACGAGATCGGTGCCGACGTCGACGGCTTCATGCAGGTGGCCCATGAAAAGCACTGGCTCCGATTCGACTGACCCCAACCGTCCCGGCATGCCTTTCTGGCTGCTCGCCGAGCTGACGTATCGCTGCCCGTTGCAGTGCCCTTACTGCTCCAATCCCCTGGATTTCGCCGCGCAAGGCCAGGAACTCACCACCGGCGAATGGGTTCGGGTGCTGCGCGAGGCGCGCGCGATGGGCGCGGCCCAACTGGGTTTCTCCGGCGGCGAGCCGCTGGTTCGCCAGGATCTTCCCGAACTGATCGGCGAAGCCCGGCGGCTCGGCTTCTACACCAACCTCATCACCTCCGGCATCGGCCTCACCGAAGAGAAGATCGCCCTGTTCCGCGAGCGCGGGCTCGACCACATCCAGATCAGTTTCCAGGCCAGCGACGAGGACATGAACAACCTCATCGCCGGTTCGCCCAAAGCCTTCGCGCAGAAGCTCGCCATGGCACGCATGGTGAAGGCCCATGGCTACCCGATGGTGCTCAACTTCGTCACGCACCGGCACAACATCGATCGCATCGACCGCATCATCGAGCTATGCCTCTCGCTGGAAGCCGATTACGTGGAACTGGCCACCTGCCAGTTCTACGGCTGGGCGCAACTCAACCGCCTCGGCCTGCTCCCCACGCGCGCGCAACTGGAACACGCCGAACGCGTCACCAACGCGTATCGCGAGCGGCTGGCAAGGGAAAACCATCCCTGCCAGCTGATCTTCGTCACGCCCGATTACTACGAGGAGCGGCCCAAGCCTTGCATGAGCGGCTGGGGCAGCATCTTCCTCACCGTCACGCCCGACGGCACGGCGCTCCCCTGCCACGGCGCGCGCCAGTTGCCCATCGAATTTCCCAACGTGCGAGAGCACGGCCTGGAACACATCTGGTACCGATCGCCCGGCTTCAATCATTTTCGCGGCGACGGCTGGATGCCCGAACCCTGTCGCTCGTGCGACGAGAAAGGCAAGGATTTCGGCGGCTGCCGCTGCCAGGCCTTCATGCTCACCGGCGACGCCGCCGCCACCGATCCGGTCTGCGCCAAGTCGCCCAGGCACGATCTCATCCTCGCCGCGCGCGACGAAGCCGACACGGCGGCGAAACGCATCGATGAACTGACCTATCGCAATGCACCCAATTCCCGGCTCATCGCCCGGGTGACGCCCTCATGAGGACGACGCTCGATGCCGCCCAGGCCGTCGCCGCCAGCGCGGACTTCACCGAACTCGCCGCGGCAGCCGGCATCCTCGCCTATGGCCGCTTCGATCCCGCCGACGGCGCGACACGCCTCTGGTTGCATCGCGACGGACGGGCCACCTGCCTTACGCCGGACGGCTACAGCGTGCGCAGTCGCGTCAATGAATACGGCGGCGGCACTTTCTGCCTCGCCGGGCATGCGGTGTTCTTCGTCAACGAAAGCGACCAGGCCATCTATCGCCAGGAATTCGACGGGAGCGCACCCGTCCGCTTTGGCGGCATCGACGGCGGGCGCTACGGCGACCTCGTGCACGATGCCGTGCACGGGCGCGTGCTCGCCGTGGAGGAACATCACGCGGACGGCGCATTTCCGACCCACCGTCTCGTCGCCTTCGACGGCTCGGGCGCACGGCGGGTGGTGGCCGAAGGCGACGATTTCTACGCCTCGCCGTGCGTGTCGCGCGATGGCGGCGCGATGGCATGGATCGCATGGAGTCGCCCGCACCAGCCATGGACCCGTACCCGTCTGCTGCACCAGGTCGACGGACAGCCGCCACGGATCGTCGCGCATGGCGACGAGGCCGTGCAGCAACCGGGCTTCGATGCGCGCGGTCGACTCGTCGCCCTCACCGATCGCGATGGCTGGTGGCGACCCTGGCGCTTCACCGATCGCGTCGAGCCGCTGCCCGCGCCGACGGCCGATCATGCCGGTGCGCCGTGGCAGATGGGCACGCATACATGGGTCGGGCTCGACGACGGGCGGCTGTTCGTCACCTGGTTCGACCAGGGTTTCGGCCGGCTGTCGCTGCTCGATGGCGATACGCGAACGGATCTCGCACCGTCGTACACCCGCTTCCGCGCCCTGGCCGTCGATGGGGGAACGCTGTACGCGATCGCCGCGTCGCCCACGCGACCGTCGACGGTGCTCGCCATCGATGCCGCGACCGGCAAGGTGACGGTCGTGGCAGGCGGTGAAGCGCCTCTCCCCGACGCATGCATTACGGTGCCGCGCGCCATCTCGTGGCCCGTGGGCGAGGCGACGGCAAGGGGCTTCCTCTACCTGCCCGAGGGCATCGAGCGACCGCCGCTGGTGGTTTTCGTGCATGGGGGGCCCACCTCGGCCACGCATCCGGTCTTCGACGCCCGCATCCAGTTCTGGACCGGCCGGGGCTTCGCCGTGGCCGACGTGAATTACCGCGGCAGTACCGGTTACGGACGCGCGTATCGCGATGCCTTGCACGCGGCCTGGGGCGTGGCCGACGTGGACGACGCCTGCGCGGTGGTGCCATGGCTGGCCTCGCAAGGCCTCGTCGATCCCGCGCGCGCCTTCATTCGCGGCAGCAGCGCGGGCGGGTACACCGTGCTTTGCGCGCTGGCCTTCCGCGACGTCTTCCGCGGCGGCGGCAGCCTCTACGGCGTGAGCGATCCGCTGGCGCTGGGCAGGGCCACGCACAAGTTCGAGGCCGATTACCTCGACTGGCTCATCGGCGACCCCGTGGCCGACGAGGCACGTTATCGCGAACGCACGCCGCTGCTGCACGCCGACGGCATCGACGTGCCGGTGATCTTCTTCCAGGGCCTGCGCGATGCCGTGGTGGTGCCCGAACAGACCGAATCGATGGTGGCGGCGCTTCGCGCGCGCGGCGTACCGTGCGAATACCATGCCTACCCCGACGAGCGGCACGGCTTCCGCCAGGCGGCCAACCTCGCTCATGCGCTGGAGCACGAGCACGCGTTCTATGCGCGGTTGGCGTTCGCGGATTAACCGGGCAGGCGACGCAACTTCAACGCGACGGCCAGACCGCCGAGCACCAGCAGCGTGACGTAACCGGCCACGCCCGCCCAACCGGCATGCGTCCACGCAAGCCCACCGAGCGAACCGGCGATACTCGAACCCATGTAGTACGAGAACAGATAGAACGACGACGCATGCGCCTTGGCGACGGCGGCACGCTTGCCCACCCAACTGCTCGCGATCGAATGCCCGCCGAAGAAACCGAAGGTCAGCATCGCGATGCCGCCGACGATCGCCCACAGCGTGTCGAAAGTGGTGAGCCCGACGCCCGCCAGCATGATGACGAGCGTGATCCAGAGCACGTGGCGCCGCCCCAGCCTTCCCGCGATCGAGCCCATCCAGGCCGAGCTGCCGACGCCGATCAGGTACACCATGAAAATGGCGCCCACGTGCGACTGCGAGAGCGAGAACGGCGGCGCCAGCAGTCGATACGAGGCGTAGTTGTACACCGTGACGAAGGCCCCCATGAGCAGGAAGCCCTCGGCGAACAGCCACGGCAATCCCGCGTCACGCCAGAGCGAACCGAAGGCCGAGGCCAGTGCGCGGGGATGTGCACGGCGACGTTCGAAATGCATCGACGGCGGCAAGCCCTTCGCCACGAGCGCGGCGGCGATGAGGCCCAACAGGCCGATCACGCCCACGGCGACACGCCACGACGCGTGGTCGGCGGCGAAACCCGCGATGAGGCGACCGCCCATGCCGCCGATGGCGTTGCCACCGATGTAAAGGCCCATGGCGAAGCCGAGCGAGTCGGCGTGGATTTCCTCGCTCACGTAGGTCATCGCCACCGCCGGCAGGCCGGCGAGCGTCACGCCGAGCAAGGCGCGCAGCACGAGCAGGGTGCTCCAATCGGTGGCCACCGCCGTGGCCAACACCAGCAGCGACGAGCCCAGCAGCGAGGCGAGCATGATGGGCTTGCGCCCCCAGGCGTCGGACAACGCGCCGGCGAACAGCATCGCCACGGCCAGCACGCCGGTGGTCAGCGACAGGGAAAGCGAACTTTCCGCCGCGTTCACGCCGAAGGCATGCGACAACGCAGGCATCAGTGGCTGCACGCAGTACAGCAGGCCGAAGGTGGCGAAGCCTGACGAGAACAGGGCGAGATTGGTGCGCCGGAAGGCCGGCGTGCCGTGCCGGATGCGGCGGTCGGCGGTGATATCGATGGCGTGGGTCATGCGATAAGGCTAGACCCTGAATTGAGTCGGATCGATATCGCGAAACATCCGGTTCGATATGTCTGGCGAATCATCGCCAGCCCGATTCGCCGATACGATCGGCTCCCACCCCTTCGGTAGCAAGCGTTCGGCGACCAAAGGCGAACCCACGAAGCCCGGCACTCCTGGGTGACTTAACGGTCGGCCTCCGCAGACCCACCACCATCCCATTGGACCGCGGACGCCATTTCCTCGTCCGACAAAGCCAACGCTCCCGCGCCCTCCCCCACCTGCGCCGTCACCACCCGCCCATCCCGCCGCGACAATTCCCGCTCCCCCGTCCCTTCCCGCACCTTCGCCTGCGCGTCGTCCCCGCTGCGCAGCGTCAGCACGGTTTTGCCATCGGTGACGAACCTCACCCCATGCCCCGACTCCAACGGCACGGCCTGCACCACGCCCGCCCATCGCGGCGGTCCGGTGAAGGTGTAACCGGCGGCGGCATCGTGCCAGACGAACCGGCGCATGGGCTGCGCCTCCGGGGCGGGCGAACGGTGCATCCCTGGCGGCGGTGTCTGTTGGGACAGGGGAAGGCCGACGAGCAGCGCGAGAACGAGGGTCTTCATGGAGAAACCTCCCTTGACGGTCGTTCCAGCCTACGCCGATCTGCCGTGACCCGTCAGGCGCCGCGATCGGTGCTTACCGCCGGGTCAGGCACCGATTCGCGCCCACTCGCCCAGGCGAACGCGACGATGCCCGCCACGATCGCTACCGCGCCGCACGCGGCCAACGGTCCCGGAAACGACTCACCGAGAAAGACGAAGCCGATCACCGTGGCGAACAGCAGCTCGGCCGCCTGCATCGCCTCTACCGCGGCCAGCGCGGTCGGCTGCCGCCCCACCCGCTCGGTGGCATGGAAGAACAGCACGGTGGCGATCACGCCCGATGACAGGGCCACCCCGCCGGCCAACATCACCTCGCGCCACGAAGGGGGCCCCACCACGATCCACGACACGATCGCCAGCACCCACCAGAACGGCCAGCTCGACAGCGTCATGCCGAACACGCGTTGCACGGCGCCCAGCCGCGTGCCGGTGCGCTCCAGGTGCAGCAGGATCATCCGATTGCCCAGGGGGTACGCGAACGCCGCGAGGACCACGGCAGCCACCGCCAGCCAGGCCGACGCGTCGAGTGCGCCGTGCGCATGGCCGAGCTGGAGCAACAGCACGCCGGCGACGATCAGAACACCGATCGCCAATACGCCGCCGTGCCAGCGCGCGCGTTCGTCGCGATAGATGAACGGCGCGAGCAAGGGTCCGGCGAGCACCGTGGTCTGGAAGCTTCCCGCCACCAGCCACGACGGGCCGCTGCTGGCCGCCCACGTCAACGGCACGCCGAACAGCACGAAGCCGACACCGCTCCACGCGAGCCAACTGCGTGGATGCGTACGCAGCTCGCGCGGCAGTTCGCCCAGGCCGCCCTGGAACGGCAACACCACCGCGAGCAACGGCAAGGTGAGGAGGTAACGCAGGATCACCGCCCACTGCCAATGGCCACCGCCGCTGACCACGGCGCGGTTGAGCACGTAGGTGAGGGTGAAGAACAGCGCCGAGAGGAGCGCGATGGCGACGGCTTTGGTGGCGTTGGATGGCATGGGCGGACTATGCCAGAGCTCAGACGGGTTCGAGATGCGTGAGCAGCAAGCGCAGGCTCTCCCTGCCCTGCCAATCGTTGACCGTCAACTCGTATGCCGCACGGAACCGCGGCGGCGGCGGCGTGCCGTCGTAGCAACCGAACATCACCGCATCGAGCGGTACGCCGCCCTGCGTGTGGCGCAATTGCAGACGGAGGTGGCGCGTGCCCATCGGTTTCCACGACGCGCACTCGAACACGTTCTCGAACAGCGGCGGCGGAAACCCCTGCCCCCATGGCCCGGCATGGCGAAGCTGCCGCGCGAGGTCGAGCGTGTGGTCGCGGTAGTCGAGTTCACCGTCGGTATGGATGCAGGCCTGCAGGCGCTCGTCGTCGAGGTGCGCGCGGGCCACCGTGTCGAACGCGGCGGCGAAACGGTCGAAGTCGCTCGCTTTGAGGCTCAGGCCGGCCGCCATCGCGTGTCCGCCGAAGCGCAACACGAGGCCAGGATGCCGCGCATCGATTTCCGCCAGCGCGTCGCGGATGTGGAAGCCGGGAATCGACCGTGCCGAACCCCGCAACTCGTCGCTCTCGTCGCCAGCCGGCGCGAACGCCAGCACGGGGCGATGCAGTTTTTCCTTGAGCTTGGACGCCACCAGTCCGACCACGCCGGCATGCCAGCCGGGATCGAACAACGCCACGCCCACCGCGCCCACGTGCGCGGCTTTCGCCACCATGCGCTCGGCTTCGTCGACCATGCCGGCCTGCACTTCGCGACGTTCCTGGTTGATGGCCGACAACTGCTCCGCGTAACGCCGCGCGATATGGACCTCGTCGGTCAGCAGGCAGGCCACGCCGAGCGACATGTCTTCCAACCGGCCGGCCGCGTTGAGGCGGGGGCCGATGGCGAAGGCGAGGTCCGTGGCGGACACGGAAGCCACCGAGCGGTTGCTCGCCTCGACCAGGGCCACGATGCCCGCGCAGGCGCGCCCGGCACGCATGCGCTTCAGGCCCGCCTCGACGAGCACGCGATTGTTGAAATCCAGCGGCACCAGGTCGGCGACGGTGCCCAGCGCGACGAGGTCGAGCAGCACGCCCAGATCGGGCGCCTCGTGCGCGAAGCGGCCGGCCTCGCGCATCGCCGCGCGCAGGCCGAGCAGGAGGTAGAACATTACGCCCACGCCCGCCAGCGCCTTGCTCGGAAAACCGTCGCCGGACAGGTTGGGATTCACCATGGCGTCGGCGTCGGGCAGCACCTCGCCGGGCAAGTGATGGTCGGTCACCAGCACGCGGATGCCGCGCGCACGGGCCGCCGCCACGCCGGCCACGCTCGCCACGCCATTGTCGACGGTGACGATGAGGTCGGGCGCGGGGTCCAGCGAGGCGACCAGGGCCTCGCCCAGGCCGTAACCGTGCACGAAACGATTCGGCACCACGTGGCTGACGTGCTTCGCGCCGAGCAACCGCAAGCCGCGCACGGCCACGGCCGTGCCGGTGGCGCCGTCGCAGTCGTAGTCACCCGCGACCACGATGCGCCAATCCTCGTCGATGGCCTGCATCAGCAACGCCACGGCGCGGTCCATGCCGCCGAGCAGGCTGGGCGCGAGCATGTGCGCGAGCTTGTGTTCGGCGCCGTCGGGCGTGCTCACCCCGCGTGCCGCGTAGAGACGCTGGACCACGGGATGCACGTGCCCGGGCCAGCCGCTGGGCGCATCGTCGACGACGCGGCGGCGCCAGACCTTCGCGGTCATGGCTTGCGCCAGAAGCGCAGGCGGTGGAGCTTGCGCAGCACCGTCCGGCGGCCGTCGGCGAAAGAAAGGCGCAGCTCGTCGCCGGATTCGAGGCGCCCGCGCAGCCAGGGCCACCAGTCGCGGTCGAACGCGGTGGGCTGCACGTCTTGCAGATCCAGCAAGGCGAACGGCACGTCCGTCGCACCCGGCCCGTCGGCGGGCACGCCACGCGCCACCGGGCGGGACTGCACGTCGACGCCGGCCTTCTGACCCAGCGCCCACACCAGCAGATCGTCGCTGTAGATGCGGCCCTGCCCACATTCCACCCATTCGGGCATGGCGCCCGCGCCCCACAGCCAGACGCTGTTCACCGGTGGAAGGCCGTCGCGCAGGCGTTCGGCGTTCTGCGGAAGGTTGTGCAGCACGACCTGCGCCTCGTTGAGCAGCGCGCGCCAGCGGCGTCCCTCCTCCCCTTGCGGCAACTGCCCGAAGAGATCTGCGCCGAGCGCTTCTTCCGGATCGGGAAACGCGGGCACGGGCAGGTCCCCCGGCACGCGCAGTTGCCAATGCTGCGGATCGCCGACGAGCAGGCTCATGCCCTGCTCGTCGAAGGTGTCGCGCAAGGCCGACACCATCGCGGTGGCGTCGTCGGCACTCACGGCGAGGTTGCCGCAACCGAGCAGTCGCGCGCCGTTGAGTTCGGGCTGCACCCAGGCGGGATCGGCGCAGACCCAGAGCGCGTCGCCCGCATCGCCGGCCACCGCCTGGCGAATCAGCGCCGCGGCAGGCAGCGGGCCGCCGGGCCAGCGGAAGTGTTCGGCCAGGGCATGCAGGTAACCGGCCCTGGCGACGGGAAACTCGGTGCCGCGCGCGATCCACCCGGCGAAGTCGGCGACGAAGGCGAGCTTGTCGCGTCCGGGAAGCAGGACGTTGAGCACGCGCGTCATCGTCAGGCCTCGATCTTCTCGAGGATCTCGAGCCATTCGATCTCGAGGGCTTCCTTCTCGCCACGCAATGCCGTCTGGCGTTGGCCCAGTCGCATGAGTTCGGCGGTGGAGCCCTCGTACACCGCGGGATCGGCGAGCTTCGTCTCGATGGACGTCAGTTCCTTGTCCATGTCGGCGATGAGCGATTCGATCTTCTTCACCCGCGCGCGCAGCGGCTTTTCCTTTTCGCGTTCTTCGGCGCTGAGCTTGCGCTTTTCCTTTGCCGACGCCTGGATGGGCGCCTCCGGCGCGGCGGAGGCCACGGCGGCGGTCTTGCGCGTGGTGGCACGGCTGCGCAGCCACTTCGCGTAATCGTCGAGATCGCCGTCGAAGGGCTCGACCTTGCCGTCGGCCACGCGCCAGAACTCGTCGCAAACCATGCCGAGCAGGTGGCGATCGTGCGACACCAGCACCAGCGCGCCGTCGAACGCGGCCAGTGCATCGGCCAGCGCTTCGCGCATGTCGAGGTCGAGATGGTTGGTGGGCTCGTCGAGCAGAAGGAGATTGGGCTTGTCCCAGGCGATCAGCGCGAGCGCCAGGCGCGCGCGCTCGCCGCCCGAGAACGCGTCCACGGGTTCGAAGGCGCGGTCGCCGGGGAAATTCCAGGTGCCGAGGTAATCGCGCAGCACCTGCGCGCCCGCGTTCGGAGCCTTCTGCTGGAGATGATCGAAGGGGCTGGAACCCTCGATCAGGCTTTCCACGGTGTGCTGGGCGAAGTAGCCGATCTTCGTGTCCTTGTGGAAACCGCGTTCGCCGGTCATCGGCGCAAGGTCGCCCACCAGCGACTTCACCATGGTGGACTTGCCCGCGCCGTTGGGTCCGAGCAGGCCGATGCGGTCACCCGACTCCAGGCCGAAGGCCACGTCGCGCAGCACCACGTGCGATCCGTAGCCCGCGTCGATGTGGTCGAGCTGGAGCATCGAGGTGGGCAGGCGATCCGGCGCGGGAAAGGAGAAGCTGAAAGAACGTTCGGCGCGCACGGCCTCCGTACCGGCCATCTTCTCCAGCCGCTTCATGCGCGACTGCGCCTGCTTGGCCTTGCTGGCCTTCGCCTTGAAGCGGTCGATGAACGACTGCAGGTGCGCGCGCTCGGCCTGTTCGCGCTCGTGCGCGATCTGCTGCTGGCGCAGGTGCTCGGCGCGCTGGCGCTCGAACTGCGTGTAATTGCCCGTGTAGAGCTTCGCCGTGCCGTCGTGCAGGTGCATCGTGTGCGAGATCACGCCGTCGAGGAATTCGCGGTCGTGCGAAATGATCAGCAGGGTGCCCTGGTAGCGGCGCAGCCACTCTTCCAGCCAGAGCACGGCGTCGAGGTCGAGGTGGTTGGTGGGCTCGTCGAGCAGCAGGAGGTCGGACGGCGCCATCAGCGCGCGGGCGAGGTTCAGGCGCACGCGCCAGCCGCCGGAGAACGAGGCCACCGGCTGCTCGTGCGTTTCGGGGCTGAAGCCCAGGCCGTGCATCAGGCGGCCGGCGCGCGAGCGCGCGTCGTAGCCGTTGAGTTCCTCGATGCGATGGTGCGCGGCGGCCACGGCTTCGTGGTCTTCCGCGAGGTAGGCGTCCTGCTCGGCCTTGAGCGCGGCGGCCACCTCCACGTCGCCGCCGAGCACGTACTCGATGGCGGGGTCGGGCAAGGCCGGGGTTTCCTGCGCCACCGAGGCCAAGCGCACCTTCGAGGGCATGTCCAGATCGCCCACTTCGGGTTCGAGTTCGCCCTTGAGCGCCGCGAACAGCGTGGACTTGCCGCAGCCGTTGCGGCCGATGACGCCCAGGCTCCAGCCGGTCTGGATGGTGAGGTCCATCTGCGACAGCAGCGTGCGGCTGCCCCGGCGCAGGGCGAGGTTGCGGAACGAGATCATGGCGTGAGGTCAGGCGTGTAGGCGACTGCGCATGATAGCCGCCCGGCCGTGCCCCCGTCGCCCGAAACGCGACGCAGCACACAGCCGTGAAGGCCGCCGCACCGCTCCCGTGGCGTGCCACGGGGCGATCTGCTACAACGGCGTCCTGCGCCGCATGGGGAGCGCAACGGAGCCGATATGCACACTTTCAAGCCTGTTTTCGTCGCGTTCGCACTGGCGGCGGCCGCCTCGTCCGTCCACGCCGGCGACGACCTCCTCGTGCATCGCGTGCAACAGGAAAAGGGCATGAACCTGCCCGCCAAGGGCATGACCATGGCCGAGGTGGAGAAGCGCTTCGGCGCGCCCACGTCGAAGCTCGACGCCCGCGGTGGCGGCAGCCGCCGGCAGCCGGTGATCAACCGCTGGATGTATCCGGGATATATCGTCTATTTCGAGCGCAGCCGGGTCATTCACACGGTGCTCAATACGCCGGCCGGGAACAACAAGGATCCCTCGAATCCGAGGTGATCGCTCCGCACGGTTCGCCGATACGATCGGCTCCCACCCCTTCGGTAGCCCGCTTGCCGAAGCCCGGCTACCGAAGGGGTGGGAGCCGATCGTATCGGCGATAGGCGCGCGGTCATCCTCAGGCCTTACAATAGAGGGCTTCCCCCAAGCCCCCTAGCCGACCATGACCGACACCTCCTACCGCCTGCCCGCCGAATGGGAGCCGCAGGCCGGCGTACTCATCGCCTGGCCGCATGCGGGTACCGACTGGGCCGACCGCCTGGCCGAGGTGGAGACCACCTACGTGGCCCTCGCGGCGGCGGTCACCCGTTTCGAACCGCTGCACGTGATCGTGGCCGACGCCGAGCTGCGCGAGCGCGCCCGGTCGCTGGCCGAACAGGCGGGCGCCGACATGTCGCGCCTGCACTTCATCGAGCTGCCCTACGACGACACCTGGCTGCGCGACTCCGGCCCGATCACGCTCACCGGACCCGACGGCGTGCTGCTCAACGATTACCGCTTCACCGGCTGGGGCGGCAAGTTCGGCGCCGAGCAGGACGACGCGATCATCGCCGGCCTGCTCCAGCGCGGCGTGCTGTCAGGCCTGCCGCACAAGCGCATCGACTGGGCGCTGGAAGGCGGCGGCATCGAGAGCGACGGCAAGGGCACCATCCTCACCACCTGGAAGTGCCTGGTGCAGCGCCATCCCACGCTCAGCCGCGAGTCGATGACCGACACGCTCGCCACCACCCTGCACGCCGACCGCGTGCTGTGGCTGGACAACGGCTACCTTGAAGGCGACGACACCGACGCCCATATCGACACACTCGCGCGCTTCAGCCCGGACGGCGGCATCGTCTACCAGGCCTGCGACGACGCCAGCGATCCGCACTTCGACGAACTTGGCCGCATGGCCGCCGAACTCGCCGCATTGCGCACGCCGGAAGGCGAGCCGTACGTGTTGCACCCGTTGCCCTGGGCTCAGCCGATCATCGACGAAGGTCGCCGCCTCGCGGCGTC
Source organism: Luteibacter sp. CQ10 (assembly GCF_040900725.1). Lineage (NCBI taxonomy): Bacteria > Pseudomonadati > Pseudomonadota > Gammaproteobacteria > Lysobacterales > Rhodanobacteraceae > Luteibacter > Luteibacter sp. CQ10. The sequence continues at coordinate 341,441 of NZ_JAEUYM010000003.1, read as the reverse complement.
CTACGCCAACTACCTGATCGTCAACGGCGCGGTGCTGGTGCCCGCCTATGGCGATCGCGTCGACGCCGACGCCGCGCGCGTCATCGGCCTGGCCCATCCGGGCCGCGAGGTGGTGCAGGTGCCGTGCCGTCCGCTGATCTGGCAGAACGGCAGCCTGCATTGCATCACCATGCAGCTCCCGGCCGACGTCGCCCACTGAATTCGAGGAAGAACGACATGACCCGCAAGACCCTCAAGGTCGCCCTCATCCAGGAAGTCGACCACGGCAGCCGCGACGCCAACCTCGACGCCATCGAAGCCGGCCTGCGCAAGGCCGCCGCGGCCGGTGCCGAACTGGCGCTGCTGCAGGAACTGCACAACGGCCCGTACTTCTGCCAGCGCGAAAGCGTCGAGGTGTTCGACCTCGCGGAGACGATTCCCGGCCCGGGCACCGATCGCGTCGGCGCGCTCGCCGAGGAACTCAAGCTGGTGATCGTCGCCTCGATCTTCGAGAAGCGCGCCACGGGGCTCTATCACAACACCGCGGTGGTGTTCGACCGCTCGCGCGAGATCGCGGGCAAGTACCGCAAGATGCACATCCCCGACGATCCGGCGTTCTACGAGAAGTTCTACTTCACGCCCGGCGACCTCGGCTTCGAGCCCATCCGCACCTCCGTGGGCAAGCTCGGCGTGCTCGTGTGCTGGGACCAGTGGTATCCCGAAGCCGCCCGCCTGATGGCGCTGGCCGGCGCCGACCTGTTGTTCTACCCCACCGCCATCGGCTGGGATCCCAACGACAGCGATGAGGAAAAGGCGCGCCAGCGCGAGGCATGGATCACCGTGCAGCGCGGCCACGCCGTGGCCAACGGGCTGCCCCTGCTCGCGTGCAACCGCACGGGCTACGAGGCCGATCCGTCGAACGTCGGCGCGGGCATCCAGTTCTGGGGTTCGAGCTTCGTCGCCGGTCCGCAGGGCGAGTTCCTCGCCCAGGCCGGCACCGACGCGCCGGAAGTGCTGCTGTGCGACGTGGACATGGAGCGCAGCGAGCACGTTCGCCGCATCTGGCCGTTCCTGCGCGATCGCCGCATCGACGCCTACGGCGACCTGACCAAGCGCTTCCGCGACTGACGCCCACGCCCAAGGACACACCACGCGCATGATGCCCATCGAGAACGACGCCACGCTGCCCGCCGCGCTGGAAGGCCAACCCATCGAGCGCGTCACGCGCGACGGCGTGGAATACGTCATCCTCGGCACGGCGCACGTATCGCGCGCCAGCGTGCAGGCGGTGGACGCGCTGCTCGATCGCGAGCACTTCGACGCCGTGGCGGTGGAGCTGTGCGCCAGCCGTGCGCAAGGCATCCGCGATCCGGAAGCCTTCAAGCAGATGGATCTCTTCCAGGTCATCCGCCAGGGCAAGGCCGGCATGGTCGCGGCCAGCCTCGTGCTGGGCTCGTTCCAGAAACGCCTTGCCTCGCAGTACGGGATCGAGCCCGGCGCGGAAATGAAGGCCGCGATGGACGGTGCCGAAGCACGCGGCATCCCGATGTGGCTGGTCGACCGCGAGGTGGGCACCACGCTCAAGAGGGCATGGCACAGCGTGGGCTTCTTCCAGCGCTTCGGCCTCCTCGCCGGCATGCTCGGCAGCGTGTTCGAGCGCGAGGACATCGCCGAGGAAGACATCGAGAAGCTCAAGCAGTCCGACCTGCTCGAAAGCGCCTTCAGCGATTTCGCCAAGGGCTCGGCGCCGCTCTACCGGGCGCTGATCGCCGAGCGCGACGAATTCATGGCCGCGCGCCTGCGCGAGAACGGCGAACGCATGGACGCCGACGCTCCGTCGCGCAAGGTGCTGGTGGTCATCGGCGCCGGCCACCTGAAGGGCATGAGCGCGCAGCTCGTCGAGCAACATGGCGATGCGCGGGCCACGGCCGACGAGCTGGCCGTGACGCCGGCACCGTCGAAGTGGCCCAAGATCGTTGCCGCGGGCCTCGTGCTGGCGATCTTCGCCGTCATCGGCTACGCCTTCTACCGCAACCCCAGCCTCGGCAAGGACGCCCTGCTCGACTGGGTGCTGCTCACCGGCGGCCTATCCGCGCTGGGCGCGCTCATCGCCGGCGCGCATCCCCTGAGCATCGTGGCGGCCTTCGTGGCCGGGCCGATCAAGCCGTTCCGTCCCGGCATCCCGTCGGGCGCGATCAGCGCGATGGCCGAGGCCTGGATTCGCAAGCCGCGCGTGGGCGATTTCGAGCGGCTGCGCGACGACATCACCCACTGGACCGGCTGGTGGAAGAACCGCGTGGCCCGCACGCTGCTCAACTTCTTCCTGGTCTGCGTCGGCACCATCGCCGGCGAGTACATCGCGGGCATCCACATCCTCAAGAGCATCCTCTGAGGCCGGGGTGAGTTGTCCGTCGTCGCGTACCGCTTCTATACTCCAGCGGATACTCGACCCCGGCCCCGCCCGGCACCCAGGGAACTCTTGATGAAGCGTTCGTATCTGATTGGTCTGATCGTCGTAGCTTTGTGCGCCGCATCCGCCGCGCATGCCGAAGGGGACAAAACCAAGGGGCGGCAGCTCGTCTACACCTGCCATGGATGCCACGGCGTGCCGGGCTATGCGAATGCCTATCCCGATTACCACGTGCCGCACATCGCGGGCCAGAACGAGCAATACCTCGTCAACGCGCTGAAGGCCTACAAGAATGGCGAGCGCAAGCACCCCACCATGGGCGCGCAGGCGCAGAGCATGTCCGACGACGAAATCGCCGACATCGCCGCCTATCTCTCCAGTCTCGCCAAGTAAGCCGCCGAGGACGACACGATGACCCGTGGGTTCACCCTGATTGCCGTCGCCGCCTTGCTGGCGCTCGCCACCACCACCGCATCCGCCGCCGGCGATCCCGCCAGGGGCAAGACGAAGGTCGCCACCTGCGTGGCCTGCCATGGGCAGGACGGCAATGCCGTCGATCCGCAGTATCCCCGCCTCGCCGGCCAGTATTCCGATTACCTCGCGCAGTCGCTGCACGAGTACAAGGACGGCCGCCGCGGCAACGCCATCATGAAGGGCTTCGCCGCTACGCTGTCCGACCAGGACATCGAGGACATTTCCGCCTATTTCTCCAGCATGCCGACGAAGTTGTCGGGGCTGGAGGGTCATGTGCAGGGCGATTGAGGCCGCCACTTACCGCGGGCCCCCTTCGCCGATACGATCGGCTCCCACCCCTTCGGTAGCCCGGTTAGAGCGACCTTTCGACTAAAGGGATGGGAGCCGGTCGCATCGTCGAATCAACCTGCCTTGCGGGCGAAGTAAGGATCCTCGCCGGTCTCGTGGTCGGTGGCGTCACGCACCTCGGTCACCTCGGGAATACGCTCGCGCAGCGTCTTTTCCACGCCATTCTTCAACGTGACGTCGACCATGCCGCAACCGTGGCAGCCGCCGCCGAAGCGCAGCACCACCACGCCGTCCGAGGTGACCTCCACCAGCGAGATGCGCCCGCCGTGGGAGGCGATCTGCGGCGCGATCTCCGTCTCCAGCACGTAGCGCACGCGCTCGACCAGCCCGGCACCCTCGCCTGGGGCCTCGCCCTTGATGCGTGGCGCGCGGATGTTGAGCTGGCTGCCGGTCGGCGTCATCTCGTAGTCGATGTTGGCCGGGTCGAGCCAGCGCATGCTTTCGCCATCGACGTAGAGGTTGAAGCCCTGGCACTCGATGGTCCATTCGTCGCCGGTGAGTTCCGCCGTGCCGCAGAATTCCAGCTCGCACTGCGCGGCCGGCGTGCCCGCCGAGACCACGCGCAGGCGGATGCCGAGGCCGGGCTCGTCCTGCTGGGCCAGCAGACGCTGGAAATGCGCCTGGGCGCGTTCCGAAATGTCGATCATGGGGGCTCCGGGGAAGAGGGCCGGCGGCGTCGCGCCGAAACAGCACCATTTTAGTACGCTTTCGACATGCGCGCCGACCTTTGACATTTCAACCGGTGGCGCGCCACGCTTCGCGACTTCCTCCCTCGGACGCGACCCCATGCCGCTTTCCCCGCTCGCCACCCAGCACTGCCAGCCGCGCAAGGGCGCGGAGCACGCGCTCGATCGCACCGCCATCGACGGCCACTTGGCCTCGCTCCCGGGCTGGGCCGTGACGACCGACGGCAAGGCCATCGTGAAGGATTTTTCCTTCAAGGACTTCCACCACACCCTGGGCTTCATCAACGCCGTGGGCTTCATGGCCAACCAGGAAGACCACCACCCCGACCTCGAAGCGGGTTACGGCCATTGCCAGGTCCTGTGGTCGACCCACGACGTCGGCGGCCTTTCGCTCAACGACTTCATCTGCGCCGCGCGCGTCGAGGCCCTGCTCGACCGCTGACGTGAGGCCACGCCCGTCGACGTGGATCGCGATCGCCGCGGCCGTGCTGGCCGCGATGGCGTTCGTCGGCCTGCCCCGCCTGGGGTCGCAGGTGGTGCGCGCATCGCTGGCCGCCGAAGGGGCGGCCGACCGGGCCGCCTATGCCGCCGGGTCGTCACCCTGGGCCTGGCGATTCGAACGCGCGGACGACATCGTCGCGGGCCACGCGTTCGGCGACGCCGCGCTCGACGAGCGCGGTCACGCGCTGGCCGTCACGACCCGTGGCAACGCGCCGGTCCAGATAGGCTTTCCCATCGCACGGCCCGCCGATCTCGGCGAACTCGATACGCTGACGTTGTCCGTGGACGCCCCCGCGGCCGGGCGGTATGCGCTGCTGGTGCGACAGACCCTCGACGCTCCCCTGCTTCGCGCACCCGTCGGCTTGACGGGGCACATCGCCCTGGACTCACTCGACTGGCGGGACGAGGCGAACCACCCGGCCGCGCCGCCTAAACGCGCGGCCATGCTGCGGCTGGAAGCCACGCTGCCGCCCGGGGAACCCTTGCTGCTGACCTCCGCCGCGCTGGTGTCGGCCAACCCGCGCAACGCCCCCATCCGGCTCGCGATACCTCCTGATCTCTCCACCGAAGCCCTCCTGCGCTGGCGGGACCGCCAACACGCCATTCGTCCCGCGGCCACCGTCGGCGATGCCGCGTCGACGCCTGCCGCCCCGTGGCGCCGAGATGTCGTCCTCGTGATCTACGGTGGCCTGCTGATCGCCGCCGGGCTCCGATTCCTCAAGCCTCGCCCCGCCCGGCTCCACGATGCCGCGCTCGTGCTGCTCGGCCCGATCGGGTTCATCGCGGGCATGGGCCTATCGGCCCGCCCGGCGCCCGTCGACGTGGCGATATTCGGCATGGGCGTGGCTTACGCCGTGTTTCTCACCTGGCGTCGAGCGATCCCGCCCCGGCAGCTCTACGGCTCATGGCGCATGGCCGGATGGCCGCTGCTCGCCATACCGGTGGCGATCGGGCTGGTCGCGGCGGCGGGGCACGCGCCCGCCTGGCCGTCGCCGGGCCGCGTGCTCGTCTATGTCGGCTGGGCCCTTTTCCAGCAATGGCTGCTGCTGGCCGTGTTCGGGGGCATCCTGGCACGGACCCTGCCCCGCCCCATGGCCGTGCTGCTGACGGCGCTGGCCTTCGCGCTACTGCATACGCCCAACGGGCTGCTGATGCAGCTGTGCTTCGTGGCGGAACTGGGGTGGGCGTGGTGGTTCTTCCAGCGGCGTGCCCTGTTGCCGGTGGCGCTGGCGCATGCGGTGGCCGCGGTGGTGCTGCAGGCCGGGCTGGCGGGAGGCATTTTGCGGTCGCTCGAGGTCAGCGCCCGCTACCTGCAGTGATGCCCGCTTCAACCGCGAAGATTGTCCAGGAACGCCTTCAATTCATCCGGCAACGGCGCCGAAAAATCGTAATTCCGGCCGTCCAGGTCGAAGCTCATCCGCGACGCGTGAAGGAACATCCGCTTCAACCCCTTCGCCCGGAACCGCTTGTTGGCTTCCTCGTCGCCGTACTTGGGATCGCCCGCCAGGGGATGGCCGACGTACTGTGCATGCACGCGGATCTGGTGCGTGCGGCCCGTGCCGAGGGTGGCCTGCATCAGGCGACAGCCAGGGTATTGCTCCACTTCCTGGAAGAACGTGAGCGAGGGTTTGCCCGCGTCGTCCACTCTGACCATGCGCTCCCCGCCATGCATCACCGATTTCAGGAGCGGCGCGTTCACGTCGAACTTCGCCTTGCGCGGCGTGCCGGTCATGAGGCAGAGGTATTGCTTGGTGACCGCGTTGTCGCGAATCAGCGCCTGCAACCCGGTAAGGCCCGAACGGGATTTGGACAGCACCAGGACGCCGCTGGTATCGCGATCCAGCCGATGCACCAGCTCCAGGCCGTCGTTGGGCCGGGCGGCCCGGAGCAGTTCGATGGCGCCATGGCTGACCCCGCTCCCCCCATGGGCGGCGATGCCCACCGGCTTGTCGATCACGAGGAAATGCCGGTCCTCGAAGATGACCGAATCGACCACCGCCCTGACCATGCCGGGGGGCGCCACGCCTTCTTCCCGCTCCGCCACGCGGACCGGGGGAATCCGCAACATATCGCCGGCCGCCAGGCGGGTCTCGGGCTTGGCCCGCTTACCGTTGATGCGCACCTGGCCGGTGCGCAGGATGCGGTAGACGAGGCTGCGTGGCACGCCCTTGAGCAGGGTCATCAGGGCGTTGTCCACGCGCTGGCCATCCCTGTCCGGGCCGATTTCGACCAGGCGAACACCTTGGGCCCCGTCGAGGGAAGTTACCGTCTGCATTGATAAAACTCGAAATTGATAGGATACTCGGCGAGCGCCAGGCTCCGCTGAAGACTCATCTCTCGCGGGGTGCCGGTTCCGTCGCGTAAGGCGAGTGTCGCGTCATGCCGTCCGAGGGGGCGGCGGACGAAAAGGCACCCCACATCGTAACGGTTCGGGTTGCGGTTGTCCGGCTGGTCCGTAGGGATGCGGTCCGGTTGCAAGGCGCATATTCACGAATCACGCCGGGCCCAGGTATCGGTCCCGGATCTTATGCCGCTTTAAGCCTCATCGCAGCGGCGCGATCCCCGGCAGGCCGCCCTGTGGCGCCACCGCGGCGCGCGGCCGCGCGGCAAGGCCGAGGAACCCACAATGAAGCGTATGTTGATCAACGCGACTCAGCGCGAAGAGTTGCGTGTGGCCATCGTCGATGGCCAGAACCTGTACGACCTCGATATCGAAATCCCTTCGCGGGAACAGAAAAAAGCCAACATCTACAAGGGTCGCATCACCCGCGTAGAGCCCTCCCTGGAAGCCTGCTTCGTCGATTACGGCGCCGAGCGCCACGGCTTCCTTCCGCTGAAGGAAATCTCCCGCGATTACTTCAATCCCAACGCGGAAGGCAAATCCAACATCCGCGAACTCCTGAAGGAAGGCCAGGAGATCATCGTCCAGGTCGAGAAGGAAGAGCGCGGCAACAAGGGCGCGGCCCTCACCACGTTCATCAGCCTGGCCGGCCGCTACATGGTGCTCATGCCCAACAACCCCCGTGCCGGCGGCGTCTCGCGCCGCATCGAGGGTGAAGACCGGCAGGCCCTCAAGGAGGCCATGGAGCACCTCTCGGTGCCCGACGAGATGGGCCTCATCGTGCGTACCGCCGGCATGGGCCGCGACGCCGAGGAGCTCCAATGGGACCTCGACTACCTCCTGCAGCTGTGGAAATCGATCTCGGCGGCCGCCAACTCGCAGAAGGCGCCGTTCCTGATCTACCAGGAATCCAAGCTCTTCATCCGCGCCCTGCGCGATTACCTGCGCAACGACATCGGCGAGATCCTCATCGACGAGGAGTCCCTCTTCAAGGACGCCCGCGACTTCGTGCAGCAGGTGATGCCCAACAACCTGCGCAAGCTCAAGCTCTACCAGGATCCCACCCCGCTCTTCTCGCGCTACCAGATCGAAACGCAGATCGATAGCATCTTCGAGCGCAACGTCCGCCTGCCCTCCGGCGGCTCGATCGTCATCGACCAGACCGAAGCCCTGACCGCCATCGACATCAACTCGTCGAAGGCCACCAAGGGCAGCGACATCGAAGAGACAGCGTTCAACACCAACCTCGAAGCCGCCACCGAGATCGCCCGCCAGTTGCGCATCCGCGACGCCGGCGGCCTGATCGTCATCGACTTCATCGACATGGACAGCCCGCGCCACCAGCGCGAGGTCGAAGAGCGCCTGAAGGACGCCCTGAAGGCCGATCGCGCCCGCGTGCAGATCGGCCGCATCTCGCGCTTTGGCCTGCTGGAGATGTCCCGCCAGCGCCTGCGTCCGAGCCTGGGCGAGGCCACGCAGATCGTCTGCCCGCGTTGCGAGGGCCACGGCCACATCCGCAGCGTGGAATCCCTGGCGCTGTCCACCCTGCGCCTGATCGAAGAACACGCGATGAAGGAAAACACCGGGCAGGTCCTGGTGCAGGCGCCGCCGTCGGTCGCCAACTTCCTGCTCAACGAGAAGCGCGCCAGCATCGTCGAGATCGAACTGCGCCACAGCGTCCACGTCGTGGTGGTCGCCGATGACAAGCTCGAGACCCCGCACCTGGAAATCACCCGCATCCGCGAAGCGGACATGGGCGAGCACAGCAAGCCGAGCTACGAGCGCACCACGCCCGTGGTCGCCACGGCCTTGCCGAAGATGGGCCAGATGCTCGGCAGCGGCGAACAACCCCTGGTGACCGGCGTCGTGCCGTCGTCGCCCGCCCCGATGCGCGACGAAGTCGAGCCGGTCGCGCCGGCACCGGCCGCCCAGGCCAAGGCCGTACCCGCCGCGCCCACCGGCGGCTTCTTCTCGCGCCTGTTCGGTAGCCTGTTCGGCGGTGGCGCCCAGCCCGCCCCCGCGGCCGCGCCGCCGGCGCCGCCCAAGCGCGAAGACACCCGCCAGGGTGGCCGCAGCGAACGCAACGGCCGTCGTGGCGAAGGCCGCAAGGGCGGCGAGCCACGCCAGGGCTCGTCGCAAGGCCAGCGCAAGGAGCATGCCCAGGGCAAGCCGCAGGGCCAGGGCCAGCAGCAGGCCAAGGGCAACAAGCCCCAGCGCCAGGCCGAGGACAAGCCCCAGCGCCAGAAGGGCAACCGCCCCGAGCAGGAAAAACAGGACAAGCCCCAGCAGCCGGCCGGTGAAGGCCGTCGCCAGCAGCCACGCGGCGAGCGCGCACCGCAGGGCGACAAGACCGAGAAGCTGGACAAGACGACGGCCGCCGCGGCCGTGGCCGCTACGGGTGCGGCCGTAACCGCCGCGCCGACGCGCGCGCCGGTCGAGAAGCCCATCGCCCCGGCGCCTGTCGTCGAAGAAAAGCCGGTATCGCCGGAAGCCGAAGCGACCGACACGGCCTCCACCGACGACAACCTCTCCGCGGCATCCGCCGAAGGCACGCGCGAAGCGGGCGAAGGCGGCCAGCGCCGCCGTCGCGGACGCCGTGGCGGCCGTCGTCGCCGTCGCCAGGAAGACGGTACCCAGGCTGGCGCCCTCGAGGGCTCGGCCGGTGCCGACGATCTCGATGACGAGGACGGCGACGAGACCCCGGCCACCGCTCGCGACAGCGACAGCGTGCCGCCGGTACTGGACACCGCCGAGGCCGCGAAGCATGCCTTCACCGTGGAGAAGCCCAACGAGGTCGCCACGCGCCCCGCCGGCACCACGGACGACGACGGCGACGGTGAAAAGGTGCCTTCGGCGCTCACCCTGCCCTCGCTACCCAAGCTGCCCCCGATCCCGGGCAGTGCGCCCTCCGACGCGCCGGTCGCCTCGGCTGAACCGACGGCGACGCCGGCCGATGCGGCCGACGTGCGTGTCTCCGAGCGTCGCCAGACCGAATCGGATGCCCCGCTGAAGAACGGCTCCCAGGCCGTTTCCGATGCCGAGGCGCCGGTCGAGTTGCCCATCGTCGGTACGTCATCGGACCCGGCGACGGCCTCCGTCGACGCGCCCTCGTCGGCGCTCGACGCGCCCGCCCGCGGACTGGTCGACGAAGCGCCCGCTGCTCCCGTTAAAAACGACGGCGAGCCATCGGTACGCGACGAACCCGCCCTCCCCGCCGAACCGGTGACGCCGACGTTCGCGCCGGTGGCGCCTGCCGCCGCCTCGCCCGCCGTCGAAGCGGCGGAAGAGCCAAGCGTGCCGAAGGCGGATGCCCCCGTCGCCACGGCGACCGCGCCCGCCGCTCCCGCCCGCGTTGAACCGGAAACCGCCGCGCCGAGCGACGAAGAGGCCAAGCGGGAAGCGGCCCTCGATACGCCCGACGTGACGAACACCACGGCGCCGGCTCCGGTCGAGGCACCCGCTTCCGCCGCATCCACGCCGAAGGCACCGGACGCGTCCAATGTCTCCCACGTGTCGCAGCCCTTGTGGGCGGCCCCGGCGCAAGGCGAGCTGCTTACGCGTCCGCGCCAGGAGCCGTCGTCCCACTCCCACGGCGACGAGTCGAAACCCGACGCCTAATCGACACCCAGGGAGGAGCCAGCTCCTCCCTGCCTGGTGTGGGTCGCACACGAAAAAACGCCGGGTCATGCCCGGCGTTTTTTCGTTATGCCGTCGATGCGCTAACTACCGACCTGATGATTGTGCGTATCGAGCAACCCATGAACGGTCATCAGGTGGGCCAACCCCACCACATGATCGACGTGCAGCTTCTCCATGAGTCGCTGTTTATAGGTGGAGACCGTTTTCGGGCTGAGATTGAGACGTTCGCCAATGGAGGTGAGCGGCATGCCGCGCACCAGCATCATCGCCACCTCCATCTCGCGCGTGGACAGGCTATCGAACGGTGAATCCGAGCCGTCGAGCGTCGCCAGCGCCAGCTGCTGCGCCACCGTGGGCGCCAGGTAACGGCGACCGCTGGCCACGCTTCGCACGGCGCTCAGCAGCTCCTCCGCGTTGCACCCCTTGGTGAGGTATCCCAACGCACCGGCATCGAGCAGGCGCTTGGGGAACCGTGCGTCGTCGACGACGGTGAGGATGACGATGTTGGTTCGCAGTTTGGCGCGGATGACCCGCTCCGTCAGCTCGACACCGCTCATGCCCGGCATGTGGACATCGACCAGAGCGATGTCGGGGGACTGTGCCCTGATGAGTCGCAGACCTTCTTCCGCCGTCCCTGCCTCCCCTCGAATCCGGAAATCCGCCTGTTGCTGCAGGATCATCCGAAAACCGGTCCGAACCAACTCGTGGTCGTCAACCAATACTACGTTAATCATTTGGTGCCCTCCCTGGGCCGACTGTACTTCTGAGCGCGCTCCATCAAAAGCGCACAGCCTGCGAATGCATACAATGCCAGATGTGCAGGCGAGACAACCAGCGTCCCAGTATGATCCGAACTGTCCCTGGCCTCATATAGCGGAGTTACCCTCGCTTTAAGCCAGGAAAATTCCCGTACACGTTGTCGCTGAAGCCTCACAGGAAAATGTGAGTGCTTTCTTAGTTTTCGCGCCATGTCGCCAGAAAGGGGTGTTCACTCCCCCTCACGGGACACTGACGAAACCGTCAGCCGCGGACACGCAAGGTGGACCCTCCCCACCCACCACGGAGGTTGTCCCATGGCCAATGAAAAAGGCCGTCCGCCGCAGCACCCCGGACAGAACGATCCGCCGCCGAAGGACCCGTCACCGTCGACCCGTCAACCGGAGACGGATGCGTCTGGCGATCCGCTGGACGATACCGGGGAAGACAACCAGCACAAGAAGCCGGACTAGTCCCTTACCCGCTCGTGGCGCAGCCTACGCTGCGCCTTTCCGGCCAGTATCCGCCTCACCAGCACGATGCCGGCAAGGACGGCGAGAACCGGCCCCCAGCGGCCACCCGTCGCCTGTACGAGCAGCCTGCCGGCGGCCATCGCGCCGATGGTGTTTGTTCGATCGTTCGGCATGTCCACGCCCTCGCCGTGCCCTGTGGCAGGCAGACTCCGATGCGGCGGATGCCGACGACGTGAAAGGGTTGCCTAGGGCGCCTGCACGCGACGCGACGACGCGGCGTATCATGCAGGCCGGTTCCATCCTCGCCACGTGCCATGCGCAAAAGCCTGTCCGACTACCTGCCGTGGATCGCCATCGTGCTCGCGGTCATCGTCGCGGCCGTGTATTTCGACACCCGCTCGAAAAACGCCGGGACACCCGAGACCTACGAAAGCTGCATCGCCCGCCTGACGGTATCGGACGAAAGCGAGGCAGATCGCGCGTTGAATCGTTCGATCTGTGCCGACAAGCCGAAAGCGCCGCCCACGAGTGCCGGCAAATAAAAAAGCCCCGGCGTTAGCCGAGGCTTTTTTGAATCTGGAGCGGGAAACGAGACTCGAACTCGCGACCCCGACCTTGGCAAGGTCGTGCTCTACCAACTGAGCTATTCCCGCTTGGTGAGCCGGTCATTATAGGGCGATTTTCGATTCGTGCAAGCCCGTCGAATTCAGGCGGGAAAAACCGCGGCAATCGCCTCGACGGGCCGACGCAGCAGGGTCTCGTTGAAGGCGATCGGCAGTCGGCCGTCCTGCGCCCCGCCCAGGGCGATGTCGGCCTGGTGGGCGCGCTCGCCCAGTCCCGCGGCCACGCGGTCGTCGAGGCGGAGGATGGCGATGTTGCTTGCCCGCGGCACGCGTTCCACACGGATACCTGGCACGGTGTCGAGGCGCTTGAGCAAGGCCTCGCCCGCGGCGCGGACCTTGGCGAAGCGTTCGGTGAAGCCATCCAGGTGGCGCAGCGCGGGAAGCGCGGCGGGCCAGCCGTGATAGAGGGTGCCGCCAAAGATGTGGCGTACGTGGCGAGCGCGCTCCATGCGTGCCTTGTCGCCGGCGAGGATCGCGCCGAACGGCGCGCCCAGGTACTTGTAGAGCGATACGTAGACCGTATCGAACGGCGCGGCGTACGTGCGGGGATCGAAACCCGCCTGCCCGCTCATCAGCAGGAGGCGCGCGCCGTCCAGGTGCATGCCCGTGCCGTTGGGCCTGGCCAGCTCCGACAGGCGCTGGATCACCGAAAGATCCACGCACGAACCGTCGAGGCGGCGTACCGGGCTTTCGATCGAGATCGCGCCGATCTCCACGGGATAGGGATCTTCCCCGCGCTGGTTGAACGCCGCTTCCGCGGATGCGACCAGCGCCTCGTCGGTGCCACCATCGAGCGGCACGGGATTGATGCCGCTGAGTACCGGCGTAGCGTCTTCTTCGTCACGGTAGACGTGGCTTTCCTTCTGCAGGAGCAGGTGGCGACGTTCGCCACAGAGAATGCGCAGGGCGACCTGGTTCGCCATGGTGCCGGTAGGCATGAAGACGGCATCTTCCTTGCCGAGCATGGCGGCGAAACGCGCCTCGAGCTTGCCTACGGCGCCTTCGTGCAGATAGGCGTCGCCGATGTCGGTATCGCCTTGCAGCGCGGCTTCCAGTTGCCCCGGGTAATGAATGGCCCGCGACGGGATGCCGTCGCCCACCAGCGCGACCACCTTCTCGACGGGAATCGGCTTGCCCGTCGGCGCGGCCCATGCCGAACCGCCCGTGGCGAGCGCGAGCGCGCCCACCGGTACCGACTGGATGAACTCACGACGACTGACCATGCCAAAGCCCCCGCGGTGGTGGATCACTGGAGGCTCGCACGGCAGGGGATCCGGGCCATGTGCCGAAAGGTGGAGGTATCCGCAAGTCGCTTCGCCGATACGATCGGCTCCCACCCCTTCGGTAGGACGCTATCTACCGAAGGGGTGAAGCCGAACCCCGCCTACCTCGGACAGACCTGCGAGGTCGCCCCCAGCAGCGCAGGCACCACGCGAGGAGCGACCACGATGCGATCGAGGTCGGGCGCGAAGCCGGTGGCATTGCCGAGCTGGATCGTGTTGCGTCCCTTCAGCAACCGCACCTCGACCACCTTCGCCACCGGATCGTCGAAACTGCTGCCGTCCAGGGCCAGGTCTTGCGGCGTGGCGCCGTTGATCGACATCTGCAAACCGCGCGGCCCGCTGGTCGCGTAGTCGATCTCGAGCTGGTAGATGCCCTCCCTCGGCACGCTGACGTTGGTGAACGTGACCGAATTGGCGCTGCCGCCGCCGATGTTGCCGGCCTTGGCCAGGCCCGAGAAGTAATTGCTGAAGCCGGCGGTGACCGTGCCGCCCAACGTCGCCGACTCGGCCTCATAGGTGGTGGCGTCCGAACGCGGCGCATCGCCGCGACCGCTGATGGCGATGCGGTCGAGGTCCGGCGGATAGCTCACCGCGTTGCCGAACTGGATGCGGTTGTTGCCCTTGCGCAGGCACACCGGCACGACGCTGCTCGAGGGCAACTGGAAGCTGCCGCCGCCGGAGTTGAAGGTCTGCTGCGGGCCATCGTTGACCTGGAAGAGATACGAACGCAGGCCTTGCGTCATCGAATCGATGCGCATCAGGTACGAACCGTCGCGCGGTGCGTACACATCGTTGAAGGTCACGGTATTGTTCGCACCCAGGCCGAGACCGCCGACCTTCTTTCCACCGGAACAGGCCACGCAATCAAAGGCGGTCGCCGTGCCGCCCAGCACCGCGGCTTCGGCTTCGTGGCTGACCGACGGGTCGGCCGCCACGTGTCCGGGAAGCGCCTGCACCAGCAGCAGCTGCGTGCCGTGCCCGGGAAGGATCGTCACGTGGTTGCCGAAGGACGGGCCAAGCTCCTTGTGGCTCCACAGGTCGCGAACGCGAAGCGCACCGGTGATGCCCATGTCCTTCCAAGGCAGCTCGACCACGGCCTTGGTCGCGTTCATGTTGAACAACGCCACGTAGTAACGCCCGTTGCCGAGATCGCTCACCCACACCGGCAATTCACCGCCGCGAAGCTGCTTCGCCGGCTTGCCCGACTGGTTCACCGCGATCACTTCGTCGTTGGTGGCGATGGCCTTCCCGTCGGCGTCGAGCTTGGTGAGGTCGCCGCCGAGGTAGAGCGGCGCATTGGCCATCGACCACAGCGTGAAGGCCGAGCGCTTCTCGTCGAGGCTCAGGCCGTCGAGCGCGCCGTCGCCGATATCCAGCGAATCGAGGTCGTTCCAGCCTTGCGACGGTCCGGTCACGTCCTGCCAGCCGGGAAGATCACGGAAGCGCTTCTCGATGCGCGGCCAGTTGGTGAGCGTAGCGCAGCGGCTTTCACACTCCACGTCGTCGTCGATGCGGCGCGCGTTCGACCAGGTGCGCCAGACGTCGATGTAATCCTTGTCCACCTGCCACGACACGGTGAACCAGATGGGCCGCCCGCTCCGCGCGATGGCCTTCGACCACGCGGCGACGTCGTCGCGGTTGTCGATGTGCAGGTCGTCGCTGTACGAACCCGGGGTGACGCCATCGAGCTTGATGAAATCCACGCCCCAGGACGCGAACAACGCCACCACCGAATCCATGTATTCCTGCGCGCCCGGCTTGGAGAAATCGATCTTGTAGTGATACGGCGATTCCCCCGGACCGCCGAAGGCGTTACCCGCGCGATGCGGCAGCGCCAGGATGTCCTGGATGTGGTACGGCGTGCCGAGGATGGGATAGTTGGCCTGCACCGCCGGCTCTTCCACGCCGGGAATCCAGTAGATGCCCGCCTTCTGCCCGTTGGCGTGGATGTGGTCGATCATCGCCTTGATATCGGGGAACGTCGTCGGATCGGGAATCGGACGGCCGTTGCCGTCGAAGGCGCCCATCCAGCCCGAATCGAGGTTGATGTAGGTGTAGCCATGCTCCTGCAGGCCCGACGCCTTGAGCGCGTCGGACTGCTTGATCATGTTGGCTTGCGTAAGGAAGTCGGACTCGATCGTCTGCTGGCTGAAACTGCTCCAGCCCAGATACGGCCTTTGCGCGACGCCGTTGACCTGGGCCGAAGCACCCGTGGCGAGGGCAAGCAATCCGCAGGCGATGGCGAGGCGGGTGCGTGACGGAAACGAAGCGTTGCGATCGTGCATGGCGCGACTCCATGGGTGAAGGAAGCACCCGCTCTCGCGGGCACCGGTAGAAACCCTTGGTCGAACGTTCGATGACGTGGCGCGCTGCGCGCCGCCGGCGCGGACGATCTCAGGACTCGCGCGTGAACACCGCGCCCGCCGCCACGAGATCGCCCTTCAACATCAGGTCCAGGCCGTGCTGCATCCAGTAGGCGCCGCTCGCCACCTCGGGCGTGCCGGGCATGGCCTTGCCGTGGATGAAACGCAGGCGGTAATGCGCTTTCGGATCGAGCCCGCGCAAACGCAGCGTCGGGAAGGGACGCGCTTCCTCGCCCTGCCGCTGGAAAGCGAACAGCACGGCCTGCTTGCCGTCGGTCGACACCGACTCGGTGGCCGACCACGGTGCCCGGTTCTGCGGCGACACCAGGCGGTAGAGGTCGCCACGCTGCACGGTGGCGCGAATGGTCTTGTACTCGGCGATGTAATGGCGTGCCGTTTGCTCGTCCGCCGGCGTCCACTCCAGCAGGTTCGCGCCGATGCCCAGGCCACCCTGCATCGAGGAAAGGAAACGGAAATCCAGCGAACTGGTGCGGTTGTTCACCCAATTGGGCGAGCCGGTGACCCAGGCCATCATCGTCGCCGGCGCATAGGCCTGGCTGAAGCCGTCCTGGATGGAGAGGCGATCGGACGGATCGGTATTGTCCGAAGGCCACACCTCGTCGGTGAGCGCCATCACGCCCAGGTCGACGCGCGCGCCGCCGCCCGAGCACGATTCGATCTCCAGCCCCGGATGACGCTCGCGCAAACGGCGGAAGATGTCGTAGAGGTTGCGCACGTAGGTCACGTAGACCTTCTGCTGCTCCTCCGGCGACATCTGCGGCCAGCCCGGCTCGGACCAGTTGCGGTTGTAGTCCCACTTCAGGAACTGGATGTCGTTCTCGGCGAGCAGCTTGTCGAGCACGTCGGTCACGTAGGCCTTCACGTCGTCGCGCGCGAGGTTGAGCACGAGCTGGTTGCGCCCCTCGCTGCGCTGGCGACCCGGAAAGTTGAGCACCCAATCCGGATGCGCGCGATAGAGGTCGCTGTCGGGATTGACCATCTCCGGCTCCACCCACAGGCCGAAGCTCATGCCGAGCCCGTGCACCTTGTCGATGAGCGGCTTGAGGCCATTCGGGAACTTCGTGCGGTTCACCGTCCAGTCGCCGAGGCCGGCATGGTCGCTATTGCGCGCGCCGAACCAGCCGTCATCGACCACGAAGCGCTCTACACCGAGCGCGGCGGCCTTTTCGGCCAGCTTTTCCTGCCCCGCCTCGTTCACATTGAATTCGGTGGCCTCCCACGAGTTGTAGAGCACGGGGCGCGGTTTCGCCGACGGGCCTTCGGGAAGGATGCGGTTGCGTTCGAAGCGATGCAGCAGGCGCGAGGCCTCGCCCGCGCCGTCCGGCGTGTAACCGGCGTAGAAGACGGGCGTATCCAGCGATTCGCCCGGTTTCAGGCGATAACCGAAGTCGAACGTATTGAAACCGCCGGTGACGCGCACCTGGCCGAGGATGTCCTCGTCCACGCGAATGCGCCACGAGCCGCTCCACGCCAGTGCGCCGAACCAGACGTCGCCGTGCTCTTCGCTCCATTCACTACCGCGGCCGATCGCGAACCAGGGATTGTTCTCGTCGCCGGTGCTGCCGCGACGGCTTTCCAGCACGGTGGCGCCCGGCGCGATGGCACGGGTCTGCAGGTGCCATTCGCCGGCCCAGGTGCCGGTGAGATAGCGCAGCGAGTAATCGCCGGCGGGAAGGCTCCAGGTGGCGGCGGCCGCCTCGTCGACGGTGAGCGCCTGCTTGCTCTTGTTCTCGATGTGCGCGGAGCGGCCGACGATGCCCGTGGCCGCGTCCATGGTGTAGCGCAGCGTCACTTCCACGCCCGCCTGCTTGTCATCCATGCGGATCGACAGGCCGTCGCCTTCCACGCGATAGCTTTCATAGCGAAGCACGAGGTCGCGATTGCCGTCGTCGAAGCGCACCTTCAGCGCGGGCGTGGTGGTGATCGCCCCGCCCCACCCTGCGTATTCCTGGCGTGTGACGGCGGCGGAGGGATCGAACGAGGAACGCTGCGGGGGGATCTGTGCCGGGCCGAGCGGATCGTCCTGCGCCAGCCGGGCACCCCAATAGAGCGTCTGCAGGCGGCCGTCGGCGTTCACGCCCATGGCATAGGTGACGCCGGCCGAGTCGAGGCGGAATACCTGGTGCTGCGCATCGTAGCGGGGCGTGACGTCTTTCGATGCCGCGAAGGCCGACGGTGCGATGAAGGCGCCACCGGCCAGGACCAGCGCAACACGGGATGCATGGAAACGGAACATCGGCGGATCGTCCTCTTTGTTCGTAGGTCGGCCAGTGTGGTGTCGCGAGCGCGGCGCACTCAACCGACGGGTGCTTCCACGCGAAAAAGGAACCTCCGTTCCATGGAGGTTCCGCGGGCAAGCTCGGTCATGCCGTTGGCGACGGCACCACCCGGGAGGTGGACGGCATCGATGGGATGGTCCACCGGTTCGAAACAGAAGAAATCCTCGCCGGCCGGCACGTAGAGCACGTAGACGTGGTCTTCCGCGTCGATGTGCAGCTTCAAGCGCTGGGCGGGCCACTCTACGGTCGCGTGGCCGGACCATCCGGTGAAGGCATGGTTGAGCCCCTCGTCGGGCAGCGGCGCCGCCGAGGTGAAGTCCCATGCGCGCGGCGGCGCGACATGCTCCGTCGGCATCGGACCGTGCCCGTCGTTGAGCCAGACGCCGGTGGCAGGCGCATGCAGGCGCACGCCACCGTGGCGGGGAAAGAACGGGTGCAGGCCGATGCCGAACGGCAAGGTCGCCTCGCCCGTGTTGATCACCCGCAAGCGCACGTCGAGCACACCGTTGGCGAGCGCGTAACGCATCGTGGCGTGATAGGCGTAACCGCCGGGCAACCGGTCTTCCAGGGTCATCCGCGCCGTGCGGGCGTCCCGGGTCTCCACCGTCCACGGCCTCTGCCAGGCACTGCCGTGGATCGGATACGGATCGTCGTCGCGATTGGGGGACAGGTCGACGCGTTGCTCCCCATGGGTGAAACCGCCGTCGGCGATGCGGTTGCTCCACGGCACCAACGGATAACAGGCGAGCCGGTTCGGCTCCGGTCGGCCCGGCGCCACCTCGCGGCTGCCGTCGTAAGGCCGCATCAAGGGCACGGCACCGTCGTCGGCCAGCCAGTCGAACCGCGCGACGCCTCCTCCCACCTCGGGCAGGAGCACAACGCGAAGCCGGCCATCTTCGAGCTCGATCACGTCAGAACGTTCCCCAGTCGTATGACGCGCCGACGGCGAAAGCCCGCCCGGTCTGCAACGTCCCAGGGGCCAATTGTAGTATTTTATTATAATCGGGCCGCAAGCTGCGGCGCAGCAAACGCCTGAACCGCGCCGACGCGACGGTCCGGCTAGCTCTTCCGGGCGCGGCGGCCACGGCCGCTGATGTTGTCGCGCGACTCGGCGACCATGCGCAGCATGGCCTGCCGGGCCACTTCGGGCTGCCGTTTCTTCACCGCTTCGTACACCTTCTCATGGTGCGGAAGGGCCAGCTTGAAGTTCTCCGAATTGCGCGCGGAAAGCAGGAAGAACGTGCCCAGCGCGGTCTCGATCACGGAGAAGAGCGACACCATGAGCTCATTGTTGGTGGCGCGCAGCATGGTCTCGTGGAAGGCGAGGTCCGCCTCCGCCCAGGCATCGAGGTCTTCGGAGGCGGCCATCGCCTCGTAGGCGGCCTTCAGATCCTCCAACTGTTTGGGCGTACGCCGCTTCGCTGCGGCCGCGGCCGCGGCGGGCTCGATAAGCTCTCGCATTTCCACGAGTTTTTCGACGAAGCTCTCCGTAGGCATCAGCGCGCACCGCCAGGCCAGCACGTCGGCGTCGAGCTGGTTCCAGTACATCGCATCGCGCACGCGGGCGCCGGTGCGCTGGCGCGACTCGATGAGGCCCTTGGTCACGAGCACCTTCATCGCCTCGCGCAGGGCCGTGCGGCTCACTTTCATCTGTTCGGCCAGCACCTCTTCGCGGGGCAGCCCTTCCCCCGGCTTGAGCTTGCCGCCGACGATCATCTGACCCAACTCCTGGACCACTTGGCCATGCAGGTTGCGCGTGGTCACGGGCTTCACGATGCGTCGCTCCTCAAGGACTTGGCGTGTCGAATCACGCGCGGCAACGCTACACAGCGCCGTCCTCGGGAGTCAAATCCGCCCGTGCGGCGGCCACGCGTGCCACCGGGGGAGCCTCGGCGCCAAGGTCGCTCAGGAATGTCGGAAGAAGAGGTACACGGCGCGATACGGAATGCGGACGTCGCTACCCGCGTGCGCGGCATCGCAACCCGACCCGGGAGCGACGCCCCCTTCGGTGCGCGTCCGCACGACGAACTCGACGGTCGCCATGCTTCCCGCGCCCTCATGCGCCTTCGCGCGCAGCACCAGCCAGGCTACCGCGCCCGCGTCCGGCGAGGGCGAGGTGTTCAACGCTTCGCCGACGACCGAACTGCCGTCCGACGACTGCCATGTGGGGCCGGCGAAATGCTTCCCGACGACGTTGCCCTTCGCGTCCTTCAGCGTCGCTTCCGGCGCTTTCAGTTGCCACGCGTAGGAGCCGGCCTTGGCAGTGCACGTGTAGATCTGCACGCCATCGGCGAACGCTTCGCTGGCTTTCGGCGATGTCGCAATATCTTGCGACATCGCGATGGGCGCGAAGGAAAAAGCGCATGCCGCGATGGCAAGGGACCGAAAACGACGAACCGGTGTCGATGAACGCATACGTCGTACCGCGAGTAGGTAATCGCTTCAATCATCGTCCATTGCGACGCCACGGAGTGAGGCACAGGTTGCAAATACGCATCGTCACGGCCGTCCATCCGTCCATCGCTTGGCAACCCAAAATCATCCTGATACAACCCAGATACACGCCATCGTCCCAGGCATCGGCAACGACGGTGGCGCGAAGCTGTTCGACGCGAATCCGCGTTTACCGGGGTGCCACCGACACGCTCCACGACGACGTCGCCGCCGGTGACCGTGCACGCGTTGCCCCGTGTTTCATTCCCTCCTATCCACGAAGGTGAGTCAACGATGCCCGACCGTAAGCGCGCCACCCTCGATCGCACCTCCCGGAAGGTCCTGGCCCTCTGCATGGGCATGGCCTTCGCCGGGAGCGTCTTCGCGCAATCCACCACCGGTTCGGTAGCAGGCACCGTCGGCGGTGGAGGGGCTGGGCAAACGGTGCGTATCGAGGGCTCGAACGGCGTACGCCGCGAGGTCGGCGTCGATGCTTCCGGTCACTACCAGGCATCGTCGCTGCCCGTCGGCACGTATCGCGTGAGCCTCGTGCGTGACGGCGCGACCGTCACCACGCGCGAGGGCGTCGAGCTTCGCGTCGGCGGTTCGGCGCAGATCGACTTCGCGGGTGCGGCGGGTGCGGGCGCCGCCTCCGCCACGGAACTGGGCGGCGTGAACGTGTCGGCGACCACGCAGCCGCCCATCGACGTATCGACCGTCGACTCGCGCACCGTGATCACGTCGCAACAGCTCAGCCAGCTTCCCCTGGCCCGCACCGCCGAGGACATCGCCCTGCTCGCGCCGGGCACGGCCAGCTCGGGCGCGCTTTACGGCAGCCGTATCGGCGGTGGCGGCAACCTCGTGTCCTTCGGCGGTTCGAGCGGCGCCGAGAACGCCTATTACATCAACGGATTCAACACCACCGACCCCTACAAGGGAGAGGGTGCGCTGCAACTCCCCTATGGCGCCATCGACCAGCAGGAGGTGCTCACCGGCGGCTACAGCGCGAAGTACGGGCGCTCGGATGGCGGCGTGATCAACCAGGTGGGCAAGAGCGGCACCAACACCTGGCACTTCGGCTTCCAGGCCCAGTGGAGCCCGCAGTCGCTCCAGTCCTCGCCCGACAACATCCGCTACGCGAACAATCGCTTCGCGGGCCAGTTGTACGACTACCGCAACGACGACAAGAGCTGGACGACGACCTATAGCGCCTACATCGGCGGCCCGCTGATCGAGAACCGCCTGTATCTCTTCGCGGCGGCCGAGGAAGACACGACGCGCGGCTACACCACGGCCACCAACGCCGATCCGTCGAACCCGGATGCCGCGGCTTCCCGGCTGCACTACAAGAACAAGACGCCGAAGTGGTACGGCAAGATCAACTGGAACATCACCGACAACAACATCCTGGAACTGACCGGCATCCATAGCGAGCAGTCGGGCTCGGGCACGAACACGAACTTCAGCTACGCCAACCTCGCCACCGACGGCACCACCGTGCCCAACGTGCTCACCAAGAGCGGCGGCACGGCCTACATCGGCAAGTTCACCAGCTACGTCACCGACGACATCACCTTCACCGCCCTGTGGGGACGGATGCGCCTGCACGACTACAACTCGCCGGCCGGTTACGATCCCACCCTGCCCTACCTTCAGAACATCACCGACCAGGACCCGCAGATCACCGGTGGCCGCTCGATCAGCAACCTGCAGACGATCTCGTCGCTGTCCGCGCCCGACCAGGGCTCACAGAACACCAGCCTGCAACTGAACGTCGAATGGAAGCTCGGCGACCACACGCTCAACCTCGGCATCGACAACGACAAGCCCGAGACCATCGACCAGGGCAACAACCAGTCCACCTGGACGTACGGACAGAGCGCGGGCGCCATCGACGTCGCCAACGGCATCGGCGCACCGGGCGGACGGGGCTATTACGTGGTCAACGAGATCACCAACGGGGCCGCGGGCGTAAAAACCGTGGAAAAGGCCCAGTACATCGAAGACAACTGGCAGGTCAACGACCGTTTCCTGCTCACCGTGGGCGTGCGCAACGACGCCTTCGCCAACTACAACAACAGCAGCGTCAAGTTCACCTCGCAGAACCACAACTGGTCGCCGCGCGCGGGCTTCAGTTGGGACGTGTTCGGCGACGCCACGCTGAAGGTGTTCGGCAACCTCGGCCGCTACTACCTCGCCATCAACAACAACACGGCCTACGACGGCGCCACGGGCTACCTGTGGCAGCGCGACTACTACACCTATACGGGCATCGCCGCCAACGGCATGCCGACGGGCCTGGCGGAGTTCGGCTCGTACAACGTCAACGGCCACACGGGCCAGGCGCCCGACCCGGCGACGGTAGCCTCGAAGAACCTCGGCGCGGAATATCAGGACGAGTTCATCCTCGGCGCCACCAAGGCACTGGGCGACGCCTGGATCGCGGGCGTCAAGGGCACGTTCCGCAAGCTACGGCAGATTTCCGACGACGTCTGCGACAGCGACAACCTGCTCATCGACAAGACCAAGGCCCTCTACGGACTCACCGACGACCAGATCACTGCCAATCGCGGCGCCTGCTACATCTTCAACCCGGGCAAGAGCAACGACTTCCGCGTGGCCACCACCAACGGCTACGTGACCACGCGCATGAGCGATGCCGACTGGGGTTTCGCGCAGGGGCCCAAGCGCAACTACTACGCGCTGGAAATGTTCCTCGAGCATCCGCTGGCGAACGGCCCCTGGGGCGGCCGGCTCGACTACGTGTTCTCGCGCAGCTACGGCAATTCCTCGGGCCTGCTCACCGCGAGCCGCGGCGACGACTCGGTGGGTGTGACCCAGGACTGGGACAACGCCTACGTGATGGAAAACGCCAACGGCCTGGCCAGCAACAACCATACGCACCAGATCAAGTTCAACGGGGTCTACCGCTTCTCGCCCGAATGGATGGTGTCCGGCGTGATCCGGCTCGCCTCCGGTGCACCGCGATACTGCCTGGGCTTCTACGGACCCACCCCCGACGACCCGGCCACCAACACGCCCGACGGATACGGCAGCCTCTACCACTGGTGCAACGGCCAGCCGTCCCCGCCCGGCAAGCAAGGCGACCTGCCCTGGACGCGCCAGGTGGACGTGAACCTCACCTATGCACCCGCCTTCGCCGACCACAAGTTGTCGTTCAACCTGAGCGTGTTCAACGCGCTCAACGAACAGCGGCCGCTGGCGATCTATTCACGCTTCAATTCCAGCGCCACGCCGTCGCAGCGCAACGACCTTTACGGCACCGCCACGGTGCTGGAGCCGCCACGTTACGTGCGTTTCGGCGTGAATTACGATTTCTGAGGTACGCGACACGATGTCAGTCAAGGCAACACGTTCGTTCGCCATGCTGGCGAGCCTAGCTCTCGCCAGCATGGCCTCCCTCGCCGACACGACGCCTTCGCTGCGCGAGGCGGCATCGACGGAGCCGCGCCTCGCGCGTCCACCGGGCACGGCGTGCGAGGTTCCGCTCTTCGAGGATCACGCATTCGGCCAGACGGGCGATCCCAAGGCCATGACGGCCACGCCGCTCGCGTTCGACTACCGACCGCCCGAGGGCTGCGCCGGGCCTTGGGCGAAGGTGGTGCTGGAAGCCGATTTCTCCGTTCCCGCCGGCAAGCAATACGATCGCACCGCGTCGATCTGGCTCGGCGGCGCGAACGTCTATTTCGGCACCACCCAGGAGCCCGATGCGAAGAACGGGGCAAGTTGGCACGTCGAGCGCGACCTCACTGACTATGCCGCCCTCTTCCGTTCCGCCCGGCCGGGGCAGGCCATCGTCAACAACTGGCTGAGCGAGCGCTACACCAGCGCGATCACCGGTAGCGCCCGCCTCGTGTTCTATCCCGCCGGAGCAGGCGCGCCGCAGGGCGTTGCCGCGGATGCCGTCTATCCCCTCGGCGCCGACCCACGCGGTAACGCGACCATCGTCCAGGACGGCAGGGAAACGCTGAGCCGCACGCTCACGCTGCCGCGTAACGTCACGCAGGCGTACCTGGACGTCATCGCCCAGAGCCAGGGCAACGACGAGCCCTGGTACACCTGCATCGATGACGCCTATGTCGCCCGTACGCAGACCTTCGCGCTGGAGTCGCCCTACGAGGGCGCCCCCTTGCAGGAATGCGGTGGCGGCAACCTGCGGCAGGTGCTGGTCAGCATCGACAACCAACCCGCGGGCCTTGCGCCGGTCTATCCGTGGACGTACACCGGCGGCGTCGACCCGCATCTATGGCGCCCCATTCCAGACATCCAGACGTTGAACTTTACACCCTATCGCGTCGACCTGACCCCGTTCGCGGCCCTATTGGACGACGGCCGTCCGCATGACGTGTCGGTGCGGGTGCTCGGCGCGAACCGGTTCTTCAACCTGGCCGCCAGCCTGCTCATCCACCAGGACGCAAAGCGAGAGACACTGACCGGAAAGCTGATATCCAACGACCTCGCGGCCCGTTCCGACCTGGGGACACCCCACGTCGAAAGCACCCTGCATGCCGCGAGTGACGGTCGCATCGAAGGCACGGTAAACACAACACGCAAGGACAGCTACCGGATCGTCGGGCAACTGGAAACCTCGCGGGGCACGGTCCGCACGGAAGTGGCGCAAGTGTCGTCGTTCGCGAATCGCCAGACCTTCATGCGCCCGGATGCGCCCACCTGGCATCAGGTGATCGATCAGGCATCGGACACCGACGAGACGACCACGACGCGCGTCGGCAACGCCCCTGCGACCGAGCGACACCGGACATCGTCCTATCCTCTCCGGCTGGACGTGACCAAACACGTAGCGAAGGATGGGAGCTTCCACGGTGTGATCGACATGACCCAGGGGCTCCGCGTGCAAAAGGGGATCCTTCGCGGAGGCGATCGCGCCTTCGATAGCCATCTCGATGTTTCCATGCAAAGCCGCGACGAAGCCGACTTCAACAGCATGGGAAGCTCGATCGCCAACTCTCGTCACCAGCACTCGATTCAGCGCCTGTCGTTCAAGGACTCCCTGGGTAGCTGCGTGGATACGACACTCGAATCGCGCGGCGAAGCGATGTCCCACGTCACGCAAGGCAACGGGTGCGACGGCGGATCGAATCGTCTGGGATGGCGGTCGACGGTGATGCCTTAGCGCGTCGTCGTGCGCTCATGGCGAGACGACTCCCCTCACGAGCATATGAAGGGAGGTCGCCGTGGCGGGAATCAGCTATTCAGCAGCGC
Organism: Luteibacter sp. CQ10; assembly: GCF_040900725.1. Classification (NCBI taxonomy): domain Bacteria; kingdom Pseudomonadati; phylum Pseudomonadota; class Gammaproteobacteria; order Lysobacterales; family Rhodanobacteraceae; genus Luteibacter; species Luteibacter sp. CQ10. The sequence goes on along the minus strand of NZ_JAEUYM010000003.1, from coordinate 315,588 downwards.
GACCGCAGGCTTCTTGTTGGCCGGAGCCATCTGGTCCGACTTCTTCGGGGAGAGATTGCCCAGGGCCTGGCCGAACGTGTCGTTCACGGCCGGCGGCGGACACGAATTGTTGTTACACGTCCAACACGTGTCCGGGCTACCACCTGCGGCCATGCAGGTCTGGTAGTGGTTGTAGCAGGTCATGCAGGTCATTTCCGCCGACGCCGTTGCCGACACGGCGATACCCGCCATGAAAAGACCGCTCGCGATCGCACCTGTGAGGAACTTCATATGAAAAATCCTTCTGAATGATGGAATGACATGGCTTGCCGCGCGTGCCGTTGCCTCGTGCGTCCGAGCGATGGCACTAGCCGGAATGCCCCCTGGCCTGACCCGCAGGCAATTCAACGTATCGCGACATACCTGCCGCGTCTACGAACGCAGCGAGTCCGGGAACACGCGTGGATGGCGGCGGCCGCGCCGTACGGGGTTTCCCTCCCTTCGTGTAGTCCTTTCCCTACAAAATTTTCCGTGAAGACCTACAGAAGGCAACCCGGCAAGAACCAAAGCTTCCACCTGCAACCGGACCATGGGGCGGCGTATCCAAGGCATCAAGCCAACCCGTAAAGGAACGGAACGATGCCAGCCAGCGCGCTTACCCTTGCACTCGCTATCGCGATCGACGCGGCCGCGTCGTCGTCCTCCGCGCAGGTCGATGCCTGCGAGTTCGCTCGCCATCCGCCACCGGCCGCCATGAGCATCCCGTTCGACATGGTCGACGGGCGCGTTTACGTCCAGGCACGGGTCGACGGGAAAGGTCCCTTTCGGTTTGCGGTCGATACCGGGGCCAGCGGCATCGGTCGACTCGACCGGTCCCTGCTCGACGCCCTCCATCTTCAAACGAGCGGGCGGATGGACCATTCCGACGGCGTGCGAACGGCGACCGAGGAGACCACGCGCCTCGCGTCCCTCGCTCTCGGCGGATTCGTCAAGAAGGATGTCGACGTCATCACCCGGGACTACAAACGGCACGCGGCGAACGGCGCGTCTTTCGATGGCATCCTTGCCCGGGGCTTCTTTGCCGACGGCGTGCTGTCGATCGACTACTCGGCCCGGAAGCTGACTTTCAGCACCGATGCGTCCCTTGCCGATCACGATACCTTGCACTACGACCGCGCGTTCCGCGTGCCGATTCGCGTCCACGGTGACGTTTTGCAAGCGAATCTCGATACGGGTGCGAACGTCGCGATGGTCGTTCCCCGCGCGTTGTGGCCGACAGTGTCGAATACGCCGCTCGAACCCGCCGGCCAGGCCAGGCTCTCGAATTCGTCCATCGCATGGGACCGTGGCGTGGTCGACGGGCCCGTCACCGTCGGTTCCCTCTCGCTTTCCCGCGTGGAGGCCCGGGTATCCGATCGCTACCCGGAGATCCTGCTCGGTGCCCACGCCCTGAAAGACACGACGCTCGTCATCGACCAACGATCGCAACGCATCGCCCTCTGCCCGTCCTCGTCGTGATCGACGTCGTCCTCTAGACCTTGTCCCATTGCATCCGTGCATGCGCCTGCATGGCGCATTGCGTGCCCATGTCGGTCAGCACGCTGATGGCGCCCATGGAGAGCATCAGTCGGCGGCGATCGAGGATCTCCGAGTCACCGATCATCTCGCTCACCAGCTCGGTCAGACCCTTGGCGTACTGCAGCCATTCGGTCGCGTCGTTGAGCAGTTCGTCGGTGGTGGCTTCGGGCACGAGGCCATAGCTTCCGTTGCCGAGCATCCAGGGTTCTTTGCGTTCGTCCATTAGGTACTCCTTGTGTTTGCCCACGGCCTGAGGTGCGACACGCCTTGAAAGGGCGTGCCGCGGGTGGAGCCATCGCTCGAAGACGATGAGGCTCGACGGCCTGCCCGTGTCCGGGCGCCGGGCGTTTAGGTTGGGAAGTGGGGTGCGGCGTCAGCCGGATTCAGGCCGAGCGCTTACGCGCCGGGTCGTACGGCTGAGAAAAGTCGCAGTAAACACGGCGGGCGCCGCGGTTCGTCAACCGCGTCTGGAAGGTGGCCAGACGGCCCGGTAATCGTCGAAGGTGCTGCCGCGGGGAAGCGGCGGGCGCGTAGATGCCTTAGTATTCGGCTTAGCCATCGTCAATTCCATGATTGATTGTGGTCAGCGGGGTAGTCGGTGTTGGTAGCACCTCTGCCCCGCGCTCACCGCTTCGAGCGATGGTCGTCTGCGGCACCACGTGACCAGCAACGCAGACGACGTGAAGACCCTACCAAAACGACATCGTGTTGTCTGTAGGGCACGTCGATCCATGTCGTGTTCGATCGCACGAAGGGACATGACGGATGGAACTTCGCAATGGGGGCGACACATGCAAGGAGCGTCGGTTGAGCGGAAAGAATGACGCACGGCTGCACGACGCAACGCGACGCCACGGCGTGTGGATCGCGCTCGGCATCACGGGCGTGCTCATCGCGCCCCATCTCGGTGTGCCGACGCTGGTGTATCCGCTGTTCGGGTTCGCGCTATGCACCGCCATGCTCGCGATGCAGCGACGACGGTGGTCCGACGTGGGCTTCCGCTGGCGGGGATGCCGTCCCACCCCGCTACTAGTGGGAGGCACCCTGGGCGTGTTCTATGCCCTCGCCAACGACGTCGTCATCGGTCCGCTCCTGTTCCGGCTCATCGGCACGTACCCCGACTTCTCCGACTTCGACTTCGTACGCGCCCACGTCTCCGGGTATCTGATCGCGCTCGCCCTCTCGTGGATCGTCGGCGGGCTTTACGAAGAGCTGGTGTTTCGTGGATTCCTGTACGACGCGCTGCTGCGTTATCTCCCTGTGCGACACGCCCGCACGCCGATCGCCGTGACGGCGACGGCCGTCGCCTTCGCCGCCTACCACTGGCAGCTCGGTGCGTTCGGCATCGCCAACGCCTTTGTCTTCGCGTGGTTCGTGGCGGCGGTGCGTTACCGTTGGCCCGATAACCTCTGGTACGCCATCAGCTTCCATGCATGCGCCGACATGACGGCCTTCACGCTCATGCGGCTCGGCTACCTCTAAGGCCGCGACGCCGATGAAGGATCAGCGATCGCGCCGGACGAGCGTCACGGCCTGCAGGATGTTGTCGACGACGAACGAAGGATCCTCGTGCGGAAGCCCATGCCCCGCGGTCGCGGCGATGTTTTGATGGCTGTCCGACGACAGGGACAGGAATTGCTTCTGCATGCGCTGCGTGGCGTCTTCGAGCTTGATGGCCAAGGGCTCCGGGAGGCCGGGCGCCATGCGAAAGCGCGGGCTATGCGTCGCCACCACGACGGGCTTGGAACCCAGCGAACGCAAGGCCTTCGCCTGCGTGGTGCTTGCCGCGAAGTCCAGCATTTCCGGATTCTTGGACGGGTCGCTCGCCATCGAGGTGAGGAAATCGCGCGCCTCGGTGATGGCCTTGTTCTCGTCGCGCGCCGGCGGGGGAAGCAGCGACAGCCAGGTGCGCGCCTGGTCGGGATGCGTGGACGAGACCAGCACCAATCCCGCGGTGTCGTCCGGATAGCGACTCGCGAACACTTGCGCGTGGAGACCGCCGATGGAATGTCCGACCAGGAGATACGGACCGCGCACATGGGCGGCGCCCAGCGCCGCATGGAGGTCGTTGGCCGAGTCCATGCTGGTACGCGGTCCGGGCGGCGCCTTCGAACTCGCTCCCTGACCCGCGCGGTCGTAGAGACAGACCCTCGTGACCGCCGCGACCCGATGGGCGATCCGCTGCCAGCCCTGGTCTTCGACAGGCGCCGTACCCATGCCGGCATCGATCACGGCGACCGGATCCCCCTTGCCTTCGCAGGACAGATGGATGGACCGCCCGCCGATGTCGACATCGCCCTCCCACTGGCCCGCGGAAACGGCATCCGCTGCCGACACGTCGGCAACGGCCGTGAAGATCACCAGGAGAATCGCGATGAGGCGCATGGCACCAGCTCCATGGAAAGACCATGCGATGTTTCGCGCGATGGCGTCGGGCGAACAGTGCCATTCGGTAGGGAGGCTGGCAGTCATACGCAATACCGGCAGAAATCCGTGAAGCCGTCATCCGTTTTTCCCCGTCATTCGTACGGTGGGTATGCGCACCCAATACCGCCGCCACTGGAACCTGGCACGGCTGCTCTCGGGGTTGGAGCTGGCCGGACACCTGACCCCCGATGCCCAGTCCAAGGCACTGGGAGGCATCGTCACTTCCCGACGCCTCTTGCGGATCGTCCTGGGCGGGCGAATCCATACGGACACGGCGAGGGCCATCGAGCACCGCCTCAATCTGCCGAGGCGGTGGATGGATCAGGAACCGACCGGGCGTGCCGTCAGCGATAGCGTGCAAAGCCAGGAGGGAGAGTCGCCCGATCGATCCGCCCCCGCCGGTCACACGGCCGCACCCTCCTGATACGCCGCGTGACGCGTGGCCCACGTTCGCGCGGTTGGCTTATGCTTTACCGCATGTCCGCCGCCTCCCGCTTACGATGATTCCACCCGTCCCGCGCTGGATCTGGCCCTGGGCGGTGCTGCTTCCCGCCGTCGCCGGCAGCGTCAACGCCGCCGCCCTCCTGGCACTGAATCATGGGGGCGTCACTCACCTCACGGGCATCTCCACCGAGGGCGCCATCGGGCTCGGTTCGGGCCACGTCGCCCTCATCGTCCATGCGGCCGGCGTAATCGCCCTGTTCACCGGGGGCTGCGCCGTGAGCGCGTGGATCGCACGGGGACCGCGATGGATACCTTCCGTATCGGCAGCGGTGCTGCTTCTCCTGGTGTCGGCGCTGCTGGTGTCCGCGAGCGCGTTACTCGATACCACCCCCTGGCTCGGCGTCATGGTATGTGCCGCCGCGATGGGCGTGCAGAACGGCACCACCTCGGTGACCTCCGGGGCGGTCCTGCGAACCTCCCATCTCACGGGCATGTTCACCGACCTGGGCATCGCCCTGGGACAAACAGCGAGACGCGGGACCGTCGATCGTCGGCGTGTCGCGATCTGCCTGATCGTCACGGCGAGCTTCATCGTCGGCGCCGTGCTGGGGACCGTGCTGTTCGATCGATGGCAGGCTCGCGGCCTGCTCGTCAGTGCGCTGCTGGCGCTGGCGGCTGCTGGCTGCACTGTTCTATCTCACGTAAAACAGGCACAAAAAGGCGAGTGACCCGTGTCAGGTCACTCGCTCCGAACGGACAATCCAACGCACTCAGCCTATCTGGGCGAACGAGCCATGCGAGAACCGATAGAAATCGGCGTCCACTGGGCGGTCATCGAGACCGAGGAAGCGCCCGGCCAGCGGGGCGGCTGGGTGGCCCGCTGGGCCGTCTATGCGGATCGCGAAAGCGCATGCCACGACCCGGGGCTCCAGGGCGCTTCCCTGGTGTCCGGTTCGACTGCCCTCTTCCCGTCGCGCGAAGACGCCTACGCGAGGGCGATGCTGGACGCCAGCCGAACCGGATCGGTCATCAGCGGCACCTACCGGGGCAACGCCGCCCCCTGACGATACCGGTGCCCTAAAGGCCCGCCCCGAAAGGCGGGCCGAGTCGCCGTCAGGCTACGTCACGCTCGATCTGGCGCACGGGCGCGGCGCGCTCCGGCGACGTGCTGACCGGGATGGTGCGCGGCTTCTCCGCCTCGGGGATCTCGCGGGTGAGTTCGATGGACAGAAGGCCGTGCGCGAGCGTCGCCCCGGTGACTTCCATGTGCTCGGCGAGCTGGAAGCGTCGGCTGAACACCCGGGCGGGGATACCGCGATGCAGGTCTTCGCCCTGGGACGCGTCCTTGCGCTCGCCGCTAACGATGAGCGTGCCCTTGTGAACGGTCACGGCCACCTCGTCTTCGGTGAAGCCGGGCACGGCGATCGACAGGCGGAAGCGGTTGTCGGAAAGGCGGATCGAATCGAAGGGCGGAAAGTCGTCCCCCTGCCGCTGCGCGGTGGCCTCCAGGAGGTCGAAGACACGGTCGAAGCCCGTGCCGGAACGGGAAAGGGGCGAGATGTCGAGAAGAGTACGCATGGCAAATCCTCCGAAAGTGCAAGGACATGGAATGGGTGCTCGCCTGTCGTCCAGGCTAGGCCGGCGGGTGCCGGCGAATAGGCAGATAGGGGCTGGCCGTCGTGGTTCAAGGGGGGCGATTCAGGTTCTGTTTGGCCGTCTAAACCTTCCCCCCTGGCTCCACGAGCGCACCGCGGCATGCCGGATGCTCGAAGCAGACTGCGTGGGAAGTATGCCGGAGGACCACTTCCCTGCACTCCACACTTTTTATACGATCCGCAACGGGGAAAACAGGGATATGGCCTATGCGAAGGTTCGCGTTAATCGTTGCTACATGGCTGGCATGGCCACTTGCTGGCTGCGTTAGCGTGCCGCCACAAGCCCAAGGGCTCACGGCAGTGACGAGAAGCGATGCCCTCGTCATCAAGGAAGGTACGTATTACGACGAGGTGAAAGGCCTACTGAAAATCCACTGGCGCTACACCCTGCTGCCCGGCGTATACCGGGCCGAAAAGGAAAACGCGTCCGGCGTTTTCTATCGGGGCACGGACCGCGCTGTCGTCCTGGAACGCCTTGACGAAAACGGTCATACCAAAAGCCCTGGCGCGATTTACAGGACGGGAGGGGTCTGGGTTCCCAAGGGCAATCCCAAAGACCTGAGAATCTACAATGACGTGGAAGCGACGGAGCACCTTGGCCCGGGCATCACCGAGAACGGACGACCCAGCGCCATCGTCCATGTCACCGCGCCCCCGGGCGCATCCATAGCGCAGACTGGACTGGGTACGGGTATCGGTGCGGGCGCCGTCGGCGCGGCTATCCAGGCGGACGTCGGAAAGATCGTCCTCTGGGATCCACCTGGCGCCACGACGTTCGCGGACAGAGTGCTGCAGGATTTGCAGTGATGCTCGCGCGAGGACATCGCAGGGATACATCCATGGCGACTCGAGGTATTTTCGCGGGATCCATGCTTGCCGCCGCGTTGGCCGTTCCGGCCATGCCCGCGCCGGGAAACAAGCCGATGATGACGCCGGGCCCGCCCGTCTTCATCAGCTACGAGGAGCGGTGCACGATCGCGGCAGGCCTCGTCCAGCACGCTCGAATGGCTCATGACAAAGGTAAACCAGAAGAAGTCTACCTAAAGGAGATCGCCGACGGCCGTCTCACATCGGAGATACCCGATGCGAAGTTTATGGAAACCATCCGGACCACGGCCGATTGGGCATACGGCGCGCCGGCAGGAGGCACACCCGAGTTGGTGGGTAGCTACTACCGGAAAGGCTGTCTCGCCTCGTCACACTCGGCCGGGAAATAGGCTTGGCAACGCCCTTCCGATCCCATTACATCATCCGCATGTGAATAACGTTATGGAGAGACGACGGAAGCAGCGTGTGCAGAATTCAGTTTGGTGAGCGTCTCTCGGGACAAAGACAGCAGCGACGTACCTGAAGGCGATGGCGTCCGGCCGCCAATTCATCGATGCGATTCCGCTTTCTGGGAGTGGTCATGAAAACCGCACCCCAATTGCCGTGAAATACGCGTCACGCGCAGCCTTCATGGCCGCGTCCGCGCTATCGAGATAGTCCGAGGTCCAGAGCACCTTGCCGCTGGGCCGGTGCACAAGTTGCCCCTCCCAAGACGGCCCGTCAGGGCCAATGTGACTTTTGACATGTGGATCAACCTCCGACCTCGGGATTTTCTCGACCATGTGTGACGTCCCATTCGCTTCAGTGCGCCGATGGTGCGCCACTCAGAGGGGGCCGGCAAGCTGTGAGCGGCAATCACTACATCATCGACACGGCCAAGCTGAAGCGCCTCTCCGGGCTTAGCAGCCGGCCGCCGCGAAACGCCGAGCCAGCGCATCTCCGGCATGGACGGAGCCGAAAGACCGTGGACGAAAGTCGAGGTGGTCGACAGGGGGCTCGGTGTATCCTTGGCCGCTACCTATGGCACTTCGTCCCACGGTGCGATACGCAATGCGCTTGCAGGGTTCCGCGTGCCAGGTCAGCAAGCAACTTAGAACCGAAGTTCGACCGCCGCGCTGCAAGTGTTGAGTTCGATCGGAGCTACGTTCGCTGGAGGCACCAAGTCACATTCATCGAGCGCTCCGAATCTGACGATCCACTCGACCTACCCGGACGTATCGGCTTCGGAGGCATGGTGCTTGCAGCGTGGACACTCAAGGAATTCCAAAACATGCCGCTAAGGAGGCACCGTCGTTTTGGATGAATTTCCCTATGAAGGGTATTGGCACGGCTTTAGCGTTCATCGCTACGTTTGCGTTTATGGCGACGCCTGCGAAGGCTGGCAACGACACCGGGGACGAGCTTTACGCTTCCCTGAAGCGCTTCGTCGATTCGGTGGAAGGGCATCCTCCTTCACCGGATGAGGCTAAGGACTTCGCCATGGCACAAAGCCTGGGATACGTTCTGGGCGTATGGGACGGAATCATGATCCAGCGCGTCATGGATAAGAAGGACACGCGTTGTATGCCACCGAGCCTGTCGAACGTTGCGTTGTCTCGAACAATCCTTAAGCACATTGACGCGAAGCCAGGCGATAGATCGATCGGTGCCACCTATGTCGTGGCGAACGCGATTCTAGATGCTTATCCCTGCCTCAAGACTCTGAAGTAAGACGGCGTGGCCGAGGGCCCGTTTCAGCCAAAATCTGGGACTGAACCGTGCGACTGAAGTAGCACCGGATCGCTGTAATCCCCGGTCTCGACATTCACCGCCCGAGCAAAGGCAATCACCCCGGCACAGGTCTCTCCTAGCTGAGCCGCCCTGCTCCTCGGCTGGACCTCCGTTTTTGAAGGTCACGGGCGACATCGGCATCAGTGTCCCGTGCTGCCCAACATAAAGCCCTTCCATGGTGCCCCCGGTGTGGAATCGTGGCGCCACGATTTGCGTCAATACCGGAAAAGGCAAAGACGTTCGGGGATCCATCGAGCAATGCCTGGTCAAGGCGAGCAGCCGAAAGAAGCAGCCACCCATACGGACACCGCACGGCGGGGGATGGAGAGGTGCAGTCGTGAGCCTAGGCACCCTCGGCTTTGCTACTTGCGTCTCAGCACCCAAGGTATCCCTGTCATGAAAGGCGCGAAGGGCCGTGAACGACGGTCGAGGCGGTCAAGTTGAGGGAGGCGATCACGCTCGCCGAAGACGCGGAGACCGCCGAGGGTATCCGTCGCGGGGGCTCGCTCGACAACGTGGTTACCTGGACGCCACGCCTGCACGCGGAATGGGACGCGGCGAAAGGCTTGCGCGACAGGTTCCACGATCCATGGCCGTACCGATGCACGCCAAGGATCGGCTCGTGTTCGTGAATCAGACCGGTGTTCCACTCGAAGAGCAGCTTCGACAGTAGCTTGCGATCAAGGAAGGCATTCTGACATCGGAGCAGCGTTTCGGCCCGCATGACCTGAAGCGGATAGGCATCACCGGCACGAAGGGCACGCTTGGCGAGAAACAGCAAGCCAGCGATCACAAAGCTCAGTAGATACTGGACGCTTACGATTTCGACGTGCCGGTCGTTAGCACACCCGAAAAAGAGTAATTTTTACGGGTGCTTTGGAATGCGCTCATTGCGATGCGCCATACCCGCTGGCAGACATGGTGCCCGGAGTGGGACTCGAACACCACGGCGTAAGCTTTGGGAGACAATGTCCGGAGTTTATAACTGGCCGATCGTACTCACAGGTGTACTCACAAAATCACGCGCCTGCTAGAGATCCTTCCAGACTTCCGTGAGTTCCTTGATACGAGCCACCGGCAAAACCTTGTTGTGCGGCAGTGCGGCTTTCAGGGCCGTGATCACGTTTTTTGCCAGCACACCGCGGTAGACCTTGGGATTCTTCGCAACCGCGGACGCAATATCCTGCTCCTTGTATTCCCCAATGAGGTCTGTCATCGCCAGGTAGGAATTCCAGTCGAGAAACGGATGGTCGGCCTCAAGCATCGGGATGAGGGCCGCCATAAGGTCGGGGTTTCGTGCTTGCCCGGGGCTCGGCGCGCTATTGATCAGAAAGCACCGGGTCACCGGGGAGACGGTCGCCACGACAAAAAACTTATTCTTCGGCTTGGCGCATGTCTGGCATAGCAGGTGGTAGACCTGACCGGGAGCAACTTGGGTGGGCATCCGTGCGCTTCTCGCTCTTAAGCCGTGCCTGGGAACGGGTCACGCACGTGCTCGAGCACGTCTTGTCCAAGCATCGCTGCGATGGTTTCCACGGGCATGTAGTCAGCCTGTGTGGCCCGATCAGCCCACACCTCTTCCCATGCCTTGTCATGAGCTGCCCTACGGAGGCCAGCCCACCCGGTTGCCTTATAAGTGGCGATTGCCTCGTCCAAGCATTCGACGTCTGAACGGCTCAACTCGTCGTAGTCAGGATCCCGAGCGACGGTGAACTTATTGCTTCCGAGGAACTGAAAGGCGGCCTTCGCCGCTTCGGCGCCTGTCGCGCGAGGCTCGTCGCCTCGTACCGCCTTCAGCATGCGGTAGGCACCGTCCGGCGCCGGCCCATTCTCCATGGCCACGTATGCGTCGCCCGCGATAAAGCGACCGAAGCGCTCAAGATGCGCGCGGTCAGCCAAGTACATCATCTTCATCGCCGCGTAGAGATCGGCTTCTGAGTTACGGAAAAGATAGGCAAGTGCTGCCACCGCCTTCTCAACCTGGAAATTCATTCGAATCATGGCATGGCCTCCCGGCCATCATCGGCTCTCGTGATCGACACATCCCTTTGTGACACCCTGGCGTTCGCCTGAGGCTCGGAGCGTTGTCAACTCTTGACATGCCCATTGTAGGGTCGTAGTCCATAGATTTCCAGAGGCGGCCACAACCGGCCAAATCGTCCCTGAACGCGCCTCCTGCGGAATGTCGAGCCCGAGAACCTACCCGGGCTGGATCGCGAGCCCTGAGAACGGCTGGCGAAAAAATAGCCACATGCTCCGACATCCCCTGCTCAAGGCGCCCTCCCCTCGCCCGATCGATACCGCGGCCATCCAGCGTCGCCAGCTCGCCATGCGCGGCACCTGCCGCCGGCACGGAAACTATGCTGCCAACATCCTCGTGCGCGGCGTGGTGATCGCTTCGGGATGCCAGGGGTGCGGCCAGGCGGTGCGCCGCTGATGGGTTACCCGCGCGGCGATCGATGGGCTGCGCGGAAAGCAGCGCAGGACGATGCTCGCTACCGGAACGCCTGGATCGAGTGCCCCAAGCACGGCGGCTACAACCCCTATCGCAAGCACTTCGGCACCTGGGAGCACCAGGAGTGCCCGGGATGCCAGCGGGCGCGCTATGAGGCATGGAAGGCGGAAGACGCCGCAGCAACTACGAACGGTCATCCAGACCCTTCGGCTTCCGCATAGGCCGCGCGGCGGCCTGCTCAAGCCGCTCCACGCGGCGATGCTCGATGACGGCATCTACGTCCACCATGTGGTGCTTCAGCCATCGCTCGACGAAATATTTGGCGCGCCGCTCACTCGTGGCGTAGCAGTGAAGGCGGTCCCTCCACTCTGGTCCCGTTCGGACCTGGCTTAGCGAGATGCCTTCACGCGCCGTCGAGGAAGCCGCGCCCACGTCCACGCCGCCGGCGTAAGCCAACCACGGGCCGATGCCGTTCGTCTCCCACACGATGGGGAGCTCGGGAACGAAGAGCGGCGGGTGCGAGGGCATCGGCACACGCTACTAGACGCGTGTCTCACTCGATCGGATAACGACCGTCACACCTTCACGTCGTAGTAAATGGCATAAAAACCCCGCAGATGCGGGGTTCTGATTCAATCAGCTTGATCGTTCTTTGCACTGGCCTCTAGAGAGGCAACAAGCGTGAAAGCTCTCTTCAGTTCATTCTTCTGTGATTCCGACCATTCAAATGCGGGAGTTCCCGTCGGTGCCGAGGCACTCACGTTGCCAAGGCCTGTCTGCGGCGCGCTTCCATTGCGCTTCGAAAGAAATTCGTTGATGGTGGACACTTCTCTCGTATGTCTATTCATGATAGTTCCTCGCTGACCAAGGTCAGAATTAAGCTCGGCTGCTCCACTAGTGAAAGGGATCAAGTTGTGTTGCGACACGCCAAAATCTACGAAGCGCGTTGTCCCGCCGGTGCACGGATCCAGGCCGGCAGCCGTTGCCACAGAGGTCTTCACACACCTGTTCGTTGAAAAACAGGTCAGGGCGTGCGTAGCCCCAGTACCAGCAAATCTAGCTTCATCATTGTAGTCAAGCGTACCTCCTATCCCGGGATCGAACACATCGCCGTTAGAAGTTACGATATGGAACACTACGTGGCACAACTCACCGTTTTCTCGACGATTCAAGGCGGGCATATTTTCCAAATCCAGCTCATCCCTGCCGAACCACTCCATCCATCCTTCGATCAGAATCGCGTCGCCCGCGCAAACCATCGTACTCATGCGCTTCATGGCGATCTTGTGAAAGCCATAGTCGTCCAAGAACACAATGTGGTCGCCATCAACCTCCGCAGACCAGCGAGAATCGGAGGCAATCACAATTTTTTTCTTGTCGATCGCGTTTGTGGTCATCCCGTCCTGTCCTTTTCCACCGGGCGGAGAAACCCGGCGACCGGCAGTGGCCGGCACGACAAGAGGGCTCCCCCAAACCCAAACACTAGAGCCCCGTACTCCGCAGGGTGCAGGGGCCCTAACCTATTGGCGCGAAAGGTATCAAGCCTTGACGGTCACCAACAAGTATTACTTTCAGGCTAGCGACCTTTCGCCACACCTACGATTTCGGCAGCGAGGTGGAAAACTTGAGGCCAGGCAAGGGCCGGCCCGCTGAAACGAGTGGCGCCTGTAGGGCTTCCCCTACACGGGGATCAGGCTTTCCCTGACACGCCCGGGCGGCTCAGGCAGCGTCCTTCGCGACCAGCTCGTGCTCGTAGTAGGCGTCGATCGGGTCGGCAAGGATGCGCTCCATGTCGGCCAGTCGGCCGGGCTGGGGATCGAGCCAGGCATCCAGGTTTTCGGGCTTGATGGGGATGACGCACCGATCGTGACCGGCGGCCGCCACTTCGGGCGGTGGGTCGCGGGTGATGGCGGCGACGGAGTAGAAGCCAGGCTCGTCGCCCTCGGGCTCCACGTAGCGCCACAGGCGCGCCAGGAGCATCTCTTGCTCGGGCTCTGGGCGGAATTCCAGTTCCACGGGCACGTCGCGCTCGCCGGGGACCAGCTCGCGTTGCTGGAGACGATGGAGCGAAACCGACTCGAAGAAACGCCGGGCAACCATGACGCCGTGGTTGTAGCCCCACGGCTTCCGCCAGACGGTCGTCAGCGACTCCATGCGGGCGTTGTAGGTGCCGGGCTTGGCCCGCTCCTTGGCGTCGTCCCAGCCCGGCAGGCGGCAGCGGAGCGCATGGGCATCACCCGGCGCTAGCCGGTGGCGTGGTCGCGGATCAGCACGGGCACCAGGTCGCCGGGCCAGATGCGCGCGTATTCGGCACCGCCGGCATAGTGGCTGACCTCGGCCAGCTTCGCGCGGGCGGCAGCGATCTTGTTGGTGGCCACGCGCCGGTCGGTCTTCGTGGGCTTCGGGCCCGGCCAGCACGACCTCGGCCTTGGCCAAGCGTGCGGATTGCTTGGCGATCTCGTCCTCGATCGCAGCAGACGCTTCACGGTACGCCGCCCGGGAGACTTCCCTGGCCTCCTGCTCATCCGGCTCCGTCGAGTCGACGAAGGCGTCGCGCATCGCCTTCGGCACGCCCTTGATCCAAATGCCCTTCTGCCGGGTCCAGCCCGCCATCTCGACGAATGCTTGATGTCCATGTGTCCACCGAGGCGGCGGTACTTGGTGAAGTCGGCAACAATTTGGGCGGAGTAGCACATGGGTGCCAGCATAGCGCCGCGGCGTGAGGGCTATGTCAGGAGGTGACCTCGACCGGCGCATGCACGACATCGTCGATATGCCTTGTCCCCTGGTGCATTGGCGCATTGTTACGTGAACGTCAGATATCCTGACGGCCCGGCAACCAGCTCAAGGACAGCCCCATGCAACACCGCGTGACTCTATCTTTTGTCGATAAGGAGAATTGGGACCATGGAGTGAGTATCACGCTTACAGTTGAATCTTCGACGACCGTTTCGAAGCTTTCTGACTTTGTTGGCGGCGTTGCTAACTTAGAGAACAGCTACGCCCATAGCAATACCGCCTTCGCTATAGAATCTAGCCCGAGGTCGTGGTGCGTGTTTCTGCTAAACGCAAATAAGCAGTACGAGCTTATTGGACCCAAGCTTCCTCCTAAAGATGGGCCACGCGGAGATGCAATCGTCCTCGATCTCGTTCCCGGCACTGACATTTACCTCGCATGCGACAGCGGATCCTCGTATGAATATCGCGTTTCGCCTCAGGGCGTTCAACGCATTGATGCAACGCGCCAGTGGTAAGGACAATCAGGGGGTCGTTGGTTCGAGTCCAACTTCGGGCGCCAAATATCAAAGGCTTGCAGAGATGCAGGCCTTTTTTGCGTCTAACGTTCCCAGATTCGTCTAACGCCGGGCTCGTTGATGCGTCGACCAAGCAGAGCGTCCTCGCCGACGACCCGATACGGACGCCAGAGAAAGATGCCTTCGCCCGTGCGATCAAGCAGCTCGGCGGAATCAAGAAGGGTGCGGAACGGAAAAATCTGTCCGAGCATTACCTCCTCGAAATCATCTACAGCGGGAACGCTCCCGACGCGCACGACTGTGCCAGCGTCGAAAAGGCATGCAATCGCGCGGTAACCTGCGAAGAGATGCGCAAGGATCTCACCTGGTTTCGCGATCCCGCCGGCGAGGTAGTGGGTTATGCCGAACGGATCGACGCTTCCGCACATGACCTCGATGCTACTATCGCCGAGCATGTGCGCCAGAAGGCGTCAGCCACATCTTCTAACGGATCGATCGACTCTCTCTTCGGGGGCCAGAACAAGAACGCCATCCAGTTCTGGCAGAACGTGGCGCTCACTTCGTGGTCAGAGGAAGCGCTCAAAGGCTGTAGCGATGAAACCATGGGGCGAATCGCAAACGGCGCGGAGAATCTCCTTTCTGGGTTCGAGCGCGGCATCGCTTCCGCTAACAAGATTATTTGGGCGGCCATCCAGTCGAAGTGGCTCGACATGGAGGTAATCGCTGACCTTAACTGGCTTCTGTCAAGTATCGGCGAGTATGCCATCGAATTGCGCGAGCTCAAAAGCGATATGGAGTTCCACCTGAAGGAGCGCCGCGCATGATCTCCACCGCTCCCGAGATGGTCATCGATACTCCGGCCGAAGGCGCTGTCAGCCGCCGGGCCCTGTACCTCCCTCACCCGTTCGGCTGACGGAGGCACAGTGCAAACTGCATCGATCACGATCATCATGCGTCTCTTCACTGGCAATGTTGGTGCGCGTGATGAGCAGCGAACTGTGGCTGACGGCCGAGGAAGTGGCCGAGTTGACCGGCGATACTAGGGCGGAAGGCCGCTGGTCGAGCGAGTGGCAGTAGTGAAAAAGCAGAAAACTCCCACCGCCAAGAAGAGCGAACTCAATTGGGATGCGCTGATCGAGTTAGGGAAGCCTCGAAAGCGGAGTTGAGCGATGTGGCGAGCCTGCATGCCGCAAAGTGGTCACATAGCAAGAATGCTCTGCATGCAGACACTAAGATGGCCGTTTCAGCTGAATGGATTAACATACGCGCCGACCTGCTCAAGCCCGCCCCTCGCCAGCTCAAGCGAGGCCTGCGCGAGGCCCAGTTCAAGATTGATCTTGCCGAGCGCATCGTGCACCTCCTGAAATCCATCCCCAGGCTTGAGTTGCATTCCTTCATTGCCGAGCCACGCAACATAGTAGGTGGAGCTAATGCCCTGCGCGATGCTCCCAAGCCATCGGCGATCAAAGACGTCTATTCCAGACATCAGCGTCCGCATACCTTCCGTCACATTGATACCGCTGTTTCGAACCGCGCCCCTCGCCGCATCCCAGTTGCCCGCAGCTTGCGCGAATGCCACGGAACGCTGCACGTCCCGGAGTCTGGAGATCATGCGATCGATATCGTCGATAGCCAAGAATGCAAGAGCAAGCGCACGCGCCTGTCTTTGCTTTTCGAGTTCTTCCTGGCCGGCTCGTTGAGTGTACGAGGCTGCCCACATAGCGCCCATGACGGCAGCGCCGGCACCAACCATCGCGCCAACCAGTGTCGCGCTGTACTCAGGCAAGTGGAACCCCAGCGGCAGCATTGTGAAAAGACCCGCGGCGTATGCGCAGATCGCGCCGAACAAGGCCGGCGCATGGTCTGCAAGCCACCTACGAGCTTTCGCTGGAAACGCTGCCATGCATGAACTCCCCATCCTTTTCATCGCACCGTTGCTATCTCTATCAGTCGTCTTCGACGAACTCCGAGATGTCCTCACCCGCGACCAGCAGATTGGCAACGGCGATGCCTTCATTCAATGCCGCCTGCCGGGCCTTGAAAGCATCGTCGAAGGACGAGGTCGAACCGCCTGCGAGCGATTTATCGCCTTCCACGAATGGCCGCTTGTAGATAGACCAGTGGCCGCTGAACTTCCCGGCTCCATGCCCCAGCGCGCTAGGCGTCATGATCTCAACATCGTACTCGCCGACCGGATATCCCATGCGTGAAATCCCCCTGTTTACGATCGGCCCAATGGTGCGCCTTGACCAGGCCCGCCGCAAGAACGAGGAGGTGCCGCATGGCGGCTGAAGGGAATGGCAGCGTGCCGGCGGTGCGCAACCTGATAAGGCTGACCTAGGTGCAGAAGCGCACGGCCCTGAGCCGGAGCTCGATCTACGCCAAGGTCGCCGAAGGGACGTTCCCTCGCCCGGTCAAGCGGGGATCTTCCTCGGTTTGGGTAGACACCGAGGTGCAGGCATGGATCGATTCCCTCATCGCAAGCCGCGATCAACGGGCCGCGTGATGTCGATCACGTCGGCACCTCGGCGCAGTCGATCCAGCGTATCGGCCCACGCCTGCATCATCTTTCGCCGCTCCGGAAGGTATTGTGCGTAATTGTAAGCAGCGCGCACCCCGTCCTTCTCGCAGTGCGCCAACTGTCGCTCGATCCAATCGCCATCGAAGCCGTCCTCATTGATGAGCGTCGACGCCATCGAGCGGAAACCGTGCGCTGTCATCTGGTCGTTGCCATAACCCATCCGCCGTAGGGCGGCATTGAACGTGTTCTCGCTCATGGTTCGACTGGGACCGCGTAACGAGGGGAAGACGTATCGACCGCGCCCCGTGACCGGACGCAGCTCGTCGAGGATGGCTTGGGCCTGGCGGGACAACGGAACGATATGGGTGACTCTCGCTTTCATTTTTTCGCTGGGAATGCGCCACTCCGCCCCGTCCTCGGCGATCTCTTTCCTCTCCCACTTCCGCAGTTCCCCAGGCCGCACGAACGTAAGTGCCGAGAGCAACAGGGCGCATCGGGTTACGAAGTGCCCAGCGAAGCTGTCGATCGCCCGCATGAGCTCTCCGACGCCCGGCTTGTCGGTCACGCTGGCGTGGTGTCTCACCTTGGCCGTGGTCAGCGCGCCCTTCAGGTCAGCCGTGGGATCTCGCTCTCCCCTGCCCGTTCCGATGGCGTAGCGGAAAACCTGGCCGGAACGCTGCTTAAGCCGCTGGGCCGTTTCAAGCTTTCCAAGGCTCTCCGGTCGACGAAGAAGGACGAGCATTTCCGGTGCCGTCAGTGACCGCACGGGTCGCTTGCCGATCCATGGGAACGCATACGTCTCGAAGAGCCACAACGCTTTCGTGCGCGTCGACTCTGACCACTTCGCCTGTTTGGCCATCCACTCCCTGGCCACCGCCTCGAAACTGTCCTCCGCGGCGATAAGCGCTTGAGCCCTAGATTGCTGACGGGCTTGGGACGGATCGATTCCTTTCGCGAGTAGGTCGCGCTGCCGGTCCCGCTCCTTCCGCGCCTCCTGCAACGACATCGAGGGATAGACGCCCAGGCTGAGCATCTTCGCTTTGCCGGCATGCCTGTATCGCAGACGCCACGCCTTAAGCCCCGTTGGACGAACCTCGATGCAGAGACCCGCCGTATCCGAAACGCGGTAAAGCGCAGGCCGAGGCTTGAGGGCGCGGAGTTTCGTGTCGGTGAGAGCTGCCATGTGAGTAACGTTCGGGAGAGACGACGGAATACGTCGAGGTTACTCACACTCGTACTCACATGCTGAGCTGGATGCACATGGACAGCCATGGACGCCGAAAGACAAAAAAGCCCGCATTAAGCGGGCTTATCTATCTCAACTGGACGTGTGTGGATGCCCTTGGACGGGTTCCTGGTGCCCGGAGTGGGACTCGAACCCACATACCCTTGCGGATGAGGGATTTTAAGTCCCTTGCGTCTACCGATTTCGCCATCCGGGCTAAAGAAAAAAGGCGCATCGCGTGAGCGGTGCGCCTTGGAATGCGATGGAGGCCGAGGTCGGAATCGAACCGGCGTACGCGGATTTGCAGTCCGCTGCATGACCACTCTGCCACCCGGCCATCGCTGCGCACGCGGAGAGTATCCGATAGCGCTTAAAAAACAAAACCTCGGTCACCCGAGGCTTTGTGAGAATCCTGGAGCGGGAAACGAGACTCGAACTCGCGACCCCGACCTTGGCAAGGTCGTGCTCTACCAACTGAGCTATTCCCGCGTCGTGGTCCAGCTATTCTAGGGGAGAACCGGAATGTGTCAACCACTTTGCACAGGGTTTTTTTCCGTTTTTTTCACCTCTTCCACCCCGCCCTGCAGCGCCGGCCACGCGGCGCGCAGGTAGTCCAGGCCCGACCAGATGGTCAGGACGCCCGCCACCACCAGCAGGGCCTCGCCGATGTGGTAGAAGCGCAGGGTCTCGGCGTCGTGCTGGAGCAGCAGCACCACCAGCGCGATCATTTGCATGGCGGTCTTCAGCTTGCCCAGGAAGGCCACCTTCACCTTCGACCGGGCGCCGATCTCGGCCATCCACTCACGCAGGGCCGAGACGCTGATCTCGCGCCCCACGATCACCGCCGCCGTCACCGCCAGCAGGATGCCGGGCCAGCCGCCCGGGTTGGACTGCACCAGGAGGAACAGCGTGATGGCCACCATGAGCTTGTCGGCCACCGGGTCGAGGAAGGCGCCGAACGCCGAGGTCAGGTTGAGCCGCCGGGCCAGGTAGCCGTCGAGCCAGTCGGTGACGCCGGCCAGCACGAAGACGACGGCGGCGGTCAGGTTGGCCCCCCGGAACGGCAGGTAGTAGACGATCACCATCACCGGGAGCAAGAGCACGCGGAAAAGGGTGAGCCAGGTGGGCAGGTTGATTCGCATGGGTTCAGCCGGTTCCGGGAAGTGCCGCGTGGTCGCGCACCTCCATTCGATCAGGGGTGCAGCATGGCATAGATGCGTTCGGCGAGGCCGCGATCAATACCCTTGACGCTCATCAATTCTTCGACGCCCGCGGCTTCGACCCCCGCCAGGCCACCGAAGGCCTTGAGTAGCGCCGCTCTTCGCCGGGCGCCGACGCCGGCCACGTCTTCGAGCGTACTGCGTTCACGTGCCGCCTCGCGCCGCCTGCGGTGGCCGCTGATGGCGAAACGGTGCGCTTCGTCACGTACCGCGGCCACCAGGTGGAGCGCCGGCGACGACGTGCCGGGATGCAGCGTGCGGCCACTCTCGGCGAGCACGAGGGTTTCCTCGCCCGCCCGTCGGCCGGGACCCTTCGCCACGCCGACCATGCGCACGCCTTCGACGCCGAGTTCGCGCAGCACGTCCATGGCCTGGGCCACCTGGCCGGTACCGCCGTCGATGAGCAGGATGTCGGGCTTGGCCCCACCTTCCACCACCTTCTTGAACCGGCGCGTGAGCGCCTGGTGCATGGCGGCGTAGTCGTCGCCCGGGGTGATGCCGCTGATGTTGAAACGACGGTAGTGGGACTTCTCGGGGCCTTCCGGGCCGAACACCACGCAGGACGCCACGGTGGCCTCGCCGCGCGTATGGCTGATATCGAAGCACTCGATGCGGCGTGGCGTGGCGTCCAGCTCGAGCACTTTCTGCAGATCGTCGAAACGCGCCAGCAGCGTGTGGCGGCTGGCGAGCCGCGACGTGAGCGCCGCGCTGGCATTGCGCTGGGCCATCTCGAGGAAGCGTGCACGCTCGCCGCGCACACTAGGCTTGATCGACACCGCGTAGCCCGCGTGTTCGGACAGCACGCCCGCCAGCACGTCCACCTCTTCCACCGGATCGCTCAACACCAGCTCGCGCGGCACCTGGCGCTCAAGGTAGTACTGCGCGATGAACTGGGAGAGCACGTCGGATACCGACGCATCCGTGGGCAGGCTCGGGAAGAAGTCGCGCGACCCCAGGCTCACGCCGTTGCGGAAGAACAACACGCTGACGCAGGCCATGCCGCCCTCCAGGCAGCAGGCGATCACGTCCATGTCGGCGCTGGCGCCCTGCACGAAGTGCTGGGCCTGGAGCTTGCGCAGCGCCGCCACCTGATCGCGCAACGTCGCCGCGCGCTCGAAGTTGAGCGCGGCGCTGGCCTTCTCCATCGACCCGGCCAACTCATCGATCACCGCGCTGCTGCGGCCCTCGAGGAACATCTCGGCATGGCGCACGTCGCTGCGGTAGTCGTCCACGTCGATCAGCTTCACGCACGGCGCGCTGCAACGGCCGATCTGGTGTTGCAGGCAGGGACGCGAGCGATTACGGAAGTAGCTGTCCTCGCACTGACGCACCTTGAACAGCTTCTGCATCAGGCCCAGGCTCTCGCGCACGGCGAAGGTGCTGGGGTACGGGCCGAAGTATCGCCCCGGCCCGCTCTTGGCGCCGCGATGGAAGGCCAGGCGCGGGTAGTCCTCACCGCCGGAGAGGTAGATGTACGGGTAGCTCTTGTCGTCGCGAAGCACGATGTTGTATCGCGGCTTCAACGACTTGATGAGCTGGGATTCGAGCAGCAGGGCCTCGCCCGCGGTGCGGGTCAGCGTGACCTCGGCGCGGGCGATCTGCGACACCATCGAGGCGATGCGCGGATCCATCGGCGGCTTGAGGAAGTAGTTGCCGACGCGCTTCTTGAGGTTGGCGGCCTTGCCGACGTACAGCAGTTCGTCTTCCGCGTCGAAGTAGCGGTAGACCCCGGGCGAGGTGGTGAGGTGACGAACGAAGGCCTTGCCGTCGAACGGATGCGACTCGGTGTGCTCCATCGCGCCATTTTAGCGCGCGGCGGGTGTCTCGACATGAAAAACGCCGGCATGGGGCAAGCCATGCCGGCGAGGGCCTTCCGTGGGTTGTCGCCGTCCGTGGGGGTCATCCTGGCGACAGAGATAGGTTAAGGGCGCGCCCGCGCCGTGGCACTCGGGCCGTCCACCAGATTGGTCTCGGCCCTGGCCCGTTTTGCGTGTGGGCGAACCCTTACATGCCCGCCAGCCAGCGCTCGGCGCGCTCGAGGTCTTCGGCGGTGTCGATGCCCGGCGGGAACGGCTCGGGCGTGTCGCGGACCGAAATCGCGTAGCCGTGCTCGAGGGCGCGCAGCTGCTCGAGCGACTCGGCCTGCTCAAGGGGCGTGCGCGGCAGGGCCGCCAGGCGCCGCAGGAAACCGGCGCGGTAGGCGTAGATCCCGATATGGCGCAGGAACGGCACCGCCGGGGGGAGCGTTTCGCGGTCTTTCGCGAAGGCATCGCGGGCCCAGGGCGATGGCGCACGGGTGAAATAGAGCGCCCGGCCGTTGGCGGCGCGCACCACCTTGACGATGTTGGGATCGAACAGCTCGTGCGCCTGGGTGATCGGGGTCGCCAGGGTCGCCATCGGCGCCTCGTCGCCGGCCAGCGTCGCGACCACGGCGCGGATGCCGGCGGCCGGTGCGAAGGGCTCGTCGCCCTGGAGGTTGACCACGATGGTGTCCTCGGGCCAGCCGAACTGGGAGGCGGTTTCCGCGATGCGGTCGGTGCCCGAGGCGTGGTCCTCACGGGTCATGCAAACCAGGATGTCGCCGCAGCCACGTACGTCACCCTTCACCCGCTCATCGTCGGTGGCGATCACCACCTGGGCCGCACCGGCCTGGCTCGCCCGCGTCGCGACGCGACGGATCATCGATTCGCCGGCGATCTTCAGCAGGGGCTTGCCGGGCAGGCGCGTGGAGCCGAAGCGGGCGGGCACCACGACGACGAAGGGAGGGAGCTTGGCGGCCATGGGGGCTTCCGGGAGGGGCGGTAGGCCGGGAAGCGTGTCGCGAAAAAAGTCCCTGTGCAAGCCATGCCGTGCCGCCGCTCGTACATCGCCGATGCGATCGGCTCCCACCCCTTCGGTAGGACAGTGCCATCAACTGATGGAGGCCGTGCTACCGAAGGGGTGGGAGCCGACCGTGTCGGCGAACCGACGAAGCGTCAGGTTGCCGGTGCGAGGTTGAACCCCACTCCGTTCGCCCGTTCCATGAACCCCGGGAACGAGGTCGCCACGTTGGCGCAGTCGCCGATGGTGATCGGCGCGGTGGCCACGAGGCCCGCGATGGCGAAGCTCATCGCGATGCGATGGTCGCCGTGGCTGTCGATGTGGCCGCCGCCGATCGCACCGCCCTGGATGATCGCGCCATCGGGCAGTTCGTCGATCTTCACGCCGCAGGCCTTCAGGCCGTTCGCCATGCTGGCGATGCGGTCGGATTCCTTCACGCGAAGTTCGGCCGCGCCACGGATCGTGGTCATGCCCTCGGCCGTCGCCGCGGCCACGAACAAGGCGGGAAACTCGTCGATCATGTCGGGCACGACGTCGAGCGGCAGGGCCACGCCATGCAACGGACGATGGCGGACCACGAGGTCGGCGATGTCTTCGCCCCCGCTGGTGCGTTCGTTTTCGACCGAGATGTCGGCGCCCATGAGTTCCAGCGCGGCAAGCAGGCCCGTGCGTCGCGGATTCAGGCCCACGGCCCTCAGGCGCAACTCGGAGCCCGGCACGATGCAGGCGGCCACGATGAAGAACGCCGCCGACGAGAAATCGGCGGGCACGTCGACATCGACCGCGCGCAGCCCATGGCCGCCTTCGAGTTTCGCCCGGCCGGGCGAATACTCGATGGGATACCCGAACGCCTTGAGCATGCTTTCGGTGTAGTCGCGGGTGGGATGCGGCTCGATCACCTCGGTGCTGCCCTCGGCATACAACCCCGCCAGCAGCAACGCCGACTTGATCTGCGCGCTGGCCACCGGCGGACGGTACGTGATGCCCTTGAGCTGGCGTCCGCCATGGATATGCAACGGCGGCATGCCGTCGCGGGTGTCGATGAGCGCGCCCATCTCACCCAGCGGATCGGTCACGCGGCGCATGGGACGACGCGAAAGCGACTCGTCGCCGACCAGCGTGCTGTCGAACGCCTGGCCCGCGAGCAGGCCCGCCAGCAGGCGCATGCCGGTGCCGGCGTTGCCGCAGTCGAGCGCTTCGTTGCTACCGCGCAGGCCGTGCAGGCCCACGCCGTGCACGATGCGCTCGCCCGGTGCGGGCGTGTCGAACCGCACGCCGAGCTTGCCGAGGATGGCGGCGGTGGCGCGGGTGTCCTCGCCTTCGAGGAAACCGCGGATGTGCGAGGTGCCTTCCGCCAGCGCGCCGAACATCAGTGCGCGGTGCGACACGGATTTGTCGCCGGGCACCGTGATGTCGCCACGCAGGGGACCGCCCGCGCGGCTTGTCCAGTCCAGACGGGTCATGGCAGGCGCTCCAGGAGTCGTTGCAGTTCGGCGCGGCTACCCACGCTGATGCGAATGGTGGTCAACAGGCCGTATCCGACCATCGGTCGCACGATCACGCCACTGGCATACAGGTGCGATTCGAGTTCCGCGGCATCGCGACCCACGTCCACCAGCACGAAGTTGGTCTGCGACGGGAACACACGCATGCCGCGGGCGGTGAGTTCGCCCGCCAGCCATTCGCGATCGCGCTTGTTGGTCTCGCGCACGCGGGCACGATGCTCGTGATCGCCCAGCGCGGCTTCGGCGGCGGCGAGGGCCACGCCATTGACGTTGAACGACTCACGCAGGCGTTCGCACACCATCGCCACCGACGGATGGCTCAGCATGTAACCCACGCGCAAACCCGCCAGCGCATGCGCCTTGGAGAACGTACGGGTGACGATCAGGTTGGGATAGCGCCCGAGCAGGTGCATCGCGGTGCTGAGCCCCGGCGCGTCGACGTATTCGTTGTACGCCTCGTCGACCACGACCAGCGTGCTCGACGGCACCTCGGAAAGAAACCGCTCGAGCGCGGCATCGGTGAACCAGGTGCCGGTCGGATTGTTGGGATTGGCGAGGTAGACCAGGCGCGTCTGCGGCGTGACCGCCTTCGCCATGGCGTCGAGATCGTGACCGAGTGGCGCCTCGGGATGATCCAAAGGCAATGCCGGAACCGCGATGCCGGGCGCGCCCGCGGCCGCCGCCGCGATGGGATATACCGCGAAGCTGAAACGCGAGAACACCACGGGATGCTCGGCATCGGCGAAGCACTGCGCCAGCAGCATCAAGAGTTCGTGCGAACCGTTGCCCAGCGTGATGGCGGATGCGGGCACGCCCCACTCATCGGAAAGCCTGCGCTTGAGCGATGCGCCGAGCGGATCGGGATAACGGAAGACGTCGTCCAGCACGCGCGTGGCGGCGCGAAGGGCGAGCTTGCTCGGACCGAGCGGATTTTCGTTGGACCCCAGCTCGGAGAGCACGTCGCCGAAGCGTGCGCGCAGCGTGGGGAGGTCGTGACCGGGATCGTAGGCGCGAAGTGCCGACGTCGCCCGGTTGGCGAGCGCGGCCGCGTCGAACCCGGCACTCACGGCAAGGCGACCGGGTAGGAGCCGAGCACCCGCACGTCGGCGGCAGCGGGCTTCATCTCGTTCAAGGCGGCTTGCACGGCATCGTCATCCACGTGACCGGAGATGTCGATGAAGAACGCATACTGCCACTTGCCCGTATGCGCGGGACGCGACTCGATGCGATTCATGCTCACGTTGTGATGCGCGAGCGGGCTGAGCACGTCATAGAGCGCACCCGGCTTGTCTTTCACCGCGACCAGCAACGAGGTGCGGTCGTTGCCCGAGGCCGGGAAGATCGAGCGGCCGATGACGAGGAAGCGCGTGGTGTTGTCCGAGCGATCTTCGATGGGACCGGCGATGATCTTCAGGCCATAGACGCGCGCCGCGGTTTCGCCCGCGATGGCGGCCGAGTCGGACGACAGGCGCGCCATGCGCGCGGCTTCCGCGTTGCTCGACACCGGGATGCGCTCGGCATCGGGCAGGTTCACGCGCAGCCATGCCTGGCACTGCTGCAGCGACTGCGGATGCGAGTAGATGCGCTTGACGTCCTTGAGCTCGCCCGTGAGCGAGATCAGGTTCTGGTGCACGCGCAATTCCACTTCGCCGCAGATGGTGGCCTTGGACACCAGGAACATGTCCAGCGTCATCTGGATCATGCCCTGCCCCGAGTTTTCCACCGGCACCACGCCGAAATCGGCGTTGCCCGCGGTGACCTCCTGGAACACTTCCTCGATGCTGCCCAGCGGCAAGCCGTAGGCGGCATGGCCGAAATGCTTGCGCACGGCCTGTTCGCTGAAGGTGCCTTCAGGCCCGAGAAAGCCGATCTTCAGCGGCTGCTGCTGCGACAGGCACGACGACATGATCTCGCGGAACAGGCGCACCAACTCCGCGTTGGGCAGCGGACCGTCGTTGCGGTCGATCACGCCGCGCAGCACCTGGGCTTCGCGTTCGGGTCGGTAATACTCCACCGCCGCCTTCAACGGGCCCTTGGCCCGCCCGACCTGTTGCGCCCAACGGGCGCGCTCGCTGATGAGCGATTGCAGTTGCTGGTCGATGCTGTCGATGCGCTGGCGCGCTTCGGTCAGCGTGGCTTGTTTATCGGCGGGAGACTTGCTCATGGGATATGTGGGAGGCGGCTAAATGGTTGCAATTGAAAGGGATATCGCCGCTCGCGATGCTGCATTGCGGCGATCTTTCGACTTTAACCGTGCCGCGCCGCAAAGTCCCGCATAAATTTCACGAGTTCGTTGACCGCATCCAGCGACACCGCGTTGTACAGCGAGGCGCGCATGCCGCCGACGGCCTTGTGACCCTTGAGCGCGAGGAAGCCCGCGGCTTCGGATTCGGCGAGGAAAACCGCATCGAGCGCGGCATCGTGCAGGGTGAAAGGCACGTTCATCCGCGATCGTGCCGACACCTCGACCGGGCTTCGGTAGAAACCGTTGGAGCCGTCGATGGTTTCATACAAAACCGTTGCCTTGCGCGCATTGGTTTCGCCCATCGCGACGAGGCCGCCCTGCGCTTCCAACCATGCGAAGGTGAGCCCGGCGAGGTACCACCCCCACGTGTTGGGCGTGTTGAGCATGGAATCGTTCGCGGCATGCTCGGCGTAGCGGAAGATCTTCGCCATGGGACGGCCGGCCCGCGCGAGCAGGTCGTCGCGAACGATCATGACGACCAGGCCGGAGGGGCCGATGTTCTTCTGCGCGCCGGCGTAGATGAGGCCGAAGCGCGACACGTCGAGGGGTTCGCTGAGGATGCTCGACGACAGGTCGGCCACCAACGGGACGTCGCCCACGTCGGGAATGTCATGGAACTCGACGCCGTGGATGGTTTCGTTCGGCGTGTAGTGCACGTAGGCGGCGCCGGGCGAGAGCGTCCAGGTGTCTCGCGGCGGCAGCTTGAGGTAATCGTCGGCCACGGAGGTGGCCGCGACACGCGCGTCGATGTACGGCGACGCCTCACGCACGGCTTTCTCGCCCCAGTGGCCGGTGACGATGTAGTCGGCATGGTCGCCGGGGCCGGCCAGGTTCATCGGGATCTGCGCGAAGTGCTGCGTGGCACCTCCCTGCAGGAACAGCACCTTGTACCCCTCGGGCACGCTCAACAGGCGGCGGAGACTGGCCTCGGCTTCGGCGGCCAACGCCATGAAACGCTTGCCACGATGGGACAGCTCCATCACCGAGGCACCGGATCCGTTCCAGTCCAGCATGTCCTGCTGCGCGCGGCGTAGCACCGCTTCCGGCAAGGCGGCCGGTCCCGCGCTGAAGTTCCAGGCTCTCGTCACGCTCGACACCTTCATGGGGAGGAAGCCGCCATTATGCGCGAGCCGGATGGGAGCGGACCCTGTCCGAAATGTGGCAACGGCGTGCTAGAGACGCACGAACAGGACGGCGGCGATACCGATGGCGAGCAGGACGGCCGTGACGATCAGCCACCAGACGTCGCCGCGGGCGCCGCCGGACTCATCGTTGGCGGCTTCGAGCGGCACGTCGGAGGGGGGCGGCGCCAGCACGGGCTCCGCCGCCCAACCGGGCGCATCGAGCACGAAACGATGATGGGCGATGCCGATCTGGTCGCCCGGCTGGAGCACGGCCCGCACCACGGTGACGCCGTTCACGCGCGTGGCGTGGCGGGCCGGCACCCGGGATGCGTCGAGAACGAGTTCGTCGTCGTCCCAGGCCAGTCCGAGCAGCGCCGCGTCGTTGCCGGGCAATTCGAGCGGCAGCGCGCCATGGGTGGCACCCAGCTCGAGGCGGTCGCCGATCGGCACGACGCGACCCGACAGGGGTCCCGCCACCGGACGCAGGGCGGCCGTGCAGCGAGCCTCGTTCGGGGGCACGGATTCGCGGGCATCGACGTCGGTATCGTCACGGATGAGCATCCGGCATTCGCCCAGGGCGAGGCTGTCGCCGGAACGCAGCAGCGCCCATTCGCGTACCGGACGCGCGTTGACGTAGACCTTCCCGGCGTCGGGCACCACCTCGAGCACCAGGCCGCGGCGGTCGTGATGGATGCGCACGTGACGCGGCGCGACCTGCCCCTCGGATACCACGAGGTCGTTTTCCTCGGAACGGCCGATCGTGAGCACGGGGCGTGACCAGTGGAAATCACCTCGAGCCGAGCTGACGAATTCGATACGCATGGGGAAACCGGGACGTTGACGACATGACTTTAGCAGGTTGCAGTATCTGATTGAAACGTAAAGGTGTCGTGATCGTCGCCCAACGTGGCTGCTAAACTGTGTGATTCATCCTTTCATCGGAATACCCATGGCCAAGATCGACATCCGCCGTCCTCATGGCAAGACCCTCCCCGAGGCCCGCGCGGTGGTCGAGAAGGTGGCCGCCCGCATGAGCGAAAAGTTCGGCACGAAAGGCGGGTGGGAAGGCGATGCCTATGCGTTCGCCGGTTCGGGCGTGAAAGGCGCCATCGCGGTGTCCGACAGCGACGTGCACGTGACCGCCGAGTTGGGGATGCTGCTATCGGCCATGAAGGGCATGATCGAGGGCGAGATCCGGAAGAAGCTGGACGAACACTTCGCCTGAACCCCTTTCGCCCGGACGGGTGGCCCCGGGTAGCCGGGGTATGCCATAATACGGGACTTATGCGGCCACTCCGGCCACCCATCCGACCCGGAACACATGGCAAAAGACGACGTCATCGAAATGGAAGGCACGGTTCAGGAAACCCTGCCCAATACCATGTTCCGCGTGCAGCTCGAGAACGGGCACGTCATTACCGCCCATATCTCCGGTCGCATGCGCAAGCATTACATCCGTATCCTCACAGGCGACAAGGTGAAGGTCGAAATGACCCCCTACGACCTGACCAAGGGCCGGATCACCTACCGTATGAAGTAAGCGCGCTTCGGCGCCGCTTCATAAAAAAAGAAAGCCGCGGCATGCCGCGGCTTTTTTGTGGCTGTATTTCCCGCGAAAGGGGCCGGCAGGGCGGCCCCTTTCGTTCCCCGGTTTACGCCGTGGCCGTGGCCGGCTCCGCCGACTCGGTTTCCACGTGCAGATCGTCGCCTTCCACCGACAGGGTGACCTTGCCGCCTTCGGCCAGCTTGCCGAAGAGCAGCTCGTCGGCGAGCGCACGCTTGACCTTGTCCTGGATCACGCGGGCCATCGGACGGGCACCCATCTGCGGATCGAAGCCGTGCTCGGCCAACCAGCGGCGGGCCTCCGGGCTCACGTCCACGCTGACCTTCTTCTCGGCCAGCTGGCTTTCCAGCTCGATGAGGAACTTGTCCACCACGCGCAGGATGTGGTCGAAGT
This sequence comes from Luteibacter sp. CQ10, assembly GCF_040900725.1. Lineage (NCBI taxonomy): Bacteria > Pseudomonadati > Pseudomonadota > Gammaproteobacteria > Lysobacterales > Rhodanobacteraceae > Luteibacter > Luteibacter sp. CQ10. The sequence goes on along the minus strand of NZ_JAEUYM010000003.1, from coordinate 286,581 downwards.
CCAGCGAGTTGAACTGGATGATGGCATCCAGGCGGTTGCGGAACTCCGGCGTGAACAGGCGGCGGATGGTTTCCATGGCGTCCGGGGCGTGGTTCTGCTTCACGAAGCCGATGCCGCGGCGCGAAGCCAGCTGGGCGCCGGCGTTCGTCGTCATCACGATGATGACGTTCTTGAAGTTCGCCTCGCGACCGTTGGTGTCCGTGAGCACGCCGCGGTCCATCACCTGCAGCAGGATGTTGTAGACGTCCGGATGGGCCTTCTCGATCTCGTCGAGCAACAGCACGCAGTGCGGATGCTTGGTGATCTGCTCGGTGAGCAGGCCGCCCTGGTCGAAACCGACGTAGCCCGGGGGGGCGCCGACCAGGCGCGAGACGGAGTGGGCTTCCATGTATTCGGACATGTCGAAGCGCACCATCTCGATGCCCAGCTGCATCGCGAGCTGACGGGTAACCTCCGTCTTGCCGACGCCCGTGGGGCCGGCGAGCAGGAAGCTGCCGATCGGCTTGGACGGATCGCCCAGACCCGAACGCGCCATCTTGATCGACGAGGCCAGCGCCTCGATCGCGCCGTCCTGGCCGAACACCACCATCTTCAGGTTGCGCTCGAGATTGCGAAGCACGTCACGATCCGAAGCCGATACCTGCTTGGGCGGAATGCGCGCCATCTTCGCCACGATGAACTCGATCTCGGCGACGTCGACCTTGCCCGTGCGCTCGTCTTCCGGCAGCAGGCGCTGGCGGGCACCGGCTTCGTCGATGACGTCGATGGCCTTGTCCGGCAACAGGCGATCAGGGATGTGCTTGACCGAGAGGTCCACCGCCGCGCGAAGGGCTTCGCCGGTGTACTCCACCGAGTGATGCTCCTCGAAACGGGTCTTCAGGCCACGCAGGATCTCGATGGAGTCGGCCACGGTGGGCTCGACCACGTCGATCTTCTGGAAACGGCGGGCCAAGGCGCGGTCCTTCTCGAACACGCCGCGGAATTCCTGGAACGTGGTCGAACCGATGCAGCGCAGCTCGCCGGAGGCCAGCATGGGCTTGATCAGGTTCGAGGCGTCCATGGTGCCGCCCGACGCGGAGCCCGCACCGATGATGGTGTGGATCTCGTCGATGAACAGGATGGCGTTCGGCTGCTTCTTGAGCTGGCCGATGACCGCCTTCAGCCGCTTCTCGAAGTCGCCGCGATACTTGGTGCCGGCCACGAGCGCACCGAGGTCGAGCGACCAGATGGTGCAGTCTTCGAGCACCTCGGGCACCTGCCCTTCGACGATGCGCTTGGCCAGGCCCTCGGCCAGGGCCGTCTTGCCCACGCCGGCCTCGCCCACATAGAGCGGGTTGTTCTTGCGGCGGCGGCAGAGCACCTGGATGGTGCGCTCCACCTCGTCGTGACGGCCGATCAGGGGGTCGATCTTGCCCTGGATGGCCAGCTCGTTGAGGTTGGAGGCGTACTCGCTGAGCGGGTTGCCCTTGCCCTCGCCACCGTCCTCGCCGTCACGGTCGTTGCTCGGCGCGACCGACGACGACTCGTCGCTGATCTTGGCGATGCCGTGCGAGATGTAGTTGACCACGTCCAGGCGGGTGATTTCCTGCTGGTGCAGGAAGTACACGGCGTGGGAGTCCTTCTCGCCGAAAATGGCCACCAGCACGTTGGCGCCGGTGACTTCCTTACGGCCCGACGACTGCACGTGGTAGACCGCGCGCTGGAGCACGCGCTGGAAACCCAGCGTGGGCTGCGTGTCGCGTTCGTCACCGGCGGGAAGGACGGGGACGGTCTCGGCGATGATCCGTTGCAGGTCCGCGGCCAGGCGCGGAAGGTCGACGCCGCAGGCGCGCAGGGCGGCCAGGGCGGAGGTGTTTTCGGTAAGGGCGAGCAGAAGGTGCTCCACGGTCATGAATTCGTGGCGCTGCTCGCGGGCCTGCTTGTAGCAGTGCCCGATGGTGACTTCGAGATCCTTGCTGAACATACGGACCGTCTCCGATAGCTGTGGGCGGCGGGGTCAAGCCCTTGTGGGTGCCGCATGTATCCCAGATGGGGGACTGGTTACATCTTTTCCATAGTGCACAACAGCGGGTGTTGATGAGAGCGTGAGTACTCGTTGACCTGTGTCACCTTGGTTTCTGCCACCTCCCGGGTGAACACGCCGCACACGCCTTTTCCGCGGGTGTGGACGTGGAGCATCACCTGGACCGCCTTCTCCTGGTCCATGCCGAAGAAGCTGCGCAACACCTCGATCACGAAATCCATGGGGGTGAAGTCGTCGTTCAGCAAAACGACCTGGAAGAGCGGAGGCTTCGCCGTCTCCGGGCGGGTGGTCTCCAGCGCGAGCCCATGCCCGCGGTCGCTTTCCCGATCGTGTTCGTGTTCCTGGGACATTTAAGAAGAACCTTAGGTACGCGATTCGATTATATACACCCGCCACCGGACCGGTTTCGGGGTTGATACCCACAGGTAATGGCACAATAGGCCGTTTTCCAGAGCTCATCCCCCATTCGACCGATGTCATCCCCAGCCCCCCAGGCCGAAAACGTTTGGTGCCCCCGCGTGACGGTGGCCTGCGTCGTCGCGCGCGGCGACCGCTTCCTCATGGTGGAGGAAGAGGTCTTCGGCGAGCTTGCCTATAACCAGCCCGCCGGGCACCTCGATCCCGGCGAGACGCTGCAGGCCGCCGCCGTGCGTGAAACGCTGGAAGAAACCGGCCACACCATCGCGCTGGACGCCTTCCTCGGCACCTGGCAATGGATGAGCCCCGAGCACGGGGAGCAGGTGCTGCGCTTTGCCTTCAGCGGGCACGCCGTCGCCCACGATCCGGCGCGCACGCTCGATACCGGCATCCGCCGCGCGCTCTGGCTGCGCCGCGACGAGATCCGGTCCCTGGGGCCGCGCCTGCGCAGCCCACTGATCCTCGACACCATCGATGCCTGGCTCGACGGCCGGCGCCTGCCGCTGGACACCGTCGCCAGCCTGTTGCCGGGGGCGTGCCCGTGAAGGTGATCCTCGGCGTCTCCGGGGGCGTGGACTCCTCCGTGGCGGCCCTGCTGCTCCAGCAGGCCGGCCACGAGGTGGAAGGCATGTTCATGCAGAACTGGGAAGAAGACGACCGCTCCGGCCCCTGCACCACCGACGACGACAGGAAGGACGCCGTGGCCGTCTGCGGACGCCTGGGCATCCCCTTCCATGCGCGCAACTTCGCGGGCGAGTACTGGGACGGCGTGTTCGCCTACTTCCTGGCCGAATACGCGGCCGGCCGCACGCCGAACCCCGACGTGCTCTGCAACCGCGAAATCAAGTTCAAGACCTTCCTCGAGCACGCCCAGGCCCTGGGGGCGGAGAAGATCGCCACGGGCCATTACGCGCGGGTGGACCTGCGCGACGGGCGGTATCGCCTGCTGCGCGCGGTGGACGCGGGCAAGGACCAGAGCTACTTCCTCCATGCCCTCGGCCAGCACCAGCTCGCCGCCACGCTGTTTCCCGTCGGCGAGATCCAGAAATCGCAAGTACGTGCGATGGCCCGCGACGCAAACCTCGCCACGCACGCCAAGAAGGATTCCACCGGTATCTGCTTCATCGGCGAACGCGACTTCCGGTCGTTCCTGTCGCACTACCTGCCGGCGAAACCCGGCGCGATGGTCGATCCGGAGGGCCGGGTCATCGGCGAGCACCAGGGCGTGATGTATTACACGCTGGGCCAGCGCAACGGACTGGGCATCGGCGGTCGCGCGGGGGCGTCGAACGACCCCTGGTACGTGGTGGGCAAGGACGTCGCCGCCAACACGTTGATCGTCGCCCAGGGCGGCGAGAACGCATGGCTGCAGTCGCATCGCCTGGAAGCCACCGACGCGACCTGGGTGTCGGGTGAACCACCCGCCCCGTCGTTCCGCTGCACGGCCAAGACGCGTTACCGGCAGGAGGATCAGGCCTGCACGGTGGACGTGCGCGAAAACACCTTGCGCGTGGTGTTCGATGAACCGCAGCGTGCCGTCACCCCAGGCCAGTCGGTGGTGCTCTACGACGGCGAGGCGTGCCTCGGGGGTGCCGTGATTGCCGCCACGGATGCACCGTATGGCGGCCTGTAACCTTTCCGGGACCTCGTGCGGGAGCCGACGTCGCCGGCAATGCGAGGTCACGGCGGCGCTTATCGCCGCCCTGGCCGGCTCCCGCGATCTGCCTTTATCCCGATGCATTCCCGAGCCCAACGAATGAACGAAGAACGCGTGCTCGCCCTCGCCGGCGTCTTCCAGGGCGCCGCCCTGGCCCAGCAACTGGCCACCGAAGGCCGTTGCGACGACGTAGCCTACGAGGCCAGCCTCGCCAGCGTGTTTCGCATCGACGCCGATTCGGTGGCGGCCGTGTACGGCGGCGTGAGCGGCGTACGTCGCGGGCTGCGCACGCTCGTCGCGCAGTTCGAGGACAGCACCCGCGATATCGCGGTGATGCGCATGGCCGTGACGGTGCTGCGCCTGGAGCGCTCGCTGTCGCGCAACCGCGCGCTGCTCGACCGCCTGCAGGAAGGCATCGTCTCGGCGCAACGGCAGGTGGAGCATTTCGGGATCGACCATCCCAACGTCTCGGCTCGGCTTGCCGAGCTGTATGCCGGCACGCTGTCCACGCTCAAGCCGCGCGTGATGGTCACCGGCAACCCGACCCATCTCCAGCAGAAGGCCAACGTCGACCGCGTGCGCGCCGCGTTGCTGGCCGCGGTACGTTCGGCGGTGCTGTGGCGCCAGGTCGGCGGACGGCAGTGGCAGATTCTTTTCTATCGCAAGCAGTGCGCGATGTTGGCCCGGGGGCTGCTGACCGGGTCGACGCTCGATAACGGGCTCTGAGGCGAGATTGATTCACCGATACGATCGGCTCCCACCCCTTCGGTAGAGAACTTCCTACCAACGGGGTGGGAGCCGATCGTATCGGCGAATCAGGTCGCCGCGGCGTCCAGTCCGGGAATCGTCCCCGCCAGCGTCCGCAACAAATCGGCAAACCCCAGCAAATCCTCCCGCCATGGGGTGGCACTACGCCAGTACAAGGCGATATGCCGCCCCGGCCGCGCGCCCTCCACCGCCGCCAGCACCACGTTGGGAATCGACCCCAATCGCTCGTGGGCGAGAATCGGCACGAGCGAATAGCCGCCGCGCAGGGCCACCAGGGTGGCGAGGCTCTCGATGCTCAGGTCCTGGATGCGTTCGGGCCGCGCCATGCCCGTCATGCCCAGGTCGGACACACCGCTGCCATGGCTCTCCGCCATCAGCGTGGCATCGGCGGCATCCAGTTCGGCAAGCGCGATCGACGGCCGTGCCGCCAGCGGATGGCCCTTCTGCAACAGCAGTTCGTAGGGTTCGAAGAACAGGGGTACCGAGTCCAGCCCCGTCGAGGCGGCGCTCGGCGGCGCCAGCACGGCGTCCAGCTCACCCTCCCCCAGGCGCCGCAGCAGCCCGCGCGGCTTGCCCTCGGAAATCGTCAGGCGCGTGCCGGGAAAACGCTGGGGAAACGGCTCGATCACGTGAGGCAGCAGGTAGGGCCCCAGCGTCGAGGGCACCCCGAGTCGCAATTCGCCGCCGAAGGCGACGTCGCCCACCCTGGCCGCCTGTTCGAGGTGCTCGGCGGCGGCGAGCACGGCGTCGATGTATCCGAGCAGGCGTTGGCCGCTGGCCGTGGCCACCACGCGACGGCCGCCGCGCTCGAACAGCGGCACGCCCAGCGCCTGCTCCACTTTCTGCACCTGGTGGGAGAGGCCGGACGGGCTGATGTACATGGCCCGGGCGGCGCTGTTGAAGCTGCCTTCGCGGGCGACGGCCTGGACCAGGGCGAGGTCGCGCAGCGACACCGAGGACAGGGCCATCGAAATCATCGAACGCTGCATGCCATCAAATGCGTTTGCGCCCATTCTCCGCCGCCCTCATCCTTTTGCCGCCGATTTTCGCGCGGCGTGCGCCCTGGAACGGGCATTGTAGCCGTCCTCCGGTCTCATGGCGGTCGCATACCGGTCGCAGACTGCGCGATAATCCCCGCTTTGACGGTCCGCCCGGGCCCGTCAGGCCTCCCCAGCTAAAGAACGCCACGCCAGGAGTACAGCATGAAAGACTCGTTCTCGGTCCGAGACAGTATCGAAGTCAACGGCAAGCGCCACGCCATCGCCAGCCTGGCCAAATTCGGCGACAAGTTCGATATCAAGCGCCTGCCCTACTCCATGAAGATCCTGCTGGAGAACCTCCTCCGCCAGGAAGACGGCGTGAACGTCACCGCGAAGGAAATCGAGGCCGTCGCCAAGTGGGACGCCAAGGCCGAGCCGGATACCGAAATCTCCTTCATGCCCGCCCGCGTGGTCCTCCAGGACTTCACCGGCGTGCCCTGCGTGGTCGACCTGGCCGCCATGCGCGACGCCGTAGTGAAGCTCGGCGGCGACGCCAAGCGCATCAATCCGCTGGTTCCGGCCGAGCTGGTCATCGACCACTCCGTGCAGGTCGACGCCTTCGGCGCCGAGTCGGCCCTGGAGAAGAACGTCGAGATCGAATTCGAGCGCAACCAGGAGCGCTACTCCTTCCTGCGCTGGGGCCAGAAGGCCTTCAACAACTTCGCCGTGGTGCCGCCGCGCACGGGCATCGTCCACCAGGTCAACCTGGAAAACCTCGCCCGCGTCGTGTTCACCAGCGACGTGAACGGCGAATCGTTCGCCTATCCCGACAGCGTGTTCGGCACCGACTCGCACACCACGATGATCAACGGCATCGGCGTGCTGGGCTGGGGCGTGGGTGGCATCGAAGCCGAAGCCGCCATGCTCGGCCAGCCGTCGTCCATGCTGATCCCGCAGGTCGTCGGCTTCCGCCTCACCGGCAAGCTGTCCGAAGGCGTCACCGCCACCGACCTCGTGCTCACCGTCACCCAAATGCTGCGCAAGCTCGGCGTCGTGGGCAAGTTCGTCGAATTCTTCGGCAACGGCCTGCAGAACCTGCCGCTGGCCGATCGCGCCACCATCGCCAACATGGCCCCGGAATACGGCGCCACCTGCGGCATCTTCCCGGTCGACCAGGAAGCCCTGAACTACCTCCACCTGTCCGGTCGCGACGACGCCCAGATCAAGCTGGTGGAAACCTACGCCAAGGCCCAGGGCCTGTGGCACGACGCGAACTCGCCGGAGCCGGAATTCACCACCGTGCTCGAACTCGACATGGGCGACGTCAAGCCCTCGCTCGCCGGTCCGAAGCGTCCGCAGGACCGCGTGCTGCTCGAAGGCGTGCAGCAGAGCTTCCTCGACGCGGTCGGCCCGCTCACCGCCAACCGCAAGCCGCGTAACGGCGACATCGCCCGCCTCGAGAACGAAGGCGGCGGCACCGCCAATGGCAACGAAGCCAACCGCATCAACGACGAAGGCGTGCTGGTGGAGAAGGACGGCGCGTCGTTCCGCATCAACGACGGCTCGGTCGTGATCGCCGCGATCACCTCCTGCACCAACACCTCGAACCCGGCCGTGATGCTCGCCGCCGGCCTGGTGGCGAAGAAGGCCGCCGCCCGCGGCCTCACCTCCAAGCCGTGGGTGAAGCCCTCGCTCGGACCGGGCTCGCTCGTGGTCACCGAGTACCTGAAGAAGACCGGCCTGCTCGCCGAGCTGGAGAAGGTCAACTTCTTCGTCGTCGGCTACGGCTGCACCACCTGCATCGGCAACTCCGGCCCCCTGCCGGCCGAGATCAGCAAGGGCATCGCCGAGGGCGACCTCGCCGTGGCGTCGGTGCTTTCGGGCAACCGCAACTTCGAAGGCCGCGTGCATCCCGAGGTGAAGATGAACTACCTGGCCTCGCCGCCGCTGGTGGTCGCCTACGCCCTCGCCGGCACGCTGAACATCGACCTCACGAAGGACGCCATCGGCACGGGCAGCGACGGCCAGCCGGTGTACCTGAAGGACATCTGGCCGAGCAACCAGGAGATCTCTGATCTCATCGCCGGCGCCATCACCCCGCAGATGTTCAAGGACAGCTACGCCGACGTCTTCAAGGGCGACAGCCGCTGGAACCAGATCGCCTCGCCGGACGGCCAGACCTACGCCTGGGACGATTCCACCTACATCAAGAACCCGCCCTACTTCGACGGCATGGCCGCCGAAGCCGGCACCATCGAAGACATCCACGGCGCGCGCGCCATGGGCATCTTCGGCGACTCGATCACCACCGACCACATCTCGCCGGCCGGTTCGATCAAGAAGGACAGCCCGGCGGGCCGTTTCCTGATCTCCAAGGGCGTGGAGCCGAAGGACTTCAACTCCTACGGCTCGCGTCGCGGCAACGACGACGTGATGGTGCGCGGCACCTTCGCCAACATCCGCATCAAGAACCTGATGCTCGACGGCGTCGAAGGCGGCTACACCAAGTACATCCCCACCGGCGAACAGATGGCCATCTACGACGCGGCCATGAAGTACAAGGCCGACGGCACGCCGCTGGTCGTCCTCGCGGGCAAGGAATACGGCACGGGGTCGTCGCGTGACTGGGCCGCCAAGGGCACCCTGCTGCTCGGCGTGAAGGCCGTGATCGCGGAGAGCTTCGAGCGCATCCACCGTTCGAACCTGGTCGGCATGGGCGTGCTGCCCTGCCAGTTCCAGGACGGCGAGAACGCGCAGACGCTCGGCCTGAAGGGCGACGAGACCTTCGACGTCACCGGCCTCAACGGCGGCGAGTCGAAGACGGCCACGGTCAAGGCCACGCGTCCGGACGGTTCGGTCAAGGAGTTCACCGTGAAGGTGCTGCTGCTGACGCCGAAGGAGCGCGAGTTCTTCCGCCACGGCGGCATCCTGCAGTACGTGCTTCGCTCGCTGGCGAAGGCGGCGTAAGACGAAGAAGCCCCGGGATTCCGGGGCTTCTTTTTGGGCCGCATCGCCGATTCGCGACAACCGGGTGCAAGGCGCTGGGCTCCCGCGTACGCGGGAGCGACGAGCTACAAGATTTCGATCCGTCGTTCCAGGCACGCAAAGCCTGCCCCTGCGAAAGCAGGGGAACCTAGCGCCGGGCAAGCGGTTTTCGCGACCTCCAACCTACGGGTTCCTACAGAGCCCGGCTCCACGTCGCCGTAAAGCACCGCCACTCCCCATCCTCCTTCCGCCACCCGCTCTCCACCCGATACGCGCCGGCATCGTCTGGCAGCAGCCCCGAGCCCGCCGCCAAGGTCACCGTGAACGTGGCGATCATGCGCTCCCCGCGCCGCTCGACCGACACCGGCCCCGTCAGCGCGTGGATCTTCCGCCCGCGAAACGCCAATACCCGTATGAGGTTCCCGAGCCCACGCTTGTCGAGCTGGCCCACGTTGCCGTCGAAACCGTCGCTGAGCGCATTCACCGCGTCACCGGCATGACCGGCTTCGGCGGCCGACAGGGAGGCGGCAATCGCTTCGCGCACCTGCGCCTCGTCGGCCGTGCGATGGCATCCGGCAAGCCCGGCCGCGATCATGAGCACCAAGAAAATTCGCAAAACGAAACGCATGGTTTCCCCCTACAAACGACGTTGCAATGCGGCTTGCCGCTATACGCGCGCGTATGCTCCAATGCCGCGAGCTTACGACGGCAGGCCGTGTGACCGTCACCACTGGAGTCCATCCCATCCATGAGCACCGAGCGTCCGTGGCTTGATCATTACCCCGACGGCGTACCGGCGGAAGTCGACATCGACACCTTCCGATCCGTTGCCGCGCTTTGCGAAGATTCCTTCGCGAAATTCGCCGACCACCCCGCGTTCCGGAATTTCGGTCACACGCTCACCTACCGCCAGATCGACGAGCTGTCGAAGGCCTTCGCCGGATATCTCTCGGGCGAACTGGGACTGAAGAAAGGCGATCGCATCGCGATCATGCTGCCGAACCTGCTGCAGTATCCCATCGCGCTGTTCGGTGCCCTTCGCCTCGGCCTCACGGTGGTCAACACCAATCCGCTCTATACGCCGCGCGAATTGAACCACCAGTTGGAAGACTCCGGCGCCAAGGTGCTGGTCGTGCTCGACAACTTTGCCTCCACCGCGCAGAAGGCGCTCGACGGCACGAAGGTGCAGCACATCGTCACCACCGCCGTGGGCGACCTGATCGGCTTTCCCAAGGGAGCCATCATCAATTTCGTGGTGAAGTCGATCCGCAAGGAAGTGCCCGCTTACGACCTGCCCAAGGCGGTTCGCTTCAAGGATGCCCTCGCCCGCGGCCGCCATCACGCGATGCCCAAGGTCGACGTCGCCCCCGACGATCTCGCCTTCCTGCAGTACACCGGCGGCACGACGGGCGTGGCGAAGGGCGCGATGCTCACCCATCGCAACATGGTCGCCAACATGCTGCAGACGCGCCCGTGGGTGGCGAACCACGCCACGCCGGGCGAGGAAGTCATCATCACGGCGCTGCCGCTGTACCACATCTTCTCGCTCACGGTGAATTGCCTCATCTTCACCAGCCTGGGCGGCCTCAACGTGCTCATCACCAATCCGCGCGACATGCCCGGTTTCGTGAAGGAGCTGAAGAAAACCTCGTTCACCGCCATCACGGGCGTGAGCACCCTGTTCAACGGCCTGCTTAACACGCCGGGTTTCGAGCAGGTCGATTTTTCCCGCCTGCATTTGGCGATGGCTGGCGGCATGGCGCTGCAACGCGCGGTGGCCGAGCGTTGGAAGAAGGTCACCGGCCGTCCGATCATCGAGGGTTACGGTCTCACCGAAACCTCGCCGGTGGCGTTCGCCAATCGCGTGGACATCACCGACTACACCGGCTCCATCGGCTACCCCATTCCCAACACCGATGCGCAGATCCGCGACGACCAGGGCCATCCCCTGCCGATCGGCGAAGAGGGCGAGCTCTGCATCCGCGGCCCGCAGGTGATGAAGGGCTATTGGGCGCAGCCGGAGGAAACCGCCAAGGTGCTTTCCGACGACGGTTGGCTGCGCACGGGTGACATCGCGAAGATGGATGCCTCGGGGCAGGCGTTCATCGTCGACCGCAAGAAAGACATGATCCTCGTGTCGGGCTTCAACGTGTATCCGAACGAGATCGAGGCCACCGTGATGCACCACCCGGGCGTGGCCGAAGTGGCCGCCGTGGGCGTCGACGACGAGCATTCGGGGGAGGTGGTGAAGCTCTTCGTGGTGCGAAAGGACCCCTCGCTCACCGAAGAGGCCCTGCGCGAGTACTGCCGGGAAAACCTCACCGGCTACAAGCGGCCCAAGCACATCGAATTCCGCGATGCGCTGCCCAAGAGCAACGTGGGCAAGATCCTCCGTCGCGAGCTACGCGACGAGGAAAGGAAGAAGAAGGCCGCCAAGGCCTGAGGCCGTCGCTTCGCGGGATTCGCGGACACGGTCCGCTCCCGCCACTCACTCCTCGTGCCACGCCTCGAGCGTATCGGCATAGCCCCCGAGCAGCTCCCACAGCGGAGCCTGCTTCTCCTCGGGAATGAGCGAATACTTCAGCCCGATCTGACGGGCGGAGGCGCGGGCCACCTCGGCCTCCATGTTGATGTGCAGGTCGTGGGCAAACACGACGTCGAGTATCCATACCTGGCCCACGGCACCGCTCCAGCGCTGGGGGCGCTTCAGCAGCACGCCCGTGGCCGAGATGTCGATCAGGTCGGTCGAAAAGGCCTCGTGCCCCCGGCTCATGAGCACGGCGGCAGGCACCTTCATGCGTGCATGGCGCTCATGCGCCTGTTGCGCGGTGGCCTTGTCAGGAAACATCAGCTCTTCCACCCATCCCGGTGCCTTGTCCTCGTTAGCGATCGACATGACCGCACCTCGCAAAACTTACGTTCCGTGTCACTTAGCGACACATTAGCGCAGTACGAGGCGGCTGACACCGTCTGCCGGGTCACTCCTTACCACGCGTTTTCAGCACCCCCGCCCGGACCAGCGCCCCGGCGCCGAAGCGCTGGTTGATGCTGTCCTGGACGCCATCGGGGCGCTTTTCCGACGCTGGCGCGGCGAACATGTCCTGTTGCTCGTCGCCGTACCGGGCATCGAACCCCGACAAGGACACGCCGAGCAGGCGCAACCTCGGCCGGGGATGTTGGTTCCACCACAAGTCAAGCAAGCGACGTGCCACGGCATAGATCGCCGGCGTGGCGTTGCCCGGCACGGGCAGCTGGGCCTGGCGGCTATGGGTGACGAAGGGCGGCTCGCGGAGCTTCACCGACACCGTGCGACCTTCCAGACCTTTCGCCCGCGCCCGGGCCCCTACCCGCTCGCACTGGCGAAGCAGCCAGGCCTCGGCGATCGGCAGGGTGTCCAGGTCGGTTTCGAACGTCCATTCCGCGCTGATGGAGACCTCGGCCGCCTCGGCCACCACCGGTCGGGCATCCTCGCCCCGGCAAAGCGCCCGCAGCTGCGCCCCATGACGCGCCCCCACCGCCTTGTGCAGGCGCCAGTCGTCGGCACGCAGGAGGTCGCCGATGGTGCGTATGCCCATCTTCTGCAGGGCCTCCTCAGCCACCTTGCCGACCGTCCACATCCGTCCGATCGGCAGGGGCTCGAGATACCCGCGTACGTCGTCGGGCCGGATGACCAGGAAACCGTCAGGCTTGGACAGTTCGCTGGCCAGCTTGGCCAGCAGCTTGTTATGGGACATGCCTACCGATGCGTTCAGTCCGGTCCTCGTACGGATGTCGTCCTTGATCCGGCGCCCGATGACTTCGATGGATGAGAAAAGCCTTAAGCTCGCCGAGACGTCGAGAAAGGCCTCGTCCAGCGACAGTCCCTCGATGGTGGGCGTGAACTGCGCGAATACATCGAAGACCACGTCGGATATGGCCTTGTACCGGTCGTGACGGGGAAAGATGTATACCCCGCCCGGGCAGCGCCGCCGCGCCTCGGCCGTGGGCATGGCCGAGCGCACGCCGTATTTGCGCGCCTCGTAATTGGCCGTGGACACCACGCCGCGGCGTCCCAGCCCGGCCACGATGACCGGCTTTCCGACCAGCGAGGGATCGTCCAGCTCCTCCACCGACGCGTAGAAGGCGTCCATGTCGACATGAATGATGGCTCGCTGGGCCGGCTGCATGGGCCTATTGTGCCGGATCGGCCCCTGGGCGCGCTGGACTTGGGCGGGCCCAGGCGATACTCTGTGTGTCATCGGGTGAACTTATTCGGGCGCCGCGCCCTGTCGGTCCGTGGACGTGGACCGAACGTGGCGGACTCGTCGTTCCTTCACGGGTATTGACCCTTCCGGGGTGTTCAGCGTGTGCCTTCCGCTCGTCGGCGACGATGCGTGGCATGCCGGACCCAGGCGGTGCAGCCGCCGGACGGCATCGATGGTTGCTTGCGTTCCCGGCCGCTCCCGCGGCCCTTCTGACGTGTGCCGATGACTAACGAGACAACCGAAGTTCAGGTCCTCGAAACACCACGCGACGCTTTCGCTGGCGTGCCGCAACAACAGGAAATGCCCCTGGCGCTCGTGCGCGGGCAGCCTGTGTTGCAGATGCCGCAAGACCTGTACATCCCGCCGGATGCGCTCGAAGTCATCCTCGAGTCGTTCGAAGGGCCGCTCGACCTGCTGCTCTACCTGATCCGCAGGCAGAACCTCGACATCCTCGACATCCCGGTCGCCGAGATCACCCGGCAGTACATGGACTACATCGGGATGATGCGTGAGGTGATGCGCCTGGAGCTGGCGGCGGAATACCTGCTGATGGCCGCGATCCTCGCGGAAATCAAATCCAGGTTGCTGCTGCCCCGCCCCCCGGCGGAGGAAGGCCTCGAGGACGATCCGCGCGCCGAGCTGGTGCGCCGGTTGCAGGAGTACGAACGCTTCAAGAAGGCCGCGCAGGACATCGACGAACTGCCGCGCCTGGAACGCGATACCACCGTGGTGCACGCCTTCGTCGGCGAACACAACGTGGTGCGCGTACCGCCGCCGCTCGACCTGAAGGAACTGCTGCTCGCGCTCAAGGACGTGCTCAACCGCGCCGAGTTGTTCACGCACCATGCCATCCAGCGCGAACCGCTCAGCGTCCGCCAACGCATGGGCGAAGTGCTCGGGGCACTCGGCGGCAATACGTTCCACCGGTTCGAAACGCTGTTCGACGTCAGCGAAGGTCGGCTCGGCGTCGTGGTCACCTTCCTGGCCATGCTGGAGCTCGCCAAGGAAATGCTCGTCGAGATCGTGCAGGAGGAAGCCCTCGGCCCGATCTACCTGCGTACGAAAGTGCGCACGGAGGGCGAGCAGGACGAACTGCTCGCCTGAAGGCCCGTCGAGGGCCTGCAAGCAACCCGCCGCCCGATGCGGCGCTTTCGTGAAACCCATCCGCGCCATGGCGTGGCACATCGAAAGGCCTATGCAACCCGAACAACTCAAACCCATCGTGGAAGCGGCGCTGCTGGCGTCGACCCAGCCGATGACGGTCCTGCAGCTGAAGGGGCTCTTCGGCGAGGACGAGGACATCGGCGGCGACGAACTGGCCGCGGCGCTGGCGTCGCTGGCGGCGGATTGCGAAGGCCGCGGCGTGGAACTGGTCGAGGTCGCCTCCGGCTGGCGCTATCAGGTCCGTCGCGAGGTACACGGATGGGTGTCGCGCATGTGGGCCGAGAAGCCGAGCCGGTACTCCCGCGCCCTGCTGGAAACGTTGGCGCTCATCGCCTACCGCCAGCCGATCACCCGCCCCGAAATCGAGCAGATCCGTGGCGTGGTGGTGTCTTCCAACATCATCAAGACGATGGAAGAGCGCGAATGGATCCGCGTGGTGGGTTACCGTGACGTGCCGGGCAAGCCCGCGCTGTTCGGCACCACCCGCGCCTTCCTCGATTACTTCAACCTGAAGTCGCTGGACGCGCTGCCGCCTCTGTCCGAAATCCGCGACCTCGACGACATCAACCCGCAGTTGCGCCTCGACGGCGACGCGGAACCCGCGCCGGCCCGCGCGGCCCTGCCCGACGACGTCGACACCGACCCGGCCGGCGACACCACCGAATCCGACGACGACGCCCCGGCCCCGACCGGCGCGTCCGACGACACCACCGCCGAGGCATCCGCCGCCCTTCCGGGCGAGGACGAACCGGCAACCGAACGGCCTGCCGGCGACGACGTCGCCGCGGCATCCCCCACTGCCGACGAGGCAGAGAACACCACGCGCGCCGACGACGAAGACAGCGACGGCGCCGAGAAAGACACCGAGGAGTCACGCGCATGAATGCGCCCCAACGATCCGTACTCTCCCTGAAGCGCGGCGGCGAACGCCCCGACGACAACCAGCAGCTCGAAGAGCGCCTGCACAAGGTGCTGGCCAACGCGGGCCTCGGCTCGCGCCGCATGCTCGAGCAGCGCATCCAGGCCGGCGAGGTCGAAGTCAACGGCACCGCCGCCACCATCGGCTCGAGCGTGCATGCGGGCGACCGCGTGGTGCTCGACGGCAAGCAGTTCGTCGTGGCCACCGATAGCCGCAGCGACGCCGAGGTGCTGGTCTACCACAAGCCCGAGGGCGTGGTGACCACCCGCGAAGACACCGAGGGCCGTCCCACCGTGTTCGAACAGCTGCCGCGCCTGAAGGGTGCGCGCTGGGTCGCCGTGGGCCGCCTCGACATCAACACCACCGGCCTGCTGCTGCTCACCACCGACGGCGAACTCGCCAACGCGCTGATGCACCCCAAGAGCGGCCTCGAACGCGAGTACCTGTGCCGCGTGCACGGCGAAGTGCCCGACGAGGTCATCGAGCGGCTGAAGGCCGGCGTGGAACTGGAAGACGGCCCGGCCCGCTTCGACGAGATCGGCGTCATCAGCCGCGGCGGCAGCCACAGCTGGTTCCGCGTCACCATCCGCGAAGGCCGTAACCGCGAAGTCCGCCGCCTGTGGGACTCGCAGGGTTTCCTCGTCAGCCGCCTCAAGCGCATCCGCTACGGCAGCGTCGAGTTGCCCCGCGCCCTGCGCCGCGGCGATTGCGAATCGCTCGACGAAGCAGCCATCAAGGAACTGCGCGAGCGTTCCGGCCTCGGCGCCCCCGCGCCGGTGCTCACCCTCAATGCCGTCGTTCACCAGCGCCGCGCGCCGCGTCACGTCACCGAGTACCGCCCCGAGAAGAGCACCGCCGGCGGCTGGAGTTCGGCGCGTCACGACGAGGCCCGCGAACTGACCGCGTTCGACCGCATCCGCGACGACAATCCGCGTGGCGGCCGGGGCGGCCGTGGCGGCCCGCGCAAGCCGGGGCGTGAAGTGAACGGCAACGTGGCCCGTCCGGAGCGCCCGGCCAAGCCGCGCCGCGCACGCGCCGTGGCGCCGGGCCAGGAGCTTCCGGCCATGCGCACCTGGTTCGCCGGCGACAGCCGCACCGGTGGCGGCAACACCCAGGGCAATGCCAACGGCAATACCGCCGGCAACCGCGGCAACCGCGGACCCCGCGGGGGCCAGGGCCAGGGTGGCGGTAATCGCGCCATGGGCCAGGGCGGCAACCGCGCGGGCGGTCCGTCGGGCGGCGGCAACCGCATGGGCGGCCCGAACCGCGCCGGCGGCAATCGCGGCTCGGGCGGCAAGGGCCGTGGTGGTCCGGCCGGTGGCGGCGGCAACCGTGGCGGTCGTCCCGGCGGCGGCAACCGCGGTGGCGGTGGTAATCGCGGCGGCAACTTCTGAGCGTGCTCGCGATCTGGCATAACCCCCGTTGTTCGAAGTCGCGCGAGACGCTGGCGCTGCTTCAGGCGCGGGGGCTCGAGCCCGCCGTGGTCGAGTACCTGAAAACGCCGCCTTCGGCGGCCGAGATCGATGCCGTGCTGACGATGCTCGGCATCGGACCGCGCGAGTTGATGCGCAGGGGTGAGGCGGAATACGCCTCCGTGTCGGCCGATGCCTCGCGCGACGCATTGATCGCCGCGATGGTGGCGATGCCGAAACTGATCGAGCGGCCGGTGGTGATCCACGACGGCAAGGCGGCCATCGGGCGGCCGCCTGAAGCGGTGCTCGCGATTCTCTGACGCTATCGCGAGCGTGCATTCGCCGATGCGATCGGCTCCCACCCCTTCGGTAGCAGAGCTACGAAAAACCTTGTTTACGATCGGGTCCCACCCTCGTTAGCAGGATGATGGAAGATCTTGCTACCGAAGGGGTGGGAGCCGATCGCATCGGCGAATGCTCAGCGATGCCGCGAGGCGAGCTTTCGGGCGACCTGTTCGAAACCGAGCCCTCGCGCACGCAACACCACCATCAGGTGGAACACCAGATCGGCCGCTTCGCCGAGCAAAGCCTCGTCGTCTTCGGCCACGGCGGCCAGCGCGGTCTCCACACCCTCCTCGCCCACTTTCTGCGCCATGCGGCGAATGCCGCCTTCGAACAGTCGGGTCGTATAGCTGCCTTCCGGCCGCTCCGCATGGCGCGATGCCACCAACGCATCCAGTTCCGCCAGGAAGCCCAGCGCGGGCGTGACGTCGTCGCCAAAGCAACTGGACGTGCCCGTGTGGCAGGTCGGCCCGGCAGGCAACGCGCGAACGAGCAAGGTATCGGCGTCGCAGTCCTGCCGGACATCCACCAACGACAGCGTGTCGCCCGAGGTTTCGCCCTTGGTCCACAAGCGCCGCTTGCTGCGGCTGTAGAACGTCACCAGCCCGCTTTGACGCGTTTTCGCCAGCGCCTCGGCGTCCATGTAACCCAGCATCAGCACCTCGCCGGTGCGCGCATGCTGCACCACGGCCGGTACCAGGCCATCGCCCTTGGCGAAGTCGGGATGTATCTCGCTCATGCGCGTACCTCGATGCCCCGCGCGCGCAGTTCGCGCTTCAGGGCGGGAATGGCGATTTCGCCGGAATGGAACACGCTGGCGGCCAACGCGGCATCGACGTCGGCATCGTCGAACACGTCGCCGAAGTGCGCCGCCGTTCCGGCGCCTCCCGAGGCCACCAGGGGCACGCGGCAAAGCGCGCGGGCCGCGCGCAGCTGTTCGATATCGTAGCCGCGCCGCACGCCGTCGGTGCCCATGCAGTTGAGCACGATCTCGCCGGCGCCGAGCAACTGCGCTTCCACGAGCCAGTCCAGCGTACGCTGGCGCAATGCACGGGTTTTCGACGGATCGCCGGTGTACTGACGCACGCGCCATTCGCCGTCGTCGTCGCGCAGGCTGTCCACGCCCACCACCACGCATTGCACGCCGAAGGCCTCGGCCAGTTCGCCGATCAATGCCGGTCGTTCCAGCGCGGGTGAATTGATCGAGACCTTGTCGGCGCCGGCATGCAATACCTCGCGCGCGTCCTCGACGCTGCGGATGCCGCCGGCCACGCAGAAGGGAATGTCGATCTCGCGGGCCACCTTCTCCACCCAGTCACGATCGACGCGGCGTCCTTCGGGGCTGGCCGTGATGTCGTAGAACACGAGCTCATCCGCGCCTTCGTCGCGATAACGCAGCGCCAGTTCGACGATGCCGCCGACCACCACGTGGTCGCGAAAACGCACGCCCTTCACCACCTGGCCGTCGCGCACGTCCAGGCAGGGCACGATGCGACGGCTCAGCATGACACCCCCGCGACGGCCAGCGCCTGCGCAACCGTGAATTCGCCTTGCAGAAGCGCGCGCCCGAGAATCACGCCGGACAGCCCGCGCGACGCCAGCGCCTCGATGTCGTCGAGCGAACGGACGCCTCCGGAGGCCTGGACCTCGAAGGACGGCGCGATGCGCGCCACGTGATCGTAGAGCTCGACGTTCGGGCCGGTCATGGTGCCGTCGCGATCGATGTCGGTGCACAGCAGATGCCTCGCACCGGCGTCCGCATAGAACGGAAGGAGTTCGTCGAGCGTGCGCGTCTCGTCGGCGGTCCAGCCCGCGCTGGGGAGGGTCCATGCGCCGTCCCGAAAGCGGGTGTCCAGCGCCAGCACGATGCGATCCGCACCGTACCGGGCCATCCAGCCCGCCACCGTTTCCGGCGCGCGGATGGCGACGCTGCCGACGACGACGCGGCTCACGCCCGCATCGAGCAATCGGAGTACGCCCTCCTCGTCGCGAACGCCTCCTCCGGCCTGGACCCGCAACGTCCCGGCGGCCGCGATGCTGCCGAGCGTCACCAGGTTTTCGAAGCGGCCCGTGCGCGCGCCGTCGAGGTCCACCACGTGCAACCAGGCGGCGCCGTCATCGGCATAACGCTTGGCGAGCACGAGCGGGTCCACGTCGAACGTGGTCTGGCGATCGTAATCGCCCTTGAACAGGCGCACGACCTTGCCGTCGCGAAGATCGATGGCGGGAATCGGTAACGTCATAGCGAGAGAAAATTCCGCAGGAGCCGGGCGCCCACGCCGGCCGAACGCTCCGGGTGGAACTGCATGCCCATGAAATTGCCGGCGGCGATGACGGCGGAAAAGCGCTCGCCATGCTCGCTCGATGCAAGGGTGTAATCGCCGGCGGGCACGGCATAACTGTGTACGAAGTAGGCGGTATCCGCGTCGTCCAGCCCGTTCGTGAGCGGATGGTCCACGTCACGATGCAGGCGGTTCCAGCCCATGTGGGGCACGCGCAGGCCGGGCCGATCGACGAAGCGTCGAACGGTGGACGGCACGAGGCCGAGGCATTCGGTGTCGCTCTCTTCCGAACGCTCGCACAACAGCTGCATGCCGAGACATACGCCGAGCACGGGCTGGGTCAGTCCACGCAACACCTCGACCAAGCCGGCGTCATGCAAGCGCCGCATGCCGGGCGCGGCCGCGCCTACCCCAGGGAGGATCACATGACTGGCCGCGCGTATCCGCGCGGCGTCGGAGGTGAGTTCCGCGTCCGTCCCCAGGCGCTGCAGGGCATAGCGCACGGAGCCGATGTTCGTGCCGCCCGCGTCGACGAGAACCACCCGCTTCACAGGCTGCCCTTCGTGCTGGGCAACTCGGCGCCTTCGCGACGGATGGCCTGGCGCAGCGTGCGGGCGACCACCTTGAAGCATCCCTCCACCATGTGGTGGGCGTTTTCGCCATGGACGGTGAGATGCAGGTTCGCGCCGAGGGTTTCGCAGAGCGAGCGGAAGAAGTGCGGCACGAGTTCGGTCGGCACGTCGCCCACGCGTTCGCGCGGGAACGTCCCTTCGAATACGAAGTAAGGCCGACCGGAGAGATCCAGCTCGGCACGCGCGGCGCTCTCGTCCATCGGCAAGGCGAAGCCGTAGCGCCCGATGCCGCGCTTGTCGCCGAGCGCCTGCCTCAATGCCTGGCCCAGTGCCAACGCGCAGTCCTCGATGGTGTGGTGCTCGTCGATGTGCGTGTCGCCGTCGCACGTCAGCTGCATCGCGAATCCGCCGTGCTTGCCGATCTGTTCGAGCATGTGGTCGAAGAAGCCGAGCCCCGTGCGGACCTGGGGCTCGGCCACGCGGTCGAGATCGACGGCGACACGGATCGACGTCTCCTTCGTGCGCCGCACGACCTCGGCGGTGCGCGGCGCATCGAGCAGGGCGTGGGCGACGGCGGCCCAGTCCATGCCTTCGGGGCCGACGCGAAAGCCGCGCACGCCCATGTTCTCGGCGAAGCGGATGTCGCTCTCGCGATCCCCCACCATCGCCGACTGCGCGCGGCTCCAGCCGTCGTCGGCCAGCCAATGGCGGGCAAGACCGGTGGCGGGCTTGCGCGTGTCGAGGTTCTCGTGCGGAAAACTGCGGTCTATCAGCTGCTCGCGGAAGCCGATGCCTTGCGAAGCGAGGATGCGCAGCAGCAGTTCATGCGGGCCATCGAAGGACGCCTGCGGAAACGACGGCGTGCCCAGGCCGTCCTGGTTGGTGACCATCACCAGCTCGTAACCGGCGGCGACGCAACGCTGCAGCGCGGCGATGACGCCCGGCATGAGCGCCAGCTTTTCGTAACTGTCGATCTGCTGGTCGGCCGGTTCTTCGATCAGGCAGCCGTCGCGATCGACGAAAAGGATCTTGCGGCTCATGCCGGCACTCCCGCCCTCAGCACCGCGAGCACGCGGTCGTTTTCGTTGCCGGTCCCGACGGTGATGCGCAAGGCATCGCCCAGGCCGGGGTACCTCGTGATGTCGCGCACGACGATGCCCGCCGCGTAGAGGCGCCGGTACGTGCCCGCCGGGTCGTCGAAACGCACGGCGAGAAAATTGGCGTGCGAGGGCAATACCTCGCGCACGCCGGGCAGGCGCGCCAGTTCGACGGCCATGCGCGAACGTTCGCCGAGGATTTCCTGGAGGTGGTGGCGCTGGAGCCGACGGCCCTCGTACGACAGCGCGGCCAGCGCCGCGTCGACGCAGGGCGACGGCAAGGGATACGGCGGGATGATCCGGCGCAGCAGGCCGATCACGTCCTGGTGCGCGATCAACGTGCCGATGCGCGCTCCCGCGAGCGACCAGGCCTTGGACAGCGTACGCAACACGGCCACGTTGTCGAATTCGTCGATCAGCGTCGCGGCGCTTCGTGCGCCGCTGAACTCGGCATAGGCCTCGTCGACCACCAGCACCGCGCGCCCGGCGAGTTCGGTGGCGAGACGGCGCAGCGTGGCGATGTCCACGAGGTTGCCCGTGGGATTGTTCGGCGTGCAGACGAAGACCAGGCGCGTATCGGGCGTGACCGCCGCGAGCAGGCGATCCGCGTCGAGCGCGCCCGATGGTTCCAGCGGCGATTCGATGACGGCGGCGCCCTGGATGCGTGCGCTGACGGCATACATGCCGAACGTCGGCGGCGAGATCAGCACCGCATCGCGGCCGGCCCGGCAGAACGCGCGCACGAGCAGGTCGATGGCCTCGTCGCTGCCGCGCGTGACGAGCACGCGCGAGGCATCGCTGTCGTACAGCTCCGCCAGGGCATTGACCAGGGCGCGTGGCTGCGGATCGGGATAACGGTTGAGTCCGTCGCCGCCGGGAATGTTCGGTGGGCGCGAGGATTCGTTCGCATTGAGCAGCACGGTGCCCCCGGACGCTTCCATGCGCGCGCTCGAGTACGGCGCCATGGCGCGGATGTCTTCACGGGCGAGGTCGAGCACGCTCATGCGACGGCATCCATGGCGGCGAGGCGCAGCGTGACCGCGCGGCGATGCGCCTCGAGTTGTTCGGCGGCGGCGAGCGTGGCGGCGCAGGGGCCGATGGCGCGCAGGCCTTCGGCGCTGGCCTCCTGCACCGTCACCTGCTTCTGGAAGCTGGCCACGGACACGCCGCTGTAGCTGCGCGCGTAACCGTAGGTGGGCAGGACGTGGTTGCTGCCGCTGCAGTAATCGCCCAGCGACTCGGGGGTCCAGTCGCCGAGGAAGACCGAGCCGGCCGATTCCACGCCGTCGAGCAGTGCGCGGGGATCGGCGGTCTGGATGATCAGGTGCTCGGGCGCGTAGCGATTGCTCACGTCGAGGGCCTGGGCCAGGTCGCGCACGCGCACGAGGCGACTTTCGGCGAGCGCCATGGCGGCGATGTCGGCCCGTGGCAGTTCGCGGCGCTGGCGTTCCACTTCGCCCTCGACGCGATCGAGCAGCGCGGCGGACGGGCTGACCAGCAGCACCTGCGAATCGGGCCCGTGTTCGGCCTGCGAGAGAAGATCCGCCGCGACGAAACGCGGATCGGCATCGCCATCGGCGATCACCAGCACCTCGGATGGCCCGGCGGGCATGTCGATGGCCGCGCCGTCGGGATCGCCCGCGACCTGCAATTTCGCTTCCGTCACCCAGGCGTTGCCGGGGCCGAAGAGCTTGTCGCAACGGGGCACCGATGCCGTGCCGTAGGCCATGGCGGCGATCGCCTGCGCGCCGCCCAGCTTGAACACGCGATGCACGCCGGTGACCTTGGCCGCGTAGAGCACGGCGTCGTCGCAACGTCCGTCGGCCTGTACCGGCGTACACAGCACCACGTCGCGGCAACCGGCGATGGCGGCGGGCACGCCCAGCATGATCGCCGTGGACGGCAGCGGTGCACCGCCGGCGGGCACGTAAAGGCCCACGCGACGAATGGGGCGCAGGATCCGTTCCACGCGCACGCCCGGTGCCGTATCCACGGCGACGGGGGTAGGCGCGGCGGCGCGATGGAACCGCTCGATGCGCCCGGCGGCTTCGCGAATGGCGGCTTTCAGTTCAGGCGACAGGCGCGCTTCGGCCGCGGCGAACTCATCGTCGCGCACGTGCAGCGCATCCAGCGCGGTGCCGTCGTAGCGCGCCGTGAATTCACGCAGTGCCTCGTCGCCCCGCGCGCGGACGGCGGCAACGATGGTCTCCACGCCCTCGCGCAATGCGACGGCCCGCGATTGCGCCGGGCGAGCCAGCGCGGCGGCGCGCCCCGCGTCATCGAGGTCGTTCCAGTCGATCCGTTTCATGCCAGCATCTTCTCCACCGGCAGCACCAGCATGTCGCGGGCGCCGGCACGTTTCATGTCTTCGAGCTGGCGCCAGCTCACCGAGCCGGCGCACAGCGCCTGCACCACCACCTGGTCGGGGGCACCGTCCACGGCCGTGAGCGTGGGCACGGGCATGCCCGGCAGCAGGCGGGTGATGTCGTCGAGCGCATCGCGCGGGGCCTGCAACAGGATCAGGCGCGAATCGCGCACCTGGATCACGCCGTCGAGGCGGCGAAGCAGCAACTCGGCGATCTCGCCGCGTTCGTCGGCGGGCATGTCCCGGTGGCCCGCGAGCACCGCCTCGCTCTCGAACACCACGGCCGCTTCGCGCAGTTGGTTCGCCATGAGCGTGGCCCCGCTGGAGACGAGGTCGCAGATGGCATCGGCGGTGCCCAGGCGCGGCGCGATCTCGACCGAACCGGCCAGGTACACCACCTTGGCGTCCACCCCGTGCGTACGCAGCCATTCACCGGTCAAACCGGGATAGGACGTGGCGATGCGCCGGCCATCCAGTTGCGCGGGGCTTTCGTAGCCGTCTTCCTGGGGCACGGCGATGGACAGCCGGCAACCGCCGAAACCCAGGCGGCGCAGTTCGGCGAGGCCCTCGCCCGCCTCGGGCTGGGAGAGCTGGAATTCACGCAGCACGTTGCGACCGACGATGCCCAGGTCGCAGACGCCCTCGGCGATGAGCCCGGGAATGTCGTCGTCGCGAACGAGCAGCAGGTCCACCGGCTCACCCTCTCCGAAGCAGAACAGCTTGTCGCGGCTCTGCCGGAACTTCAGGCCGCAGCGGGCCAGCAGCTCCTGCGCCGGCTCGGTAAGGCGGCCGGACTTCTGCATGGCGATGCGCAGGCGATCACGCGGCTTCATACGGCACCTTCGACGTTACGGCGGGCGGCCGCGGCCATGTAGCCGCCGTTGCCCTGGTTGAGATAGCGGGCCACGCGCCCGATGGTCGTGATGCTCACGGCCGTGCGTTCGTGGATGTCCCGGTAGGAGCGCCCTTCCAGCAGGAAGGGCACCACCTTCCAGCGGTCGACCATGACTTCGATCTCGGCCGGGGTGCAGAGG
This sequence comes from Luteibacter sp. CQ10, assembly GCF_040900725.1. NCBI lineage: Bacteria > Pseudomonadati > Pseudomonadota > Gammaproteobacteria > Lysobacterales > Rhodanobacteraceae > Luteibacter > Luteibacter sp. CQ10. The sequence continues at coordinate 262,320 of NZ_JAEUYM010000003.1, read as the reverse complement.
TCGTGCAGGAAGGCGCGCATCTCCTCCACGGAGGAAAGTGCCAGCAGGGCCTCGCAGAGACTGGTCTCGGCCGAGCCATCGGGCGTTTGGGGGTCGATCGAGCGGCGCTTCATAGTGTACTAACGCGTTAATACGATAACGCATCGTACCGTTGCAACCTTTCCGTGGCAAGCGCTGACACGTCATTGCGCCTTTCTTCCATATACCGGAGGGCGACGGCTCGCCAAGATGCCCGCAGTGCCTGTTACCAGCGAGTCCCCGCATGAGCTACCTCGTGCCCAGTTCGGTGATCGTCGCCGACGACCACCCGGTGGTCGTCGCGGGCGTGGAATCCATCCTCCGGCCGCACGGCCACCACGTGGTCGCCCGGGCCCACGACACCGACACCCTCTTCGCGTGCCTGGCCGACACCCGTTGCAACGTGCTGGTCACCGATTTCTCCATGCCGGACGGCCGCCTCCCCGACGGCCTGCCCATGATCCGGCGCGTACGTAAGCTGCATCCGCATGTCGGGATCGTCGTCCTCACCATGCTGTCCAACCCGGCCGTGCTGCGCACGTTGCTCGACCTGGGTGTCGCCGCCCTCTTCGACAAACGCACCAGCCTGCGGGACATTCCGGTCGCCGTGCACGCGGCCGGTATCGGCCGCCACTACCTGAGCCCGGCGATCCGCCGGCTCTTTCAGGAAACCGCCTGCGCGGACCGCACGGAAAAACTCGACGGGCGGCTCTCGCCGAAGGAGAGGGAAGTACTTCGCGCCTACGCCCAGGGGCATGCCCTGGCCGACATCGCCACGGCGATGGGGCGCAGCTTCAAGACGATCAGCCGGCAAAAGCGCTCGGCCATGGGCAAGCTGGGCATCGCCAACGATGCCCAGCTGTATCAGTACCTTGCCGGAGTGACGGGTTAGGCCACGAGGCGACCCGACGCCACCAGTTCACACACGCGGGCCACGTCGCCATCCATGGCGCGATCGCGCTGCATGAAAGCCACGTGCTCACGCAGCGTGGAAAGCGCCTGGCGAACGGCACGGCCGCCATGGAAATCCTCGGCACTGGCCAGGGCCTCCATCAGGGCCTTCACTTCGGTCTCGAACCGGGCGTAATGCGGCGAGTCGCTGCGCGGCGCGCCGGAGATCTTCGCCGCCAGCGCCTGCCAGTCGCCACGATGGGCGAGCGTGCGCGCCGCGTTGAGCATGTCCTGGCGGTATTCCAGGGCCTGCGCGGCGGTGTAGAGCTCCATGGCCAGCACGTGGCCGAGGTCTTCGGTCATTTCCAGCACGTGGCGGGCTTCGTTGGCGCCCATGGAGACATGGTCTTCGGCGTTGGCGCTGGTGGGCACCGAATACACCGAGGCCGGATGCGCGCGCGTGGCGAGGTCGTTCACGAGCGCCGCGGCGGTGTACTGCACGATCATGAAGCCCGAATCCGTCGCGTCCTCGTTACCGATGAGGAAGGCAGGCAGGCCGTCGTTGTTGGCCGGGTCGACCAGCTTGGCCGTGCGACGCTCCGAGATCGAGGCCAGCACCGGAATGGCGGCCTTCACGTAGCTCATGGCCAGGGCCAGCGGCATGCCATGGAAATGGCCGGCGGAAATCACCTGATCCTCGATGACCTCGGCGTTCTCCGCATCCGGGAACACCAGCGGATTGTCGGTGACGGCGTTCAGTTCGATGTCGAACACGCGGCAAGCCTGCTCCCAGGCATCACGCACGGCGCCATGCACCTGCGGCGCACAACGCAGGCAATACGCATCCTGCGGCTGATGCTTCTTGCCGCCCTTGAACGGCAGGAAACGCGAGTAGAACGCCTCCTTGCCATGGCGCTGGGTGGCCGGCACCCAGTCCCAGCCGATATCGAAACGATGGGCCTGGTCGGCGGGTTCGCTCCACGAGTCGGACAGCCACGGACGGAAACGCGGCACCAGGTGGTAGGCGATGTCGGCGAGGGTGGAGCCTTCCAGGAGGCCGCGGACGTTACGCGCGGTAGCCACCTGGCCCGGATGCGGACGCAGGCCGTGCACTTCTTCCGCGTAGGCGCCGGTGCGGCCGGCGAACGCGTCGAGCGTCATCGCCGCGGCGAGATCGGCCGTGCGGATCAGCATGTCCATGGTGTCCAGCGCCAGCACGCCGGTGGCGAGCATCTGCGTGGTGCCGTTGTTGAGGGCCAGGCCCTCCTTGAACGACAGGCGCACGGGCGCCAGCCCCGCGCGAGCCAGGGCGTCGGCGCCCTTCAGGCGCTCCCCCTGGTAGAACGCTTCGCCACCGCCGAGCAGCACGATGGCCAGGTGCGAGAGCGGCGCGAGGTCGCCGCTGGCACCGACCGATCCCTTCTCGGGGATCACCGGAATGACGCCGCGGTTGAGCAGTTCGGCGAGGGCGCGAAGCGTCTCCACGCGAATGCCGGAGTGGCCGCGCATCAGGGTGTTCACGCGAATGGCGAGCATCGCGCGAACGACGTCGACGGCGAACGGCTTACCCACGCAGACCGCGTGCGTGATGATGAGGTTGTGCTGAAGTTCTTCCAGCAACGTGCCTTCGCGCGGCTCGGGGTTGCCGCCCGGCAGTTCGTCGCGCACGCGATGCGCTCCCAGCAGCTTGTCGGCATTGCTGCCGAACCCCGTGGTGACGCCGTAGATCGGCTCTCCCCCACCCACCTTTTCGGCCAGGAAGTCGGCCGCGCGCTTCACCTTCAGCAACTGGGTTTCGTCCAGCCGGATCGAGGCCCCCTGGCGGGCGATGGCGGCGACCTGGGCGCGGGTGAGGCTGCGCCCATCGAGAAGGATGCTGGTGGTCATGGAAGAGGCCGTGGACAAGGTGGAAGTTAGCGGCCGATGTCGGCCTGGGCCAGTTCGACGCGAAGCGTCTTCACCAGTTCGGCGCGAGCCACCTCGAACTGGTCTTCGCGGCGAAGGTCCTTCACCGTGACCACGCCCTTGGCGATTTCGTCTTCGCCGATGACGATGACGAAGCGGATGCCGGCACGATCGGCGTATTTGAACTGCTTGCCGAGCTTGCCGCTCTCCATCACCACCTCGGTGGCGATGCCGGCGTTGCGCAGCTCCGTAGCGACGGCGATGTACTGCGGCAGGAGGGCCGGATCCATCTGCGTCACCAGCACGTCGACCGTGCTCCGCGCGGTCGATACGAGGCCGGCGTCGCGCAGTTGCCAATACAGGCGCGTGAGGCCGATGGAGATGCCCACGCCCGGCAGGTGCGACTTGGTGTACTGGCCGGCGAGGTTTTCGTACCGGCCGCCCGAGCAGATCGAACCGATGCCGGGATGATCGTTGAGCGTGGTCTCGTAGACCGTGCCGGTGTAGTAGTCCAGTCCACGCGCGATGGAGAGATTGAGCGCGAAATGGGTCTCGGGCACGCCGAAGTCGCGGATGAGCGACAGGACTTCCTTCAGTTCGTTGCGGCCCTGCTCCATGGTTTCCGGGCCGGCGCCGAGCGCATCGAGCTTGGCGAACGCGTCATCCACCGAGGTGGAACGCACCTGCACGAAATCGAGGATCGTCGCGGCGACCTCGGCCGACAGGCCGAAGGCTTCACCGGTGAGCGTATCGCGCACGTAATCGGGGCCGCGCTTGTCGAGTTTGTCGACCTCGCGCAGCACGAGCATCTGCTGCTCGGCGTCGGCGATGCCCAGGTTCTCGAAGAAACCGCGCATCAGCTTGCGGTTGTTGAGCTGGATGGTGAACGCACCGATGTTCAGTTCACGGAACACGCTGTGGATGACCGCGGGAATCTCCGCGTCGTAACGCACCGACAGCGAATCCTTGCCGATCACGTCGATGTCGCACTGGTAGAACTCGCGGAAACGGCCGCGCTGGGCGCGCTCGCCGCGGTACACGCGCTGCATCTGGTAGCGGCGGAACGGGAAGCTGAGGTCGTGCTCGTGCTCGGCCACGTAACGGGCGAGCGGCACGGTCAGGTCGAAGCGCAGGGCCAGCTCGGGCACGCCGCCCTTCTCCGCCGCGTTGAGCGAGCCGGTCGACTGCACGAAGTAGACCTGGCGCTCGGTCTCGCCACCGGTCTTGGTCAGCAGCACGTCGCTATGCTCGATCACCGGCGTCTCGATCGGCAGGAAGCCGAAACGCTCATAGTTGCGGCGAATCGTATCCAGCATGCGTTGGAAAGCGATCTGGTCGAGCGGCAGGAGCTCGAGGACACCGGGCATGGTGCGGGCCGGGGTGAGTGCCATGCAATTCCTCTTGGGACAGGCTGTACGGACGCCGCCATGCGGCAGCCCGTAAGAGTAACAGATGGCGTACCCCGGCTCTGGCGCCACCCGGTAAAAAAGACGTGAACCCCTGTTGCCAACCGAGCTGGCCATGGCTAATATACGCGGCTCCCGTCGGGGTGTAGCTCAGCCTGGTAGAGCGCTACGTTCGGGACGTAGAAGTCGCAGGTTCGAATCCTGTCTCCCCGACCACCATTCGAAGAATCAAGGCTCTGAACCGACGTTCAGGGCCTTTTTTCTTTACCGCCTTCCCAGGTTGGAAGCGGGCACATCGGAAAAATCGTACATTTCGTTCTTCTGGTTGAAGGCGAGAGGGTTTGTCCCGATGCACGATCCCCAGCTCCCCGGTCGCCGGGGTTTTCTCCGGGCGTCCGTTCTCGGCGCACTGACCTCCGCCTTGCCCGTGGAAGCCACCGATGCGGCGGAGAAGCCGGTCGCCGCGCCCGTCTTTCCGCAGGCACCGTTGGCGCCACAGCCTTTCCAGTTCCTGCCGGCCGGCTCGATCCGCCCGTCGGGATGGCTCCGGCGCCAACTGGAGATCCAGGCGAACGGCCTCGGCGGCCACGTGGACGAGACGTGGCCCGATCTGGGACCGCGCAGCGGATGGCTCGGCGGCGACGGCGAATCCTGGGAACGGGGACCGTACTTCCTCGACGGCCTGCTACCCCTGGCCTGGCAACTCGACTCACCCGCGCTGAAAGCGAAGGCGCAACGCTTCATCGACTGGACGCTCGAACATCCGTGGCCGAATGGCATGTTCGGTCCGAAAAGCAACGACGACTGGTGGCCGCGCATGGTCATGCTCAAGGTACTGACGCAGTACCAGGAGCTGACCGGCGACGCACGCGTCATCCCCTTCATGACACGCTACTTTCATTACCAGCTGGGCGCCCTGCCCGCGCGTCCCTTGCGTGACTGGGGCCGCATGCGCTGGCAGGACGAAGTCGCTTCGGTGCTCTGGCTGTATTCGCGCACGCATGATGCGAAGCTCCTCGAACTCGCCGCCCTGCTCAAGAAGCAGGGCTACGACTGGCAGGGTATGTTCGCCGATTTTCCGTTCCGGGAGAAAACCGACGCCAAGCTCGTGGAAGCCAAGGGCGGCAAGGACGCCTTCATGGAAGACGACGGTTTGCAGGTGCATGGCGTCAACGTCGCCCAGGCCCTGAAGGCCTCGCCGGTGTGGTCGCTGATATCGCGCGATGCGGACGACCGCGCCGCGATCCGTCACCAGCTCGAACAACTCGACCGATACCACGGCCTGCCCAACGGCATGTTTTCCGCCGACGAACACCTGGCCGGACGCAGTCCGTCGCAGGGCATCGAGCTATGCGCGATCGTGGAGGCCATGTATTCGCTCGAGACGGCCCTCGCCATCACCGGCGACGCCGCGCTGGGCGACCGTATCGAGCGGATCGCCTACAACGCGTTGCCCGCGGCCTTCACCGACGACATGTGGGCGCACCAATACGACCAGCAGCCCAACCAGGTGGAATGCAGCCTGCATCGCCGCCCCTGGACCACCAACGGCCCAGAGGCGAACCTGTTCGGCCTCGATCCGCACTTTGGCTGCTGCACGGCCAACTTCCACCAGGGCTGGCCGAAGCTGACGGCAAGCTTATGGATGGCCTGCGCGGACGGCGGCCTCGCCGCGACCGTCTACGCCCCCTGCCACGTCAGCACGACCGTGCGCGGCACGCCGATCGAGATCGAGCAGGCGACCGATTATCCCTTCCGCGACGATATCGCGATCACCTTGCGGCCGCGTTCGCCGGTGACGTTTCCCTTGCGTTTGCGCGTGCCCGCCTGGTGCACCACCCCGTCCCTGCGCGTCAACGGAAAGCCCGTGGATTCGACACCCGACCAAGGCTTTCTCACCCTCGAGCGGGAATGGAAACCCGGCGATCGCGTGCAGCTCTCGCTGCCCGCCACGGTCGTCACCGAAAAAGGGTTCAACGATTCGATCAGCCTCAGCCGGGGGCCAATCGTGTTTTCGCTGCCGATCGGCGAAGCCTGGGTCAAATGGCGCAAGCGCGGTCTCACCAACGACTGGCAGGTCTACCCGACGTCGTCGTGGAACTACGCCGTGAAAGTCCGAGGCGACATCGAACGACACCCCATCGCGGCACGACCCTTCGGCGGTGCCGCGCCAGCGGTGACGCTCGCCGTCGAAGGGCGGCTCGTGGCGTGGAAAGCGGAGGAAGGCGCCGCCGATCCCGTGCCGGCCAGCCCGGCCATGGAAGACGAACCGGGCACGGTTCTGCACCTCGTGCCCTACGCCGGCGCCAAGCTGCGGATCACGTCGTTTCCGCCACTGGACGCGTGAGCGACGCGTAAGGCGACTTCGCAGCACGGGCGCCGGTTGCGCATGGCCTGCACATCGAGACCGGTAGGCTCAGGCCATGACCGCGTTCCATATCGTTTGCTGGATAAGCCTCGCCATCGGCGCGCTTTGCGCCGCCTGGCTGGGCGCTCACCTCCTGCGCCGTCCGGCCCGGATGGCCGTCATGAACATCGTCTGGCCCACCTGCGCCCTGTTCGGCTCCCTGGCTGTCGTGTGGCTCTACCGCAGGTACGGCGAGCACGCCGAAAGCCAACCGCGCTGGGCGAGCGTGGCCAAGGGAACGCTTCATTGCGGCAGCGGCTGCACGCTCGGTGACGTCCTTGCCGAAGCTTCGGTCCTCGCCATGCCTGGCCTGGCCATAGCCTTCGGCTGGCATGGGCTCTTTTCGGACCGCATCTACGCGACGTGGGTTTTGGATACCCTGCTCGCCTTCGGCTTCGGCATCGCTTTTCAGTACTTTGCGATCGTGCCCATGCGTCACCTCACGCCGGGCGAGGGACTGAAGGCAGCCATCCGGGCGGACTCCGCCTCGCTCCTTGCATGGCAGGTAGGCATGTTCGGGGTCATGGCGATCTTTCAATTCGGGCTTTACCCGCATTTTCTCGGGCGCCGCCCCGGAGCCGGCACCGTCGAGTTCTGGTTCGCCATGCAATGGGCCATGATCGCCGGCTTCGTAACCAGCTACCCGGTGAACGCGTGGCTCGTCCGACGCGGCATCAAGGAAGCCATGTAGCGAGGTCGTCATGACGTCCTGAGCGACCCCGACATATCGCCCACGAAAAAGCCCTGACGAGTCAGGGCTTTTTCGTAACTGGCGGAGAGTGAGGGATTCGAACCCTCGATAAGGCTTTTGACCCTATACTCCCTTAGCAGGGGAGCCCCTTCGGCCTCTCGGGCAACTCTCCAAGATGGTTGTCTCGACGGCCGTGCCGACTCGACGAGCCAGCAAGGATACTTGCCCTTGCCCGCTCCGTAAAGCGTTAGTGATCGTTTCCGGAGTGATCCCCGGTGTCGCCCTCGTTCTTGATGCGCTGGTAGATTTCTTCGCGATGGACAGCGACGTTCTTCGGTGCATTGATACCGATGCGCACCTGGTTACCCTTCACACCCAGGACGGTGACGGTCACCTCGTCGCCGATCATCAGGGTTTCACCGACCCGGCGGGTCAGAATCAGCATGATTGATACTCCATAAAATCAGGTATTGGCTTCCCCACCAACGACAACCTCACCCCGAGTGCTTGTCGCCGATGGATCGACGTGTCGACCATCGAAGGCCGAACTGCCTTCCCCGGCTCTAAGTTGTGCTTGTCGCTGACCAGCTGTCCTGCCATGTCGGTCCGACGGGTCGATACCGAGGGACGCTTTCGACATTCGACTGATACTAGCTGAGCCAAACCAGCCCGCGCAACGCACGGCATCCGAAAAAGGGGAGGTCAGGTCACCCCGCGGCAACCTGACGCGAGACGCGTATGCTTCCGTTCAGCGAAGCCGGCCTTCCACCCACCCCGGCATGCCCGCGAGTATCGAGGGCAACTCGGGGGTATCCAGGCCGCCGCCCTGGGCCATGTCGGGGCGACCGCCACCCTTACCCTCGATGCGCGATGCCACTTCGGCCACGAGGTCGCCCGCCTTCACCCGGCCCAGCGCGGCGCCGCCGACGCCGGCCACCAGGGACACGCGACCGTCCACGGCACCGGCAAGGATCACGGCGCAATCGCCCAACTGCTGCTTGAGCACGTCGACACTGTCGCGCAACGACTTCGCGTCCAGGCCTTCGAGGCGAGCGGCCACCACCTTGATGCCCGCCACGTCGACCGCCGACGCCGCGAGGTCGGCCGACGCCGAACTGGCCGCTTTTGCCTTGAACGATTCGATCTCGCGCTCGAGCTTTTTCTGCCGGTCGAACAACTGGCGAAGCTTCTCAACCACGTCGTCGCCCGTGGCGGCCAGCAGGCCCGACACCTCGCCGAGGATGCGCTCCTCGTCGGCGATGCGCGCCATGGCACCCGCGCCGGTCACCGCCTCGATGCGGCGCACGCCGGAAGCCACGCCGGACTCGGACACGATCTTGAACACGCCGATGTCACCGGTGCGCGACACGTGCGTGCCGCCGCACAGTTCGGTGGAGAAATCGCCCATGCGGAGCACGCGCACTTCGGAGCCGTACTTCTCGCCGAACAGGGCGATGGCGCCGAATTCGATGGCTTCGTCGTAGCCCATGTTGTGGATTTCGGCCTGCGCGTTGCGACGCACTTCATCGTTGACCATGCGTTCGATCTGCGCCAGCTCTTCCGGCGTCACGGCCTTGAAGTGCGAGAAATCGAAACGCAGGCGTTCGGGCGCGACGAGCGACCCCTTCTGCGCCACGTGGTCACCGAGCACGGCGCGCAGCGCGGCATGCAGCAGATGCGTGGCCGAGTGGTTGAGTACGGTGGCCTGGCGCTGTGCCGCGTCGACCGACGCGCCGACGACGTCACCCTTGCGCAGCGGCGCCGATCCCTGCCACGTGCCGAAATGGGCGAAGAACGCCCCGCCCACCTTCTGGGTGTCCTGCACGGCGAGCGCGCCCGAGGGATTGCGGATCATGCCGGTGTCGCCGACCTGCCCGCCGGACTCGGCGTAGAACGGCGTGCGATCGAGGAGAAGAAACCCTTCCTCGCCATCGGCGAGGGAATCCACCGCCTTGCCATCGCGAACGATCGCCACCACGCGCGCATCGGCCAGGTCGAGCGCGTCGTATCCGGTGAACACCGTGGGCGCGAGCACGCTGGCCACCTCGGCAGGCAACTGCGCCTTGGTGGCGAAATTGCTGGCGGCGCGCGCACGCGCGCGCTGCTCGCCCATGGAGCGCTCGAAGCCCTCCATGTCGACGGTCATGCCGCGCTCGCGGGCGATGTCGGCGGTGAGGTCGACCGGAAAACCATAGGTATCGTAAAGACGGAACGCGTCCGCTCCGGGAATGACCTGCCCCGACTTCGCCGCGACGTCGTCGAACAGACGCATGCCGTGCTCGAGGGTTTCGCCGAAACGCTCCTCCTCGGTCTTGAGCGCCTGCTCCACGAAAGCACGCTTGGCGGCGAGATCGGGATACGCCTCGCCCATCTCCGCGACGAGCGGCGCCACCATCTTCCAGAAGAAATCGCCGCGCACGCCGAGCATCCAGCCGTGGCGCAAGGCACGGCGAATGATGCGGCGAAGCACGTAACCGCGCCCTTCGTTCGAGGGCAGCACGCCGTCGACGATGAGAAAGGAAGCCGCACGAATATGATCGGCGATCACGCGCAGCGACTTGTTGCCGAGGTCGGCGGTGCCGGTCAGGCGCGATGCCTCGCCGATCAGGTGCGCGAAGAGATCGATCTCGTAGTTGGAATGCACGTGCTGGAGCACGGCGGCCAGGCGCTCCAGGCCCATGCCGGTGTCCACGCAGGGTGCGGGCAGCGGCGAGAGCGTGCCGTCCGGCGCGCGATCGAACTGCATGAACACCAGGTTCCAGATTTCGATGTAGCGGTCGCCATCCTCGTCGGGCGAGCCCGGGGGACCGCCGGCCACGTCGGGGCCGTGGTCATAGAAGATTTCGGTACAGGGGCCGCAGGGGCCGGTATCGGCCATCTGCCAGAAGTTGTCCGACGCGTACGGCGCGCCCTTGTTGTCGCCGATGCGGACGATGCGCTCGGCGGGCACACCCATCTCGTCGCGCCAGATGCCGTAGGCCTCGTCGTCAGTGTGATAGACCGTGACCCACAGGCGCTCGGCCGGCAGCTTATAGACGTCGGTGAGCAGCTCCCAGGCATAACGGATGGCGTCACGCTTGAAATAGTCGCCGAACGACCAGTTGCCCAGCATCTCGAAGAAGGTGTGGTGGCGGGCGGTGTAGCCCACCTGGTCGAGGTCGTTGTGCTTGCCGCCGGCGCGCAGGCAGCGCTGCACGTCGGCGGCGCGCACGTAACCCGGCTTTTCGCTGCCCAGGAACACGTTCTTGAACGGGACCATGCCCGAATTGGTGAACAGCAGCGTGGGGTCGTTCGACGGCACCAGCGATGCCGAGGGCACGATGGTGTGGTCCTTGGAGCGGAAAAAGTCGAGGAAGGTCGAACGAATATCGGCGGTTTTCATGATCGATCGTGGCTGGGGGCCGCGTATCGCGGAAACACCCGTCCAGAATCAAGGCAGTTGCCTTCAATCGTCGTCGGCGTCTTCCGCATCGGCGTGGGTAAGAACACGTACTGTGGCGGCGGCGAAGCCGCGACGCAAGAGGAACTGCGCCCTGCGGGCCCGTTCGGCCGGGTCCGGAGAGGGGCCGCCGTATCGGCGGCGCAGCTGGTCGGCGGCCAATCGATGCCAGTCGACGTCCGCGACGTCGAGCAACTGGCGCACGACCCCGTCGGGAATACCCTGGCTGCGCAACTCGGCGCGAATGCGGGCGGGCCCATAGCCCTGCCCTACCCGGCTGCGGACCAGCGACTCGGCGAACCGGCCGTCGTTCTGGTATCCCTGGTCTCCCAGGCGTTCCAGCGCGGCAGAGGACTCGTCACGCTCGAAACCGCCGCGTTCCAGCTTCTGCCGAAGTTCGCGGCGAGAATGTTCGCGCCGGGCCAGCAGGCCCAGCGCCTTGTCGTACGCGCTGCGGGCGGGGCGATCGGCCTTACCGCCGCCCCGCTCCGAACCCTGCTCAGGCTTCTTCGACCGCATCCTGCTCGGCGTCGTCGGCGGAAGGCTTGGCGCCCGGCTTCACCAGCAGGCGAGCGCGCAGCTCGGTGTCGATCTCGTTGGCGATGGCCGGGTTGTCGCGCAGGAACTGGCGGACGTTTTCCTTGCCCTGGCCGATGCGATCCCCCTTGTAGCTGTACCAGGCACCCGACTTGTCGATGAGGTTTTCGCGCACGCCCAGCTCGATGATCTCGCCTTCGCGCGAGGTACCCTCGCCATAGAGGATCTCGAATTCGGTCTGGCGGAACGGCGGAGCCACCTTGTTCTTCACCACCTTCACCCGGGTTTCCGAACCGATGACCTCTTCGCCCTTCTTGACCGCACCGATACGGCGAATGTCCAGGCGCACCGAGGCATAGAACTTGAGGGCGTTGCCGCCGGTGGTGGTTTCCGGGCTGCCGAACATCACGCCGATCTTCATGCGGATCTGGTTGATGAAGATGACCAGGCAGTTGGATTTCTTGATGTTTGCCGTGAGCTTGCGCAGCGCCTGGCTCATCAGGCGGGCATGCAGGCCCACGTGGGAGTCGCCCATCTCGCCCTCGATTTCGGCCTTGGGCGTGAGCGCCGCCACCGAATCGACCACCACGAGGTCGACCGCGCCGGAACGCACCAGCATGTCGGCGATCTCGAGCGCCTGCTCACCCGTATCCGGCTGGCTGACCAGCAGGTCGGCAACGTTGACGCCGAGTTTTTCCGCATAGGACGGGTCGAGGGCGTGCTCGGCATCGACGAAGGCGGCGGTGCCGCCGTTGCGCTGGCACGAAGCGATGGCCTGCAGCGTCAGGGTGGTTTTACCGGAAGACTCCGGCCCATAGATCTCGACGATACGGCCGCGCGGCAGGCCGCCGATGCCCAGCGCGATATCCAGGCCGAGGGAACCCGTCGACACGGTATCGATCTGGTCGTCGACGCGATCGCCCAGACGCATCACGGCGCCCTTGCCGAACTGCTTCTCGATCTGGCCAAGGGCGCTGGCCAGCGCCTTGCGCTTGTTGTCGTCCATCATGGTTTCCGGTGTCGTGTTCAGTGAAGGGATCTTGCCCGACCGTGGTCTCAGCGACTGCGATCCGCAATCGGCAAGTGTGCCATAGGGAGCACGGATCAGTGCCGAAGCTCCTCGACCATTCCAGCAAGGGCCGCCGCCACCGTCTGCCGTCGCACCGCTTCGCGATCGCCGCCGAAATGGAAGAGCTTCGCGTGGGCGTAGCCCCCGCGGCGCTTCCAGCCGATCCAGACCGTACCGACGGGTTTGTCCGCCGTGCCGCCGGACGGACCGGCGATGCCGGTTACCGCGACCGCCACACCCGCGCCATAACGGGCCACCGCACCCGACACCATCTCCAACACCGTTTCCTCACTGACGGCACCCGTGCGCTCGAGCGTGCGGGGATTGACCCCCAGCAGGGACTCCTTCGCGCTATAGCTATAGGTCACCACCCCCGCCTCGAACCAGGCCGAACTGCCGGCCAGGTCGGTGAGCGACTTGGCGATCCACCCTCCTGTGCAGGATTCGGCCGTCGCGACCATTACCCGGCGGTCGAGAGCCGCCTCGGCGACCTTGCCTGCCAGATCCATGAGGTCGGCATCGGAGGGGATTTTCTCTTCGGACATGCGGACTGCGCCTTTTCGCCATGCGGAAACGGCAGGTTCTACACCTGGGCAGGGCCTACGCCAAGCCTCGGATCGAGGCGACCGGGCATCCGAACCGGCCTACACGACGCCGTCTCGGGACGCCCGATCATGCACGCGGCCGTACGAACGGGACATCGTCGCAGTGGCAACCATCGCAGGGCGATGAAAGCACCATCGCCCCCCGCCCCTATTCCAAGAGAGACGGCGGCAACGAGACCTCACGATACCGCCAGCCGCCACTTCCGCAACCCTTAATTGGCACACGCCCTCGCACATGACACTTTACGCGAGCGATACTCCCGCGTATGGTCGGCGAGCCGCGCATGCTTCATGAATCAAGGATCGTCCCGTGCCTCGGCACCTCGCATTCCCATCGCCAGCCCGAGCCGGGTGCCCTTCCTCAGTGCGCGCGAGCGGTCCCAGGCGATACACCGAAACACCACCGCATGATGACAAGCGGCGCCCCCCCTGTTTCAGCATCTCGATACACCTGTATCACGCGTGATACGTAAGATATTGCGCCGTGTCATCGAACGAAAACATGACTGTCAATGTTTCGACGCCCCCTTGCTGTTGCAATGCACGAGGCTCGGAAGCGGCAGGAGAGCCGCCCACGCCCCATGTGTTTATTCCGTGAAAACAATCACGAAGCGATCACAATTCCGTGCTAGCCAAACGAAAGATGATGAGTTATTTTTTTGGCGCGGACCTCGTCCGCTGTTAGGGGGATCCGTCAGAGTCAAGCCAAAGCTACGAAAAACCGCAGTCTAGACATCGCGGTTTTGCGTCGGACGGTGTCTCAGGAGTTACAACGTTGACCGGACGATACACGTCGTCCCAAACAGGAAGTTTTCAATGGATAGCTGGCAAGCAGTGCGGGCCCGGGGGGCTCGTCGGTCGTATCGACAATCGGGGTATCCACGGGCATCCGCCAAGGGCGGACAACTTGCGAGGCATAGCGATGGCTATGCGTTTTCGCGCGCCCTGTCGCGACCTCCCTCCGAATAAGCAGTCAAACCGTACCGGGTGTCAGCCGGTGTCCGTCGATGGACCGACGCCGTGACCCGTAATCAGAAAGATCTTGCCTTTCAGAGAGTTACGAGTTAAACGTGAAAATATCCTTCTTCTCTACGCTGCGACTTGGCACGTCATCGATGCTGTGCCTTGCTCTAATCGGTTGCGGAACACCCATGGCGAAGGATTTCGGGGGTTCCTGGAAGCCCGTCAACCACTACGACGACAAGCCCACCGAGATTCCGCTCGCGGTGCCATACACCTATTACGCCTCCCCGATGGACGGAACCCTGAAGACGATGCTGACGCGCTGGGGCGCCGATACCAGCAGGAAGGTGTCCTATCGTCTGCGTTCGGACTTCACGCTTCCCAAATCTGCGTCACAGATTCATACGTCCGAGGCACGCGACGCCGCCGCCCAGCTGAGTGCCATCTATGCACCGCAGGGCGTGGCCGTGCTGATCGACGGTCCGCAGATCGTCGTCGAGGAGGTGAGCAGCGTGACCGCGCCGACCCCGTCCGAGGGGGCGCCCCCGGCGTCGCCTCCCGCCGCCGCCGCGACGGAGGCGAAACCCGCCGCCGCCCCGGACGCCAAGTGACGGGCCGCTGACGATGCTCAAGAAAAAGGAATCCCCGAAGATCGATGAGGCCGTATCGCGGTCGGTGAACTTCGAAGTCTCCATCGCCGACCTGGCCAAGCGCAGCGAGCGCCGCGCCTGGATCGTGGCGATGTGTTCGCTGTTCGTGTCCCTTTGCCTGATCGGCGGCTACTTCTACATCCTTCCGCTGAAGGAGAAGGTGCCGTACCTCATCATGGCCGATGCATACACCGGCACCAGTTCGCTGTCGCAGCTGACCGACGACGTGCTCAATCGGAAAATCACGGCACGCGATGCCGTCAACCGCAGCAACATCACGCACTTCATCATGGCGCGCGAGGCATTCGACTACGACATGATCCTGCTGCGCGACTGGGACACGGTCATGACGATGTCGTCGCAGAAGCTCGCCGATGAGTACATGGCGCTGAATTCGTCGCGCAATCCCGCCGCGCCGTTCAAGACCTACGGTCGCGACCGCGCCATCCGGGTGAAGATCCTCAGCATCGTGATGATCCCCAGCGAAACACCGGGGAACGCCCCGATCGGCGCCACGGTGCGCTTCCAGCGGTCGGTCTACAACAAGAACACGGGAGCGACCACCCCGCTGGACAACAAGATCGCCACGATGGCCTTCGTCTACAAGCCGAACCTGCGCATGGACGATCGCTACCGCGTCGAAAATCCGCTGGGATTCCAGGTGACCGGCTATCGCGTGGATAACGACTACGCCGATACCGCCCCTCCCGAGGTTCCGACCGATCCGGCCGCGAACCCCGCGGCACCGACCGCGGCCGCGCCTGGGGGCGAAGTGCCCCCGCAGGCGACACCCGATGCCGCTTCCACCATGACAGGGCAGCCGCAGCCTGCGACGCAGGCTCCCGCCGCCAACCAACCCGCCACCCAACCCACCGCTCAGCCTTCCGCCGCGGCACCCGCCGCTCAGGGCCAGGGCGGCAGCGTGAACGGAGTCCGTCGCTGATGAGCCACCGATCCATTCCGCCCCTCCCGGTCCTCGCGTGGGGTGCCTTGCTGGTCCTGGGCCCTGCGTCGGCCATGGCCGATTCCGTCTCCCGGACAACGATGCCGACGGTCTCGTCGACGAGTGTTCCCTCGCCGGCACTGGAGACCTACGCCTACGAGCCCAACCGCATCTATACGGTGCGTACCGGCCTTGGCATCACGACGCAGATCGAACTGAGCCCCAACGAAAAGATCCTCGACTACAGCACCGGCTTCAGCAGTGGCTGGGAGTTGACCCGTCGCGAGAACGTCTTCTACGTGAAGCCGAAGAACGTCGACGTCGATACCAACATGATGGTGCGCACGGCCACGCATTCGTACATCTTCGAACTCAAGGTCGTCGCCACCGACTGGAAGACGCTCGACCAAGCCCGTCGCGCGGGCGTGCAATACAAGGTCACTTTCAGCTATCCCTCGGATACCAGCTTCCTCGCCGAGACCAAGAAGGTGGAAGACGCGCCGATGCTGGACACGTCGCTGGTCAAGGGGCGCGATTACAACTTCGACTACGACTACGCCAAGACCCGCAAGACCGCGATCTGGATCGTGCCGACCAACGTCTACGACGACGGTCGCTTCACGTATATCAAGATGCCGGACCTCAAGCAGTTCCCGACGGGCAATTTCCCGACGGTGTACATGCGTGAGAAGGAGCATGGCGTGGAATCGGTGGTGAACACCACCGTGGAAGGCAACACGATCATCGTCCACGGTACGTACAACTACCTGGTGATTCGTCACGACAACAACGTCGTGGGTCTGCGAAGGAACACGAAGAAGTGAGCCCGAATAATCCCTACCATCCGGATGACGAATCGGCACGCGGCGACACCGTGCCGCCGCGGGACGAGCGCGCGCAGCAGCGGGAGCCGCTTTCGGGCAATCCGTACGCCGCCAACCAGCAGCGCCAGGCGCAGCCCGACCTCGACGCCGGCGCTCCGCAATTGGCGGAAGCCGACGTCCGGCGCATGAATCGCCGTGCCATCGCGTTCCTTGCCGGCATCGTCGTGTTGCTGCTCGCCGTGGGCTACTTCCTGCTGACCGGTGGCTCCGGCAACTCCGCCCCGCCGCCGAAACCGCGGGAGGAAACGGTCACGGTGCCCTCGGTACCCAAGCCGCTGCCCGACCTGCCGCCGCAGCAACCGGCCCAGCCCATCGCGCTGGCTCCGCCGCCGCCACTTCCCACGCCCGAGCAGACCCGGCCGGCGAAGATGAACCTGCCCTCGCGGCCGGCTGGCCCCACCCTGCTGGAACGCCGTATCGCGGCAGCGGAACAATCCAGCGCCGCGATCGCCGGCGGTCCGTCGGGCGGCGGTGCGCCGGGCCCCGGCGGCTTCGGCCCGGGGGGCTACTTCGGCCCCCAGCAGGCGCCGACGCAGTCCTACAACGGCGTGCCCATCAATTCGGCCTATGGAGCCAAGGACCTGTCCGGCGTATCGAGCGCCGACCCGCTGACGCATCCCGATACGCTGATGCTGCGCGGCACCTTCATCCGCTGCACCCTCGAAACGAAGATCATCACCGACATCCCGGGATTCACCTCCTGCGTGGTGACCGAACCGGTGTATTCGTTCACCGGCAAGCGACTGCTGCTCCCGAAAGGCTCGAAGGTGCTCGGCAAGTACGATCAGGAACCCAACGGCCCGCGCGTGGCGGTGATCTGGGACCGCATCGTCACGCCGACCGGCATCGACGTGAACATGGCCAGCCCGGGCATCGATACGTTGGGTGGCGCCGGCCATCCGGGCATCTACCGCGCCCACTGGGGTAGCCGCATCGGTTCGGCGCTGCTCATCAGCCTCTTCAGCGACGCGTTCAAGTACGAGGCGGCCGAGCATGGCCCACGTCAGACCACCATCAGCAACGGCGTGGTCACGCAGAGCCCGTTCGAAAGCAATACCGCTCAGACGCTCCAGGATCTCGCCAACCAGGCCGTCCGCCGCGCCGCCAACCGCCCCGCCACGGTCACGATCAACCAGGGCACCGTGCTGGACATCTACGTCGCCAAGGATGTCGATTTCGCCGGCGTGGTCGCGCGGTACTGACGAGCCCACGATGAACGAACCCGCCCTCGCCGTCGTCGGAAACGATTTCCTGGACTACCAGTACGAAGTGCTGGGCGTCCGGGACTTCCTGGCGTCGCCGGACGTCACCGAAATCTGCATCAACCGGCCGGGCGAGCTCTATCTCGAATCGCGTGGCGAATGGCGCCGCGTGGAGGTGCCCAGTCTCACGTTCGAACGCGCCCGGCAGTTCTGCACGGCCGTGGTCAACGAAAGCAATACGGGACAGCGCATCACGGATACCGATCCGGTGGTGTCGCTCACCTTCCCCACCGGTCAGCGCGCGCAGTTCGTGATTCCGCCCGCCTGCGAGGCGGGTCGTGTCTCGATCACGATCCGCTTGCCTTCCCGGCAAACGAAAACACTGGCGCAATACCAGGAAGACGGCTTCTTCGACCAGGTCGTCGAAGGCAGCAACGTGTTGAGCGACGTCGATCGCGAACTGCTCGAGTTGCGCGCGGAACGTCGCTATGCCGATTTCTTCCGTCGGGCCGTGCTCGGCAAGAAGAACATCGTCGTGGCCGGTGCCACCGGCAGCGGCAAGACCACCTTCATGAAATCGCTGGTCAACCACATTCCGGCGGACGAGCGTCTCGTCACCATCGAAGACGCGCGCGAGCTGTTCATCGACCAGCCCAATGTCGTCCACCTGCTCTATTCCAAGGGCGGGCAAAGCTCCGCGAACGTTACCGCAAAGAGCTGCATGGAGGCCTGCCTGCGCATGAAGCCGGACAGGATCATCCTTGCCGAGCTGCGCGGCGACGAGTCGTTTTACTTCATCCGAAATTGCGCATCCGGGCACCCCGGGTCGATCACAAGCTGCCATGCAGGCAGCGTCGAGCAGACCTGGGATCAGCTCGCGTTGATGGTGAAGGCGTCCAACGAGGGCGCCGGATTGGAGTTCGCCACGATCAAGCGCCTGCTGATGCTCACCATCGACATCGTGGTGCACATCCGGGCGCACGCCGGTAAGCGACACATCACCGGCATCGATTTCAACCCCGCCCGGGCGATGGGCGGGGGGTAACGCACGCGTCACCCAAGGTCATGAAACAGGAGCTGTAAAGGTGCTACCAGGACTTGAAATGATGGGTTGCCAAAACCTCGCCGTTCCGGCGGAGGTGATGCAGCACGTCGTCAACGTCGAATCGAGCCGCAACCCCTACGCCATCGGCGTGGTGGGCGGCCAGCTCGTGCGCCAGCCGCAGAACCTGCCCGAGGCAGTCGCTACCGTGCGCATGCTCGAGGAGAAGGGCTACAACTATTCCCTGGGTGTCGCGCAGGTGAACCGCGCCAACCTGGGCAAGTACGGCCTCGACTCCTACGAGAAAGCTTTCGACCTGTGCCCGAACCTCAAGGCGGGCTCGCAGATCCTCGCCCAGTGCTACGCGAGTGCGGGCGGCGACTGGGGCAAGGCGTTCAGCTGCTACTACTCCGGCAACTTCGTCACCGGCTACCAGGACGGCTACGTCCAGAAGATCTTCGATTCGATGGCTCGCCAGGCCGCCATGGTCGGCGCTAGCCCCATCCCCTTGCAGATCGCCTCCGGCGCGGCCACGGCGATGGCGAAAGCGGCACCCACCGTCACCACCAACGACGCCGCCGCTCGCGTGGCCATGCGCAGCGTCGCCGATGCCGCGCTGTCGGCCGCCATCGCGCCCGCCATCAGCCGCGTGTCTGCCGTGGGACCGCAGGCGAGCATGCCCCCCACCGGGTCGGGCATGTCCGCCGCCGACCTGCGGTTGATCGACCAAGCCCAGCTGAGCGTTGCGCAGGCGGCTCTCCAGCAGAGGCAGACCGTCGTCGGCGATCCCACGCCACCGCCCGGGCCGATCCCTACCGACCCGGATACAGCCGCCGTGATGAGCCAGATCGGCGCACGCCTGCCCGCGTCGACGTTGCGGCCAGGCCAGATTCCGACCGACGCGAACACGGCCGCGGTCATGGCCGGCGTCGGCGTGTCGGCTACCTCGCCGCAGGGCAACCAGGCGGCGTTGCCCGCGAACGACGACAACGGCGTGTTCGTGCCGCAGGTGCGCGGACCCAACGACCCCGCGCCCACCACCGGCGTGCCGACGCCCGCACCGCGGGTGCCGGCCGTCGACGGCGCCGATCTTCGCAACGGAGGTGGCGATGGCGCCTTCGTCTTTTGAATTACCGGCCGGTGCGCGCACCGGTCGTCCGAATCGCCCGGTCATCCGTCCTGAGGGATGCCGGCGATGGCCCTCGGGCCGCCTCATTGCACCGGCCGCCTCGGCGCAATGGTTCCACCCCAACGGCTACCCACGTAGCCATTCCGGTGACTGCCCCGAGCAGTCGCGATATTGAATCAACCGTTGAATTTAGGAGTTACCGCGATGGCCCAGCCGTCTGACCACACCACGATCGATCCGTCGAACGCACCGCTCGCCAGCAAGATCGCCTTCGCCCTCATCACCACCGCGCTGATGCTTCCCGCCGTGGCGTTTGGCGATGACCTCGGCGATACCGGCAACAAGGTTTGCGGTTTCTTCCAGAACATCAACTCGCTGCTCAACGCCGCGTCCATCGTCGTGGTGACCATCGCAGTGATCTTCTCGGGCTACCAGATCGCCTTCGCCCATAAGCGCATCGCCGACGTGGCGCCGGCCCTCATCGGCGGCGTGCTCATCGGTGCCGCCGCGCAGGTCGCCAAGATGGTCGTCGGCGGAACCGGCTCCTCCGCCGGCGGCCAAACCGCCCAGGCTTGCACGTCGAGCAGCGGCCGCGACGTAGGCGCCGGCACGGGCGGCCTGATCATCGACGCGATCACGCACGCCCAGCACTTCGTGCAAAGCCTGCACCTGCATGTATAAGAACGCGCTGTTCCGCGGTTGTACCCGTCCGCCCATGTTCATGGGGGTGCCTTACATCCCCTTTTTCATGGGCGCGGGTACCGGTCTGCTGCTCTCGTTCTACATCAACATGTATTACCTACTCACCATTCCGGTGGTCATCTTCGTCATGCGCCAAATGGCCAAGCGCGACGAAATGATCTTCCGCCTGCTCGGGTTGCGGCTCCAGTTCCGCACACGGGTGCGGAACCTGAAGGAGCATGAAGGCATGTGGGTGTTCACGCCGAACAGCTACCGCGATCCCTCGAAGACATCGAAACGCTGACAGCCAGGTGCCCTGGCAGGCAACTGCCAGGGCCTTTGAAGATCCACACGGTAAACCGCCATGTTCACGCCCGACGCTCCCATAGCCGACCATATCCCCCTGTCGACCCACGTCTCGCCGACCGTCGTCAAGACGACCGCGGGCGATTTCCTCATGGTCTGGCGGCTGGGCGGCCTGCCCTTCGTCGGTCGTGAGGAATGGGAGATCGAACACCGCCACAACACGTTCAACCGCATGCTGCAGACGCTTCGCGCGCCCGACTTCGTCAACGTGGCGTTCTGGGTGCACGACATCCGTCGCCGTCGCAGGGTCAAGGACACCAGCAAGTTCGAGCATGAGTTCAACCAGTCGATGTCCGACGCGTACTTCAGTGCGCTCTCGGCACAGAAGCTCATGCAGAACGAGCTCTACCTGACGATGATCTATCGCCCCGTGGTCGAGGGTAAGCGCTTCATCGAGAAGTCTTCCGACGTCTCGCGGCTCGAGGCGGAACAGAAGCAGGCCATCACCAAGATCCTCGAACTGGCCGGCAACGTGGAGGCCGTTCTCAAGGATTACGCGCCCAATCGCCTGGGCATGTACGAAGCGCCGAACGGGATCGTCTTCTCGGAGGTACTGGAGCACTTCGGGTACATCCTCAACCGCATCGACGAACCGGTGCCGGTGCTGCAGGCCGCCGTCAAGGACTATCTCGCCGTGAGCCGCCAGCGGTTCTCGAACCGCACGGGCGACTTCGTGCTGACGACGCCTTCGGGCGTGAATCACTTCGGCGCCATCCTCAACGTCAAGGAATACCCCGACGGGACGTACCCCGGCATCCTCAACGGACTGAAGTACCTCGATTTCGAGTACGTCATCACGCATTCGTTCAGTCCCATGGGCCGCCAAGCCGCGCTCAAGGCACTGGAACGCACCAAGGGCATGATGATTTCCTCCGGCGACAAGGCCGTGAGCCAGATCATCGAGATGGACCAGGCCATGGACCAACTCGCCTCGGGCAACTTCGTGCTCGGCGAATACCATTTCTCCCTCGCCGTCTACGCGCCGTCCCAGGAAGCGCTCAGCCAGCAGCTCGCGACGACCCGCGCCGAACTATCCAACGCCGGCTTCGTCTCGGTGAAGGAAGACCTCGCGGTGACCGCCGCCTTCTACGCGCAGTTTCCGGGCAACTGGAAATATCGCACGCGCCTGGCCAACGTCAGCTCGCTCAACTTCCTCGGCCTGTCGCCTCTGCACAACTTCGCCACGGGCAAGAAGGAAAACAACCCCTGGGGTGACGCCGTCACCACGTTGCAGACCACGAACGGCCAGCCCTACTTCTTCAATTTCCACGCGACGCACCCGGCCGAGAACTCGTTCGGCGAGAAAGCCATCGCCAATACCATGGTCATCGGCAAGTCCGGCACCGGCAAGACGGCCCTCATCAACTTCCTGCTGAGCCAGGTGCAGAAGCTCGACCCGGCACCGACGATCTTCTTCTTCGACAAGGACCGCGGCGCGGAGATCTTCGTCCGCGCCTGCGGCGGCAACTACCTCGCCCTGGAGAACGGCAAGCCCACGGGTTTCAATCCGTTCCAGTGCGAACGCACGGAAGAGAACGTGCAGTTCCTCGCCGACCTCATCAAGGTGCTGGCGGGCAAGCCCGTCTACAGCTCGCGTGAGGAAGAGGACATCTTCCGCGCGGTCGAATCCATGCTCGACACGCCCATGCACCTGCGCAACATGACCAATTTCCAGAAGAGCCTGCCGAACCTCGGCGACGACGGCATCTTCGTCCGCATGCGCAAATGGACCTCGGGCAATTCCCTCGGCTGGGTCTTCGACAACCCGCGGGATACGGTGGACCTTTCCAAGGCGAACATCATCGGCTTCGACTACACCGACATCATCGACAATCCGGAAGTCCGTGCGCCGGTCATCAACTATCTCATCCATCGCCTGGAAGCGATCATCGACGGCCGTCGACTCATCTATGTGATGGACGAGTTCTGGAAGATCCTCGACGGCAAGGGTGGCCTGAAAGAGTTCGCGAAGAACAAGCAGAAGACCATCCGTAAGCAGAACGGCATGGGCATCTTCGCGACGCAGAGCCCCGAAGACGCGTTGGCCAGCGACATCGCCGCCGCCCTCATCGAACAGACGGCCACGATGATCCTGCTGCCCAACCCGAATGCCAGCCGCGAAGACTACGTCGAAGGCCTCAAGCTCACCGAAGCCGAATACCAGGTGGTGGTGAGCCTCGACGAACGCTCACGCTGCTTCCTCGTGAAGCAGGGCCACGCCTCGGCGGTCTGCCAGCTCAACCTGCGCGGCATGGACGACGCGCTTTCGGTGATCTCGGCCTCTACCGACAACATCGAGATCATGCACGAGATCCTGCAGGCACGCGGCGAGACGCTGGGCGTTCACCCCGACGATCTCCAGCCCACCCAATGGCTCCCCCAGTTCTACGAAAACCGCAAGGGCAGCGGCAAGAAGCCCACCCCCGGCCCCCAGTCTTCCCGCACCGCGCGCAGCGCGGCGGGTTGAGCAATACAGTACGTCGATCGGAGAACGACTCATGTCAACCATCCCTGTCAAGACCTTTCGTCTGCCTTCGTCACTCCGGCGCCTCGCACTGCTGGCCGCCGTCGCGATCGTCGGCGGCCTGTCGGCACCGGCCGCCCATGCCCAGTGGGCCGTCAACGATACGGATGCCAATACCAAGCTCGAAACCGCGAACAAGACGCTGGAAAAGATCAAGGAAAACCTGGGCGATCAGGTAGGCGACGGTAAGACGCTCAACGGCAACCTCGACCTGATTCGTCAAAAGATGTCGATCGGCGCATTCGTCGAAAAACGTCCTGGCGACCGGGCTTCCGATCCCGACTCGGCGTTGCCGAAGAAGGACGCTCCGGAGGCCACCCTCGTGAAGGACGATTCGTCTTGCAAGCAGCTGCCCGACCCGCAGCAGGAGAATTGCAAGAAGATCATCGAGATCCAGAACGCGCAGTACAAGTTCATGGCGGCCATGTACGCCAATTCCGCGGTGCGTGACCAAACGCTGCGCGACATCATCGCGGACAGGAAGAATATCGATCCCAATGACGTGAACTCGCTCGGCAAACTCGAGGAGAACACCAATCAGCTGACGGCGCTGTACAACCTGATCGCGCTCGACCAGCAGCAGATCCAGACGGTGAACTACGCGTACGACGCGAACCTCAAGTTTCTTCGCGAAGAACAGGCGCGTCTGTCTCGCGAAGCGAACACGGGCAAACCCAGCAGTTCCGCCGGCTCGGGACTGGGCTTTCCGCTGCCGGGCGGCGGCTCGATCGACATCGGCTCGGCGATCGGCGCGTTGGTGACGGGGGGCGTGCTGGACGCGGCGCTTCACGATGCGCATTCGAAGGAGCCCGAGGGCTACAAGACCCTGGCGATCGGCAAGTCCAACGGTTGGTAAAGGCCGCATCCGGATGCATCACGCTCCGGGCGGTCGACGGCACTTCGCATCATTCATTTCAAGGAAAACGGTTCGATGATCGAATCGATCGGAAACCTGGTCGCTCCTGCGCTGGCTCTTGCCGGCGACCCGGTCGGCGACGCCACCAAGTTCGTCTTCTTCAAGACGATCAACGACTTTCTTCGCACCGAAATCGACTACATGCAGTGGCGGTTGCTGTCCAGCGCGGCGACGATCATCGGCGGTGTTGCCGTGGTCATCCTCACCGTGTGGATCATGTGGCAAGGCTTCCGCATCGTCTCGGGCCAGTCGCGGCAACCGATGATGGCGCTGGTGGGCGACGCCGCCAAGGCGACCCTCATCGTGTTCATCGCCACGACGGCCGCCGCCACCTCGAGCTCCGTGTACTGGGCGCTTTCGGATGGCATGTCGTCCACCATCGCCCAATACGTGACGGATGACGGCGACAGCCCGTTCCAGTCCATCGACCGCAACCTCGCGCAAATGGAAGTGGCGATGGGGATCATCGACAGCATGGACACGGGCAACCAGACGGCGGAACAGGAAGCGAAGGACCGCAATCGCTGGTTCACCGGCATCGGCATCGCGGGCCCGGCCGTCGTGGCCGGCTCGATGCTTCTGCTCAACAAGATCGCCCTGGCCCTGTTCATCGGCTTCGGCCCGATCTTCATCATGTGCCTGCTGTTCGACGCCACCAAGCAGCTGTTCCAGAAATGGCTGCTCTACGGCATAGGCACCGTCTTCTCCCTGGCCGTGCTCTCGGTGATGGTGAGCATCGCCATGAAGATGATGACGGCGATCACGGCCGCCTTCGCGGCGAAGTACCTCACCTCGATGGGCCTGACCGGCTCGGCCAGCGGCACCGACGGTATCAACAGCATGGCGCTCCAGCAGGGCGGCGTCGGCCTGCTGCTCTCCACGCTCATCATCATGGCGCCGCCGATGGCGGCCGCGTTCTTCCAGGGGACACTCGGCCAGTTCGCGTCGTATTCTTCGTTCGGGTCGATCGGGTCGCAGATTGGAGCGCAGGATGCGCAGGCGATTGCGCAAGGGAGAGCCCCAACCGGGGGATACAGGCCAACCCCTAACACAGAAGTTCCACATGACCGTGCGGGCGAGATGCGAACCCCCGTTTTAGCTTTTGGCAAACAGGATACCGGCGCGTCACCGGGTGGCGACACGATTAAACCTTCTCGTAGTTGAAGAAATGAAATTCACAGCCTTTACTTTCGTTATCCTTCTCCTGATGCCATTGGCAGGCCATGCGCAATGTGCGCCAGGCATCCCCGCAGCGGGCAATCCTGGGTGTATCCCGCCTACTGCTCCTAATTCACCATACAACCAAGATGCTGGCCAGCCCACGGCTGCCCAGCAGCCCGCAGACGTTTGGGAAGATAGGTGGGGGTCCGTTGCCATGGACTCAAACACCGGAAGTGCTGGGGTGGCCGAGAAGAAATCCACGAAGGGCGAGGCTGTGCGTACTGCGTTAGACCAATGCCGATCGAGCGGCGGGAGTGATTGCAGAGAGCTATTGACGTATCACAACCAATGTGTGGCGGTCGCACAGAACCGGAGTGGAGGACCAGTCGACGCTTACGGCGGGGCTCGCCTAAAAGATGCAGAAGTGCATGCCTTGGAAGCGTGCGGGGGCGAGGAAAAATGCAGGATTATGTACAAGGCCTGCAGCTATCAGGAGCGTGTGAATTAGCGAAAGCCGCGACGGAAACGCACGCTGGGTTGCGCAGGCTGAAGCTATCTTTCATTCGGTCGCATGAGACGAAAGCTCGAAGTGCCTAGACAAATGACTTAGCAAGGCACTCGATCAATGCCGCCAGAACGGAGGGAAGTCGTGCGAGATCCTGGTCTCCTACTACAACCAATGCGCCGCCGTCGCACAGCGCCAGAGTGGAGGCCCTGTTTCCGTTGCCCGCTCGGCCGATGAAAGAAAGGCGGGCGACATGGCTGTCGATGCGTGCGGCGGAAAATCCACATGCGTGGTCGTCTACAGCGCCTGCAGCGACGCTGTGCGAGTGCAGTGACGTGAGCATGACCAACCCATTCGCAGACTGACGATGTCTCACCCTGCAAACGCACGGCCTCCAGTCAATCGGCAGGTCCATGATGTGCAACAGCCATGACGAGAGCCTGATCGTGACATGCGCTCCGGAAAACCGTCGTCGCCGGATGCAGCTAGCAGCCGATCCTGGCTCAGGTCGAACGGGAACGGGCTTTTTTGAGGAACTTGATCGACATGGCCGTGAATAGACCAAAGACAGCTCTCATTGCTCTCATCGCGTGGCTTATCGCGAACGACTGTGCCTTCGGCGCCGAGACGACCGCCCCGGTGGAAGTCCTTCGGGCGGCTCCCGTCGACACGCAGCTGGTTCTCTACAAAGCCAGCGGTAACGCGCCGGATGCCGATGCTGTGGCTGTCTACGAAGCGGCGGCCGACCTCTACGGCTCACGTAAGCGCGAACTGATTGTCTTCCGTAAGCAAGAAGGCGCATTCAAGGAGGTCGTCCGAAGCGATCGCATCATCGCCTGCTCCACGTGTAGTCCCGAGCGGGGCGATGCGTTCATGGACGGTGAACAGGTGACATTGACACCAGGCCATCTCGATATCGTCCAG
Source organism: Luteibacter sp. CQ10 (assembly GCF_040900725.1). NCBI lineage: Bacteria > Pseudomonadati > Pseudomonadota > Gammaproteobacteria > Lysobacterales > Rhodanobacteraceae > Luteibacter > Luteibacter sp. CQ10. The sequence goes on along the minus strand of NZ_JAEUYM010000003.1, from coordinate 235,462 downwards.
GTTTACGGTGCCGAGCGTCCCACCGATGTAACCTTTGCCTTCGCGTATCGAGACGGACAATGGCGAGTGACCGCGGCGACCCGTCATGACGGCGACGGTCGCACGACGGAACTGGCCAGGCCCTCCTCCGGCATTCTGAAGGATTTCGATGGTGGATGGCGACAGGTCTCGTTATGGAACGCGCTACTCGTGAATGACGCGAAGCATTCGTTTCGCTTTATCCTCGGCAAGCCCAGCGAGCGCGCACTCGAAAGCAGCATTGCCGAAGCGCTCGAGGCCGACCATGGCTGGCGGGTTTCGGCCCGCGTCAAAGACGGTTGCCTGGCCCTGGCTCGCGACGCCGCCGACACGTTCTTTCCCGTCGCCAAGCCGAACACGTCTTCGAAGAACGCGGCTTCGCAGGAGGCGATGGCCGCTTGTGGAGCCCAGGGAAAGGGCGAGTGTGAATCGGTGCGCACCAGCTGTAGCACCGGCCCCATTTAAAGGACTTCAATCGTGCGTATGTTTCGTACCTTCGCCATCGGCGCCCTTACGAGCCTTGCATCCCTCACCGTATCGGCCTCATCCGCCGATACACGCGGCGCTTCCGCCGTGGCCGATGCGTGGATAGGCCACGAGGCGTCGGACCTGTTGATGCAGTGGCCCGTCGACCGCGGTTTCCAGCAGACCGAACTGGGTGACGGCGTCACCGCCTACGAATATCACTTCGGCACCGAGGCGTACCATGCGGTGGGGAGCAACACGACGCTGGGCGCAGGCCCGACGCCGGGTGGCGTGATGCAGACGGTGTCTTACTACGACTACTGGGTTCCCGCCCAGACCCATTGCGTGGTGGTGTTCTTCGCCAATCGCGACGGCATCATCGACAACTACAAGTTCAACGGCAGTAAGTGTCGCCCCTACATGAGTGGATGGGGACGGCCAAAAAACAGCTGAAACGTTCGGCCCCGGTCAGGGGGCTTATTTAGTGACTCAATCCTAGGTGACGTATGAAAAGGATGCTTGCCCTCGCCTTCTTGGCGCTCGTTCTCTCCCCCACCATGGCCATGGCCGATGACCTGCGCCACGGTGTCGTGATGCAGATCAAACCCATCGACAACCGCGGCGACGACGAAAGCGACCAGCACAAGGAAGGACGAAAGTGGGGTCGTGGCGTCGGCGCCATGCTCAGCAGCATGTCGCTCGGCAAGCTCGGCGGCGGTACGGCTTCTTACGCCGCGGGCAGAGCGATGCCGGAAGCCGGCGACGCCATCGGCGGGAAGATCGCCGGCCAGGGCCCGTCGGCGCATTTCATGGTGAGCGTCAAGCTCGACGACGGCCATACGCTGTCGCTCGTGCAGCCGGGCGACAAGGTCAACGGTCTAGGCCAGGGTAGCCGCGTGGCCATTTCAGGCTCCGGTGGCTCGGCGATCATCAGCGCCGAGTGATTCGGGCGGGCGCGCGGGCCAGGGCGCGACGGGAACCCGGGCGGTTATCCACCACATTGATTCGGTCCATGACCTCCATACTCCGTGCTGCGGTTCTTGCCCTGATAGCGTCGTCGTCGAGCGCTTCTGCGCAGGCGGCCTCGCCCTACGTTCGCTCCCCAACCGCCGCCACGGCAGCCACCACGATGGATAAAGGACAGAAGATGGACGACCTTAAGCCATTCGTAAGGGACGGCTCGCGAATCCTCGAATCCATGACGGGCGACCTGACGGGATCGGGGCGCTCCGACACCGTACTGGTGATCGATCCCCCTGGCGTATCCGAGGGAAAGCTCGGCGAAGGACCCGCGCGGACCGTGCTCCTGCTTGTACGCGCCGTCGGAGGCGGCCTTCGCCTGGCCAGCGCGAACGCCCACGTGGTGCCCTGCGCCACCTGCGGCGGCGTGGCGGGCGATCCGTTCGGTTATATAAAAATCGAGCACGGCGCGTTTACCATCGTCAACGGTGGAGGAAGCCGGGAGCGCTGGTCCGACGCATACACGTTCACGTATGCCAGCGAGCGCCGCGACTGGATCGTCACCCGGGTCGTGCGAAAGGTGACGGATACGGAAAGCGGCGCGGAAAAACACATCGAACTGGGCCCCGAGGAACTCGGTTCAACTTCATTCCATGATTTCGACCCAGCGAAGGTTCCGGAGGTGAACCTTCCTTGAGCACTCCGTCCCGCCAGACGGACGGGTAAGCGCAGCGAACGTCGCTGCCATTGTCGAAGGTTAACCAGGAGTTCCAAATGGCGATTGACCGTGAGACCCAGGTGATGATGGACGCCTATGCGGCGGGCATCCGCTCGCCCAGGGAACTGGCCAATTTCATGGCCCAGGTCACGCATGAATCGAACGGCCTCAACCGTCTTGAAGAAAGCTTCCGCTACACGCGGAACGTTCACCAGATTCCCGTGCAGGCGGCCTGGCGCGAAGGTTCCGATGCGCTGGAGTCGGCGCGCAAGGCGGCCCTTCAAGGCAAGCCCGAAAAGCTCGCCGAACTCATGTACGGCGGCCGCAACGGCAACGACGCACCAGGCGATGGCTGGAATTATCGCGGACGCGGCTACCTTCCGCTCAACGGCAAGGACAACTATCGCGCCGCCGGTGAGGCGCTCGGGGTAGACCTCGTCGGCAAGCCGGAGCTTGCGGCGGAGCCAGCCCATGCGTCGAGAATCGCGGCCTGGTACTGGGAAAACCGCATTCCCGAACAAGCGAGGGAAAACGTCAAGGAGGCCACTCGCGCCATCAACGGCAAGTTCAATGGCCTGGAAGACCGCGAGCGTCGCTTCGGCGAATGGGAACGCAGGCTCACGCCCGAGGTCATGCAGCGGCTGGAAAGCGGGCATGTCGGCAAGACGCTGCCAGAGGCGCCCAAGACGGCCGACGCCCCACTCCATCGCGCGGGAGTGCCCCATGGTTCCCCCTCCGGCTTGAGCACGGCCGACCAGGCGCTGCTCGAGCAGGCGCGCAGGGCCGTCCACGAACTCGACAGGCAACACGGACGGCAGCCGGATCAGTTCAGCGAGAACCTCTCGGGCTCGCTCGCCGCATCCGCCAAACGCGACGGCCTCACCCGGATCGACAGCGTGGTGCTCAGCGACGACGCCAGCCGAGCCTTCGCGGTGCAGGGAAACACCGATTCACCCCACAAGCGGGTGAGCGAACTGCCCACGGGCGATGCCGTGAACACGCCGATCGAACAAAGCCTCGCCGCCATGAAGCAGATACCCGATCCGGCGCAGGCCCCCTCGCAGGATCAGCCATCCCAGCAGCAACGCCCTCCTTCCTCGGAACCCGGCCCGGGACGATGACCATGCGATGTTGCCGAAACGCGCACATTCGAGCTGCGAAGATCCGATTAACGTGTGGGAGAAAGCAACGCGGAACCAGGGGTTAAGCCGTCGGGACGACGCGCATGGCACGCAAGGAGACACCGCCGAACGAAAGTCAGACAGGAGCTTCATATGGCGATTGATCGTGAAATGCAGGTGCTTGATGCGGCCTACGCGGAGGGCATCCGCTCTCCGAGGGAGCTGGCTAACTTCATGGCCCAGGTAACCCACGAATCCAACGGCCTCAACCGGCTGGAGGAGAGTTTTCGATACATGCGGGGCATCGCCCAGATACCCACGCAGGCCGCGTGGCGGGAGGGCCCCCAGGTGCTGGAGGCCGCGCGCAAGGAGGCCCTGCTGGGGCGCCCCGAGAGGTTGGCCGAGCTGATGTACGGCGAGCGAAACGGCAATGACCAGCCCGGTGACGGCCTTCGTTACCGCGGACGCGGCTACCTGCCGGTGCCGGGGAAGAGCCACTATCGAGCGGCGGGCCTGGCATTGGGCATCGACCTCGTGAGCCAACCTGACCTGGCCGCCGAGCCGGCGCATGCCGCGCGGATCGCCGCGTGGTATTGGCGCAACCATGTGCCGCCGGCCGCGCGCGAAGACGTGCGGCATGCCACCCAGGCGCTCAACGGCAAGCTCTACGGCCTCGACGACCGTCGCGAGCGTTTCGAGACGTGGCAAAGCCGCCTATCGCCCCAGCTCATGCAACGCCTCCATGATGAGCACCGCGACCCATCGGCACGCGACGCCGATAGCCACGCGGAGACCGCCCGCCCCGCGGCGGATGTCGCCATCCGTCGCACCGACGAAGGCCGGCGCAAGAAAAAGGTCGATGACGATCCCTCCGCGACCCCGTCCGCCGCCGACACGGCGGACGACATCGATCCCGTGCTCATGTACGAACTGCAACGCGACGTGATGGAAGCCACCACCGAGTACGTCGCCGTGCCCGAACGCCCCCACCATCGGCATCGCCACCATCCGTCCCACCTTGTCGCGTCGCCGCCACCGACGCTCCATCAGCCGACACATCCACGGCACGCACTGTTCAACCAGGCGCTCGACGCGGTGCAGCGGCTCGACAAGGACCACCGTCGCGATTCCGACGAACGCAGCGAACGGTTGGCGGCGGCCCTGACCGTCGCGGCCCACCATAAGGGCATGGAGCGCATCGACCACGTGGCGCTCAACGACGACGCCACCCGCATCTTCGCCGTTCAGGGCGACCTCCACTCGCCGCATAAACAGGTCGCCGAGGTGAATACCGCCCATGCCATCGAGACCCCCATGGAACGCAGCGCGATGATCCTGGCCTTGAACCGTCCGTCGCCCACGCCGGAGCAAGGGAGCGAGCCGCAGCACGCCGTCAAATCCGTTCCCGGACCTTGAAGCACCGGCGGCCGATGCCCGCCGGACCGCTGGACGCGCTGTCGCATGGACGATAAGTCGCATTGATTCCACGCACCGGGCGCCATCCCGCCATGCACCCTGAAACCACGCACCGCCTATAGGACCGCACCATGTCGAAGACGATCATCTCCGTTCTGATTGCCCTGATCACGATGTCGGCCTGCGCCGAGCAGGCTGACGACCGGCATCGCAGCGTGGCCTCGACCCAGGCCGTGCTCCAGAAAATGGCTCCCACCGCGAAAATCACCTGCAAGGATGACGGATACGGCCAGGCCGCGTGCGAGGCGGATGGCGTGGAGGTGGACCTCCTCGGCTGCGGCAAAGGAGGCCTTTATGGCGTCACCAGCGGCAAGGACGGCATCGATCTCAATCAATCCATCCAGGGCAAGGGGCGGGTACTGGCGCACGTGGCGGACCGCCAGTTCGTCTGCGTAGCCGCCATCGAAAAGAACAGCGACGCACCGAATTACTACGTCATCGCCATACCCACGGCGAGCGTACCGGAATGCAAGGGAAGCGGGCTGTGCGAAGGGGCCGATCACCCGGTCCAATTGAAGCGAGCCACGACCGGGAAGTCATGCAAAGCGGACGGAAACGGTGAATACACCGGTGATTGCGCGGCGGGCTGGGTGCGAGAGTCCGAACTGGACCAGTACGCCGACGGCATCTGACCTTTCTACAGCCAGGAGTTACACATGAATCGGGATATCTACAACGAAGCACGTATCCACTTCTTCGAGTCCGGCCAGCGATACGAATACGGCCGCCCTGACATGACGCTCCATTCGAGAACGAATGGACCCACCGACCCCAGTCGCACCGAAGAAGACAGGGACCACGACGGCAAGCGTGGCGTCGATTGCTCGTCGTTCGTCTGGCGCGGCCTGCACGACGCCGGCTACGCCGTGGGCGACAAGCCCTTCGATACGCATACGCTCTTCAACGGCCACACAGTGGAGCCCTACGCCCGCCAGCATTTCGACGTCATTTCCGCCGAGGACGCGCGTAAGCCGAACGGCCGGCTGGAAGCCGGCGACATCATCATGTTCCGCAGCACGAAGGACGGCAGCCAACATGTCGGCATCGTGCGCGACTACGATGCGCAAGGGCACATCCGCTTCATCGGCTCGCAGGTCAGCACCGGCCCCGCGCAGGTGGAGATCAAGCCCGGCGGCTACTGGGACGGTGGCAAGGACGGGATGCAAATCGTCGGCGCGCTACGGGCGAAACCCGAGTTCCAGACGCGCCAGCCGCTGCACGACGGCCAGGCGACGAAGGAACCCGCACTTGCGCACCCTTCTGCTGGCGCTGAACCACACCACCCCTCCGCGAAGGCACCTGAGGCCGCGGCGCCGCAAGGGCACGACGGCGTCCTTCGCGAAGGCGCGCACGGCGCGAGCGTGAAGGAGCTTCAGGAGCGCCTCAATGCGCTCGGCGTCACCGACGCCCGGGGTCACCGCCTGGAACCTGACAGCCAGTACGGCCAGCACACCCGCGAGGCCGTCGAGACGTACCAGCGTGCCCACGGGCTCGAGCCGGATGGCGAAGTCGGCCCGAAGACCCTCGCATCCATGCGCGCCCAGGGCAAGGCGACACCGGGCCTGAACTCGCCCGACCATGCGGGCAACACGATATTCAACGGCGCGACGGATGCAACGAAGCGACTGGACGAACGACACGGCCGTACTCCCGACGAGCAGAGCCAGCGCATCGCCGGTGCCGCCACCGTCGCCGCCATGAAAGGCGGTCTCGACCACATCGACCATATCGTGATGAACGACGACGGCAGCAAGGGCTACGCGGTCCAGGGCGACCTCAACTCGCCGTTGAAGAAGGTCGCCGAGTTTGACGTCAACACGGCCCTCGCCACCCCGCTGGAGAAGAGCAGCGAGGCGGCCCTTCAGGTCCAGAACCAGGCGCATGCCCAGGCCCCGCTACAGCAGCAACAGCAGGCCGATCAGCATCAGCAGAACCCACAGCAGCTGGCACAGCCCAGGACGGCCTGAGGAGACGGCGATGACACGTCACGACCTCCCTCGGCCATGGCGTGCCATCGCCCTGCCGCTTTCTCTTTTCCTGATCTTCCCAGCCTACGGTGAAGCCATGAAACAACCCGACGTGAAGCTCAATCCCAAACCGCGCATGCGCTACGAGATCACCGCGACGGTGCACGGCGCGCCCGGTCCCTTCGAGCGCATCGACGGTCACGTGGATTACGAAGTCAGCAACCCCGCCTGCGTGCCGATGACGCCCGTCATGGGCGCCACCGTGGTACCGCGCAAGCGGGTGCCCGTGACGTTCACGCGGAGCGGCGACGGCCAGTTCCGCGGCGAGGTCTACATGGATTACCTCCAGGACGAAGACTACTTCGGCCAGGGCGTGTGCCATTGGGCCGTGGTCGGCGCCACGGCCGACTTCCATCACCGCGAGGTGAACTTCAGCCCGGCGATCTACAAGGACGACATCCTCGGCAAGCGCGAGGTGGTGAAGTATTTCTCGAAGACGTCGTACGAGCATGCCGATAGCGAGCGCATCGACATCGGCGCGAACGACACCAGCGCGTTCAATGACGCCGCGGCCACGTTCTCGATCACGCTCCACGCCGCGGAGCGGCTGCCGTGAGCCCGCGGTCGACGGACTACGCCCTGCTCTCGCAGGACGTGTACCACGACACCGCCGTCAACCAGACCGTCAAGCTCGACGGCATCACCTACCGCGTGCTCGACGCGGCGAACGACCCGATCACCGGTTTCCAGGCCCAGGCCTACGTCCGCGAAGACGTGCAGCCCCAGCAGGTGATCGTCGCCTTCCGCGGCACGGAGTTCGACCGCCAGCCGGTACGCGACGGCGGCGTCGACGCCGGCATGGTGCTCACCGGCCTCAACCTGCAGACGCCCGATGCCCTGGCCTTCACCCGCCGCGTGATGAACGAGGCGAACAAGGCCGCGGAGAACGAAGGCCGCAAACCACCCGAGATCACGGTCACCGGCCATTCCCTGGGCGGGACGCTGGCGGAGATCAGCGCCTACGAATTCGGGCTCAAGGGCGAAACCTTCAACGCCTATGGCGCGGCGGGCCTTCGCCAGGGTATTCCCGAAGGCGGCACGCAGGTGATCGATCACGTGCGCGCGGGCGACCTCGTCAGCGCGGCCAGTGCGCATTTCGGCGAAGTGCGCGTCTACGCCGCCCAGCAGGACATCGACACGCTGACCAAGGCGGGCTACCGCGACGACAGCGGCCTGTTGTCCTTACGCAACCCGATCAAGGCCACCGACTTCAGCGCCCACGCCATCGACAACTTCATCCCGGACAGCAAGCTGCTCGGCCAGTCGATCCTCAGCGAGGAAAGCCAGGCCCGTTACCGCGCCCACGAAGGCATGGTCGACCGCTACCGCGACGACGTGATGGACATCCGCAAGGGCATCTCCGCGCCGTGGGAGATTCCCCATGCCATCGGCGAGCTGAAGGACTTCGTCGAGCGCGAGGCGCTGGAGAAAGTCGGCGAAGGTTTGCAGGCCATCGAGCACGGCGTGGAAGACGTGGTCCACAAGGTGGAAGAAGGCTTCGAACACCTGAAGGAAGGCGTGCAGCATGTCAGGGAAGAGATCGGGGAAGGTATCCATGCCATCGAGGAAAAAGCTTCGAGTGCGTGGCATACGTTGACGCATCCAAGTGACTGGTTCGACCATGGAAAAGTCGATGCCAACCTGACCGATACAGACCATCCCGACCGCCGCCTATTCGAGCAAGCCATTAATGCCGTGCACCGGTTGGACGCTCAGCACCATCGCGTTCCAGATCAGAATAGTCAGCGCTTTGCCGCTTCGCTGACCGTGGCCGCACGCAAGGAGGGCCTTCAGCGAATCGACCATGTGGTTCTCTCTCAGGATGGCGAACAGGCATACGCCATTCAGGGTGACATCGAGTCCCCTTTGAAAAAGGTCGCCATGACCGATACGTCACGGGCAATTGCAACCTCCGTCGAGGCAAGCAGCGGGGAATGGCGAGAGACTGCCAACCGCGAGCAACAACGCGCCACATCAAACAGTATCGAGCAGCGGCAGAGGGCGACACATCCGTTCGACTGGCCTTCGATGTAGTTCTCTAATCAACACAGGCAAAAGATCCATGAAAAAATTTCTCTTGCTTCTTTGCGCAATCTCGTCAACGGCTGCGATTGGAGAGGAAGGATATCGCGGCTACACGCGCTACAGGAAGAACGATCCATTCGTACTTTGCACTTACGGACAACTGAACCCCATGCGCTGTTGGTGGCCCATGGATCCGACCGCTCCCACCCACTTCGAGAATCCCGACTGCGACCCTCCGAACACAGAAACCGGCCGTCCATGGTCGGATGACGATTGGGCGTCGTTGTATGACTACGAAGCCATCTGTCCGAAAGCCAAGCACACTGGCAGGTGGACCGGTGAAGGAACAGGCGAGCAAATTCCGATGATTCATTGATTGGACCAAGGATTCGTTACATGAAACACAGGGGATATTGGGCCGCTGGCCTCCTTGTCGTCACACTTGTCGTTGGCGAATTTCTGGCCGGATATTTCACGCTGGTCTTCATAGGCTTGAAGCAAACGCCGCTGGCCTGGAACACCTTCATCACCTACGCCCGCGCACTCGACCTCAAGGAAGTCCAACCCTACGTCTGGAAAATCAAAACCGCCGGCGCCATCGGCTTCCTGATCCCGCTCATCCTCTGGTGCGTGGCAGCCTACTTCCTGTTCCGCTCGAAGAAACAGTCGATGCACGGCGACGCCCGTTTCGCCTCCTCGGGTGACCTGCGCGGCAAGAAGATGCTCTCCCCTGCCCCCAACGGCATCCTGGTCGGCAAATTCAAGGGCGACCTCGTTCGCCTGCCGGGCCAGCAGTTCGTGATCCTCGCCGCGCCGACGCGCTCGGGGAAGGGCGTGGGCGTGGTGATCCCGAACCTGCTCGAATACCAGGAGTCGGTGGTCGTACTGGACATCAAGCAGGAGAACTTCGACCTCACCAGCGGCTGGCGCGCCAGCCAGGGGCAGGAGATCTACCTGTTCAATCCGTTCGCGGAGGATCGCCGCACGCATCGCTGGAATCCGCTGAGTTACGTCTCGAAGGACCCCGCCTTCCGCGTGTCCGACCTCATGAGCATCGCCTCGATGCTCTACCCCGATGTCTCGGACGACCAGAAGTTCTGGGTGAGCCAGGCGCGCAACGCTTTCATGGCCTTCACGCTCTACCTCTGCGAGAAGTGGGATCACGACGAGGAGAACGGCTTGCCGATGATCCTTCGCACCAAGCCGACGCTGGGCATGGTCTATCGCCTGTCGTCCGGCGACGGTACCGACCTGCGCGAGCTCTACACGCGACTGTCGAAGGAGCCCTTCCTCAGCGGCAACGCGCAGTCGGCCTTCGCCAACCTGCTGTCGCAGGCGAACGAGACGTTCGCGTCGATCCTCGGCACCTTCAAGGAGCCGCTCAATGCCTGGATCAATCCGGTGCTCGACGCCGCCACCAGCGAGGACGACTTCCTGCTCACCGACGTGCGCAAGAAGAAGATGACGATCTACATCGGCATCCTGCCCAACAAGCTGGCCGAAAGCCGTCTCATCGTGAACCTGTTCTTCAGCCAGCTTATCAACCTCAACACCAAGGATCTGCCGCAGAACAACCCCGCGCTGAAGCATCAATGCCTGCTGCTGATGGACGAATTCACTTCCATCGGCAAGGTGGAGATCATCGCGTCGGCGGTGTCGTACATGGCCGGCTACAACGTGCGCCTGCTGCCGATCATCCAGAGCATGGCCCAGCTCGACGCCGTCTATGGAAAGGACGTGTCGCGCACCGTCATCACCAACCACGCGCTGCAGATCGTCTACGCCCCGCGCGAACAGCAGGACGCCAACGACTACTCCGAGATGCTGGGCTACACCACGGTGCGTCGCGAGAACATCACCAAGAGCAAGAAGGGTGACGTGAGCCGAAGCCATACCGAGGAGAAGCGCGCCCTGATGCTCCCGCAGGAACTCAAGGCGATGGGCACGGAAAAGGAAGTGTTCCTCTACGAGGGCATTCCCCACCCGGTGATGTGCGAGAAGATCCGTTACTACGAAGACAAGTACTTCACCTCGCGCCTGATGAAGAAGGTGGACGTGCCGCAACTGGCCGTCTGACCCGCGAAGCGACGACCGGTAACGAAACGTTACCGGTCGTTTGCATGCCATCGTTTAAGCCGCGTCAGGGTGGGGAGCGGGCCATGGCGCCCTTGGCTGGATGGCGATGATGGTGCGGATGATATGGGGCGAGCTTATGGGGCAACAGACCATTCGCCTCGCTGTCGCGACGCGGTATCGCCCCCCGAAACCGTCGCTTCTAAGGCTCTCGATTTACCCGCGCGGCGGGGGGTGGTGCTGATTAGGATGGGTCTGCAGGTCCGGCACCCGCCCTGCATCTCTTTTTTCATCAAGGAGCCCACCATGACCGTTCTCGTGCTTCTCAACGGCCTCGAGCCGTCCATCGTTTTCTCGTTGACCCTGCTGGGCGTCCTCAGTCAACCGAAGAGGGTGCTGAAGAAGGGCCGGCCCCTCTTCCCGCCTCAGGTTTGCCATCGCCTCGCGAAAGAAGTTTTGAATGCCCTGGCTGCCGTTGCCCACGAATTCACCTTGCCTACGGAATGGCCTCGCATCGCTCTGATCATCAAAATCTTCCTCTGCGCCTCTTGCTATGTGCTGGGCATGTCAACGGCAGTGCTTGTGCTCGCCGAAGGGGCTGTGGTGATCCGTGCATCGGCATCCCCCGGACAGGCTCTTTTGGGCGGTACTTTCGTGATGTTGATCGGCCTGAGTGGGTGGTGGATGGTGTGTCAGGCCGAACAACTCCGCGTGCACCTGTGCAATGGCCCTCGACGAGTCAGCCCACGGCGTCACGGATACTGACCGCCTGTCAGCGGTAGCCCCACGGTGGATGCATCCACGGGGCACGCAGGCAAACGGGCTAGATGGCCGTCCATGGCGGCCCGTTTACCGAAATTCGCATATGGCTGGTGGTGACCACGCGCTACGCTACCGGGCACCAAACCGACCATGGAGGTCTTATGCACATCCGTCGCACCCTGCCGTCCCTCGCCCTGCTCGCCGGGCTGCTTGCCGACCCTGCCCTCGCCGCCGCTCCGCCAGCCACGGGACTCGGCCAATCGTGGCCAAACACCACCGATGTCAGCACCAATCCGAATTGGCATGTGTATGTGTTCGCGCGCGGCTCGACCCGATACATCCAGATCAATGACGCCCAAGGGGTGGTTCGGGGGGCCTTTGCCCGAACGCCTTACAGCTTGGTCGGCCTGCCCATCGGCACCGACGCGGGCAACCTGTCGACCCCCGACGAACCCCTGCCGCCGCCGGCGAGCCGCCAGTCGGTGCAGGTCTATCAGGGCGATGGCGTCCAGGCGTTTGTCGCGCCGCAGCCGGACGGTACAGCTCGCCTGATGCTAGTGTCGAGCGATTGCAAGGCCGATCCGATCAACTGCAACAAGGGCAGCCCCTGACGGTCAGCGCTCTCGTAGCAGCGGGTGGGCGGCAGGCTGGCGCTTGCCGCCCACCAACAACCCAGCGGACATGACAAAAGCCAAGGCGACCTGGCAATAGATGACCGCCGGGTCGCGCACGATGTGGCTGGTCAGCGCCAAGGCAATGCTGGCACCCGTGCCCGCCATTGCCGTGCCGCGCCACCCGTAACGCCACGCCATGGCGACCATCGGCAGGATCATCGCCAATCGCGCGAGTTGCTGGGCACCCGGCGCCTCGCTGGTGTTGGCCATCCAGGTCAAGGCAACCAGCACCGGCGCCACCCCCATGCATGTGTCCCGCACCAGCGGACTGCGCAGGACCGACCATACCGAGGGCGTGACCCGCCACCGGTCCTGGAGCGCCAGGAGGGTCGGCACGAGGGTAAGACCGCCAAGGTAACCGCCGAGCATGTACGCGCTGAAACCGACCCAAAGCAACGGTCCAGGCGAGCCGTCGGTCGACAGGGCCATCAGGGCAATCCACAGGGAGGCCGTGTCGCGCAGGGTACTCAGCGCCGCGCAGCACAGGGTCGCCGTGACGACATAGCCCATGCACAGGCGACCGTCGGGGTCGCGCAATGCGCCCCAGCGGCGTAATGGTTTCATGCCGGCCATACAAACGACGATTTGTGGCACCGCGGCGGCCACGGCCCAGGCAGGGCCGAAGTCGTCGATGCAGGCCAAGGCGTTTTCCAGCACGGGGAGGAACTCTCCCAGCGCGAGGGCGGGCCAAAGCCGCATCGGCACCAGCAACAGGCAACACAGCCGAAAGCCGACCGTCAGCTCCCAATGGGCCAGGCTCAACTCGTAGGCAATCCGGTAAAAAGCGGCGTATGCGGCCGCCACGGCAACGTGTTGTCCCCAGATTTTCCAGTGCTCCATGCCGACCCTCACGCCATCCCCTTTAGCGTCCCTCATGACAGCGGCAAGGGTGGCAGAAACCGCTGGCAAAATCTCGCGATAAGCCGTGGGCGACAGCCCAAATCATAGGCTGATGCCGAAAACGCACTGCGGTTGCTCTGGAGCGTACGAATCGTGGCGCCGCCTCCAACTCGACCGTGCACCCACGCCTTGACACCCGACTCGTTGATCGCACGCACAGTCCCGGGGCGATCGGCCCCAGCGTCGTGCCGCAAGCGGTGATGGAACGCAGGCCTGCCGCCGTCAGTGCAAGTTTCAGCGTGTCCATCGTCTTCCGTTGACCTGGCATCCGGCTTCGAAAGCACGCCGCCGTGGGCGCGCTGAGCGTCCCGCACACGTGACGAAACGTCATCGGTCTTTTCCAACCCGTCACTTCAGTCGTCGATCCACCCTTGCTTCAATGACGGTGTTCCGCCACGGCGGACCGTCTATCGAAACGACCGGAGGATCCCATCATGACCACACACAAGACCGCCCTGATCGTCGGCGCGTCGAGGGGCCTCGGCCTCGCGCTCGCCGAGGCGTTCTGCACGCGGGGATGGCGGGTCATCGCCACGTCCCGAGGCAAGGCGAACGGGCTGGACGAGCTGGGCGCGCGTTACCCCGGCACGCTTGAACACGAGCACGTCGATATCGACGACCTGGCTACCGTGCGCGCACTCCATGACCGCCTGCAAGGACGCCAGCTCGACGTGCTGTTCGTCAACGCCGGGATCGCGAAAGCCAACGAGCTGACGCCGCTCGACGTCGCCGAAAGCGACTTCCTCGACATGATGCGCACCAATGCGCTGGCCCCGATGCGAGTGGTCGAACTGTTCCATGACCGGGTCGATGCCGGGAAAGGCGTGATCGCCGTCATGTCGTCGGAAATCGGCAGCATCGGCAACGCGAACGGCTTCTGGGAGCTTTACAGCGCGAGCAAGGCGGCCCTGAACATGCTGCTGGCCTCGTTCCACGCACGCCACCCCGGCGACCGGCGCGCCATGCTGGCGGTGGCGCCGGGCTGGGTACGCACGGACATGGGCACGCAGGATGCCACGCTGGACATTTCCGACAGCATTCCCCGGGTGGTCGACGTGGTCGAGGCGAACGCGGGCAAGCCGGGGCTGCGCTTCGTCGATCGGCACGGCGCCATCCTGCCCTGGTAGGCGCGCGGCACGCGGAACGTCGCCGTTCCAACGACGGTATCATGTACGACCGGCCCGCCACGGTTGGCGGGCCTTCGGCATGGAACCTCGCAAAATCATGGCTTTAGCAGAAGACATCTCGGCCGCCGCCGGGCACACGCCGTTCATGCGGCAGTACCTCGCGGCAAAGGCTGAGCATCCCGACATCCTGCTGTTCTTCCGGATGGGGGACTTCTACGAGCTGTTCTACGACGACGCCCGCAAGGCGGCGCGCCTGCTCGACATCACCCTCACCCAGCGCGGCCAGTCGGCCGGCGCGCCGATTCCCATGGCCGGCGTGCCCTACCACGCGGTGGAGGGATACCTCGCCCGCCTGGTGAAGCTGGGCGAATCCGTCGCCCTCTGCGAGCAGATCGGCGATCCGGCCACGTCGAAGGGGCCGGTGAAGCGCGAAGTGGTGCGCATCGTCACGCCGGGCACGGTCACCGATGCCGCGTTGATGGAAGAGCGCCGCGACAACCTCCTTCTGTCCATCGCCGCCGGCCCGAAGGGCTACGGCCTGGCCTGGGTGGACCTCTCCACCGGCCGCTTCCTGCTCACCGAGGTGGCTTCACCCGAAGGCCTCGCCGCCGAACTGGCCCGCCTGCAACCGGCCGAGACGCTGGTCAGCGAAGACGTGGCCTGGCCGAAGCTGGTCAGCACCCTGCCCGGCCTGCGCAAGCGCCAGCCCTGGCATTTCGACGGCGACGCGGCCACCCGCGAACTGTGCCGCTTCTTCAAGACGCGCGACCTGCGCGGCTTCGGCGTCGACGCCCTGCCCCTGGCGGTCGCCGCCGCGGGCTGCCTGCTCGGCTACGTGGAAGAAACCCAGAAGAGCGCGTTGCCCCACCTCACCGGCATGGCGGTGGAAAACGCCAGCGAAACGATCGCGATGGACGCCGCCACGCGGCGCAACCTCGAGATCGACACGCACCAGAGCGGCAACGTCGACAACACGCTGCTCGGCGTGCTCGATGAAACCGTCACCCCGATGGGCGCGCGCCTCCTGCGCCGTTGGCTCAACCGCCCGCTGCGCGACCGCACGACCCTGCGCGGCCGGCACCAGGCCATCGGCAGCCTCATCGATCACCGCCGCCACGGCAGCCTGCGCGAGCGCCTGCGCGGCGTGGGCGACCTCGAACGCATCCTCGCCCGCGTGGCGCTTCGCTCGGCGCGTCCGCGCGACCTCTCCACGCTGCGCGACGGCCTGGCCGCCGCACCCGCCTTGCGCGAGGACATCGCCGGCATCGACAGCCCGCTGCTGCACGCCCTCGTCGAGCGCATCGGCGATCACGCCGACACCGCCGCCCTGCTCGCCCGCGCCGTCGTGCCGCAGCCGCCGGTGCTGCTGCGCGATGGCGGCGTGCTCGCCGAAGGCTACGACGACGAACTCGACGAGCTGCGCCGCCTTTCGACCAACGCCGACCAGTTCCTGGTCGACATGGAGGAGCGCGAAAAAGCCGCCAGCGGCATTCCGACGCTGAAGGTCGGCTACAACCGCGTGCACGGTTATTACATCGAGATCACCAAGGCCCAGGCCGACAAGGCGCCGCAGCACTACACGCGCCGCCAGACAACGAAGAACGCCGAGCGCTACATCACCGAAGAGCTCAAGCAGTTCGAAGACAAGGTGCTCTCGGCGAAGGAGCGCTCGCTGATGCGCGAACGCGCGCTCTACGAACTCCTGCTCGACAAGCTCATCGAACGCTTGCCGGAACTGAAGACCGCCGCCTCGGCGATGGCCGAACTCGACGTGCTGGCCGACCTCGCCGAACGCGCCGAAACGCTCGACTGGGCCATGCCCGAACTCTCCGACGCACCCGGCATCCGCATCGAACGCGGCCGCCATCCGGTGGTGGAGAAGGTGCGCGACGAGCCGTTCGAGCCGAACGACCTCGTGCTCGACAAGGGCCGGCGCATGCTGGTGATCACCGGCCCGAACATGGGCGGTAAATCCACCTACATGCGCCAGAACGCGCTCATCGTGCTGCTCGCCCACGTGGGCAGCTACGTACCGGCTTCGTCGGCCGTCATCGGCCCCATCGACCGCATCTTCACCCGCATCGGCGCGGGCGACGATCTCTCGCGCGGCCAGTCCACCTTCATGGTGGAGATGAGCGAAACGGCGAACATCCTGCACAACGCCACCGATTGCAGCCTCGTGCTGATGGACGAGGTCGGGCGCGGCACCAGCACCTACGACGGCCTGTCGCTCGCCCGCGCGGCGGCCGTGCACCTGGCCTCGGTCAGCTGCGCGTTCACGTTGTTCGCCACGCACTACTTCGAGCTCACGGAGCTGGCGGGCGAGTTCCGCACCATCGCCAACGTGCACCTGGATGCCGTGGAATACGGCGAGCAACTGGTGTTCATGCATACGGTGAAGGACGGCCCGGCCAATCGCAGCTTCGGCCTGCAGGTGGCGGCGCTGGCCGGCTTGCCGAAGACGGTGATCGCCGATGCGCGCAGCTACCTCGCGGCGCTCGAGCAGGGCCACGAAGTGACGGCCGCGGTCGCCGCCCCGCCCTCCCCGGCACCGCAGATGGGCCTGTTCGCGCCGCCGTTGCCTTCGCCGGTGGAAGAAGCCCTGCGCGCCATCGACCCCGACGACCTGAGCCCGCGCGATGCGCTGGAGCAGATCTATAAGCTGCGGAAAATGTTGCGCTGAAGCATTGAGACGCCCTATCGCCACGATCTGAACAATCGAATTCACTCCGGGACACGGCCTGCCTATAGTGGCGGCGCTCGCTCTCTTCGATGTTTCAGGTTTCACGGGGCCTTACGACTCTCCATCTTCCGGTCCCGTGGCGTCCCCTACCCCCACCCCGCGTCAGCAGCCCGGGGTGGGGATTGGGGGGCGGATTTCAGCCAAGACGGCTTCCGGTTCCCGCGGCAGCATCGGCATCCTTTTCCATGGATACGCCGATGAAGACCCTGATCGCCGGCTGGCTCGCCCTGGCCCTCGCCACGACCGCTTCCGCCACACCCCCGGATCGCCTGTCGCCGGGCGATCACACCGCCGACGTGGACGGCCTCCGTTTTCACTATCGCGTAGAGGGACACGGGCCCTTGCTCGTGGTGCAGGCGCCGGGATGGGGCATCGGCACCGATTACCTCGCCAACGGGTTGGCGCCGCTGCGGACGCACTTCACGGTGCTGACGTATGACCCGCGGGGTACCGGCGGTTCGACGCCGGTACGTGCCAACGATCACTTGGGCAACGCCGACTTGGCGAACGACCTCGAACGGCTTCGCACGTATTGGGGCCTGTCGAGGATGAACCTTCTGGGCCATTCCAACGGAAGCGCCATCGCCATCGTGTATGCGGAAACGCATCCGGCGCAGGTCGACAAGCTCGTACTGGTCGGTTCGCAATTGCTCGGCTACACGGGGGATTCCGGTCCCGCCTACGATGCCGAGAAGGCGCGCAGGAAAGCCTCCCCGGATTTCGCCTGGCTGCTCGCGCACATCGGAGACAAGGCGCCCTCCGACGACCGGGGATTCACCACCTATTTCCGCGAACGCGTGGGCTTTTACGTCTATGACCCCGGCAAGGACGCGCCGACCATCGTCCGCCAATTGACGAATACCATGTCGAGGTCGATGAATCGCGCGTTCGACGAATCGCCGGCCACGGACAAGGCACCGCCGCTGTCCGACCTGGGCAAGATCACCGCGAAGACCCTGGTCGTGGAGGGCCGCCAGGATCCGGTATGCCCCCTGGCCGAATCGGAATTCCTGCGTGACGGCATCCACGGGGCGCGCCTCGTGACCATCGACAAGTCCGGTCACTTTCCGTGGGTCGAGCAGCCCGATGCGTTCTTCGCGCCGGTGACGTCGTTTCTGTCCGAATGATCAGCGTCCGGCCGGCACGCTCAGGCGAGCCATCAGCCACACCATGATCGCCGATGCGGCGAAGACGAAGAAACGAAAGCTGGCGGCGGGAAACAGGACAAGGTGGATGCCGACGAAAGCCGCCGGCAGCACCAGTAGCCCGATGAAACGCGTGCGCTCCGCGAGCGCCTCGTCGCGTCGCCTGCCGAACCATGCCGCGAACATTCCCATGCCGTAGATGGCGCCCTGGGGATGCATCGCCAGACCCATCGCAGCCGTCACGTAGGGCCTCAGGTAATCGCCGAGCGCATGCGACGGCGCGAGCGTCGCCGGGTACGGCGACTTGTGGATGAACGACATGTTGAACAACGTGAGCCATCCGTAGGCGCCATGCGATACCGCCAGGTAGCCGGTGATCGCCACGGCCATCGCCACCGTGGCGCGCACGCGCGAGGTATCGATGAAGGCATGGGCGCATAACAAGGCCGAAAACAGTACGAAATCCGTGCGTACCAGCGGCAGGAGGGCAGCGACGACGACGAGCCAGCCGCTGCGCCGGAGAAGCGCAAGCAAAGCCAGTAGCGCAAACGCGCAGGCCATCGCATCGGGTGAGGAAAGGCTGGCGATGTCCAACATCCCCGCCGGCAAGGCGATCACGGGCACCGCCACGAGCGATACGCCAACCTCACGGCACAGTGCCGCCAGCAACAGCACCGACACGGCGGCGAATGCGGCGCTTACCACGTGGGTCGCCTTCGGATAACCCATGCCGGTCGCCGCATGGATCGCACGCAGGGTCTGCACATACGCCACGCGAGTCCGATAGAACGGAAGCTGCTGGGACAGCGACGCGGGATCGGAAAACACGGTCCGCCGGTAGTCGTCCTGCTGGGTCATCAACTGGAACGTGGACCGATCGACGGCGGCGCCCAGGCTGTCGAACGTCACCCTGCTCAGGTCGGCACCCCGGTGACCGTCCGCGCTCGACGCCGCGGCGACGTAGCCGATCAGGTCCCAGTTATTGGCCGGTCGGCGAAGGCCGAACGCCAACACTGCAACCACCGTCAAGGCCGTGAACAACAGACCGAGCGCCTGCGGCCACTTCGCGATCGTCCCACCCATGCTCGACAACTCCCCACCGTGAAGCGGTAGGTGCTTCTTGCGACGGCAAGCGTTGCCTCAGAGGGTTTTTTTCAGATCCTGGATCAGGCGGCGGGACCGCTTGTCGGGACGGGAGTCGGGGCGCAGCAGCGCACCGCCGGTCAGCCGGCGATCTTCACGCTGGCGCTCGCGCTCGGCCGCGCTTTCTTCCGTTTCGGCGTAGAGCTTGCGGGCTTCCGGGGCCGGGCCGCGCTTTTCCGAGAGCGCCTCCACGATACAGGCGAGCCGTTCCTCGCCGCGGGTCACCCGCACGGTATCGCCGACGTGTACCGTCTTCGCGGGCTTGCAGGTGGTGCCGTTCAGTTCCACCTTGCCGCCGTCGATCGCCTGCTTGGCGAGGCTGCGGGTCTTGAAGAAACGCGCGGCCCAGAGCCACACGTCGGCGCGAACGCCCGGTGTCGTTGCGTGTTCGGTCATGCGGCCAAGTGTGTGGCCGGTTCGCGGCAAACCCAAGCCTCAGGCCAGCATCAGATTGCCCAGCGGCACGGTGGCCAGCGACAGCAGGATGCCCGCGCCGAGCACGGTATTCGCCAGCTGGGGTTCCAGCCCGTGCTGGTCGGCGAGGATGGCGGCCGAGATCATCGGCGCCATGGCCGCCTGGAGGACGCTGACGGTCAGCACCAGGCCCTCTATCCCCGTCGCACGCCCCAGGACGAAGACGGCGAGCGGTGCCAGCAGGAGTTTCCAGCCGAGCCCCACCACCAGCGGACCGACCTGTTCGCGACGCACGTGGAGCTGGAATTGAAGACCCACGGAGAACAGGGCCAACGGCGTGAGGGTCTGGCCCACCTGCATCAGCAGACGGTCGACGGCGTCCGGCCAACCTCCCGCGATGCCGACGACCACGCCGGTGAGCAAGGCCAGGAATGCGGGAAACGTGAACACGCGGCGCAGGACGACGCCCACACGGGTGCCCTTGCCCGAATACAGCGAAGCCACCGCGATGCCGCCCGCCGCAAGCAAGGGAAAACATCCCATCTGGTCGGCGATCACGGCGATGGAGAGCCCTTCCTTGCCGTGCATGGCCTCCATCATCGGATAGCCCATGAACGAGGTGTTGCCCAGGCCACAGACGAGGGTCAGGCAACCGATGCGTTGTCGCGACCAGCCGAGCAGGCGGCCCAGCGACGCGAAGACGAGCCAGGCACCGAAGAAGGTAACGTACATGCCGGCGACCGGCAGCCAGAGGTGCGCGTCGAACGTCACGCGTGGCACGAGGGCCAGCACGAGGGCCGGCAGGGCCACGTTGAGCACCCACCAGTTGATGCCGGGAACGATCCCGTCGGGCAGGCTCGCGTAGCGTCGGCACAGGATGCCGAGGGCCAGGCAGGCGAAGAGGACGAGCAATGCGGACATGGTGCTGAAGATAGCAAACGCCGCCGTCGCTCCACCGCCGTTCGCCGATGCGATCGGCTCCCACCCCTTCGGTAGCAAGCCCGTCCCTTCGCTGGCGTCGCTACCGCAGGCATGGAAGCGGTGCGATCGGCGTCCCCTTCGGCAGCATAGCTACCGAAGGGGTGGGAGCGGATCGTATCCGCGAATCCTACGAAGCGCTACGAATCAGCCCAGCAACACCCGATTCATCCGCTGCACGAACGCCGCCGGATCGGACAGTTGCGCACCGGCCGTGATTTCGGCCTGCTCGAGCAGCAGACCGGCCAGGTCGGCGGCCTTGGTGTCGTCGGACTCATCGGCAAGCCGCTTCACCAGCGGATGCGACGGATTGATTTCCAGCACCGGCTTCGAATCCGGCACGTCCTGCCCGGCTTCGCGCAGCAGACGAGCCATGTGCGGCGCCATCTCGAAGTCCGACAGCGCCAGGCACGACGGCGAATCGGTAAGACGAGCCGACACGCGAACGTCGCTCACGCGCTCGCCAAGCAGGCTCTTCGCCCGTTCCAGCAACGGCGCGGCCTCGGCGCTGGCCGCTTCCTGCTTCGCCTTGTCGGCTTCGTCCAGCGGGAAGTCGCCCTTGGCGACGTTGCGCAGGCGCTTGCCGTCGTATTCGTTGAGGTAGCCCAGCATCCACTCGTCGACACGG
Organism: Luteibacter sp. CQ10; assembly: GCF_040900725.1. Classification (NCBI taxonomy): domain Bacteria; kingdom Pseudomonadati; phylum Pseudomonadota; class Gammaproteobacteria; order Lysobacterales; family Rhodanobacteraceae; genus Luteibacter; species Luteibacter sp. CQ10. Next base: position 214,065 of record NZ_JAEUYM010000003.1, on the reverse strand, counting down.
TCGAACATGAGCAGCACTTCGATGCCCTTGGCCCTCAACGCCTCGAGCTGCGGGCTGCCCGCGGCGGCGGCGAAGCTGTCGGCGGTGACGTACCAGATGGCGTCCTGGCCCACCACCATGCGACCGACGTAGTCGTCGAACGACACCGTCTTCGCCGCGCCTTCGCCCTTGGTCGAAGCGAAGCGCAGCAGCTTCGCAATGCGCTCGCGGTTGGACGCGTCCTCGACGATGCCTTCCTTCAGCGTATTGCCGAAGCTGTTGAGGAACGACGCGAACTTCTCCGGTTCATCGCGCGCCAGCTTGTCGAGCAGGTCGAGCACGCGCTTGACGCAGGCGGCCTTGATCTTTTCCAGCTGGCGATTGTGCTGGAGGATCTCGCGGCTCACGTTGAGCGGCAGGTCGTCCGCATCGACCACGCCGCGCACGAAACGCAGGTAGTTCGGCAGCAGCTCTTCGGCCGCGTCCATGATGAAGACGCGCTTGATGTAGAGCTTCAATCCCTTGCGCTCGTCGCGGCCGCCCATCATCAGGTCGAACGGCGGCTGCTCGGGCACGTAGAGCAGCGTGGTGAAGCTCTGGCTGCCTTCCACGCGGTTGTGCGTCCAGGCCAGCGGATCGTTGAAGTCGTGGCCGAGCGCCTTGTAGAAGCTCTTGTACTCGTCGTCGGTGATCTCGGTCCTGGCGCGCGTCCACAACGCCGAGGCGGAGTTGATGGTTTCCCAGTCGGTCGGGTCGGGCTTACCGTCCTTCTCCTGCGGCATGCGGATCGGGAAGGCCACGTGGTCGGAATACTTGGTGACCAGCGAACGCAGCTGCCAGCGCTTGAGGAACTCGTCCTCGCCCTCCTTCAGATGGAGCACCACGGTGGTGCCGCGTTCGGTGACGTTGGTGTCTTCCAGCGAGTACTCGCCCTTGCCGTCGCTTTCCCAACGCACGCCCGCCTCGGTGGGCTGGCCCGCGCGGCGGGTGATGACGGTGACCCTGTCGGCGACCACGAAGGCGGAATAGAAGCCCACGCCGAACTGGCCGATCAGGCGCGCGTCGGCCTTCTGTTCGCCGGAAAGGGCCTCGAGGTAGCGGCGGGTACCCGAGCTGGCGATGGTGCCGATGTTGGCCACCACCTCATCCCGGCTCATGCCGATGCCGTTGTCGCGGACGCTGATGGTGCGCGCCTCGGGATCCCAGGAGATCTGGATGCGCAGGTCGGCGTCGTCCGCGGTGAGGCTGGCGTCGGCCAGCGCTTCGAACCGCAGCTTGTCGCAGGCGTCGGAGGCGTTGGAGATTAGCTCGCGCAGGAAGATTTCCTTGTGCGAGTAGAGGGAATGGGTCACCAGGTGCAGGACCTGGGCGACCTCGGCTTCGAACTTACGGGTTTCCTGGCTCACGGTGCCGTTCCTTCAGGTTGGGACAGAACCGCGATTATGGGGACGTTGGGGGCGGGACAAAACCCCGGGGGCCGGAGAAGTCAGTCGGTCGCTACGCGGCCTGGGAACAACCGTAAGTGGGGGGCGCGGCCCTATCGACGAACGGCGGCCCCTTGGGGCCGCCGCTTAAGGTTCACGGCCAGCCGCCCTGCGCTGGCGACTTACGGGCCGCAAGGCGGCCGGCTTACGCCCGCTGCAACGCCGCGATGCGCTCCTCGATGGGCGGGTGGCTCATGAACAGGCGCTTGAAGCCCGAGGCGAGGTGACCGGAAATGCCGAAGGCCTGGATGGTCTGCGGCAGGGTGGTGTCGCCGTGGTTGCCCGACAGGCGCTGCAGGGCCGAGATCATCGAGCCGCGGCCGGCCAGGCTGGCACCCGCGGCGTCGGCGCGGAACTCGCGCCAGCGGGAGAACCACATGACGATCATCGAGGCGAACAGGCCGAAGACGATCTGCAGGATCATCACGGTGACGAAATAGCCGATGCCGCCCTCGCCCTCGCGGTCGCGGCCACCGCTGAGCCAGCTGTCGACCACCCGCCCCACGACGCGGGCCAGCACGATCACCAGCGTGTTGAGCACGCCCTGGATCAGGGTGAGCGTCACCATGTCGCCGTTCGCGACGTGGCCGATCTCGTGGCCGAGCACGGCCGACACCTGTTCGCGGTCCATCTGCTGGAGCAGGCCCGTGCTCACCGCCACGAGCGCGTTGTTGCGGGTCATGCCGGTGGCGAACGCGTTCATTTCCGGCGCGTCGTACACGGCCACCTCGGGCATGCCGATGCCGGCCTTGTCCGCGTGGCGGCGCACCGTCTCGAGAAGCCAGCGTTCGGTCTCGTTGGCCGGCTGCTCGATCACCCGGGCGCCGGTGGACATCTTGGCCGTCCACTTGGAGATCGCCAGCGAGATGAAGGCGCCGCCCATGCCGAAGACGGCGGCGAAGACGATCAGCCCACCCAGGCCCATCCCGCGCTGTGCCGCCCACTGGTCGATGCCGAGCAGGTGGCAGACGGCCGAGAGCAGGAAGATGACCGCGAGGTTGGTGGCGACGAACAAAGCAATGCGTTTGAACATGATGTTTTCTCTCACGGCGGCTGGCTATGGGGCGCCGCTCGGGTGAAGTTTTCGGGGCGAAGGCTGAACGATTCAATGGTTCAGCAGCCTTTCACCGCGCGAAGGCCGGTGCGACGCGGTTCAGCCACGAGCGGCTTGGCCTACACTGTCGGCCTCGCGCCACCCACGCCTTGAGAAACGTCTCATCCTTGGTTCCGTCCCCCGTCTACCGCGGCCGCTTCGCCCCCTCGCCGACCGGCGCGCTGCACTTCGGCTCGCTAGTTGCCGCCGTCGGCAGCTGGATGGTGGCGCGGCACGCCGGCGGGCGCTGGCTGCTGCGCGTGGAGGACATCGACCCGCCGCGCGAAGTTCCGGGCTCGGCCCCCTCCATCCTCCGGACGCTGGAGGCGTTCGGCATGCGAGCCGACGAGCCGGTGGTCTACCAGTCGCACCGCCATGCGGCCTATGAGGCCGCCTTCGACCGGCTTCGCGAGCGCGACCGCGTGTTCCCGTGCTGGTGCAGCCGGGCCGAACTGGCCGCGCGCGGGGGCATGCATCGCGACGGCCGGTGCATCGCTCCGCCCGATCCCTCGCGACCTCCCGCCTGGCGCCTGCGCACGCCGGACGAGACCATCCGCTGGACCGACGACCTGCAGGGCCCGCAGGCGGAAAACCTCCGCGAATCGGCGGGCGATTTCGTGATTCGTCGCGTGGAAGGGTTGTGGGCCTACCAGCTAGCCTGTGTGGTGGACGACGCCGCACAGCACGTCACCCACGTGGTACGCGGTGCCGACCTGCTCGACTCCACGGCCCGGCAGATTCACCTCCAGCATCTTCTCGGCCTGCCGACGCCCGGTTACCTGCACCTGCCGCTGGTGCGGGACGCCGACGGTCGCAAGCTGTCCAAATCCGCGTCGGCCCTGCCGGTGGATCCCGCCGATCCCCTGCCGGCCCTTCGCCAGGCACTGGGCTGGCTCGGCGTCGACGTGCCGGAAGGACCGGCCACGCCGGAAAACCTGCTGGCCGCGGCGATCAACACGTTCGATCCTGCGTCGCTTCGCCGCAGTAGTCTTGGGCAGGCGACGGCGTTATAAGAACCGATTGCCCGCGAGGCGGGCTCCACACGAAGGCATAAAGGGTTGGGATGAAGCACGGCATTACGCAACGCACCGCACTGGTCACCGGCGGTACCGGCGGCATCGGTACGGCGATCGTGCGATACCTCGCCCAGCAGGGCCACCGCGTGGCCACCAATTACCGCGACGAAGCCAGGGCGGCGGCGTGGCGCGAAGACATGATCCGCGACGGCATCGACGTGACCATGGTGCCGGGCGACGTTTCCGACCCCGTGTCGGCGGCCGCCATGATCCGTGCCGTGGAAGAGCGCGTCGGCCCGGTCGAGATCCTCGTCAACAATGCCGGCATCACCCGCGACACCACCTTCCACAAGATGGATTACCAGCAGTGGACCGAGGTGGTGAACACCAACCTCAACGCCTGCTTCAACGTGACCCGGCCGGTCATCGAGGGCATGCGCTCGCGGCAATGGGGACGCATCGTGCAGATCAGCTCGATCAACGGCCAGAAAGGCCAGTACGGGCAGGCCAACTACGCGGCGGCGAAGGCCGGCGTGCATGGCTTCACCATCTCGCTGGCCCAGGAAAACGCGCGGTTCGGCATCACGGTGAACACGGTGTCGCCGGGTTACGTGGCCACCGACCTGGTGATGGCCGTGCCGGAAGACATCCGCGCGAAGATCGTTTCGCAGATTCCCGTCGGACGCCTGGGGCGCCCCGAGGAAATCGCGCACGCGGTGGCCTTCCTGACCTCGGAGGATTCCGGCTGGATCACCGGCTCCAACCTCGCCATCAACGGTGGGCATTACATGGGCTGGTAGCGCTTTGCCCGGCAGGAGCCGATTCATCGCCGATCAACGTTGCGGCGTCACCGCTTCGTTGGCTTTCGCTCCTACCGAGCCGTCTGAAGGCCCAAGTCCTCGAGTGCCCCGGGTTCCTTGATCGCCACCCCGTTGTGGTGCGCCCGGAACTTGGCCATGTCCAGATAGGCCCAGCGGCGGGCGCGCATCACCGAGCCCAGCGGCCGGTGGGCCGTCACACCATGCCATGGACTGAACGCCAACCGGTCGTCGATGGCCGCGTGGCGCTCCTGGTCCCATGCCGATTGCGGCGAAACCACGATACGCGCCACGTCGAGATAGGGACTCGTCTCCTCCGGCCACGCCACCGAGGCGTCTTCGATGGGCATGCTCTGCGGATCGGTACGGAACTGGACGCGCAGGTCCCACTCGCCGCCCTGCGTCGCGAAATGTTCGATCATGGCGTCGCGCAGACCGTTCGGACGCCCGCTGAGGTCGACCGCCGCGTCGGTCAACGCCGTGAGGTTGGGCGAATGCGGCGCCACCGACACTTTCACCACGTAATCGCCGAAGCGCAGCGGCGCCTGGCTGTAATAGGTGTCTCCCAACGGATTCGTTTCCGGTTGGCCGCCGAGGGTCAGCAGCGTGGCGCTCTTGCCACCGAAGGCCTCGATCACGCGTTCGGCGCCCCGCAGGATGGCCGACAAGGCTTTCTTCGCCCCCTCGGCCCGATCCGTGGTGGCCGCGATCGGTTTCAGCCTGGCGGCGAATTTCTTCGCGGTCGAGGCGTTGAACGCCGGGGAATTCACCATGACGAAGTCCTGCGTGGCGGCGTCCCGGCTATCGGGTAGCCGCTCGCCGTCGACGTTCAGGATCTTCACCGCCATGCCGCGCGGCGTGGAGACGTTGTCGTCGAGGATGTCGCCCGGCACGGTCGACAGACGCATCACCAGGGGGTAGCGGCCCGCCCGGGCGAAGATGCCCTGGGCCAGCTCGCGGGGCAGGTCGTCCGGCACGATCATCTCGCCGGTGAGCAGTGCGTGGCTTTTCGCATGCACCGAGCGGTTCGCGTGCCCCTCGTGCCTGAGCGTGGTCTGGTTGATCTCGGTGAGGGTTCGGATCAAATCTTCGACCGTCTTCTCCTCGTCCGGATCGATCTCCTCCAGCCTGTCGTCATAGGGAATCGGCGCGGGATGGAGAGACAGGGGCATGGCACGGCCTCGGATGGATGTCGAGGCATCGTGCAACCGAGGATGTGAACGTGTGGTGGCGGCAATCGCCGATACGTGCGCTACATGAGCTTGTAGCTGAAGGTGAGGTTCCAGCGCTTCTCCCGCGTACCGCTCTCGGGCGGTTTATCCCCCGTCGGCTTCGCCAGCGCGAAGTCGATCGAATAGTGTTTCGAATCCGATACACGCAGGCCGACGGCCGCCGAATCCAGCTTGTCGATCAGCGGCCGCGCGCCGTTCAGATACACGCGCGCGCTCTGGTAGGCCACATAGGGCACGATCGACTTGATCCACGACTGTCCCGAGACGAACGCCCGGTTCACCTCGAACGATGCCGCCCAGCCGCTGTCGCCCGCCGCGTCACCCGGGTCGTACGCATACGCATAGCTCGGGCCGCCGAAGTTGATCTGCTCGGTGGACGGCAGGGTGTCGTCGCTGTACTGGCCGGTCATGCGCAGGACGGTGCCGATCTTGTGCGCCCATTGCTCCGACCACAGGCCGCTGGCCATGTAGCGGGTGAACGACACGTCGGGTAGCGTCGTCGCGATTCCGCCGGCGACATTGGTGATCGCTCGCGAGTAGGCCCCCATCGAATCGAAACCGTGCGCCGCGCCGACGCTGAACTGCACGGTGCGCCTGGGCGCCACGCGCAACCAGGCCAGCTCGGCGTTGAGCACGCGCACGCTGGATTGCAGTGCGATCATCGCCCCCGTATCCACGTTGCGATAACGGTCGTCCTGCCGGGAGCCATAGACGCCCATCGTCAGGTTCAGGCGCTTCGTATTGGTGAGCACGAGAGGATAGATGGCCGAAAGCGCCAGGCGATCCTGGGTGAGGCGATGGTCGAGGTACGACGGCAACTGGCTGCTGTCGGTATCCGGATTGCCCCAATAGCGACTGGCATCCACCCTCGCCTGCCAACCTCGCGAACCGATCGGTTCCAGCCACCCAGCCGAATAGAAGCGCTGGCCGCCGCCGTTCGGAAACAGCGTGGAAAGGCTCAGCTGCTCGCCCAGGGGAGTGGCGCCGTTCTCGAGCACGTTGAACACGCCCTGCGTACCCGGGTGGTTGAAATCCAGTCCATAGCTCACGTCGTAGCGTTGCCGCTTGACGCTCAGGTCGAGGCTCGTCGCGCCGTCGGTGGTGGTCGGCGGAGGCACGTTCGCCCCTACCTGCACGCCGGGCAACTGGCCGAGCAACTGCGTGTAGCGCTCGAACGTTTCCTGCCGCAAGGGACGTTCGCCCATGACGTGGTTCGCCATGGCGCGGATGCGGTTTTCCATGTTGCCGGCGTCGCCGGTGATCTTCACCTCGGCGACGTAACCCTCCACCGCGGTGATCTTCACCACGCCGTTGGCGAACGTCTGCGCCGGCACGAACGCGAACGAAAGCGCGTAGCCCCTGTCCTTGTACATCGCCGTGACCTTGTTCGCCGTCTCGACGAGATCGCGCACGGTCACCTGCTTGCCGCGCATCGGCGCGAAAAGGTCGGCCACGGAGGAAAAGGGAATCGACTTCACGCCGGTCACGTCGAAGCGCGAGGGCGTAACGCGAGTGGCGAGCAGTGCTTCCATCGCTTGCGTGGGTGCCTGCACGTTGACCTGCACCGACGGCGCCTGCTTTGGCGCTTCGGTGCGCGGAAGGGTCTGCAAGGGGTTGGCGGGAACGCGCACCTGGGCGGGCGCGGCACATACGACGGTCATGCCGAGAAGGCACCCGAACCATCGATTCATGGAAACTCCCTGCGAGCGATGCCGAACTTCACCCTAGCGGGGCGATACCGAAGACGATGCGCGTTTCCGGAAACGGGCGGTGCGTTGCGCACCGCCCGTTCGCCGTCCGTCAGCGACGTTTGCCGCCCAAGGCGCTGCCGAGGCCGTTGAGCAACCCTTCCACCGGGTTGTTCTGCGCACTGCCGCCGGTGCCGCCCGCCGTGTTGGTCACGCTCGATACCGTGTTCGTCACGCCGCTCACCACCCCACCGACGAGACCGCCCACGGGATTCTGGCTGGCGCCACCGCCGCCGGTGGCCGTCCCGCCGACCGCCGCGACCGTGCTTGTCACGCCGTTCACCAGGCCACCGACGAGACCGCCGCCCGCGCCGCCCTGGCCGGAGATACCGGTCGCATCCGCCACGTTGTTGACGAGCGTGTTCACCGGATTGGTGACGGCGGAGACCGGACTCGTCGGCGAGGTTACCGCCGCGACGGTGTCGCCCGCCTTACTGGCCAGGCCGGCCACCGTGTTGGTCACCGGGGAAAGCGCCGCAAGCGGGCTGGAGGGATTGGTGAGGTTGCTGACCAGGCCGGCCGCGCCATCGAGCGCGGCGTTCACGCCCGCTCCCGTGTTGGCGATGGTGGCGTTGGTGCCGCCCGCCTTGCCCAGGCCGCTGTTCAGCGCACCGCTGACGCCGGCAAGCGTACCGCCCGTGTCCTGCACGGCCTGACCCGCGAGCGCGGTCAGGCTACCCAGCTGCCCCGGCACCTGCGCACCGGAAACGTCCTTGCCGAGGTTGGTGACGCCCTGGGCGACGCCGCCGGTGAGGCCGCCCGCCGCCGTTCCCGTCGCCGCGACGAGGTTGCCCGATTCGATCGGCGACGCGCTGCTTCCGATGGACGACGCGATCGGATTCAGCACGTCGCTGACCGTCTGCGTCAACGTATCGCCCGCACCGCTACCCAACGCGCCGCCCAACTGATCGCCCAGGTGGTCGACGCCGTCGCCGATCTTGCCGACGAGGGATCCCGCGGCCGACGTGATCGGTGCGATCGGCGTACCGCCACCGACGGTGGCCACGCCGCCCCCGAGGTCCTGCACCGCCTCACCCGCGTAATTCACCACGTTGCCAAGGCTGCTGGCGGTCGTGCCGACCGGGTTGTCGATGTTGCCGGTCTGACCGAGGCCATTGCTCAGGCCATTGCCGAGCGCCGTCACGGCCTGGCCCAGATCGTCGACGGCACTACCCACCGAGGTCGTGAGGCCGCCGGTGCCGCCCAGGGCCGTCACGGCCGGAATCTGGGTACCTACCCCCGAGACGGTGCCGCCGACCGACGAGACGATATTGCCCAGTCCGGTGCTCACGGCGCCGACGGCGTTGCTGGCCGGCGTGGGCGTGGTACCGCCGCCGTTGTTGCCGCCACCGTTATCGCCACCACCGTTATCGCCACCACCGTTATCGCCACCACCGTTATCGCCACCACCGTTGTTTCCGCCGCCGTTGTCGCCGCCGCCGGTATTACCGCCACCGTTGTTGCCGCCCCCGGTGTTTCCACCGCCGGTATTACCGCCTCCGTTGTCGCCGCCGGTGTTCCCACCGTTATTGCCGCCGTTGTCGCCGGTACCGCCGGTACCTCCACCGTTGTCGCCAGCGCCGCCCGGGTTCACGGTGGTACCGCCAACGCCACCCGAATGCGTCGAGCCATGGCCGCTGCATGCGGTGATCGACACCATCGCCGCAACCATGCAGCTCGCGAGCACGGTGCGTGAAAGAGTCCTGCCGAAAGTCTTCTCGCCCATTTCGATCTCCCCGAACGCAGCAGCGTTCCGTTGAGCCCCTGCCTAGGAGCGACACTCGGACTGAGACCCACGTCACAGCCTCGGACCCATCTAAGTCCCCGAGGGAAAGATCGATTACGCAAAATTGGCAGGTGGAACGATTTCCGTTAGGCCAAATCGGCCAAACGTGAAAACATGTCGTGACAATGTCAAAAAGCTTTGATTTAGATCGATAAAAGCTTAGTTTTCGGTGGGTATGGCGTGAACCGGTGGAATACCGGGCCAAAGCCAGACGATAGCTGACGGCAAGGATGGCAAGTCACGCGACCGTTGATGAAACGGAGGGTGGACGCTCCCGGTGTCTGCAGACCGGGTCGCCATAGGCACCGGCATTCGCCAGCGCGACGCTTCGTATGCGTCGAGGTGTGCCGTGGCAAGCACGCACGCCTAAAAAAACGCCCCGCGGAGGGGGCGTTTCCGTGACTTCAATGCACGGTGAAAAGCTTATCGAAGCCGGCGATGCGCAGGGTGTTGCGCAACTGCGCACTGGCATTGACCAGGCGGATTTCCGCGCGGTCGCCGCCGGCGTGTTCGCGCAGGAGCATCAGCATGCCCAGCGCGGAGCTGTCCATCGTGTTGACCTCTTCCAGGTCGAGCACGTAGCTGCGCGCGGCGGGCACGTCGCCCAGGCACACGTCGTGGAACGCGCGATGGATGGAGAAATCGAAGCGATCGCCCAGGTGGAGCGTGAGCGTGCCCTGTTCGGTGTCGTGGTGGACGTTGATGGCCATGATGGAATCCTTCAGAACAGGTCGATGTCGCCGGCGGCCATGGACTGCTGCAGCGCAGGGCCGCGCGAGCGCAGGCGGGCACGTTCGCGCTGCTCGGCCAGGCGGGCGCGCACGCGCTGGGCGCGGGCATTAAGTTCGCTGGCGTCGGCCGGCGCGCAAGCCAGCTCTTCGATGTCGCGCGTGCAGTCGGCGGTGATTTCCTGCAGTTCCACCAGGCGCGTGCGCGTCTGGTGCAGGAGCTGGCTGAGGATGTCCTCGAACTGCAGCGAACGGATGGTGGTGGAGACGTCGTTGCCCAGGCCGCGGTTGATGGTGGCTGCCTCATCGGCGGCGGCGCTGGTGCGCGCGTTCGACTCGGTGATGCTCGACATCATGTCGTCGATGTCGCCCTTGGCCTGCAGAGCCACGTTCATGTCCTGCGAGGCCATGTGGCCGACCAGTTCACGCAGATGTTCCATCGCGGTGCGCGAGCGCTCCACGTGGGTACCGATCTTCTCGTTGAACTGGTTGCTGTGCTGGGCGAGGTTGCGGATCTCACCCGCCACCACCGCGAAGCCGCGGCCGGATTCGCCCGCGCGTGCCGCTTCGATGGCGGCGTTGAGCGCCAGCAGGTTGGTTTCCTCGGCGATGGTGTTCACGTTCTTCAGCAGCGCGAACACGGCGTCCATTTCTTTCGCCATGCCGTCGATGCGGTAGACGATGCGCAGGCTCTCGCGGGAGAGCTGCACGATGAGGCCCACGAAATGTTCGAGCAGCCCGGCCGTGCGCGAGGCGAAGTCCTGCACCGAGATGCCCTTGCCGCCACTCTCGATGATCTCGCCCAACAGTTTCTGCTGCTTACCGGTCTTCTGCGACAGGCCGTTGAAGCCGCCACCGAGGTCGGCCACGGCGTCGCGCAGCAGGTCGAGCGCCTGGTTCAGTTCGCGGCTGGCGTGGCCGAGTTCGTCAACGATGGCGCTGCGCACGTCTTCCATCGCCTCGCGCACCGAGGCCTCGTCGCTGGATGCGGTGTTGAGCACCACTTCCACTTCGGGCAACGGCGCAGGGCGCAGGGCGATGGCGATCCAGGTGGCGGCCAGCAGCGCCACCACGACGGGAGCGACCCAGGCCGCGTGGAACACCAGGACCAGGAGCAGCGCCACGACGCTGGCGGCGAAGCCGATGCTGCGTTCGTTCTTGGGAATGACCATGATGGAAGTCTCGTTCTTCAGGTGCCGACGCGGGCGGCGGCGGAAACGGGTGTATGGGCCAGTTCGAGCAGGCGGGCGGCGATCGCGTCCAGCGGAAGCATCTCCGCGGCGGCACCGGCCTTCCAGGCGGCGCCGGGCATGCCCCACACCACCGAGCTGGCTTCGTCCTGGACGAGCGTGGGCGCACCGCTCTCCTTCAATTCGCCCAGGCCGCGCGCGCCGTCGTCGCCCATGCCGGTGAGCAGGCAGCCGATGGTGGCGGCGCCGACGCTGGCGGCCATGGAGCGGAACAGCACGTCCACCGAGGGCTTGTGCCGGTTCACCGGCGGGCCGTCGTGCAGGCGGCAGACGTGGCGCGCGCCGTCCCACATCACCAGCAGGTGCTGGCTGCCGGGGGCGATGTAGACGTGTCCGGCCTGGATGGGCTGGCCGTCGCGGGCCTCGCACACCTTCATCGCCGAGCAGGTGTCCATGCGCGCCGCGAAGGGGCCGCTGAAAGCGGCGGGGATGTGCTGGGTGATCACGATGGGCGGCGCCGTGGGCGGCATCGCCTCGAGCACCACGCGGATCGCCTCGGTGCCGCCGGTGGAGGCGCCGATCGCGATGATGCGCGTGCCGCCGCGGGTGCCCGGCGTCTGCGCGCGCGGCAGCACCGCGTCCGCGGAAAGGCGCGGCGCCACGTCGAGCCGGGTGACGGTCGAACGCTCGCGCGGCTTCGCGCCGGCGGCGAGGCGAACCTTGGCGCAGATCTCCGGCGCGTGCTCCATGAAGGTGTTGGCCAGGTCGGCGGCGGGCTTGGTGAAGAAATCCACCGCGCCCAGTTCCAGCGCGCGCAGGGTCACGTCGGCGCCTTTCTCGGTCAGCGTGGACACCATCACCACCGGCATCGGCCGCAGGCGCATCAGGTTCTCGAGGAAGGTCAGGCCGTCCATGCGCGGCATCTCGACGTCGAGCGTGAGCACGTCGGGGTTGAGCGCCTTGATCTTCTCACGCGCGATCAGCGGGTCCGGGGCGGCGCCCACCACTTCGATGCCCGGATCGGACTCGAGCATGGTGGTCAGCACCTTACGGACCAGGGCCGAATCGTCGACGATGAGAACGCGTACTTTCTGCATGGGCTCTCGCCGCTGGGTTGCTGGACATCCTCGTCGGCGGGCCGACCGGACCATGAATCGCGAAATGGAGCGTCAGAACAGCTCCACCTCTCCCTTTATCGGATCGTCGGCCAATCGCTTGAGGTATCGCTTCTCGCGATCGGCCAGGTGGGTGTCGTGCGTGGCGCGCAGCTGGCGCACGCGCACGCGTCCGCTCACCGGGAAGAACTGCACGTGGCGCGGATAGATGTCGCCCACGTCGGCCGCGCAGAGCTTGAGCTTTTCGGTAGCGATGTAACGCTGCACGAAGGCGATGTTGCGCTGGCCGATGTCGGTCATGGTGGACAGCACGCGACCGCCGCCGAAGATCTTCACTTCGAGGTCGTCGCGACGGCCGCCCGCCTTGAGGATGGCGTTGATCAGCTGTTCCATCGCATCGTTGCCGTAGCGCGCGGCACGGCCGACGGTGGAGCTCCAGTTGTCGCGTTCGCCGGCGGGCTCGGGCAGCATGAAGTGGTTCATGCCGCCGATGCGCCGTTTCGTGTCGCGCACGCAGGCCGACACGCACGAGCCGAGCACCGTGGAGATCATCTCTTCCTGCATGCTCACGTAGAACTCGCCGGGCAGGATCTTCACCGTGACCACTTCCTGGGCGGGATCCCAGAAACGGCGCAGGTGCTCGAATCCCGGCAGCACGCTCTTGGGATCGAAGCCGGCGAAGGTGCGCGGCAGCGCGACGGCGGTGTCGCTCATGTACGTTTCCGGTAGACCGTGCGGCCGATCAGGTCGAAGTCCTCGGACAGTCCATACATGGATTCCGAGTGACCCAGGAACAGGTAGCCGCGGCTTTCCAGCATGCCGGCGTAGCGGGAGAACAGTCGCTGCTTCGTCGGCTTGTCGAAGTAGATGACGACGTTGCGGCAGAAGATGGCGTCGAACTTGCCCTGCATGGGCCAGTCGTGGAGCAGGTTGAGCGGCTGGATGGTCACCAGCTCGCGCAGGCGCGGATGCACGCGGGCATAGCCGTCGTAGCTTCCCTCGCCGCGCTGGAACCAGCGCTTGCGGCGCGCTTCGCTCACGCCGCCCAGCCGATCCACCGGGTACACGCCCCTGCGCGCGGTTTCCAGCGCCTGCGGCGAGAGGTCGGTGGCGAGGATCTTGGCGTCGACGGTCGCACCCGTGCGCTCAAGCGCCTCGGCCAGCACCATCGCCAGGGCGTACGGTTCCTCGCCGGTGGAACAGCCCGCCGACCAGATGCGCAGGCGGCCGCCGCGCTTTTCGTCGAGCCAGCGCGGCAGCAGCTCGTCCACGAGCAGGTCGTAGTGGTGCATCTCGCGGAAGAACGAGGTGACGTTGGTGCTGATGCAGCTGGCCAGTTCACCCAGCTCGGAGGCCGGATCGCGACGCAACAGGTCGCAATAGGCGGCGAAACCGGCCAGGTTCAGCGCGCGCAGGCGCCGCAGCAGACGGCCCTGCACGAGCTGGCGCTTATGTTCACCCAGCGAGATGCCGCACTGCTGCAACACGAACTCACGCAGGAAACCGAACTCGGCGTCGCCGAGGCTGGGTCCCTGGGCGCCCGCCGCGGCGGCATCGCCGTTGTCGACGAGCGCGTTCATCGATCAGAACTCCTTCCACACCGCCGCGTCGGCCGACTCGGCCGGACGCGAGGCACGCGGGGCCGGCGCGGGCGCCGTTTCGCGCACGGAGGCGAACAAGGTCTCCATCTCCACCTGGGTGGCGTCCTTGCGCGGCGCGCGGGCGGCCGCGGCCTGGCCGCTCACCTGGAAGAACGACACCTGGCGACTCAGCTCGGTGGCCTGCTCGTGCATCGCGCGGGCGGCGGCGGCGGATTCCTCGACCAGCGCGGCGTTCTGCTGGGTCATTTCGTCCATCTGCAGCACGGCGTGGTTCACCTGGTCGATGCCGGCCGACTGCTCGGAGCTGGCGGCGGCGATCTCGGCGACGATGTCGGTCACCTTCTTCACGCTGTCGACGATCTCCGCCAACGCCTTGCCCGACTGGTCGACAAGTTCGGAGCCGGCCTTCACCTTGCTGGCGCTGTCGTTGATGAGGCCCTTGATCTCCTTGGCCGCACCCGCCGAACGCTGCGCGAGGTTGCGCACCTCGGTGGCCACCACGGCGAAGCCGCGGCCCTGCTCACCGGCACGCGCGGCTTCCACCGCGGCGTTGAGCGCGAGCAGGTTGGTCTGGAAGGCGATCTCGTCGATGAGGCTGACGATGTCGGAAATCTTCTTCGACGACGCGTTGATCTCGCGCATGGCGACGACGGTCTGCGCCACCACTTCGCCGCCCTTCTCCGCCTGCTCGCGGGCACCGCGGGCGAGCTGGTTGGCGTGGCTGGCGTTCTCGGCGTTCTGCTTCACGGTGGAGGTCATCTCCTCCATCGACGAGGCGGTTTCCTCGAGGCTGGAGGCCTGTTCCTGCGTACGCTGGGAGAGATCGTCGTTGCCGCGCGAGATCTGCTGCGCGGCGGTGCTGACCGAGGTGGAACCGTGGCGCACTTCGGTGACGATCGCGGCGAGTCGATCGTCCATGGTGCGGAAAGCCGACTGAAGCTGGCCCAGTTCGTCCTGGCGGGTCACCTGGATGTCGTGGCCGAGCTTGCCGGCGGCGATCTCGTGGGCCACCGCCACCGTCTGCGACAGCGTGCGCAGGATCGAACGGATGACCAGCACGGCGATGACGAGGCAGATGGCCAGGCCGATCAGCAGCGAGGTGATCGACAACGCACGGATCGTCCGGTACTGCGCGGATTCCTTGTCGAAGATGGCCTGGGCTTCCTTGCGCTTGCCCTCGATGAGGCTGCTCAACTGCGACTGGCGGTCCATCAGCAACGGACGGACCTGCAGTTCGAGCACGTCGGAAGCGCCCTGGTCGCCTTCCTTCAGGGCGTCGACCATGTCGTTCTTGGCCTGCACATAGTCGTCGTTCGTGGCCTGCCACTTGTCGTAGGCCTTCTTGATGTCGGCGGACATCGGCAGCTTGCGGAACTCGGCCTTGCGGGCGTCGAGGTCGGCCTGGTACTTCTCGAACTCGGCGATCTTCTGCTTCACCTGGTCGGGATTGCCCACCTTGGCCGCGGCCTCGCCGAGCACGATGAAGGAGAGCAGTGACTGCGTGTTCACGCGGCTGAGCAGTTCGGAGGGCACCAGCTCCTCCTCGTAGATCTGGCGCATGCCTTCGTTCTGGAAGTGCATCGCGCCCAGGCCCACCGCCGCGCCACCGAAGAGCATCAGCGTGAGCAGGCCGAGCACGCCGTACAGGCGACCGCGTACGGTCAGGGCGGGAATCTTAAAGCTGAACTTCTTCATCACGGTTCCAATCGTCAAGGTGCGACAAGGGCGATCCGGGCTTTACACGCCGAACGGGGCCCCTCCCCGCCGGCATGCCCATGCTCAGGCGACGGCTTTCGCTTCCTGGGACGCCAGGGCGGCTTCCAGCATCTGCGCGTCCTGCGGTTGCAGCAGGCGATCCACGTCGAGGAGCAGCACCATGCGCTCGCCGACGGAGGTCAGTCCCTTCAGGTATTCGGTATCGACGGTGGTGCCCATGTCGGGCACCGGACGAATGCCGTCCGGCGCGACTTCGACCACGTCGGACACGGCATCGACCACGATGCCGAACTGGCGGCCGGCCACCATCACGATCACGCAGACGGTGGTGGCGGTGTATTCCTCCCGGGCCAGGCCGAAGCGCAGGCGCAGGTCGAGCACCGGCACGATGGCGCCACGCAGGTTGAGCACGCCGAGCACGTAGGACGGCGCCTGGGGGATACGGGTCACCGGCGTCCAGCCGCGGATCTCGCGCACGGCGAGGATGTCGACGCCGTATTCCTCGTTGCCGAGGTTCACGGTCAGGTACTGGGCGGCCTCGGCGGCGGAGGCGATGCTGGCTGGCTGGTTCATGTCGTTCCCACGGCGGATCGGATCGGGCAGTGGCCCCCTTCGTTAGGGGGTATCGGCCGGGATCGTGGGGACTTGAGGGTGGGCTTGCCGGAAAAACTCCTAGGCACCCGCAAACCGCGATCGGCTCCCACCCCTCCGGTAGCGAAGTCGTCGCCTACCGGAGGGGTGGGAGCCGATCGTATCGGCGAATCGAGCTGGCCCGGTCAGGCCGCCTTGCGGCGCGCCTGCATGCGCACCAGGCCGGTGACGTCGGCGATGAGCGCCACGGCGCCGTCGGGGAGGATGGTGGCGCCCGAGATGCCCATCACGCGACGGTAGTTGGCTTCCAGCGACTTGACCACGGCCTGCTGCTGGCCGATCAGCTCGTCGACGAACAGGCCGATGCGCGTGCCCTCGGCTTCCACCACGATGACGATGCCCTGGTCCACGGACCGGCGCTCGCCATCGCAGCCGAACACGTCGAACAGGCGGACGATGGGCAGCCATTCGTCGCGGAAGCGGAACAGCTCGCCGCCACCGACCACGCTGCGCACGAGATCGGCCTTGACCTGCACCGACTCCACGATCGACACGAGCGGCACGATGTAGGTTTCGCTGCCCACGGCGGCGGTGAGGCCGTCGATGATGGCCAGCGTCAACGGCAAGGTGATGGTGAACGTGGTGCCCTTGCCGTGCACGCTGCGGATGTTCACCGTGCCACCCAGGTCCATCACGTTGCGGCGGACCACGTCCATGCCCACGCCACGCCCGGAGAGATCGGTGGTGGTCGCGGCGGTGGAGAAGCCCGCCTCGAAAATCAGTTCGGCCACGGCATCGTC
Organism: Luteibacter sp. CQ10; assembly: GCF_040900725.1. Taxonomy (NCBI): domain Bacteria; kingdom Pseudomonadati; phylum Pseudomonadota; class Gammaproteobacteria; order Lysobacterales; family Rhodanobacteraceae; genus Luteibacter; species Luteibacter sp. CQ10. Next base: position 197,168 of record NZ_JAEUYM010000003.1, on the reverse strand, counting down.
GGACATGCCCTCGCCCGAGGCGATGATGCCGCGCTGCACGGCCTTGGCCACGATGGCGTCGCGGTTGAGGCCCGCGCCGTCGTCGGCCACTTCCACCACGATGGAACCCCCGCGGTGGAAGGCCTCCATGCGCAACGTGCCGGTGTCGGACTTGCCGGCCGCCGTGCGCTTGGCGGGCACTTCCAGGCCGTGGTCGATGGCGTTGCGCACGAGGTGCACCAGCGGATCGCCGATCTTCTCGAGCACGGTCTTGTCCAGCTCGGTGGTTTCGCCTCGCAGGTCGAGCACCACCTTCTTGTCGAGCTTCTGCGCCAGGTCGCGCACGAGACGCGGGAAGCGGTTGAACACGGTGCTGATCGGCAGCATGCGGATGCTCATCACGCTTTCCTGCAATTCGCGCGTGTGGCGCGCGAGCTGGGCCAGGCCGTGGCGGAACATCTCGAGCTGGGCCTCGCCCACGCCCTCGTTGAACTGGCTGAGCATGGCCTGGGTGATGACGAGCTCGCCCACCAGGTTGATCAGCGTGTCGATCTTTTCGATGCCGACGCGAACCGAGCTCGATTCGCTGTTGGCGGCCACCTCGCGTACGGTGCGCGGCGCGGCGGGCGCCGCCGGTGCGGCCACCGGAGCGGGCGCGGCGACGCGCGGCGTCACCGTGAGTTCGCAATCGCCGTCTACCCAGTCGAACACGCCTTCGACGGCGGCGCGCTTGGCGCCGGCATCGAGACGCAGCGTGTAAGCCAGGTACGAGGCGGTCGGGTCCATGTCGGCCAGCGAAGGCAGCTTCGACGCGTCCACCGTGGTGGCGAGCGGGCCGAGGGCTTCCAGTTCGCGGAACATGCGTGCCGGGTCGTTACCGGTCTTGAGCAGGTAATCGAAGGGACGGAACGCGATGTCCCAGCCCTCGATGGCTTCCGTGGGTGCGGCCGCCTTCGCGGCGACCGGTGCGGCCGCGCCGCCGACCATGGCCGACAGCTCGGCCAGCAGCGACTGGCTTTCGGCGGTGGCGCCGGGCTGGCCCGCCATCTGCAGCGAAAGCATGTCACGGATGACGTCGCCCGAACGCAACAGCAACTCGACGACGGCCTTTTCCATCGGACGGCGGCCACTGCGGACCTCGTCCATCAGGTTTTCGGCCACGTGCGTGAAAGCCGCCACGTCGGCGAAACCGAAGGTGGCCGCGCCGCCCTTGATCGAGTGGGCGGCGCGGAACACCACGTTGATCAGCTCCGGATCGTCGGCACCCTCGTCCAACGCGAGGAGCGCCTGCTCCATGGCGTCGAGACCCTCGAGGCTCTCTTCGTGGAACGCCTTGTGGAATTGCGCCAGATCGACTTTGGACATGGGAGAAACCTGGAGTGACCGGAACGAACGGGGTATCGGATCAGCCGAGCACGCGGGCGACGGTCGCCAGCAGCTGGTCGGGGTCGAACGGCTTGACGAGCCAGCCGGTGGCGCCGGCGGCCTTGCCTTCCATCTTCTTTTCCGGGTTGGACTCGGTGGTGAGCATGAGGATCGGCACGCCGCTGTAACCGCCCATCGTGCGCATCTCGCGCACCATCGAGATGCCGTCCATCACCGGCATGTTCACGTCCGCCAGCACGAGGTCGAACTTGTGGACGCCCGCCTGGTCGAGCGCCGCGCGGCCGTTGTCGGCCTCTTCGACGTCATGGCCGGCGCCACGCAGGGTGAAGGCCACCATGCTGCGCATGGAAGCCGAGTCGTCTACCGCGAGAATCTTTGCCATCGGAGCACCTTCAGTTCACGCCGGCACGGGCCGGCAGTTCAATCAATTCGCTAAGGCCCAGCACGGCGACGCCGCGATGGAGGGAATCGCTCGCGCCACGCCAGCGGACGGCGAGGCCGGCCGCGCGCGCGTCGCGCGAAAAGGCGGCCAGCACCTGCAGGCCCGCCGTGTCGATCTGGTTCACGGCCGAGCCGTCGATGTCCACCGGCTTGCCCGCGGTCAGCGCCGCCAGCAGGGTGTCGCGCAGCGCGGGGGCCGCGCCGATGCGCAGGTCCGCGTCGAGCGCAAGCGCGCCAGCCGTGTTCTTGGAGGATTTGCCAGCCATCGTCCTACCCTTATGCCCCCGTTGCCCGGGGAGGCGTTCGTGAGGCTTATCGGCCCTCGTCCGCAAACCTTTAGGCCGGGGCCTTCGGCGGCAGGATCAGCATGGCGTCGCCGTAGGAGAAGAAGCGGTAGCGCTGCAACACTGCGTAGCGATAGGCGTCGAGGATGGCCTCCTTGCCCGCCAGGGCCGAGACCAGCATCAGCAGCGTCGACTGCGGCAGGTGGAAGTTGGTGATCAGGGCGTCGATGCTGGTGATGCGATAGCCGGGGAAAATGAAGATCTGCGTCTCCCCGGCGAACGGCCTCAGCACGCCGTCGACCGTGGCGCTTTCCAGCGCCCGCACCACCGTGGTGCCCACCGCGATCACGCGGCCGCCCGCCTCGCGGGTGGCGCGGATCTTTTCCACCAGCGAGGCGCCCACGTTGAGCCATTCGCGATGCATCACGTGGTCGCGCACGTCGTCGGCGCGCATCGGCTGGAAGGTGCCCGCGCCGACGTGAAGGGTGACGTAGCCGAAATCGACGCCCTTCCCGCGGAGCTGGGCCAGCAGGGCCTCGTCGAAATGCAGGCCCGCCGTGGGGGCGGCCACCGCGCCCGGCTCGCGGGCGAACACGGTCTGGTATCGCTCCTTGTCTTCCTCGCCGGCACCGCGCTCGATGTAAGGCGGCAACGGCATCTCGCCAAGGCGCGAGAGGATGCGCTCGAGGGGCTCGTCGCCTTCGAAACGCAGCTTGAAGAACTCGCCTTCACGGCCTAGCACGGTGATGAGGCTGCCGTCGGCCAGCACGATGCGTCCGCCTTCCTTGGGCTTCTTGCTCACGCCGAGCTGGGCGCGTGCCTCGTGGGCACCGGTCACCCGCTCGATCAGGATCTCCACCGCGCCGCCGGATTCCTTGTTGCCATGGAGGCGGGCCGGCAGCACGCGGGTGTCGTTGAACACCAGCAGATCACCGGGCTTCACGAGGTCGGGCAGTTCGTGGAACTTGCGATTGGACTTGCTGCCCGCCGCGACGTCGACCACCAGCAGGCGGCTTCCCGAGCGCCGCGCCAGGGGCGCCTGCGCGATGAGATCGGGCGGCAGGTCGAAGTCGAAATCGGATTTCTTCACGAAGGGGGCCGTACGTGGAATGACGGCAGATTATCGCGCAAGCCACGATGCCTTGCTTGGCCGCGACCGACCAGCCGCCATGCCGCCCCCTGCTGGGTAGGAGCCGATTCATCGGCGACAGCCCGATGGCGACACGGTTAGGGATCGCCGATGAATCGGCTCCTACCCAGCCGGGGAACCGGTCCTTATAGCCAGCCTTTCTGCCGGGCCAGGCGGTAGGCCTCGATGCGGTTGGTCGCGCCGAGCTTGCCGATGGCTTCGGAGAGGTAATTGCGCACCGTTCCGTGCGACAGGTTGAGCTGGGCGCCGATCTCGCTGGCCGAACTGCCCTCGCCCGCCAGGCGCAGCACCTGCCGCTCGCGGTCGTTCAGTGGATCGGCCTCCGACCACGCTTCCAGCGCCAGTTGCGGATCGATGGCCCGGCCGCCGCGATGCACGGTGCGCAGCGCGTCGGCGAGCCCTTCGGCGGGCGCGTCCTTCAGCAGGTAGCCGCTCACGCCCGCATCCAGCGCACGGCGCAGGAACCCGGGGCGGGCGAAGGTGGTGACGATCACCACCTTCACCGGCAATTCGTGGCGGTGTACGCGCTGCGCGATCTCCAGGCCCGTGAGGCCGGGCATCTCGATATCGGTGACCAGCACGTCGGGCTTGAGCCGTTGCAGCTCGCGCCACGCGGTTTCGCCGTCCGGAGCGGAGCCGAGCACCTCGATGTCGGATTCGAGATTGAGCAGCGCCGACAAGGCGCCACGCACCATGGCCTGGTCTTCGGCAAGCAGCACGCGGATCATGCGGCGGACTCCGTCAGCACCGATGCGAGCGCGACGCCGACGGTGAGCGTGGTGCCTTGCCGCGCCGGCGAGTCGATGGCGAGCGTACCGCCGATCTGCCGTACGCGTTCGCGCATGCCCGAGACGCCGTTGCCATGCACGGCGAGACCGCCGCGTCCGTTGTCACTGATCCGCATCGAGAAATCCTTGCCGTTCTGGGTGATGTCCACGCGCGCCGTGCTGGCCTGCGAATGGCGATGGATGTTGGTGACCGCTTCCCTCAGCACGAGGGCCAGCGAGGCCTGCACGGACTCGGGCAGGTCCAGTCGTTCGGGCAGCGAGGTTTCCAGCGTGACGCCGGACGCCTCGAGCATGACCCGCGCCGATACCAGCTCGCTGGCGAGGTCGCCCGCGCGCAGGCCGGTCACGGCACTGCGTACCTCGCCCAACGTATGGCGGGCGACGCGTTCGACCTCTTCCATCTCCCGTTGCGCACGCGCCGGATCGGCGAGTGCCAGGCGCCGGGCCAGTTCGGACTTCAGCGTGATGAGTGAAAGTGTATGGCCGAGCAGGTCATGCAGGTCGCGTCCGATGCGCTCGCGCTCGGCCAGCGTGGCCAGTCGCCGAACCTCGGCTTGCGACAGCCGCAATGCCAGGTCGCGACGAACCGAGCGCACGTAGAGGTAATTGCTCGTACCGCCGGCGATGCCGGCGATGGCCACGACGAGGATATGGACGGCCGGAATGCCGAACCACGCCCACCACGCGCAGGCGAGCAGCGTGGCGGCTGCCGTGACGCCGAGCCACAGGCGCGGGCGCGCGGCGAAGGCCAGCAAGGCAAGACCGATGGCGATGTGGCCGATCGCCACGCCGTTCACCGGCCACACCGCGAAGCCCGTCGCCACGATGGCGAGCGCGTTGAACGGTATGCGCCTGAGCGGCCCGAGGAACACCCCGGCGTAGCACACCAGATACACGGCGATGGAGAGAAGCGTGGGCGCGAACCACCGCCACGAAAACGCGGAAACCACCAGCGGCGCCTGGACCAGGGCGAACAGCCAGCCCAGCTGCAGGCCGGCCTGCCAGCGCAGGTAGATCGGCGAGTGCAGGCTGCCGAGCAACGAGTCGCGTGGCGGGGGCGGCAGGCGCATCACGACGCGATCCGATCGGCTTCGATCGCCGACGCACGCGCGATGCGCTCGGCGGCAAGCAAGGGTACGGCGACCTGCAGCCGGGTGCCCTTGCCGCGCTCGGATTCGATGCGCAGCGTTCCGCCGAGCGCCTTCACGCGTTCGCGCATGCCGCACAGGCCGTTGCCTTCGGTATCGACGCCACCGCGACCGTTGTCGACGATGCACAACGTGAGCACGTCTTTTTCCACCGCGACCTTCGCCTCGGCCACGGTGGCCTGCGCATGGCGGTGGATGTTGGTCACCGCCTCGCGCAGCACGAGGGCCAACCCCGCCTCCATGCGTTCGGGCAAGGCGGGCACGTCGGTCACGTAATCGAAGTTCACCATCGAGGCGTTGAGCATCAGGCGTGCGGACGCGAGTTCGGCGGCGAGGCCCGTCGCCCGGATGCCGGTGACCGCCGAACGCACCTCGGCCAGCGCATGCCTGGCGACGCCCTCGGCCTCCTCCATCTCCCGGCGGGCCGCATCCACGTCGCGATCGATGAGGCGACGCGACAGCTCGAGCTTCAGCGTGATCAGCGACAGGGTATGCCCGAGCAGGTCGTGCAGGTCACGGCCGATGCGCTCGCGTTCGGCCGTGGCGGCGAGGCGCCGGACTTCGTCGTGGGAGAGCTTCAGTTCGGCGTCATGCTTCGCGCTGGCCCGGTAGAACAGGTTCACCGTGCCCACGGAAACCGAGATCAGCGAGAGGAACGCCATCTCTTGCCAGGGCCAGTCGTTGGTCCATTCGACGACACCCCAATACGCGGCCAGCACGATGGCCATGCGCAGGTACGCTACCGAAAAGGACGCATTCAGGCCGACGAAGCTGCACGCGTAGACGATGAAGCAACTACCGCCGCCATGGTCGGCCCAGATGCAATCCATGCCCAGCACCGCCATGGCCGCGCCGAACCACGGAGCTTGCCGCACGGGGCGGGTCAGTACGCACGCATAAAGAAAAAGGAACGTGGGAAACGCCAGCAGGGTCACTTCGGTCCATCGCGGCGGCAAGGCCTCGCGACCGAGAAGATCGATGAAGAAGTAGATCGTCCAGATCAGGTGGAACAGGTTCGCCGCGCGCTGCCGCGGCTTCTCGCCGAAGCGGACCCACAGCGAATCCGGCGTCGGTTCGAACCACGAGCGGGCCATGGGCGTGTCCGTTGAGAGGCGTGGCTGCATGCTACTTCAACCGTGGCGGCGCAGGCGACGGGCGGCGATGGCGATGAACGCCCCGGTGAAACCCACCAGCACCAGAACGTGCATCGCGATGCCACCCTCCCCCAGTCCCACCGCCGCCAGCGCCAGCCGGTCGAGGTGATAGGCCGGCCATAGCGGCGCGATCGAGCGCAGCGCCTCCGGCATCATCGACAACGGGAACCACAGACCGGACAGGAACGCCATCGGCAGGTAGATGAGGTTGACGATGCCCGGCGCGCCCTGTCCCTTCACCAGCGTGCCCACCAGCAGGCCGAGCGCGCAGAACGGCAGGACGCCGACGATCTCGACGAGGTAGAACGCGGCGATGCGCGGTGCCGGCATCGGCACGTGCGCGGCGAACACCGCCAGCAGGATCAGCAGCGTGGCGACGATGGCGGCGACCAGCAGGGCCATGCACATCTTGCCGGCGAGGTAGGCGCCCGGCGGCATGGGCAGGGCCCGCTTGAGCGTGAGCAGGCCGGTGTCGCGCTCCAGCGCCAGCGACACGCCGAAACCGAACAGGCCCGGGGCCATCACGCCGAAGGTGCCGTACGACGCGAGCAGGTAGCGCGCCGCGTCGGGACCGTTGCCGTGCGCCAGCACGATGCCGAACATGACGTAGAACACAGAGGGAAAAAGCAGTGTCGGCAGGAGGAAGCCCGGGTTGCGCAGGTAGCGCACGCACTCGGCGCGGGCCTCCTGCACGTAAGCGTTGAACAGGCGGCCCGCGCCCATCACGGGAACGGCGGTGCTTTCGATGACGGCGCTCATGCGGCCTCCAGGGTGGTATCCGCGACATCGTCGCGGGTGATGTCGGCGAAGGCCTCGGCGAGGCTCGCGCGCTGCACTTCCAGTTCGGCCAAATCGGCATCCTCGGCGAGCAACCGGCGCACGGCGGCTTCGGCCTGCGTGGTGGCGATCGTCAGCCGCCCCTCGTGCACGCTCGCCGACACCACGCCCGGCCACCGCCAGGCGGCGTCGGCGCCCACGCTCGTCACGCAACGCACGCGGCAGGTGGCCACGCGGGCACGCAAGGCATCGACCGTGCCCTCGGAAATCACCCGGCCCTTGGCGATCACGCAGACGCGATCGGCCAGCGCCTCGGCTTCTTCGAGGTAATGCGTCGTCAGCACCACCGCGCAGCCCTCGGCGACGAGACGCCGGATCGCCGCCCAGAGCGACTGCCGGGCCGCGAGGTCCATGCCCACCGTGGGCTCGTCGAGAAAGAGCAGTTCCGGCTTGCCCGCCAGCGCCATGGCGAACTGCACCCGGCGCTGCTGGCCGCCCGAAAGCGCTTCGTAGCGACGGCCGAGCAGGTCGTCGATCCCCGCCAGCGCCGCGCATTCGGCCAGCGAGCGCGGCTCGGGGTAATAGCTGGCGGTGAGACGCAGCAGCTCGCCCACCTTCAGCGTGGGCGGCAGCGTGGCCGATTGCAGCATCACGCCGATGCGGCGGCGCGCCTCGATGTCCTGCGGATCGCGGCCGAACAGGGTGGCGCGTCCTTCGTTCGCGCGGTGCAGGCCCAGCAGCAGGCCAATGGCGGTGCTCTTGCCCGCGCCGTTCGGACCGAGCAAGGCCACCAGCTCCCCGCGATGGATATCGAGATCGATGCGTTCCAGCGCCTTTACGGCGCCATAGCGCTTGGAAACCTGTTCGAGCCTGGCAATGCGGGTATCGTCGTTCATGGGTGCCCTCCTTGCGATGCAACATATTCGCGTGCAACCCCTTGGCGGCAGTCGCTTGCGTCATTGTGCGGATGTGACAAGCGTCATCCCGGGGGTTACGCGCATAAAAACCGCATGCTATGCTCGGTGAATAAACCCTTTATTTATATGCACTTAGCTACCACTTTGGGCATATGGACGAAAGGGAGAAACGACAGTACCCGCGTCATTCGAATTACGAGGAGTGGTTATGGACGTCATCGGCCTTCTGCGCGAATTGCGCGATTTCGGCGGCAAACAGCGCACCCGTGGCCTGCCCGATGCCACCGTGGAGCGCTTCGCTCGCGACGACGCGACGCTGGTGCGCGCCGTGGAAGAGGCCGTGGCCTATCACCGCGACCTCCGTGACGGCATGGCCGATTTTCTGCGCATGGACGAATCCGAGCAGATCCATCATCTCCAGTCAGGCCTGGTCAACTTCTATCCCGACGACGGCGTGAACCCCTACGTACCGGCCGCCGCGCGCGGTCCGTGGATCGTCACCCTCAAGGGCGCGGTGCTGCACGACGACGGCGGCTACGGCATGCTCGGCTTCGGCCACAATCCGGAGCACATCCTCGAAGCGATGTCCCGTCCGCAGGTGATGGCCAACGTGATGACGGCCAACGTCTCGCAGCTTCGCCTTTCGGACGCGCTGCGCCGGGAGATCGGCCGCACCCGCGGAGGCAGCCCGTATTCCCACTTCCTGTGCCTGAATTCCGGTTCGGAATCGGTGACACTGGCCGGCCGCATCGCCGACGTCAACGCTCGCCTGATGACCGATCCGGGTGCGCGCCATGCCGGCCGCACGATCAAGCGTCTCGCGGTGAAGGGAGCGTTCCACGGCCGCACCGAGCGCCCCGCCATCTACTCGGATTCGTCGCGCCGCAACTACCAGCAGCACCTCGCGAGCTTCCGCAACGAGGACACGCTGCTCACCGTCGATCCGTACAACGTGGCCCAGTTGAAGGCCGCGTTCGCCGAAGCCGAGCAGAAGGGCTGGTTCATCGAAGCCATGTTCCTCGAGCCGGTGATGGGCGAAGGCGATCCCGGCCGTGCGCTCACGCCGGAGTTCTATGCCGCCGCACGCGAGCTCACCCGTGAACACGGCACGCTGCTGCTGGTGGATTCCATCCAGGCGGGCCTGCGCGCGCACGGCGTGCTGTCCATCGTGGACTACCCGGGCTTCGAAGGGCTCGAGGCGCCGGACATGGAAACCTTCTCCAAGGCGCTCAACGCCGGGCAGTATCCGCTGTCGGTGCTGGCGGTGTCCGCGCGCGTGGCGGGGCTGTATCGCAAGGGCATCTACGGCAACACCATGACCGCCAACCCGCGCGCGCTCGACGTGGCGGTGGCGACGATGCACGAACTCACCGACGACGTGCGCCGTAACATCGTGGAGCGCGGCAAGGAATTCGTGCAGAAGTTCGAGGCTCTGAAGAACGAACTGGGCGGCCTCATCACCAAGGTGCAGGGCACGGGGCTGTTGTTCTCCTGCGAACTGGCGCCCGAGTTCAAGTGCTTCGGCGAAGGCTCCACCGAGGAATACATGCGCGAGCGCGGCATCGGCGTGATCCACGGCGGCGCGAATTCGCTGCGATTCACGCCGCATTTCCGCGTGACGAGCGCCGAGGTCGATCTCATCGTCGAGGAAGTGCGGCATGCGCTGACCGAGGGACCGCGGCGGAGCGAATCCAAAGCCGCTTGAGCGCATCGCTAAACCGTACTCAACGCGCTGGGTTCCTGCTTTCGCAGGAACGACGTGAGGTGGTTTGACACGTAGCGTTCGATCTTTCGGCTCGTCGTTCCTGCGGCGGCAGGAAGCCAGCGCCTTGCATCCGGTTTTCACGAGACGGGGATGCGGCTTTTCGAGCGGGAGGCGCGTAGGCCCACGCATTCACCCCGGCAAACGAACCGACCGCCGAGAAAAGTCGTAAGCTCCCCTCCGCCGGATTGGCCCGGCCTCACGTAGGGGTTCGTCATGCGTACGCAGATTCGTGTCCTCGCCGTTTCCGCCTTTTTCGCCTTCGCCGGGGCCGCGTTCGCCGCCCAGGAAACGCCCGCGAAGAAGGACCTTACTCCCCAGCAGCAGCGCATGAGCACCTGCAACGGCCAGGCGGCCGGCAAGAAGGGTGACGAGCGCAAGGCGTTCATGAGCAGCTGCCTGAAGGGCGAGCAGCCGGCCAAGATGACCCAGCAGGACAAGATGAAGAAGTGCAACGCGGATGCCGCGGGCAAGAAGGGCGATGAGCGCAAGGCGTTCATGAGCAGCTGCCTCAAGGGTTGAGCGCTGACAGCCCGGTAGGAGCCGATTCATCGGCGATCCGCGCCGCGGGGTCGACGCTCCGTTGGGTTTTCGCCGATGAATCGGCTCCTACCGAGCTGTCTTCGCAGGTGGGCATTACAATGCCGGGAGTTCTCCCAGCACCGGCCGCCCCATGAAAATCGTCGAAGTCCGCCACCCCCTCATCCAGCACAAGCTCGGCCTCATGCGCCTGGCCGGGATCAGCACCAAAGAGTTCCGCGAGCTGGCCTCGGAAGTGGCCGCCCTGCTCACGTACGAAGCCACGGCCGACCTGGAAACGGAAACCAAGACGGTCGACGGTTGGGCCGGTCCGGTCGAGGTCGCCCACATCAAGGGCAAGAAGGTCACCATCGTGCCGATCCTCCGCGCGGGCCTGGGCATGCTCACCGGCGTGCTGGAGATGATCCCCGCCGCGCGCGTGAGCGTGGTGGGCCTGCAGCGCGACGAGGAAACCCTCGAACCGATCACCTATTACGAGAAGCTCACCGGCGGCATGGACGAGCGCACGGCGATCATCGTCGATCCCATGCTCGCCACGGCGGGCACGCTGGTGGCCACCGTGGACATGCTCAAGGCCGCCGGCGCGAAGCGCATCAAGGGCCTGTTCCTCGTCGCGGCGCCCGAGGGCCTGAAGCGTATCGAGGCGGCCCACCCCGACATCGAGATCTACGTGGCCTCCATCGACGAACGCCTGAACGAGCTGGGCTATATCCTCCCCGGCCTGGGCGATGCCGGCGACAAGATCTTCGGTACCAAGCAAAAATCCGCCTGAGCTGCCGGATGTGTCACATCCGGCTGTCACATAGCTGGGGCACACTCGCCCAGCGGGCCTGACAGGGGGAACACCGCGCCAGCGCATGGCGGGTGCTTCGGGTCGCGTACAACCGACGACATTCGAAGGGGAATACACGACTATGCGTTCGACCACGTCACGGCGCGCCCTCTGGGCGGCGCTGGCCGGCTTTGTCTCCGTCGTGCCGCTCCACGCGGCCGACCTGTCGATCACCCAGTTCCGCGTCCGCGGCCCCGCCGGGGGCAACGACGAATTCGTCGAAGTGCAGAACGGCGGCAGCGCCCCGCTCGACGTGTCGGGCTTCAAGCTCAACGCGTCGAACGCCACCGGCGTCACCGGCACGCGCTTCACCTTTCCCGGCGGCGTGACGATCCAGCCCGGCTGCTTCGTGCTGCTGGGCAACAAGACCAGCCCGGGCTACTCCGGCGCCATCCCCGCCGACTACACCTATGCCACCGGCATCACCGACGACGGTGGCCTCGCCCTGCTGGATACCGCGGGCAACGTGCTCGACCAGGTGGGCCTGAGCGCCGGTTCGGCCTACAAGCTCGGTACGCCGCTGGCATCGCTCGGCAGCGGCAATGCCGACCAGGGTTACCTGCGCAAGACCACCGGCGGCGGCCTGCCGCAGGGCACGGGCGACAATTCGGCCGACTGGGTGAAGGTGGCTCCGACCACGCCGCACAACGCCGCCTCGGCCTGCGTCGCCCAAGGCCCGAGCCTGTCGATCGCCGACGCCTCGGTGAGCCTGCGCAACGCCGACGACGTGACGATGCCCTTCACCGTGACGCTGAGCCAGCCGCAGGCCGCCGACGTCTCCGTGCACGCCGCCACCGCCGACGACACCGCCACGGTGGCCGCCGGCGACTACGACGCCGTCGACACCACGGTGACCATCCCCGCCGGCCAGACCACGGCGAGCTTCGACGTGAACGTGCACGGGGCGAAGGCGTCCGGCCCGGACAAGGCGTTCAAGGTGAACCTTTCCGGCGCCACCGGCGACGTCACCCTGGCGAAGGCCTCGGCCATCGGCGCGATCCTCAACGAAATCCCGGTCACCGCCGAGATCTGGCAGATCACCGGCCACGACCAGGTATCGCCGCTGCTGGGCAAGCGCGTGTCCACCACGGGCAACGTGGTGACGGCGGTGGGTCCGCAGGGCTTCACCATCCAGACGCCCGACCATCGCGCCGATGCCGATGCCCTCACCTCGAACGGCATCTACGTGTTCACCAGCGCGCCGCCGACGGTGAAGTCGGGCGACGTGGTGAACGTGGATGCCACGGTCGACAACTTCTTCAACCTGCCGGAGCTCAAGGACGCCACGATCGTCACGACGATGCACGGTGCGCGCCTGCCGAAAGCCGTGGCGTTCGACGACAAGGTGCCGTCGCACGATCCGAATCATCTCTCGTGCGGTCCGACCAACTTCCAGTGCTACGTCGGCATGCGCGTGGCCATCGACACCGGCACGATTACCACGGGCAACCTGCGCTTCAGCGGCGAACCGTTCGCCGAGGTGTATATCACCACCGACGGCAACCGCTCGCTGCGCCAGCCGGGCGTACGCTTCACCGTGCCGGTGCCCGACGGCGTGACCCTGCCGAACTGGAACGGCAACCCGCAGGTGCTGAAGATGAACACCGCCGACTTCGGCGCCGTGGCGGCCGATACGCCGTTCAACGCGGGCACCACGTTCCGCGCCGAAGGCGTGATCTCCTACGCGTTCGGTGCGTACACCTTCATTCCCAGCAAGATCACCATCAAGAAGGCGGCGACGCTGCCGCGCCCCGTGGACGCGCGTCCGTTCTACGCCGTGCGCGTGGGCGCGCTGAATACCGAGCGCTTCTGCGACACGGAGTTCAACACCACGTTCACCTGCTCGGGCGGCAGCGCCGAACCCACCGCCGACGAGGTGAAGCTGAAGACGCAGCGCCTGTCGGCCTACATCGGCGGCGTGCTCAAGCTACCGGACATTCTCTCGGTGGAAGAGGTCAAGAGCCTCACCGTGCTGCAGGGTCTCGCCAAGCAGCTGGGTGACGATTACCCGGCCCAGTACGAAGCCTTTCTCCAGCAGGGCCACGATCCCAGCGGCATCAACGTGGGCTTCCTCGTGCGCACCGACCGCGTGCACGTGGTGGATGTGCGCCAGCTCGACGCCGACGCCACGTGGGACGACCAGGGCGGCACGTCGTTCCTGCATGACCATCCGCCGCTGCTGCTCACCGCCGACGTACCGTCGATCGTCGGCCGCATGCGCGTCAACGTGATCTCGGTGCACCCGAAGGCCCGCCAGAACGTGGACAAGACCGGCAGCGCCGCCGATCGCGATCGCCAGAAGCGCTTCCTGCAGGCCGTGTCGCTGGCCAAGCAGGTGCAGATCCTGCAGACCGACCGCAAGAACCTCCTCGCGCCGCTGCTGGTCGTGGGGGACTTCAACGCCTACCCCTTCAGCGACGGCTTCACCGACGTGGTGGGCCTGGTCTCGGGCAAGTACGACGATAGCCAGAACCTGCTCAAGCTCGGCAAGAACCTGGTCAAGCCCACGCTATGGAACGCCGTGGATTCGGTGCCGGAGAACGACCGCTATTCGTTCCTGTTCACCGAGAACTTCGGCAACATCCAGGGCCAGGCGCCGCGTTCGGTGCCGACGCACCAGGTCCTGGACAACGCGTTGCTCAACACGGTGGCCCGCGGCCTGTTCCTGAACATGCAGTTCGGTCGCGGCAACCTCGACGCGCCGGTGCAGACGCTGGACGACGCGGCGAAGGAGACGGGCGTGAAGAAGGCGATCGGCTCGTCCGATCACGACGGTTTCGTGGTGGACATGCTGGCGTTGCCGACGATCATCCTGTAAGCCCCGACGCCCGGTTCCTGCCGGGCGCCTGTTTGCGGATACGATCCGCTCCCACCCCTTCGGTAGCGATGCTGCCTCACGCAGGCTACCGAAGGGGTGGGAGCCGATCGTATCGGCGAACTCAGCGCGCGAAGCGGTTCGTCGCGCGAACCAGCTCCCGCGCGATCCCCGGCTCGAACGCCGAATGCCCCGCGTCCTGCACGATCTTCAGATCGGCCTCCGGGAACGCGCGATGCAGGTCCCAGGCGCTACGCATCGGGCATACCACGTCGTAGCGTCCCTGCACGATCACCGTGGGGATATGGCGAATCCTGCCCACGTCGCGCAGCAACTGCCCGTCGACCTCGAAGAACCCGGCGTTGACGAAGTAGTGGCATTCGATGCGTGCGAAGGCCAGGGCGAACTCGTCTTCACCACTGGAGGCGATGTGCGATTCGTCCTGGTAGAGGTAGCTCGTGGCACCCTCCCACACCGACCACGCGCGCGCCGCCGCCACGCGCACGGCGGGATCGGCATGCGTGAGGCGGCGGTGGTAGGCACTGATGAGGTCACCGTGCTCGGCCTGCGGAATGGCCGAGAGGTAGGTCTCCCACGCATCGGGATACAGGTCGCTGCAACCGGACTGGTAGAACCATTCCAGTTCCGTCCGGCGGAGCATGAAGATGCCGCGCAGCACCAGTTCGGTAACCCTGCCCGGATGCGCCTGCGCGTAGGCCAGCGCCAGCGTCGATCCCCAGGAGCCGCCGAAGACCTGCCAGCGGTCGATGTCCAGGTGCTCGCGCAGCCGCTCGATGTCGGCCACGAGATCCCAGGTGGTGTTGTCTGTGAGTTCCGCATGCGGCGTGGAACGGCCGCATCCGCGCTGGTCGAACAGCACGATGCGGTACTTCGCCGGATCGAAGAAGCGGCGGCAGCGCGGGTTGGTGCCGCCGCCCGGGCCGCCGTGCAGGAACACCACCGGCTTGCCGTGGGGGTTACCGCTTTCCTCGAAATAGAGGGTATGCAGCGGCGACACCTTCAGCATGCCGCTGTTGTACGGCTCGAGCGGCGGGTAGAGGTCGGTGGAATCCTGGGTCATGCTCGTGCTCTGGAAAACGGGAGAGAGATTCCAAGGCTAACGGGGGCAGCCCGGCAACGCCACCGACACGACCGCCCGCTACAGTAACTTGCCCGGATTCATGACGCCGTTGGGGTCCCAAACGGCCTTGATCCCACGCATGAGGGCGATCTCCCCGGGCGACCTCACGCTCGACAGCCAGGGCTTCTTGACCAGGCCGATACCGTGCTCGGCCGAGATGCTGCCCTCGTGGCGGCGCAAGGTCTCCACCAGCATCGAGGTCACGTGCTCGCACTGGGCCACGAAGGCGTCGTTGTCGAGGCCGGCCGGTTTCAACACGTTGATATGCAGGTTGCCATCGCCGATGTGGCCGAACCAGACCACCTCGAAATCCGGGTACTCGACCGCGAGCAGGCGCTGCATGTCGTCCATGAAAGCGGGGACGGCGGCTATCCGCACCGATACGTCGTTCTTGTAGGGACGATGCCGGGCAAGGCTCTCGGTGATGCCCTCGCGCAACCGCCACAGCGAACTGGCCTGGGCGTCACTGGACGCGATGACGCCGTCGACGACCCAGCCCTCCCCCACGCATAGCTCGAAGAAAGCCATCGCCGCATCCTTCGCCGCTTCGTCGGCGGCGTCGAACTCGGTCACCACGTAGAAAGGATGCACGGTATCGAAGGGATCCTGCCCGCCGTGCGCCTTGACGTGCGCGAGCGCGCGATCGGTGAAGAATTCGAAGGCTTCCAGGCGAAGGCGGTGACGGGCTTCGGCGAATACCTTCATCAGGGCATCCATGGCCGGCACGGCCAGCAGCATGACCTGCGTCTGCAGCGGGGGCGAGGTAAGCCACAGCGTGGCCTCGACGACGATGCCGAGGGTGCCTTCCGAGCCGATCACCAGATGCCGGAGATCGTACCCGGAGGCGTTCTTGACCAGGCCGCGATTGAGGTCGAGCAGCTCACCGTGGCCCGTCACCACCTTGAGTCCCGCCACCCACTGGCGGGTGTTGCCGTAGCGGATCACGCGGATGCCGCCGGCATTGGTCGCGATATTGCCGCCGATCTGGCAGGAACCGCGCGCCGCGAAGTCCACCGGATAGATGAGGCTGTGCTCGCGCGCGGCATTCTGCACCGCTTCGAGCGCGATGCCCGGCTGCACGGTGAGGGTACGGTCGATGGGATCGAAACCGAGCACCCGGTTCATCCGGTCGAGGCTGACGACCAGCTCGCCCCGGGCGGCCACGGCGCCGCCGGAGAGGCCCGTGCGCCCACCGGAAGGCACGATCGCCACGCTCGCGCCGTTCGCCCAGCGGACGATGGCCTGCACCTCGGCGATGTCCGCCGGAAAGGCCACGGCCATCGGCGCGGGCGTCCATCGCCGCGTCCAGTCGCGGCCGTGGTGTTCGAGATCGCCGGCATCGATCGACAGCTTGAGTCCCGGCAGGAGGCCGGCGAGCTCGGTCACACGAGGGTCGGTCATAGGGACGTCCAGACATCGGGTGCCCCAGCGTGCCAGCGTCGGGCAGTGCGCGTCCATCGTCCCTTTTCGTAGGAGGCATCTGGCATAGTGGGTTTCCTCATCCAGGACCGGTCACGCCCCATGAAGCGCACGTCGTACCCGAAAGAAGACATCAAGGTGCTGCTGCTCGAGGGGGTCAGCCGGAGCGCGCTGGAGACGTTCAGGCAGGCCGGATATTCGCAGATCGAGTTCCACGAGAAGTCGCTGCCGGACGACGAGCTGCGCGAGCGCATCGCCGACGCGCACATCGTGGGCATCCGCTCGCGCACCCACCTCACCGCCGAGGTGCTGGCCGAGGCCCGCCGCCTGATCGCGGTGGGCTGTTTCTGCATCGGCACCAACCAGGTCGATGCCGCCGCGGCCGAGCGGCTGGGCGTGCCGGTGTTCAACGCGCCCTACTCCAACACGCGCAGCGTGGCCGAGCTGGTCATCGCCGAAACGATCATGCTGGTGCGCCGCATCCCCGAGAAGAATGCCGAATGCCATCGGGGCGGCTGGTCGAAGTCGGCCGCCGGCAGCTTCGAGGTGCGCGACAAGGTGCTGGGCATCGTCGGCTACGGCCACATCGGCACCCAGGTGGGCGTGCTGGCGGAATCCCTGGGCATGCGGGTGATCTTCCACGATATCGAGCCCAAGCTCTCCCTCGGCAACGCACGCCCGGCCGCCAGTCTCGACGACCTGCTCGAGCGGGCCGACGTGGTCACCCTGCACGTGCCGGAAACGGCACAGACCAAGAACATGATCGGCACCGCCGAGCTGGCCCGCATGCGGCCCGGTGCCATGCTGGTGAACGCCTCCCGCGGTACCGTGGTCGACATCGACGCCCTGGCGGCCGCCCTCCAGTCGAAACACCTGGCGGGTGCCGCCGTCGACGTCTTTCCGGTGGAGCCCAAGGGCAACGGCGACCCGTTCGTCTCGCCTCTGGTGGGCATGGACAACGTGATCCTCACCCCCCACGTCGGCGGCAGCACGGCCGAGGCGCAGGAAAACATCGGCATCGAGGTGGCGTCCAAGCTGGTGCGCTACAGCGACAACGGCAGCACGCTCTCGGCGGTGAACTTCCCCGAGGTGTCCCTGCCCGGCCACCCCACCAGCCGCCGTCTCCTGCACATCCACCGCAACATCCCCGGCGTGCTTTCCCAGGTGAACGACGTGTTCTCCCGCGCGGCGGTGAACATCGACGGCCAGTACCTGCAGACCTCACCGCAGGTGGGTTACGTGGTGATCGACGTGACCACCACCGAGGAACGCGCCGCCGCCCTGCGCAACGAGCTGGCGGCCATCGACGGCACGCTCAAGGCACGGGTTCTCTACTGACCGCGTCGTCGGACACGACGCGCGCACGGCCCCGCTCCTTCGCCAGGTAAAGGCGGCGGTCGGCCACGTCGATGAACGGATTCACCTCGTCGTGCTCCTTCGGCACGATGGTGTTCACGCCCGCGCTCAGGGTGAGGCGGTGGCCGGTGCCGATGCCCGCGTGCAGGATCAATGCCTTGTCGACGAGATCGAGGCAACGCCAGGCCTGCGCCATGGCCGTGCCTTCGTCGGTGTCCGGCAGCAGCAGCACGAACTCCTCGCCACCGAAGCGGCACAGCAGGTCGCGCGGCCCGCGCAGGATGCCGGTCAGCGCCTTCGCCACGCGCTTGAGGCACTCGTCACCCTCGAGGTGGCCGTAGTGGTCGTTGTATTGCTTGAAGTAGTCGATATCCAGCACCACCACCGACAGCGGCTGGCGCAGGCGGCGCGCTTCACGCCACTCCACGTCCATCACCTTGTCGAAACGTCGGCGATTGGCCACGCCGGTCAGGCCGTCCTTGTAGGACAGCTCTTCCAGTTCGCGCTGCATGTCGAGCAGCTTTTCCTCGGTGCGCTTGCGCTCGCTGATGTCGAACATGAAGCCGATCAGCGCATTGGGCGTACCGTCGGGATTGCGCACCACGTGCACCACGTCGCGGATCCAGACGAATTCGCCGTCCTTGCGCAGTGCGCGATAGTCGGCCTCGTGATCGATGCCGGCCTGCGACTGCGACACGCAGAAGTTGAATACCCACTCACGATCTTCCGGATGGATACGATCGGACCAGTCCTGCACGGTGGCCCAGGATTGCGGCGACCAGCCGAGCAGTTCTTCGATCTGCGGCCCGATGTAGGCGAAGCGCAGCGTCGCCCAGTCGATTTTCCAGGGGATGGCCCGCGTGGATTCGAGCAGGGTCTTATAGACCCCCGGCTCTTCGTTGAGGATCTCGTCTTCAATGCTCATGGGTGACTTGCATGGCGGTCGAAAGGGGAGCCGGCGGGTTCGTGGCGCGGGCATGGAGCTGGATCAGGTTCGCCGGCTCGTCGTAGTCGATGCGAACGCCTGCGCGCAGGTCACGGCGCATCAGGCGGATCATCGTGTCCACGACGGCGTCGTCGTACGTCCCCGGCGCCTCGCCCGTGACCTCCGCCAGGCGGCCGCGCACCGGTTCGGCGTCGCTCACCACCGGACAGATGCGATAGCGATATTGGCCACCGATGCGCTCGGGCGGAAGGTCCATGAAGCGTTCGTCGATCTGCCGGAACGAACTCAGCGACAACCGGTAGGCATTGTTGCCCAGGACCGGCAGGTCGTCCGGCACCGGTCCGTTCTCGTCGAGCACCTGGAGGCTCGTCGCCAGGGGCAGCAGTTCCTTCATGCGGAACATGCCGTCGATTTCGCGATTCTTCACGCGGGCGAGGTTGGCCAGCAGTTCGCCCAGGGAGGCATGCCCGATCACGGCGGCCTGCTTGGGCAGGCCACCCCAGGCGCCGTCGGCGCCGTTGAGCAGGGCTTCGATCATGGAGGCGTTTTCGAAGCCACCGCCGGCGTGCAGGTGCACGAGGATCTTCATCCGCTCAGGCAGGATCGCGCGTGCGGCGGCGACGTAGGCGCCCACCTGGAACGGCATGTAGGTGCCGCGATCGTCCTCCATGGTGATGCCTTCGATCGGGAGGCTGCCGATCAGTTCGAGCACGTCGAAGGTGTCGTCGGGCGTTTCGGCGAACGCATCGCAACCGTCCACGATATTGATGAAGATACGCGGCGGACCGCCGTTCTCGCCCTTCACGTTGTCGATCAGCCACTGCACGCTCGCCGGGATGCTGCGCTTGAGCGTATCCAGGTCGTACATCTTGGCCATGCCGAACGGGCTCAGGTAGATCTCGTGGACCGTGTTCGGCACGCCGTAGTCGCGAAGTTTCACCTGCGAGGGGTCGGGCGTGAAGCGACCGTCGGCATCGACCAGGCCGATGGCGGTGAACGCGAAACATCCGCGCAGATCGGCGCCGGTGTCGCGCAGCTTGCGCATGAAATCGTCGTCGACCTCGAGTTCGTCGGGTATCGCGTAATCGAGCGTGCCCAGGGAGATATTCTTGAAACCGAACTCGCGCAGGCGCGGCAGGATGGCCATCTTTTCGTCGATGGTCTGGCCGACGCGCGAGCCTACCGGGTTCTCGCGCAAGGAAAGATCGATCAGGAAGGGCCGGATTCCGGCGAGCAGGTCGATCTTGTCCTGCGCCGCTTTCAAGGCCGCATGGGCGCGGTCGCGGGCATCGGTTGATGACATCGTTCTTTCCCCCCGGAAGCGGCATCCGCACGAAAATCGTCTGCCGGTCTATCGGCCGGCGGACGCCATACTTGAGAGCGGATGCCCAGGGGAAATGTGAAGACGTTGCCGGAACTTTCCTAGAGGGCTGAATAACTTGCACGGGTCCGGCCGAATCGGCCTAGCGATAGGCTCAGGGACGCGCCCGAAGGACACCTCGTCGGATGCTCGAGGCGACCGCCGCGCAGACCCAAGAAAGCCGACCAAAGAAAAAGGCGCCCCACTGGGACGCCTTTCGAAATAAATGGTCGGGGTGGCGAGATTCGAACTCGCGACCACTACACCCCCAGCGTAGTGCGCTACCAGGCTGCGCTACACCCCGACGAGCTAACGATTGTAACAGCTTCGATGCCGCCAGCGGAAGCGCCGGTCAGCGACGAAGCAGGGTAAGTACCTCTTCGAGTTCGAGCCTGACCTGGCGCACGATCTGGTGCGACATGCTCGCCTCCATCCGGGCCTGGGGGCCGTCGAGGCGGGCACGTGCGCCCGTGATGGTGAAGCCCTCGTCGTACAGCAACGAACGGATCTGCCGGATCATGAGCACGTCGTGGCGCTGGTAATAGCGACGGTTGCCGCGACGCTTGACGGGCTTGAGGGCGGGAAACTCCTGCTCCCAATAGCGAAGCACGTGCGGCTTGACGCCGCAAAGCTCGCTGACCTCACCGATGGTGAAGTAGCGCTTTGCCGGGATCGCCGGAAGTTCGGTGTTATTCCCTGGATCCAGCATAGCCCTCGACTCTTACCTTGAGTTTCTGGCCGGGGCGGAAAGTGACTACCCGCCGGGCCGAGATGGGGATTTCTTCGCCGGTCTTCGGATTGCGACCGGGCCGCTGATTCTTCTGGCGCAAGTCGAAGTTGCCGAAGCCCGACAGCTTGACCTGCTCGCCCTTCTCGAGCGCCTCGCGCACGACCTCGAAGTACGCGTCCACGAATTCCTTGGCCTCGCGCTTGTTGAGGCCTACGTCGAGGAAAAGCCGCTCGGCCATTTCCGCCTTGGTCAGCGCCATCTCATCCTCGCATTCTTGCCTTGCATGTTTTCTCCAATGCCCCCACCGCTTCTGCCACGCGAGCGTCGGCATCTTCGTCGGTAAGGGTGCGTGAAGCGTCCTGTAAAATCAAGCCCATAGCGAGACTCTTTCGCCCTTCCTCGATTCCCTTGCCCGCATAGCGGTCGAACAGGCGGATCTCCCGCAGCGTCTCGCCCAAGGTTCCGCGCACGGCGGCCTCGACACTGGCCCAGGTCACCTCCTCGGGCAGCTCCACGGCGATGTCCCGGCGCACGGCGGGGAAGCGGGCCACGCGCGTCGCACTGGGCAGGCGACGCGCCAGCAACGGCTCGAGCGCCACCTCCATCACGTGCACGTCGGCGCCGAGATCGAGCACCTTGGCCAGCGCCGGGTGCAGTGCGCCGATGAAACCGGCCGGGTGGCCGTCGCGCAGCACGCGGGCACCCCGACCGGGATGCAGCCACGACGGCAGGTCGGCGGTGTCCACCGACCAGCGGGCCGGTTCACCGGTACGGGCGATCAACGCATCGAGATCACCCTTGAGATCGAAGAAATCGATCGGTCGCGAGGGCTCGCCCCACTGTTCGGCACGAGCGCTCCCGGAGGCGACCACGGCCACGCGGTCGACCTCGTCGGGGGCCCCTCCCGTGGCATGGAAGCTACGGGCCACCTCGAACAGGCGCACGCGCTCCTGCTGGCGGGCAGCGTTGTAGCGCAGTGCCTCGACCAGGCCGGGCAGCAACGAGGTACGCATCACGGCCAGGTCGGCCGATAGCGGGTTGGCCAACGGCACCCAGGCGGCGTCGACACCCCACGTCCTGAGCAGGTCGGCGTTGACGAACGACAGCGTCACCGCCTCGAAATAGCCGCGTGACACGAGCTGATCTCGCAGCTGCATCGCGGACAGGCGCGCTTCCGGCTCGGGCTCGAGGGCGATCTTGCCCGCGGGCGTGGTGGTGGGAATACGTTCGTAACCGTGGATGCGGGCGACCTCTTCGATGAGGTCTTCCTCGCGTTCGATGTCGAAGCGGCTGCTGGGCGGGGTGATCCGCCAGCCGTCGGCGACTTCTTCCACCGCCATGCCCAGCGCGGTGAAGATGCGCGAGACCTCGCTCGCGGCCACCTCGATGCCGAGCACGCGGCGCAGGCGCGCATGGCGCAGCAGCACCGGCGCGTGCTCGCGGAGGTCTTCGCTCCGCTCAGCGACGACGATCGGTCCCGCCTTGCCACCGGCGATGTCCAGCAACAGCTCCGTGGCACGCTCCAGGGCGCGACGGGGAAGCGCGGGATCGACGCCACGCTCGAAACGATGCGACGCGTCGGTATGCAGCCCGAGCTTGCGCGCGCGCCCCATGATGGCCGACGGCGCGAAATGCGCGGCCTCGAGGAACACGTTGCGGGTCGTGTCGGTAAAGCGCGAATCGAAACCGCCCATCACGCCGGCGACGGCGAGCGGACGAGCCTCGTCGGCGATGACCAGGAACGAGGGATCGAGCTTCGCCTCGTTGCCGTCGAGCAGCTTGAGGGTTTCACCCTGCGTGGCGTGACGGACGACGATCGACCCGGCGAGCTTGTCGTTGTCGAACGCGTGCATCGGCTGCCCCAGCTCGAGCATCACGTACTGGGTGATGTCGACCACGGCGCCGATCGGGCGGATGCCCGCTCGACGCAAACGCTCGGCCAGCCACAGCGGCGAGGGAGCGCTCGCGTCGATGCCTTCGATCACGCGGCCGAGGTAGCGCGGCGCGTCGGCGCCTGCTTCGAGCCTCACCGTCCGCGTCGCGGCCGACGCCACCGCCGCCTCGCCCACGCCGATGGACTTCACCCGGCTGCCGAACAGCGCGGCCACGTCGTGCGCGAGGCCGTTGAGGCCGAGCACGTCGGGACGGTTCGGGGTGACCTTCAGCTCGATGCTGGCATCGGGCAGGCCGAGATACGCGGTCAACGACTGCCCTAGCGGCGCGTCGGACGGCAGTTCGAGCAGACCCGAGGCGTCGGCGTCGATGCCCAGCTCCTTCGCGGAACAGAGCATGCCGAAGGATTCGACGCCACGCAGCTTGGCCGCCTTGATCTGGATACCGCCCGGCAACGTGCCGCCGACGGTGGCCAGCGGCACGCGGATGCCCACGCGGGCGTTGGGGGCGCCGCAGACGATCTGCAGCGGGGCACCCTGCCCCGTGCTCACGCTGCATACCTGCAGGCGATCGGCCTCGGGATGCTTCGCCGCCGCGACGATCTCGGCGACGACGACGCCGTCGAGGTTCTCGCCCAGCGGCGTGACGTCTTCGACTTCGAGGCCGGCCATGGTGAGGGCATGCACGAGCGCGGCGCGGTCCGCGTCGACGGTCACCAGCTCACGCAACCAGTTTTCGGAGAATTTCATGGGAGCGACTCGTTGAACGGGGTGGGCGGATCAGGCGAACTGGCGAAGGAAGCGCAGGTCGTTGTCGAAGAACGCGCGCAGATCGCTTACGCCGTAGCGCAGCATGGCGAAGCGCTCGACACCCAGGCCGAACGCGAAGCCCGTGTAACGCTCCGGATCGATGCCGCAGTTCTTCAGCACGGCGGGGTGCACCATGCCGCAGCCCAACACTTCGAGCCAGCGCGTGGAGCCGTCTTCGGCATCCCAGCGAATGTCCACCTCGGCCGACGGCTCGGTGAACGGGAAGTAGCTCGGACGAAAGCGCATTTCGAAATCGCGCTCGAAGAAGGCGCGAACGAACTCCGCCAGCGTGCCCTTCAGATCGGCGAAGCTGGAGGTTTCGTCGACCAGCAGGCCCTCGATCTGATGGAACATCGGCGAGTGGGTCTGGTCGGAATCGCTGCGGTAGACCTTGCCCGGCGCGATGATGCGGATGGGCGGCTGGCGGCCGCGCATCGAGCGAATCTGCACCGGCGAGGTATGCGTGCGCAGCAAGCGCCCGTCACCGAAATAGAAGGTGTCGTGCATCGCCCGCGCGGGATGGTGCGGCGGGAAATTCAGCGCCTCGAAATTGTGCCAGTCGTCTTCGATCTCGGGGCCGTCGGCACGCTGGTAGCCAAGCCGGCCGAAGATGTCGGCGATGCGCTCGAGGGCGCGGGTGATCGGATGGATGCCGCCGAAGTCGCCGTCGCGGCCCGGCAGGGTGACATCGATGCGCTCGGAAGCGAGGCGGCGGTCGAGTTCGGCCTGTTCCAGCGTCCGCTTGCGGGCGGCGATGGCATCGGTCAGACGCTCCTTGACGCGATTGACCTCGGCGCCTCGCGCCTTGCGCTCCTCGGCGGAGAGCTGGCCTAGCGCCTTCAGGGCGGCGGTGATCGCGCCGTTCTTGCCCAGCAGGGCGACGCGGACGGCATCCAGGGCCTCGAGCGAGACGGCGGACTCGATGTCGCTCAGGGAGGCGTCGATTTGCTCGATCGATTCCATCGGTTTTCCTGATGTTTTCAGGCACACAAAAAAAGATGGGGAGAAGGCAAGGCCTTCTCCCCACGTTATCCATCATCGCGCGGCAGGTGTTACCGCGCGTGGTAAAGCGGATTACGCAGCCAGACTGGCCTTGGCCTTCTCTGCGATCGCGCCAAACGCCTTGATGTCGTGCACGGCGAGGTCGGCGAGGACCTTGCGGTCGACCGAGATGTTGGCCTTGGCCAGACCGTTGATCAGACGGCTGTACGACAGACCGAACTGACGGGCGGCGGCATTGATACGGACGATCCACAGCGCGCGGAACTGACGCTTGCGCTGCTTGCGGCCGATGTACGCGTACTGACCGGCCTTGATGACGGCCTGGTTGGCTACGCGGAAGACCTTGCGGCGGGCGTTGTAATAACCCTTGGCACGGCCGATGATTTTCTTGTGACGACGACGGGCGGTAACACCGCGCTTAACACGAGCCATTACTTAGTCTCCCTTAGAGATACGGCAACATGCGAGCCACACCCTTGGTGTCGCACGCCTTGACGTGGTTGGGAGCGCGCAGGCCGCGCTTACGCTTGGTCGACTTCTTGGTCAGGATGTGCGACTTGAAGGCGTGACCGGCCTTGAACTTGCCCGAAGCGGTCTTGCGAAAACGCTTCGCGGCCGCCCGGTTGGTCTTGATCTTGGGCATCGGAATGCTCCGTATCTACGATTGCTGACTGATCCGGCGGCGGGGCCTCGCGGCGCCTGCGCTTTCCTTCCTGCCGGGGACGGTGATCGGCCCTTCCTTGCGGGCCGAGCCGGCGATTATACACAAATCGTGAAAATTCAACACTCAGCCATGGTGGGGCGTTCCCTACCCGTCATTCCTGCGAACGCAGGAATCCAGAGCCCCGGTGCCGAGACTGGCGGAGGAGTCAGAGCGAAAAACCGTAGGAAGCTCGTCGCGACAGCCTGATGTCAGGCGCTGGGCTCCCGCGTGCGCGGGAGCGACGTCTCAGTGGACATGAGAACGGCGCCCTGGGGCGCCGTTCGGGACGATCAGATCTTCTTCTTCGGACCGATCATCATGACCATCTGCCGGCCTTCGAGGCGGGGGAAAGACTCCACCACGCCGTCTTCGCCGATATCGGCCTGGATCTTCCTGGCGAGGTTCTGGCCGAGGTCCTGGTGGGACATCTCACGGCCGCGGAAGCGGATCGTGACCTTCACCTTGTCGCCTTCCTCGAGGAACTCGCGCATCTTGCGCAGCTTGATGTCGTAGTCGCCCACGTCGGTCACGGGGCGGAACTTCACTTCCTTGATTTCGACCTGCTTCTGTTTCTTCTTGGCGGCCTGGGCCTTCTTCTGGGCTTCGAACTTGAACTTGCCGAAATCCATGATCTTGCAGACCGGCGGATCGCCGTTCGGCTGGATTTCGACGAGGTCGAGACCGTCCTCCTCGGCGCGGCGGATGGCCTCACGGGTATCCATGATGCCCAGCTGCTCGCCCTCGGGACCCAGCACGCGCACTTTGGGCACGCGGATCTCGTTGTTCTTGCGATTGCCCTTGTTATCGGTCGTAGCGATAACGCTATCCTCCAGAAGAATGAACCCTATGGCGAGCCCGTGCCTTCAGCGACGGGCCTCTGCCTCCAGTTTCGCGGCGAAGTCGGCCACCGGCATGCTGCCGAGGTCTTCGCCACCGCGAGTACGTACGGAAACGGTACCCTGTTCCTTCTCGCGGTCACCGACCACGATGAGGTAGGGCACTTTCTGCATCGTATGCTGCCGGATTTTATATCCGACCTTTTCGTTGCGCAAATCGGCATCCACCCTGAAGCCTTGTCCAACAAGGGCTTGCGTGACCTCACGCACATAATCGGCCTGAGCGTCGGTAATACCGAACACGACGGCCTGAATGGGGGCGAGCCACGGCGGAAGCAAGCCCGCGTGATGCTCGATGAGAATACCGATGAAGCGCTCCATCGAGCCGACGATGGCCCGGTGAAGCATGACGGGGTGCTGACGCTGGCTGTTTTCGTCCACGTACTCGGCGCCGAGGCGCTCGGGCATCATGAAATCCACCTGCATCGTGCCGACCTGCCAGGTACGGCCGATCGAATCCTTCATATGATACTCGATCTTGGGGCCGTAGAAGGCACCCTCGCCCGGAAGCTCTTCCCACGTCACCCCGGCCGCGGACAGCGCCTTGCGCAGGGCGTCCTCCGCCTTGTCCCAGACGTCCTCGGCGCCGATGCGCTTTTCGGGGCGCAGGGCGATCTTCATGGCGATGTCCTCGAAACCGAAATCCGAGTACACCTGCATGGCCTGCTGGTGGAAAGCCGCCACCTCCTCCTCGATCTGCGCCGGGGTGCAGAAGATATGGCCGTCGTCCTGGGTGAAGGCGCGCACGCGCATGATGCCGTGCAGCGCGCCCGAGGGTTCGTTGCGATGGCAGCCGCCGAACTCGCCGTAGCGGATCGGCAGGTCGCGGTAGCTGTGCAGGTTGGCGTTGAAGATCTGCACGTGGCCCGGGCAATTCATCGGCTTGAGCGCGTAGGTGCGCTTTTCCGACTCGGTGAAGAACATGTTCTCGTGGTAGTTGTCCCAATGGCCGGACTTCTTCCACAGGCTCACGTCCATGATCTGCGGCCCGCGCACTTCCTGGTAGCCGCTCTTGCGATACACGCCGCGCACGTACTGCTCCACCACCTGCCAGATGGCCCAGCCCTTGGGGTGCCAGAAGACCATCCCCGGGGCTTCTTCCTGCTGGTGGAAGAGGTCGAGCTCCTTGGCGATGCGGCGGTGGTCGCGCTTCTCGGCTTCCTCGAGCTGGACGAGGTAGGCTTTCAGGTCCTTGTCGTTGAGCCACGACGTACCGTAGATGCGGCTGAGCATCTCGTTGTTGGAATCGCCACGCCAATAGGCGCCGGCCACCTTCATCAGCTTGAACGCGCGCAGCTTGCCGGTGTTGGACACATGGGGGCCGCGGCACAGGTCGGTGAACTCGCCCTGGGTATAGAGCGATAGCTCTTCGCCGGCCGGGATCGACTCGATGATCTGCGCCTTGTATTCCTCGCCCAGGTCACGGAAGAAACGGATCGCCTCGTCGCGGCTCTTCACCGAGCGCGTGACGGGAATCTGTTCCTTGACGATCTTCTCCATCTCGGCCTGGATGGCGGCCAGGTCGTCGGGCGTGAAGGGACGCTCGTAGGCGAAGTCGTAATAGAAGCCGTTGTCGATGACCGGACCGATGGTGACCTGCGCGCCGGGGAACAGGCGTTGCACGGCCTGGCCGAGCAGGTGCGCCGTGGAGTGGCGCAGGATGTCCAGGGCCTCGGGGCTCTTCTCCGTGACGATTTCCAGCGAGGCGTCGCGATCGATGGTGAAGCTCGCATCGACCAGCTTGCCGTCCACCTTGCCGGCGAGGGTGGCCTTGGCGAGGCCGGCGCCGATCGAGGCGGCGACGTCCTGCACGGACACGGGATGGTCGAAGGGGCGCTGGCTGCCGTCGGGGAGCGTGATCTGGATCATGGGAACGGATTTCCGGACAAACAAAAAGGGCGCCAGGCGCCCTTCGGATGGAGACGAAGACGTGGCGGTGGAGTCAGGTTGAGCAGGTCGTAGTCCGCATGTCGCACACTCGGCCGGCGTTGCCGCGGGCCACCCTCGTCTCGTGGATACCGGCAAAAACTAGTTCAGCCCTTGCGCCGTGTCAACGGCACGCTCCGTTACAATGGGGTTTCCCCCTCCTCGGGCAAGCCCCATGCGCATCCTGGTCACCGGCAGTGCCGGCTTCGTCGGCGCGGCCCTCACCGAACGCCTGCTGGCACGCGGCGATACGGTGCTGGGCCTCGACAACCACAACGACTACTACGACCCGGCCCTGAAAGAGGCCCGGCTCGCCCGCTTCGCGAGCCACCCCGCCTACACGCACCGGCGTGCCGATCTCGCCGAGCAGGCCGCCGTGGACAAGGCGTTCGCGGACTTCGTGCCCGAGCGCGTGGTCAACCTGGCCGCGCAGGCCGGCGTGCGCTATTCGCTCACCCATCCCCACGCCTACGTGCAGAGCAACCTGGTCGGTTTCGTGAACGTGCTCGAGGCCTGCCGGCGCCACGATGTGGGTCACCTGGTGTATGCGTCGTCCAGCTCGGTCTACGGCGCCAACCGGAAGATGCCCTTCGCCGTGGAAGACGCCGTGGATCATCCCGTGAGCCTCTACGCGGCCACCAAGAAGTCCAACGAGCTGATGGCGCATACGTACAGCCACCTGTTCGGCCTGCCGACCACGGGGCTACGCTTCTTCACGGTGTACGGGCCGTGGGGCCGTCCGGACATGTCGCCGATCCTGTTCGCCAGCCGCATCCTGCGCGGCGAGCCCATCGACGTGTTCAACCACGGACAGCACAGCCGCGACTTCACCTATATCGACGACATCGTCGAGGGCGTGATCCGTACGCTCGACCACCCCGCGCGCCCCGATCCGTCGTACGACCCGACGATGCCGAATCCCGGCACCTCGTCGGCGCCGTATCGCGTCTACAACATCGGCAACGACGAGCCGGTGCAGCTGCTCGATTTCATCGGCTTGCTCGAGAAGCACCTCGGACGCAGCGTCGAGAAGAACCTGCTGCCGATGCAGCCGGGCGACGTGCCGGACACGTGGGCCGACGTGTCGGCGTTGCGGCGCGATGTGGGGTATGCCCCGTCGACGCCGGTGGATGAGGGAGTGCGGCGGTTCGCGGAGTGGTACAAGGGGTTTTACAGGGCCGACTGAGGCGACCTGTATTCGCCGATACGATCGGCTCCCACCCTTCCAGTAGCAACGTTCCCAGCGAGCGGGGGGCCATCCGGCGACGGCGAATACCGTCAGAGCAGGCGGCGGAGCAACCCGGAGGCCCGCTTCGTTTTCCTGCCGATGGCATACGCCACGATGTCGCCTCCCGCCAGCAGCGTGAAATGCGTCCGCGCGCGGGTCACGCCCGTGTAGAGCAACTCCCGCGTCAAGACGGGTGAGGGCTCCGCCGGCAACGCCAGGGCGGTGTGCTCGAATTCGGAGCCCTGCGACTTGTGCACCGTCATCGCGTACACCGTGTCGACGGCGGCCAGTCGGCTGGGCACGACGAAGCGCACGCGCTCGCGACCGTGCTCGTCCATCACGCCGAAAGCCACGCGCAAAGCCATGCCGCCCTGCCCGTCGGGAATCCACAGCGTGACGCCGACGTCGCCGTTCATCAGTCCCAGCGCGTAGTCGTTACGGGTGACCATCACCGGGCGGCCTTCGTACCAGTCGCGCCCCGCATCGACGTAGCCGCGCTCGACCAGCCCCTGCGCGATGCGCTCGTTCTGTCCCACGACGCCGTGATCGCCGTGGCGGGACGCGCAGAGCAACTGGAAGCGCGCATGGGCACGCAATGCCCGGGATCCCCATGCCTCGAAGGAAGCGAAAGGCGCGTCGGCCGCGGGCCGTTCGCGTTCGATCCAGTCGAACCAGGCCCGATACCCCGGCGCCCCGTCCCGTCCTTCGATGGCGAGCGTCGCGATGGCCGCCGCCGAAGGCGCATGCATGGCGATGTCACCCGTGGACGACTCGAACGCGCGCCGGGCCGCCGCCGCGTCGCCACGATGGATCGCCGACGCGAGTTCGCCGATGCCGCTTTCCGCGCCGAAACGGTGGCTGTGCCGCAGCATCACCACGCGCTGGTCGAGAGCTCGGGCGTCCCCGTCGCTCCAGGGCGATACGTCCATGCCGCAGACGGCGGCGAGCCAGCGACAGGTGTCGGCGTCATAGTGACCCGCATCGGCACGGGCGCAGAGATCACCCAGCACGGCACCGGCCTCCACGGACGACAGCTGGTCCTTGTCGCCCAACAGCACCAGGCGCGCCCCGGCGGGCAAGGCGTCGAGCGTCGCGGCCATGAGTTCGAGGTCGATCATCGACGCTTCGTCGATCACGAGCACGTCGAGGTGGAGGGGGTCGTCGCGATCGTGACGGAACGCCCGGCTGTCGGGCCGGCTGCCGAGTAACCGATGCAAGGTGGCGACCTCGGCGGGGATCGCCTGCTTCACCGCCGGATCGACATCCAGTCGCTCGATCTGTCCCGCGATGGAGGCATTGAGACGGGCGGCCGCCTTGCCGGTCGGTGCCGCCAGGCGGATGCGCAGTCGCGGCTCGCCACGACGATGGGCCAGGGTCTGCCAGAGGCCGAGCAGTCGCACCACCGTGGTGGTCTTGCCCGTGCCGGGGCCGCCGGTGATCACGGTGAAGGTACCGCGAGCGGCGACGGCGCAGGCGATCTTCTGCCAATCGGGCGTGTCGCCGCCGCCGGGGAAAAGGCGCGACAGCTCGTCTTTCAGTTCGGCGGGCGTATCGGCCGGCGCCAGGCGGCCGACGATGGCCTCGGCCACGCGAACCTCGTCGCGCCAGAAGCGGCGCAGGTAAAGCAGCCCGCCCTCCAGCACCAGCGGCGCGGCGGGATCGCCCGCCGGACCCGCCACCAGGGGCGACCCCATGAGCCAGTCCGGCGCGTCGACGAGCCAGGGCTCCCTCTGCCCGAGCGCCTCGACATCGATGCAGATATGGCCGTCGCCCAATTCCCGGCTCGCAAGCGCGGCGGCCGCGAGTACGCGCGGCCCCGCCGACGCGTCGAGCGTCGCCAGGAAACGCGCGAAGGCGCGGTCGATCGGGCGCAGGCGCCCTTCGTCAACGGCGGCGTCGAGCCAGGTGTCGATGTCGAGGCTCATGCGCGCCCTCCGTCGAACAGCATGTCGAGCGCATCGATCATCGCTTTCGTCGGTCGCTCCACATGCACCCCGTGACCGTCGCCGTCGACGCCGCGCAGGTAGAGATACACGGAGCCGCCGACATGGCGATCGTAATCGTAATCGCGGCCCAACCGGGAACGAAGCAGGCGATGCAATGCGAGCAGGTAGAGCGCGTATTGCAGCTCGTAGCGGGATCCCAGGATCGAGCGGCGCATCGCCGCAGGTGTATAGGCACGTTCATCGGTACCCAGCCAGTTCGACTTGTAGTCGATCACGTACCAGCGCCCTTCGTGTTCCACGATGAGATCGATGAACCCCTTGAGCATGCCGTTCACGCGATCGGACGACAGGGCCATGCGAGGTTCACCGTCCAGGGTGTGCTCGCGCACGATGCGATCCAGCACCAGGGTATCCACGTGGCGCGCCTCGAAAAGGAATTCGAGCTCGGCACGGTAGCGCGACGGGTCATCCAGCGCGGCCAGCGCGAAAGCGTCTCCGCCGGGCAAGGCCAGCGGCGTGTGAAGCAGGGACTGCAGCCATGCATGGAGTACGTCGATCCAGTGCGTCCAGCCCTGGCGTTCGCAACGGCGCGCGATCATGTCGCGCAGCCGCGCGGGATCGGCGGCGATGGCGGAAAAGCCCTCTTCCGCGATCCATTCGAGCAGGTCGTGCAGGAACGTGCCGGCGTCTGCGCCACGCGGAAAGCCGTGGATCGTCTCGGCACGCAACGGCTCCACCACCGCCTCGGCCTCGTATTCCACGATGACGTCGTCCGCCGCCGTCTCCGGCGCGACCGCCTCGTCGTAGCGCAGCCCGCTGTAGCTGGCGATGCGCCACGGCTCGGCACGCACGGCGACCGGCACGCGTGCCGGCAACGGCCGCGAATCCACCTGCGGCGGAGCGTAGCGATCGTCGGACGGCGCGGGCATGTATTCCACGGCGATCGCCTCGCTATCGCCCGCCATGCGTCGCAGGAGGCCTTCCAGCATGCCGTTGTCGATCTCGGCACCGCCCGCGAGCAGGTGGCCGAACGCCGAACGGTGCACCTGCGGTTTGCGCGCCGCGTTGTAGCAGACCGGCGCGACGCCCATCCAGCACGCGTGGCGCGCACG
The DNA here is from genome assembly GCF_040900725.1 of Luteibacter sp. CQ10. Lineage (NCBI taxonomy): Bacteria > Pseudomonadati > Pseudomonadota > Gammaproteobacteria > Lysobacterales > Rhodanobacteraceae > Luteibacter > Luteibacter sp. CQ10. The sequence continues at coordinate 164,728 of NZ_JAEUYM010000003.1, read as the reverse complement.
GGTCATGGCGACGTAGAGAAGGCGAAGGTCTTCCTGCAGCGCCGCCCGCTCGGCGGCTTCTTTCGCCTCGCGAACCGCATCGCCCGCGGCATCGTTGCTGGCGGAGAGCAATTCGATCTGCGAGCCCTCGCCGTCGTGGTAACGATAGCCCTGCCCCGCGCGCAAGCCACCCGCGGCACAGACGAAGGGCAGGAAGACCAGCGGGTATTCGAGCCCCTTGGATTTGTGGATGGTCACCACCTTCACCAGGTCGTCATCGCTCTCCAGGCGCACGATCTGCTCGTCGCCGGTATGGCCGGCACGATCGGCGATGCGCTCCGCGAGATGGCGGATGAGCGCCTGCTCGCCTTCGATGGTCGAGGCCGCCTGCTGCAACAGCTCGGCGAGGTGCAGCAGGTTGGTGAGGCTGCGCTCGCCTCCCTTCGCGCCAAGCAGGCGTCCGGGCAGGTCGAAATCGTGGAGCAGGCGATGCAGCATCGCCAGCACGCCCGACTTCCGCCAGACCTCACGCAAGGCGAAGAATTGCTGGCCACGCCGCTCCCAGTGGCCCTCGTCGGTGTTGAGCCGTTCCAGCTCGCCGTAACCGAGGTCCAGCGTGCGCGTCGCCAGCGCGGCGCGCATCGCCGTGTCGGACGAAGGTTCCGCCACCGCGCGCAACCAAAACGACACGTCGACGGCCTCGACGCTGTCGAGTACCGAATCGCGGTCGGAAAGGAACACGCTGCGCACGTCGCGCGCATCCAGCGCGTCGCGGATTTCCCGTGCCTCGTTGTGGCTGCGCACGAGAATGGCGATGTCGGCGGGCACGAGCGCCTGCAGTCGACCTTCGTCCGTCAGGAATCCACAGCGTCCTTCCTTCGCCGCTTCCAGCAGGCGCACGATGCCGCTCGCGCAGGCCGCGGCCATCTGGTCGCGATAGGCGCGCACGCCGATCGGCGCCTCGTCGTCGAGCAGCCAGAAGCGGAGGGCCGGTTGCGTTTGGCCGTCGAGCACGAAACGCTCCGCCCTGCCCCGCGCCTTCACCGGCACGAATGGCAGGCCGCGATCGGCGAAATGAAACGCGCCGGTCGCGTGCGACTCGGCATGGGAGAACACGGCATTCACCGCCTCGACCATGCCCAGGCTGGAGCGATGGTTGGTATCCAGGCCGTAATGCGGAGCCCGCGTATGCGTGCGCGCAGCGAGGTACGTGTGGATGTCGGCGCCGCGGAAGGCGTAGATCGCCTGCTTGGGATCGCCGATGAGCAGCAGGCCCGTGTCCGGCGCGTTCGCGTAGACCGCCTGGAAGATGCGGTACTGCAGCGGGTCGGTGTCCTGGAATTCGTCGATGAGCGCCAGCGGATATTGCTGCCGGATCGTCGCCGCCAGGGTATCGCCCGCGGTCGACGTCAGCGCAGCATCCAGCCTCAGCAGCAGGTCGTCGAAGCCGATCTGCGCACGGCGGCGCTTTTGCGCGGCGAAACGCTCGCGCACCCACGGGAGCGCCTCGGCGAGGATCGCGTGGCGCACGTCGACCTTGCCCCCCTGCCATTCGCTCCAGTGCTCAAGCGCGGCGAACGCCGGATGCTCCGGGCGCGCCTTGCCCTTGCCCGTGGCCTTGGCCAGGCGCGACAGGCCATAGCGCGCAATGTCGAAGCCGGCCGCGTCGCGCGTCGCCGCCCAACGGCGCATCGCGGCCATGTCGGCGGGCATGCGGTCGGGCTTGTACCAGCCGTTGTGCAGCACCTTGTCGCGCACCGCCTCGACGAGGACCCGCTCGATGCGCTCCGCGTCGGCCAGCCATGACGCGGCGGCGGCGTCGAGGCGACGGCGGTCTTCCTCGTCCCATGCACGACGCCGATCGATGACGTCGCCGATCGCCGCGCCGTCGGCTAGCGGCTCGCCGTTGACGCGCAGCACGGCCTCGCCACCGAACAGCAGCGGCCTGAGGTCCGACAGCAGGGCGTCCGGCGTGGTCCATGCTTCCAGCACCGGCGCCAGCCCGGCCTCGTCGAGCGGATAGAACGCCTGTCGCCAGTAGTCGCGCACGCAGTCGGCCAGCAGTTCGGTCTCGTCCGGCTCCAGGGTCTGCGCGAACGCATGGCCACTACCGAAGGCATGCTGGACCAGCATGCGCTGGCTCCAGCCGTGGATGGTGAAGATCGCCGCCTCGTCCATCCATTGGGCGGCCAGTTCGAGACGGCGCGCGCAGGCGGCATGCGTGTCGGCGGGAAGATCGGCGAGCAATCCGTCGAGGAAGGCGTCGCCTCCGCCTCCCTGGCGGAAGGCCAGCGAAGCTTCCACCAGCCGCGTGCGGATGCGCTCGCGCAATTCCTGCGTGGCGGCCTCGGTGAAGGTCACCACCAGCACCTGCGGCGGCAGCAGCGGTTGCGCCATGCCGTGACCGAGCACCGCGCGCACGTAGAGCGCGGCGATGGTCCAGGTCTTGCCGGTGCCGGCGCTGGCCTCGATGAGGCGCACGCCGTCGAGCGGCATGTCCAGCGGATTCAACGTTTCGACGGCGGCGTTCATGCCGGCTCCACGCGCAGGGCGGACAGGAAATCCCGGTAAGGCGCCAGGTGCTCGGCGAAGCCGGCGCCCGCCAACGCATCGAAATCCTGCCAGGCGCGCGCGAGGTAAGGGTCGCCGTCCACTTCGCCGCGCACGCGGTCGCTCATGCCTTCGTAGGCGGCACGCGCGCGCCGGGAAGCATCGTCGATATCCCCCGCCAGCCACGCGAGCGCCGTTCGTACCGCGACGGGAAGCGGCCGGGCCATGCCTTCGCGCCATTCGTTCAACAGGACGGCGAGCATCGCCCGCGCCTCATGGGCGTCGATCGGCGACATGGCGACGGTCGCATCGGGACCGACGTAGCGCGTTTCCACGCGCAGTCCCGCCGCCTGGGCGACGAGGTGATCGACCCACGGCATCACGAGACGATGCGCGCGCGGCGAGCCGTCGGCATCGAGCACGCCCGACGGCGACGGCAACAGGGCCGCGAGACGCCCCTCGGCATCCGCGCGCAGGTCGGACAGCCAGTCTTCGATGACGATGCCGTCGATATCCAGGCGGATTTCCCGCTTGCCGGCGTCGCGGGGCCAGGCCTTGCGCTCGGCGGCGACGCGGGCGTGCACGGAGGCCGCCACGTCGGTGAGATCGCGCCGCACGGATGCGGCGAAGCCGCCCATGGGCAGCGCACCGGCACGCTGGAGACGCGCGGCGGCGGCGTCGATCGCGAGGCTTGCCTCGCCCTCGTCCCGCCAGGCGGCGCGCAGCAGCGCGTCCGTCATGGCGAAGCGGTCCAGTCCGCCGAGCGCGAACGGCTCCAGTTCCTCGCTGGCGACGTCGGGCGCATCGAAGCGCACACCGAGGCGGGCCTGGAAGAACTCCCGGACGGGATGGCGCAGGAAACGGCGCAGCACGGCAAGCGCGATCGGCCGTTCGACCGACAGAGGCGGAAGCAAGGCGTCCGGGATTCGCTCCCGTCGGCCATGCGCTTCGCGCCATTCGTCGGCGTAGGTGAACAGGCGAGGATCGCCCGCCTGGAAATACGCACGGCCGAACGGCTGCAGGGGGTGCATGACGGTGAGGTCGTCGAGGATGCGCTCGCCTTCTTCCGTGCGCCAACCGGCGTCGAGATAGTCGCGCAACTGGCCCACGAGTACCGACGGCGCGCGCTCGCTGTTGTCGCGCACGCTGCGCCCCACCCAGCCGATGTGCAGCGCATCGCGCGCCGAAAGCAGCGCCTCGAGGAAAAGATAGCGATCGTCCTCGCGACGGGAGCGATCGCCGGGGCGCCACGCGCCCGCGCGGGACATCAGGTCGAAATCCATCGGCGGCCGGGCGCGGGGATAGTCGCCGTCGTTCATGCCCAACAGGCATACCAGACGAAACGGGATGGCACGCATCGGCATCAGCGTGCCGAAACTCACAGCGCCGGCGAGGAACCGCTTGGAAAGGCCACCGTCGTCGATCTGCCCCAGCCAGGCCTCACGCACCACGTCGACGGGCAGAGGCTCGTCGAAACCCGCCCCGGCGCAGGCGGCTTCCCAGGCATCGAGGGCCTCGTGCAGGCGCTGCACGCGCATGCGGTCTTCTGCGTCGGACGGCTCAAAGAAATCGCGCAACAAGGCCCGCAGGCGCGCCGCCCATGCCGCGGGCGAAGCGCGCTCGGCCAGGGCGCGCCAATGGCATCCCAGCCGGTCGAGCAGCTCGACCAGGGGGCCGATCAGATGGGCATCCAGGCCGCCGACCTCGCCATAAGGCTCGATGTCGCCCCAGGCTTCGCCGTTGCCCACCGCATAACCGAGCAGCATGCGCCGGAGCCCGAAGGCCCAGGTGTTCTGCTCCAGGGCCGGCAGGCCGAGCGACGCGCGCTGCGAGGCATCGAGGCCCCAGCGGATACCCGCCCCCTCTACCCAGCGATGCAGCAACGGAAGATCGTCGTCGCCGACTCCGAGGCGCTTGCGCACCGCGGGCACGTCGAGGAGATCGGCCAGTTCACCCGCGCCGAAGCGCGATTCGGTCAGCCCCATCAGCATGTCGAGCGCCATCACCAGCGGCACGCTGCCGCGCGAGGCGCGATCGGCCACGCTGTAGGGCACGTAACGCGGGTCGTCGCGCGGCACGCGGCCGAACACGGCATCGATATGCGGGCCGTAGGTCTCGATGTCGGGCACCATCACGATCACGTCGCGCGGGTGGATCGGATCGCCGGCCCTCACGGAGGCCTCGAAACGCGCCAGCAACTGATCGTGGAGGATCTCCACCTCGCGCTGCGGTGAATGCGCGACGTGGAAAGCGATGGACGTATCGCCGACGGCCCAGGTCGCGGGTTCGGCAGGCAACGGCTCCAGGTCGAGGATCGCCTGCTGCACCTGTCCCAGCAGGTTCGCGCCGGAAGGCTCCACGAAGAGATCGATGCGCTGGTCCCACGCGCTGAACCGCTCCCGGTACGTATCCGGATGATCGAACTCATCGAGCAGACGGATGTAATCGCGCCCTTGCTTGCCCCAGGAGGCGAGCAGGGGGTGCGCATGCAGATGCATGTCTTCGGCCGACGGCATGGACGGCATGCCCGGCTTCGCCTGCTGGCGACGGCGCTCGGCGCGGAGCAGCTCGCGGTCGTCGACGATGTCGGCCCAGTAATGGCGGCAGGGATTCATCACCACCAGCAGCACCTGGGACCAGCGCGACAGTGCCGACAGCGCCTCCAGCGTCTGTCGCGGCAGCGACGACATGCCGAACACCACGATGCGCCTCGGCAGCGTGGCCGGCCGTTCGCCGCCCCGCTCCACCGCCTCGAGGAACCGTGCATGGACCGCGGCACGATGGCTTTCCGCCTCACCCGGCCCCACGTCGGCGAGCAGCCGGCGCCAGAGCGCCGCCTGCCAGCGATCGGCCGGTGCCATGGCGGGCGCGCCGCCCCGCGCGTCGCGAAGGATGTCGTCGCCGAGCGCCCAGTCGTGCAGCCAGTCGGCGCGATAGACCTGGTATTGGTCGTAAAGGTCGGCCAGCCGCTCGGCCAATTGGTGGCATTTGCGCGCGTCGGTGCCGTCGCCGAGGAACGCCGCGAGCGGTTCGAAGGTGGATTCGCGGGCCACGGAAGGCAACAGGCGCATCAGGCGCCAGACCAGTCTCGACTTGTCGAACGGCGACTCCGGCGGCACCGCCTCACGGCCGAGCACGGCCCGATAGGCGTCCCACAGGAAGCGGCCGGGCAACTCGACGTCCACCGCCGCGGCAATGCCGAGACCGCCCTCGTCGACGCCTCGCGCCAGGGCCAGGCGAAACCACTGCGCGATGCCGTTGGACTGCACCAGCACGTGCTCGTCTTCCAGCGGCGACAGGGGTGTACGGCGCAGCCAGCCGGCGAGCACGTCGCGCAGTTCCTCCAGGCGATTGCCGTGGAGGACCATGAGACCCGGGGCGATGGTGTCGGTGGCGCTCAAGGGTTCCCTTTACGCAGGCGATGGACCGCATCGATGGTGCATGAACACGGTCTCGGGAGGTGCGACGTCAGAACGGCTTGGCGACCACGAGGAAGACGATGGCCAGCAGTACCAGCACGGGAAGCTCGTTGAGGAGGCGCAGCGTCTTGCCCGAGGGCAAGGTGCCGCCGGCCATGCTCCGCTTGAGCAGGCGCCCGGTCCAGATGAAATACGCCAGCATCAGCACCACGAGCGCGAGCTTGGCGTGCAGCCAGCCGCCAGCGATGTGGAAATAGAGCCAGAGCACGAGGCCGAAGAGAAACGCCATGCCGAACATGCTGTGGCCGAACTTGTAGAGACGGCGGCCCATGAGGTGCAGGCGGTCCCTGACCGCCACGGGTTCGTTCGCCACCTCGGTCACGTTCACCAGGATGCGCGGGAGGTAGAACACCGTGGCCATCCAGGCGATGACGAACACGATGTGCAGCGACTTGACGATCAGGTAGGCCACCGTGGGGTACTCCGCCGGGAAAGCCGCAGTTTAGCCGGTCACAAGCGCTGCAGGATGCGGCGTTGTGCCCCGGACCGGCAAGGAACGGTGGGCGGCACCGACATACCGGGCCGATGGATTAAGGGAATACTCAAGGCAATACGACAACCGAAAAGGAAGGTTCATGGCCGTGCACGGGAAGAAATGGGGTCAGCCCAAGCGCGGCGTTGTTCCGCCCGGCGAGCCACCCCATGATGGCGGCATGGAATCCCGAATCGCCACCCTCGAAGTCGACATGAAATACGTCCGCCGCGACCTCGACGAGGTGCGCGACGACGTGCGCGTGATCCGCGACCGCGTGGGCTCCATCGAGACGACGCTGGCCGGCATGTCCGCCCGAGCCGAAGCGGGTTTCGAGGCCGTGGACACGCGGTTCGAATCCATGGAGTCGAGGCTCGACGCGAAGTTCGACACCGTGGACGCGAAATTCGAAGCGAAGTTCGAGGCGATGGATGCGAAATTCGACGCCATGGATGCGAAGTTCGATGCCATGGATGCGAAGTTCGATGCCATGGACGCGAAATTCGACGGCTCCGAAAGCCGGTCGGATGCGAAGTTCAAGGGCCTGGACGACAAGTTCGAGGCGAAGTTCGAAGCAATCATGGCGAAACTCGAAAAGCTCGATGCCTTTCCAACGAAGCTGCAGCTTTCCCTATGGTTCGGTGGCGCCATGCTCTTTTTCCTGAGCTGCACGGTCGCCATCATCGCGGTCTTGCTCAGGATGATGGGGCATACCGATCTGGCGAACGTCGTCGAGGCCGTGCGCGGCTGACGCCTGCCGCCGCTTACCCACTCAGGCGCGGGGCAACGAAAGCGGGGCAACAAAAAAGGAGCCGCGGGGCTCCTTTCTTTTTTCTTCAGACCACTCCCCGATCGAGGAAAGTGGTGGGCGGTACAAGGATCGAACTTGTGACCCCTACCATGTCAAGGTAGTGCTCTACCGCTGAGCTAACCGCCCGAAGAGCTGCGCAGTTTAGCGGCAGCCACCCCCTCGTGCAAGGGGGTGACCCCAAAATCAGCGCAAGGCCTTTTCCCGGAGGCGGTGGATCTCGTCACGGAGCTTCCCAGCCTCCTCGAACTCCAGGTTCTGGGCGTGATTGTACATGCGGGCCTCGAGCTTCTTGATCAGGGAGCCGGCCTGCTCGGGGCTGAGCGCGGCGTAATCGGCCGCCTCTTCGGCCACCTTCCGGGTCGTCTCCTTGCCCCTCTTGCCCTTGCCGCGAGAACCCACGTCGGCCCGGGCACCTTCCATGATGTCGGCGATACGCCGGACCACCGTCTTCGGAGTGATGCCGTTGGCGGCGTTGTACTCCATCTGCTTCTCGCGACGACGGGCCGTCTCGTCCATCGCCTCCTTCATCGAGCCGGTGATCTCGTCGGCGTAGAGAATCGCCTTACCGCGCACGTTGCGCGCCGCGCGGCCGATGGTCTGGATCAGTGAGCGCGTGGAACGCAGGAAGCCTTCCTTGTCGGCGTCGAGCACGGCCACCAGCGAGACCTCGGGCATGTCCAGGCCCTCGCGGAGCAGGTTGATGCCCACCAGCACGTCGAACTCGCCGAGGCGCAGGTCGCGGATGATCTCGGTGCGCTCGACGGTGTCGATGTCCGAGTGCAGGTAGCGCACCTTCACCTCGTGTTCGGAGAGGTAGTCGGTGAGGTTTTCGGCCATGCGCTTGGTGAGCGTGGTGACCAGCACGCGGTCGCCCATGGCGACGCGCTTGTGGATCTCACCGAGCAGGTCGTCCACCTGCGTGCGCACGGGGCGCACTTCCACCTCGGGATCGATGAGGCCCGTCGGACGCACCACGAGTTCGACGATGTTGTCGTCGGCCTGTTCCAGTTCGTATTTCGCCGGCGTGGCGGACACGTAGATCGCGCGCGGCTTGCGGCGTTCCCACTCCTCGAAGCGCAGGGGGCGGTTGTCCATGGCGGACGGCAGGCGGAAGCCGAACTCCACGAGGGTTTCCTTGCGCGAGCGATCGCCCTTGTACATGGCGCCCAGCTGCGGCACGGTCACGTGCGACTCGTCGACCACCATCAGGGCATCCGGCGGCAGGTAGTCGAACAACGTGGGCGGCGGCTCGCCGGGACCACGCCGCGTCATATGCCGCGAATAGTTCTCGATGCCCTGGCAGAAACCCACCTCAGCCATCATTTCCAGGTCGAAACGCGTGCGCTGCTCCAGGCGCTGCGCTTCCACCAGCTTGTTGTCGCGATACAGCTGCTCCAACCGCTCGGCCAGCTCGACCTTGATCGTCTCCATCGCGTTCAGCACGCTCTGCCGCGTGGTCGCGTAATGGGTTTTCGGATAGACCGTGTACCGCGGCACCTTGCGCAGCACCTCGCCCGTGAGCGGATCGAACAGCGACAGGTTTTCCACGTCGCCGTCGAAAAGTTCGATGCGCAACGCCTCGCTTTCCGACTCCGCCGGAAACACGTCGATGATTTCGCCGCGCACGCGATACGTACCGCGGCGCAGCTCCATCTCGTTGCGCACGTACTGCAGCTCCGTCAGCTGGCGGATCAGCGCGCGTTGCTCGATATGCTCGCCACGGGAAAGGATGAGGCGGAGGCTCATGTAGTCCTCCGGGTCGCCCAAGCCGTAGATGGCCGACACGGTGGCCACGATCAGCGAGTCCCGCCGCGACAGCAACGCCTTGGTGGCGGCCAGGCGCATCTGCTCGATGTGGTCGTTGATGCTCGAATCCTTCTCGATGAAGGTATCCGAGGCCACCACGTAGGCTTCCGGCTGGTAGTAGTCGTAGTAGCTCACGAAGTACTCCACCGCGTTATGCGGAAAGAACTCCTTGAACTCGCCATAGAGCTGGGCCGCCAGGGTCTTGTTCGGTGCCAGCACGATGGTCGGCTTCTGTACCTGGGCGACCACGTTGGCGATCGTGAAGGTCTTGCCCGATCCGGTAACGCCGAGCAGCGTCTGGGCGGCAAGGCCCGCCTCGAAGCCGTCCACGAGCTTGCGGATGGCATTGGGCTGGTCGCCGGAGGGCTGGTAGGGAGAGACGAGCTGGAAGCGATCGGTCATGGCTGACGATATGCGGGCTCAAAGGCCAAGTTTAAAGCGACGGCGCCTACGGGACGTGACGCAGCGCACCGCTACCCCTGCCCCCGCCTGGACGCCCAGCATTCGGCGTTTTTTCACGGTGTCGTTCCCCATGCCTCCTCGTCCCCACCGAGGTTTCACCCTCGTCGAGCTTCTCATCGTCCTCGTCATCGTGGGCCTCACCGCCGCCCTCGCCGTCCCCGCCCTCACCGACGCCCTGGACCGACGGCGCATCCGCCATGCCGCGGAAGCCTTGCGTGACGACCTCGACCACGCCCGCCTCGAAGCCGTGACCAGCGCCCAGGCGGTAAGGGTCATGGCCCGCCCGGGCATCCGGGGCTGGGCGGGCGGATGGATGGCGCAGCGCGGATACCTGCCTTTGTGGGCCGCCAGCAGTGAACCCCTGGATACACGCCTGCGTAGTGCCCACTCGCGCCCCTCGCTCTCCTTCGGCCCGGATGGCGGAACGGGTGACAACCAGACCATCACCTTCTGCACGGGGGGCAAGCAGGCCTTTGCCCTGAGTGTGGTCATCGCACGGGAGGGCCGGGCCCGTGTCGCGCCCGCCGAACACGACCGCGTCACGTCGTGCGCGGGAAGACGAGGCTGAAGGCCCGGACCGCCCTGCGTCGAGTGACCCGATAGACGTGCCGTGCGTCACTATGGCGTCCACACCCCAGGAGATCGACCGGAATGCCTCCTCGTCCGCCGACCGCCATGATCGCGTGCGCCCTCCTGGGGGCCTGCTCCGCGCCACAGACACCGACGAATCCAGGGCGCTCCACGCCAGCATCCACGACGGCCCCCATGCCGACCGCCAACACGTCGATACCGCCTTACGTGCTCGACGGCACCGAGGCCCGCACGGTGCATGCGCGAAAGCTCGGACGCGATTACCAGGTTTTCGTCAGCCTGCCGGTCGACTATGCCGATCAGTCGTGCTTGGCGGCTTCGAGACCCTGAGTAAGGACAAGACCGACCGCCGCTTCAACGCAAGCGTGGACATGATCGGTGACAATCGCCGTTTCGTGACCGAGCTCCAGTCGAGGCATTACCCGCACTTGCACATCGACCTGCAAACGGTGCCTGGCGAGGACCATCCCACGGTGTTTCCGATGATTATCACGCGCGGCATCCTTTGGGCGCTGCCGGGCAAGCGCTCCGTCGCTCCGACGGAATAACGACAACAAGAAAGGCCGTGCATCGCTGCACGGCCTTTCAGAATCTGGCGCCCGAAGTTGGACTCGAACCAACGACCCCCTGATTAACAGTCAAGTGCTCTAACCGGCTGAGCTATTCGGGCGGGGAGCTGCGTATTTTGTGGATATGGGAGGGGGCTGTCAAGCGTCTGCGATCGCTCAGGACCTGGATACGTGAGGATTCCCCGCGACGTACCACCGCCAGAGCAAATCCGTGCCTTCACGAATTCCGATTCGAGCGGACCCAGGGACGTTTTCCGGCGCGGGCACGCCATCGTCGAGCATCGCGTACCCCTCTCGCGGGCGTACGAGATCGATGCCGTTCTGTTCGCCGGTGATGCCCAAGGCCTGGGCAAGCCGCGCGGGCCCGCTGCACAGTTCGCGGTCCTTCTTCGCCTTCGGCCGCGCGGCGCGCATCCGTTCGATGCCGGCGACCGGCTCCAGCGCGCGGAACAACACGCCTGAACCCTCCCCTTCGTCACCGCAGACGACGTTGGCGCACCAGTGCATGCCGTAGGTGAAGTAGACATACATGTGGCCCGGCGGCCCGAACATGACCGCGTTTCGCGCGGTCTTGCCGCGGAACGTGTGGGCCGCCGGGTCAATGGCGCCCACATAGGCCTCGACCTCGACCACGCGCCCCGCCCGCCCGTCGGCGACGGCCAGCACCTTGTTGAGCAACTCGGGCCCGACGAGGCGCGGGTCGCGCCGGAAGAAGTCGCGAGCGATGATCTCGCCCGGCCAGCGAACCCGCGATGGCGTCATGCGTGCTCCGGCGCTTCGCCGTCGGTGTCCGGATCGGGACCGGGCCGCTTCACCGGCTCGTCGTCCGTCGGAGGCGGGAAGGTGCCGGGCGGCTTTCGCTCGGTATCGGGGACGGGGCGGCGGGCACGCGACATGACGGACTCCGTGGTTCAGACGGGTTGTCCCTCTCCCGCCCAGGCACGCGACGATACCGGCGCGCGGTAGGTCGATGCATAGTACCGAAGCTCGGTCGACGGCGCGTCGTCAAGAACGCCTCGGGCGATCCGCGCATCACCGGCGAGCCAGGCCGACCATGCATGAGGCGGCACGACCACCGGTTCGCGCGTGGTGGTGAGGTGCCGCGCCAGCAGGGTGTACGAGAGTACGCCGTCGCCCGACAGGTTCCACAGTCCCGCCATGCAGACCAGTCGATCCCGCAGGGGCCGTGCAAGCAGGGTGCTCCCTCGCTCGCCTTCCGCTCCCATGACGAAGATCCCCGTGGCGGGAACGAGGCAGCGACGGCTGAGGAAAGCCTCCCGATACGCCGGGCGCTCCGCTACCGTGCGGGCGTCGACGAACGCGGTGCGGTAGGCGAGCCACGGCCTGGCCGACCACGAGGGCAACATGCCCCAACGCTTACCGTGCAGGGATGGATGGCCGTCGACGCAGCAGACCACGGGCGCGTAGGTACCTGGCTCGATGCGGGGAAATACGCCGTAGGCACCGAGCGCGGACCTGGCATCGATGCCCAGGTCGCGCAGCGCGTTCCGTGTGCCACGGGTCACCGCCCAGGGCGGCATGAGTTCGTAACAGGCTTCCATGGCGCGCATCCTGGATCACACGATGCGCAACGGAACGTGCATGCGTCGCAGCCGGGCGAACCCGGCCGCGAACGCGTAGGGATCAGAACACGCCGAGCAGCCAGCACACCAGGACGATGGCGAGGACGACGCCGATACCGCCGCTGGGGCCGTAACCCCACGAACTCGAATAGCCCCAGGTCGGCAGGCCGCCGATGAGCGCGATCACGAGGACGACGAGCAGAATGGTGACGAGCATGGGACTTCCCTCCGTTGGTTGAACGGATCGCATGGTCGCGCGGGAAACCGTTTACAAGGCGTGACGCCGGAGCCAAGCCCCGGCGTCACGTTCAGCGCGCGGATGGCCGCGTCAGGTGCGCACCACGTAGCACGGCTCATAGGCGGTACCGCCGGGGAGCTTCATGCGATGCTGCTCCACGAAGGCCTTCAGCAGGTCGTCGAGGGCGAGCATGACGTCGGCCTCGCCGTCGATCACGAACGGACCGTGCTCGGCGATGGCGCGCACGCCCTCCTCCTTGACGTTGCCCGCGACGATGCCCGAGAACGCGCGGCGCAGGTCCGCCGCCAGTTCGTGGCGCGGACGGCCGCGATGCAACGCCAGCGACGCCATCGCTTCGTGCGTGGGACGGAACGGCTGCTGGAACGGCAGCGGGATGTCCAGCGCCCAGTTGAAGAAGAAGGCGTCCTTGTTGTCGAGGCGGTGATTGCGCACCTTGTCGATGCCCGACACCATCGCATGGGCCACGGCGGCGGGATCGTCGATGATGATGCGGTAATGCTTCGACACGTCGTCGCCCAGGCACAGGCGAAGGAAGCGGTCGATCTGCTCGAAGTACGGCGCCGACTTCTGCGGCCCGGTGAAGATCAGCGGGAACGGAATGCCCTTGTTCTGCGGCAAGAGCAGGATGCCGAGCATGTAGAGGATTTCTTCCGCCGTGCCGACCCCGCCCGGGAACACGATGATGCCGTGGCCGAGGCGCACGAAGGCTTCGAGACGCTTCTCGATGTCCGGCATGATCACCAGGTTGTTGACGATCGGGTTCGGCGACTCGGCCGCGATGATGCCCGGCTCGGTCACGCCGATGTAGCGATTGCCCTTGCGACGCTGCTTGGCATGGGCGATGGTCGCGCCCTTCATCGGGCCTTTCATCGCGCCGGGGCCGCAGCCCGTGCAGATGTCCATGCCGCGAAGGCCGAGCTGGTAGCCCACCCGCTTGGTGTATTCGTACTCGTCGCGCGAGATCGAATGGCCGCCCCAGCACACCACGAGGTTGGGATCGACCTGTGGGCGCAGGATGCGCGAATTGCGCAGGATCTCGAACACGGCGTGGGTGATGCCCACGGTGTCGTCGAGGTCGAAACCGCCGCTCTCCAGTTGCGTGGAGACGTAGACGATGTCGCGCACCACGGCGACGAGCAGCTCGTTGATGCCGCGGATGATGCGGCCGTCGACGAAGGCCTGTTCGGGCGCGTTCTTCAGTTCGATCTTGATGCCGCGATCTTCCTGCAGCACCTGGATGTCGAAATCGGGGTACTGCTCGAAGATCGTGCCCGGATCGTCGGAGAGGTTGCCCGAGGTGAGCACGGCCAGCGCGCAGCGGCGCAGCAGTTGATGCAGCCCGGACCCGCTCGCGTCGCGCAGTCGCGCGACCTCGTTGCGGGAGAGGATGTCGAGGCCGCCTGCCGGCGAAACGCGGGCGCTGACCGTCTTGCCGGAGACCGGCTCCCCGAACTGGATGGCATTCATGGTGTTACGTGTCCTTCTGACCGCGAATTAGCGGCGAACCCCGCCCCGGGATCTGGAGCGGACCGCTAAGGATCACGCGCGGCGATGGCGGGGGTCAAGTCCGGCCCCATGAAAAAAGCCGGCCCCTTTCGGGGCCGGCTTTCGTGCATCGAACGTGAGGGTACGCGCTTAGAACGTGTACTTGACGGTCAGCAGCACCGACCAGCGCTGGGCGAGGTCGTCGTTCTGGTTGACGTAGGTCGGGATCGCCAGCGGCTGGTACGTATTGCCGTTGGAGTACTTGGTGCCGGTGATGTTGTAGATGTACTTGCCGTTCACCTGATCCACGCCCGCGTAGTCCGCCAGGGCACGGCCGCCCGGGAAGGTCACGCGCTTTTCGATGCCCCAGTGCTTGTTGAGCAGGTTGCCGAAGTTGTAGACGTCGAGTTTGACGATGCCGCGGTCCTTGCCGAAGATGCCCGGGATTTCCTGCTGGAAGCTCAGGTCGATCTGGTTGATCCAGCCGGCACGATCGCCGTTGCGCTGGGCCGGCTGGCCTTCGTGCTTCTTCAGGTAGTCGTTGTGGTCGATGTAATCGAAGAACGAGTCCTGCAAGGCCTGGCTGGTACCCGGCGTGAATTCCACGCCGCCACGGGTCGGAATGAACGCCACGTCATTATTGGTGATGCCGTCGCCGTTGGCGTCGTTACCGAACGACCACGTGTACGGGTAGGCCGAGTGGCCATCGTAGAACATGCTCGCGGTGGTGTTGTAGTCACCGAAGAAGGCGTGGCGCCAGGTCAACGCGGCGATCACGCGGCGCGGCACCGAGTAGTTCGAGGTGCTGGCCTTGTCTTCGTTGACGTTGTAGACGTAGTTGTTGTTGAAGTTCGAGCTGGCGACGCTGGAGGTGCCCGGGTTGACTTCGGTCGAACGGCTCCAGGTGAAGCCGGCCATGGCCGACCAGCTGTCGGAGAACTCCTTCTTCAACGTAAAGGCCAAGCTCTCAGCCTTGCCCTTGCTCGTGTTGCCCAGTTCGATGCTTGAGCCGGAGAAGGACTTGTTGGCATTCGCGCGAGCCGTGCCACCGCCCTTGCTCGGATCGCCGAACTTGGTCCAGTACAGGTTGCGGCCGTCGGGACCGACGAGGGTCGGGGCACCGAGGTTGATGTTCTTGAAGTAAATCGCGTCACGCTGGTCGATGTGTTCGTAATCGACGCTGGCGACCAGGCCCCACCACGGCAGTTCCTTGTCGAAGCCAAGGCTCAGCTTCCACGCGGTCGGGATGTTCCAGTCCTTGGTAATGACGTTGACGGTCTGCTGACCGGCGCCGACGGCACCGTCGAACTGATGCGCGGGGTCGGTGCTGAGCGGCGGCAGCGTCGCGGGCGTGTTGCAGGGCGGGCTCTGCGTCGGGCCGCAGACGAACTGCGTCTGGGTCACGCCCGAGTTCGAGAAGATGTTGCCCAGCCACACGGCCGGCTGGTTGGTCACGAACAGGCCGGCACCGCCACGCAGCTGCGTCATGTGTTCGGTGTCGAACATGTAGTTGAACGACATGCGCGGCTGGACCACGCGGTGGCCGTCGATGGTGTACTGGTTGGTCTGGCCGTAACCCGCCGGCGCCGCAGCGGCATAGCGGGCGTTATACAGCGGCTTGTCGTTCATCAGCGGGATGTCGACGCGGAAACCGTACTGCAGCGACAGGTTCGGGGTGACCTGCCAGGTATCCTGCAGGAACACGCCCCACTGCTGCACGCTGTACGCGGCGGCAACATCGTTGAGGCCCAGGCCGGTGGCCGGACGGTTATAGCTGTATTTCCAGTACTTGCCGTTGGCGAAGTTGTCCAGGCCGTTGTTGGCGCCGTTGGCGGCCGGCAGCTCTTCGAACGTGTAGCTGCCGAACGCACCCTGCAGGAACAGGTTGTAGTACTTGTCCTTCTCGTAGTCGAAGCCGCCCTTGACGGTGTGGTCGCCGAGGTACAGGGTGCCCGCCCACGCCGCGGTGAGGGACTTCACGTCGAGCACGTTGGCCTGCGAGGAGAACTCCGTGCCGAACTCGACCGCGCCGCCATTGGCGAAGGTGGTCGGGTAGACGGTCACGTCCGGCATGTCGATGCCGTTGTACGGGCTGCGATCCTGGTGGAACTTCGAGTACGACACGTAGGCGTCGCTGGAGAAGATGTCCGACCAGTCGTCGTAGAAGTGCAGCACGTACGACTTGTTGTCTGCGGCGGTCTTATACCAGCCGCTGGACAGCACGAGCTTGGTGTCCGAACCGGTGATGACCGGCTTGTTTTCCTTCGTCTCGTTGTAGGTGAAGCTGGCACGGTGGCTGTCGGTGATGTTCCAGTCGAGCTTGCCGACGTAGCGCTTGTCCTGCAGGTTGGAATTGCCGCCGCCGACCGAACCGATGTCGCCGAAG
The DNA here is from genome assembly GCF_040900725.1 of Luteibacter sp. CQ10. Taxonomy (NCBI): domain Bacteria; kingdom Pseudomonadati; phylum Pseudomonadota; class Gammaproteobacteria; order Lysobacterales; family Rhodanobacteraceae; genus Luteibacter; species Luteibacter sp. CQ10. The sequence continues at coordinate 148,296 of NZ_JAEUYM010000003.1, read as the reverse complement.
CCGAGCTGCGAGGCGACATTGCGCACCTGCTGCAGCTGCGCGTTGGTCAAGCCCTTGACCGGGGTGGCCGCGCCGGAATCCGACGGGCCGTACGGGCTGCCCGAACCGATCTGCTTGCTCTTCTCGTACAGGCCGAAGAAGAACAGCTTGTCCTTGATGATCGGGCCGCTGAACGTGCCGCCGGCGGTGAACTGGCGATCGAAACCGGCGTACTTCTTGTCCAGTTCGTTGTCGCCGATCATGTTCTGGTTCTGGAACGCGTAGTACACCGAACCGTGGAAGTCGTTCGTACCGCTCTTGGTGACGGCGTTGACGTTCGCGCCGAGACCGCGGCGGGTGGCCACGTCGTAGTTGGCGGTCGAGATCTGGTACGACTCGATCGCGTCCTGCGAGATCGGCGTGCCGAGGGTCGGCAGGCCGTTGGCGTTCAGGCCGAACGGATCGTTGGCCGACACCGAGTCGATGGTGATGTTGTTGTAGCGGCTGTTCTGGCCCACGGCCGAGATCTCGCCGCGGGCGCGGTCGGTGATGACCACGCGCGGATCCATGCGCACCACGTTCTGGATCGAGCGACCCGGGGTCGGGATCGACTCGAGCTCCTGGCGCGAGATGTTCGTCGACAGGCCCTTGTTGTCCGGGGTGAAGGTCTGGTTGACCGAGGTGGCCGAGACCGACACGCCTTCGAGGGTCTGCGCGCTGGCGCCGGCGGCGGCCGGGGCGGCGAGGTTCACCGCGGTGACCTGGCCCAGGGCGAGGTAGACGTCCTTCTGCTCGACGACTTCCTGGCCGCCCTTGGTCACGACCACGTCGAACGGACCGCCCACGCGCAGGCCCTGCGCGGCATAACGGCCTTCGGCGTCGGTCTGCACGATCTTGGTGGTGCCCGACGGCTCGTGGACGAGCTTGACGTCGGCGTTCGCCACCGGCTGGCCACTGCCGTCGACGACACGGCCGCTGATGGAGGACGAGGTGTCCTGGGCGAACGCGGGTGCCGCCAGAAGCGAGGCGATCGCGAACGGCAGGAGTTTGGCGCGGATTCGGCTATTCATTAATGGTCGACCCTGTGGCTTGCAACGAAAATTCGGGCCAGACGAACGGATACCCGGCGGATTGCCGGGCTTGCGCATTGCGTCTTGGCGGTGTCCCCAAAAAGTGGCTTTGTCAGCGCTTGGGTGGCAGGGCTCGGTTCCGTGGAGCCCGCGGCGACAATTGTTAAGTCACTTTAACGACATTGTATGACAGTTTTGTAACGTTTTCACGCGACTTCTATAAATACCACTTTTCACGGACTGGCGCCCTTCCCGCGCCAGTCTTTGAAATTCAAGCATTTTTTCCGAGATAGCGGGAACGCTTGGCGGGCTTCAGAGAAGCCAGGTCCAACATCACCAGGCCGTCGATGCAACCGGCGAAGTCGGGATCCTCGTTGAATCCGAGGAATTGCACGCCCTCGGGCTCCACCAGGTCGACGTACTGCCGATAGAGCACCGGCAGGGTCACGCCCAGCGCATCGAGGCGGTGGCGCAGCTTGCCCAGGCCGGTGGCGGCATCGAGCCCTTCCAGTTCCTTGCGAACCAGGTCGATGGTCGACTCGGGAATGACGAAGGGCTGGCGCGCGGTAGCCAGGCCCGGCACGCCGAAGAAGTGTTCGTGCGCGGCCGCAATCCACTGGCGGGCTTCGAGCGGCATGCTGACCGACATGCTGACCGGGCCGAACAGGTAGCGCAGCTCGCGGTGACGCTGAAGGTAGAGGCCGATGCCCTGCCAGAGGTGGTCGAGCGAGCGCGAACGCCAGTAGGCCGGCACGATGAAGCTGCGACCGAGTTCCAGGCCCTGGGACAGGCGGGACTCCAGCGCGGGCGAGTAGTCGAACAGGCTCGACGTGTAGAGCGCGGACATGCCGCGTTCGGCGATCACCCGGCCGCCATGGCCGAAGCGATAGGCGCCCACGATGCGCAGCGCCCTGGCGTCCCACAGCACGAGGTGCTCGTAATAGGGGTCGTACGCGTCGAGGTCACGGCGCTTGCCGGTGCCCTCGCCCACGCGACGGAAGGTCAGCTCGCGCAGGCGGCCGATCTCGCGCAGCGCGGCGCTGTCATCGGAGCCCTGCATGAGCAGGATCTTCTTGCCGTCGGGCAGCTCGGCGAGCAGTTCGGCCTTGTCCAGGTCGGCCACCACGCGCTCGATCGGTTCGGGATGCGCCAGCGGGGTCTGCCCGCCGAACACCAGGCCGCGCTGCCGGGCCACGCGATACACGTGGCGGCGCATCAGCTTGGCGGCCTGCTCCGAGGAGCCGCCGCTGACCTGCTTGAGTTCTTCGGCGTCCACCAGCTTGCCGATGCGGAAGTTCAGGCGCTGCTTGCCCGAGGTGGCCTCGCGCGGAAGCATGGCCGTGCTCAGCGGCTTGGCCAGCATCGATAGCCCATAGAACGCCACCGAGTTGCGCGCCTGGATGTGCACGGGGAGTACCGGCACCCCGGTGCGCATCGCGATGCGGGCGAAACCGTCGGACCACTTGCCGTCGCGCACGCCCGCCGGGCTCACTCGGGAGACTTCGCCGGCCGGAAAGAGGATGAGCACTTCGCCTGCCTCGATCGAACGGAAGATCGCGCGCATGCGCGAGGCGGCGCCCTTGCCGAACACGTCGACGGGAAGCAGCAGGTTACCCAGCTGGGGCACGGCGGCCAGTACGTCGTTGCCCAGGATGCGCACGTCCCGGCGCACCGAGCCGATCAGCTGGATCAAAGCGATGGCGTCTACCATGCCCAGGGGATGGTTGGCGACGACCAGCAACGGGCCTTCGACGGGAATGTTTTCGCGCTCGCGCTCGGTGACACGGCAGCTGACGCCCAGGTAATCGAGCGTCTTCTCGCAGAATTCGAAGCCCAGTGCCGTACCGGCGTGAGCGAGCGTATGGTTGAAGCGGTCTTCGTGGGCCAGCGTCTCCAGCACGCCCGTGATCGGCTTGCGGATCTTCGGGTGCTGGGCCAGCCAGGGCAGACGCTCCATCAGGGTCTGGTCGATGCTCAGCATGATCTAGGCTCCCTTTGACGTCGAACGGTGGTTACCGAACGGGGCCGGTGCGGAGTCGTGTTTTCTCATAGCGCCTTCGAACGTCCTCTATGGCCCCCATCCGGCGGCCTGACTCATGCCCGGAGACGGACCCCAAGTCCGCCCCCGCCCATGCTCGCGGGCAATTATGACAGTTACCCTACCGTCGCGTATGTTCCTACGGCAATGTGCCATGACGGATCCCCCTGTCGGGGGTCAGACGGCGATGTGAAGATAGGCCGACAGGCCGCTGAGGAACATCTGCACCGAAAGCGCGATCAGGAGCATGCCCATCAGGCGTTCCAGCGCCGTCAGCACGCTCTCGCCCAGCCACTTGAACAGGAAGGTGGAGCTGAGCAGGATCACCGAGGTGGCGAGCCAGGCCAGGAACAGCGCGATGCCCCACTCCGCCGTGCGTCCGGGCTGCGAGTTGGTCAGCAGGAGCAGGGCCGCCATGGCCGACGGCCCGGCCACGCCCGGGATGGCCATGGGCACGATGAACGGCTCGCCTTCGCCCGGCTTGCCGAACACGCCGCCTTCCACGGGCGGAAACACCATGCGGATGCCGATCAGGAACAGCACGATGCCGCCGGCGATGCTCACCGACTCCTGGCGAAGCTGGAGCACTTTGAGGATGTACTGGCCGCCGAGCAGGAACGCCACCAGCACGCCCAGCGCGATCAGCAGCTCGCGCACCATCACCTTGCGGCGGCGCTGCGGGGGCACGTCCTTCAGCAGGGCCAGGAACAGCGGGATGTTGCCCAGCGGATCCATGATGAGGAACAGCAGGATGCCCGCGGACAACGTCGTCATCTGCGTTTCCATGAAAGAACTCCTTGAGCGGCGCCGCCGTTCGCCCGGCGGCGCGATGGATCAGTGGGCGTGGCGAAGATCGAGCACGGTGCCGCGCGCATCGGCGCCGGCGGCGGAGAGAAGGTAGACGATGGCTTCGGCCGATGCCGTGGGCAGCGGGCGTTCGAGCGTGTTCTCGCCGTAATACGCGGCGCGGCGCAGGGCCGTGCGCATGGGCGGCGGCAACAGGGCGTGCACGCGCAGCGTGCCGCGGCCGTTTTCCGCGTGCAGAACGGCGGCCATGCGTTCGACGCCCGCCTTGGATACGCCGTAGCCACCCCAGTGGGCGCGCGACACGAGGTCCGGGTCGTCGAACACGAACACCACGGCACCGTCGCCCGTGCGCTCCAGCAGCGGCATGCAGGCCTGGGTGAGCGCGAACGGCGCGGAGACGTTGACCTGCATCGCGCGCAGCCAGTCGTCGGGCTTGTGCATGGCGATGGGGGTCAGTTCGTTGAAGTGCGCCGCGGCGTGCACGACGCCATCGAGGCGTCCCAGTTCATTTTCGATGCCGTCGGCCAGCGCCGCGTAGTCGGCGGGCGTGGCGCTCTCGAGGTCGAGGGGATGGATGACCGGCTGGGGACCGCCGAGTGCCACGAGCTCGTCGTAGAGTTTTTCCAGCGGGCGCACCTTGCGGCCGGTGATGACCACGGTAGCCCCGGCGCGCACGGCCGCCCGCGCGGTTTCGCCGCCCAGGCCGCCGGTGGCGCCCGTGACCACGACGACGCGACCGGCCAGCCCGCCGGGCTGCGGCGCCCAGCCGGCGGGCAGCCGCGCCGAAGGCAGCGCGCTCACGACTCGGCCCCCGCCACGTCGGCCGCCATGCGCTTGAGTTCACCCGCCGCATGCAGGTCTTCGACGATGTCGCAACCGCCGATGAATTCTCCTAGCAGGAACAGCTGCGGAAACGTCGGCCAGTTGGAGTAGTGCGGCAGGCCCGCGCGGATGCGCGGGTCGGCCAGCACGTTCACCGGATGGAACGTGGCGCCGGCCGCCTCGAGCGCCTTCGCCGCCCGGTCGGAGAATCCGCAGGTGGGGTACTCCGGCGTGCCTTTCATGAAAAGCACGATCGGATGGGCCCCCACGATGGCCTTGATCTCGTCTACGACGTCCATAGGTCGGGTTTCATCATTAGAATGCTGACAGTTGCATAGTGTAGCAGCGCGGCGGCCAAGCCCCCGCTGCCCCTTTTCTTCCCCCAGCCACCGCTAAGGAGTCCGCCAATGGCGTTCGAACTTCCCCCGCTTCCCTACGAGAAGAATGCCCTGGAGCCGCACATCTCGGCCGAGACCCTCGAGTTCCACTACGGCAAGCACCACCAGACCTACGTGACGAACCTCAACAACCTCGTCAAGGGCACCGAGTTCGAGGGCAAGAGCCTGGAGGACATCGTCAAGACCTCCTCCGGCGGCATCTTCAACAACGCCGCGCAGACCTGGAACCACACCTTCTACTGGCATTCGATGCGTCCGGCCTCGCAGCAGGCCGAACCGCCGGCCAAGCTCGCCGACGCGCTGACCAAGGCCTTCGGCTCCGTCGACAAGTTCAAGGAGGAATTCAACAAGCAGGCCGCCGGCAACTTCGGTTCGGGCTGGACCTGGCTGGTGCAGCGCCCCGACGGCTCGCTGGCCATCGTCAACACGTCCAACGCGGCCACGCCGATCACCGGCAGCGACAAGCCGCTGTTCACCGCCGACGTGTGGGAACACGCCTACTACATCGACTACCGCAACGCCCGCCCGAAGTATCTCGAGAACTTCTGGTCGGTCGTGAACTGGGACTTCGCGGCCAAGAACCTGGCCTGATGCATCGCGAAAAGGCCGGGATCACCCCGGCCTTTTCTTCAACCGACCACCGGCTCGATCCACGATGCGGGTATCGGGCCGATGAAAGTGATTTCCCTCGTACTGCCGATGGCCGCATGCAACGCGAAGTGGTTGGCGCGATCGACCGTTTCCGCGTCGATCAGCAGGTGCGGCATGAAAGGCACCTTGCGCGCGCCCGGCACCGCCCTGGCCCATTCCACCCGCTGCATCGAGCGCATGTCGATCCGATAGATCGTTCCCCTGCCCGTATACCCACCGCACGAACGATCCGGGTCGGTGGAAACGAAAGGGCCTTTGGTCGGCGAGTTGATGATGTGGCGATGAAGCGCGGCAGCGTCGCGGCGGGCATCGAGCGACCCCGCATCGAGTTGCGCCAGCAATCCCGCCTTCGGCAAGAGGTGCGCGCCAAGGGAAGACTGCGCGAGGGTCTTGGTCCCCGCGTATACCCTGACGAGCTCCCTGAGGTCCTCCACGCGCATGGACCTGTACCAGGGAACGAAGCCTTCCCTCTTGATCTGCTCGACCGAGCGACCGTCCGCGCGATAGACGCACGGCAGCTGGTTTTCCGCGTTGGCGCTGTAGGTAGCGCTACGCAAGGGTAATGGGAACGTCATCGTCGAATCCTTTCGAAAGCCACTCGCGATGGAGCGGCAGCTAGAACAGTAGTGAACGCCGACCTGTCACGCCGGCGCTCTCGCCATTCTAGGAACGACGGCCGCGGCCGGGTATCGGAGCGCGGCCTAGGGCGTGCACCCGATCGTCAGCCGAGCACCTTCAACGCCGGGGCAACCTGTTCCTGCCGCCCGAGCCGCTCACCGACGTCGGCCAGTCGCATCCGCAACGTGCCGGCGTCCGGTGCGCAGATCGTGGCATGTCCCACCTTGCGGCCGGGACGCGGCTCCTTGCCGTAGTCGTGCCAATGGCCGTCGACGACGGAGAGAACCGGTGCGGGATCGGGCATCTCGCCGATCCAGTTGAGCATGGCGCTAGGGCCGCGCACGCCGGTGTCGCCCAGCGGCATGCCCAGAACGGCACGCACGTGATTCTCGAACTGGCTGGTGTGGGCACCTTCGATCGTCCAGTGACCGGAGTTGTGCACCCGTGGGGCCATTTCGTTGCCCAGCAGCCTGCCGCCCTGGACGAACAGTTCGAGGGCGAACACGCCCACGTAATCCATGGCCTCGGCGATTTTCTTCGCGTGGGCCCTGGCCGCGGCCTCGAGTTCGTCGGTGCAGCCCGGCAACGGCGCGAGGCTGAGCGACAGCACGCCGTCGACGTGCCAGTTGCGGGTGAGCGGCCAACTGCGGAACTCGCCGTCGCGGCCGCGCACGGCCACCACGGACACCTCGTAATCGAACGGCACGAAGGCTTCGAGAATCAGCCCGACGCGGGAAGCGGCCTCCCCTAGCGCCGCCCACGCGGCATCGATGTCGGCTTCGGTCTTCAGGCGGAACTGGCCCTTGCCGTCGTAACCCAGCCGGCGGGTTTTCAGCACCGCGGGCAGGCCGATGCGGCCGACCGCGCGCTGGAGATCGTCGCGCGTGTCCACCGGTTCGAACTCGGGAGTGGCAAGGCCGCACTCGCCGAAAAGCGTCTTCTCGCTGAGGCGATCCTGGGCGATCGCCAGGGCGCGAGGATTCGGGAAGACATCCACCAGACCGGCGAGGCGCTCGGCCGTGGCGGCGGGCACGTTCTCGAAATCGAAGGTGACCACGTCGACGCGGCGGGCGAACCCGGCCAGCGCGGCGTCGTCGTTCCAGTCGGCTACCACCAGTTCGGTCACCTGGCCGGCGCAGGCGTCGGCCACGTTGTCGACCACGAGGGCGCGCACGCCCAGCGGCGCGGCGGACAAGGCGAGCATCCGGGCGAGCTGGCCGCCGCCGAGGATGCCGAGGCAGGGAAGCTTGCGATTCACGCGCGGGGATCCGGGTTGTCGAGTACGGTCTGGGTCTGTTCGGCACGGAAGGCGTCGAGCGCGGCCGCGATGGCCGGATCGTGCAATGACAGCACCGAGGCGGCCAACAGGGCCGCGTTGGTGGCGCCCGCCCGCCCGATGGCGAGGGTGCCCACCGGGATGCCGGCGGGCATCTGCGCGATCGAAAGCAGGGAATCCATGCCATTGAGGGCCTTGGACTGCACCGGCACGCCGAACACCGGCAGGGACGTCTTGGCGGCGATCATGCCCGGCAGGTGGGCCGCGCCGCCGGCACCGGCGATGATCACCTGGATGCCACGATCGCGGGCCGTGGCGGCGTAATCGAAGAGCAGGTCGGGCGTGCGATGGGCCGAGACCACCCGCACCTCGTGGACCACGCCGAGGCGGGCCAGCATGGAGGAGGCGTGCTCCATCGTTTCCCAGTCCGAACGCGATCCCATCACCACGCCGACGCGGGGAGCGGTCGCCTCGTTGCCTTCAGTCATGGCCGGAGCATCCAAAAGTCGCTATTGTACGGGCATTCCCGTTTTGCAGGTTGGCCCTCGAGGCCACGCTCCATGGACAAGCGCCTCATCGACATCCTCTGCTGCCCCGTCAGCAAACGCCCCGTGCGCCCGCTCACCGCCGGTGAGCGCGACAGCCTCAACGCCGCCATCCGCGCCGGCGGAGTGGACACCGTGGCGGGCGAAAAAGTGGCCGAACCCCTCGCCGAGGGCCTCATCACCACCGACGGCCAGGTGGTCTACCGGGTCGACGACGGCATCCCCGTCATGCTCCCCGAAGCGGGTATCGGCACCACCCAATTGAGCGGCTTTACGCCGGATACGGGTCGCGCGCAGAATCCGTGACAGCGGTCACGCTACGATAATCTGGCTCCCCCACAATGCCAGTCGGGGCGGGGGCCTGTTTGAATCCAGAGATGCGCGATGACTAACGCGAGCGAGCCGTCCAACGTGGTCGACCTGAGCCAGCGGCTCGACCCGCGCAGCGACCGCGTGGGCGCGCTCCTGGTCAGCGTGCGCGGCCTGGCCACCAAGCGCCTGCATGCCCTGGCCAGCAACATGTTCGAGAACATCGACGACGCGCTTTTCGATCTCGCCGAAAAGGCCGAGAACAATGCCGCGCAGACGCAGTTCTTCGACGGCATGCGCGAAGTGCGCAAGAAGCGCGCGATCGTCGAGCGCACCTTCCTCGGCCAGGTCGCCCGCGACCTGGCCGACTTCTCCGCCGGCCGCGCCCGCGCGCCCGACGCCGAAGCGGGAGCACGCCCGCTCGCCAACATCGAGCTGAGCCTCGTCGGCGAGAACGAACTGGAAGAATCCCTCGCCATCACCAGCATGGTGGGCAAGAACGAGCAGCGCCTCGCACGTGCGTTGTTCGCCGTGAACCAGCGCCTTTCGGTGATCTGCGGCGGCACCCGCATGGACGACGCGAGCAATCCGGTCGGCCCGTCGTCGCTCGCCGCGGCCTTCCGCCAGGCGATGCGCGAACTGCTGGTCGAGGTCAAGGTCAAGCTCATCATCTACAAGCTGTTCGATCGTTACGTGCTCGCCGGTATCGACGAGCTCTACGACGACATCAACAACGAACTGGCGGCGGCCGGCGTGCTGCCGCAGTTGCGCCACGAGATTCCCACGCGCCGCAGCGATGCGCCCGCCCCCACCGGTCCCGTCGGCACGACCGCGCCCACGCAGGCCTCGGCCGCTCCCGTCGCACCGGTGACCGATGCGGCGGCCGCCGAGTTCATGCAGTCGCTGCACGCCTTGTTCAGCGCGCGGCGCGCGCCTGCCCCGGCCGTGGCGCAGGTGGGGCCGTTACCCAGCGCCACCGAGCTGCTAGGCGCGCTTACCCTGCTGCAGAGCCAGATCGCGGTGTTGCCCAGCGCCAGCGCGCCGCTCGAAACCCAGGCCGACGTCACCCGTGACGTGGCCCAGCTCAAGGCGCAGCTGCTCGCCCAGATCGGCCAGCTGCGCGGTCAGCAGACCGCCCACGTCGCAGGCATGGACGAAGACACCATCGACCTGGTGGGCATGCTCTTCGAATTCATCCTCGAGGATCACAACCTGCCGGCCGAAATGCAGGTGCTGCTCGCACGCCTGCAGATTCCCTATCTCAAGGTGGCGCTGCTCGACCGCCGGATGTTCGCGCACAAGTCGCACCCGGCACGCCAGCTGCTCGACGCGCTCGCCGACGCGGCCAAGGGCTGGTCGACCGACGCCGATCGTGACGGCCGCCTTTTCGACAAGGTGAAGTCGATCGTCGAGCGCCTGCTGCACGACTTCGACGACGACGTGGCGATCTTCAACCGCCTCGCCGCCGAGCTGCAGGAATTCCTCGACGTCAGCCGCAAGCGTGCCGAACTGGCCGAACAGCGCGTGGCCGAATCCACCCGCGGACGCGAAAAGCTCGAGCAGGCGCGCCGCCGCGCCGCCCAGGAAATCGTCGGTCGCGTCGACGGCGCAGCGCTGCCGCCGCTCATCTACGGCGTGCTGACCCGCGCCTGGGCCAACTACGTCGTGCTCACCCTGCTGCGCCAGGGTGACGAATCGCACGAGTTCAAGGAATCCCTGCGATTCATCGACGACTTCGTCGCCAGCGCGCAGCCCGCCCACGATGCGGAAAGCCGTCGCGCCTTGCGCACGCTGCTGCCCGGCATCGAGCGCTCGTTGCGCCGCGGCCTCGCGTCCGTGGCTTTCCAGGAAGCCGATACCGAGCAACTGCTCGGCCAGCTCCTGGCTTATTACCGGTCGCAGCTGGGCGAAGTCCCGGCCACGCCCGACGTCGCCAGCGGCGACGTGCCGCTTCCGCAGGCCATCCAGGCCATCGAGGAGCCGGCACCGATCGAACCCGACGACGAATCCGAGACGCTGGCCGACGAGGCCTTCGACGAGGCCTTCCTCGCGATGGTGCGTGAGCTCAAGGTAGGCCACTGGCTCGAATTCGTCGCCGAGGACGGCACGAGCGATCGCGCCAAGCTGTCGTGGATCAGCCCGATCAGCGGCCGCTACCTGTTCGTGAACCGTCGGGGCCTCAAGGTGGCCGACCACAGCCAGGCGGCGCTCGCTCAGGCGTTCGCGCAGGGCTCCGCGCGCGTGCTCGATTCCACCCTGCTCTTCGACCGCGCCATGGATGCGATCGTGGAAAAGCTCCGCACCGATGCGCCCGACGCCGGCTGACCCTTCCGATTCCCGATGAACGAATCCCAGACGCGACCCCTCGCCGACGCGGTGCCATCCGCTGCCGAGATCTTCATCGACGTACAGCGCGCTTTCGCGGAAGACATCGGCCCGGGTGACGCCACCGCCGACATGCTCGATCCGGACGCCCGAGCCACCGCCACCCTCACCTGTCGTGAAGACGCGGTGCTCAGCGGCGCGCCCTGGTTCGATGCCTGCTTTCGCACCCTCGACCCGGACGTGCGCATCGAGTGGTCGGCCCGCGACGGCGACCGCATCGCGGCCAGCTCGGTCGTCTGCCATCTCGCCGGCAAGGCGCGGGCCCTGGTCACCGCGGAACGCTCGGCACTGAACTTCCTCCAGTTGCTCTCGTCCACCGCCACGACCACCGCGCGCTACGTCGATGCGATCGCCGGCACCGGCACGCGACTGCTCGACACCCGCAAGACGCTGCCCGGCCTGCGTCGGGCACAGAAATACGCCGTGCGTTGCGGCGGTGGCATGAACCATCGCATCGGCCTGTTCGACGCGATGATGCTCAAGGAAAACCACATCATCGCCGCCGGCGGCATCGCGCAGGCCGTAGCCGCGGCGCGGGCGATCCACCCTGGCCTGCCGCTCATCGTCGAGGTGGAAAACCTCGACGAACTGGGCCAGGCCATCGAGGCCGGCGCCGATCGGGCACTCATCGACAACTTCAGCCTGCCGATGATGCGCGAGGCGGTGACCCTCGCGGCGGGACGGCTTCCGCTGGAAGTGTCCGGCAACGTGGAGATCGATACGATCCGGGCGATCGCGGAGACCGGGGTGGATTTCATTTCCAGCGGGGCGCTGACGAAGCATGTGCGCGCCGTCGATCTGTCGCTCCGGCTCGATCTGTAGGGCCGCGTTTTCACCGACCACCTTTCGCCGATACGATCGACTCCCGCCCTTTCGGTAGCCGGCTCTCACGGGAGGGGCTTGTCCTTGGCGAACATCGGCCACACACTCGGGGCATGTCCTCCTTCACCGACCTGTTCTGGCTTTTCGCGGCCGCCGCCGGTATCGGCGTCTGGTACAAGCTGACCCGCGCCCGTGAAATCGCGGTGCGCGCCGCGATGGGGCTATGCAAGCGCCATGGGCTGCAACTGCTCGACCAATCGGTGGGCCTGCGTGCCATCCGCCTGCAAGGCGTCGATGGGGGCCGGAGGCTGGAGCGCTGCTACGCGTTCGACGTGAGCGACGACGGCATGTCGCGTCACGCGGCGCGGCTGTGGATGGCGGGTAACGAAATCGCCAGCTTTTCCCTGCCGTTGTCGGGGTCGCCGGAGCTGGAGACGGTGGTCGCGACCGATCCGGGGATTTACGGCGGCAACGTGGTGTCGTTGGCGGACCGGCGGCGCTTGCAGTAAGGGCGGGACAGGCCCGAGGCGATAACCACACGCATCGCCGTGGGCACCGGCGAGCGGCGATTGGCCGGGCTGAACCGCATGAACCGACGACGGCGAAGAAGCCGATGGTCGTCGTTACTTGACCACTCGCAAATGCGGCGCCCCGCGCTTGGGGCGGCTGTCGTCGTCCCCGCCGGTCGCCGGCGCCTCCGCCGAGCCTTCCACGACCTCGAGCCCGTCGGCCGCCGGAGCGGATTCTTCGTTCTCGTCGGCCGGGAACATCATTCCCTGGCCGTTTTCCTGCGCATAAAGCGCCAGCACGGCCGACACGGGGATGACGATCGACTGGCTCACGCCGGAAAAGCGCGCCTGGAAGGCGATCCGGTCGTTGCCCAGGTCGAGGTTGGCCACCGCGCGCATGGCGAGGTTGAGTACGACCTGGCCGTTCTTGATCACGTGGGCCGGCACCTTCACGCCCGGCTGGCCGGCATCGACGAGCACATAGGGGGTGAGGCCGTTGTCGCTGATCCAGTCGTAGATCGCGCGCAGGAGATAGGGCCGATTGGAAGTCATGCCCGAGCTTTCGTTGGTATCCATGGAAAACCGTCCTCGTCGTTCCCGCCGGTCGCCCCGGCAGGGCAAGGTCAGGGCACAGTTTAAGGGATACGCGCTTGCAGGGCTAACCCGGCGTGAAATCGTAGTCGGGACGCATCGCCCGCTCTTCCGCCGTGAGGCTTCGGGCGAAGCCCTGGCTGTGAAAGAGGCGCTCGCCGTAATCGACGATGGGCTTGCCGTCCTTACCCAGGTCCACGCCCAGGTAGGGCAGGCGCCAGACCACGGGAGCCACGAGGCAGTCGATCAGGCTCATTTCGGGATTGAGGAAGAACCGCGAGGCCTTGAACAGTTCGACCGAAACGAGCAGGTGCTCGCGCAACCGCCGGCGTGCCGCGGCGACGTCCCGCCCCCCTTCCAGGATGGTCTCGATCTCGGGCAGCCAGTCGTTCTCGATGCGCCAGGTGGCCAGGCGCAGGCGCGCCCGGGACAGCGGATCGATGGGCATGAGTGGCGGGTGCGGATAGCGTTCGTCGAGGTACTCGACGACCACGGCCGTGTCGTACACCGTGAGGTCGCGGTCGACCAGGGTGGGCAGCGTGCCGTAGGGATTGAGTTCCAGGAGGTCGGTGGTGGGCTGGTCGGCCTTGAGGATGATCCGGTCGTAGGCGACGCCTTTGGCCGCCAGCACCAATCGCGTGCGATGGCTGTGGATATCGTCGGCACTGGTATAGAGCGTCAACGCCGTACGCGAACGTGCATGTTGGACCATCTTCGCGATCTCCCTCCCTGCGTGCCGGTATACGAAGGGGGCGACCCTGGGGCCGCCCCGCTAGGGACATCCGTCAGTGACTCTCGTGGACGTCCTTCCAGTACTCGTGCTTCAGAAGGTACAGCAGGAAAGTCAGGCCCGCCAAGAACAGGATCACCCAGACGCCGATCGACTGGCGCTCGAGCGCGGCCGGCTCGGCCGTGTATTCGAGGAACGTGGCCAGATCGCGGGTGGCTCCGCGGAACTCCTCGGGGCTCATGCGGCCGGGCTGGGCGATGCTGAGTTTCTCGACGGCGGCTTCCTCGCCCGGCTTGGCCTCGCCGTGCACGGCCACCTGCAGGCCCTGGAGCTCCCACAGGGGGTTGGGCATGGAGGCGTTCGGGAACACCGTGTTGTTCCAGCCGACCGGACGGCTCGGGTCGAGGTAGAACGAGTTCAGGTAGTTGTAGATGAAGTCGACGCCCTTGGCGCGCGCCTCCAGCGAGAGGTCGGGCGGCGCCTTGCCGAACCAGCCTTTTGCCGATTCTTCGGGCATGTGCGAAATCACCGGTTCGCCGAACTTCGCCCCGGTGAAGTTGAGGTTGTTCATCACCTCGTCTTCGGAGAGGCCCAGGTCGGCGGCCAGGCGCGAATAGCGCACGTACTTCAGCGAGTGGCAGCCCACGCAGTAATTGAAGAAGAGCTTGGCGCCGCGTTGCAGCGAGGCCTTGTCGGCGACGTTGGTGCCCGCCCGCGGCAGCCCCTCGCCTTCTTCGGCGAGCGCGGGAACGGTGGCGGCGGCGAGGCCCAGCGCGAGGGCGAGGCAGGAAAGATAGCGCTTAATCATGCATCGTCACCCGTTCCGGAACCGGCTTGGTCTTCTCGAAGCCAAAGCGCGTGTAGATCCATACGAACACGAAGAAGCCGAAGTAACCCAGCACCATCAATCGGCCGAAGGCGTTTTCCCAGGTGGTGACGTCCACGCCGGGGAACCACTCGGGGATCACCTCGGCGGTCACGCCGGCACCGACCAGGCCGAGGGCCAGGAAGGAGATCACCAGCACCGCGAGGGCGATACGGAAACCGAGGCCGCGGAAGCGCACCGAGCGCACCTCGCCCTTGTCGATCCAGGGCAGCAGGGCCAGCAGCAGGATGGCGCCGAACATGCCGATCACACCCCAGATGGCCGTGCCGAAGAACGACGGGATCATGCGCAGGATCGCGTAGAACGGCGTGAAGTACCACGACGGCTTGATGTGGCTCGGCGTGACGAGGTTGTTGGCGGGCGTGAAGTTGTCGTGTTCGAGGAACCAGCCGCCGAAGGTGGGCGCGAAGAAGATGATGAAGGCGGCGATGGTGATGAAGAAACCGACGCCGAAGAGATCCTTCACCGTGTAGTACGGATGGAACGGGATGGCGTCCTTGGGCTTGTCGGCGGCCCAGCGGTTGCCCTTGGGGCCGTGCTTCACGTCGACGCCGTCGGGGTTGTTCGAACCCACCTCGTGCAGGGCGAAGATGTGCAGCACCACCAGCAGCAGGAGCACCAGCGGCAGCGCGATCACGTGCAGGGCGAAGAAGCGGTTGAGCGTGGCATCGGCGGGCAGGAAGTCGCCCATGATCCACTCGACCAGGGTGCCGCCGATCACCGGGATGGTGCCGAACAGCGAGATGATCACCTTCGCGCCCCAGAACGACATGTTGCCCCAGGGCAGCACGTAGCCCATGAAGGCCTCGGCCATCAGCACGAGGAAGATCAGCATGCCGAGGATCCAGACCAGCTCGCGCGGCTTCTTGAACGAGCCGTACATGATGCCGCGGAACATGTGCAGGAACACCACCACGAAGAACAGCGAAGCGCCCGTGGAGTGCATGTAGCGGATGAGCCAGCCCCATTCCACGTCGCGCATGATGTACTCGACCGAGTTGAAGGCTTCCGCCGCACTCGTCTTGTAGTTCATGGTGAGGAAGATGCCGGTCACGATCTGGTTGACCAGAACCAGCAGCGCCAGCGAGCCGAAGTAGTACCAGAGGTTGAAGTTCTTCGGGGCGTAGTACTCGGTCATGTGCTTGCGGTAGGCAGGCATCATGTTCGGCGCGCGCTCGTTCACCCAGTCGCCGATGCGGGAGAATACGTTAGCCATCAGCCGGCCTCCTGCGGATCGACGCCGATCTGGATGTGGGTGTCGTCGATGAAGTGGTACGGCGGTACCGGGAGGTTCTTCGGGGCGGGCACGCCGCTGAAGACACGGCCGGCGAGGTCGTAGCGCGACTTGTGGCAGGGGCAGTAGAAGCCGCCCTTCCAGTTGGCGTCGAACGGCTCGGGCTTGATGTCGGGGACGAAATCGGGAACGCAGCCCAGGTGGGTGCACAGGCCGATGACCACGAGCCACTCAGGCTTGATGGAACGCGTTTCGTTGGTCGCGTACTTCGGCTGCTGCCCCGCGTCGGACGATTGCGGGTCGAGCAACCGCGAATCGAGGCCCTTGAGCTGGGCCAGCTGGTCCTTGCTGCGGTTGACGACGAAGACGGGAAGGCTGCGCCAGGCGAACGTCACTTTCTGGCCGGCCTCGATGGCACTGATATCGACCGTGACCGGCGCCCCCGCCGCCTTGGCTCTTGCACTCGGCTCCCACGACTTGATGAAGGGGACGACTGCCGCTATCACCCCTGCTCCGCCGACGACAGCCGTCGTTGCGGTCAGGAAGCGACGGCGGCCGTGATCGACGACTTCGTTCGCCATCAGGCTCTCCGGAACTTATGCCATTGAGGATGCGGACCCCACATCGCCGGTTTACTGGAAATCGGCTTCCGCAAATCATGGCAGTGTAACGTCAGCATCCGCGACGTACAATAAACTGAACCTATCCTCGTGCTACATGGAGGAGAGGGCTGCCAAGTCCGCGCCTGGATGCGGAAAATGGGTGACCACCTCGCCGACGGGCAAGGCGACGACGACAGGATCTTGCGCTCTTTCGATGAAACACGCCGCCCGCATGCTCTCCTTCGTCGCCCGTTTCGTCGTGCTCGGCCTCGCCGTCGCCTTCGTCGTCGGCCTGGTCTGGCCGCACACCGGCGCCGTGCTGCGCCAGCGCCTGGGCACGTCGGCCCCAGCCCCCGCGCCCGCGCCCACCGGCGAAGCCGCCCCCGCCTCCTATGCCGACGCCGTCGCCAAGGCCGCGCCGTCGGTGGTCAACATCTACGCCAACAAGCTGGTCACCGAGCAGCCGCGTGAGCTGTATTCCGATCCCGTGCTCCAACGCATCTTCAGCGTGCCCACGGGGCCGGCGCGCACGCGTCGCCAGCAGAACCTCGGCTCGGGCGTGATCGTCAGCGAGGATGGTTACGTATTGACCAACAACCACGTCATCGCCAACGCCGACGATATCCAGCTGCTGCTCTACGACGGGCGCGTGGCCAAGGCCCGCGTCATCGGCTCCGACGACGAAACCGATCTCGCGGTGCTGAAGGTCGACGCGGGCAACCTGCCCGCCATCCGCATGACGGACGCCGAAAGCCGCCCGCGCGTGGGCGACGTGGTGCTCGCCATCGGCAATCCGTTCGGCATCGGGCAGACGGTGACGATGGGCATCGTCAGCGCCATCGGGCGGCAGCTCAACCTGTCGAGCCTGGAGAACTTCATCCAGACCGACGCGGCGATCAACTTTGGCAATTCCGGCGGCGCGCTGGTCAATGCCCATGGCGAACTGGTGGGCATCAACACGTCGCTGATCGGCCAAGCCGTGGGCGCCGAGGGCATCGGCTTCGCCATCCCCGTGCAGAGCGCCCGCGACGTGCTCGACCAGATCATCAAGACCGGCCACGTCGTGCGTGGCTGGATCGGGGCCGACTACGGCGCGGTACCGGTGTCGGCGGACAGCGGGCTGCCCTCGGCGGCGCGCGGTGTCGTGGTCAACGACGTCTCCCCCGGGGGACCGGCGGCCCTGGCCGGCATCCAGCAGCGCGACGTGCTGCTGCGCATCGGCGACGAAGACATCCTCGATCCGTCGGATCTGCGGCGTCACGAGGCCTCGTTGAAGCCCGGCGAGGCGGTGAAGGTGTCGGGGTTGCGCTATGGGGCGCCGTTCACCGTGTCGGTGACGCCGGCGCAGCGGCCGCCGAGTTCGACCTTGCAGGCGTTGCGGAGCAACCCCTGATCCCGCGTCATCGCTTCGCAGGGGTTCGCCGATACGATCGGCTCCCACCCCTTCGGTAGAAACGAAGCGCGCTCGTAGACGCGTCACTACTGAAAGAGTGGGAGCCGATCGTATCGGCGAATCCAGGTCGCGAAGGCGCAGGTCACCCGCCCCGGTCGGCCAGCGGCACATTGACCCGCCGCAAGCTCTCCCCATACCGCTTGCGCAGGATCCCCACCCGCTCCACGTACACCTGGGTCTCGTCGTAGGGCGGCACGCCGTTGTACTTCTGCACGGCCCCCGGCCCCGCGTTGTAGGCGGCCGCGGCCAGCCGCTCGTTGCCGTTGAAATTCCTCAGCAATAGCGCAAGGTAGCGCGCGCCGCCGCGGATGTTCTGCTGCGCGTCGAAGGCGTCCAGCACGCCCATGTCGCGGGCCGTGCCCGGGATCAGCTGCATCAGCCCCTGCGCCCCGGCCACCGACAACGCCCTCGGGTTGAACGCGCTCTCGGCGTGGATCACCGCCCGCAGCAGGGCCTCGTCCACGCCGAACTCCGAGCTGGCGGCGCGGATCACCTCGCCATACGAGGTCAGGTTGAGCGCCACGCTGTTCCAGTCGATCTTCGAGTGGACGTCGCAGGCGACGCAGGTGGCTATATAAGTAAAGAGCATCTTGATGCTCGAGCCCTTCGCCGCGCCGCCGGGGGCCACGTTGGTGTACTCCACGCCGCCGTCGGCGCGGGTGATGCGGTAGACCGCCCCGCGCAACACGCGGGAGCCCTTCACCGGCTCGGGCGCGGGACCCGCCGCGAGGTCCGTCGACGTCGATTCGCGATAGTCCCAGCCTCGCTTGACCGGCGCGGCCGGCAGCGGGGCGCCTTTTTCTGGCGCCCGCACCACGGAGCCGACCACGCCCTCCAGCGAGGCCACCGCCGGCGGCTCCGCCTTCGCGACAGGTGGCGCCGGTGGACGGGACGGGCGCGCCGGCCCGGTATCGCCGATCTTCTTGCAGTTGCGATAACCGGTCGTGGTCCCCGCGAAGACGGTTTCGCCCGAGCTGCCCAGGCAGCGGTACAGCGAGCTGGCCGCGGCCGGGCCGGCCAGGAACGCCAGCAGCAGGACGCAGGCGATCGCGGCCCTTTTCAGGGCCGGCCCGGGCACGGAGAAACGGCGCGAGGGTCGATCCCCGCATTCCCCTGGCGATACAGCGTCGTACATGGCGTCAATTCTGCCCTCACACCCCCTCCCCGCCAAGGGCCCCGAGCGTGACCACCTTCACGCAAGTCATTGATCCGCCGCCGCCATCTGGCAACGGACGGGCGCCAGGAGTAAACTGCGCGGTTCGGTAATCACCCTCGAAACACGGTACCCAGCCCCATGAGCGGCAAGCTTTTCATCAAGACCCACGGCTGCCAGATGAACGAGTACGACTCGGCCAAGATGGCCGACGTGCTGCGCGCCTCGCACGGGCTGGAACTCACCCAGGACGAAACCGAGGCCGACGTCATCCTGGTCAACACCTGCTCGATCCGCGAGAAGGCGCAGGAGAAGGTCTTCAGCCAGCTGGGCAAGTGGCGCGAGCACAAGAAGGGCGGCAAGCCCGTGCTCATCGGCGTGGGCGGCTGCGTGGCCTCGCAGGAGGGCGACGCCATCCTCAAGCGCGCCCCCTTCGTCGACCTCGTGTTCGGCCCGCAGACCCTGCACCGCCTGCCGGAAATGATCGAAGCCAAGCGCGCCAGCGGCAAGCCGCAGGTGGACATCAGCTTCCCCGAGATCGAAAAGTTCGACCGGCTCCCGGAGCCCCGCGCCGAAGGCCCCACCGCCTTCGTCTCGATCATGGAAGGCTGCTCGAAGTACTGCTCCTACTGCGTGGTGCCCTACACCCGCGGTGAGGAAATCAGCCGTCCGTTCGACGACGTGATCGTCGAAGTGGCCCAGCTCGCCGAGCAGGGCGTGCGCGAGGTCAACCTGCTGGGCCAGAACGTCAACGCCTATCGCGGCCCCATGCACGACGGCGACACGGCCGACCTCGCCGTGCTGATCCACGCCATCGCGCAGATCGAGGGCATCGGCCGCATCCGCTTCACCACCTCGCACCCGCTGGAGTTCTCCGACTCGCTGATCGAGGCCTACGCCAACGTGCCGCAGCTGGCCAACTACCTGCACCTGCCCGTGCAGGCCGGTTCCGACCGCATCCTGTCGGCCATGAAGCGCGGCTACACGGCCATCGAGTTCAAGCAGAAGATCCGCAAGCTGCGTGCGGTGCGCCCGGACATCTGCGTCTCGTCGGACTTCATCGTGGGTTTCCCGGGCGAAACCGACGACGACTTCGAAAAAACCATGAAGCTCATCGACGACGTGGGCTTCGACCAGAGCTTCTCGTTCATCTTCTCCTCGCGCCCGGGCACGCCGGCGGCCAACCTGCCCGACGACACCTCCAGCGAGACCAAGCATGCGCGGCTGACCCGCCTGCAGGCCGTGCTCAACGAGAACGCCCGCAAGATCAACGAGGCCATGGTCGGCACCGTGCAGCGCGTGCTGGTCGAAAAGCCCAGCCGCAAGAATCCCAACGAAATGACCGGACGCACCGAAAACATGCGCTACGTCAACTTCCCCGGCCATCCGCGCATGATCGGCCAGTTCATCGACGTGACCATCACCGAGGCGATGAGCAACTCCCTGCGCGGACGCGTTCTTCTCGAAGACGAGGTCGCACTCGTCTCGTGAACGCCATGAGCCAGCTGTCCCAGCATGATTTCGCCCTCGATCCCGAGGACAACGCCCGCCTCGCCAACCTCTGCGGCCCGCTCGACGAGCACATCCGCCAGATCGAGCTGCGCCTGGGCATCGAGATCGACCATCGCGGCAACCTGTTCCGCGTGATCGGCGACGAGCCGTCGGCCCGGGCCGGCGAGCAGGTGCTGCGCGCCCTCTACGCCGCCACGGAAACCGAAACCCTCAACGGCCAGGCGATCAACGTGCGCCTGGCCGAATCCGGCATCGACGCCCTGAACGAACAAGCCGCGGAGTCGGCCCAAGAGGTGGTGATCAAGGTCAAGCGCGGCGTCATCAAGGGCCGCGGCCCCAACCAGGCCCGCTACCTGCACGCCATCACCTCGCACGACATCAACTTCGGCGTGGGCCCGGCGGGCACGGGCAAAACCTATCTGGCCGTGGCCAGCGCCGTGGAGGCCCTCGAAGCCAATCGCGTGCAGCGCGTGCTGCTGGTGCGCCCGGCGGTGGAGGCCGGCGAAAAGCTCGGCTTCCTGCCCGGCGACCTCAGCCAGAAGATCGACCCCTACCTTCGCCCGCTCTACGACGCGCTGTACGAGATGGTCGGCTTCGAGAAGGTGGCCAAGCTCATCGAACGCAACGTCATCGAGATCGCGCCGCTGGCTTACATGCGCGGCCGCACGCTCAACGATTCGTACGTGATTCTCGACGAGGCGCAGAACACCACCGTCGAACAGATGAAGATGTTCCTGACCCGCATCGGCTTCGGCTCGGTGGCGGTGATCACGGGCGACGTCTCCCAGGTCGACCTGCCCCGCAACGTACGCTCGGGCCTGCGCCACGCCATCGAGGTGCTGCGCGGCGTCGACGGCATCAGCTTCACCTTCTTCACCTCGCGCGACGTGGTGCGCCATCCGCTGGTGGCCAAGATCGTGCGCGCGTACGAGGCGTTCGAGCAGAAGCAGGACGACGCCGGATGACCTCGCTCGACGTCGCCGTGGGCTATTCTGCCGGCCGCAAGGGCATGCCGACCTCCGCGAGCTTTCGCCGCTGGGTGGAGGCCGCCCTCAAGGGCGCCAGGCGGCGCAAGGCCACGCAACTGTCCATCCTCATCGTCGGCGAGGAGGAAGGCCTGTCGTTCAACAGGCAATATCGCGGTCGCGATTACGCGACCAACGTGTTGTCCTTTCCCGCCGAGCTGCCACCGGGCGTGAAGGTGCCGCTCATCGGCGACCTGATCATCTGCGCCCCCGTCGTGGCCCGCGAGGCCGCCGAACAGGGCAAGAAGCCCGGCGACCACTGGGCCCACCTCACCGTTCACGGCACCCTGCACCTGCTGGGGTACGACCATATCGACGAGGGCCAGGCCGAGGCGATGGAGGCGCTGGAGACCCGGATCCTGGCGGGCCTGGGCATCGCGGATCCCTACCTGGCTTGAGGCCCGCTCGATTCGCCGATGCGATCACCCCCCTCGGGGGAGGACGTGGCTACCTACGGGGTGGGAGCCGATCGCATCGGCGAATCGCGGCGAAGCCGCGACCCGTGGCCTGAACCGTCATGAGAATTCCAGTAGACTGACCCTTCCGCCCCATCGTGGGCCGAACACCAAAGCGTAATGAACGAGGACCCTGGTAGTACCCACGGCCCGGCCCACCGATCGTGGTGGGATAGACTGGGCCATCTGTTTTCCGGCGAGCCGCGCAACCGCGACGAACTGATCGACGAGCTGCGCACCGCCCAGGTCAACGGCCTGCTTTCCAACGACACCCTGACCATGGTCGAGGGTGCGATCAAGGTCACCGAACTCAGCGTCGACGACGTCATGGTGCCCCGGGCCCAGATCGTCAGCCTCCCCGCCGACGCGCCCCTGGCCGACATCCTCGCCACGGTCGTCGAGTCCGGCCACTCCCGCTTCCCCGTGCACGGCGAAGACAAGGACGAAGTCCTCGGCATCCTGCTGGCGAAAGACCTCCTCAAGACCTTCGGCAAGAGCGACGCCTTCGACCTGCGCGCCCTTTTGCGCCCGGCGGTGCTGATCCCCGAGTCGATGCGCCTGAACGTGCTGCTGGCGGAATTCCGCCTCACGCGCAACCACATGGCGCTGGTGGTCGACGAATACGGTGGCGTGGCCGGCCTCATCACCATCGAAGACGTGCTCGAGCAGATCGTCGGCGAAATCGACGACGAACACGACGACGAGGAAGATCCCGTGCTGGTGCAGCCGCTGGGCGAAGGCGATTTCTCGGTGAGCGCGCTCACCCCGATCGCCGACTTCAACGAGGTGGCCGGCGCGCATTTCTCCGACGAGGAATTCGACACCATCGGCGGCATGATCACCTCCGAATTCGGTCATCTGCCGACGGCCGGCGAGGAGATCGCCGTGGGCGGCTTCCTGTTCCGCGTCACCCACGCGGACGATCGCCGCGTGCAGCAGTTCCACGTCACCCGGGCGAACGGGGAAGCCTGATCGATCGTCCTTGTGGAAGCCGTTACGGCGGCGATCCCGCGGCAGCGGGCCAGTTTGCCACCGCCGCCGAAGCGGCTCCCACAGACATAGCGTACCGCCCGATGCGACTGACCCTGCTCCTGTTGTTGATCTGTTTCGCCCCCCTCGCCCAAGCGGGCATCGTGGACGCGCCGCCGGCCCACCTCGAGATCTCGCTGATGACCTACGGTCCCGGCGACATCTACTGGGAGCGTTTCGGCCACGATGCGCTGGAAGTGCGCGACACCGCCAGCGGCGAAGCCATCGCCTTCAACTACGGCGTGTTCGACTTCGACCAGGACAACTTCATCCTCAATTTCGCGCGCGGCATCATGGCCTACCGCATGGATGCCGAGCCGACCCGGTCCGACGTCGAGTTCTACGCGGGCGAGGGCCGTTACGTGCGCCGCCAGCGGCTCGCGCTCACCGACGCGCAGAAAGACCGCCTGCGCCGTTTCCTCCTCTGGAACGTGCAGCCGGCCAACGCCGGCTACAACTACGACTACTACGTGGACAACTGCACCACGCGCGTGCGCGACGCGCTCGACGATGCGTTGGACGGCGCCTTGCGGCAGCAGCTACGGTCCCGTGCCGGCGGTATGACCTACCGCGAGCAGACGGCACGCCTGATGAGCAACCAGCCCTGGCTGATGCTGGGCATGGACCTCGGCCTGGGCCCCTTCGCCGACCAGCCGATGACCTCATGGAAGGAAGCCTTCCTGCCCATGGTGCTCGAGGAGGAAATCCGCCACGTACGCATCGGCCCGCCCGGCGACGAACATCCCCTCGTGGCCGACGAGGATACCCTCGTGCCGGCACGGCTCGCGCCGCCGCCCGAGGCCGCTCCCGATCTTCGCTGGCCGCTGCTCGGCGTGGGCGTGCTGTGGGCCGTGCCGATGATCCTGCCGGTCTTCACCCGCCGACGCGGCCTGCGCACGCTGGCCGCCGTCGCATCCACCGTCTTCGTCGTGTTCGCCGGTCTCGCCGGCCTGCTCATGGCGGCCCTATGGAGCCTCACGTTGCATCGCTCGGCATGGGGCAACTTCAACCTGCTCGCCTACCAGCCACTGGCCCTCCTGCTTCTGCCCGCCATCTGGCGCCTGCGCCATGCGGGACGTCCGATGGGTCGCTTCGCCCCGCGCGTCACCGCCATCTCGTTCGCCGCGTGCGTCGTCGCCCTGGCGTTGCACCTGTGGCCGGACTTCCCCCAGCGAAACCTGCCCTGGTTGCTCCTGGCGCTGCCCTGCTGGACCGCGTTGCTGGCCTGTTTCTGCCGGCGGCACGACTGACGAAAGCCGCCAGGACGTCGGCCCGGCAACCATACGTGTAGGCGCCTCGCCGTGAGGCAGGTCGGATCACGCCCGATTGTCATCGATGGCCACGCGCCGAAGAATGCGCCTTTTCGGCACGCATGGCCCGACGATGAGCTTCAAGCCAAGCGAACTGCCCCTGCTGGTATCGCTGGATGTCCTGCTCGAGGAGCGCAACGTCACGCGCGCCGCGGCACGGCTCCACGTGAGCCAGCCCGCCCTGTCCGGGCAACTGGCGCGACTGCGCCGCCTGTTCAAGGATCCGCTGCTGGTGCCGTCCGAAACCGGGCGCGGCATGGTCGCGACGCCCAAGGCCGAGGAGATCGCCGAATCGCTTCGCGACGCGCTCTCGAGGCTCGATGCCATCAGCTACGCCGATGCCGCGTTCGATCCCGGCGTCGATGCCGCCACGTTTCGGATCCGCGGCTCATGCTGCGCCATCGACGTCTTCACCCCGGCCCTGTTCGGCGCCATCGAACGCCACGGCAACAAGGCCTTGCGCGCGGCCTTCCACTTCCTCGACGACGACACGCGCGTCGGCGAGGGGCTTGCGGGCCTTGCTTTCCTCGCTGGAATTCACCGGATCGCCGTCGACGTACTGGAGGATCCAGTCGCTCAGCCAGCGCTCGAGCTGTTGCCGCGAGCCGAACGAACCGACCTTGTCGCGAACGATGCACTTGAGGTAATGCGCGAAGCGCGAGCAGGCGAACATGTAGGGAAGCCGTGCGCTCAGCGCGGCATTGGCCGTGGCGTCCGCATCGTCGTATTCCTCGGGCCGGGCCAGCGACTGCGCGCCGATGAACGCGGCCATGCCCGAATGCTTCCGGTGCACCAGCGGCATCAATCCCATCCTGTCCAGTTCGGCCGAACGGCGGTCCGTGATGGCGATTTCCGTCGGACATTTCATATCCACGCCGCCGTCGTCGGTGGGGAACGTATGCGCCGGCAAGTCGTCGACCGCCCCGCCCGATTCCACGCCACGGATGCGCGTGCACCAGCCATGGGTCGCGAACGAACGGTTGATGTTCACACCCAGGGCATAGGCGGCGTTCTGCCAGGTATAACGTGACGAATCGCCGGCGGCCGTGTCTTCCTCGAAGTCGAATCCGTCCACGGGATCGGTTTTCGCGCCATACGGCAGGCGGGCGAGCGTGCGCGGCATCACGAGGGCCACGTATTTGGCGTCTTCGCTGTCGCGCAACGCACGCCAGCCGGCGTAATCGGGGGTGGAGAAGATCTTGGCCAGGTCACGCGGGTTCGCCAGTTCGTTCCAGCCTTCCATGCCGAGCAGCCCCGGCGCGGCGGCGGCGATGAAGGGAGCGTGCGCGGTGGCGGCGATCTGTGCCATGCCACGCAGCAGTTCCACGTCCTGCGGCCCGTGGTCGAAGTAGTAGTCGCCGATCAGGCAGCCGTAGGGTTCGCCACCGAGCTGGCCGTATTCCTCTTCGTAGATTTTCTTGAAGATCGGGCTCTGGTCCCACGCGGCGCCCTTGTAGCGCTTCAGCGTGCGGCCCAGCTCGGCCTTGGAGAGGTTCATCACCCGGATCTTCAGCTCGGCACCCGTGTCGGTCTGGCTCACCAGGTGATACAGGCCGCGCCACGTACCCTCCAGTTGCTGGAATGACGGGTGGTGGAGTACGAGGTTGATCTGCTCGGTCAGCTTCCGGTCGATCTCGGCGATGCAGGCCTTGATCGTCTCCGCGACGTCATCGGACACGATGTCGCCGCGCTCGAGTACCTGCTCGGCGAGCGTGCGCACGGCCGATTCCACTTCATCCCGCGCCCGGTCGTTCCGTGGGCGAAATTCCCGGGCGAGCAAGGCGGCGAAATCGCTGGTCGTTTCCCCGGCGGCGGGGACGGCGGCGTCGGCCGTCTGCATGTCGGTCGCCATCGTTCAAACCTCCCCGTCCGTCGTGGGCGACGTCAGGCCGGCCAGCAGCGCCGGATCGCGCAGCGCCTGGGCCAGCAACCGTTCCGCGCCGGCCTTGCCGTCGAGGTAGGTATCGAGGTTGGCCAGCCGCGTGCGGGCCTCGAGGAGCCGGGCCAGCGGAGCCACCTTGCGCGCCACCGCTTCCGGCGAGAAATCGTCCATGTGACGAAACGACATGTCGACCCGCAACTGGCCTTCGCCGGTCAATGCGTTGGGCACCTCGAACGCCACGGACGGCGCGATCGACTCCATGCGGTCGTTGAAATGGTCGACGTCGAACTCCACCGCCTTGCGCTCGTCGATCGGAGGCAGTTCGCCGGCGGCGGCGCCGGAAAGATCGGCCATCACGCCCATGGTGAAGGGGATGGACACCTTCTTCCGTGCGCCGTTCAGCTCGACGTCGTATTCGATCTGTACCCGGGGTGCACGATGGCGTGCGATGAGTTTCTGACTGCTATCCATGGCAGGTTCCTTGGCGTTCCGTAGGGGTTGGTCGACGCGAGGTGTCAGTGGCCGGTGGGCCGTGCATCGATCATCGATGACGCATCGCCGGCAGGGGAAATCGTTCATCGATATGGCAGTGATAAGGCACGGCGATGGGATCGACGCCGATTGCTTGCCTGTTCCTGCTCCCGCAGCCACCACATCGACGGCGCATGACTGGCATCACAATCCCGGCGATCGATCGCGCCGAATACTCTTTCGGGTGATTGACCCCCGGGGCGCGGTGCGCGCAGATAGACGTTCAACCGTGAACGCGCCGCCTGGACGACGGCTTTTCCATGGGTGCGACGCATGTCGTGCACCACGTCACGAAAACGGCGTTCGATTGAACGCAACGGCGGGTTCGTACAGGAAAGCGAACGCGCGTGTTTCAGCCAACCGCGTTTCCCCGCGCGGTGGGCATGGCCGGCCGTCGATGAACATCAAGCCCAGCGATCTCCCCCTGTTGGTGTCGCTCGACATGTTGCTCGAAGAGCGCAACGTGACGCGCGCCGCATCCAGGCTGCACGTGAGCCAACCCGCCCTGTCCGCGCAGCTCGCGCGGCTGCGCAGGCTATTCAACGATCCCCTGCTCGTCCCCTCGGAAACGGGGCGCGGCATGGTGGCGACCCCCAAGGCGGAGGACATGGCCGCCGCCCTCCGCGGCGCCCTGACCCAACTGGGCGCGCTGGGCGATTCGGTCGATATCTTCGACCCGGCGAGCGATGCCGCCACCTTCCGCGTGAGCGGCTCGTTCAGTGCCGTGGGCACGTTCGCGCGACCGCTCATCCAGGCGATCCACGCGCACCGCAACCGTAGCCTGCGCGTGGCGTTCGACACGCTCACCGAAGACCAGGACGTGCTTCCCCGTTTCGAGAGCGGTGACATCGACCTGCTGCTCGTGCCCGCAGAACAGGTGCCGCCGTCGCTGAAGACACGCCAGCTCATGGCCGACCGGCTCGTACTGGTACAGCGCAGGGGCCACCCTCGCGGCGATGGCCCGGTCACCGTCGAGCAGTTCTGCCGCCTGGGCCACATGGTGGCCTCTCCGCTGGGTCGCCTGGACCGGCTGATGGACCGGCGCCTGAAGGAGCTCGATCTGTCGCGCGACGTGCTGGTGTCCGCGCCGCACGGCGACGCCATCGGCGGTACCCTCGCCAGCACCGACCTGGTCTGCATCCTTCCCGAGAGCATGGTGGAAGCGGTGGGTGCCGACGTGCAGGCGCACGCCATCCCGTTCGACCTGCCCGACGTATCGCTGTCCATGGCCTGGCACAGCCGCCTGGACAAGCATCCGGCGCATCGCTGGCTGCGCGAGCAGATGGTCGCCATCAGCCGCGGACTGCATCGCGCCCGACACGACGACGATTTCCGCCCGACCGCATCGAGAGTGCCTTCCAGTGGATACAACTGAACACCTGCTCGCACCGCTGGCCGACGACGCGCCCTGCGGCCCCAACCTGGAATACGACGCCGACTTCCTGAAGCTCGACGCCCTCGCCGCGCCCCGCCCCGAGCGTGCCGTCGGCGACGCGGTCAAACAGGCCGAAGAGCCGGAGTGGCGCGAGGTCCTGGCCCAGGCCGACGCCCTGGCCACGCGCACGCGCGACGTGCGCATCGCCATCCACCTCGCCATGGCGTGGATGAAGACCGCCGGGGTGCCGGCCTGGTCCCGGGGCATCGGCCTGGTCCGCGACCTGCTCGAACGGTATTGGGACGACGTGCATCCGCGGCTGGAAGACGGCGACCCCGTCGAGCGCATCAACGCGCTGGCGGCGATTTCCGCCGCCGACGGCATGTTCGGTTACCTGCGCCATGTGCCGGTGTTGCGCGCCGAACGCGTGGGCAGCTTTTGCCTGCGCGACGTGCGCGCGATGAACGGCAGCCTTCGCGGCAACGACGACGCCGTGGTTCGCGCCGATGCCTCACCCGAAGCGATCGAGGCGGTGATGCAGAACGTCGACGACGCGAGCCTGCTCGAGGTCGATACCGCGGTGGCCGGCGCCATCGACCATCTCGATGCGATCGGCCGCCTGTTCGACGAACGCACGCCGGGCATGGGCCCCGACTTCGAGGCCTTGCGCCGGGAGCTTCGCGAACTGCACGGGTTCCTGCATGCGCAGGTGACGGTACGCATGCCACAGGCGGCGCAGGCCGAACCGGAGGCCGTCGTCGACGATACCGCCCCCGAGGCACTCCACGCCCCGGGGCGCGGCCCCATTCGCGGCACCGACGACGTGTGCCGCATGCTCGACGAGATCTGTGCCTGGTACGCGCAGCACGAACCGTCCAGCCCGGTAAGGCCGATGTTGCGTCGTGCGCGTGGACTGGTCGGGCTCGGCTTCGGTGAATTGCTGCGCGCGATCGCACCGGGTGGGTATTCGGAGTTCCAGCAACTGGCGGGGGATGGCGCGGAATAGCCGCCCCTCCCCTATGGCCTAACGCACCTGCCGAAACCACCACACCAGGCCACACCCCAACGCCGCCACCGACACCACGACCAGCGTGGCGACGACCCACGGCCCTATCGACGCGCGCGGCTTCACGCGACGACGCACCGGTGCCACGATCGGCCGCATGCCGGTCGCCGGGCGGCGCAGCGTATGCAAGGCCGCCCCGCGGGTCCGCACCGCCGCGTCGAGCAGTTCACGGCGGCGACGGCGATATTCCCCGGTGTCGATGCGTGCGCTGCTATGGGCATCGTTCAACGCCATCAGGTCGCGGTTCAACGCATGGGTCCAGTCCATCAACGGATCTCCCTCACCAGGCGGAAGCCGATGTCACGGTCGGGCGAGCCGTCGGTGACTTTCACCGTGGTCACCGAACACGCGTCGGGACCGCTGCGATAACTGCCACCGCGCATCGCCAGCGAGCCGCCCCGGGTCACCCATTCCCAGACGCCGCCGGTCAGGCCCACCACTCCCCACGGGTTCGTCGTCGCCGGGTTGTCACCCAGGTTGGGTGAACGGAGCAACCGCCCCAGGGCCGAAGAGGCATCGCCGCAGTTGTCGTGCTTGCCATCCCAGTCCGTGCCGGCGCGTGCGGCCACCAGCCACTCCTCGTCCGTCGGCAGTCGATAGGTATGGCCGCTCAACTGGGTCAGCCAGGCCGCGTAACGCCGGGCGAAATCGACCGGGATCGACCGCGCGGGGTCGGACGCGTTGAAGCCCTTCGACACGGCGCACGTGCGCGTCGCCTTGCAGAACTGGTCGAGGTTGCCCACCGTGATCGTGGTGCGCGTCATCGCGAACGGCGTGCGTCCATGGGGGATCACCACCATCGCCGGTCCGTACGATCCCACCGCGAAGGTATCGAAGCACTCGCGCGCCGTGCCGGCCAACCCGCGGCGCGCGCAGGCATCGGCCTTTGGCGTGGGCGCGGCCGGCGTCGAACGCAGCTTCTTCACCACGTTTTCCAGCGAACCCTCGGGCAAACCCTTCGACGCGACCATCGCCTCTTCCATGTGCTTCAGGCCGTCCGGATCCTGCGCCTTCACCGCCTCGATGCGCTTGCGCAGGTCGTCCTGGTCGGCCGCCGCGACCTGGGGCGCCTTCGCCGCCGTCATCACGGCCACGGCGAGGTCGTAGCGCGTCTTCGCGCGACGCAGGTCGTCGCGCTCGCCCACCACCTCCAGGCCCGCCGCCACGCGGTCGGCCGCGTCCTTCCAGTGGCCCGACGCACAGGCGGCCCGTGCCGCGTCGAGCACGGCCTGCGCGTAAAGGCCGCCCTCCTCGTCGTTCGCATCCGGCGTGCCGCCCTCGATCTGGCGAAGCTGGCGGAAGTTCTCCGTGGCCTTGTCGAGGTCATTCGCGGCCACGGCCTGGCGCAGCGATTCCAGGCGGGACGCGCGTTCGGCGTTCTTCAGGTCGGGCGTTTCGGTCGACGCGGGCGCGGATGCGGCGGGCGCCGTATCGCCCAGGCGTGCCGCCAGCCGCTGCGATGCGGGATACCACGTGCGCGCGATGGCGAGCTGCTTCGCCGCCGTTTCCTTGTCGCCGGACTTCAACGTGTCGCCGATCGCCATGTCGAACTTCAGTTCGAGTTCGGGGTTGGCGAGCAGGCGACTGGTCGGATCGATCTGCCGGATGCGACCGAGCACCGCCGGCACGTCGTCGGCGCCGTCGCCGAACAGGCGCCCGGCAAGGATGGCCCGGCTCAGCGCGGTATCGAGGCGGTTGAGCTGGTCGTCGCGCTCGTGCGCCACTTCCTCGCGACGCCGGTCGAGCTTCGGCGCGAACGTCTTCAGTTCGGCGCGCAGCCGGAACACCCCCTGCGCTCCGGCGTAGTCGAAGCGTCCCCGGGCCGGGTCCCAATGCATGGCGACCTGCCGCACGAGGAAACCGTCGATGGCATCCGCACCATCGACCACGACACGGCGGCGCTCGTCGCCGTCGAGTGCCGCCAGCGCGCCGCGTACCTGGTCCGCGTCACGGAAGCCGTCGGCCTGCCCCGGCGAGAATCGCCGCAGGGTATCGGCGACATGGCGCTGCTCCGCCTGCATCCCGGCGAACCATGCGCCGCCCGCGATCAGTACGGCCAGCACGGCCGCCGAGACCAGCCACGGCGTGGCACGCTCGCGCCAGCGGCGCTTGCGCAGCCCGGCGAGCACGCCGCCGATGTCGGGCGTGCGCCTGGCGGCGGTGAACGCGAGCGCGTCGCACAATGCCTTGTACTGGCGCTTGTCCAGGCCCGGTACGGCGGGTGGCCGTCGACCGTTGGCCAGCGCTTCCTCGGCGTTCTCCTTGTCGAACGGATGGCGTCCCGTCAGCAGCTCGGTCACCACGCAGCCGAATGCGTACACGTCGTCGGCGGGCGTGGGCGGTTCGCCCCGGAGCATTTCGAGGCTGGCATACGCCGGGGTCATCGCACCCAGGCTCGCCGCGTCGAACACGGTGCGATCGTCGTCGTGCGCGTGCCCCAGATTGCCGGCACGCGCGATGCCGAAATCGAACACCTTCGCGACACCGGCGCCCGTGACCATCACGTTGCCCGGCTTGAAATCCGAATGCACCACGCCCGCGTCGTGCGCGCGGCGCAGGGCGTCGCCCATGCCTTCGATCAGCGGCCACGCCTCCGCGAACGGCAGGCCATCGCGGGCACGCGAGCGGATGAGCGCGCGCAGGTCGCTGCCTTCCACGTATTCCATCGTCATGAAGACGTTGGTGCCGTCCTTGTCGAAATCGTAGACGCGCACGATGTGGTCGTTGGCCAGCTGCTGCGCCCGGCGCGACTCGCGCTGCAAGGCCACGAGCGCGTCGGGATGCTTGCGGAATTCGTCGTTGAGCACCTTCACCGCCACGTACGGATCGCGGTCGCGCGCTTCCACCTTGCGCTCGTCGCGGGCGAGATAGACCACGCCCATGCCGCCGCGACCCAGCTCGCGCTCAAGGAAGAAGCGTCCCTTCAGCACATTGCCGACGGCGGGGCTCTCGCCCTGGGCCAGGTCAGCGATGCGATGCCAGCCCTCGCTGGAGCCCTGCGACGACGAATGAGTGCCCGTGCCCGTGCGCTCGCCCGGGTTATGCAGCGGCTTCACCACCGTGCGATCGCCGTCGTCCTGCAAGGGCGCGAGGCGCGTGGGGTCGTTCGGATGCATGCTCATTCCTCCATCTCGTCGAGCCGTACCACCACGGCCGACACGTTGTCCCGGCCCGCGCGTGACAGCGCGCCGCCGACCAGCCCCTGCAACAGCGCCTGCGGCGCGGCGTCCCGCCGGCAACAGGCTTCGATCTCGGCATCGCTCAATTCCTTGTTGATGCCGTCGGAACACAGCACGAAGCACATGCCCGGCCGGCGCGGGCTCACCACCCAGTCGACGTACAGCCGTCCTTCGGCGCCCACCGCGCGGGTCAACACCCCGGGCGCGACCGCCGGTGCGGCCTGCCCGGCGAAACGTGTCACGTCGGTACGGTCACCGTGCACGTGGTCGCGCGTGAGCAATCGCAGGCGTCCGTCTTCGAAGCAGTAGGCGCGGCTGTCGCCGACCCAGCCGCACGCCACCATGTCGCGCGAATGCACCAGCACCACCACCGTGGAGGCGATCGCGTCCACGCGGCGTTCGCGCGCGGCCTGGCGCAACAGGCGATTGATATCCAGCAACTCGTCCTCGATCGCCTCGATCAGGTCGCTGAGATCGGCGCGCGCGGACAGCGCGCCGAGCCGTTGCGCGATCAGGCCGCTCGCGTAGTCGCCGGCGGCGTGGCCGCCGAGCCCGTCGGCCACCATCCACAGGCCGATCCGGTCGGCGACGAGGATCGCGTCCTCGTTGTGCCGGCGTACGTGGCCGGTGTCGGTACGACCGGCGGAAACATAAGGGAAGCTCATGCGATGTCCTCGGAGCGGCACAGGTGGCGAAGACCCTCCGGCACGTCCGCCACCGCCAGGCCTCGGGAAGGGTCGGCGTCGCGCCAGAACACCGCGCTCGTGCCATCGCCCGACGCCGTGCGCAACGAAGGCGCGTCGGCCACGCGTGGCACGGGCAGCGATGCCACGGCGTCGTCCACGTCGTGCACGCTCGCACCCGCGCCCGCCAGATGCAGCGCCACCTCGGCCGCGGCGAACCATGCCGCTTCGGCGACGCCGTGGGACAGCGGCGCGGCGACGGTCAACGGAAACACCCGCCCGACACGATCGTGCGACGGCCCCACCACGCCGACCCACGATGCGTCGCCGCACAGGCCCGCGGCGATCGCGAAACGCCACGGCCGCGTGGCGAGAAAGGCCTCGGGCCACGCGTCGCCGAGTCGCGACGCGTTCGCGATCAGCGATGCGCGGCAGGCCGCGTCCCAGGGTTCGACGAACGCGGCGGGCAAGCGCCGCTGCACGAAGTCGCCCGCGGCGGGCAACTTGCCATACCAGCCCGCGACGAGCGTCCTCATGCGGGGCACCGGAAGCGACGCACGCTGGTATCGCCGAATGGATTGCGCAGGCTCGCCGCCTCGATGTCGATCGCGGCGCGCACGGTACCGAAGTCGAATCCCGCGCCGAAGCGCGTTTCCGTACGACGTTGCAGCGAGGCGGCGTCCAGTGCGTGGAACAGGCCCCACTCCCCCGGATACTCGAGTACCGGCAACGCCTTGCCATCGGTATCCCATGCGCTGATCCGGGTCAGGCCCGGTTTCGGACCCGGCCAGTGCATCGGCATGGGCGCGGAGGCGTCGCCCGCTTTGTACTCGAACGACTGGCCGTCGACTTCCACGGTCAGCCGGCCGATGCCGGACGGTGGCGCGCCGATCGACAGCGTGAACGCCACGTCCGGCTGCGGTCCGTCGCGAAACCACACCTGCCGGATCGTGTCGGCCAGTTGCGCCTGCGCCAGCAACGTGGCGCTTCCATGGGCGCCGTCGCGGAAGGTCCAGTTCGCACCGCCGGTGTCCACGGACTTCGCGAGCGTCTGCCGGAAGAACGCGTCGAAGCGGCCGCCAGGGCCGAACAGACGGCTGAAATCCTGCAAGGGCACGTCGTTGCGGCTTCCCGCCGTGAAGGGATAGCGCCCCTGCACGACCATCGCGCAATCGTTGCCCGCCGCCTGACGGAAACCGTCGTTCAGGGCACCGCTGGCGTCCTTGTCCACCAGCGACTGACTGCTGCCGACCAGGCCACCGAGCCACTCCGAGAAGGGCGCCGGCAGTTGCGCGGCTTCCTGCCGGGCCGACATGAGCGACGGGTCGCCCTGCCCGGGCCCGTCGGTGCCCGGTCGCTGGGCGAGCAGCGCCTTGCTGACCTGGTCCAGCGACGCCAGCACGCGATCCAGCGGCGTGGCACCGGCCGTGCCGTCGGTGAGCTGGTTGATCGGCGCGAAGTGCTCGACGATCGGCGCATCCGGTCGATCGGTCGATGGGCGTTTCGCCGTCGGCCCCGCGGCCTCGGCGGCGATGCGCGCGACTTCGCTGCGCCGCTTCACGTCGTCGACGGCGCGTTTTTCCGCGTTCGCCGCCACGCGATCGCCCACGTCGGTCGCGTTCTGGCGCAGCAGGTCGGTCGTGTTGTCGCGGATGAGCATCAGCAACGCCTTCAGCGGCGAGCCGGGCCCGGACAGGCGTGACGCCATGCCACTGGCCTGCTGCACGTTGGCCACGGGCTGCAAGGCCAGGTCGCCGATGAGGTCGTCCCACGCGCGGATGTAATCGGCCACGTAAAGCGTGCGCACCTGTGCCGCCAGCGAGGCGCGGCGCAACGGGTCGTCCGCTTTCGCGCCGAATACCCAGTCGTCCTTGACGAAGCGCGACACGGCCGCGGCGATCCCGCCGCCGTGACCGATGCCCGACACCGGCGCATCGCTGACCATCTCGGCGAATACCGGACGCGTGTAAAGGGCCGGCAAGGGACGCGACAGCGGCGCGCCGCTGCGACGGCGAAACACGTCGCCGAGCAGGCCCAGCGTGCGATCCAGGCGCACGGGTGCGTCCTGCCGGGTTTCCGCGGTGAGCTTCAACCCGCCGTAGATCAACGTGGCCAGGTCCGCCGCGCGCAACGAGGCGCGGGCGGCGTCCACCAGCGACGCGTCCATCGGCAACGCGCGCAAGTGGTCGCCACCGTCGAACAGCATGCGGACGTGGCCCTGCAATGCATCGACCAGCGCGTCTTCGTGGGGAAACACCTCGCGCCAGCGCTCGGCGGCCAGCAGCACGAGCTCGTCCACGTCGCGATGTTCCGGCTCGCCGAGCATCAGGTAACCCTTGAGCACGTCGTAGAGGCGCTGCGGTGCGTCGGCCGACGCACGCAGGCCGTCGCGGAACTGCATGGACAGGCCCGGTATCACGCTCGCGTTGATCTCGCGTTCGTAGGCGCCGCGCACCTGCGCTTCCACGGCGTCGCCCTGGAACAGGCCGAAGCGCATCGACAGCGGCCGTTCGTCGCGTACGCCGGCCGCCGCCAGGTCCGCGCGCGCCAGCACGTCCAGGCGCTGCAAGGCCTGGGCGTAATACGGACGCAACGCCGCGGGTTGGCCCGGCTCGCCGGGGAAATCGCGCAGCACCTGGTCGACGCGGGCGACGAAGTCCGCGTTGCGCCCGTAGCTGGTCGCCATGCCCACGAGCAACGCGGCCGTCAGCGTACCGACGCCGGCGATGGCCGCCGCCTCCAGTATCCGGCGACGACGAAGGGCGCCCGGATCGGCACCGACGAACCCGGCTTCGGGCAGGATCGTTTCGCGGAACAGGCGCTCCACGAAATACGTGCGACGCGGCGTGCGCTCGATGGTCGAGGCACCGGGCCGCACGCCGAAGGCTTGGCCCACCACCGACAGCACGCGGTCGATGGGCGTGCCCTCCTGCGTGCCCGAGGTGAGGTACACACCGCGCAGCACCGGCGAACGGCCATAGGCATGGCGGGCGAACACTCCGCCGACGAGGGGCCGCGTCGCATCGCGCAAGGCACGCAACTGCTGCGGGAACGAAAGGATGCGTGTGCGCCGGCGCACGTCGCGCTCGGCGTGCATGCGTTCGATGAGCCGCGCGTCGACGCGCTCCAGCAATGCGTCGAACTCGTCGCCGAACCGCGACGGCGCGCTGCCGTCGACGCTCTGCGAGGCGTCGAAGGTCATGCCCCACACCTGCGAGCGCGACGAGGGGTCCAACGCGTCGAAGAACTCGCCGAACCCCGAGGCGAGGTCGACCTTGGTCAGCACGAGGTAGACCGGCACCGCGATGCCCAGCCGGGTGCCGATCTCGTCGAGGCGCTCGCGTAGCGTGCGGGCATGCCGGTCCCGTTCGCGGTCATCCATCGCCAACAGTTCGGCCACGCTCATCGTCAGCAACACGCCGTTGACCGGCCGACGGCGGCGATGGCGGCGCAGCAGGTCGAGAAAGGCGTCCCAGGCCTTCGCGTCGGCCAACGGATCGGAATCCTGCGTCGCGTAGCGCCCCGCGGTGTCGAGGAAGACGGCCTGGTCGGTAAACCACCAGTCGCAGTGGCGCGTACCACCGATACCGCCCACCGAGCGTTTGCCGGTGCCCTGCATCAATGGAAAGTCGAAGCCGGAATGTTCCAGCAGCGTGCTCTTGCCCGAACCCGGCGCACCGATCACGAGATACCACGGCAGGTCTTCGAGGGTGCCCCCGCCGTCGCGCCGCTTGCGCAGCAAGGCAAGCGCCTCGGCGAAGCGCTTACGCAACGCCTCGCGCTCGGCGTGGGCCCGCGCGTCCGCATCGGCGCGCACCGGATCGGCCTGCGAAGCCAGTTCGTCTTCCATGCGACGCGCGCGGCGGCGGGCCAGCGCATGGCGCAAGGCCAGCACGCCCAGCCAGACGGCGGCGATGAACACGATCGCGGCGATGCGCGCGCCGACGCCCGCCAGCGGCTGGCTGTCGCCGAGGCCGAGCCAGGGGCCGCCGAACCAGACGATCAGGCCGCAGAGCACGATGCCCAGCGCCGCATGGAACCAGGGATTGCGAAACACGCTCTTCATCCCGCCTCCGGAACGAACAGGATGTCCACGCGACGGTTGCGCGCGCGGTTCGCGGGAAGTCCAGGGGGCGTCGCCACCGGTTGTGAATCGCCCGCGCCGCTGGTCTCGACGCGTCGCGGATCGTCGAGCTGCTTCACCAGGATCGCGCCGACGTTGCGCGCACGCGCCGTGGACAGCTCGAAATTGTCCTTGAAGCGCAGCGAACGGATCGGCTGGTCGTCGGTATGCCCCACCACCACGATGCGGCCGCGCACCCGGTTCAACGCCTTGCCCACGCGCTCGATCAACGCCGCCTGCACGGGCGCCACGTCGGCACCGCCGGAGGGGAACATCTCGGTGGCCGCCAGCCGCAGCACCGTCTGGCCATCGGGCCGCTCGTCGATCGCCAACGCGCCGTTGCGCGCGTCGTCGCCGAGCAGGTCGCGCAGGCTCACTGGGGCCGGCTTCGCCACGACCGCCGCCGCGGGCAGCGGCACGCCACGCAAGCCGATGGCGGCAAGACGCGCATTCACCGGCTCGCCGATGCCGTTGAGCCTTTCGTGCAGGTAGATCCAGGTCCCGAGCAGGATCATCGCGGCGGCGAGTCCCGCGATCCATACCGGCAAGCCACGGCGCGGCCGCAGCGGCCGGTCGAGTCCGCGCCAGCGGAGCGACAACTCCGCCGGTGCGGCCGAGCGATACGCGGCGATGCGGCGGTAAAGGTCTTCGCGACGGTCGGCCAGCCTGGCCAACCCACCCGACTCCACGAGGTAGCGGCCGCCGAAACCCAGCGCGAGGCACAGGTACATCATCTCGACCAGGTCGATGTGCCGGACCATGTCCTGGCACAGGCGATCGAGGATCACGAAGAATTTTTCGCCGCCGTAGGTCTCGTCGTGGAACGTCACCAGAAGCGTCTGCCGTTGCCAGCCGGTGTGTTCGCCCCACGGCGAATCGAGCACCGCCTCGTCGAGCATGGTGCACAGCACGTAGCGCGCGGCGACGCCGGTCTGCGCATCGACGCCGGCCTGCGAGGCCATGGCGTCGAAACGCCGGATGCCGGCGACGGCACGCTCGCGCAGCAACGCCATGTCCGGCATCTCCGCGCTGGTGCGCAACTGCGCGGCCAGCAGGAGCAACGGATTGGCGGCACGCACCAGCGGATTGCCGCCGGCGGCCGGCAACTCGCGCGCGGGTTCGGGGATCGACGGCGCGGTTTCCCGCGTCGCGCGCGGCATGCTCTCGCCGGGCGTCGGCGCGGCCGCGCGCACTACCGTGGCGTCATCGTCGCGAGGGAGCCTGGGTTCGATGGACATCGTCAGTTCCTCACCGCCCACAGTTCCAGCGCCAGCCCGTCGAAGCCGTTGCCGAAGTGCAGGGCCACGCCGCCCGACGTGCGCAGCGTCTTCCACATGGGTGAGCGGGTATCGAGTTCGAAATACTGGTAACCGGACTGGTACGGAATCTGTCGCGGCGCCACGGGCAGCGAGGCCACGGCGATACCCGGCAGTTGCAAGTTGACCAGGTCGCGAATCTTCTCCACCGGTCCGATCTTCGACTGCGTCGGCAAGCGTCGGCGCATGTCCGCCGCCGGGATATCGGCCTTGGCCGCGAGTACGAACGACGCGCCATCGAGCAGGGTCGGATCGGGCACGGTACCGACCCACACGCCGAACTTGCGCTGCTGCAACGGCACGGAAATGGCCGTCTGTTCGAGCACCGCGCTGAGGCTCGCGCGCAGCGAGGCGAACACCGGCTCGAAGCTCTCGCGCAGGCGCTCGTGGCGGTACGGCGGAAAGCTCTCCGCGCGCTTGCCGGGCGCGGTGAACGTCGCCAGTTCGCCCGCCATGCCGAGCAACAGGCGATACAGCTCCTCCGGGTGCAGCAGGGGCGCTTCGGCCAGGTGCGCGAGTACGGGCTGATGACGGTTGATCAGTTGCAGCATCAGGAAATCGGCCAGCTCCGCCGTGCTCGTGCGATCGGTGCCGGCCACGCGCCCGGCGAGCGCTTCGCCACGCTGGTGCAGCAGGCCGAGCAGTTCGGTGAGGAACAGCGTGAGCCGCTGCGACGCCCGGCTCGACAGGGCGCTGGGCATGAAGCCTTCGTCGAGCACCACGCGCCGGTCGGCGCGGCATTCGACCAGATGGGCCAGCGGCAGTTCGACCAGGCCTTCGCGCGGCTGCGACGCCACGATCAGGCGCGCCGCCAGCCCGCCCACTTCGAGTACGACCGTGCCGCTCGTGCTGCCGGAGGCATCGTTGACTTCGGCTTCGCGCACGGCGAAACGCGAGAGCTGGCCCGGGGTCGCCTGTTCCGGCCAGAGGCTTTCGGCCTGCGTCGGCGAGCGCAACGGCAGGGTGAGGTAGACGACCTGGTCGCGCCAGTTGCCGTCGATGTCCAGCGGCGGCGGCAATGGATCGCGATCGGGCATCGAGAACGGGGTGCCGTCGGGAAAGACGCCACGCGCGCTGCGGATACCGAGCTTGCCGATCGCCAGCAGGTCGCGTTCCAGCTCCAGCTCGTCGAAACCCCAGGGATGGGCGCGCAGCGTCGCCGCGCGCAACTCCACGTAGCGTTCGACATAGCGATCCTGCTGCTGCATGTGCTGGGGACGCAGGAACAGGCCTTCGCTCCACACCACCTTGTTGAATGCACTCATCGTCCGTCGTCCATCGGCTTGCCGCCGCGCTTGTGGCTGGCGAGCTGGTCTTCATAGGCCCGTGCGAATTCGTCGCCGAACAGGCGGCGGAAGCGTTCGTCGGGATCACCGGCAAGGCCGTCGAAGTGCGCCCGGTAGCGCTCCCACGCGCCCTTCCCCGTGCCGAAACCGAAGCGCGATCGCTTCGCGCCGTCCTCGAAGCGGTCCGGGTCGAACTGCGCCACGAGGTCGTCGAATGCCGCGCGCACCCCGGCCAGCAAGGCCACCTGGTGCAGGCGGATGTCGTCCATCGCATCGACGATGGCGGCCTCGCCGGACAGGAAGGCATCGCCCGGCGGGGCAAGCAGGCGGGACATCGCCTCCCGCGCGCTGGGCGCGAACTTCAGCGGATTGTTCTCGGTGCGGCGGATCAGCGTCGCGGGCATGCGGAAGCCGTTCTTCAGTTCCGCACGTGCGCGCAGCACGTCCATCACGCCGTCGAGCATGCGCAGGAAAAGGGGCTCCAAAGCATGGGCCTCCGTCGTCGGCCGAACCGGTTCGGCCACCGGCGCGGGTGCGGCCACGGGTGCCGCCACGGGTGCCGCCACGGGCGGTTCCATGACGGGAAGCGGCTCGGGGGCCGACGGCTCGACCGTCTCTTGCGCGGCAGGCATGGCGAAGAGGCTGCGCGTGCGATCCCAGTTTTCCGGCAACACCGCCGCCACGGGCCTGGCGCGCGCGTCCACGGCGGGCGGCTCGAAGTGCTCCGCCATCGGCGAGGCATGGTTCCAGCCCGGCGAAGGCTCCTCCCCTCCCG
The DNA here is from genome assembly GCF_040900725.1 of Luteibacter sp. CQ10. Classification (NCBI taxonomy): domain Bacteria; kingdom Pseudomonadati; phylum Pseudomonadota; class Gammaproteobacteria; order Lysobacterales; family Rhodanobacteraceae; genus Luteibacter; species Luteibacter sp. CQ10. The sequence goes on along the minus strand of NZ_JAEUYM010000003.1, from coordinate 107,871 downwards.
ACGATTCATTGGACAGGAGGGGCGTCGAGGCGGACAGCCAGGCCAGCGGATCGAGCGACCGCGCGTCGCCCGCGGCGACGGGCATCGACGCCGGGCCGACCGGTTCGGACGCGCGCGCGGCCTCGAAGGCGACGGGTGCGATGGTATTCGCCGTGACGTCGTCCGCGGCGCGTGCGCGCGGCGCGGTCGCCGGTGCCGTCCGGTCGGCGGGGACCTGGATCGCGACCTCGATGTCGAAGGTGTCGATGCGCAGGCGATCGCCATGGCGCAACATGGCGGGCTCGCCGTTGCGCATGGGCGCGCCGTTGAAAAGCATGCCGTTGGTGCTGCGGTCCTCCACGAAATACATGCCGTTGAGGTAGCGCACCTGGGCGTGCAGGCGCGAGACGCCGCGTGCCTGCAACACCCAGTCGCACTGCTCGGCGCGGCCGATCGACAGATCGCGTCCCTCCACGCGCATGCTGGCGTCGGCACCGGGTACACCCGCCGCGTCGGCGGGCACGGTCAGGACCAGGATCGGTCCGGCATCACGATTCATGCGGTTTCCTCCAGGGGAAGCAGGTCGAGCGCGGCGGAGGCATAGGCCCGGCAGCGTGCGTCGAAGTCGTCGGCCATGGCAGCGATAAGCAGCAGCGCGGCCGCGGCGGTGCGTGCCATGAGCGCGACGGGCACGGGACCGATGGGCTGGCCTTCGCCGTCGAGCATCCGGCCCTCGGCCCACGCGGCGCTGGCCGCGACGAGGGCCCCCACGCCGTTGAAGTCGCGCGCCATGGCGTGCGCGAGCGCGTCGCGGCGCCGCGGTTCGTCGCGTTCGCGCATCCAGGCTTCGGCCACGGCGATGCCGGCGAGTTCGCGCTCGTCGTCCACCGTCGAGCGAACGCACTGGCAGAGCCACGGCACCACGTAGCCGCGTGGCATCAACCGCACCGCCAGGCGAAGGGCCGCCGCGGCCAGGTCCGCGTCGAGCAGCGCATGCACCGCCCGGCGCGGCGACATGCCGTCGCGGAGCACGGCCTGTTCGGCATCCGCCAGGGCCATGTCGCGCGCGGCCAGCACGGGAGCGATCGGCGTATTCACAGGAGCAGCGGCGGCGTGCCCTTCAGCACGGCCGGCCCCAGGGTGGATTGCAACATCAGCGCCGCGCCCGCCGTCACCGTCACGGCGGCGGTGGCCGTCATCGTGACGGCCGCGCCGGAGGTCAGGGTGAGCGCCGCGCCGGACACCAGGTTGATGGTGGCGGCCGCGTTCACCCGCAGCATGCTGCCGGTGATCTGGATCTGCCCGTCGCGGCGCATGACGATGCGCGCCATGCCGGTCACCAGCTCGATTTCCTCGCCGGCTTCGATGCGCAGGCGGCGGCCGACGTGCAACGTGTCGTCACGGCCCACGTCATGCGTGCGGTCCCGCTTGACCTCTTCGGTCTCGTCGCGGTCGATGGTGCTGAAGTGGTCGTTTTCGGCCTCGTGGCGCAGGTCGCGTTGCGCGTGGAAGTACAGTTCTTCCGCGCCCTTGCGGTCTTCGAAGCGGATCTCGTTCGCCTCGCCGGGGCCGCCGAGCAGGCTGCGGCTGACCACGCCGCTGCGCGTGCGTTCGTCGGGCAACGGGTACGGCGGCATGTGTTCCTGGTTGTAGACGCTGCCGATGATGAGCGGCCGGTCGGGGTCGCCCTCGAGGAAGCTCACCACCACCTCCTGTCCCACGCGAGGGATCTGCACCGCGCCCCAGCGCTTGCCCGCCCAGTGCGAGGCCACGCGCACGGGGCACGACTGGTCGGCCTTCGGCTTGGACGGCGGATTCCAGAAGAACTGCACCTGCACGCGGCCGTACTTGTCCACGGCGATGTCCTCGTCGGTGGCGCCATGCACCACCGCGGTCTGCAGGCCGTGGATGCGCGGCCGGGGCGTAAGCTGTGCCGCACGGAAGGCCTGGCGACTGCGTATGGCCTCGAAGTCGCACGTGAACGGTTCTTCGCCCGCATCGGGCTCGATGCCACCGGCCTGGTAGTCCACCTCGACGAGACGGATGCGGCTGGCGATCACGAGGTATTCGTCGTTGGCCGCGCCCAGCGGAAAATCGGTGAGCCGGAACAGGTTGCCGGTGGCCATGCCTACCGCGTCGGTGACACCCGACGACGTGGCCTGCGCCACGTTGGCCGCTTCGATGCGCGTGCGCGCGAAACGCCTGCCGTCTTCCGTGCGTTGGGCGTGGTCGGGGCCGACGTAGGGGTAGTCGTAGATGTCGAGGTCGCCCGCGGCGGGCGCGGACGCGTCCGCCACGGGTTCATCGGCGAGCAGGGACGCGCGTGGCCGCAGGTAGTCGTAGTCGTCCAGGCGCACGCGGGTGGATTGCACCGAGCGCGCCACCGTCCATTCCGCCACCGAGGCCCGCATGCGGTTGCCACGCTCCGTGGGCGGCACATAAGGCACGGTCTCGAAACCCGGTTCGGCACGGTGCGCGCCCAGCGAATCGCACAGCACCATGGTGTGCACGCCGTCGGCATGGGTGAAGTAGTAGTAGATCCCCTCCTGTTCCATCAACCGGCTGATGAAGTCGAAGTGCGTCTCCCGGTACTGCACGCAGTACTCGCGCGGGGGATAGTTGCCCGTCAGGGCCAGCCGCACGTCGCCGTACCCCGCTTCGGAAAGCACCGTGCGGACGATGTCGGGAACGGAACGGTTCTTGTGGATGCGACAGTCCACCGTGCGACGCAGCAGCCACGGACGCGGTACCAGCTGGAACCGGTACACGGCGTAGCGCACGTTTTCGACCATGACGAAGCCGGCCTGCTCGGCCTCGGCGACGATGCCGTCGAAGTAGCGCACGTAGCCCTGTGGCGTGGTGACCTTCACCGTCATCCGCGTGGCCAGCACCGCACGCAGGTCGATCGAGACCTCCTTGCTGACCGCTTCCACGCGAAAGGAGAACAGGCGGCCCAGGGCTTCCTCGGCCGTCATGTTGGCGAAGCGGAGCGCATCGCCCCGCGTGCTGGTGAGCGTGATCGCGTGAGCCATCGCGCTATGCCCGGTCCGGCCCGCTGGCCCTGAACCGGTCCAGGACATGCACCGCCTCGTTCATGCCGAAGCGGAAGGGATCGCCGGGCAGGTCATCGAGAAGCCTCATGCGCCGATCTCCACCGCATCGTCGAACCGATAGACGAAGCCGGCGTCGGCCACGTCGACGTCCACGCGCTCCATCGAGGCACCCGTCATCGTGCGTGTGAGAAACGCGCGGCTCACGTCGGGCAGCATGGTGTTGGTGAGGATGGCGCCGATCATGCGACCGCCGGACTCGCTCTCCGTGCAACGGGACACGACGTGGTCCACCACCGCCTCGGTGTACGCGAAGGTCACGCCATAGCGGGACTCCACGCGCCGACGGATGCGCTCGAGCTGCAGCCGCACGATGCGGCCGAGCATCGGGCCGCTCAACGGGTAGTACGGCACGGTGACGAGGCGACCCAGCAAGGCCGGGGGAAAGACGTCGAGCAACGGCGCGCGCAGCGCGGCGGCCATGGTGTCCGGGTCGGGCTGGGTGGCGCTCCCCGCGCACAGGTGCGCGATCGCCTCCGTACCCGCATTGGTCGTAAGGATGATCAGCGTGTTGCGGAAGTCGATGGAACGACCTTCGCCGTCTTCCATCACGCCCTTGTCGAACACCTGGAAGAAGATCTCGTGGACATCGGGATGCGCCTTCTCCACTTCGTCGAGCAAGACCACCGAGTACGGCCGGCGGCGCACCGCCTCGGTCAGCACGCCGCCCTCGCCGTAGCCCACGTAGCCGGGAGGCGCGCCCTTGAGCGTGGAAACGGTATGCGCTTCCTGGAATTCGCTCATGTTGATGGTGATGAGGTTCTGCTCGCCGCCGTACAGCGCCTCGGCGAGCGCCAGCGCAGTCTCCGTCTTGCCCACGCCCGACGTGCCCGCGAGCAGGAACACGCCGACCGGTTTCGATGGGTCGTCCAGCCCCGCGCGCGAGGTCTGCACGCGGCGGGCGATGGCCTGCATCGCATGATCCTGTCCGATCACCCGCTTGCCGAGGGTATCGGCCAGGTGCAGCACGGCATCCACTTCGCTGTGCAACATGCGGCCCACCGGAATGCCGGTCCAGTCGGCGAGCACGGCCGCCACCGCCTGCGCGTCGACCCAGGGATGGATCAGCGGACGTTCGCCCTGCAGGTCGGCGAGGTTGGCCTGGAGCGTCCCCAGTTCGATGCGCACGGCATCGGCGTCGAAGGCGTCGCCTTCGTCGTCGCCGGCGGCGACCGTGGCGACGCTCGCCTCGCGCAGCTTGGCCCGCAGGCCGAGGATGGATTCGACCAGGCCCTTTTCGTCGTGCCAGGCCTGTTCCAGCTCCGCCAACGCCGCCACTTCGAGGGCCGTGGCGGACTCGACCGCGGCGGCGCGTGACGACGTATCCATGCCCACCGCCGATTCCCGGCGAATGATCGAGGCCTCCACTTCCAGCGCCTCGATGCGGCGGCGCGTATCGGCCACGGCGGCAGGCACCGCATGATGGCTTACCGCCACGCGCGCGCAGGCCGTGTCGAGCAGGCTCACCGCCTTGTCCGGCAACTGGCGCGCGGGAATGTAACGATGCGACAGCTTCACCGCCGCCTCGATCGCCTCGTCGAGCACCTGCACGCCGTGGTGCGATTCCATGACGCCCGCCACCGTGCGCAGCATCAGCACGCCACGGTCTTCGTCGGGCTCGCCGACCTGCACGGTCTGGAAGCGGCGGGTGAGCGCGGGGTCCTTCTCGATGTGCTTCTTGTATTCGGCCCAGGTGGTGGCGCCGATGGTGCGCAGCGTGCCCCGGGCGAGCGCGGGTTTGAGCAGGTTGGCCGCATCGCCGGTACCGGCCGCGCCACCGGCGCCGACCAGCGTATGCGCCTCGTCGATGAACAGGATCACCGGCTTGGGCGAGGCCTGCACTTCGTCGATCACCTGGCGCAGGCGGCTTTCGAATTCGCCCTTCATGCTCGCGCCCGCCTGCAACAGGCCCACGTCGAGCACGCGCAGTTCCACCTCGCGCAACGCGGGCGGTACGTCGCCGGCGACGATGCGACGCGCGAAACCTTCGACCACGGCGGTCTTGCCCACGCCGGCCTCGCCGACCAGCATCGGGTTGTTCTGGCGGCGGCGCATGAGGATGTCGACCACCTGGCGGATCTCGTCGTCGCGGCCGACCACCGGGTCGATGGCGCCGTCGCGAGCCTGCGCGGTGAGGTCCACGGTGAAGCGCTGCAAGGCCTCGCGCTTGCCGAGCGCGGCCGGTGCCGTATCGCCCGGCGTGCCTTCGCCCGCGCGGAAGCCGTCGCTCGCGGCGAGGCGATCTTCCGGCGAGCCCGCGACGATCCCCGGCAGTTCGTCGACGAGGCGCTCGGCCTGGAAGGTGCCGAACTCGGCGGAGATGTCGAGCAGCACGTGGCGCAGGCGCCGGGTGCGCAGCATGGCCACCAGGAGGTAACCCGTGCGCACCTGCGATTCGCCGAAGGTGAGCGTGGCATACACCCACGCGCGCTCCACCGCCTCTTCGATGTCGGCCGACAGATCGCTCACCGACGAGGCACCGCCCGGCAGCCGCTCGAGCGCGGCGGTGACGTCGCGTGCCAGTCGCGACGGGTCCAGTCCCGCGTGGCGAACGAGGCGATGCAGGTCGGAGTCGGCCAGTTCGAGGATCTGCTGCAGCCAGTGCGCGAGTTCCACCTCGCGATGACCGCGCAGGCGGCAGGACACGGTGGCTCCCTCGATGGCCTTGTAGGCCACGGCGTTGAGTTTTCCGAACAGGGCGGTACGGCGGATGTCGCTCACGATGGCGTCCTCGATCGATTCGGTGCGATGGCGGAAAAAGCGTTCAGGACCAGGTCCTCGGCGTCGCCGGGCCCGGGATAGCGCCCCATCCAGGTGGACAGCCCCATGCGCGCGCCGCGCCCGAGGTGCGCGGACGGCACCTCGTCGCGCAGCAGCACCACCTGGAGATCCCAGTCGATCTGGTCGGAGGCGTAGAAACGGACGATGGCGCCGAGTACGTCGAGCGCGTCACCGCCAGGCAGGAAGCGGCGATAGTCGGCGTACCCGACCGGACCGACGCGGATGCGGATGCGATGCTGCGCGTCGCGAACGGCCTCGCCCAGGACGGCGGTGGTGCCCAGCCCCGCCATGCCGCCACCCATGCGCAGGCGGCCTTCGTCGGGCAAGGGCAACCAGCCCGGCGAGAATTCGTCGAGCCGCACCGGCAGGCCGAAGTAGGCCGAGACCATGGCGCGCAAGCCCTCCGCGGGACGGGCCTGCGCGACGAGGCGCCCGGCCATGAAGCGGCGGAAATCGTCCGGCAGCGCATCGCGATCGCGCAGGGCCGCGGCGTGGATGCCGACGAAGGCGCCGAGGTATCCCTCAAAGGCATCGTCGTGCGGCCGGTCCATCTGCACCGTGGGCTGGGACTCGGCCCACGCGCGGTAGAACAACGCCAGCATGCGGTGGTGGAAGGTGTCGGCGAAGGCCGTGAAGGTGCGATCCTGCGCGCTGCGCTCGCGCTCGAGCGTGTATTCGGTCAGATGCAGCGGCAAGGCGCCATGAGGTCCCCACAGTCCCAGCATCAGGCTGTGCACACGTGGCGTGTCGCCGACGCGATCCACGCGGTCGATGGTGCGCGACGCGAAACCGAGCGAAGGCGTATGCGCCAGGCGCACGGCATCGTCGACAGGGCGCAGCGACCGGCCGATGCGCGGATGCCGCGGATACGCGCACTCCGCCCGGCGCAGCGCGTCGTACCAGTCGTACGCGCCCGGGTCGGCCTGCACCGCCTCGAACAGCGCTAGAGGATCGGGCGCGTGCCGGATCGTGCCGTCCACCGGGCCACCTCGTTGCGTTCAAGGGTATGCAACACCGTCTCGGCGAACGAATTCAGCGAGACGTAGCGTGCGAAGAAATGGCGCATCACCGCGCCGAACAGGTAGGCGCCGGTGCCTTCGAAGGCGCGGTCCTCGCAAGTCAGGGCGATCTCCAGCCCGCGTCCGTAGGTCACCGGTCCGCTCAAAGGCAGCCGTCGCACGATGGGCGTGGAGCGCACCTCGCGCACGCCTTCCACCAGGCGGCGTGCCGTCGCGTCGAATTCGTCGCTGTATAGCGACAGCATCTCGCGGATCGCCGCGGCGCCGTCGGCATGGTCGAGCAGCGACAGGTAATTCAGTTGGAGGTGGCTGATGAGCTTCCACGCGCCTTGCGTGTCGGCCATGGCGTCGCGCGGCCGCGTGGGGCCGGCCAGGCAGCGGATGGCGCGTACGGGCGCATCGGTATCCAGATGGAAATCGGTGGCGCCCTTGCCGACCGGCATGTGCAGCGGCAGGTCGCGGTTGCTGCAGGTGAGCTGCATCCCGAGCTGGCGGAGCTGGCTGGCATACGGCGCCTGCGCACCGTCGACCAGCGCGATGAACACCTCGCCACCCACGTAGCTCGAACGCGGGCCGTCGTCGCGCTGTCGCTGCGACAGCACGCGCGGCTCGCGCCGCACCGTGTAATAGGCCGAGGCTTTTCGGTGCCAGGTGCGTGCATCGCCGCCATAGAACGGGAAGAAGGCCTGCTCGGGTTCCTGCCGGTCACCGAAGCCCTGCACGTCGGCAACGTCGAAGACCTCGAAATCCATCGGACGCGTGCGGTCGGCCAGCACGTGGTAGTCGGCCAGGCCATCGCGCAGGTGGATGCGGTCGGAGCGGCGCGTGAACAGGTTGATCGCAGGCGTGCAATGCAGGCGGAAGTGGCTCGCGTCCACCGTATTCTCGAGCCGGGGCACGGCACGGTCGAGCCAGACCACCAGGTCGAATTCGCGACGCGGCGTGCGCGGCAACGCGCGGGCCAGGCCGGCGAACGTCACGAAGAGGAATCGTTGCGGACAGGCGAAGTATTCCTGCAACAGCCGGTAACCGCTGAACGTGCGATCGCTGACGGGCAGCAAGGCCTCGTCGTCACCGAAGCCGGCCTCGCGGATGGCCGAGCGATCCAGGTGCGCCACGTGCTCGCCCGCCAGCAACGACACGCCCAATCCGTTGCCCAGCACCTGTTCGTGCAACTGGCTCGGCAGGCCATCGGCGCCGCCGAAGAACACTTCGAGGGAATCGGTGGAGAACGCATCGAGCTGCGCGCCGCCGGTGAGCACGACGCGCAGGCGCAATGCGGCCCGGGGACGCGTATGGGCGGGCACCGGCAACGATGCCGCGGCGATGGCGGCGGGACTGGCGAAGTAGCGCGCCTCGCCGATCGCCAGTGGCCGCAACGTCACGTCGTGGGCGGTGCGGTATTCGCAGGCGGTGCGGTCGCCGAAGCCGATCTGCCCACGCAGGCTGCTGCCACGCGGCACGCGATGGCCTTCCACCGGAAGGCTTTCCGCATCGTCCACCGTCAGCTCCACCACCGCCATCGACGGCACGGGCTTGAGGAACGCGGGATACAGCATGTTCAACAGGTGCCCGGTGAACACCGGATGCTGCGCGTCGAGCTTCATCTGCACGCGTGCCGCCATGAAGGCGAACCCTTCGAGCAGCCGTTCCACGTAGGGGTCCGCGCACTCGATGCCCTCCATGCCCAGGCGGCCGGCGATCTTCGGATAGGCCGCGGCGAACTCCGCCCCCATCTCGCGGACGTGCTGGAGTTCCTGGCTGTAGTAGCGGAGAAGTCGGGGATCCATGGCGCTCAGCCGAGGCCCTCGAAGACGCTGAAGCGCGCCGTCTGCAGGTCGACCTCGGTTTTCAGGTAAAGGCCCAGCGGGAGCGGTTGCGCCCACAGGGTGGATTCGATGCGGAAGGACATCGTCAGGTGGTCCATGCGCGCGGCATCCACGTCGACGCTCACGCGTAACGAGTCCGGTTCGAGGCGCGGTTCGAAGCGGACGATCGCCGCGCGCAGGCCCTGGCGGAACGCCTCCATGTCCATACCAGCGACGATGCCGCCGGCCAGGTCGGGGATGCCGTAGCCCAGCGTGGAATCCTCGACGTACGGCAGCCCGGACGCCGCCGCATGCGGCGGCCGGGTGCAGTTGAACAGCCAGCCGAGGTCGCGTGCCACGTACTCGCGCAAGCGGGCCGACGTCATCACCCGTTGCTCCCTGCCCTCCTGCGCGACGTGCGGTTCGTCGTCGCGCAGGCGGTCGAGCAGCGAGGGTTGCAGTCGCTCCTGGGTGCTGAGGTCGGCCATGCGGAACTCAGGCCGTACCCTTGACTTCCTGCATGTTGAAGGTGAAGTCCTTCGTGCCGCCGGACTTCTTGCCTTCGTCGTCCTGCGGCTGGAACGAGTACTTGAACTTGCCGAAGTGCAGGGTGATGTTCTCGGTGAGGCGCTCGTCGCCGCCCGAACCGCCGGTGGACACCGAGGTGACCATCACGCCCTCGGAAAGCTCGATGGTGACGAAGTCGGTCTGCTCGCCCGTGGCGTTGGTGACGTACAGCGTGGCGGTGTCCACGCGGGCACCGGTGCAGCAGGCGTTGAGCAGCGCGTTGGAGCAGGAGTCGACGAACTTGGTGATGGTGATGTCCTGCACGTTGGCCTTGCCGCCCGAGGCGTAGCCCGCGCCGGTGTGCAGGTTGCCGGTGTTGCTGGCACCCCACGACCACGCGATGATCGGCACCTCGCCCTTGTGCTTGGAATGGTTCGAAGCGCCCTCGATCTTCACCTGACCGGGGCCGAACTTGATGTGCATGTCGAAAGCCATGGAGCTTTTTCCTTAACGTGTAGGGGGAAAGGGATCAGGCGGCCTTGCCGGACGGCAGGCGGGCGACCAGGCGCAGCGAGACCGTGAGGCCTTCGAGCTGGTAATGCGGCTTGAGGTAGAACTTGGAGGTGTAGTAGCCGGGATTGCCCTCCACCTCCTCCACCACCACCTGCGCGGCGGCGAGCGGCTTGCGCGCCTTGCTCTCTTCGCTGGAGTTCTGCGGATCGCCGTCGACGTAGTTGAGGATCCAGTTGCTGAGCCAGCTTTCCATCTGTTCGCGGGTGCTGAACGAGCCGATCTTGTCCCGCACGATGCACTTGAGGTAATGCGCGAAGCGCGAGCAGGCGAACATGTACGGCAGACGGGCGCTCAGCGCGGCGTTGGCCGTGGCGTCCGGATCGTCGTATTCCTCCGGCCGTGCCAGCGACTGGGCGCCGATGAAGGCGGCCACGTCGGAGTTCTTGCGATGCACCAGCGGCATCAGGCCCATCTTGTCGAGTTCGGCCGAGCGGCGGTCGGTAATGGCGATTTCCGTCGGGCACTTCATGTCCACGCCGCCGTCGTCGGTGGGGAACGTGTGCGCCGGCAGGTTTTCGACCGCGCCGCCAGACTCCACGCCACGGATGCGCGTGCACCAGCCGTACTGCTTGAACGAGCGGTTGATGTTCACGCCCAGCGCGTAGGCCGCGTTCTGCCAGGTGTACTTCGACGAATCCGCACCGGAGGTGTCTTCCTCGAAGTCGAACTCCTCCACCGGATCGGTCTTGGCACCGTACGGCAGGCGCGACAGCGTGCGCGGCATGGCGAGCGCGACGTACTTGGCGTCGTCGCTGTCCCTCAGGGATCGCCAGCCGGCGTAGTCGGGCGTGGTGTAGATCTTGGCGAGGTCGCGGGGGTTGGACAGCTCGTCCCAGTTGTCCATGCCCAGCAGGTGCGGTGCGGCGGCGGCGATGAACGGCGCGTGCGCGGCGGCGGCGATCTGCGACATGCCGCGCAGCAGTTCGACGTCCTGCGGACTGTGGTCGAAGTAATAGTCGCCCACCAGGCAACCGTAGGGTTCACCGCCGAGCTGGCCGTATTCCTCTTCGTAGATCTTCTTGAAGATGGGGCTCTGGTCCCACGCCGTGCCCTTGTAACGCTTGAGCGTACGGCCCAGCTCGTTCTTGGACAGGTTCATCACCCGGATCTTGAGCTGGTTGTCGGTTTCGGTATTCGTCACCAGGTGATGCAGGCCGCGCCACGCGCCTTCCAGTTGCTGGAACTGCGGGTGGTGCATGATGAGGTTGATCTGTTCGGACAGCTTGCGGTCGATCTCGGCGATATAGGCGTTGATCGTCTGCGTGACGTCGTCGGAGACGATGTCCGAACGGTCGAGCACCTGCTCGGCCAACGTGCGCACGGCCGATTCCACTTCCTCGCGGGCGCGCTCGCTCTTGGGACGGAACTCTTTCGAAAGCAGCGCGGCGAAGTCGTTGCCTTCGCCGAGCTCGACGGCCGCCTGGGCGGCCTGGGTCTGGGTCGTGGCCATCGATCAGCCCTCCTTGCCGTCGGTGGAGGGATGGCGCGCCGCCGTCAGGGAGGCCAGCAGCGCCGGGTCCTTGATGGCCTGGCCGATCAGCTTTTCCGCGCCGGCCTTGCCGTCGAGGTAGGTGCCGAGGTTGGCCAACTGCATGCGTGCCTCGAGCAGCTTGGCCAGCGGCTCGACGCTGCGCGCCACGGCGGCGGGCGAGAAATCGTCCATCTGCCGGAACGACATCTCGACCATCAGGTTGCCCTCGCCCGACAAAGTGTTGGGCACGTCGAAGGACACCGACGGGGCGATGGACGCCATGCGCGCGTCGAAGTTGTCCACGTCGAATTCCGTCGCCTTGCGCTCTTCCACCGAGGGCAGGTCGTCTTTGTTGGCGCCGGAAAGGTCGGCCATCACGCCCATGGTGAAGGGGATGCTGACCTTCTTCTGGGCGCCGTAGAGCTCGACGTCGTATTCGATCTGCACCCGAGGGGCGCGATTGCGCGCGATGAACTTCTGGCCGTTGCTGTTCGCCATCGTTTTTTCCTGAGGTTACGATAGATTCAGTAAATCGATGTGACAGCAATATTTCATGCCATCAATCGAGGCGACATTGTCGGCCAGCCCCAGAAACACCTGAAATCGTTGCTCGATATAGGAGGTATAACGACGCGTGATACCCGGAGGTGCAACTTTTGGCCGCGTCAGGACGACTTACGCGCGAGAGCCCGGCCCGGGAGCACAAGACCTTGCGAATCGCCCGGTGCGCATTGCCGCGTGATGGCGGCCCCGTCATGATTCGGCCCATGACTTCCCTGCCGCTTATCCCCGAGCCCACGCCCGCCCCGCCCGCGAACGGCATGATCGTCAACTGCGTGGCCTACCGCAGCAACGGCAAGCGCATCGGCGACATCACCCTCGACGCCATCAGCGACGTGTTGCAAGAGCCCGACACCTTCGTGTGGGTGGGCCTGCACGAGCCCGACGAGGCCCTGCTGCTCAAGCTCCAGGAAGAATTCGACCTCCACGACCTCGCCATCGAGGACGCGCAGCACGCGCACCAGCGCACCAAGATCGAAGCCTACGGCGACTCGCTGTTCATCGTGGCGCAGACCGCGCAACTGGTCGGCGGCAACATCGCCTTCGGCGAAACGCAGATCTTCGTCGGCCGCCGCTATTTCGTGACGGTGCGCCACGGTGCATCGCTCTCCTACGCCCCCGCCCGGCGCAGCTGCGAACTCACCCCCGAATTGCTCGCCATGGGGCCCAGCTACGCGCTCTACGCCGTGCTCGACTTCATCGTCGACAACTTCCTGCCGATCGTGCGCGATTTCAGGGAAGAACTGCACGAGCTGGAAAACGACATCTTCGCCGAGACGTATAACCGGCAGACCATCAAGCGGCTGTACGACATGCAGCGCGAGCTGATGACGCTGCGCCTGGCGGTGGCCCCGCTGCAGGACATCGTGGCGCAACTCACGCGACTGCATCCGCACCTGATCCACGACGAGCTTCGCGCGTATTTCCGCGACATCTACGACCACGTGTTCCGCGTGAACGAATCGACCTCGGCCATGCGCGAAATGCTCGGCGCGGCGATCAGCGTCAACCTGTCGCTGGTCACCTTCGGCCAGAACGAGGTGATGAAAAAACTCGCGGGCTGGGCGGCCATGCTCGCCGCGCCCACGCTCATCACCAGCTGGTACGGCATGAATTTCACCCACATGCCGGAACTGAACCAACCCTGGGCCTACCCCGCCATCACCTGCGTGGTGGCCTGTATCGTCGGCGGCATCTTCATCGCCCTGAAGAAGAACCGCTGGTTCTAACCCACTTTTAGAGACCGCCCCATGAAGAAGCTGATCAACGATCCCCGCCACGTGGTCCGCGAGATGCTCGAAGGGGCCGTCGCGCGCACGCCGGGACAGGTGCTGCTGTCCGACGAGAACGTGGTGGCGCAAAGGGATGCCGACGGTGCGCGGTTCGTCGCGCCGATCTCCGGCGGTGGCGCGGGGCACGAGCCCGCGCACGCGGGCTACGTGGGGGCCGGCATGCTCGCCGCCGCGGTGGCGGGCGACGTGTTCACCTCGCCCAGTGTCGATGCCGTGCTGGCCGCGCTGCGCGCCGTGGGCGGCGACGCGGGTGCCGTCCTCATCGTGAAGAACTACACGGGCGACCGGCTCAATTTCGGCCTCGCCGCCGAGATCGCCCGTGCCGAGGGCATTCCCGTGGAGATCGTCACCGTGGCCGACGATGTGGCCCTGCGCGATACGGTGCCGCGCGACCGGCGCCGCGGCATCGCGGGCACGGTGCTCGTGCACAAGGTAGCCGGTGCGGCGGCCGCCGCGGGCAAGCACGTGGCCGACGTGGCCGCTCTCGCCCGTCGCGCCGTGGAAGGGCTGGGCTCAATGGGCGTGGCGCTGGGCTCGTGCACCGTCCCCGCCGTGGGCCATCCCGGCTTCGAGCTCGGCCACGACGAGATCGAATACGGCCTGGGCATCCATGGCGAACCCGGCGTGCGGCGTGGGCGCATCGATACCTGCGACGTGCTGGTGGCAGGCATGCTCGAACCCATCGTCGCCGACCTCCACCTGGCGCGCGGCCAGCGCGTGGCCTTGCTGGTCAACGGCCTCGGCGCCACGCCGCCGATGGAACTGGACATCGTGCTGCGCTCGGCGCTCGGCTGGTTGCGCGAGCGGGGCATCGACGTGGTGCGCGCATGGAGCGGCTCGCAACTCACGGCGCTGGACATGCCCGGCTGTTCGCTGTCGGTGATGAAAGTGGACGACGAGCTGCTCGCACTGCTCGATGCCCCCACCGACGCGCCGTCGTGGCCACGCGGTGGCGCCGTCAATACGGACCCCATCCGTCACATGCCGCCTAAGGCCGTGACCGACGAGCCGGATGGCGTGCCCTCCCCCGTCGGCTTACGCATGCGCGATGCCGCCGCGGCCGCGGCGAACGCACTCGTCGCGGCCGAAGACGAACTCACCGAACTCGATGGCAAGGCCGGTGACGGCGACCTCGGCGCGAGCATGCGCCGCGGTTCGGAGGCCGTGCTCGCGCTGGGCGACGGGGCATGGCGTTCGCCGGAACATGCGCTGCGTGCGATGGCCGATGCGATGCGCCGGGCCATCGGCGGCAGCTCGGGACCGTTCTATGCGACGGCGTTGACGCGCGCCGCGCGTGAACTGGCGGGCAAGGACGAGCCCTCGGCACGCGACTGGCACACCGCCTTCGTCGCGGCGATCCAGGCCATCGGCGAACTCGGCGGGGCGAAGCCGGGGGATCGCACGATGCTCGACGCGTTGCATCCCGCGGCGCAGGCGCTGGGCCGTGAGCTGGAAGCCGGACGGCCGCTGTCCCTGATGCTCGCCGCCATGGTCGAGGCGGCGTCCGAGGGTGCCGAGGCGACGGCGGCCATGGAGGCCCGCGCCGGTCGGGCGAGTTATCTCGGGGAACGCGCGGCGGGGATTCCCGATGGGGGCGCGGTGGCGGTGACGGTGTGGCTGGGAGCGATCGCATCCAGCTTTTGAACAAACACCATCAAATCCCGATGTAACGCATCGCCCGCCTGAACGCCATGCGCTCGTCGTGCGGGCATCGTCCTCCACAAAAAAGGCGGCCTGGAGGCCGCCCTTCTTTGCAGCGAAACTAACGAATCACTTCGCCGTCCACTGCTTCAACCAAGCATTCACCGTCTCATGCCACTGCACGCTGTTCTGCGGCTTCAGCACCCAGTGGTTCTCGTCGGGGAAGTGCAGCAGCTTGCTCGGGATGCCGCGACGCTGCAGCGCCGTGAAGGCGCCCAGGCCCTGCGTATCCGGAATACGGAAATCATGGCCGCTGTGGATCACCAGCATCGGCACGCGCCAGTCCTTCACGTGGTTGACCGGATTGAAGCGCTCGTAGTTCTCCGGATGCTCGAACTGCGTGCCGCCGTTTTCCTTTTCCTCGAACCAGAGTTCCTCTGTGTCGTAGTACATGGCGCGTGCGTCGAACACGCCGTCGTGGTCCACGAAGCACTTCCACGGCTGGTTCCACACGCCGGCCATCCAGTAGACCATGTAGCCGCCGTAGCTCGCGCCGAGCGCGCACGCGCGATCGCCATCGAGGAACTTGTACTTCGTCAGCGCCGCGTTCCAGCCCTGCTTCAGGTCCTGCAACGGCTTGCCGCCCCAATCGCCCGAGATGGATTCGGTGAAGGCCTGGCCGTAGCCGGTGGAACCGTGGAAGTTCACCGTGACCACCGCGAAGCCCTGGCCCGCGTAGGTCTGCGCATTCCAGCGATAGCTCCAGCTGTTCGTCATCGCGCCCTGCGGGCCACCGTGGATGATGAAGGCCACGGGGTAGGTCTGGCCCTTCTTGAAGCCCACCGGCTTCACCACGTAGCCCTGCACGGTTTCGTTGTTCCATCCCCTGAAGGTAAAGAACTCGAAATCGCCGACCTGGGCGTTCTTCAGGCGCTTGGCGTTGTAGTGCGTGACCTGCTTGAGGCCCTTGCCCTTCAGGTCGGCCGTATACAGATCAGCGGGACGCTTCAGGTCGTCGCGCGAGAGCAGGACTTTGGAACCGCTCATCGAGAAGCTGCCCACGGCACCGTCGGTGACCAGCGTGGTGGCCTTGCCGGTGGCGACGTCGATGGCGACCAGCGGATGCTGGCCGTTGTCATCGGTGGTGGTGTAAAGCGTCTTGCCGTCGGCCGACCGTTGGAGCGCGCCCGCCGAGCGGTCCCACGAGGGGGCCACTTCGCGGCGCGTGCCCGAGGCCAGATCGAGGGCCATGATGCCGAAGCGATCGGCCTCCGAGCCCGGCTCCTTCATGGCCGTGTAGAACAGGGTCTTGCCATCGGGCGACACCAGTGGATTAGCGTCCCAGGCGAGGTTGTCGGCGGTGAGGTTCACCGGCGTGGCCGAGCCATCGGCCGGCACGCTGTACACGTCGAAATTGGTCGACCAGGGTTCGGTTTTCCCGGCGATGCGGGCGTCGAAATAGACCGTCTTGCCGTCCGGCGAGAAGGAGAACTCGTCGTCGCCGCCGAAGGGTTTGCTGGGCACGTCACCGTCGATGCCGCGACTGAGCAGCACCGGCGACGAGGGTGCGTTGGCGTCGGCGATGTAGAGCTGCGAGCGGCGGCCGTCGGCCCAGGTATCCCAGTGGCGCACGAAGAGCTTGTCGTAGACGGTGCCGGTGGACTTGTCCTTCTCGCGGCCGTCGAGGCGCTCCTTGGTGCAGGCCAGGTCGGGGCAATCGGTGAACACCTCGTAGCTCAGCAGCAGCTTCGAACCGTCGGGCGAGAGCTTGAAGGCGTTCACGTCCAGGGGGGCATCGGTCACGGCCTCGCCGTCGGCAGCCGTCAGCGCCAGGCCCTTGCCGCCCTTGCCGGCATCGAAGGTCCGGTGAAACACCTGCGAAACACCGTCTTTCGCGGCCGCGTAGTAGATGGACTTGCCGTCCGGCGCCCAGCGCGGCGAGGAGCCCTTCTCCACCACCTTCACCGGCTGCGCGGAGCCGGACAGGTCGAGCACGTAGAGCGCCGTGGAGCCCTTGTTCGCCGCATAATCCGTCGAACGGACGGAATACAGCGCATAGCGGCCATCCGGCGATAGCTGCGGATCGCCGACGCGATCCAGCATCACGAGATCGCGGATGGAGAAGGGATGCTTGCTGCCTTCATCCGCGTCCGCGGCCAGGACGGGGCCGGTGGCCAGCGCGAGGGCCAGCGCGGCGAATAGGGGTTTCATGGGGCGTAACTCCTTGCGGGAACTGGCGGGCACGGTACGGGGCGGGGGCGTCGGGTGCAAGCATGGGACGGCCGTCGCGGTCCGGAAACGACCATTGGCGCTAGACTCCGGCCCTTTCACGTCTGGGGAAAGGGATGATCACGGGAAACGGGCCATGGTTTCGTCGGCTCAACATGCAGCACGCCACACTGGGCGCGATTGCCTTATTTGCTCTCCTATTGCGGCTCTACTACGTGCACACCGCCGTGGTGATCCAACCCATCCGCGGCGACGCGGTGCAGTACTACTCCTACGCCTGGAACCTGTTGCACCACGGCATCTTTTCCAGCGCTTTTCCCAATACGGCCGTCGTCGTACCGGATAGCTTCCGCGATCCTGGGTATCCCGCGTTCCTCGCGTTCCTGCTGGGCACGAGTGGCTCGCCCGAGGCATTCATCCGGCACGTGAGTGACGTGCAATGCGTGCTTTCCGCGGCGACCGTATGGATGTTCGCCGTGCTCGCTCGTCGTTGGGCCGGATTCGCGGCGGCCATTGCCACGGGCGTGCTGCTCGCCCTTTGGCCACATACGATCACGCTGGCCAGTTACGTATTGAGCGAGACCCTGCTGGGCTTCCTCGTCGCGCTGGCCCTGCTCGCGACCGATGAAACCTTGCGGCACGGCGGTAAGTCTCGCCCTCTCGCGGCGGGCTTCTGCTTCGCGCTGGCGGGGCTCACCAACGCCGTGATGGCGCCCTTCGCGCCCTTGGTCGCCCTAGTGGGCCTGTGGCGCGACCGCAAGCGCAGGCGCACCTGGGCGCTCATCCTGATAGCCGCCGTGCTGCCGCTCGCCGCCTGGTCTCTGCGCTCGACGACGCTACCGGCAGGCCAGGAGTCTTCCTCGGAACGCGCGAAGATGAATCTCGTCCAGGGAGCCTGGCCGGAGTATCACGCTGCCTACCTGTATTCGCACGACAACGCGAACGCGGCCGCCGTAATGAAGGCCATCGACGCCGAATACGATGCCTTGCGTACCAACACCGTCGGAGGCCTCGGACTGATCGGCCAGCGCCTGGGCGCGGAACCTGGCCGCTACGCAGTCTGGTACCTATCCAAACCTCTCGAGTTATGGGGTTGGGAGATCGGGATCGGGGCCGGTGACGTGTACGTCTATCCGACCTTCCGCTCGCCATTGTTGATGCAGCCCGTTCTGGCAGGCGTCGTCGGTGCCCTGTTCTTCCTGGCGCCCTTCGTGTTGATCTTCGCCGCAATCGGCGGCGTGCTGTCCCTGTTGCCCTCCAGCGGCACCCCGACGGCCATGAAGGTCGCCGTGGCCCTGGCCGCGTGGGTGACCGCGGTCTACGGGGTGCTGCAGTCCGACGCCCGCTACTCCACCCCATTTCGCGGGCTGGAAGTGCTGCTGGCCGCCTTCGCCGTTCACGCCGTCGTGGCCATGCTGCGACGCCGCCGACCCGGATTTGCCAATGGACGCATTACGTCATAGTGTGACGCACAGGGTCAAAAGGGGCATATCGGCTGTGATCGACTCTGCAATTGTGAATGGTCGCAGCTTGTCAATTTTCTGGGTCCATGCAAAATCAGCTCGCCCACCGTGTGGGCTGGCCGACTTTCACTGAATGGCACAGTCCGTGCTTTTGGTGGATCGAGCGTCCTGGTCAGTCCTCGTACTCGTGATGAGGGGGCCGGATCCGGCAGTAGGAAGCGATCCGGCAGTACAGCTCAGGGGCATCACACACATGCGGTTAGCCAATACCAAATAACGAGGAAGCTTCATGAAGACCATCCAGAAGGGTTTCACGCTCATCGAACTGATGATCGTGGTCGCGATCATCGCCATCCTGGCGGCCATTGCCATTCCGCAGTATCAGAACTATGTGAAGCGCGCCAAGGTGTCGGAAGGCCTCGTGCTGGCCGATGCGGCCAAGCTGGCGGTCGCCGAGACCTTCCAGTCCACGGGCTCGATGCCGGCCAATGCCAGCGCCGCTGGCTATACGGCGACCAGCAGCACCTACGTGTCGGCCATCGCCCTTGGCGAAGGCGACGGCAAGATCACGGTCACCTACCAGCACATCGGTTCGGGCGTCGACGAGAAGACCGTTACGCTGACTCCCACCACGAGCACCGGTGTCATCACCTGGGTTTGCGGCGGCGACGTCGATAAGCAGTTCCTCCCGGCCAACTGCCGCGGTTAACCCACTAGGTTCAGACACAAAAAGCCCCGCCTAGCGGGGCTTTTTCTTTTTTCTGCAAAAGGCTCTATGAACACGCTCCTCGAGTATAAGCGCGCAGCACGATGCATTGCCCTCCTGGTCATCATGGCCGTGACAATCGTCGTCTACGCCGGCGGCCTCCACGGCCCCTTCCTACTCGACGACACCCCAAATCTCGACACCATCCAGCGTTGGCTGCAGGGGAGGCTCGATTGGCATTCCGCCATCGACAATCGCTCGGGACCGCTCGGACGCCCGGTGTCGATGCTGACGTTTCTCATGGATGCCGCACGCAGCGGCACCATGGATCCTGCCCCGTTCAAAACCACTAATCTGGCAATCCATCTCATCTGCGGCATGCTCGTATACGCGCTATGTCGCCGACTGTTCCATTGCATGCAAGCAATGCATGGCATTGCCACATCTGCAGCCTTGGTCGTCGCTGCATGGTGGCTCTTCCTGCCACTTCATGTAAGCACCGTGCTCTATGTTGTCCAACGTATGGCGCAACTGAGCGCAATGTTCATCTTGCTGTCATTGATTACCTACGTCGCCGTCCGGCAGCGAATGGACCACGGCAAGGGATTTCTCCCTTATCTCGCCCTTTGGATCGGCTTTCCCCTACTCGTGGGCATCGGCGCTCTCGCGAAGGAAAACGCGATCTTGGCCTTTCCCCTGGCGTTACTTATCGAAGTTGTCTGTTTCGCGCCCTCTGCGGCACGCCCGCGCCCCAAAGGGGTTACGTTGTTCTTCGTTCTAACCCTGGTCATTCCTGCCCTAGTTATTGTCGGCAAGTTAGCTCTTCATCCGAATCTAGTCACAGGAGGCTATCGTATACGCTCGTTCACGTTGGGCGAGCGCTTGCTGACGGAACCCCGGGTATTGTGGTCTTACGTCAAGACCACACTACTGCCTGTCGGCGAAGACATGGGTCTCTTCCACGACAATTATGTGATTTCGACGGGCTGGCTCACCCCTTGGACCACAGCAGCGGCGATCCTGGCATGGGGCGGCATGATCGCCTTAGCCGTTGCATACCGTCGGCGTTATCCGTTGATCACCCTTGGCATCGGTTTCTTCCTTACCGGGCACTTGCTTGAGTCGACCGTAGTTCCACTCGAAATCTACTTCGAGCATCGAAATTACCTACCTGACCTTGGTATTCTACTCACCGTTGTCGGCGCGGCGCGCGCACTCTGGCTGCACCGGACGACCTCGACTGCTGCATTCAGGCGTACGGTCACGGTTGTCCCCGTACTCGCCCTGGGGATCTATGCGATCGCCACCTGGGTGCAAGCCAGCAGCTGGGCCGACACCGATACGCTCTTCGAAATGCAAGCATCCTACAATCCTACGTCTCCACGCCTGCAAGCCACCCTTGGTGCACGGGCCATCGCTTTAGGAGATACGCGTTCAGCACTGACCCATATCGCTCTTGCAGAGAAGCTTGGCCCCTCCCGGGAAGGAATGACAGCGACACTTTGGCGTTTTATCGCCTACTGCGACGGAGGACACCCGATCCCCGAAGCGCTATATGCGGAATTTGAGCAGCGGAACACACTTCCGATCACACTCGATGGCATGAGATATTGGGAAGAGCTTGCGGCACGTGCGGAGAAAAAGTGCGGGGGCATGGATACAAGGCGTTTGGCTGAAGCCGGCCGTCACTGGATCGAACACGACTCGGCACTTCCCACCGAACAGACGCGGTGGCGATCCATGTTCAACCTGTCACGAATGGATGCCATATCCGGAAACCTGTGGCTCGCCGAAGCCGACGCCCGCAGGGCCTGGATTGACAGCGACCACAACAACGGCATCGGCGTATTGCTCTTCCAGCTCAACGCCACTCTAGGCAGAAGGGAAGCGTGCGAAGCCGTGCTGGCCGAGCTTCGACGCAGGAGCGATCCTGGAAACGCCGACCTCACTGAGGCCATCGCGATCTTTTCGAAAGCCTTGGCCGACGGCACGATTAGGCCCGCCGCAAAACCAAGTAGGCGTTGATTCAGGGCAAGCATGACGTCAAAACGGTTCCGAAAACTACCGTCCCGAGCGGATAGCGGTGGCACGGTAAATGCTTACGAATTCGGCGGCGACGAGCTTTAGATGATGGCCGCCGTCACCAAATTCAGGGGAATTATGAAGCAGCGCCACCAAGGCTTTACACTCATAGAGCTGATGATTGTCGTGGCCATCATCGCGATACTCGCGGCCATCGCTATTCCGCAGTACCAGACGTACATCAAACGCGCCAAGGTCGCCGAAGGCCTCATTCTCGCCGATGCGGCGAAACTCGCCGTGACAGAATCGCTTCAGGCCAACGGGACGTATCCCAAGGGCAATAGCGAAGCGGGGTACGTGACGGCATCGAGCACCTATGTCAAGCAGGTATCCATAGATACCGACGGCTCCGGTATCGTAAGGGTCGTCTATCAGAACATCGATGCTTCCGCCATCGATGGAAAATCGATCACCCTTACCCCCACTACTCACTCGGCTGCGCAGGTCTTCAAGTGGGATTGCGGCGTGGGACCCGGCGGCGTGGATCCGCAATTCGTACCGGCCGTTTGCCGCAAGTGACGAGTCCCGGGAGCGGTCTACCACCGCCCCGGTGGTAGGATTCCGGCACTATACGAACGCCTGAATCGCCTTGATCGCCCATAAGCCAGTCCAACCTTCCCTTCCCGGCCACACCTTTTCTCCGTGCGAACCGGCAAGGAGGTTCCAGGTAACTTGGATCGTGGCGTTGTTGGGAGTGCTCGCGCTCATCTCGATCGCCCTCTATGTCCCTGGGCTCAGCGGCGGCTTCGTCTTCGACGACTACCCCAATATCGTCGATAATACGCTCGTCCAGCCGGCCCACGGCTCGATTTCCGAGCTGGTCGCGGCCGCACTTTCATCCCCCTCCAGCGAACTCAAGCGCCCCCTGGCATCCCTGTCTTTCGCGTTGAATTACCTGGCCTCCGGGCTGGACGCGCCTGCAATGAAGGCCACTAATCTCTCCATCCATGTCGCCTGCGGATGGCTGCTCTTCGCGCTGATGCTCCGCGTATTCGCCATAGCCCGCCGCTTATCGCCGCCGAGGACACGCATGCTGGCGGCCGCCGGCCTCGCGCTAGCCTGGCTTGTCCTTCCCATTAACCTTACCGCGGTGCTCTACGTAGTCCAGCGCATGGAATCGACTGCGCAGCTCTGCGTCCTCGCCGGGCTGCTCGGATACGTCACTTTCCGCCAACGCCAGTTGCGCGGGGAAAGCGGCACTTTTGCACTCACAGTCGTGCTCCTACTGGCGACGGTCATCGGCGTGGCGTTCAAGGAAACGGCCATCCTTCTCCCGCTATACGCCTGCGCCATGGAATGGATCCTTTTCCGCTTCAGGAATGGCAACGGAAAGACCGAACGCGGGATCGTGGCGCTGTTCGTCTTGGTGCTGCTGCTGCCGATGCTCGTCGGCCTAGCCGTAATCCTTCCACGCGTGCTCTCCCCGGGCGCGTGGGCAACGCGCGACTTCACCCTCGAGACACGCCTACTATCCGAACCCCGGGTCATTCTCGATTACGTGGTGTGGACCCTCGTCCCTTCAAGGCAAGGACTTTCGTTCTACCACGACGACTTCCTACAGAGCACCGGTCTGCTGACACCGTGGACCACTCTCGCCTCGATCTGCACGATCTTCGGCGCGCTGGTTTTCGCGATCGCCGTCCGGCGACGACGCCCCCTAATGGCGCTAGGTCTCCTCTGGTTCTTCGCATGCCACACGCTCACCGCCACGATCGTCCCTCTGGAGCTGATCTACGAGCACCGCAACTATCCCGCGAGCATCGGCCTGCTCATGGCGCTATGTGATGTCTGGTTCGTCGGCGTCGACTCGCCGAGGCGCCCCGTGCGCGCCGCTGTCGTAGCCGCGGGCTGCCTCCTGGTCGCCTATTGGAGCATCTTCACGGCACGGACGGCCTACGCCTGGCGAGCCGCCCTCCCCCTCGCCGCCGAACTTGCCGAGCGCGCACCTACGTCTCCCAGGGCACAGTACGAATATGGAAGAGCCCTGATCATCGCATCCCATTACAAGCCGGAATCGTCCCTGGTCGAACAGGCCAGGGTCGCGCTCCAGCGCTCGGCTTCCCTGCCCGGCTCGTCGGTCCTTCCCGAACAGGCTCTCATCTTCCTGAATGCAAGGATGTCGGCACCCATCAAGGACGCCTGGTGGGAAAGTATGTACCGCAAGCTCGCAACGCAACGCGCTACCGTGCAGGACGACAGCTCCCTTCTGGCTCTCGATGCCTGCGTTCGCTCGGGAGCATGCTTGCTGCCGGCGGACAAGCTCACGCACGCCTTCGAACTCGCTTCGAGGGACGGCAATGGGAGTGCCCGGCTGGTCGGCGCCTTCGCGCAGTATGCATGGTCCGTACTGGGCGACAGGGAGCGCGCCCTGACCCTGAGCGCCGAAGCAGTGCAAAAGGCCCCCGATGAGCCGGCCTATCGCATCAATTACGCCAACCTGCTCATATCAGCCGGCCGCCCGGACCAGGCCCGGAATGAAGTCGAGGCCCTGCGTCGGCTCAACCTCGCCGGACGCCTGGATGCCGACCTCGCAACACTGGATTCCCGACTTTCCCGACGAACAACTGGCGACGGCTCATCCGAAAGGCGGTAGTGGACCGCCTATAATGGCCTGACCGACCGGGAGGACATTCCAACGATGAAAGCAGTGTTACTCACGGGAGACTTCGGCACCCGCATCGGCGAGGAGACTATGCTGCGCCCCAAGCCGGTGATCGAGCTCAGCGTCCCGCTTGGTGCTGACATCACGCCGCTCAACCGGTCGGTAGATATGACGCCGTCGGGCCGCGAACGGTGAAATGGCTACGCCACCTGCCACGTGGACGTCTCGCACTCAATACGTCCTTCGCCCTGTTGTGGCAGGTAGTCCGTGTGGGCGCCCAGTCCCTGTGGCTTCTAGTCATCGCACGCAAGCTAGGAGCAACGGGCTACGGCACATTCGCCGGCATCGCCGGCCTTGCGACGTTCCTCGGTGCGTTCAGCGGCCTGGGCCTTGGCCTTCTACTTCTGCGTGCCGTGGCACGCGATCACTCACGGCTTGGAGCATATTGGCATAAAGGGCTTCGCTGGACGATCGTAAGCGGAGCCCTGATAGCCATTTTTTTCGTGGCGACAGCCAGTTTCACCATGGGCGCCCAAACAGATATCGTGGCGTTAGTTGCCATCGGGATCGCCGAAACGCTGCTCTTTCCCATCGTTTCGTTTTGCGCTTTCGCCTTCAATGCATTCGAGCGCGCAGGTTATGCCGCGGCGCTGCCTGCGCTGGCGGCCACCTCACGACTGCTGGGTGCAGTGGTATTTTTCATCGTCCCGCTTGCCGCCACGCTCACCACATACAGCCTTATTCATCTAGTCGCCACGCTCTTAGCTGCATGGGCGACGATAGTCGTCACCCGCGCGAACCTGAGCCCACCCCGCGAACGTGAAAGCCTCACTCGGGCGGAGTTCGTCGATGGGATGGGCTATTCGTCGGTATGGGCGGTGACCAATGCGCTTACGTCATTGGACAAAACCCTCGTCCTTCATCTTTCGAGCGGAACGGTGGCCGGACTATATGCATCGGCTTACCGGTTGACCATGATATTCACCCTTCCGGTTGACGCGCTCGCCATGTCGGCACTCCCACGCGTATTCCGCCATGATAAAGATTCAAGGTCAGGACGCAGGCTCATCACAACAATGTTCGCTGCAAGCCTGCTTTTCAGCTCTGTTGCCGCTGCAGCCCTCTATTTCGCGGCGAACATCATTCCATGGCTTCTCGGCCCATCGTTCGACGATGCCGTCCAAGCCGCGCGAATGCTCGTCTGGCTTATGCCTGCCTACGCGCTTCGCATGTTAGGCGGAAACATCCTGCTTGGTCTTGACGGACAATGGCTTCGCTTAGCAATCGAGTCGTGCGGCATCGGTATGCTTTGCCTGTTTGCCTGGCTCTTCGTGCCCCATTACGGCTTGGTGGGCGCCACGCGTATGATCGTGTGCACTGAGGCCTGCCTCACCTTACTCACCTGGACCTTTATTGCATGGCGCCTTCGCCGTGACATGCACCCCTCCCCCTGAACCATGGAGCCATCTGACTGATGTGCGGCATCGCCGGCCTCATCGACCCTTCCGGCTTTGGCACGGATACGGTCGAACGCATGCTCAACCGACTACGCCATCGGGGTCCCGATGGCGAGGGCATTCTCGCACTACCCGGAGGGGTGACCCTAGGGCACCGTCGTCTCGCCATCCTCGGTCGTGGCGAAACGGGCAGCCAGCCCATGCGATACGGTCCATGGGTAGTGACCTATAACGGCGAAATCTATAACCACCTCAAACTACGCTCCAGCCTCCTTAAGGAAAGAAACGATCTTCCCGCGTGGAGAGGTGCATCTGACACGGAAACCCTGCTCGCCGCCATTTCTACATGGGGGCTCGAGACAACGCTGAAAAAGATCGATGGGATGTTCGCATTCGCCCTGTGGAATGACGATGAGCGCAGCCTCACCCTTGTGCGCGACCGCATGGGCGAAAAACCCCTCTATTTCGGCTGGATCGAAGGACGATTCGCCTTTGCTTCCGAGCTGACGGCGTTCGCTCCGATACCCGGCTGGCACCCGACCCTGAACGAGATGGCTACTGACACGTTTCTCCGTCACGGTTTCGTGGCCGGGGAGCAATCTCTGGTAAATGGGGTATATCGCCTGCCACCAGGAGCCTTCATGCGGCTTAGCGAAGCCCAGTTCCGCCAGTCATCACCGCACCCTCCATTGAGCCGGATGCAACGTCGCTACTGGAGTCTGGAAGACGTCGCAGCCGTCGGGTTAAGATCACCTATAAAAGCGAGCGACGCCTCGGACGAACTCGAATCGCTTCTCCTGCGATCGGTGGCGGATCGCACTCTGGCCGAGGTACCTGTCGGGGCCTTCCTTTCCGGCGGAGTTGATTCCAGTTTGGTTGCCGCCCTGATGCAGGCATCTTCGCATAACCGCGTACATACCTTCAGCATAGGTTTCGACGATACCAAGCTCGACGAATCGATACATGCTCGCGCCGTCGCAAAGCACTTGGGGACCGAACATACTGAATTTCGTGCGACAGCCGCCGATGCGCTGGAAATCGCCAGCACCCTGCCTTCACTGCTCGACGAGCCCATCGCTGATGCATCGCAGTTGCCGACCATGCTTCTGGCTAGGCTTGCGAGCAAAAAAGTGACGGTAGCCCTTTCCGGAGATGGTGCAGACGAGCTTTTCGCGGGATACGGCCGCTACGGTGCCATCGTCGGCACATGGAAACGCGTGGTCAAGTGGCATCCCATGGCGCGGCGTGGTCTCACCACCGTGGCCAGGGTCACCTCGCAACGTTCAGGCGTCGTCGGGCGCTTCTCCCGATGGACTGCACGCGCGGCAGCTCCTTCGCTAGAACAAATGCGGATGGCGTTCATCGGCGGTGGCAACCATGCCCACCTCGGATGGCGAGACCAACGAACTAACGTGACGAAAGGTGGTCTGTCCCCGATCCGTCGCATCATGCTTGCCGATCAATCGGATTTTCTTCCCGACGATATTCTCCAGAAAGTCGACCGCGCCACCATGCGCTTCGGATTGGAGTCACGCTCGCCATTCCTGGACCACCGTGTCGTGGCGTTTTCGTGGCGCTTGCAGGATGCGGCATTACCTCTGCATTTCCCTCAGAAACCCATATTGCGCCAGTTGCTTCGCAAATACGTTCCCGATCACCTGATGGACCGTCCTAAACAAGGCTTCGATCCGCCCATGCGTGATTGGTTGCGGGGTCCACTGGCCCCCTGGGTTGACAATGCGCTGGAAAAGAAGCGGCTGGAAGCCATCGGGAATATCGACGTACGGCAGGTTCATGACATGTGGCATTCGCACCGAAACGGCCGCATCGACGCAACCCGCGAGCTATGGCCAATCGCCATGCTATCCATGTGGTCGGCTGCGAATGGAATATCCCGTTGATGCGCATCCTGGTTGTTTCCGACCTCCCTCAGTACGTAACAGGCGGTGCTGAGATGCAGGCCTACCGGCTCGTCTGCGCATGGACGGCAGCGGGCCATGAAGTCATCGTTGCAGGTCGAAGGATGCGGGGCGGGAGCATTCGACTCGACGACGGATCGATGGTTCGGGTACTCAGGATTTCCACGTGGCAACAATTCGGCAGGACCTTGAGGGCTCTGACCTATGCATTTTCATTGGCATCAATCCTGATCCGGCACCGCAACCGCGTAGATCTGGTCTATACCCGTTTTCTTCACGAAGGCGCAGCAGTCACGGCGCTGTTAAAACGCTGGGGCGTGCTTCGCCAGCCCCTCGTCGCCGTTCCCGCAAATGTTCGTGGATCGGGCGACATTCACTCTTTGATGAGCATCCCAGGCTCTGCCCGGATCGTCCGCCTGCTTCGCCGCGAATGCAACGCCATCAATCTCATCGCCGGTGCCATGACTGATGAGCTGACCGACGCTGGATTCGATCCTCGTCGATTCATCCGCATACCCAACGGAATTCCCGTAAAACCGCTGCGTGGCAAATCGCCCTCTAGCCCACCAACTTTCCTGACCGTCGGTAGACTGGCGCCACAAAAAGGCCTCAATGTATTGATCCATGCACTATCCCGCCTGGGCGCCTCACTCGCACCGGGACAATTTCGCATCGCTGGGGACGGTCCGGAGCGGCGGAAGCTGCAAGCAATGGCGCGGGATATGGGGGTCGATCACGCGATCACCTGGCTAGGCGAATTGTCGCCCGATGCTGTTGCAGCGGAGCTTGATAGCGCGGATATCTTCCTACTGCCATCGCTCTACGAAGGCATGTCCAACGCGGGACTGGAGGCAATGGAACGTGGCAGGGCCATGTTGCTTACGCGTTGCGGGGGATTGGACGAATTTGTTTCCTCTCGTCAGGGCTGGGTCGTGGAACCCGGAGACATTGACGCCCTCGCCCAGGCGATCTCGCAGGCGTTATCCGCCGACACGGAAACCCTTGCGTTGATGGGCGCATCGAATCGGTCGACCGTGGAAGATCAATTCGACATGAACCTGGTTGCAATGCGATACCTCGATCTTTTCCGACATCTGCTCGATACCCGCAGCGAACCCAACTATGGCAAGGCATGATCGAACCGTCAGCGTTATCGTCCCAACGTTCGAGGATGCCGCACGTGCCGTCGAAGCTGTCGGTGCCTTGTTGGCACAATCCGCAAACGATTTCACACTCGAAGTCGTAGTGATCGACGACGGATCACGCGCCGCAGAGACGAAGGCCCTCGAAGTCCTACGGGAGAAATCCGACGTGCGCGTCATCGCGCTTGGCGAAAATCGAGGGCGGTCCGCGGCCCGTAACCGGGGAGCTATGGAAGCGCGAGGCGAATACCTCTTCTTCATGGATTGCGATTGCGTACCAGAAAATCCACACGTCATCGAACGACACTTCGCTGTTCTGGATAGTGGATACGTTGCCAGTTGCGGCGACGTACTGGGGCCAGACCGTTCATTCTGGTCGCGCTATCAGGAAAGCGCATCATCACGGCGGCGACAAGCATTCGCGCGCGGCCTTACGTTTATGGGCACTTCGCAGAACCTCGCAGTACGCAAGGCTGCGTTCGTCCAGATTCAGGGTTTCGATGCCAGCTATAATCGATATGGCTTCGAGGATCGCGACTTGCTCATACGTCTAGCGGCTACGGGGCGAGTCGGGTGGGCTGAAAAAGCCGAAGTCGTTCATCGGGATGTCATCCGATTACCCACGGTATTGAGGAAGCTTCACGAAGCCGGGCGCTTGGGTGCATCCCGCTTTCGCCAGACGCACCCTGTAGCCTATAGGGCCCTAGGCTACGGTCATCTCGATGTCCACGACAAGCCTCTGGCAAAACCATTCGCCAGCGCAGCCGGACGATTGGCCATCGCAATGGCCCCTGCCTTGGAACGAATGGTATCCAGCGGATATCTGCCCTTTATTCTAGCCGCGATACTGGTCAAGCTATCTACGGGAGCGGCTTACGCAGGGGGAACCGCAGAGCAGCCTGTGGAATAATATGGCGCCTACTTAGGCACCCTTCAGTCGTATAGATTCCAATATACCGGCATAACGTGCCGCGACCCGCCTCCAGTCGAACCGCTCAAAAAGTTCACTCCTGGATACGCAATTTCGGTCTTCCGTTGAATCATCCAGCAAAGCAGCCACAGAGGTAGCTATCTCATCCGCGTTGCCGGCAGCGACCCGAAATACGCCGGAAATGCCCTCGGTGACATCGGATGTGGCGGGAACATCTGTCGTCACGACGCGACATCCAGAACCTAGGGCTTCGACCAATACGAGACCCAGTCCTTCCTGGTCACCGGACGATGCTGCCCGGAAGGGCGCGACGAACACGGAGGCTCGCCGATAAAAGTCCGGTAGCGCAGAAGACGGGACCGGTCCGACGAAGTCTACGGAATCTTCAATACTCAGGTTCTTCGCCAATTGTCGCAGCGCTACTTCTAGCGGCCCATGACCAACGATCGCGAGCCTCGCACCAGGACGCCGCATGAGGATCTTGGGCATGGCCTGGAGCAGCATGTCCACGCCTTTCTTTTCCACCAGCCTCCCCACATAGAGCAGTTGATCGGGATCACGTGGCGTTGCCGATGAAGGAGTGAAGCGTTCAGTCAAATCGACGCCCATGGGAGCAACCACAGGATCTTTCCCATTCCGAAGATATGCTGTCGCGGCCACCATCGCTCGGCTAACCACGGTAACTTCGCTAGCGTTGCGCAATACCCACCGTTTCAATCGCATGGCTATGCGACCTTTTAATGCGAATAGATCGGCACCATGCGAGGTCACGAGATACGGCTGCCCAAGCAACCGTGCGACGATTCCCGGCAATACGATCCAATGCGCATGCACCACGCTCCCCTTCGTGGCGAATCGTCGTGCGGTCAACCACTGCATCGCAAAGAAGCCGGGCACCAGCAACCATTTCCACGGCGATCGCCGCAGGTGCGTCGTAATCCCGCCATCCTGCACCAGCGTTTCCAGCGATGTCGGCGCATAGCGATAACGCACCACTGTGACGCCATCGAGCACTTCGCGAGGCAAGGCGCCTCGCGCATGTGGCACCACGGCGACCACGTCGAAGCGATCCGTCAAGCGCCGCGCCAGTTCATGGACGAAACCAGGTTCGTGGTCGCCCTGCCAACGCGGATAGGTGGTTGCCAGCACCACCAATCGCGGACGAGGCGCCTCAATCATCGCGACGATAGGTGAGCGAGGTGATCTGCTCGGAAACCAGGCCGATCAGGAACACGATCGCCGCCGCACTCCACATGAGCGTGCTGCCGTTGGTCAGGCGTCCTTGGGTAATGAAGGTCCAAGCGTAATTCGTGCAGCCCAGCAGGAAGAACACCGCACTGATGGGGACAAACAACTTCAACGGCGAATAGAGCGTGGCGATCTTGAAGATGATCAGTAGGAAACGCACACCGTCCTTGAGTGGTTTGATGTGACTCTTCCCCACCCGCTGCGCGGCCTTGATCGGCTCATACGCCACGCCGTAAGCACTTCGGAAAAAAGCCATGGTGCTCGTGGTGGGATACGAAAAGCCGTTCGGCAGCAGATGCAGGAACTCACGAAAGCGATTCGCCCGGACTACGCGGAAACCGGACGTGAGATCCGCCACAACGTGCCCCGTCATCCGGCTAGCCAGCCAGTTATAAAGCGTATTGGCCAACCCACGCCCCACCCCCGCCTGGCTCTCCCAGTCCCGAGCCCCCACCACCATGTCGTACCCCTGCCCCAACCGCGCGACCATGCGATCGATATCGGCGGGATCATGCTGGCCATCCCCGTCCATGAACACCAGGATCTCGCCCCGGGCGGCGCGCGCCCCGCGCTTGATCGCCGCCCCGTTGCCCATGGAATAGGGCGAGGAAAGACAAACCACCCCCTGCTCCGCGCACAGCGCGGGCGTGCCGTCGGTGGAGCCGTCGTCGACGACGATCACCTCGGCGCCGGGCTGGGCGACCTTGAGGCGCGGCAGGAGGTCGCGCAGCGCGGCGGCCTCGTTCTTGGCGGGAAGGATGATGCTGATCTGGCTCAAGAGGGGTTCCCCAGTGGAACGCCGATGATAAGGGAAAGGCCGCCCACGCGCCGGATCGGACGGGGCTTGCCGCGGCCTTCACGCTCCCATGGCGTGACCGGTCACACGTTCTGGAGTAGATTTCCGCACGAATCTCGGGGTTAACGGAAGCCATCATGGTTTCAAACATGCAGCAACCCATGCTCGCCGGCCTGACGGGCATGGCACGGCGATTGGTGACCGAGGGCGTACTGCCCGAGGCCGACGTGCGCAAGGCGGTGCAGGACGCCGCCGAGAAGCGCGTGTCCCTGTCGGCCTGGCTGGTCGACCACAACCTCGTGGACAGCGGCCGCCTCTCCCAGGTGGCCTCGGCCGAATTCGGCATGCCCCTGATGGACCTCGGTGCCATGGCCCCCGCCGGCATGCCGCTGGACCTCGTCACCGAGGCCTTGATCTCCAAGCACCAGGCGCTGCCCCTGTTCAAGCGCGGCAAGCGCCTGTTCGTGGGCATCGCCGATCCCATGCAGTCCCACGCGCTGGACGAGATCAAGTTCCACTCCAACCACATGGTGGAGCCGGTGCTAGTGGAGCGCGCGCAGCTGCGCCGGGTGATCGATTCGGCCCTGTCCACCATGAGCAGCAACGTGCCGGGCTTCGGCGACGACGGTGGCCTGGAAGAACTCTCGCTGGAAAGCGGCGACGACGATGCCGACGGCGGCGCCAGCACGGGCATCGACGCCAACGCCAACGACGACGCCCCGGTCGTCAAGTTCGTCAACAAGATCCTGGTCGACGCCATCAAGCGCGGCGCCTCCGACATCCATTTCGAGCCGTTCGAGTCCGTCTACCGCGTGCGCCTGCGCATGGACGGCATCCTGCGCATCGTGGCCAACGCCCCCATCAAGCTCGGCACGCGCATCGCCTCGCGCCTGAAGGTGATGAGCGGCCTGGACATCGCCGAGCGCCGCGTGCCGCAGGACGGCCGCATCAAGCTCAACCTCACCAAGACCCGCGCCATCGACTTCCGCGTGAGCACCTTGCCCACGCTGTTCGGCGAGAAGATCGTGCTGCGTATCCTCGACGGCTCGTCGGCCAAGCTGGGCATCGACAAGCTCGGCTACGAGGAGGAGCAGAAGAAGCTCTACCTCGACGCCATCGAAAAACCCTACGGCATGGTGCTGGTCACCGGCCCCACGGGCTCGGGCAAGACCGTCTCGCTCTACACCGCCCTCAACATCCTCAACGTCGAGGGGCGCAACATCTCCACGGTGGAAGACCCCGTGGAAATCCGCGTCGAGGGCATCAACCAGGTGCAGCAGAACACCAAGCGCGGCATGACCTTCGCGGCCGCCCTGCGCTCCTTCCTGCGCCAGGATCCGGACGTGATCATGGTCGGCGAAATCCGCGACCTGGAGACCGCCGAGATCGCCATCAAGGCCGCGCAGACCGGCCACATGGTGCTGTCCACCCTGCACACCAACGACGCGCCGCAGACCATCGCCCGACTGATGAACATGGGCATCGCGCCCTACAACATTACCTCGTCGGTCACCCTGATCATCGCCCAGCGCCTGGCCCGCCGCCTCCACGACTGCAAGCGGCAGGTGCACCTGCCGCCCGCCGCCCTGCTCGCCGAGGGCTTCACCCAGGAGGAGATCGACGCCGGCATGACGGTCTACGAGCCGGTGGGCTGCGACGGCTGCAACGAGGGCTACAAGGGCCGCGTGGGCATCTACCAGGTGATGCCGATGGTCGAGGACATCCAGAAGATCGTGCTGGAGGGCGGCAACGCTCTGCAGATCGCCGAGGTGGCCAGCCGGGCCGGCATCAACGACCTGCGCGCCTCGGCCCTGCTCAAGGTCCGCAACGGTGTGACCAGCCTGGCCGAGATCAACCGCGTCACCAAGGATTGATGTTGCGTCGCGGCCCCGTCAGGATGTGCGCCATATGGCAGAAAAATAAGCGGAAAGTCGTTCAGACTATCCGCCGGTGCGGGGCGCCACAGGGCGCCTTCGTGACAGATTGACAGGGGGAATACCGCGAATGGCTCTCGCCACCGCCAAACAGAACACCCGGGCCGTGGGCGCCGCGCGAGCGGACGTGTCCAAGCTCACCATGTACGACTGGAGCGCCCTGGACAAGCGCGGCAAGCGCATGACCGGCGAGATGCAGGCCAAGAACGCCGCACTGGTGAAGGCCGAGCTGCGCCGCCAGGGAATGAACCCGCAGACGGTCCGCGAGAAGTCCAAGCCACTGTTCGGATCCAGCGGCTCGAAGGTGAAGCCGCGCGACGTGGCGATCTTCAGCCGGCAGATCGCCACGATGATGGCCTCGGGCGTGCCCATGGTGCAGGCCTTCGACATCATCGCCAGCGGCCAGAAGAACGTCCGCTTCAAGAAGATCCTCACCGACGTCAAGACCAACATCGAGGGCGGCGCCTCGCTGCACGAGGCCCTGGGCCAGTACCCGGTGCAGTTCGACGAGCTGTACCGCAACCTCGTCCACGCCGGCGAATCGGCCGGTGTGCTCGATACCATCCTCGATACCGTGGCCACCTACAAGGAACGTACCGAGGCGATCAAGGGCAAGATCAAGAAGGCCCTGTTCTACCCGGCCATGGTGATGGTCGTGGCCTTCCTGGTCACGATGATCCTGCTGCTTTTCGTGGTGCCGGTGTTCCAGCAGACCTTCAAGGACGCCGGCGCCGACCTGCCGGTGCCTACCCTCGTCGTGGTGAAGGCCTCGGAGTTCGCGCAGTCGTACTGGTGGCTGATGCTCGCGGTGATCGTCGGTGCCGGCGTGGCCTTCGTCATGGCGAAGAACCGTTCGCCGAAATTCGCCCATTTCCTCGATCGCCTGTCGCTGCGCATTCCGGTCATCGGCAACGTGCTGCGCCAGTCGGCCCTGGCCCGCTTCGCCCGTACGCTGGGCGTGACCTTCCAAGCCGGCGTGCCCCTGGTGGAAGCCCTGGAGGCCGTCTCGGGCGCCACCGGCAGCATCGTCTACGGCGAGGCCGTGCTGCGCATGCGTGACGACGTTTCGGTGGGCCACCAGCTCCAGCTCGCGATGCGCCAGACCGACCTCTTCCCGAACATGGTGGTGCAGATGACGGCCATCGGCGAGGAGTCCGGCTCGCTCGACTCGATGCTGTTCAAGGTGGCGGAGTTCTACGAGGAAGAGGTCAACAACGCGGTGGACACGCTCAGCAGCCTGCTCGAGCCGTTCATCATGGTGATCCTCGGCGGCCTCGTGGGCGGCATGGTCATCTCGCTCTACCTGCCGATCTTCAAGATCGCCGGCACGACGTAAGCCGCCCTCGCAAAGGGCACAATAACGGGCCCTCCCCGGACAGGCGGAGGGCCCTCTCATATCCACGGACGCCTCATGCCGGATTTACCGCTTCCCCTCTGGATCGCCTTCGCCACCGTCTTCGGGCTGATCGTGGGCAGCTTCCTCAATGTCGTGATCCTGCGCACCCCGCTGCGCATGCAGTGGGAATGGCGCCGCCAGGCCCGCGAGGTGCTCGAGCTGCCCGAGGTCGACGAGCCGAAGCCGCCCGGCGTGGCGCTCGAGCCGTCGCACTGCCCGCACTGCAAACACCGGCTATCGGTGCGCGACAATATCCCCCTGTTCGGCTGGCTGTTCCTCCGTGGACGCTGCCGGTACTGCGGCGAACGCATCTCGGCGCAATACCCGCTCGTGGAAGCGATCGCGGGCGTGGCCAGCGCGCTGGTGGTGTGGCGCTTCGGCATCGGCGCCGGCACGCTCGCCGCCCTGCTGTTTACCTACCTGCTGATCGCGCTGTCGGGCATCGATGCCCGCACGCAGCTGCTGCCCGACGAACTCAACTATCCCCTGCTGTGGATCGGCCTGGGCCTTACGCTCGTTCCCGCGTGGCAGCCCCTGCCGGTGGAGCCGTCCTCGGCGATCCTGGCCGCGCTCGTCGGCTACCTCAGCCTGTGGAGCATCTATTGGCTGTTCAAGCTGCTCACGGGCAAGGAAGGCATGGGCCACGGCGATTTCAAGCTGCTGGCCGCCCTGGGCGCATGGATGGGGCCGACCGCCCTGCTCCCTATCGTGTTGCTGTCGTCGTTGATCGGGGCGATCGTGGGCGGCACGCTGATGGTTCTGCACCGCCATGACCGCGACGTGCCGATGCCCTTCGGCCCGTATATCGCCGCGGCAGGCTGGGTCTGGCTGATGTGCGGAGACACCCTGCTGAACGGCTACCTGCGGCTGACGGGGATGCAATGAGCCGCGTGATCGCCCTCACCGGCGGCATCGCCTCGGGCAAGAGCGCGGTGGAACGCCGCTTCGAGGCGCTGGCCGTGCATGCTTACGACGCCGACGTGGCGGCGCGTGCCGTGGTCGAGCCCGGTTCGCCTGCGTTGGCGGAAGTCGCCCGCCTGTTCGGCGCGGAGGCGCTGGACGCCGAAGGCCGCCTCGATCGCGCGGCCATGCGCCAGCGCGTGTTCGACGATCCCTCGGCGCGGGCCCGGCTGGAGGGCATCCTGCATCCGCGCATCCGCGAGTGGCTGCGCGCGGCGGTCGAAGCCGATCGCGGCCCGTATTGCATCCTGTCGATCCCGCTGCTGGCGGAGAACCATGCGCAGTACGCATGGGTGGATCGCGTACTGGTGGTGGATGCGCCGGAGGACGTGCGCGTGGCGCGGCTGGTGAAGCGCGACGGCATCGACGAGGCGCTGGCGCGGAAGATGATCGCGGCGCAGGCGTCGCGGGAACAGAGGCTGGCGATCGCGGATGACGTGATCGTCAACGATGGGGATGAGGCGGCGTTGGATCGGCAGGTGGGCGAGCTGCACGATCGGTACGTCCTGCTGGCGAGAAAATCGTAGCGATACGGCGGCTTTTTCGCCGATACGATCGGCGAACTCCCGGCGTCTCAGGTCAGCGACGCCGCCGCCAGCCTCTCGGCCACGAATTCTTCCGCCGGTACGGGCCGTCCGATGTGGTAACCCTGCACCACGTCGCAATCCATCTCCACCAGCCTCAGCAGCGTTTCCTCGTTCTCCACGCCTTCGGCCACGGCTTCCATCCCGAGGCGATGCGCTACCTCCACCATCGCGCGCACGAGTTGCTCGGTGCGCACGTCGGTGGTCATGGCGCTCACGAACGAGCGGTCGATCTTCAGTTCCGTGGCCGGGAAATGGCGCAGGTAGGCGAACGAGGCGTAACCGGTGCCGAAATCGTCGATGGCCACGCGCACGCCACGGTCGCGCAGGCGGCGCAAGCCACGCACGCTCACGTCGAGGTCGGTGAGCAACGCCGTTTCGGTGATCTCCACGATGGTGGACTCGGCCGGTACGCCCCAGATGTCGAGCGCGCCGAGGATGTGCTCGGCGAAGCCATGCTCCACGAACACGCGCGGGGAAAGGTTGATCGCCACGTCGAGCGGGCACTGGCCCCGATGCAGCGAGGCCACGTGGCGCAGCGAGGCGTTGAGGCTCCAGCGGGTGAGCGGCACGATCAGGTCGCTGCGCTCGGCGAAGGGGATGAAATCGCCCGGCGCCACGTCGCCGTGCATGGGCGTGCTCCATCGCGCCAGCGATTCCACCCGCACCATCTCGCCGCTGCGCAGGTCGCGCAGCGGCTGGAAAGCCACGTGCAGGCGATTGCCCTCGATGTCTTCGCGCAGCTCGCCGTAGAGGATCTCCACCGGCGTCACGTCGGGCTCGTAGATGGCGAATGGCTCGCCCAGTCGCACCGCGTCGTCGTGAGCCATCTCGGCGCGACGGTAGAGCCACTCGGCGGAGTTGCCGTGGTCGGGGTGCATCGCCACGCCGATGGTGATCCGCCCGTGCCAGGGACGCTCGGGATGCGGCAGCGGGGTGTCGAAGGCGCCCACGATGCGGGTGGCCGCGAGCATCGCGTGCGTGCGATTGCGCACGGCCGGCAGCACGATCACGAAATTGTCGTCCCCGGCGACGAACACCTTGTCGACGTGGCGCAGGGCGTCGACGATGCGTTCGCGCGCGGCGAGCATGATGTCGTTGCCGAAACCGTAGCCGAAGCGCAGTTGCAGTTCGCGCATGCCCTTCAGGCGCACCACCAGCACGGCGCACAGGCCCGTATCGGGTACCGCGCGGTCCAGCATGACCTGTACCGCGGGAAGGATGTGGGACCGCTCGCTCATGACCTGATGATTCCCCTCGGATCGATGCCGTGACTGCCGAACGGAAGGGTACGCTGGATCTCCCTGCGCACGCCGCCCTCCTGTTGCATGAGGTCGACGACGACCGGCTCGCCGATTGCCTGCTTGTCCGCGCGGCTGAGCAATGCTACCCGTGGCTGCAGGCGCCGTGCAGGGTTCTGCATCACCACCACCGCCACCTCGCCCGTGTTGAGCTCCACCAGCGACCCCGTGGGATAGACGCCGATGCAGGCCTGGAACTGCTCCACCAGCTCCCCCTGGAACTCGCGGTCGCGCCCGGCGTACATGTGCCGGACGGCGTTGTGCTGCGACACCGGGGCGCGGTACGGCCGGTCGGCCGACATCGCCTGGTAGGTGTCGATGATGGCCGCGATGCGGCCGGCCAGGGGAATGGCCGTACCGACGAGGCCGTTCGGGTAGCCGGTGCCGTCGAAGCGCTCGTGGTGGGTGGCGACCATGTCGCGCACCTCGGCGTCGGTGACGCCGGCTCGGTCGAGGATGGCCATGCCCTCCTCCACGTGCTGCCGGGCCTGCGCCCACTCCGCGTCGTTGAGCGGACCGTCGCGCTCGAGCACCTCCGGCGGCAGGCGGCACATGCCGACGTCGAGCAGGAGGCCACCCTTGGCCAGGCTGACGATGGCCTCCTCGTCGAACCCCATGTGGCGTCCGAAGGCGGCCGCGAGGCTTCCGCAGCCCACCGCCCGGCGGTAGGCGTAACCGTCGCGGCGACGCAGGCTTTCCACCCAGAGGAAGGCGTCGGCGCTGCGCAGCACACTGCTGACCATGGGCCGGACGGCGGCGTCGAGCGCCTCCCGGTCGAAGCCGCCCTCGTTGCGCACGTCGCGCATGAGGCGGCCGGTGAAACCATGCATCGCCTCGAAGGCTTCCTCCGCTCGAGGCAGTTCCTCGGCGTGGGTGGCCGTGTCGGCATAGGTCTGTCGCGAGACCAGGCGCAGGTTGAGCGCCGGGCGCGGGGCCGCGGCGGTGACGACGCGCGCCGGCATGACGCGGCGCTGCATGTCGACGAACACGTACTTGCAGAAGCGGCTGAGCCTCTCGATGTCGTCCCGCGAAGTGATCGGCACGCCCGCTATCGGAAACGGGGTGTCGGACCACTCGCAATCGAGGCGGCTGACGTACATGCCGACTTCCAGGTCGGACACGAACACGCGCCTCTCCACCAGATCGTACGCCACTTGCCACTGCTCCTTCGGTTCGAACGATGACGCACCTGACCGCCGCGACGCATCCCCTCCCGGTGCGTCGCATTCAGCTGAACAGCATGCCGAATTTGCCTCCCCCGGGGCTACCCACGGTCGACCCGGGCCTTATCGGCCGGTTCAGGGGAAACTGAAGACCCTCGGGAACATGTCAGGAAAAAGGGCGATACCCGGTCTTCTGGGGCAAGCCCATCCAGGCATCGTCCCAAGGAGACGCCCCATGAACCGCCTGATTCCCGTGCTCCTGCTCGCCCTGACCGCCTGCACCGCCTCGGCCCGCGACGAGGGCGTGCGCCTGCCTCCCCCCTCGCTCGATGCCGCGACAGCCACCGGCGACGCCACGGCCGTCTTCGCCGGCGGCTGCTTCTGGGGCGTCGAGGGCGTGTTCCAGCACGTTCGCGGGGTGAAAAGCGTGCGCACCGGCTACGCCGGCGGCGACGCGGCCCATGCCAACTACGACGACGTCAGCGATGGCGACACCGGCCACGCCGAGTCGGTGAAAGTCGTCTACGACCCCGCCCAGGTCACCTACGGCCAGCTGCTGCAGGTGTTCTTCTCGGTGGTGCAGGACCCCACCCTGCTCAACCGCCAGGGGCCCGACAGTGGCACCCAGTACCGGTCCGCGATTTTTTACGGAACGCCGGAACAGAAGAAGGTCGCCGACGCCTATATCGGCCAGCTCACCGCCGCGCATGCGTTTTCCGGGCCGATCGTGACCCAGGTGGTACCGCTGAAGGGCTTCTATCTTGCCGAAAACGAGCATCAGGACTACATGCGGCTGAACCCGGATACGCCGTACATCGCGATCAACGACAGGCCGAAGGTGCTGGCGCTGGAGAGGATCTATCCGGAGCGGTATACGCCTGCCTGGGCTAACGGCCGGTAAGCCGCTTCGCCGATGCGATCGGCTCCCACCCCTCCGGTAGGAAGCTCGCTACCGAAGGGTGGGAGCCGACCGTGTCGGCGAATCAAGGGTGCAACACCGTTACCCGATCATAGGCAGGTTCAACCCCTGCTCCTTCGCGCAGGCCACGGCGTCGTCATACCCCGCGTCCGCGTGCCGCATCACGCCCGTGCCCGGATCGTTCCACAGCACGCGGGCGATGCGCTTGTCCGCCGCCTCGCTGCCGTCGCAGACGATCACCACGCCGCTGTGCTGGCTGTAACCCATCCCGACGCCGCCGCCGTGATGCAGGCTCACCCAGGTGGCGCCGCCGGCCACGTTGAGCATCGCGTTCAACAGCGGCCAGTCGCTCACCGCGTCGCTGCCGTCGCGCATGGCCTCGGTCTCCCGGTTGGGGCTGGCGACCGAGCCCGAATCCAGGTGGTCACGGCCGATCACCACCGGCGCCTTGAGTTCGCCGTTGCGTACCATCTCGTTGAAGGCCAACCCCAGGCGGTGGCGCTGACCCAGGCCCACCCAGCAGATGCGCGCGGGCAATCCCTGGAAACGGATGCGCTCGCGGGCCATGTCGAGCCAGCGATGCAGGTGCGGATCGTCGGGGATCAGCTCCTTCACCTTGGCGTCGGTCTTGTAGATGTCTTCCGGATCGCCCGACAGCGCCACCCAGCGGAACGGACCCACGCCGCGGCAGAACAGCGGACGCACGAAGGCGGGCACGAAGCCGGGGAAGGCGAAGGCATCGCCCAGGCCCTCGTCCTTCGCCATCTGGCGGATGTTGTTGCCGTAATCGAAAGTGGGCACGCCCTGCGCATGGAAGGCGAGCATCGCCTCGACGTGGCGACGCATCGAGGCCTTGGCCGCGCGCGACGTACCGGCCGGGTCGCTCTTGCGACGCTCGAACCATTCCTCCACCGTCCAGCCCGACGGCAAATAGCCGTTGACCGGGTCGTGGGCGCTGGTCTGGTCGGTAACCGCGTCGGGCCGCACGCCACGGCGCACCAGTTCGGGCAGCACGTCGGCCGCGTTGCCCAGCAGGGCCACGGACACCGCGCGGCCTTCCTTCGCGTAACGCTCGAGCCTCGCCAGCGCATCGTCGAGGTCGCTGGCCTGTTCGTCGACGTAACGCGTCTTCAGGCGGAAATCGATGCGGCTCTGCTGGCATTCCACCGTGAGCGACGACGCGCCGGCGAGGCTCGCCGCCAGCGGCTGCGCGCCACCCATGCCACCCAGGCCGGCGGTGAGGATCCACCGCCCGGCGAGACGGCCGCCGTAGTGCTGACGCCCCATTTCCACGAAGGTTTCGTAGGTACCCTGCACGATGCCCTGCGACCCGATGTAGATCCACGAGCCGGCCGTCATCTGGCCGTACATCATGAGTCCCTTGCGATCGAGTTCGTTGAAGTGCTCCCAGTTGGCCCAGGCGGGCACGAGATTGGAATTGGCGATGAGCACGCGCGGCGCGTCCGGGTGCGACGGGAAGACACCCACCGGCTTGCCTGACTGCACCAGCAGGGTTTCGTCGTCGCGCAATTCGCGCAGGGAGCGCAGGATCGCGTCGAAGCATTCCCAGTTGCGCGCCGCGCGGCCGATGCCGCCATACACCACCAGTTCGGCCGGATTTTCCGCCACCTCGGGATCGAGGTTGTTCTGCAACATGCGGAACGGGGCTTCGGTCAGCCAGCTCTTGCAGGTGAGTTCCGAGCCGCGCGGCGCGCGGACGGTTCGGGTGGTGTCGATGCGCGTCACGGCCGTCATCGGGTGCTCCGTCAAGGCGGGAAAGCGCCGATTATGGGCGGCGGCCTTCACGGGCCGCCATACGCGATGCAGCAATCAGCGGCCGGTGCTCGACGTGCCGGCCGGCGGTGGCGGCTGGCCCGGGTGGCGGTCGTTGTACCGCTTGACCTCGTCGTCCTGCTTGGAGCGGTAGAGGTTCTGCTGGGTGCGGTTGGCGTTGTCGAGCTGGCTGCGCAGCGCCGGATCAGTGGTGGCGTTCATCTGCCGGTTGACGTTGTCCTGCTGCAACTGCTGCTGCACCGCGTTCTGGCGTTGCTGGCTCTGCACCCGGGATCGATCCACCGCGCGCTGCCAGTCCTGCTGCGCCGAGGAGGGCGCCCTGTAGACCGGCCGCTGGGGCTGCCCGGCGGGGCGGGAGGGTTGCTGGGGCTGCGTCTGCGCGAGCGCCAGGGCGGGAAGCGCGGCGGCGAGCAGGAACAGAAATTTCTTGCGTGATGAATTGGTCATCGTCCTGGTCCATCATTTCGGGGACTGTTTCCAGACTACGTTCCCCTACATGAATCCTGCGTTTTCCTTTCGGTGGCGCCTCGCCGCCGTATGGCTGTTCGGCCTGATCACCGGCTGCGCCCAGCAACTGCCCCGCCCCGCCGCCCCGCCGCATCCCGTGCTGCTCGTCTCGATCGATGCCTTCCGGTCCGATTACCGCGAGCGCGGCCTCACGCCCAACCTCGATGCCCTGGCCGACGACGGCGCCCACGCGCCCTACATGCTGCCGTCGTTTCCCTCGCTGACCTTTCCCAACCACTACACGCTGGTCACGGGCCGCGTCCCCGACCGCAACGGCATCGTGAACAACACGATGCGCGACCCGGTGCTGGGCAAATTCAGCCTTTCCCGGCACGACGCCACCAGCGACGGCCGCTGGTGGGCCGATGCCGAGCCGATCTGGGTGACGGTGCAGAAACACGGCCTGCACACGGCCACGATGTTCTGGCCGGGCACCGAAGCGAAGATCCACGGCGTCCGGCCGGATCACTGGATTCCGTTCGACGATTCGCTCACCTCGCGCCAGCGCGTGGACAAGCTGCTCGCCTGGATCGACGAACCCGGCGCCGCGCCCGTCTTCGACACGCTGTATTTCGACGCCGTGGACCACGCCGGGCACGAGCACGGCCCGGATTCGCCGGAAGTGAACGCGGCACTGCGGGAGGTGGACGATGCCCTGGGCTACCTGGTGGCCGGGCTTCGCCGCCGGGGGCTCTACGACCGGATGAACATCGTGGTGCTGTCCGACCACGGCATGGCCTACGTGCCCAAGGGCAACATCGTATTCGCCGACCAGGAGACCGACCTGGACGACCTCGAGCCGGTGTCCTACGGCGTCATGGCCACGTTCGATCCCAAGCCCGGCCACGACGACACCCGTGCCGTGGCCCGCCTGCTCGGCCCGCATGAGCACATGACGTGCTATCGCCGCGAAGACCTGCCCAAGCGGCTCGACTACGGCACCCACCGCCGCGTGCCGGCGTTCCTGTGCCTGGCCGACACTGGTTGGGCGATCACCAGCCACGAGGTGCTCGCCCGGCGCAAGGACCCGATGTCGCTCGGCGAGCACGGCTACGACAACCTCGATCCGACCATGCGGGCGCTGTTCGTGGCGCACGGGCCGGACATCGCCCGGGGTGTCACCGTGGCGCCGTTTCCCAACGTCGACGTCTATCCCTTGCTCATGCACCTGCTGGGCATCCCAGCCCTGCCCAACGACGGGCACCTGGACGACGTGAAGGGCGTGCTGGCGCCCCGGGACCGGGGAATCCCGTAGAATTGGGGGCATGCGCCAGATCTATACCTCGCCCCGCCATGACAACATCGACCGGATCGTGGCCCTCCTCGCCGAGCACGACGTGGAGACCACGGTCACCAACCGGTCGAACTGGAACCGCTCGTCGTACCAACGGTTCAGCTACTCGCAGCGCAACGACAACCGCGAGTCGTGGCCCCAGGTCTGGGTCAAGAGCGCCGACGACTTCCCGAAGGCCCGCGCCCTGCTGAAGGACATCGGCATCGAGCCGGTGGTGCGCTTCCAGGAAGAACTCCGCGTCCACCGCAATCCGGGCTTGCAGCCGCCCGCGCAGCGCACCGCATCGCGCGTGCGGCTGATGGTGCTCGCGATCGTCGCCGGCGTGGCGGTGGTGGCGGTGCTGAAGGCCACCCAGGTCCTCTGAATGGACGGCGCTGCCGCGTCCACGCCTGCCCACCGGATCCTCCGCGAACGCACGCGCGACGCGCACGAGGCGGTGGAAGCCGCCGAGGGTATGCGGCGGTTGATGGATGGGCGGATGGACCAGGCCGGCTATGAGGTGTTGCTGGCGGCGCAGTTGAAGTTGTTTCGGGAGTGGGAGGCGGAGCGTGGGAAGTGGCTTGCGGGTATCTCTCCGCATTGGCTCTATCTTTCCCGTATTGCTGCCCTCGAGACCGACACCCGCTTCTGCGGTGGCCAGGTTGCGACACGGTCAGGGATCGCCGATGAATCGGCTCCTACCGAGCAAGGGCCGGCACCGTACCGCACCCCGCTCGGTAGGAGCCGCTTCAGCGGCGATAGCCAGGACGCGACGAACTGGGGCGAACTCTACGTCATCGAAGGCTCCACCCTCGGCGCCCGTCTCATCGTCAAGCATCTGCGCGAACGCTTCCCCGCGCACCCTCACCGCTACTACGCCATGGGCGAAACCACACCTGCCCGCTGGCGCCGTTTCCAGTCCCTCCTCGACGCCGAACTGACGGACGACGATGCCCGGCATCATGCCGTGGAAGGTGCCCACCACATGTTCGCGCGCTTTCGACAAGCGCTACAGGATCCTGCCGCCCATGTCTGAGCTGCCCGACCTCACCGCCTGCGATCGCGAACCGATCCACATCCCCGGCTCGATCCAACCCCATGGGGTGTTGCTGGTCGTGGACACGGCGACGCGGTCGATCATCCAGGCCAGCGAAAACGCCCCCGAACTCTTCGGCACGAACATCGGCGCCCTGCTCGACGCCCCCCTGGACGACGTGCTGACCTTACCGGCAGACCTGTTCGACGACGACGAACGGCCCGCGCACAGCGCCTGGGTGCGGGTGGGGTTTCCCACCTGCGCGCACGATGCCGACTGGTATGCCTGCGTGCACGCCTACGACACGCGATGGATGATCGAGATCGAGCCGCGCGAGGCGTATTTCGAGGACGACCCGATCCGCGTCGCTTACGAACTGGCGCGTAAGCTTGAGAACGATCCCACCATCGAGCGCGCCGCGGCCCGCATGGCTCGCAACCTGCGCAACGTGCTCGGTTACGACCGGATCATGGTCTACCGCTTCGACCACGAGTGGAACGGCGAAGTCGTGGCCGAGGCGCGCCGCGAGGATCTCGAGGCCTATCTCGGCCTGCACTACCCGCATACCGATATCCCCGCGCAGGCCCGCGCCCTCTACCTACGCAACCGCGTGCGGCAGATCAGCGACTGCAAGTACGTGCCGTCGCGCATCCTGCCCGCCTACGATCCACAGACGGGCGAAGCCACCGATCTCTCCGACG
Source organism: Luteibacter sp. CQ10 (assembly GCF_040900725.1). Lineage (NCBI taxonomy): Bacteria > Pseudomonadati > Pseudomonadota > Gammaproteobacteria > Lysobacterales > Rhodanobacteraceae > Luteibacter > Luteibacter sp. CQ10. The sequence continues at coordinate 62,986 of NZ_JAEUYM010000003.1, read as the reverse complement.
TGTCGTTGCGCAGCGTGTCGCCGGTGCACCTGGAATACCTCGGCAACATGGGCGTCACCGGCACGCTGGTGGCCTCGATCATTACCGGCGGTCGCCTGTGGGGCCTGATCTCCTGCCACCACTACAGCCCCTTCTTCGCCGACCACCAGATGCGCGAGGTCGCCGATGCCATGGCGCGCTCGTTCGCCGCGCGCGTGGCCGCCATCGAGGAACTCGATCACATCGAGATCGAAAGCACTTTGCTCACGGTGCGTGAGAAGCTCATCACCGCGTTCAACGAGAGCGAGCGCGTGGATCCGGACCTGCTCGCTTCGCTGGCACCGGAATTGCTCGACGTGGTGGACGCCGACGGCGTGGCGGTGTTCATCGGCCCACGCGTGATCCGGCACGGCATCCTGCCCGACGAAGCCACCTTGCTGCGCATCCGTCGCGCGGCCGGCGACGAAGAACTCAGCGGCAACGACGGCGTGGTGGGTGTGCTGCATACCGACGCCCTCGGCGCGCGATTCCCCACGTTGGACGAACCCGCCGCCACCGGAACCGCCGCCGGGATCATCTACATGCCGCTGGAATCGGGCGCGTCCACGGCAGCGCTCATGTGGACGCGCACGGAGCAGGTTCGCCAGGTGCGCTGGGGCGGCAATCCGTCGCTCTCCAAGCTGGAGACCATACCCGGCGCGCGCCTGTCGCCGAGGCAGAGCTTCGCCACGTGGCAGGAAACCGTGCGCGGGCGTTCACGCCCCTGGTCTCGCCAGCACCTGGATTCGGCGCGGGGCCTGCGTGTGCTCATCGAGCTGATGTCCGCGCGTAATCCGGCCGCCTGAGGCCCGCGCCGCGGTGACATCGGCTTTCGCGGAGCGCTATAAGATGACTCCATGACCGACCGCGTCCGCCTCTTCCAGACCCTGCCGCACACCTGCGGCTACTACGCCGAGCGGACGGCGCAGAACCTCGTCGTCGATCCCGGCGCGCCGAATCTCGACCGTCTGTACGGCCCCGCCCTGTCCAAGGGCTTCCGCCGCGCGGGAGGGCACCTCTACCTGCCGCAATGCAACGGCTGCCAGGCCTGCGTACCCTGCCGCATCGACGTTGAGCGATTCGAGCCCAATCGCACGCAACAGCGCTGCCTGAAGCGCAACGCCGACCTGACGGTGATCGAGGCGATGCCGGGTTTCACGCACGAACGGCATGCGTTGTACCAACGTTATCTCCAGGCGCGGCACAGCGGCGGCGGCATGGATTCGGCCGACGCCGACGATTTCCAGCGATTCCTGAGCGCACCGTGGAGCCCGACGCTGTTCCTGGAATTCCGCCGGGACGATCGCCTGCTGGGCGTGGCCGTCACCGACGTGCTGCTGGCCGGCGTCTCGGCGGTCTATACCTTCTTCGATCCCGACGAATCGTCGCGCAGCATCGGCACCTTCGGCGTTCTCCAGCAGGTGGACCTCGCCAGGCGTCGCGGCATTCCCTACCTCTACCTTGGTTTCTGGATCGCCAACCATCCCAAGATGGATTACAAGCGCCGTTTCCACGCACTCGAAGTGCGCCGCCACGGCCGCTGGATCGCGATGCCCGATTAGGGCGAACGGATGGCGTCGCTGCCTCGAACACAAGGCGCTGGGTTCCTGCGTGCGCAGGAACGACGACCCGCAAGATTCGACCCACATACGAAACAACCTCACGTCGTTCCTGCGCACGCAGGAACCCAGCGCCGTGAGCCCGGTTATCGCCGATGGGTCGGCGGGCTCTCGGCACGCGCCAGCGCCCAGCGCGAGATCACCCGGTGGATTTCCTCCACCCCGTCGAACAACGCCGCCGGCCCCGGCTGGAGAATCAGGGGCGACTTGATCTCGTGCAGTTCGCCGTCGCGCACGGCAGGCACGTCGGCCCAACCCGGACGCGCCGCCACGTGTTCCGGCCGAAAGCGCTTGCCGCACCACGAACCCAGCACGATGTCGGGCGAGCGCCGCACCACTTCCAGCGGATCGGCGAGGATGCGCTGCTTCGCCAGCGGCTCCTCGAGCAGTTCGGGAAACACGTCGTCCCCGCCGGCGATGCGCACCAGTTCGCCGACCCACCGGATGCCGGTGATGAGCGGCTCGTCCCATTCCTCGAAATACACGCGCGGACGGCTCGTCAGCGTCGCGGCGAGTGTCGCGATGCGGGCAAGGTTCGCTTCGGCCAGATCGGCCAGCGCATGCGCTTTCGGCGCTGCGCCCACCATCGCACCCAGCCGACGGATGTAGGCGACGATGCCTTCGACGCTTCGGTGGTTGCTGATCCACACCTCGACGCCCGCCCGGATGAGATCACGCGCGATGTCGGCCTGGATGTCCGAAAAACCGATGACGAGGTCGGGTTTCAGGTCGAGGATCGGGCCGATCTTCGCGCTGGTGAACGCGGATACCTTCGGCTTTTCCTTGCGCGCGCGGGGTGGCCGCACGGTGAACCCGGAGATGCCGACGATGCGGTGCTCCTCGCCGATCGCGTAGAGGACTTCCGTCGGCTCTTCGGTGAGGCAGACGATGCGTTGCGGATAGGCGTCCGGCATCAGTGCCCCGAAACGGTGATGGTGATTTTTCGCTGGTGGGCTTCGTGGCGGTGCTCGTAGAGGAACAGGCCCTGCCAGGTACCGAGCAACGGGCGGCCGTTATGCACGGGCACGGACACCGATACGCCGGTGAGCACCGATCGCACGTGAGCGGGCATGTCGTCGGGGCCTTCGTCGCGGTGGCGGAACAAGGGATCGCCATCGGGCACCAGGCGGGCGAAGAACCGCTCCAGGTCGGCCACCACGGTGGGATCGGCGTTCTCGCCGATCAGCAGCGATGCGCTCGTATGCTGCACGAAGACGTGCGCGATGCCCGTGCCCACGCCGCTGGCGGCGACGGCTTCGGCCAGGCGGTCGGTAACCTCGACGAGCGACCGGCCGCGCGTATGCACGGTAACGGTGGACTGTGCGACGTGCTGGACGGGCTGGGCGCGGCTCATGGCGACCTCACGGATAGAGCAGGCGGGAGGTCCAGCTTGTACCGTCACCGGTGTGCACGATGCGTTCGTGCAGGCGGAAGGTGGCGCCGTACCAGAATTCGACGCGATCGGGCTCCACGAGGTAACCGCCCCAGTGCGGCGGACGGGGGACGTCGCGGCCCTCGAACTCCTTCTCGAAATGGGCCACGCGATCGTCGAACGTCTGCCGGTCGGGAAGCGCCTGGCTCTGCTTCGAGGCCCAGGCGCCGATCTGGCTGCCCCGCGGGCGCCTGGCGAAGTACGCATCGGATTCGTCCGCGCCGGTCTTGGTGGCGCGACCCTCGAAACGCACCTGGATGCCCTCGCGGATCTGCTTCCAGTGGAAGCACAGCGCGACCTGCGCGTGCGAGGCGATCTGGTTCGCCTTGTCGCTTTCGTAGTTCGTGAAGAAGCGCAGGCCTTTTTCGTCGAAGCGCTTGAGCAGCACGATGCGCGAATGCACGCGACCGTCCCGGAACGTGGCCAGGTTCATCGCCGTGGGTTCGCGGTCGCCGCTGGCCTTCGCTTCATCGAGCAGGCCGCGAAAGGTGTCGAGGATCTCGGGAGTGAGCATGACGGGCTATGCTTGACGGCCATGGAAGCCCACGATGCTAGCACGCTGGCCGATGCCGTCCTCGCACGTTTTGTCGCGCCGGGCGGACGGGCCCGTACGCCGTTCGTGCTGGGCGTGTCGGGCTTGCAGGGCAGTGGCAAGAGCACGCTGGCGGCCGGCCTCGTGGCGCGGGCCGGGGAACTCGGCTGGGGTGCCGTGGCCCTGTCGCTGGACGACGTCTACCTCACGCGCGCCGAGCGCGACACGCTGGGCCGGGAGGTCCATCCGCTGCTGCGCACGCGCGGCGTGCCCGGCACCCACGACCTCGCCCTGCTCGGTTCCACGCTCGATGCGCTGGGCAAGGCATCCGTCGAGGCCCCCGTCGCCGTGCCGCGCTTCGACAAGGGCCACGACGATCGTTACGACGCGCACCGGTGGCCGGTGGTGGCCGAGCCGCCCTCCCTGGTGGTGCTGGAAGGATGGTGCCTCGGGCTGGATCCGCAGGACGCCGCCGCGCTGGCCGAGCCGGTGAACGCGCTGGAACGCGACGAGGACGCCGATGGCACGTGGCGGCGCTGGGTCAATGCGCGCCTGGCAGGATACGCGTCGATCTGGCGAAGACTCGATGCGCTGGTGGTATTGCAGGCACCGTCGTGGGAGGTGGTGGCGCGTTGGCGCGACGAAGCCGAGCGGCCGTTACGCGAACGCGGTGAGCCGCGGGCGATGGATGCCGATGCGTTGTCGCGGTTCCTGCAGCATTACGAGCGGCTGAGCCGGCATGCGTTGGCGACGCTGGGGGCGAAGGCCGACTTATTGCTCGTTTTGGATGAGGACCGTCGCGTCACCGCTCCATTGGCTTTTCGCCGATACGATCGGCTCCCACCCCTCCGGTAGGTAGCTTGAGGGAGACCAGCTACCGAAGGGGTGGGAGCCGATCGTATCGGCGAATCCAGGTCGCGATATCACCGCAACAGCGCGGCGTAGCCTTCCCGCGCATCCGGCCACCGGCACCGAAACCCGCTCGCCCGCAGCAAGGCGTTCGACAACCGCTTGCTGCCGACGCCCGCCGGCGCCGGGCCATCCGGCGGCGCGGGCACGCCCAGGAGCCCGGCCACGTGGTCGTAGAGCACGTCGATCGGCAATGGCGTGTCGTCCACCCCGACGTAGACGGGCGCCGGCGATTCCAAGGTGAGCACATGGGCCAACGCCGCGGCCGCGTCGTCCACGTGGATGCGGTTGGCGTACGCACGCGTTCCACGCGGCACCGCCGCCTTGCCCTCACGCAGGCGGTCGAACAACTGCGTACGCCCCGGGCCATACAGACCAGCCAACCGTACCGCCAGCCCATCGGGGCCGAGCAGGCTTTCGGCCTCCCGCAATACGCGTCCGTTGAAACCCGGCGGGTCGGTCGGCGTGCGCTCGTCGACCCAGCCGTCGCCATGCTCGCCGTAGACCGCCGAGGAAGACACGAACACGGTCCGCTTCGGCGGCCCGGGCAACGCCGCGACCAGATGCCTCAGGCCGTCGACGAACAGGGCGCGGTAGGCCGCCTCCTCGCGCCGGTCCGGCGCCGGGGCGAACACCAGCGCATCCACGGCGGGCAAGCCACGCAGGGTCTCCGGCCGGGTCAGGTCGCCGCGCACCCAGCGCAAGCCATCGCCCGCATCCGCGACCTCGCTGCGTCGCAGGGCATGCACACGATGTCCGCGGTCGGCGAGCAGGCGCGCGGTGCGCAGGCCGACGTCGCCGGCCCCGGCGACGAGGACGGTGTGATATCTCGGAGGCGGGCTTGTTGCTAGCATGGGAGCGATGAATCCTTCGCCCAACCTGTTTCTCGTCGGCCCCACGGGGGCCGGCAAGACCACGATCGGACAGCGCCTCGCGGCGCATTACGGCTTGCCGTTCGTCGATCTCGACGTGGAGATCGAGAACCGTTACGGCGATACGGTGGCGACGATCTTCGAACGCGAGGGCGAAGCCGGCTTCCGTTCGCGCGAGCGCGCGCACCTGGACGAGTTCAGCCGTCGTCCGGGCATCGTACTCGCCACGGGTGCCGGCGCGGTACTCGACCCCGCCAATCGCGACGCGCTGGTGTCCCGCGGTACCGTGCTGATGCTCGGCGTGGAAGTCGACGAACAACTCGACCGGCTGCGCCACGACGGCACCCGTCCGATGATCGCCGGCGACGACCGCCGCGGCCGCCTCGCATCGCTGGCCGAAGCCCGCAACCACCTCTACGAGGAGATCGCGGACCTGATCTTCCGCGGGCGGCACGAAGGCGTGGACGACGCCGTTCCGCGCGCCATCGCCCTCCTCGACCGCCACTGGAAACGCTCGTGATGCAAACCGTCGACGTCGAACTGGCCGGACGCGGCTACCCCGTATGGATCGGTCCCGGTCTGCTGGCGGACGGTGAACGCTGGCGCGCACGCATCCGCGGCCGCCACGTGCTGGTGGTGAGCAACACCACCGTCGCGCCGCTGTACCTCGCCGCGCTGGCGAAAGGACTCGACGGCCTGCACTGGTCGTCGTATCTGCTCGACGACGGCGAAACGCACAAGACCTTCGCCAACGTCGGCAAGGTGCTCGACGCGCTCGGCCAGCTCGGTGCCACGCGCGACGCCTGCGTGATCGCCCTGGGCGGCGGCGTGGTCGGCGATCTCGCCGGGTTCGCCGCGGCCTGCTGGATGCGCGGGATCGATTTCATCCAGGTGCCGACCACGCTGCTGGCGATGGTGGACTCGTCGGTAGGCGGCAAGACCGGCGTGAACCTGCCCGTGGGCAAGAACCTCGCTGGCGCGTTCCACCAGCCGCGCGCGGTGGTAGCCGACACCGACCTGCTCGCGACCCTGCCCCAGCGCGAATACCTCGCCGGCGTGGCCGAGATCGTCAAGGGCGCGGCCATCGGCGACCTGCCGTTCTTCGAATGGCTGGAGACGAACGCGGACGCGCTCGCACGCCGCGAGAGCGGCGTGCTCGTGGAGGCCATCGCGCGCAAGTGCCGCTACAAGGCGGGCGTGGTGGCCCGCGACGAAACAGAACAGGGCGAGCGCGCGTTGCTCAACCTCGGCCACACGTTCGGCCACGCGCTGGAAACGGCAGGCAACTACAGCGAGATCCTGCACGGCGAAGGCGTCGCCATCGGCATGGTGCTGGCGGCCCGCCTGTCGGAACGCCTGGGCATGGCGCCGGAGGCGGATACGCGTCGTCTCGTCGCCCTGCTCGAACGGCTGGATCTGCCGGTGGCGCCGTCGAAGGTGCATACCGCGAGCCGCCTGCTCGACCTGATGCGCCTGGACAAGAAGAACACGGCCGGGACATTGCGTCTGATCCTGTGGCGCGGCATCGGCAAGGCGGAGATCGTGTCGGGCGTGAGGGACGACGACGTGCTCGGTGTGCTGGGGGCCTGAGAGCCGTAGCGACACGTTCGCCTGACCGAATGCCCGGCGCTGGATCCCGGCGTACGCCGGGATGACGATGAGGCAATCCATGACGTCGCGCCGTCGGCGCGCGTGCGGGGCCATCGAGCGTGCGGCGTGATCTACTCCCTCAAGCGCAGGGGATGTATCCGAAACCTCACGTCGTTCCCGCGCACGCGGGACCCGGGGAGGGCATGCGGTTTTCGCCGGGACGACACACGGAAATGCCCTACAATGGCGGGCCCTGCGCCAGCGCGGATCGCCCGATGCGGATTTACCTGCAAACCATGCCCGAAGCCGGGAACGAAGCCCCCCGCTTCGTCCAGATCACCCTCGAGCAGGATCTGTTCGGCGGTTGGACGCTCTACCGCGAGAGCGGCGTGCAGGGTGGCAAGACCACGCTCAAGCGCGAGGTTTTCCTCGAACGGGACAAGGCCCTGGACGCTTTCACCAAGGCACGCGACGCGCAGACCAAGAAGGGGTTCAAGGTGATGTTCTCGCAAGGCCAGGAGTCCGCGCATGGCCGCTGATGTCCTTCGCAACGATCGCTTCCTGCGCGCCCTGCGCCGCGAGGCCACCGACACCACGCCGATCTGGGTGATGCGCCAGGCCGGCCGTTACCTGCCGGAATACCGTGCCACGCGCAGCAAGGCCGGCAGCTTCATGGGCCTGGCGACGAATCCGGCATTCGCCTGCGAGGTCACGTTGCAGCCGCTCGAACGCTTCGAGCTCGATGCCGCGATCCTCTTTTCCGACATCCTCACCATTCCCGACGCGATGGGCCTGGGCCTGTCGTTCGCGCAGGGCGAAGGCCCGCGCTTCGCGCATCCGGTTCGCGACGCGGCCGCCATCGAACGCCTTGCCGTCCCCGACATGGACGGCGAACTGCGCTACGTGATGGATGCCGTGCGCCTGATCCGCAAGGAACTGGACGGCCGCGTGCCGCTCATCGGCTTTTCCGGCAGCCCCTGGACGCTCGCCTGCTACATGGTCGAAGGCGAGGGCTCGCGCGATTTCGCGCGGGTGAAGGCCCTGGCCTGGAACGACCCCGCCCTGGCCCACCGCCTGCTCGACACGATCGCGCGTTCGGTGGCGGCGTACCTGATCGCCCAGGCTCATGCCGGTGCGCAGGCCTTGATGGTGTTCGACACCTGGGGCGGCCTGCTCGGCCCCGCGTCGTTCCGCGAGTTCTCGCTGCGCTACATGGCGCAAGTGGTCGAGGCATTGAAGGCCGACGCGGCCAGCCGCGACCTGCCCGTGATCCTCTTTTCGAAGGGAGCCAACGGGCACCTCGAGTCCATCGCCGACACCGGTTGCGACGGCGTGGGACTGGACTGGACCATCGACATCGGCGAGGCGCGCCGCCGCATCGGCGAGCGCGTGGCGTTGCAGGGCAATCTCGATCCGTCGGTGCTGCGCGCATCCCCCGACGTGGTGCGGCGTGAAGCGCGCGCCGTGCTGGATGCCTTCGGCAACCACCCAGGGCACGTATTCAATCTGGGCCACGGCATCACGCCGGAGGTGGACCCGGAGAACGTGAAGGTGCTGGTGGATACCGTGCACGAGCACGGTCGGGTGATTCGGGGCGGCTGAGGCCAGCCCCTTTCGCCGATACGATCGGCTCCCACACCTTCGGTAGCAACCTCACCGGGTTGAACCGACAGCATTGCCCACCCTTCCGTTAGCTAGCTCTATCGGAGGGGTGGGAGCCGATCGCATCGGCGAATCAAGGCATCAGAAGCGATTGGGACCCGCGATGTGGCATTTGCCCAATTCGGAGCGCGCGGCCATCGCGCCGGTCTGGTCGTTGGCGACCATGCGCATTTCGTACACCGTCTGCCAGTTGCGCGCGCACAGGCTGCCCGACTTCGGGCCCATCTCGAACGATTGCTTCGCGAGCTTCTCGGCCGACGCGTAGTCCTGCTTGCGTACCGCGACTTCGGCGCGGTCCTGGATGAGTTCCGGCGCCTCGGGCGCGAGCTTCAACGCCTGTACGAGCTTGGCGTCGGCGTCGTCGTACTTGCCGGCTTTCTCGTCGGTCATCGCCGACTTTTCCAGACCCTGCACGCCCGGATCGCGAAGCGGCGCGACCTCGATGGCCGACTTCTCGCGTTCGCCCGCGGCGCGGATCTGCGCAACGATGTCGTAGGCGGGTTGGGTGGGACGGGTGGCCTGCGGCGGGGCGGGCTGGCTGCAGGCGGCGACGAGCGCAATGGCGGCGATGGCGCAAAAACGAAGGCGATGCATGGGTCAATCCGTAGGATTACTGGGAACGGCCGGCGCGGGTTCCGCGTCGCCGCTGCCGAAAATACCCTTGATTCGTTGCCAGAAACAGCCCTCTTCGCTTTCCGGTACGTAACCCGATGCAAACGGGAACTGCCGCGCGCCCTCGCAGGAGGGGTCGGTGCGCTTGCCCGACTGTGGATCGACGAACGCCATTTCCAGACCCTCGCCCAGCGTAGGCGACAGCGGCCGGGTGGGCAATTTGCGGAAGAGTTCCTGCCAGATGCGCATGCTGCCCGTGGCGCCATAGAGCCCCGTGGGCTTGTTGTCGTCGCGGCCCATCCAGACGACGGCCAGGTGCTCGCCGGTGAATCCGGCGAACCAGCTGTCGCGCTGGCTGTCGCTGGTGCCGGTCTTGCCGGCCGCGTGCAGCCAGGACAGGCCGGAGTTGCCGATGGCCGCGGCGGTACCGCTGTTGACCACCTGCTGCATCGCCCAGGTGGTGAGACGCGTGGCCGTCTGGTATTCGCCCTCGCCTCCCTTCACCTGGTAGCGCTTGATGGTCTGGCCCTTGGCATCGACCACACCGCGCACCGCCACGAGCGGCAGCGCATGGCCGTCGGCGGCGATGTATTCGTAGAGCTGGGCCACCTGGAACGGGGAAAGATCCACCGCGCCCAGCAGCAGCGACGGGCTGGGGTTGACGTTCTGCAGGCCGAACGACTCGAGGAAGCCCTTGATCTTCGCCACGCCCACCTGCATGCCCAGGTTCACCGTGGCGAGGTTCCACGAATGCACCAGGGCGTCGAGCATCGGCACCTGGCCGTGGATCTGGCGGTCGTCGTTCTGCGGCGTCCACGGCGTGCCGTCGGGCTGGCGCATGTTGATCGGCGAATCGTCGACGATCGAGGCCAGCGACCATTTCGAGGGCTGCGCCAGCGCCACGAGGTAGACCAGCGGCTTCACCAGCGAGCCGATCGGCCGACGCGCGTCGAGCGCGCGGTTGAAGCCCTGCTCCCCCGGTTCGCGTGAGCCGACCATCGCCAGCACGCTGCCGTCGGCGGTGTCGGTGACCACGGCGGCGGCCTGCGCGGCCGCCCCGCGCTTGCCCAGCGCCTTGGTGGTGGTGAGGATGGCCTGCTCAGTGTAGAGCTGCGCGGCGGGATCGAGCGTGGTGAACACGCTGAAGCTGCCGTCGCGCAAGGCCGCTTCGTCGAAGTCGGCGGTGATCTGCGCGCGCACGAGCTGCATGAAGGCCGGGAAGCGGTTGTGCGGCAACTGCGCGTTGGCGGCGATGCCCAGCGGCGAGGCCTGGGCGGCCTTCATCTTCGCGTCGTCGAGCAGGCCCGTCTCGTTGAATTGCTGAAGCACGAGGTTGCGCCGCGCCAGCGCCCGGTCGGGATAGCGACGCGGATCGTAGTAGCTGGGACCCTTGACCAGTCCGATCAGCAGCGCGATTTCCTGCGGGCGGAGATCCTCGAGCCGCCGGCCGAAGAAGAACTCCGCGCCGGCGGCGAAACCGTGCACCGCCTGGTTGCCCTGCTGGCCGAGGAACACCTCGTTGACGTAAGCCTCGAGGATGCGGCTCTTCGGGTAATGCGCTTCCATCAACAGCGAGAGGATCGCCTCGTTCACCTTGCGCAGCATGTTCTGGCTGCGGTCGAGGAAGAGGTTGCGCACGAGCTGCTGGGTGAGCGTGGAGCCGCCCTGCACCGTGTGGCCCGCGCGCAGGTTGGCGAACGAGGCGCGGGCGATCGCGGAGAAGTCCAGACCGATGTGGTTCTTGAAATCGCGGTCTTCGACGGCCTGCAGCCCCTGCACGAGCAACGGCGGCACGTTGTCCAGGCGCACGATGCGGCGCTCTTCCTGGGCGGCGCCATAGAAGGTGGCGATGCGCGCCGGGTCGAGATGGATCGACTTAATCTCCTTGTTGTTGGTGTCGTCGACCACCGAGGTGACCTGGCCGTTGCCCAGCGCGACGCGGATGCGATGCGGCAGTTCGCCGCCATCGGGGCCCGAGTAGCCGTGCGAGGCGATGACGAAGCGCGAGCCGTTCTTCGAGTAGCTGCCCTGCACCTTGCCGCCGCCCTCGGGCGTGTAGCCGGCGAAGGTGAGTTCCAGTTCCAGCGCCGCGGGCGTCATCGCGCGTCCCGGCTCCAGCAGCAGCGGGCGCGCGTAGACGCGGGTGGGCACCGCGAAGACCAGGTCGTTGAAGCGATCCTGCAGGCGGGCGTTGAGGATGAGCGTGTAAGGCAACAGGAAGCCGAACAGCAGCCCCATCACCAGCCAGAAGGGGATGCGCAGCCAGGGCCATGCGCTACGCAGGAGGGCACCGAGACGGGTCAGGAAAGCCAACGCGGAAGAATCCTGGGGAAGAAGAGGGCTGCGGGGATGATAGGGGCAGCGGCGGGCGCCCATCTGAACGGACGCTGGCGGATCGATGACGCGACCGTGTCAGCCCGGGCGGCGCCAGGTGGAGGGGTCGGGCCGAAAGGGGCGGGGATGGACCTCGAGAAGACTCTCCAGGTCGGTATTGTCGGCGATCAGGTCGCTATCGAGTCGGCCGACCGAGCCCTTGATCCGGGGCCATGCCAGCGCGGCCAGGCCAAGGAACACGCGCGGCAACGGGAGGGGCAAGGTCATCGTGCCCACGCTGCGATGCACGCGGCGGAACATTTCCGTCGCCGTGAAGCGGTCGCCGCCGCCGATGGGAAAGACATGGCCTCGGGCGCGCGCGCATCCCAGGGCGGCGAACATCGCCTGGGCGATATCCTCGGCATGCACGGGCTGACGCCTGCCCTTGCCCATCGGGTAGGGGAAAATCCGGCGCCGGGCACCGCCCCGCACCATCGGCGTGAGGCTCTGGTCCATGCCCGCCCCGTAGACCAGCGTGGGCCGGAACACCGTCCAGGGCATGCCTCTCGAGGCGCAGGTGGCGGTCAGCACGGTTTCCGCATCGCGCAGCACCTGCGCCAGCTCGCGCTCGGCCGGCACATCGGAATGGCGCTTGGTCTCCGCGCTCATCGACGAGGTGGCGATCACGTGGGGATGGCCCTTCAGGTGCGTGGCGGAGAGCCACGCCGCCAGGCAGTTCAGCGGACCGGCGCAGAGGATGGCGTCCAGGCGCGGCAGCTCGGGCATCGCGTCGGGCAAGCCGCCGCGAATCCACGAGGGATCGCCGGCCGGGGGATTCCGGCTGAGCAGGAGCATGTCGATGCCCGCATCGCGCAGCCGGGGGAGCAGGAAGTGACCGATCTGGCTGGTGGCGCCGATGACAAGAACCGTCATGCCGCGCTCAGCGCCCCGTCGCGATGCGTTCGTAGGTGCTTTGCAGGCGCGGATCGTCGGGCACGTAGCGGCGGGCGTGGTCGAGCGACTGGAAGGCACCCTGGCGATCGCCCTGCGAGGCGCGTTGCAAGGCGTTGTCGATCCACGCGCTGCCCAGGCGGTGGCGCATGTCGCCTTGCGAGGCGTCGCCCGGCGCGAGATCGGACAGCGTGGCATAGAGGTTTTCGGCGCGGCCGACGTTGCCGCTGGCCACGGCCTGGGTCATGAGTTTCTCGACCTGCGCCGGCAAGGCCTGCAAGCCGGCCCGGGCGGTGGGATCGTTGCCGTCGATGGAGAGCGCGTTGCGATAGAGGTCGTAGGCGCTGTCTCCGGGGGGATCCATGATGTCGCCACGCGAGGCGGCCTGCTGGGCGCGACGCACGAGGTCGGCCACGCGGGCCTTCTGCGCGGGGCTCACCGCCAGCGACGCTTCGGCGTCGTCGTCGCCCCCATCGCTCGCGCGGGCGACGGGCGATGGCGTGGACGAGGCAAGCCGTGCCCCCGCATCGGCCCCACCGGCGATACGAGCCCGCGCCGCGGCCAGTTCGGCCGACTTGGGCGCGAGCTTGGCGGCTTCGTCGAGCAGGCGCGCGGCGTGGTCGTCGTCTTCGCTGTCGATGGCCGCGTTGGCCTGGACGATCAGGGCCTGGGCCACCTGTCCCAGCCCCGCCTTGGCATCGGCGTTGTCGGGGTCGGCCGCGAGCGCGGCGCGGAAACGGGCCAGGGCCGTGTCGTCGCCGTCGCCGGTGAAGCGGCCCGCGCGCATGGCCTCGTTGCCCTGCTGGACGAGCGCGGCGACCGCCTGATCGTCCTGCTTGCGGCTCTCGGCGAGCGCGGCGCGCAGCGACGGGAGGTCGCCGTCGTTGGGTACCAGGATGGCGATGCGGTCGACCAACGCATTGGCCTTGGCCTTGTCGTTGGCCGCTATGGCCTGGCGCGCCTGGGCGGCCAGGCCGTCGCCGACCTTGTCCAGCCCGCGGGCGGCCACCGCGTTGCCCTTGTCGGCGTCGAGCGCGCGGCGGAAAAGCGGACCGGCGCCGTCGTCGCCATCCAGGCGGCCGGCGGCGAGGGCGTCTTGCGCCTGGCCGATCCACGCTTCGGTCTGGGACTGCGGATTGCGCGCCTTCGACAGGCGCTGGCCGAGCTGCTCCACGTCGGCGCCTCCGCCGAGGAGTTCGCGGGCGACGTTGAGCGCGGCCTCGGCCTCGTCGAGACGGCCGGCCGTGAGCGCGGCGTCCGCCCTGGCCACTTCGGCTTGCCCCACCCGGCGAAGTCCCTCGCGGGCCGGGTCGCTGTCCGGCTGCTGGTCACGGGCCTTTTCAAAGAGTTCGCGGGCGCTGTCGCCGTTGGTGCCGTCGAGCTTGCCGGCCTGGAGTGCCTGGTTGGCCTGGGCGAGCAGATCGTTGAGCTCGGTGCGCGGCACCATGGTGCGCAGCCGATCCTGCTGCAGGTACAGCGCCGTGGCCGCGCCGATGAGCACGAGCACCAGCACGGGGATGAGCCAGCCACGTTTGCGCGGCTGGGGGCCGCGCGAGCGCGGCGGCGGCATGGCGGCGCGACGGCGCGGCTCGTCCACCACGATGTGCGGCAAGCCGTCATCGACAGGCGCCTGCGCGGGTGCGTCGAGGTCGTCGATCCGTCCGAGGGTCGGTTCGGTGCGTCCGTGATGGTCGTGCGTGTCTTTGCGTCCGCTCATGGGGTTGCGTCGTCCATAGCTGTGCCCGAGGTTAACCATTCGGGCGTGAACGGGTCTTGAGGGCTTCCGCGAGAAGGCCTCAGAGTTCCACGCGGATGCGGCTGGCCGCCCGTTTGGCTTTCTCCAGCGCCTCGTCCACCGTGACCCCTCGCGCGAGCGTCACCGCCATGCGGCGACGGCCGCGCACCTCGGGCTTGCCGAAGATACGGAGCATGGTGCCGGTTTCGGCGAGCGCCTCCGCGATGCCGTGGTAGGTCGGCGCGCTGCCCTCACCTTCCACGAGCACGGCGCACGATGCCGCCGGGGCGAACGCATGGATCTCCGGCACCGGCAATCCGAGGATCGCTCGCGCATGCAACGCGAATTCCGAGAGATCCTGCGAAATCAGCGTGACCAGGCCGGTATCGTGCGGCCGCGGGCTCACTTCGGAAAAGATGACCTCGTCGCCACGCACGAAGAATTCCACGCCGAACACGCCCCAGCCGCCCAGGGCGGCCGTGATGGCGTCGGCCTGGCGTTCGGCGGAGGCCCGTGCGGCCGCGCTCATCGGCTGCGGCTGCCACGATTCGCGGTAATCGCCGTCTTCCTGGCGATGGCCGATGGGGGCGCAGAACGACACGCCGTCGCGATGGCGCACCGTGAGCAGCGTGATCTCGTAATCGAAGTCGATGAAGCCCTCGACGATGACACGCCCCCGCCCGGCGCGACCGCCCGACTGCGCGTATTCCCACGCGGCGTCGGCGTCTTCCGCGCGGCGAACCACGCTCTGGCCCTTCCCCGACGAACTCATCACCGGCTTCACGACGCAAGGCGTGCCCAGTTCGGCCACGGCGGTGAGAAAGGCCTCGCGCGTGTCGCAGAAGCGGTAGGGCGACGTCGGCAGGCCCAGTTCCTCGGCGGCGAGACGGCGGATGCCTTCGCGGTCCATGGTGAGCCAGGCGGCCCGCGCGGTGGGGATCACCTTCAGGCCCTGCTTCTCCAGTTCCACCAGCGTGGGCGTGTGGATCGCCTCGATCTCGGGCACCACCAGATGGGGTTTCTCCTTCTCGATGAGCGCGCGCAACGCGGCGCCGTCGAGCATGTCGATCACGTGGCTGCGATGCGCCACCTGCATCGCGGGTGCGTTGGCATAGCGATCGACGGCAACCACCTCGACGGCGAAGCGCTGCAGTTCGATCGCCACCTCCTTGCCGAGTTCGCCCGAGCCGAGCAGGAGCACCTTGAGGGCGTTGGAAGCGTGTGGCGTGCCGAAGGTATGCATGGAAGAGGTCCTGGGAAGAAGCGGACATTGTAGCCCGCGCCCGGCGGGTCGCCGGACGGCATCGGCCATGACGGCACTTGACTCCGCCGATGAACGTGGTGTGATGCGGTTGTCCCCATCCAACCCGGACGTACGCCCATGAGACGCTGCCTGGTCGTTCTCGCCGTACTGTCGTGCCTGGTCGCCGCCCCCGCGTCGGCCGAACGGCGCTGGATGACCGTGCTGCTCGACGGGCGCAAGGTCGGCAGCCTGCAGATCGACCGCGACCTGGGCGACGAAGGCGTGACCACGACGCAGACGCTCGATCTTCGCCTCACCCGCATCAAGACGCCCCTGCAACTGCGCACCACGGTAAAGACCGTGGAGTCCCCCGACGGGGCGCCCCTGGCCTTTTATGCGAGCAGCAACATGTCGTCGAAGGAAAACCTCGTCGAAGGCCGCGTGCGGCCCGACGGTGCGTTCCAGGTGGCCAACACCGTCGGCGGACAGTCGAAGGTCAACCTGCTGATCTGGCCCAGCGGTGCCTCGCTGGTCGAAGGCCAGCGGCTTGCCACCCTGGCGCACGGCTTCAAGCCCGGCACCACGTACCAGGTGCGCAATTTCGATTCGGTGAAGCAGCAGGTCGCCAACGTGCAGGTCGACGTGATCGGCGACGAAATCATCGAGATGCCCGACCAGAGCCGCGAAACGCTGCATCACCTGCGCCAGTCCCTGGTCAACGTGGAGGGCGCGCATCCGGTCGACGTCTGGGTCGACGACCACGGTTATGTCCGTCGTGGCATCTCGCCGCTGCTGGGCTTTCGCCTGGAGATGGCCTCGTGCAGCGAGTCCTGCGCCAAGGCGCCCGACCAGGACGTCGACGTGCTACGCGCCGCCATGATCGATTCGCCGCGCCCGCTCACGCCGAATTTCCGCGTGGCGCCGATGCGCTACACCCTGACCGTCAAAGGGGGTTTCCCGCATCCCTTCGTCGACACCGACGAGCAGCACGTGACCTCGCTGGGCGACGGCATCTTCGTCGTCGACGTGGGCTTCGCTCGCCGCGGCAAGGAAAGCGTGCCATCCGGTGACGACACCGCACCGAGCCCCTGGGTGCAATCCGATTCCCCGCGCGTCGTCGAACTCGCGCGTTCGGTGGTCGGCGATGCGCGCAACGACCTGCAACGCATGCGCCGCCTTCGTGCCTGGCTATCGGATTACATCGATCGCAAGGGCCTCGACGTGGGCTACGCATCGGCCCTGGAAACCCTCGACAGCCGGACGGGCGACTGCACCGAACACGCCGTGCTGCTCACCGCGCTCGCCCGTTCGCTGGGAATTCCCGCACGCGTCGTCACCGGCGTCGTCTACGTCGACCGCCTGGGCGGCGCATCCCGCGTGTTCGTCCCGCATGCGTGGTCGCAGGCTTTCGTCGATGGACGCTGGATCAGCTTCGATTCCGCCCAGCGTCGCTTCGACTCGACGCACATCGCACTGGGCACCGGCAACGGCGACCCATGGCGCTTCTTCGCCGCGATGAGCACGCTGGGTCACATCCGGATCGACCGGGCCGTGCCCGCCTCGACCATGTTCGACCTGCCGCCGCCCTCCGGTGACGGCGGCGGCTTCGTCGGCGCGGCCGGCTCCGGCCCGGGACGCTGATCAGCCCGCGTCGCGCCCCCGGATCAGCGCCCCGCCGAGCGCCAGCCATCCGGCAATGAAGCAGAGCCCGCCGAACGGCGTAATCGCGCCCGTCCACCGCGGCGCACCCAGCGCCAGGGCGTAGAGGCTCCCCGAGAACAACAGGATGCCCAGCGGAAAGAGCGCCAGCGCCGCCTTTCGCCACCGGCCTTCGGGCAAGCCCACCGCCGCCACGAACAGCGCGAGGGCGTGCCAGAAATGGTATTCGACGCCGGTATGCCATACGGCCAGCGCATCCGCGCCGATGCGCGTGCGCAGGGCATGGGCACCGAAGGCGCCGAAGGCCACGGCCGTGGCGCCGGTGACGGCGACGAGGAAGGCGATGGCGCCCGGGACACGTTGTCGCATCGGAAAGGATTCCCGTGGTTCGGCGTATGCTTCGAAAGGATATTTTGCGGAGTGTCGCATGAAGCCGTCTCTTTTCCGCCGGGTGACGCTGGCCCTGCTCGCTTTCGTTGCCGTGGCCTGCATGGCCGGGTGCCAGCGCGAACCGCAGCCCGAGTGGCGGCTCAACGACGTGTCCGGCCACCTGCCCGACCTCGACTTCCACCTCGTGGACGACCACGGCAAGGCCGTGACCGGCGCGGACTACAAGGGCAAGGTCGCGGTACTTTACTTCGGCTATACGCACTGCCCCGACGTGTGCCCGCTCACGCTCACACAGCTGCACGTGGTGCTCGGCAGGCTCGGTCCCGCCGCGGAGAAGGTGCGCATCCTCTTCGTCAGTGTCGATCCCAAGCGCGACACGCCTGCCGTGATGCACGACTACGTCCATGCCTTCGACCCGCGCGCGGTCGGGCTGAGCGGCACCGATGCGGAACTGGAAAAACTCGCCAAGCGCTACCGTTCGGCGTTCAGCCGCGAACCGGATCGCGGCGACGGCAACTACGAAGTGAGCCACAGCTCGGCGATCTACGTCTTCGACACGCAGGGCAAGGCCCGCCTGCTCGCCACGCCCTCCGCCTCGCAGGACGACATCGTCCACGACCTCACCCTGCTGACTACGCTGGAGCCGCGCTCGTGACGATACGCTCGCTTGCCTTCGCCCTGACCCTCGTTCTCGCGGCGGGCGCCGCCCGGGCCGCCGACACGGCGCCGGTGAAAGCGGCCGACGGATGGCTGCGCGTGCTGCCCGGCAGCCTGCCCGCGGGTGGTTACGTGACGTTCGAGAACACCTCCGATCGCGCGCTGTCGATCGTCTCGGCGCAGAGCGGGGATTACGCCGACGCGATGATCCACCGCAGCAGCACCGAAGGCGGCATGGGCCGCATGGAGATGGTGGACAGCGTGCCGTTGCCGCCGAAGGCGACAGTGGCCTTCGCGCCGGGGGGTTACCACGTGATGCTGATGCAGCCGAAGCATTCGGTGAAGCCGGGCGATACGGTCACCGTGACGTTCACGCTGTCGGACGGCGAAACGCTCCCGGTGAAGCTGCTGGCGCGGCCGGCGAATGCGAACGGGCCGAAGGACTGAGCCTGTCGCCCGCGTGATTCGCCGATACGATCGGCTCCCACCCCTCCGGTAGCGGCCTGACCACCAACGGGGCGGGGCCGATGCGATCGGCGAATGTCACTTCACGAGAAAATCCGAAGGCGCATCGTGCGCGCCGATGTCCTCGCGAAACAGTTCCTCGACCGTCGCCGAGGGCGGCCCGTCGTGCAGCCATGCGTCGAGTTCGTCGAGGGCTTTCGCCTCGCCGTAGGCCAGCACCTCCACGCTGCCGTCGATCAGGTTGCGCGCGTGTCCGGTGATCCCGAGCGCTACCGCCATCCCACGCGTGGACGCACGGAAAAACACGCCCTGCACCCTGCCCCTGACGATGAAGCGCACGGCGTTCATGTCATTTTCCCGCGGCGATGGCGTCGCCCAGTTTCTTGCCGTCCACGCCACCGACGAAACGCTTGGCGACATGACCGTCTGGCGCGATGAGGAAGGTGGTGGGGAGACCCTTCGGCGCACCGAAATCCTTCGGCGGCTCGGTGGGATCGAGCTGGGCGATCGGGTAGACGACCTTGTGCGCCTCGAGGAAGGTCTTCACGTCGGCCACGTCGGTGTCCTCGAAGGCCAGGCCGATCGCCGTGACGTCCTTGCGCGACTTCACGAAGTTCGAGATGTCGGGCATTTCCTTGATGCAGGGCACGCACCAGGTGGCCCAGTAGTTCACGATCACCCATTTGCCGCGCTGGGCGGCGAGGTCGAACGCCTTGCCGTCGAGCGTGGTGACCTTCAGTTCCGGCATGGCTTCGGAAGCCAGTGCGGGAACGGCGGCGAAAGCGAGAGTCACGGCGGCGATCAGGCGCGAAATCATGCGGGGGTGTCCTCGGCGGGGGAACGCACGGTGGGGGGAGGAAAAAGTGTATCCAGTCGCGCACCCAGCGTCTCGTCCAGGGCCTGGGCGAGGCGATCCATCTGTTCGAGCAGGTCGGCGGGCAGATCGATACCCAGGCGCGTTACCTGTTCGCGCGGATGCAGCGGCAGGCGATAGTGCGTGCAACGGTACACCCGCAGCAGTTCGGTGGCGTCGAGACTGCGACTGAGCAGCCACCCCGTCTCGCCGCGCTGGATCATGTCGGCTTTCTGCAGGTCTTCGAAATAGGTGGCGATGTCCTTCGCCGGAAGGTAGGGCTCTCCAAGCCGCACGGCCGCCGGCTCCACGCATTCGCCCGTGCGCTGGGCGTCGACGAAGTGACGCAACACCACGAGCAGGCCGATGAACTCGGCTCCTTCGGGCAAGGCCTCGTGCGGCTTGACGTAGTCGAACGCGGAGATCGACGCCGCGATGGATGCGCCGAGGATCACGATGATCCAGGAGAGGTATATCCACAACAGGAAGATGGGGATGGCCGCGAGCGCGCCGTAGATCTCTTCGTAATTGGGCGAGCGGCGGATGAACTGGGTGAAGCCCCAGCGGCCGATCTCGAACAGGATGGCGCCGAGCAAGGCGCCGATGGCCGCGTGCCGCCACGACACCCGCCGGTTGGGCACCATCGTGTACATCAGCATCAGCGTGACGAAGGTGATCACGAAGGGCAGCACGTTGAGCAGGCCGGAACCCGTCGCCAACTGGTCGGCCGCCTGCTGGAGCATGGGCATGGCCGTGAGATAGGAGGACAGCACCAGGCCGCCGACGACGAGGATCGGGCCCAGGGTGAGCGCGGCCCAGTACAACAGGAGCCGCGAAGTCCAGCCGCGCGACTGGCGCACGCGCCAGATGCGGTTGAGGCGATCCTCGATGCTGATCATCATCGACACGGCGCTGAACAGCATCACCAGCACGGAAATGCCCGTGAGCTGGCTGGCCTTGTCGGCGAAGGCGAGCATGTATTCCTGGATCTTCGCTCCCGTGGCGGGCACGAAGTTCTGGAAGGCGTAATCGGCGAGGCTGCCGCGCCACTCGGCGAACACGGGAAAGGCCGAGAGGATGGCGAACACGGCCACCGTCAACGGCACCAGCGAGACCAGCGTGGTGTAGGAGAGCGCGCCGGCGGTCTCGAAGCACTTGTCGTCGACGAAGCGCTGCCAGGTGAAACGGGTGAAACTCAGGGCGCGGTCGCGATCGAAGCGCAGCGGCATGGCATCCTTCTTTTTCCCGACCGATTGGGAACAGGGGGCGTGTTCTGCGAGACTTGGCGCCATTCGCAAACGGCGGCCATCCATGTCCCACGACGTTCTCGTACTCTACTACAGCCGCAACGGCCACACGGCCCAACTCGCCCGCCTCGTCGCCCGCGGCGTCGAAGAGGTGCCCGGCATGCGCGCCCGGCTGCGCCAGGTGCCCCCCGTGGCGCCGGTCACCGAAACGGCCATGCCCCCGGAACCGGAGGAAGGCGCGCCGTACGTTACCCGCGACGACCTCGCCGAGTGCGTAGCCCTCGCCATGGGCAGCCCCACCCGCTTCGGCAACATGGCCGCGCCGCTGAAGCACTTCCTCGATACCACGGGCGCGGAATGGGCCTCGGGTGCGCTGGCGGGCAAGCCCGCCGCGCTGTTCACTTCCACCAGCACGATGCACGGCGGCCAGGAATCCACGCTGCTGTCGATGGCCTTGCCACTGCTCCACCACGGCATGCTGCTGGTCGGCATTCCGTTCACGGAGCCCGCCCTCAGCAGCACCGTCAGCGGCGGCACGCCGTATGGCGCCAGCCACGTTGCCGGCCATCGCGGCGACCAGGCCATCACCGATCACGAGCGCGAACTGGCCCGCGCGCTCGGCAAGCGGCTGGCCGACGTGGCGCGACGGCTGGGCACCCCCGCATGACACCGATGCAGAAGACCGGCCTGGCCGCCTGGGCCGGCCTGCTGGCCGTGCAGGTGCTCTGGTATTCGCTCTACGCGCCCGTATCGATCCCGCGCTGGGTGGCCTTCGCGCTCACCGTGCCGCCGCTCCTGCTGCCGCTGCTCTCGCTGCCGCGGATCAACCGCGTGTTGCTGTGGGTGGGAATTCTTTCGTTGTTCTACTTCTGCCATGGGGTATCGGAGGCGTGGAGTTCCACCGGAGATCGGTGGCTGGCCTGGCTGGAGATTCTTTGCACGCTGTTGTTGATCGGTGCGTTGGGGGCGAGCGTTCGGCGTAGGGGGTAGATCGCTTCCCCGAACGCGAGGCCAAGAAATGCACCGGCGCGCATAAACCATGGTTGCTGCGAAAGAAGGAGCCCGACGCCTTGCACGTGGTTTTCGCAACGATGACCATGCGGCTCTTGGCAATAACCTCCCGACAGGCGCACGCTTACGGCGACCACCGGAATCGAGAGGACGCCCATGGCCTTCCTGCAGGAGTCGCCGCGACTGGCACATCCGTTCCATACCGACCGGGTGCTAGGCGCATGGCTGTCGAACGTGCTGCCGCGGGAGCGCCTCGCCGCCGCCACGCCCGACCTCGCCGCCCTCGGCGACTACGCCGTCGATGCCTGGGAACGCCGCCAGCGCACGCCTCGTACGGAGCCCATCCTCACCCAATGGGACGCCTGGGGCGCCCGCGTCGATCGCATCGCCCTGACGCCCGCCTGGGACGACGGCCCCCACGTCACCACGCGCCACGCCGTGCTCGCCGCCGGCCATGACGCCTCTCCGCATGCCCGCGTCGAACAGTTCGCCCGGGTCTACCTCTATCACGTCGCCAGCGAGTTCTACTGCTGTCCCCTGGCGATGACCGACGGCGCGGCCACGGCGATACGCGCTTCCGGCAACGCCGCGCTGATGGAACGCGCCCTGCCCCGCTTCCTCAGCCGCGACGCATCCACCTTCTGGCTTTCCGGCCAGTGGATGACCGAAACGCCCGGCGGTTCCGACGTGGGGCGCACCGAAACCGTGGCCCGTCGCGACGACGATGGGCAGTGGCGCCTGCACGGCCGCAAGTGGTTCAGCTCGGCCGTGGTCGGCGAGGCCGCCCTCGCCCTCGCGCGCCCGGAAGGCGCCGGGCCGGGCACCTCGGCGCTCGCGCTGTTCTACGTCGAAACCAGGGACGCGCAGGGGCGCTGGCAAGGCGTGACCATCGACCGGCTGAAGAAGAAACTCGGCACACACGAATTGCCCACCGCCGAAATCCACCTCGACGGCCTGCCCGCCACCCCGCTGGGCGAACTCGCCCATGGCGTGCGCCAGGTGGCGCCCATGCTCAACATCACGCGCACATGGAACGCGGTGTGCGCCGTCGCCAGCATGGCGCGCGCCATCGCGCTCGCACGCGATTACGCCACGCGACGCAGCGCGTTCGGCACCCGGCTCGCCGAGCAGCCGTTGCATCTGCGCACGCTGGCCGACATGCAGGCCGAATTCGAAGCGGCTTTTTCGCTCACCTTCCACGTGGCCGGCCTGCTGGGCCGCGTCGAACAAGGCGAAGCCGCTCCGCACGACACGGCCTTGCTTCGCCTGCTCACGCCGCTGGCCAAGCTATGGACGGCCAAGGTGTCGATCCGGATCACCTCCGAAGCGCTCGAATGCTTCGGGGGCGCGGGCTACATCGAAGATACCGGTCTGCCCCAGTTATTGCGCGACGCGCAGGTCTACGCGATATGGGAAGGCACCACCAACGTGCTTTCCCTCGACATGCTGCGCGCGCTCGGCGCCACCGGCGTCGAACCGCTGCGCCAGGCGGTGGATACGCTCGTTCCGGCGAGCGCTCCCGAACGGCGCGCCATCGTCGCGGCACTCGATGCCACCGAGGCTTTGCTCGGCGAGGTCTCGGCCGACCGCGCGGCGCTCGAAGCCTCGGCGCGCGGCATCGCCTTCACCCTGGCGCGCACGATGGCCGCGGCGCTCCTCGTGCGCTCGGCCGGCTGGAGCCTGTCGGCGGGCGATCCGACGCCCGCGGCGGCGTGCCGCCGGTTCCTCGCCCGCGGCCTCGACCGCCTGGCCTTGCCCGCCGGAGACGACGATGCGCTGCTGGCGGGGTGAGGTCGGGTAGACTATCGCCCCCCGCTACGCCCATCCCCGGATCGCCCATGCAGAACCTCACCATCGTCACCACCGGCGGCACGATCGACAAGGTCTACTTCGACGACAAGTCGGACTACCAGATCGGTGCGCCGCAGATCGGCGAGATCCTCGAGCAGCTGGGCGTGGCGTTTCGCTTCGACGTGATTCCCATCCTGCGCAAGGACAGCCTGCACGTCACCGACGACGACCGGGCGCTCATCCGCAGCACCATCGAAGCCCAACCGCATCGCCACGTGCTGGTCACGCACGGCACCGACACCATGGTGGAAACCGCGCGCGTGCTCGACGGCATTCCCGGCAAGGTGATCGTGCTCACCGGCGCGCTGAACCCGGCGCGGTTCCAGGGTTCCGACGCCGTGTTCAACATCGGCTGCGCCGTCGGCGCGGTGCAGACGCTGGCCGACGGCGTCTACATCGCCATGAACGGCCGCGTGTGGGATCCGAAAACGGTGCGCAAGAACCGCGACGCGAACCGCTTCGAAGCCGTCTGAGCCCGCTCGGCGGCTAGCGCACTTCGTTGCGGCGCGCGAGGTCTTCCGCCACCGCGTCCACCGTGGCGCCCGCATCCATCACGCCCGCGCCGCATCCCTTCGGGCAGCGCCCCTGTAGCGGACGCGCATTGTCCACGAGCTGCCGGGCGATCTCGTCCACCGTGATGTCCGGATCCACCGAGCGCATCAGGGCCACCAGCCCGGCCACGAGGGGCGCGGCCATCGACGTTCCCGACGCGTAGCCGAAGGCCGCGCGCAAGCGCTGACGATCGCCCGAGTCGACCGTGGAAAGGATGTCGTTCGCCTGCACGCCCGAGCCCGAGCCGCCCGGCGCGGAGAGCGTCAGGCCGTCGCCATGGTTGGAATACCATGCCTGCGCGCCGTCATGCGCCAGCGCTCCCACGGAAATCACGCCGGGACAATTGGCGGGCGACGACGCCGACGCCTTGATGCCCTCGTTGCCGCCCGCGGCCACCACGGCGGTACCGCGCCGACGCGCGCCGTCGATGGCGTCGGCCATCGACGCGCCACAGGCGGAGATGCCGCCCAGGCTGAGATTGATCACGTCGGCGCGACGCTCGGGCGGTGCGACACCCGGAACGCTGCCGCCCGAGGCCCAGGTGATGGCGTCGATCACGTCGGATTCCCAGGCGCCACAACGGCCCAGCACGCGCACCGGCAGCAGCATGGCCTCCGGGGCGACACCGGCGATGCCCTCGCGGTTGTTCGCCGCCGCCAAAGCGAGGCCGGCCACGTGGGTGCCATGCCAGGAGGATTTCCTGGCCAGCGCTCCGACGCACTGGCCAGGCTCGATCCAGTCGCCCTCGTCGGTGGGGTCGTCGTCGCGTCCGTCGCCATCTCGTGCCTCCTCGGCGTCCGACAGGAAGTCGTAACCCGGGAGCAGGCGGCCATCGAACTCCGCGTGCGGGACGATGCCGGTATCGAGCACGGCGACCACCGCATCGGCACCTCGCGTGTATTTCCAGGCCACCTCGGCATCGACGCCATAACGCGGATGATGCAGGTACCACTGGCGCTTCCACAGCGGATCGGACACCGCCATGGGATAAAGGCGCCTGTCTTCCTCGACGCGGAGCACGCCCGGAAGTGCCGCGAGCGATTCCGCGGTGGCACCGTGCAGTTCGAACAAGGCATCGCCCGTGGCCAGGCGGCGGATCATGCGCATGGGGCCCGGCGCAGAGCGACGGGCGCGCGGCGAATGCGGCGTCGGCGAAGGCGCGTAGCCCTCGGCGAAACGGACGATGTAACGGGTGGCGGCGTGACTGGTCAGCGAGCACGCCAGAAGACCGAGGAATAGGGGAAACGATACGGAACGATGCATCAGACCGACCTTCGATGACGCGGCTTCGCCGCAGGTCGGGTCACGGTAGGCAGCATCGTTTTACGCAGCCAGACTCAACCGCCCGATGGATCTTGCCAGCATTCGAAGCGATCGCCGCGCAGGTATCGCGGACACGGCCCGCTTCCGCTCCTCCGATAGGCGAGGTGCCGAGAAATCCATTGGCCTGAAACGAGAAACCCTCCGGTAGCCACGCTACCGGAGGGCGGGGAGCCGATCGTATCGGCGATGCTTACTGCGTGGCTTTCACGCTGACGCCCGAGTACGACGAGTAACCGCGCACCTGCACGTAGTACGTGCCGGCGGTCGTGACGTTGATGGTGCACGTCTCGTTGTTGCCGGTGAGGTACGGACGGCAGTCGTAGGCCGTCGTGGTCGGGGCGGAGCCCTTGCGCACGTAGAGGTCGGCATCGCCGGTGCCGCCGCTCATCGTCACGGTGAGCGTCTTGTTCGCCGCGGCCGAGAGGGTGAAGTTCTGCACGCTGCCGCTCGCGCCGGACAACCCGGTCTTGTTCAACAGCACCGTGCCGCCACCACCGCCCGAGCAGCTCACGCCGACCGTGCTGAACGCGGAGACGACATCCGCCGAGCTGAAGCCGAGGTCGGTGGCCGCCGTGGCGACGCCGCACGAGCCGCTGTTGAACGTGGAGTTGGCCTGCCAGTAAAGCGCATTGGCGCGGGCGAACGCCTGGAACGCCTTCTGCGTGTTCCAGCCCGATTTGTGCGCCAGCAGGTAGAACGCCCGGTTATACACGCCCGAGGAATAATGCACGTCCAGGCCGTTGTAGTACTGGCTCGCGTTGTCGATCGACGCGCCGTCCTGCGAGGGCGTCTGCATGTAGCGCAGCGCGCCGTTGCCCTTGAAGATTTCCGGGCCGACGAGGAAGTCGTTGCTGCCCCGGTCGTAATACTCGGCCGCTTCACCGGCGATGTCCGAATAGGCCTCGTTCATGCCGCCCGACTGGCCGCTGTAGGTGAGGTTCGAGTGCTGCTCGGTGTAGCCGTGGCTGATTTCGTGCGAGGTCACGTCCAGCGCCACCAGCGGGTAGAAGGTGGTCGCGCCGTCGCCGAAGGTCATCGAGGTGCCGTCCCAGAAGGCGTTCTCGTAGTTGTTGCCGTAGTGCACCTTCATGAGCAGCACCTGGTTCAGCGGCGCCGCGCCCGTGTAGGCCACGTACATGTCGTGCACCACGCCACCGAAGTGGTGGGCGTCGTTGATGGGGCCATAGGCGCCGTTGACCGCGTCGCCGCTGGAGTTGCCCACGGGGGCGCTACTGTTCGGGCACGAGAACGTCCACAGCGTGCCGCTGCCCGACGTGGCGTGGTTCATGTTGTAGGTACGCACGTAGGTGTTCTGCATCGTGCAGCTGCTGCCCGACTTGGTGACGTCCAGGTATGGCAGGCTGTTCGCGCCCCAGGTGTACTGCCCGACCTTCTGGTTACCGCCCGGGCCGGTCGCGCTCGCGTAGGCGAGGCCGTCCCACTGGTCGACGATTTCGCCGGTGTTGGCATCGATGATCGCCGTCGGCCGGGTCGGATGATCGCCGCCGGAGAAGAACGAGGTCAGGTACACCAGGCGTGCCGGCGCGCCGTCCTGCGGGTAGACGTAGAGTTCCGCCTTGGCGTTTTCCGGCTTCACCAGGCCCTTCACGAATGAACTCGACTGCTTGGTGAGCAAGGCCAGCGCCTGGTCCTGTCCGAAGCGCGGCGTGACCGAGGCGATGTCCACCTGCAGGTCGGCCGAGACCACGCCGTTGGCGACGAGGGCATTGCCCTGCGCATCCTGTTCCACGGCGACGGTGTGACCGAAGACGGGCACGCCCTTGAAGGTCTGCTGCATGCGCACCGTGGTGGTGCCACGGACCGTGGGGGCCGACGCCGTCGCGACGAAGCCGTTATCGGCCGACAGGCCGAGCCGCGCGCTCAGCTGCGACACCGGCGCACTGCCCAGGCTCTGCGAACGCAGCGCCTGCTGGGTGGCGGCCGAGGCGACCGAGGTGGCCGCGATGGCCAGGGATGCGACGAGGAGTTTCAAGCGAAGATGACTTGCCATGACGTTCTCTCCCGGGAACGAGCCGCACGACGCCATTGCAGTCGTGACGACCACATTCCTTATCGTTATGAAGTCGCGCCGGAGCGCGATGCCCGTAGTGTTCGATCGACCCGCGGCCTCCCCGCCGCGAGTCATGGCGAACCTAGCGCAAGTCTTCGCGACGCACTACCTAGGGATTTCCCTAGATCGCCGAAAAAGGCGATGCTACGCACGAAAATCGGGGGATCGACTTGCCGAAAGGGGGCGTAACTTCATGACCGACGCTGCGGTCCACGACATCGACGCGAGCATCGACCTGCACGCTCCGCGCGTGCGGGCATCGTTCCGGCTCACCTCCGAACGGCACCTGCTCGACGGCCTTCGGGACGAACTGGCCATCGACGGCGCATTGAGCTGGCAGAAGGGCGATCCCGACGCCTCCCGCGGCCAGCAACGGCGCATGCACGGCTGGAGCCTGACGTTGCCGGACGCCCCGAGCTATTCGGCCGATACGGCGCTTTCCGAATTGCTCCTGGCATTGGCGCCGAAGCGCGAGGAGATCGTCCACGCCATCCGCTCGATGGAGCTGGATGCGCGCGTGTGCATCGAGGTGAGCATGACGGCGGGGCACCCGCCAGTGTTGCACTGCACGCCGGCGACGATCGGAGCGATCGCTTCGTATGGGGCGGCGGTGAGCGTGGTTTTCGAATAAGCGCGTTCGCCTGCCTGAGCGTCTAGGCGCTGGATTCCTTCGTGCGCAGGAACGACGTGAGGTTGCTTTCGACGCAACCGGCCATCTCGTAGCCCTGGGTTGCCGCGTACGCAGGAACCCACGGCGATGAGACAGGGGATCGCGTCAGAGCATCCCCGTCTCGAGCTTCGCCGCGTCCGACATCATCGAATGGTTCCACGGCGGATCGAACACGAGGTCGACGTCGGCTTCCATGACCGTCGGAATCATCTCCAGCTTGGTGCGCACGTCGTCGACGAGGATGTCGCCCATCCCGCAGCCCGGGGCGGTCAGCGTCATCTTGACGTAGGCCTTGCGGCCCCCTTCCTCACCGGATTCCAGGCTCACGTCGTAGACCAGGCCCAGCTCCACCACGTTGATGGGAATCTCCGGATCGAAGCAGGTGCGCAGCTGCTGCCAGACCAGCTTCTCCACGTCGTCGTCCGACGCGTTTTCCGGCAACTCGATGGGCCGGGGCGGCTCCTTGCCCAGCGCGTCGGCATCGTTGCCGGCGATGCGGAACAGGTTGCCCTCCACATACACCGTGAAGCTGCCGCCGAGGGCCTGGGTGATGTAGCCGATCTGCCCGGCCGGGAGCGTCACCGTCTCGCCCTGCGGCACCATGACCGCCTGGCAGTCGCGCTCGAGGGTGAAGGGTTCGCTGCTGAGGCTGAAGCCGCTCATGGATATCCTGTGGATGGCCGCCCGCGGCCGCAAAGTCGTCGATTATGCGCCCGCGGCCGCGCGCGGTTAAGTATTTTCCCAAGGTCGGGGCACCAGGGCCACGCCTCAAGGGCGCCAGGGTCTATGATGGGTGCTTTGCGTCGTTGCCTGCCCCATTCATGCCCGAGCGCCTTCGCCGTCTCCTGAACCTCCTGTTCGGCCTCCTGTCTTCCGCGATGTTCGGTCTCGCGGCGGGCGCCTTCTGGGTGTTGCCCACCCTGTTCACCGGCCGCTCGATACCCGCCCTGGCCCTTCCGATCGGCTGGCTGCTGGGCATCACGGTGCGCCGCTGGCTTCGCTACGACGGCTGGACCGGTGCCGCACTGGCCGCCCTGGCGACGCTGGTGGCGGCGATCTACGCCGCCTGCCTGACGGTGGGCGCCATGCTGTCGGGCGCGATGAGCATCGGCTTCGCCCAGGCGCTGGTCGACGCCGGCACCGACATGCTGCTGGAACTGGCCCGCCTGGCCCAGGGACCCAGCGACATCGCCCTCTACATCGCGGGCGCGCTGCTCGCCGCGATGACGGCGCTGCCCGTCGGCCGCGGGCTTCATCGTTCATAAATGCCGAAAACCACACCATCCCCGCAAGAAATCCCGTCAACCGGGACCCGTCGATCGCGTTTAGCGGAGTGAACCGAAGGTCGTATGGAGCACGAGGATGGCAAGAACGACGAAGCGGAGGATGCCGTGAGCGGCTCGCTCGCGCTCGACACCGCCTCGCTGGACGATGCGCGGGACGTTCCGGCGAACATGGACGCCTTTCTGGCGGCCATCGAGCGGCGCGCCTGGCGCATGGCCGAAATCCACCTGGGCAACCGTGAGGACGCGCTCGACGCCGTGCAGGACGCCATGCTGCGCTTGGTGCGGCACTACGGCGGCAAGCCGGCAGCCGAGTGGACGCCGCTGTTCTGGGGCATCCTGCGTCGCCGCATCGTCGACCTGCAGCGCCGCCGCAAGGTGCGCTCGATCGTGGTGGGCTGGATCGGCGGCGGTCGCGACGACGACGGTGACGAACTGCCCAGCTGGGATCCCGCCGACGACGCGCCCGACCCCTCGGCCCGCCTGCAGGATTCGCAGGCCTACGGCGATATCGTCGAGGCGCTTCGCCGGCTGCCGAGGCGGCAGCGCGAGGCCTTCACCCTTCGCATGATGGAAGGCCTCGACGTCGCCGAGACCGCCGCCGCGATGGGCTGTTCCGACGGTAGCGTGAAAACCCACCTTTCGCGCGCGATGCATGCGCTGCGCGACCAACTGGAGGCATGGCGATGAGCCAGAACGATCGACACATCGAGCGTCGCGCACGGGAGCTCTACGTGCGCGCCAGCCGCGACGTGGATCCGGTCACCGCCGGCCGCCTGCGCGCCGCACGGCGTACCGCGCTGGCATCCCCGCGCGACTCCCTCGTGCGCCGCCTGGCGATTCCCGCCGGTGCCTTCGCGATGATCGCCCTGGCCACGCTCATGGTCTGGCAGCCTGGCGGCTCCCCGTCCACGCCGACCGCCTTCGGCGAGCACGTGGTGGACACCGAACCCAACGACCTCCCGCCGGATGCCGACAGCGCCGACCCGGCGCTCTACCAGGACCTCCAGTTCTACAGCTGGCTGGCCTACAACGACACGAAGCCCTCTTCCCGGGAATGATCCGCATGCGCCGCCACCGTGCCGTCTTCGCCCTGATGCTCGCCCTCGCGATGCCGCTGGCCGCGACCGCGCAGGATCATCGCGCGCCGCCTCCACCCGCCGGCGAGGAGGGCCCCCTGCCCCCGCCGCGTCCGTGGAAGCAGCTCACGCCCGACGAGCAGGACATCCTCGCCCCCCTGGCATCCGACTGGGACACCTTTCCCGCCGCCCGCCAGTCGCGCATGCTGGAAAAAGCCCAGCGCTGGCGTGGCCTGCCTCCCGAGCGCCGGGCACAGATCCGCGAACGTATCGAGCGCTGGCAGCACATGACGCCCGAGGAGCGCGCGCAGGCGCGTGCCAACCGGCAGAAATTCCAGGACCTCAGCCCCGAACAGCGCGACAAGCTGCATGACGCCTTCGAGCGCTTCCGCAACCTGCCTCCCGAGCAGCGCCGGGCGCTGATGGACAAGTGGCGCGACCAGACGCCCGAGCAGCACCGCCAGTGGGTCGACAACCTGGGGCCGAACGACGCCGTCCCTCCCCCGCCGCCGCCGGGGCATTGACACCGGGAGTAAGATGGGCGGATGAGCCCATCCCCCCTCGACATCCTCAATAATCGCCGCTCGGTGCCTTCGCGCCAGCTCGGCGAACCCGGTCCCGACGACGCCACGTTGCGCCGCCTCATCGAGGCGGCCATCCGCGTGCCCGACCACGGCAAGCTCGAACCGTTCCGTATCCGCGTCTTGCGCGGCGACGCCAAGCGCGAGTTCGGCCGCAAGCTGGCGAAGCTCGCGGTGGAGGCCAACCCCGACCTGTCCGATGCCAAGCGCGACAAAGAGCGCAATCGCTACGAACACGCGCCGCTGGTGCTGGTCGTCTCGGCGAAGATCGACGGCGACAGCAAGGTCCCCGAGATCGAGCAGACCGTCACCGCCGGCTGCGTGGCGTACAACCTGTTGCTCGGCGCCCAGGCGCTCGGCTTCGGCGCGCAGTGGCTCACCGGCTGGGCCGCCTACGATCGCCAGGTGGCGAAGCTGCTCGACATGAAGAAGAGCGAGCATATCGTCGGCTTCCTGCACGTGGGCACGCCCACCATGGAAGCGCCCGAACGCGAACGGCCGTCGTACGACGACATCGTGAGCGTATGGGCGCCGTGAGCGGGGCCGACACCGTCCACCTCGTGGACGGCAGCCTTTACGTGTTTCGCGCGTGGCATTCGATGCCCGACGAATTCCATGACCACGACGGGCATCCGGTCAACGCGGTGCACGGGTTTACCCGGTTTCTCTGCGAGCTGCTCGAGCGCAGCCGCGCCGAGCACATCGCGGTGGCCTTCGACGCCTCGCTCACCACGTCCTTCCGCAACGCGATCTACCCTGCGTACAAGGCCAACCGTGACCTGCCGCCGCCCCAGCTGGAGCGGCAGTTCGCGCTATGCCGCGAGATATCCGCGGCACTGGGCCTCACCGTACTCAACGACCACCGCTACGAGGCCGACGACCTGATCGGCAGCGCCTTGTGGGGACTGCGCAGTCATGGCTTCCGCGGCGTGATCGTGTCGGCCGACAAGGATTTCGGCCAGCTCATCGGCGAACACGACGAGCAGTGGGATTTCGCGAAGAACCTGCGCTGGGGGCCGTCCGGCGTGTTCGAACGCATGGGCGTGCACCCGCACCAGGTGGCCGATTACCTCGCCCTGTGCGGCGACGCGGTCGACAACATCCCCGGCGTGCCGGGGATCGGCGCGAAAACCGCCGCCGCCCTGCTCGCCCATTTCGGCAGCCTCGACGCCATCCTCGAGCGCATCGATGAGGTGGCCTTCCTGCGCATCCGCGGCGCGGCCTCCTGCGCGGCGAAGCTGCGCGAACACGCCGACCAGGCGTTGCTGTGCCGGCGCCTCACGCGCATCGCGCTGGATATCGCCGTGGCGGAAACGGCCGATGCGTTGAGCCGTCGGCAGGGCCATGCCTCCACGGTGGACGATCTGTGCGAGCGCATCCGCTTCGGGCCGATGACGCGGTCGCGACTTCGGGCACTGCTGTAATCCCGTTCGCCGATACGATCGGCTCCCACCCCTTCGGTAGGAAGGCTGCTACCGGAGGGGTGGGAATCCAGGTGGCGCCACGGCAGGGTAGGCGTCCGTCACATCGCCGAGCTACCCTCGGAGGATACTTTCGCGCCTCGACAAGGAATCCCGCCATGCCCCACGCCTCCACCATCCCCGACGACGTCCACCTCGACGAACAGACCCTGCACCGGGGCAAGTGGCTCACCCTGAAGCAGCGCGGGCGCTGGGAATACGTGGAACGCAACACCACCGGCGGCGCGGTGATCATCCTGGCGGTCACGCCGGACGACAAGGTGCTTTTCGTCGAGCAGTACCGCGTCTCGATCCTGAAGAACACCATCGAGATGCCCGCCGGGCTCGTCGGCGACCTCGCCGATGCGGCGGACGAGGACGTGCTGGTGGCGGCCCGCCGCGAACTGGAGGAGGAGACGGGCTACGCCTGCGACGACATCCGGTTCGTTCACGAAGGCCCGTCGTCGGCCGGCATGAGCACCGAGATGATCGCGTTCGCCCGTGCGACGGGACTGCGCAGGGTGGGCGCCGGCGGTGGCGACGAGACCGAAAACATCATCGTGCACGAGGTACCTCGCGCCGAGGCCGGTCGCTGGCTGTTCGACCGCGCCGCGGAGGGGTTTTCGATCGATCCGAAGCTGTTCGCGGGGCTGTGGTTCATCGAGCATCCGGAGGCGCACGAGCGCTGAAGGGAACCCGCCCCTTCGCCCTGGGCTCCTGCGAAAGCAGGAGCCCAGCGCCCCGGTCCACAGGGCATCCGGCACGTCGAACCGGCTTTTCGCCCCTGTCAATTCTTGCCCCGGCACCCCCTGCCGGTTAGCCTTTCCGATGGCCTAACCAGGCACCGCCGCATGTCCGTCCGCTTCGCCCATCTCCACCTGCACAGCGAATACTCGCTGGTCGACTCCACCATCCGCATCAAGCAATTGATCGCGGCGTGTTCGCGTGCCGGCATGCCGGCGGTGGCGCTCACCGACGACAGCAACCTGTTCGGCCTGGTGAAGTTCTACAAGCAATGCACGGCGGCGGGCATCAAGCCCATCGGCGGCTGCGACATCTGGGTATCGAGCCCCGACGATCCGCGCCCCTGGCGGCTCACCCTGATCTGCCAGAACCGCGACGGTTACCTCAACCTCTCCCGGCTGGTGTCGCGCGCGTGGCGCGAAGGCCAGGGCAGCGGGCGGCCGCTGGTGGACGCCACCTGGATGACGCCGGACACCGTGCACGGCCTGATCGCCATCGCCGGTCGCGAAAGCGAAGTGGCCCGCGTGGCGCTGGGTGCCGGCGTGGTCGCCGCGGGCGCCCGGCTGGCCACGCTGCGCCGCCTGTTCCCCGAACGCCTCTACCTCGAACTGACGCGCACGAACCGCGAAAACGAGGAACACTGGATCCGCGCCGCGCTGGCGCTGGCCGGCGAGTACGAACTGCCCGTCATCGCCAGCAACGACGTGCGCTTCCTCGAGCGCGAGGGTTTCGAATCGCACGAAGCGCGCACCTGCATCAACCAGGGCCGCGTGCTCGCCGATCCCAAGCGTCCGCGCGACTTCAGCGAGGAACAGTTCTTCAAGTCGGCCGAGGACATGGCCGAGCTGTTCGCCGACATCCCCGAGGCGCTGGAAAACACCGTCGAACTGGCCCGGCGCTGCAACCTCGAACTCACCTTCGGCACGTATTACCTGCCGAACTTCCCCGTGCCCGAAGGCCATACCCTCGACACCTTCATCCGCGAGCAGGCGCAGAACGGCCTGGAAGAACGCCTCGCCACCAACCCGCTCGCACCGGGCAAAACCCGCGAGGAATACCAGGCGCGCCTCGACCGCGAGGTCGACGTCATCATCCGCATGGGCTTCCCCGGCTACTTCCTGATCGTGGCCGACTTCATCAACTGGGGTAAGCAGAACGGTATCCCGGTGGGCCCGGGACGCGGTTCGGGCGCGGGCTCGCTGGTGGCGTGGGTGCTCAAGATCACCGACCTCGACCCGCTGAAGTTCGACCTGCTTTTCGAGCGATTCCTCAATCCCGAACGCGTGTCGATGCCCGACTTCGACATC
The DNA here is from genome assembly GCF_040900725.1 of Luteibacter sp. CQ10. Classification (NCBI taxonomy): domain Bacteria; kingdom Pseudomonadati; phylum Pseudomonadota; class Gammaproteobacteria; order Lysobacterales; family Rhodanobacteraceae; genus Luteibacter; species Luteibacter sp. CQ10. The sequence continues at coordinate 28,295 of NZ_JAEUYM010000003.1, read as the reverse complement.
GACTTCTGCATGGATCGCCGCGACGAGGTGATCGACTACGTGTCGCGCAAATACGGGCGCGACCACGTCAGCCAGATCATCACCTACGGTTCGATGGCCGCGAAAGCGGTGCTGCGCGACTCCGGCCGCGTGCTCGGCATGGGTTACGGCCAGGTCGACCGCCTCGCCAAGCTCATCCCCGCGCGCCCGCTCGACCTCACGCTCTCATGCGCGCTGGGCCGTTCGGAAAAGGCGAAGAAGGAACCCGAGCGCGTCGTCCGCGAATTCTGCGACATCTACGAAAACGAGGAAGAATCGCGCACGCTGATCGACCTCGCGCTCAGCCTCGAAGGCCTCACCCGCAACGCCGGCAAGCACGCCGGCGGCGTGGTGATCGCGCCCACGCCGCTCACCGACTTCGCCCCGCTCTACTGCGAACCCAGCGGCGAAGGCGTGGTCACGCAATACGACAAGGACGACGTCGAAGCCGTGGGCCTGGTGAAGTTCGACTTCCTCGGCCTGCGCACGCTCACGATCATCGACTGGGCGGTGAAGGCGATCAACAAGCGCCGCGCCGTCGAAGGCGTGGAGCCGCTGAACATCGACACGTTGCCGCTGGACGATCCGAAGGTCTACGACCTGCTCAAGAAGGCGCAGACCGTCGCCGTCTTCCAGCTCGAATCGCGCGGCATGCAGGGCATGCTCAAGGACGCCCAGGCCGACCGCTTCGAGGACATCATCGCGCTGGTGGCGTTGTATCGCCCCGGCCCCATGGACCTCATCCCCAGCTTCTGCGCGCGAAAGCACGGCAAGGAAGCGGTGGAATACCCCGATCCGCGCGTCGAGCCCATCCTGAAAGAGACCTACGGCATCATGGTCTACCAGGAGCAGGTGATGCAGATGGCGCAGATCGTGGGTGGCTACACCCTCGGCGGCGCCGATCTGCTTCGCCGCGCCATGGGCAAGAAAAAAGCCGAGGAGATGGTGAAGCACCGCGCGACCTTCCGCGAAGGTGCCGCGAAGGACGGCATCGACGGCGACAAGGCCGATGCCATCTTCGACCTCATGGAGAAGTTCGCCGGCTACGGCTTCAACAAGTCGCACGCCGCCGCCTATGCGCTGGTCTCCTACCAGACCGCCTGGCTCAAGGCGCATTACCCCGCCGAGTTCATGGCCGCGACCATCTCCTCGGACATGGACAACACCGAGAAGGTGGTCACCTTCCTCGACGAGACGCGCGCCATCGGCATCAAGGTGCTGCCGCCCGACGTCAACGCCTCCGAATGGATGTTCGAGGCCGTGGAACCGCGCGTGGTGCGTTACGGCCTGGGCGCCATCAAGGGCGTGGGCCAGGGCATCTGCGAGGAAATCGCGGCCGAGCGCAAGGCCCGCGGCCCGTTCCGCGGGCTGGTCGATTTCTGCCAGCGCATCGGCTCCAACAAGCTCAACAAGCGCGTGATGGAAGCCCTGGTGCAGTCCGGCGCACTCGATGCGCTGGGCGAAAACCGCGCCACGCTGCTGATGCACATTCCCGAAGCGATGCGCGCCGCCGACCAGGAAGCCAAGAACCGCGCTTCCGGCCAGGTGGACATCTTCGGCAACGCCTTCGGCGCGGCCGAGGCGCCGAGCATCATCGAGCTGTCGGGCTCGGTGCCCGAGTGGCCGCTCGAACAGTTGCTGCAGGGTGAGCACGATACGCTCGGCCATTACCTGTCGGGCCATCCCACCGATCCGTGGCAGGCCGAGCTCGCACAGCTGTCGAGTTGCCCCATCGGCGAGATTCCCCAGCGTTACCAGCCGCCGAAGCCGCGTCGCAACGACGACGAGGAAGGCAGCCGCTTCCGCCGCGGCCCCGAAACGCCCTGGACCGTCGCCGGCATGGTGGTGGGCATGCGCAAGCGCGGCGACAGCGACGCCTTCGTGCAGATCGAGGACGCCACGGGCCTGCTCGAGACCAGCTTCTTCCGCGAGGTGTTCACCGAGGCCGCGCCGCTGCTCACCCGCGGCAACATGATCGTGATCGAAGGCGGCCTGCGCATCGACGACTTCGCCGGCGGCTACCAATTGCGCGCGCGCAAGGCGTATTCGCTGTCCGACGCGATGGAGCACTTCACCCGCCTGCTCACGCTGCGCCTCAATGGCGTGGGCCCCGATTTTCCGCAACACCTCAAGCAGGCGCTGATGGGTTATCGCGGCGGCCGCACCACGTTGATGCTGTCCGGCTACCGCAACACCGTGGCCCAGGCCAGCATGGAACTGGGCGACGCCTGGCGCGTACGCGCCCTGCCCGATCTCGTGCGCACGCTTCGCACCCTGCCGGGCGTGCTCGGCACCGAACTGCGCCTCGTACGCCCGGCGGACTGAGACGGGCTCAGCCGTCGTCCCGCGACAGCTCGACGGGCAACCGGCTGGTCGCGCTGCGCACGAGAACCACATCGTCCACGATCACCGGAACCGAGCCTGCCCCGGCCCGGATGGCGACGCCGATGCGGCTGGCCCGGGTACCGGCAGGTACCCGCAATGTCGCCACGAGTTCATCGCCAGGGCCATCGACGGTGGTCGTCTGCGCTTCCTCGACCACGTCGTGTTCGGGCCATCCGTCGGGAAGACGCAGCTGGATGGCCACCCGGGCCTGCCCGCCGGTCGAAGCGACATGGGCGTGCACGACGAAGTACGAGTCGTGCGGGCGGTCCGGGGTCAGCGGTATCCATTGATACACGTGATCGCTCGGCCGCCAGAGCGTGAGGCGCAGGTCCTGCGCGGGCCGTTCGAGATACGTGGCGACACCTCGTGAGGCGTATATCCAGGGTTGCAGGTGCGCGCGCACGGAATGCACGCCGCCGAAAAAACCGGCGAAGCTGGAGGTGCCGTGGTAATAGCCGTCGCCGTCGCCGCCGCTGAAATCGCCGTTGGGAAGATCGACCCGGCATGTGCGGTAGAGATCGACCTTCGCGCAGGAAGGCAGCTCGTGCAGCAAGGAATGACCCGCTATCGATCCGGACGCGGGGGACACCGGCGCGAACGCGGCCAGGCAGGCGACGATGGCCGTGCCGATCGTTTTTCCGTTCATGGTTCTTCGCCCTCGCGTCACCATGCCGGAACCAGTTCGGGCAGTGCATCTCCCACGGGCGTGCGCACGACGAAGACGTCGTCGACTACCACCTCGCTGCTGTCCCCCAACGCGGCGATCGCAAAACCGATGCGTTCGGCCGTCGAATCGGCCGGCACCGTGAGGGAAGTCACCAGTTCGCGGCGCGGCACGCCCAGAGACCGGGACTGGCTTTCCGCGGTGGCCTGGATGCCGTCTTCGCCGTATTCGGGCACCGCCACGTGAATGGCCGCCTTGGCCATGCCGCCGGTCGACCCGATGTGGGCGTGGATAGTGAACACCGTGTCCGCGTCACGGCCCGGGGTCAGCTTCATCCACTGGAACACGCGATCGCGTGGGGACTTGAGGAGCAATTGCGTCGACAACGCCGGCTTGTCCAGGTGCGCGCCGTCGACTTCCGTAAGGTAGGTCCATGGCTTGAGGTGGGCACCCATCGGGTGGGTCCGGGGCACCAGTTGCCCCCAGCTGAAAGTGCCATGGTAGAAGTCGTCGCCCGCAGGGCCGCTGAAGTCGCCGTTGGGCAGGTCGAGGCGGCAGCGCTCGCGCAAGGAGACATCGGCGCAATCGGGGAGCGCGTCCAGCGCCGCATGACCGGGTACCGAGGTGGCGAGGGCCGCGGGCGCGTGGGCGAGGCCGAGGCAAACGGCCAGGATGGCCGCGGCGTGCAGTTTCATATCCATGAGGTGTCCTCGTTCGATCCATGACAAGGGCGGCACCACTGCCGCCGACCCGCATTCAAGCAGATTCGCGAAAGCACAAGGGCGCCGCCTACACATGCCGAGGCAACCGCCTACACCTTGCCAATTCAAATACTTACGAGAGTGAGCCGATCCGTACGCCCGCGCACACCCACGACGGGGCTCCCCCGGTATAATGAACGGTCTTGTCCGGATGCTCCGTATTCATGAATCCCAACTTCCTCGATTTCGAACAACCCATTGCCGAACTGGAAGCGAAGATCGAAGAACTCCGCCATGCCAGCAGCGGGCAGGCGTTCAACATCGACGAGGAAGTGGGCCGCCTCCGTGAAAAGCTCAAGCTGAAGACCGCCGAGATCTTCCGCAACCTCACGCCGTGGCAGATCAGCCAGCTCTCGCGCCACCCGGCGCGCCCGTACACGCTCGACTACATCCAGGGCATGTGCGAGGAGTTCCACGAGCTCAAGGGCGATCGCATGTTCGCCGACGACCAGGCCATCGTGGGTGGCCTCGCCCGCATCAACGGCCGTTCGATCATGATCGTGGGCCACCAGAAGGGCCGTGATACCAAGTCGAAGGTCAAGCGCAACTTCGGCATGCCGCGTCCCGAGGGGTATCGCAAGGCGCTGCGCCTGTTCAAGACGGCCGAGCGCTTCGGCATTCCCGTATTCACCTTCATCGATACCGCCGGCGCCTGGCCGGGCATCAACGCCGAGGAGCGCGGCCAGTCCGAGGCCATCGCGCGCAACCTGCTCGAAATGGCCGAGCTGCGCGTACCGGTGATCTGCACCGTCACCGGCGAAGGCGGCTCGGGCGGCGCCCTGGCCATCGGCGTGGGCGATCGCACGCTCATGCTGCAGTACTCCACCTATTCGGTCATCACGCCCGAGGGCTGCGCGTCCATCCTGTGGAAGAGCGCCGACAAGGCGAAGGACGCCGCCGAGGTCATGGGCCTCACGGCCACGCGCCTGCTCGAGAACGGCCTCATCGACAAGATCGTCCGCGAGCCGCTGGGCGGCGCCCACCGCAACCCGCAGTCGATGGCCGTACGCCTGAAGGCCGTGCTGCTCAACCAGCTCGACGCGCTGGAGACCCAGCCCATCGACACCCTGCTCGAAAACCGCTACCACCGCCTGCGCGGATACGGGGCGTTCACCGAGTAACCACCCATGAGGTCGGCCACGGATTGACGCTCCATCGCGTCGACCATGCTCGGGTACCATCGACGCATTCCCAAGGGTGGAGTGCGCCATGGCCAACGACGTCACCGACAAGCTCGCCGTGCTGATCGATGCCGATAACGCGCGACCGGCCATCGTGGATGGACTGCTCGCCGAGGTGGCCAAGTACGGCACGGCGCACGTCAAGCGCATCTACGGCGACTGGACGGCTCCCAACCTCAACGGCTGGAAGAGTGCGCTGCTCGATCATTCCATCCAGCCGATGCAGCAGTTCGCCTATACCTCGGGCAAGAACGCCACCGACTCGGCGATGATCATCGATGCCATGGACCTGCTCTATTCGGAGCGGTTCGACGGCTTCTGCATCGTCTCCAGCGACAGCGACTTCACCCGGCTCGCATCACGCATCCGCGAAGCGGGGCTCATGGTTTATGGCTTCGGCGAAACGAAGACGCCGAAAGCCTTCGTGTCTGCCTGCGACAAGTTCATCTACACCGAGGTGCTCGTGGGCACCGAGGCCGACGAGGACGAGGTCGCACCCGCCCCCCGTTCGGCCAACGAATTGCGCGGCGACACGCGTCTGGTCAACCTCCTGCGCAACGCCATCCGGGCCGCGTCGGACGAGCATGGCTGGGCAGCACTGGGCGGCGTGGGCAGCATCCTCAGCAAGCGCTCCCCGGATTTCGATTCACGCAACTACGGTTATCCCAAGCTCAGCGGCCTCATCCAGGGCATTGGTCTGTTCGATATCGAAGAACGCCAGTTCGGCAACGCGAAACACATGTACGTGAGCCTGCGCGGCAAGGGCAAATGAGCCGCACGTTGTCCGAACACCTCCTCGCCGCCTTCGACGGCGAGACCGACGCCCCTCTCGTGGTGGCGTACAGCGGCGGCCCGGATTCCACCGCCCTGCTCCATGCCCTCGCCACGCTGCCGCGCCGCCCGTCGCTGCGTGCCGTACACGTGGATCACGGCCTCCATGCCGAAAGCGGTTTGTGGGCGATGCATTGCCGCCGCTTCTGCGAATCGCTCGACGTGCCGCTCGAGGTGGTGCGCGTCAGTGTCGACCTCAGTCGCGGCGAAGGCATGGAGGCTGCCGCGCGCCGTGCCCGGCGGGCCGCGTTCGTGGCCCAGCTCAGGCCGGGCGAACGCCTGGTGCTGGCCCACCACCGCGACGACCAGGTGGAGACCGTCCTGCTCAAGCTGCTGCGCGGTGCCGGGCCGGAAGGCCTCGGCGGCATGCGCGAACGGCGCCCCCTGGGGGCAGGCGAGCAATGGCGCCCGCTGCTCGATCTGCCGCGCGAGGCGCTGGCCGCGCATGTGGCGCGGCACGCGCTCGATACCGTGCACGACCCCTCCAACGACGATCCGCGCGTGGCGCGGGCGTTCCTGCGCGCCAGCGTGATGCCCGCACTGGCCGAACTCTGGCCGCAGGCGTCGCGAAGCATCGTGCACAGCGCACGGCTGTGCCGCGAGGCCGCGGATACGCTGCGCGAGGCCTGGACGCCCGCGCTCGCCGAGCTGAAAGCACGCGACGGCAGCCTCGACGCCACCGGCTGGCTGTCGCTTCCCGAGGCGCTGCGCTGGCCGGTGCTCGACCAATGGCTGCACGATGCCGGCCTGCAGGCACCCACCGGCGCCCAGCGCGATGCGCTTGAGAGGCAGGTGCGTGAAGCCGGCGCCGACCGGCTTCCGCAAATGGGCTGGCTCGATACCGAGGTGCGCCTGTGGCGAGGGCGGCTCTGGGCTCTGGCCCGGCTGTCGCCGTTCGCGGGGGACGGTGACATCCGCTGGCACGGCGAGCCGATCGACTTGCCGGGGGGAGGAACCCTGTCGCTGGGGGAAGCCCGCCTGGGCCATCCGCTCGTGGTGCGCTATCGCCGGGGTGGCGAGACGCTTCGACCCGCGGGCGACCGCCATACGCGCGAACTGCGCGACCTGTTCCAGCGGGGCGGCGTGCCGCCGTGGGAGCGACCGCGCGTGCCCATCGTGACTGGCGAAGACGGCCGGATCCTGGCCGTCGGCGATCGGTGGCTGAGCGAGGAGGCCGTGGGGATGTTCGAGGCGGTCGGGGGGTGGCTTCGTTGGACGCGCTAGGCCTCTCACCGAGCTAGCCAGCGTGTCGCGAATCCTTCGCCGATGCGATCGGCTCCCACCCCTTCGGTAGGCGGATTCCCGCCACTTCGCCACCGAAGGGGCGGGAGCTGTCGCCAGGCCGATTCCCGCAGCCTTGCTACCGAAGGGGTGGGAGCCGATCGTATCGGCGAACCCTACGGAGCGATCAATATTCGGGCTTCTCGCCCTTCTCCGGAACGAACGTCGGCGTGCCCTTCACCCCCGAATAGGTGATCACCAGCACCGCCGGCTCATCACCGGTGACGCCGCGGTGCACCTGCCCCACCTCCTCCGCGAACGCCTCGCCCGCATGGAACGCCTGCTTCTTCCCCGACGCCTTGTCTTCCACGGTAATCGAGCCGGAGAGCACGTAGGCCGCGTTCGGATTCGGATGGGTATGCCAGGGCAACGCCGTGTGCGCGGGGATGGTCATCTTCAGCATGGTCAGCTCGGGACGGCCGCCCGAATACGACGTATAGGGAACGCCGTTCCAGGACGACTCGGCCTTGACCAGGGTGTCGGCTTTCGCCGAGGAGGTCTGCTGGGCGTGGGCGGAGGCGGCGACGAGAGCCAGCGTCAGCGACGCCAGGGCGGTCTTCGGATTCATCGGCATTCGGTCCGGTGGCAAGTCATGCGCAAGCATAGTCACCCCGGCCGTGGCGGCGGCATGACGGCGCTCGCACATCCGCACGATATTCCTTTCGCATTCAAACATATGGGTCTCTCCCGGCTGTCCGGGAGATTGATCGAAAGCGCCATGTGAGCTAGTTTGCGCGCATGCCGAAGTCCTCCGACACCCCCGTACCCGCGTCGTCCATCGCCGAGTTCGAGCACTCGCTCGACGAGCTCGAACAACTGGTCACGCGCATGGAGGGTGGGGAACTCAGCCTCGACGAGTCGCTGAAGTCGTTCGAGCGCGGCATCGGCCTCTATCGCCACTGCCAGACGGCATTGGAGCAGGCCGAGTTGCGCGTGCGCCTGCTGCTCGACCCCGAATCCCCCGATAGCGCAGCCCCCTTTGATTCCTCCCCCACCGACTGACCTGCCGGCCCATCTCAAGGCGCTGGCCGGCCGTGCCGATGACGCGCTCGCGCGCGCGCTGCCCGGCGAAAACGATCCCCCCGTCGAACTGCACCGTGCCATGCGCTACGCCGTGCTCGGCGGCGGTAAGCGCATACGCCCCTTGCTGGTCTACGCGGCGGGCCACGCCCTGGGCATCGACGATGCACGCCTGGATGCGCCGGCCTGCGCCGTGGAGATCATCCACGCCTATTCGCTCGTCCACGACGACCTGCCCGCGATGGACGACGACGCCCTGCGGCGCGGGCGCCCCACCTGCCACATCGTGTTCGGCGAGGCCATGGCCATCCTGGCGGGCGACGCCCTGCAAGCGCTGGCCTTCGAAATCCTGGCGCACGACGAAGCGGGTATCGATGCCCATGCGCGCATCGCGATGCTGCGTGCGCTGGGCGCCGCCTGCGGCGCGGAGGGCATGGCCGGCGGCCAGGCCTTCGACCTTTCCGCGGTGGGCAAGCGCCTGACGCTGGCCGAACTGGAGCGGATGCACGCCTACAAGACCGGCGCGCTGATCCGCGCCTCGGTCAAGCTGGGTGCGCTGGCGGCGGGGTGCCGGGACGACGATCTCCTGAGCCGGCTCGACCGCTACGGCCATGCCGTGGGGCTGGCCTTCCAGGTACGCGACGACATCCTCGACATCGAGGGCGAGTCGTCGGTGATCGGCAAGACGGCGGGCAAGGACGCCGCGGCGGACAAACCGACCTTTCCCTCGATCATCGGACTGGAGCCGTCACGGGCGCGCCTGGATGCGCTCGTGGCCGACGCGCTCGATGCCATCGCGCCGTGGGGCGAGCGGGGGGAATGGCTAGCCGAATTGGCCCGCTATTCGGCGACGCGCGGGCACTAGGGATCGCCGATGAATCGGCTCCTGCCGAGCGGATGGCGCCATCCTGCTCGGCCTCGCCTGGTAGGAGCCGCCGAAGCCGTGAAGCGGTGACTCAGCTCACCAGCCGAAGCGCGAACGGATACCGGTAGCTCCCGTCCGAACTCACCTTCACCGCCGCGACGATGCAGAAGATGAGGTTGGCCAGCCAAAGCAGCGGCGTGAGGAACGCGCCGATGAGGATGAAGGTGAGGATCCAGCAGATCACGTAACCGATGAGCACGGTGAGCTGGAAGTTGAGGGCCTCCTTGGCTTCGGTGACCAGGTAGGCCTTGTCCGCACGGTCTTTATGGATGAGCCAGACGATCAGCGGCACGATCACGCTGAAGATGATGCCCGACAGGTGCGTGAGCATGGCCAGGTTCTTGTCGTCGGTGTTCGAGGCGGGAGGAACCGGCTCGTAAGGCGGCGGCGAGGGCGGCGGCGGAGGCGGGAACGAATCGGACGGCGTACTCATCTGGGCACTGCTCCGTGGGCGATGTCGGGCCTACTGTCCGATTCGCCCACGGCGCCTGTCAATCCGCCGAAGGTCACTCCCCGGCGATGGTCATCTTCTCGACGAGCCAGGAACCGGTCAGCACGTGGGACCGGTGGTCGACGTCGCTGCCCACGGCCACCAGGTTGGCGTACATGTCGCGCAGGTTCGCCGCGATGGTGATCTCTTCCACCGGGTAGGCGATACGGCCGTTTTCGACCCAGAAGCCCGAGGCGCCACGCGAGTAGTCGCCGGTGACGATGGATACGCCCTGCCCCATCACCTCGGTGACCAGCAGCCCGGTGCCGAGCTTGCCCAGCATGTCGGCGAAGTCGCCGCCGTTGGCCTTCACGTAGAGATTGTGGATGCCGCCCGCGTTGCCGGTGCTGGTGAGGCCCAGCTTGCGTGCCGAATAACTGCCCAGCACGTAGCGCTCGAGCACGCCATCGACCACCAGCGGCGATTCGACGGTGGCGACGCCCTCCGCGTCGAACACGGATGAACCCATGCCACGCGGCACCAGCGGCTTTTCGTCGATGCGGAACCAGGAGGGCAGGATCTGCTTGCCCGCGTGGTCGACCAGGAAGCTCGAACGCCGATACAGCGACCCGCCGCTCACCGCGCCGAGCAGGTGGCCGAGCAGCGAACGGGACACGTCGGGCGAGAACAGCACCGGCGCCTGGCGCGTGCCGAGGCGGCGGGCACCGAGGCGTGACAGCGTGCGCTCGGCCGCCTTGCGGCCCAGTTCGCCGGCGTCCATGAATTCGCGGGCATCGCGCACCGTGTCGTACCAGTAGTCGCGCTGCATGCCCTCGTCGTCGCCGGCGATCAGCGCCACCGACAGCGAGTGGCGGGTGCCGCGCTCGCGACCGACGAAGCCGTGCGAGTTGGCATACACCGAGAGGCTCTGGCCGGCGTTCACGCTGGCGCCGTCGGAGTTGGTGATGCCCGCCATGGCGCGGCCGGCGTCCTCGATGTCGCGGCCCAGCGCGATGGCTCGATCCACGTCGAGATCCCACGGATGCCACAGGTCGAGGTCGGGGAAGACGGTGGCCATGCGATCGGCGTCGGCGAGGCCGGCGGCCGGGTCTTCCTCGGTGAACCGGGCGATCGCGCATGCCTGGTCGATGGTGGCCTGGATGGAGTCGGGGTTGAGGTCGGCCGTGCTGGCCGAGCCCTTGCGCTGACCGACATAGACCGTGAGCGAGAAGCCGCGGTCGCGGGTGTGCTCGACGGTCTCCACCTCGCCCAGGCGCACGTTGACGTTCAGGCCCACGTCGATGCTGGCCGAGACTTCCGCCTGGCTGGCACCGGCCGCCCTGGCGCGGCGGATGGTGTCCTCGGCCAGTTCGGCGAGGCGGTCGAGGTCCTGGTGGCTGCTATCGAGGGTGGAAACGTGGCTCACGTGGGCTTCCCGGGGGCTCAGGGTTACAATATCGGGTCACAAGGCGACCTGCCCCATTCAGATGGGGGCGCGCCGCCCGATCAAAAGCAATGCACCGCCCATGGTGCCATGGAATCCATATGAGCATCCGTGTCGGCTACTACCGCCACTACAAAGGCATGCCTTACCGCGTGCTGGGCATCGCCCACGATGGCGATACCCTCGAAGAACTGGTGGCCTACAAGCCGCTTTATGGCGGACACGGGCTGTCCGTGCGGCCGCTGAGCAAGTTCACCGACATGGTCGAGCGCGACGGCCGGCTGCAGCCTCGCTTCGCTTTCGAGCGCGAGGCCGAAGACGTCCTCACGCCCTTCATGGAGCAGATATCGTGAAGCCGTTCGACCAAGCCCCCCGCGACGACGACGAAGAAGACTTCGGCCCGAGCCGCAGCGAGTTGCGCCGCAACGCGCTGGACATGCTGAAGCTGGCCAACCAGCTCGTCGAGTTGCCGCCGACGCGCATCCCCAAGCTCGGCCTGCCCGAAGACATCGTCGACGAGATCGGCCGCACACGAAAGGTCACCTCGCATATCGCGCGCAAGCGGCAGATGGCGTATCTCGCCAAGCAGATGCGTCGGCACGGCGACGAGGCGTTCGTGAACGCGCGTGCCGCCCTGGGCGAAGATCGCGATCGCCAGCGCCAGGAAGCCGCGCACATGCATCGCCTGGAGGCGGCGCGCGAGAAGTTGCTGGAAGGAGGCGACGTGGCGCTGGGCGAGCTGTTCGACAAGCATCCGGACCTGGATCGCCAGCATCTTCGCTCGCTCGTGCGCCAGGCCCGCGCGGAGCGCGAGGCGAACAAGCCGTTGCACGCGTTCCGGGAGATCTACCGGATCCTCAAGGAACTCGAAGCGGGCGAGTGACCGCACCGCGAGGCGCTGGGTTCTTGCATGGCCGGAACGACGAGCGACGAAATCCATCGTTGCCGAACGATCGCTTCACGTCGTTCCTGCGCACGCAGGAACCCCGCGCCTCGAGCATGGTTTTCGCGATCGCGGCCGTACGGCTTTTGTATCGGACCGTATCCGGAAGCCGGTAGATACAAAACGTTTCATACCCGCAAAAAACCGACACATCGCCACCCAACGCGGTTCCTAGACTGTGCCTCCACACAGTCCCGAACCCCGATGGAGAACGACCATGTCATCCGCCTACGCCCCGCCCTCTTCCCGCGCATCCATCGCCCGGCACGCCCTCGCCATCGCACTCGGCTTCGCCCTGCTGGGCCCGGCGGTCCATGCCCAGGCGGCCGACGCGGTGGCCGTCGCCGCCACGACCACCAAGGTCGACGAAAGCATCCGGCCCTTCCACGTGCACGTACCGCAGGAACAGCTCGACGACCTGCGCCGCCGCATCGCCGATACCCGCTGGCCCGACAAGGAGACCGTCAACGACGAATCCCAGGGCATCCAGCTCGCCCGCGTGCAGGAACTGGTGAAGTACTGGGGCAACGGATACGACTGGCGCAAGGCCGAGGCCCGGCTCAACGCCCTGCCCCAATTCGTGACGACCATCGACGGCGTGGACATCCAGTTCATCCACGTGCGCTCGCGCCATCCGCATGCCCTGCCCGTGCTCCTGACGCACGGCTGGCCCGGCTCGACGTTCGAGTTTCTCAAGACCATCGGCCCGCTCACCGACCCGACCGCGTACGGCGGTCGCGCGGAAGATGCCTTCGACGTGATCATCCCCTCCATTCCCGGTTACGGTTTCTCCGGCAAGCCCACCGACCTGGGCTGGGGTCCGGAGCGGACCGCCAGGGCCTGGGACGTGCTGATGAAGCGGCTGGGCTACACGCACTACGTATCGCAAGGCGGTGACCACGGCTCGGTCATTTCCGACGCGCTCGCGCGACAGGCGCCGAAGGGCCTGCTCGCCATCCATCTCAACATGCCGGCGACCGTTCCCGGCGACCTCGTCAAACCGATCAACGCCGGCGATCCGGCCCCGGCCGGCCTGAAACCCGACGAACGCGCCGCCTACCAGTCGCTGAGCACGTTCTTCGGCCGCAACGCCGCTTATGGCGCCCTGATGGTCACCCGCCCGCAGACCATCGGTTACTCGCTGTCGGATTCGCCGGCGGGACTCGCCGCATGGATGTACGAGAAGTTCGCCCAGTGGAGCGATAGCGACGGCGTGCCGGAACGCGTTCTGTCGCGCGACGAGATGCTCGACGACATCACACTGTACTGGCTGACCAATACCGGCGCGTCATCGTCGCGGTTCTACTGGGAAAACAACAACAATAACTTCAGCGCCGTGGCGCAGAAGACGCGCGACATCAAGGTTCCCGTCGCGATCAGCGTCTTTCCGAAGGAAATCTACCGCGCGCCGAAGAGCTGGAGCGAGCAGGCTTACCCCAGCCTGTATTACTACCACCAGGTGGCCAAGGGCGGGCATTTCGCCGCGTGGGAGCAACCGCAGGCCTTTGCCGAGGAATTGCGTGCGGCGTTCAGGTCGGTGCGCTGAGCCGGTGACGTCGCCGCCTCGCGCGGCGACGTCATGTCGCGCCCTGCGACTCCAGGATGCGCCGGGCGTGCATGCCGGGGGAATGGTTTCCCCCATAGCAGGCCTCGACCAGCTTCCAGACGTCGTCCTCTTTCTGGACGCCACGCGATTTCAGTTCATTGCGAAGTCGCAGCCATCGCTTGGCAACGGGCATCGAACGCCACTGGTCGGACAGGTATTGATCGTTGCTCCACCACACGCCGTAGAGGCTCATCAGCAGGTCGGCGATGGATTCGAACTTGTGCCTGTTCTGGAAGTCGCCGGCTCGCTTGGACACGAAGACCTCCAGCGCCCTCATTCCTCCCTCCGGGACGCCTAGACGCCGGCGCAGTTCGCTGGCCGGAAGCACCCTTCCGCCACGCGCCTTGTTGATGGCGCTCATGTGGTCGGTGTAGCTCACCAGGGAATGATCGATGACCTTTTTCTTCAACGTGTCGATGTGGGGCTGACGCAGGCCATACTGATCGGATGCCGCATGCACGTCCACGTTGATCGAGCGTAGGCCATCGCCTCCGAAGCGCTCGGGCGTCGCCGCGGTGGCGAACTCCACGTAATCCTCGGCGGGAATCGCATACTGCCGGATGATCGCCTGCCCCCCGGTGGCGTTGTACTTCTCGAGCCATTTGAGGGCTCGCAACGGCTGGCCGATGCTGACGAAGAAAATGCCGACGTAGTCCATCTTTTCGCCGTCGCGTCCCTCGTAGATCTGCACCTTGCCATCCTGGCCCTGTTGAACGTCCTTGAACTTGGCCGCGGCGCCGGCTTTCTCGTTCCAATTCGAGTCCGGATTTTCCCTGAAGACCGTGGTGTAGCACTGCACCACCTGCCTGCCGTCGAGCACCTCCCAGTCCATCGCGCCGTGATTGATCAGGATGGGGGTCGCACCGGGCTGCCTTTCCGTGGGCGGTTTGAACACCGGAGTGAGGTAGGTGATCCGGCTGCTGCCCGACGCCGACCCGCTGAAGGATCGTTGCACGGCGCTATCGAACGCTTTGGAGAGCGTATTCGACATCGTGTCGTAATCCGTCGCGATGGTCTGTGAAATGCGTGCCTGCGTGGCCCATGGCGCGACCACCTTGTCGATGAAGTCGTGCAGTTGAAGGAAGCTCTGGATAGCGTCTTTGCTCGATCCGATCTCGGGGGCTGGCATGGCGTTCGATCCGACGACGTCGTCTATTTCGGGTGGATCATCCTGCCCTCGCCCCGAGGTCCGCTTCTTTTACAAAACAGGCCTTCTTATGCGGTTATGTGACGGGGGTCGCACCAAACGAAAAAGGGCGGTGGATCGCTCCACCGCCCTTCTTCGTTTTTCACCTCACGGCATCGCTTACCAGCCGATGCCGATGTCCATGTGCTCCGGCTGCGGATCGGCGAGCAGCGACTCCTGGTCGTTGACGTCGTCGTACGCGAAGCCGTAGGCCTTCTGATCCACGCCATGGACATGCCAGAAGCGCGAATAGTAGTTGGCCGGGGCCTGCTGGTAGTACGCGGACGGGTCCTTCCACTTCGTGGTGTCTTCCATCACGTGGCGATTGAACGCCGCGCAGATCTGCGCCTCGAGCTGGCTTTCGAAGCCCCACGGGTCGTGGCCGCTGGCGAGGGCGTCCTTGCACTCGAACACGGCCTGCGTCGTCGGCTTGGACACGTTGAAGGCCATGCCTTCCGGCTCGTCGCCGTTGTGACCGTCGGCCCAGTTGGTGTGGTGGAACACCAGCGTGCCGTCGACCACCGTGCCTTCGAACACCTGGTTGCCGATGTTCATCGTCAGGGTGTGGTCCGTGTAATGGCTCCACACCTGGTCGATGTACGCATCGAAGTAGTGCGCCTGCGGCTTGCCGCTGTCGAACGCGTCCTTGCCCGGAGCGAGGATGCGAAGGGCATTCGTATCCGCGATCTGGAACTCGGCAGGCACTTCCTGGTTGTACTCGCTGAAGATCTGCGCACGCGTCTGGGTGATGCCCGAGTTGGCGTGGCGGGTCTTGTTACCGCTGTAAAGGTCGAGCGACAGCGGCAGCGAGAACTGGTCGACCTGCGTCGTGTTGACGAAGATCGCATCCTTGTTCCAGGTGTATTCCATCCAGTCGTAGGTCACGCCCAGGTTCGGGTCGGTACCGTTGAGCGGGTTGGGACCGGCGATGCCGATCGTGCCGTCGGCGGCCTCGAGCACCTTCATGTACATCGGCTCACCGACGGACACGTAGATGCGACCCGAATCCATCATCGGCAGCTTGGCCAGCTTGGCCTGGGCAAGCGTGAAGAAGTAGTTCGGGTAGTTCTGGCCGTTCTTGGTCAGATGGTTCGATGCGTCGTTGTCTTCCACCTTCATCGCGGTGAGCGTGCCGTCGGGTTTGACCCACGAGAACACGTTCTGCCCCGTCGCATCCGTCTTCGACGGATCGCGGCCGAGCACGGCGATGAAGATCTGGTCGTCACGCCACTTGCCGTTGGTGGCATTGCGCAGCGTCGTGCCGATGAAGCCCGGATACACGTCGTAGTCGAAGCCGGTCGTCGGGTCGTTGGTGGACGGATCCGTGGGCTGGCCGCCCGAGGTGTCGTCACCGCCCGAGCCGTAGACTTCGAACGACCACAGCGAGTAACCGTACTGGGTGCTGCGGTGTCCGCCATGCATGCGCACGTAGCGCGCCTGCTTGTCCGGGAACGTCAGCGTTTCCACGCCGCCCTGGCTTCCCGCCTTCGAGAAGGCCGTCTGCCAGGTGCTGCCGTCGACCGACACCTCGATCAGGTAATCGGTGGCATGCGCGTTCTCCCAGCTCAGCACGACCTTGTTCACGGTCTTGACCGAACCGAGGTCGACGCGGATCCACTGGTCGTCCGTGAAGCCCGACGACCAGCGCGTGCCGGCGTCGCCGTCGTTGGCGTTGGACGCCTTGAAGGCCACCGGGTTCTCCTCGTCCGAGGCGAGCACCGGACGGTTCAGGGCGAGGTCGCCGTTGGACGAACCCGTGCCCGACCCGTTGGAACCGCCGTCCGTCGGCTGCTGCTGCACCGGCTGCACGGCGAGGGTCGCCGCGTTGCTGGTCACGCTGTTGCCATTGGCATCGGACACCACGACGTCGTAGCTGCCGGCGTCGGCCAGCTTGGCGGCGAAGGTGAGGGTGCCCTGGGTGGCGTTGGCGATGGCGGTGCCGTCGTGGCGCCACTGGAAGCCGACATTACCGGCGGCCTGCGTACCCACCGTGAAGGTGGCCGTCTGGCCCTCGGTGAGGCTCTGCGACTGCGGCTGGCCCACGATCTGGATCGCCGGGGCGTACACCTCGAACTCGAACATCGAGTTGCCGTAGTCCGTGTTGCGCGCTTCGCTGTTCATACGCACGTAACGCTTGGTCACCGCGGCGAACTTCTGCGTCTCCACGCCGCCGTGGCCTTCGATCGGGCCCGCGACGGTCGTCCAGGCCTTGCCGTCGTCGGACACGTCGATCGTGTACCTGGCCGAGGACGCGTTCTCCCAACGCTCGATCACGTGGTCGAAGGTCTTCGGCGTGCCGAAGTCCACGGCCAGGTCGGCGGGATCCACCTTCGGGGTGGACGACCAGCGGCTGGTCATGTCGCCGTCGATGGCGGCCGAGGCACTCAGGTCGCCACGTTCGAAGCCGACGGACGAGAATGCCGTCGCACCGTGGGTGATCGTCTTGCCGCCCTTGCCGTCGGTACCCGGCTGGCTGCCGCCGGTCTGGTCGCCACCGGTGTTGCCACCGTTGTTGCCGCCGTCATTGCCGTTGCCCGGCTGTTGCGGAGCGGCACCACCGAAATCCGGATCGAACCCGGTGTTGGAGCCGTCCACGGTCAGCCTGATGTCGCGACTGGCCGTGAGCAGCCCCTTGGCACTGATCACGTTGACCCGGATGACGGTGCCGTTCTGCGCCGCCGTGAGGGCCTTCGTGTGATAGCTGCCATCCGGCGTGCTTTCCAGCGAGTTCAGCACGTCCTGGCCGTTGGCGTCCGTGGTGACCGTGTACCAGTCGTAGGTGAGCGGACCGTCGCCCGTCGCCGCGACGTCGAAGTGCGCGGAGCGGCCCACGCCAGCGGTCTGGTCGGTGGGCTGGGCCGTGATCGTCGGCGCCTTGACCTCGGCGCCGCGCACGCACACCACGTTGCCGGGGAAGTTGTCGAGTACCTGGGTCGACTTCGAGCCGTCCGATCCCACGATGGTGGCGAAGGTCGGATTGTTCGGATCGTTGCCCGCCGTCCAGGTTCTCCACGAACCGGGGAACGCCGACGTCGAGTTGTTGGTGCCGGCGATGGCCACCGCTTCGTCGATCGACGGCAGGCGCGCATTGACGGCGGTACAGGCCTTGATCGCCTCCAGCTGCGTGAACTGGGCGCCCTGGTCGGCGAAGCCACGCTGGAACTGATCCCACACCAGGCCGCTCAGGTTGTCCGTCACCAACTTGTTGGTCGCGTCGACCGAGTAGCGGTCGGCGGCAGTGCAGCAGCTGGGCGTGTTGTACACCTGGAACTCGTAAAGCGAGTAGCCGTAATCCGTATGGCGCTTGATGCCCTTCATGCGGACGTAGCGACCCTTCACCGGGGTATCGAAGGTGCGGTCGTCGGTGCCGCCACTGCCGTCGGTGACGTGCAGCGCGTCCTTGAAGCTCGCATCGTCGAGCGAATCGGAGTACTGGATCGCGTATTCGTCGGCGTAGGCGTTTTCCCACTTCAGCACGACGCGGTTGAAGGTGCGCGACGAACCGAGGTCGACGGTCATCGACTCGTCGTTCTCGTGCGCCGAGCCCCAACGGGTGGTGTCGTCGCCGTCCACGGCATGCCACGCCGCGAGGCCGACGTTGTCTTCCAGCGCCGTCGAGGTGGTCACCTTCTGCAGGGCGAGGTTGGCGCCCGGCGGAGCCAGGGTCAGCTGCGCGGACACCGGCGCCGCGGTACCGGCGATGTTGCTCACCTCGACCGAGTAGGTACCGACGTCACCCTGACGCACCGCCTGGATGGTCAGCTTGGGGCTGTCGCCACCGACGGGCACGCCGTCGTGCGACCACTTGTAGTGGAACGGCGAGCTGCCGGCCACGAGGTTGGTCGCGTCGAACGTCGCGGGCTGGCCCGGATTCGCGCGAACGCTGGCCAGCGTGTTGCTGACGACCGGCGGACGGGCGGCGTTCACCGTGAGGGTCACGGCCACCGAAGGCTCGCTGCTCTGCTGGTTGCTGACGACGACGGAATACTGCGCGCCGTTGTCGTTCGTCGAAAGCACCGGCGTGTCGTAGGTCGGGCCGTTGGCGCCCGCGATGGCGTCCGAACCCTTCATCCACTGGTACTTGATGGTGGGCGAACCCGAGGCCGTCACCGCGAAGTGGGCGGTCTGGCCCGCGTCGACGTTGACCGCCACCGGCTGCTTCGTAACGTGCACGGGCGCGAACGACACCACGCTCAACACCGCCGGCTGCGATTCCGGCGAGGCATCCTCACCGTGCACCACCACCGTGTACTTCGTGTTGTTGTCGGCCAGCGTCAGCGCCGGGGTGTCGAAGCTCGGACCCGTGGCCCCGGCGATCTCCACGCCATCCTTCTTCCATGTATAGGTCACCGCGTGGGAGCTGGAAGCCACCACCGTGAAGTGCGCATGGTCGCCCGTGCTCAGGCTCTGGCTGGTCGGGTTGGCGATGATCTGCGTACCGCCGGCCGCCGGGGGCGCCGGGATCGGAGCGATGGTGAACGACACCACGCCCGGCTTCAGGCCGGCCGACGTGGCGCTCACCGTCACCGTGCCCGGCGTGAACTTCGAACGCAGCGCGATCTTCTGCAAACCGCCCTCGAACTTCAGCTCGTGCGAACCCGGCGAATGGTAGTAGTGGTTCGGTTCCGGCATCGGGCCGTTGCGGTCGGTGACGACCACGCCCTGCCAGTCCACCAGCTGCTGCGTGCCACCGTTGAACGTCACCAGCGATTCGCCGCTGTCGACGTTGAAGGTCACCAGCTGTGAGGCGTCCGGCACGCGCACGCCATTGGCGTCCACGACCTTGGCGACGATGAACGTCGCGTCCGAACCGTTCGCGGTGACCTGGAACACCGAACCGTCGGGCTTGACGATCGGATCGGCCGTGTTGACCACGGTCAGCTCGATGTGGTCGGCCGCACCGGCGGTCTTCAACGTGTCGGCGACGTCCGCGCCGTTCTTCTGCACCACGAGACCGTCGGTGCCGATGCATTGCGCCACGGCCGAACCGGCCTGCCAGGTGACGTTCCAGTGGACCTGGCCCGGCAGCTTGGTGGTGGCCTGGGCGGTAGCCACGCCCTGGATGTGACCGGTGTCCTCGCTGACCGGACCGTTCAGCGCGTTGAACGCCGCGTCGTCGATCGAATCCCACGAGTTCGGCACTTGATCGGTACCCTGCTGCACGCCGTTGACGAGCAGGCGCACGGCCGGGCAGTTGCTGAAGGCGCTGACCGTGATGTCACCCGAACGGTTCCAGGTGTTGGCCAGCTTCACCATCGGCTTGACTTCGAACGGCGTCCACACCGATTCGTAGATGTAATACAGCATGCGCGGGAAACGGTTCGCGTCAGCCATCGACGCGTTGTTGCCGCGGGCATTGTGGGTGAAGTCCTTCACCTGCTTGCCATCGGGATGGAACGTCGGGTTGCCCTTGTCGTCGTGATGGAAAACCCAATGGTCGTCTTCCGTGCCGTCGACCAGCTCGATGACCTCGCCCGGGGTGTCGGCGAAATACCACTGCGCCATGCCGAAGGTACCCACCTTGCGGGCCTGCGACCACGGCGTGAGGTAGTTCAGCGCGAACGCCAGTTCGGTGTCGTAGCCTTCACGCTTGCCGCCCGGACCCCAGTATTCCGCGCCCCAGGCGGGCTTGTTCGGAAAATCCACCTGGTGC
The DNA here is from genome assembly GCF_040900725.1 of Luteibacter sp. CQ10. Taxonomy (NCBI): domain Bacteria; kingdom Pseudomonadati; phylum Pseudomonadota; class Gammaproteobacteria; order Lysobacterales; family Rhodanobacteraceae; genus Luteibacter; species Luteibacter sp. CQ10. Next base: position 7,967 of record NZ_JAEUYM010000003.1, on the reverse strand, counting down.
ACGTGGGTTTCGCAACCGGCCTTCGAGCAGCTGAGGATGTCGCCGTTGGCCGCCTTCGGGGTACGGTCCGCGATGGCACGCGGGGCGATGTTGTCCCAATCCTTGGAGTTCTGGCCCAGTTCCTGCGCGAACGGCGTGTCCATCGTGCCGTTGTTGATTTCCCACGCCAGGATCGACGGGTGGCTGCGATCGCGGATCACCGTATCGCGCTGCACTTCGCGCTTGATCGTCCACATGTCGTTGCAGGCGCCGTCGCCGGCGGCGCAGGTATTGCCGAAGCCGCCCTCGCCGTCGCCGCTGGGCTGCACGAGGAACACGCCCAGCGCGTCCGCCGCCGCCACGAATTCGGGACTGGGCAGCGAGTGACCCACGCGGAAGAGATTGCCGCCCATCGCGGCCATGTCCTTCAGGTCACGCCACTGCTGTTCCTCGGGCACGGACGAACCCAGGCCCGGGTAGTCGTAGCGGCTCGAACCACCGTAGACGTATTGCTTCTTGCCGTTGACGTAGAGGAAGTCCTTGTCCCACGTCAGCATGCGGATGCCGAGCGTGCTCTGCTTGGCGTCCACCACCACGCCGTTGATGCTGACGGTGTGGAACACGCGGTAGAGGTACGGCTTGCCTTCCGTGCTGTTGTTCGGATACCAGAGCGTCGGGTTGTTCACCGTCAGCGTCTCGTCGAACACCGGCGTCTGGTCGCTCGGGATCACGTGCGGGGCCAGCGTCCTGTCCTGCTGGTCGCGCGCGACTTCGTTGCCGTTGGCGTCGACGATCTGCGTGACGAGGGTGACCGTCTGCGGCGTGTCGGTCTCGTTGACCACGTTGGTCTGGACTTCGACGGTGGCGGCCTTGAGGTCGGTGCTCAGCGACTTCGTGCCGACGTACGTACCCCAGGTGTTCTGGCCGGCGTAGACGTTCTCCGGGATGTGCACGAGGTTGGTCACGTGCAGGTAGGCCGGACGGAAAATGCCCGCCTCGGACTGTCCGAAGCGGAACGAGCCGGAGAAGCCCGGATCCTCGAAGAAACCGCCGCCGCTGCGGCTGACCTTCACCGCGATCACGTCGGTACCGTCGTAGCGCAGGTACGGCGTGAGGTCGACGATATGGGGGATGAAGCCGATGACGTGGGTGGCCTGCGCATCGGGCTGGCCGGGCTGGTTCAGCACGCCGGTGCCGGGAATGAACTGGCCGTTGACGTACACGCGGTCGCCCGTGTGCGCGCCTTCCAGCTCGAGCATCACCTTTTTGCCCTTCATCGACGCGGAGTCGGTCAGGCGGTTGCGATACCAGCTGGTTTCGCCGTCCAGGCTGCCCTGGCCACCGCCGGACTCCTGGTTGATGAAGGTGGTGAAGTCGTTCGCCGCGTGCGGCAGGCCGACGGTCAGCCACTTGCTGTCGTCGAAGTTGACCGCCGCGCCGGCGTCACCGTTGGGAACGTCCGCGTAGACCACGGGGTCGTTCGGGTTGGTGATGTGCTGCTTGGTGTACTTCCACGGCCGGGCGCCGATGTTGATGTCCTGGCGATCCGACGGAGCGAGCGTCACGGCCTGCGCCGAGACCGCCACGCCCATCAGGACCAGGGCGGCGACGGAAGCCAGTGGTTTCCGCCGCGTCCTGCTTGGGGGTGATGCGGGATGCTTCATTGGGTTTTCCCCTGGTTGAAGTCGATATCGGACAGGGGATGTCCCGAGCACACGACACGCCGCAGGCCGGTGAACGTGCCACCGGCCCTTGCCTTCGAATGCTTTCAAAAGAAGCGAATGAACCCGCTACGCCTGGATCAGACGTCCATACCCTGTCTTCGGCACGGATCATCCACGCAGTAAATGACCATCACAATACTAAATAGGGGTAGACGCGCGTCCCGCAGGGTGACGATTTTGCAATCCGTGATGGGCGTCGTGTTTAGGGGCGGCTGGATAGTTTTGGGCAAGACGCTCAGGCGGCCGTGCCGCCCACCGTCATGCCGTCGACGCGAAGCGTCGGCTGGCCCACGCCCACCGGCACGCTCTGCCCATCCTTGCCACACACGCCCACGCCTTCGTCCAGCGCGAGGTCGTTGCCGATCATCGAGACGCGGGTGAGCACCTCGGGACCGGAACCCACCAGGGTGGCGCCCTTCACCGGCGCGGTGATCTTGCCGTCCTCGATGAGGTAGGCCTCGCTCGCCGAGAACACGAACTTGCCGTTGGTGATGTCGACCTGGCCGCCGCCGAAGTTCACGGCATACAGGCCGTTCTTCACCGAGCGGATGATCTCTTCGGGTTCGCGCTGGCCGGCCAGCATGTAGGTATTGGTCATGCGCGGCATCGGCAGTTGGGCGAAGGATTCACGGCGGCCGTTGCCGGTGGGCTTCACGCCCATCAGCCGGGCGTTGAGCTTGTCCTGCATGTAGCCCTTGAGGATGCCGTTTTCGATGAGCGTGGTGCACTCGGTCCGCGTGCCCTCGTCGTCGATGTTGAGCGAGCCGCGGCGTCCCGGCAGGGTGCCGTCGTCCACCACCGTCACGCCCTCGGCGGCCACGCGCTGGCCGATGCGCCCGGCGAAGGCCGAGCTGCCCTTGCGGTTGAAGTCGCCTTCGAGGCCATGGCCGATGGCTTCGTGCAGCAGCACGCCGGGCCAGCCCGGACCGAGCACGACGGTCATGGTGCCGGCGGGGGCATCCACCGCGTCGAGATTGACCAGGGCCTGCCGAACGGCTTCCTCGGCGAAGGCATGGGCGCGACCGTTCGCGATCAGCTCGCGGTAGCCGTACCGCCCGCCGCCCCCGGCATGGCCCTGCTCGCGACGGCCGTTCTGTTCGGCGATCACCTGCACGTTGAGCCGTACCAGCGGCCGCACGTCGGCCGCCAGGGTGCCGTCGGAGCCCGCCACGAGGACGGTATCGAGCGTGGCCGAGAGACTCACCACCACCTGCTTCACCCTGGGATCGCGCGAGCGCGCATAGGCGTCCACCTCGCGCAGCAGGGCGATCTTCTCTTCGTTGGGCAGGCTCTCCACCGGATCGATGGCCGGATACAGGGCCCGTCCCGTCGCCAGCGACAGCGGCTTGCCCGCACCGGCACCGCCCTGGGCGATGGCCCGCGCGGCGCGGGAGGCTTCCAGGAGCTGCGGTAGCACGATTTCGTCGGAGTAGGAAAAGCCGGTCTTCTCACCGGAAATGGCCCGCACGCCCACGCCCTGCTCGATCGAGTGGTTGCCGTCCTTCACGATGCCCTCCTCCAGCAGCCAGGATTCGCTGCGCGAATGCTGGAAATAGAGGTCGGCCGCGTCGATGGAGGGGCCCATCAGCTGCGAAAACACGCGATCCAGGTCGGAAGCGGCCAAACCGCCCGGGGTGAGGAGGCGACGTTCGGCGAGGGTGATCAGGGAATCCATGGAGGCTACCGGTAACGGGTGACAGGCTCCGAGATGGGGCCCGAAACCGCCAGCTTAAACCCTTGGGAGGGTTTGGCGAAAACCGGATGCCTCGACGTAAGCGCCGCCCCCGAGAGGGGCGGCGCGGAAGGCGACGCGCCCCCTCCGTCACCAGGCCCTCCCCGGCCCCGGACCGTCAACGCACCATGGCTGGCCCGAGGCTCGCCTCCTGCCGCTGCGCCTGAAGCTGCGCGAGTTCCTGCATCTGCTGCCGGTCGAAGGACTGCACGCGCTCGAGGCTCTCCTGCTCGGCGGGACGCTGGAGAAGGTCGACATCCGCGTAGCCCGTGAGCGCCCCGAACACCTCGATCCTGTCATCCTTGATCTCGAACGTTCCGATCCGGCCCGGCTTGATGCCGCCTTCGTAGCAGGCCGCCGTTATCTGGGCGACACGATCCTCCTTCGTCTTTTCGGGCAGCATCCGCTTGAGCTCGCGATAGAGCGCGTTTTGTGGATGCTTCGGATCGCTGAATCGCATTGGCTCGGGCTCCGGTGGGGCGAGCGACGGCTGCCGCTGCGCCCGAGGTGCCGGATCGGCCCACGGCGTCGGTTCGACGACCGGCGCCTGCGGCAACTGCTTCAACTCGGCGATGAACGCCTGGCCGTGAAGCAGGGAACGCGTCCGCTCGTCGGGCTGCCCCGTAACCTCAAGCCCCTGTGTGCGTTGGAACCGCGCCACCGCTGCCTGCGTGGATATGTCGTAAACGCCGTGAACCTCGAGGGGCTCGCCTTTCATGTCGGCGATGCCGAGGGTATTGAGGTTCTGCTGCAAACTGCGGATCAATGCATCATCGGTGACCGCCAGGCCGGGAACAGGCCCAGGCGCAAACGAGCGATACATAGACATGGCCGTATCCGGCTCTCCCTGCCGCAGGTAGGGCGCGTCAGGCAGTCCGAAAGACCGACGTTTCGTTTCGACCGCTTCGCGTACCACCGCCTGTACGCTCGGGTCCGCCCGGCCATTCACCGTGAGCCCGTGATCGCGCTGGAACTTTTCCACGGCCGCTCGGGTATTGACTCCGTCGTCGCCGTCAACCGTCAGCGCCCTGTTATGTTTGTCGGTGTAACCAAGCTCGTTCAAGTTCTGCTGAACTTGCATCAGTTCAGGGGAATGGCCCGAATGCGCTACAACATCGAAGTCCGTTTCGATCTGCGCGAGTTGCTCCGCACTTATGGCCCCACTTCGTATATCTCGGATGAGATCTTCGGTAAGGATGCTAGCCCACTGTCGGCCCGCGACATACCGTTCATTCTCGCCATTCTTCCCGCCGTTTAGCTTAGCTCCAACCGAAATGGCATCTTTGAATCGGCCAAGCCTGTTCTCCCTCCAGAACAACAAGGATATTTTCGCTGCATTTTTTGGATCGGCGGCAGCATCGGGATTGGAAATCAAGTCCACGCCAATCAAGCCACCATAGACTCGATAGTTGTGTCTACCCGTCAGCTGGAAATATCCACGCCCACGGAATTTCCAACCATCTCCCGGCTCGGAATTCTCCAAGCTCGGTCTCCGCTCATACATGACCGTTGCAATCCTTCGGGGATCGCGGCTATCGATGGCGCTTTGAATTTCCTCACGAGTGAAACGTTCGATCGCAGAACTGGCAGCGCTCAGCAGCCTGTCGACGCTCGCATATCCGAATGACTCGTGCATAACCGAAAATTTTCGCGTTTCGACAGACGCGTTCGCCATAAGATTAGCCAGCTCGACGGGAGACGTGATGCCGGACTCTATTGCCTCTCTCAGTAAGAAAGCGGCCGATTCATTAAGTCGTGGCACGCATCACTCCTTATCTACTTTTCGTGCGATGCTTGCTTATCGTTCCGGCCATCCAGACCGGATCAAGATCCTCCATGGGAATCAGCCCGAAGTCCTTCGGAAAAGAAGCCTCCTCCGTAGTGAAAACCAAGTAGCCTTCATCATCCGTCTCATTAAAGTGGTACTCGGCTTTCGCCGAAGACACGAGCCACTTGCCACTATTGAGAAAAAACGAGTAGCTGAACCAGCCTGCAGCAGTGCTGTTGGAATAGTTCTTGAATGTGATCATTCCCGAAGAGAGATCGAGGTTCTCATCCAACTCACGGTATCCGGCACGTTTATTCCTATTATTTCCATCACAATTGACGGCCCCTCGGCTTCGACCCTTAATCGTCGCATGGCCTTCGATCACGTCAATGACGACGAGTTCGCAAGCGAACTCCGCCTTCCACACGTAGTCAGGATCGGATGTCGCTGGCCCTTTGGTCTGAGTACGAGTCACCAGGGCTACAGTCTTGCCTCGCCCGTCATCGCTATCGACCGCCTGATAGGCGATGACCACCTGGTCATTACCGATCACAGAACGAACGCTCTTCGGAATGTCCCTGCTCGAACTTGCAGGCTTCTCGACTGCCAAAGCGGGCTGACTCAAAGAGAGCCCTAGCGTGGCCGCCATGGCGATGCGTGTTGGATTCATATCGTTGCACTCATGGATTTCATTTCCGGATGACCGGGCTATCTGTTCAAGCCTCGGTTTACGTTTTGGCTCGACAGGAGCAGTTTGGTGCGGTCGTGGCCCAAGCTCCCATTCGGTCCTTTCGTTGATGATCGCCAAGTCCCGCAGAAGCTGGAGCTCATGCAGCGGATCAGGGCGGGTCAACTTGTGGACCGGCTGAAGCGATGAGGCTGGGGTGTCGTCGTCTTCCTTACTCATATCGCCTCCTTTGGTTTGCTTCAGTCTTCAGTGAGCAGGCGAAGACCATTGGGGCTTGCCGCTTTCATCGTGGGTTTCGAAGGCGCGCTTTGCTTCGACGCCATGACAAGCCCCGGAATCGCCACCTTCGGCCTCAGCCGCCTGGTGAAGAAACCATCCTTGTAGTAGCGGATCTTTCGGCATCGCACCGGATGCGGCAGGCCTTCGTAGAGAAACACTTCGTCGTCCGCTCCCATGGCCTTCAATTCCTGGGGAAGCATCAGGGCGCGCCGTTCTTCGCTTTCGGTGCGGCTGATGTCCCGCCCGCGGGTGACGCTCTCCCTGCGTAACGTGGTGTAGCCGAGCATCTCCGAGTAGTCGTTGGCGTCCTGTTGTTCGCGCGGTGCGTAGATGATCTGGAGGGCGTGGTTGGTCATCAACGTGCGGGCTTCGTCACGGCCATACGTGGCGTCGAGCTGGGCCATGCTCTGGATGATGGGAAGCAGGCGCAAGTTGTAGCCGGCCATATAGCTGACCGCGGTCGCGATGATGTCCACGCGGCCGATGCTCGTGAATTCATCCATCAGGAGCAGGCACTGGTGCTTCAGCTCCGGGTTCGTGCCCGGCATCTCCTTCGTATTGACGTTGATGAGCTGACTGAAGAACAGGTTCACGAGAACGCGGCTCTCGGCGAGCTTGTTCGGCAGGATGCCGATGTAGATCGTCATCTTCTTCTTTCGAACGTCCCTGAGATCGAAGTCGTTGCCGCTGGTGGCCGCGTCGAGCACCGGATTGATGAAGGCGTTCAATGGCTCCTTGAAGCTGCCCAGGATGGAGTTGAAGGTCTCTTCCGCCTGCGAGGTCAGGTTGGCGAAAGCCGTCTTGGCATGACTGCTCAGGTATCCCTCCTCGGCCAGTTCAAGAAGATATGGCTTCAGGTCGCCGCCATTGCCGGAAGACAGGCGATAGATCTGGCCGAGCGTCGGCGTTTCCCCACCGCGCTCGAACAAATAGAGCGCAAAGGCCATGAAGGCGTTGCGCGACTGGCTCACCCAGAACTTCTGGTCGCCCGAGCCATCGGGCCAGAGCATGGCGGCAATGGCCTGGAGATCGGAGATACGGAAATCCGGATCGTTCGACACGTAGCTCAGCGGATTCCAGCGGTGCGTCCGGCGGTCTTCGGCAAACGGGTTGAACAGATAGATCTCCTGGCCCTGGCTGGCCCGCCAGCCGCTGGTCAGTTCGAAGTTCTCCTGTTTGATGTCGAGGACGACCGTCGAATCGTCGTAAGTGAGCAGGTTGGGAATGACCACGCCCACGCCTTTGCCCGACCGCGTGGGTGCCGCGAGGATGACGAATTGCTGGCCGGGCATGCGGATCAGGCGTCGACCCATTTTTCCGATGACGATGCCTTGTGGCGACGACGCGAAGAGGCCGGCCTTGCGCAGGTCCGAGGGCTTGGCGAAGCGCGCGTCTCCGTGCGTGGACCGGGGCTTCCCGCGTCGATGGAGGCCCATGAGCAGACCGACCAGCGCCAAGCCGGGAACACCGATGCCGATACCGCCCGCGGCATGGATACGCCACGCGAAGGGCACATAGGCGGGCTGATCGGCCCCCTGGAAGTAGCGCCACCACGTATTCCACGAAGGGCTGTGCTGGAAGCCGAGCAAAAAATGAGTGAGATACGCCGATCCGTAAAGCGCGGCCACGAGGGCCACCACGCACGCCGTCATCCCGACGGCGATCTTTCCAAGAGGCATGCAACGAACGTCCTGTCGAACCACAACGATGAGGTTATGTTTTGGTTTTCGACGCCCGCTTTGCAAACCGGCGTGAGCGGATTCGGCATCGGTGACGGGATGATGCGGGGTTCGTCGA
>NZ_JAEUYM010000002.1:0-936334 GCF_040900725.1 Luteibacter sp. CQ10 | reverse complement strand
CCATTTTAGAGCATCTTTCGTTTCTGTCAACCATCTCGTCAAACTTTTTTTCGAGGTGGCTGGTGAAGCAAGAGACTCGTAGACACCGTTCGCGAAGCGCGTTCCGTGTCAGCGGGGAGGCGAATAATACGGATTTCAAAAGGGGCTGCAACCCCTTTTGTGAAGTTTTTTTGAAAGGCCCGTTAAATCAGCCGGATACGTGCGAAGTTTCGCTTGCCGACTTGCAGCACGCCTTCGAATCCGGCCTCGAAGATGCGGGAAGCGTCCTCGACGACCTCGCCATCGATGCGCACGGCACGCTCCTTGAGCTTGCGGTTCGCCTCGGAATTGCTCGGCGTCACGCCCGCGGCGGTCAGCAGCGCAGCCAGACGGAAGCCCTCGGCAGGGGCGGAGATATCGGTGAGGGGAAGGAGGCTGGTGTCTCCCTCACCCCGCACCACGGCGTGCCAGCCGGCGATGGCCTGCTCCGCCGCGGCGGCATCGTGGAAGCGCGTGGCCAGTTCGCGCGCGAGCCGCAGCTTGGCGTCTCGGGGATTCAGTGCGCCAGAGGCCACCTCGGCCTTCATCCGGCCCAACTCCTCGAGGGAAACGTCGAAGCTCAACAATTCGAACCAGCGCCACATGAGGTCGTCGCCGATCTTCAGCGTCTTGGTGACGATATCGATGGCCGGCTCGCCAATGCCGATGTAGTTGCCCAGCGACTTGGACATCTTGTTGACCCCGTCGAGCCCCTCGAGCAACGGCATGGTCAATACGATCTGCGGCGCCTGGCCGTGGTGCTCCTGCAGGGCACGGCCCATGAGGAGGTTGAACTTCTGGTCGGTGCCGCCCAGCTCCACGTCGGCTTCCAGCGCCACGGAGTCGTAGCCCTGCACCAGGGGGTAGAGGAATTCGTGGATGGCGATCGGCTGCTCCGCCTTGTACCGCTTGGCGAAGTCGTCGCGCTCCAACATGCGGGCCACGGTGTGCTGGGCCGCCAGGCGGATCATGTCGGCCGCTCCCATCTTGCCGAACCATTCGGAGTTGAAGCGCAGCTCGGTCTTCTCGCGGTCGAGCACCTTGTAGACCTGCTCGGCATAGGTTTCGGCGTTCGCCAGCACGTCTTCGCGGCTCAGCGGCTTGCGGGTGACGTTCTTGCCCGTGGGGTCGCCGATCATTCCCGTGAAGTCACCGATGAGGAAGATCACCTGGTGTCCCAGGTCCTGGAACTGGCGCATCTTGTTCAGAAGCACGGTATGGCCCAGATGCAGGTCGGGCGCCGTCGGGTCGAAACCCGCCTTGATGCGAAGGGGCCGGCCAAGCTTCAGCCGCGAGGCGAGGTCGTCCTTCTTGATGATCTCGTCCGCGCCACGCGCGATGAGGGCGAGGACCTGGTCCAGCTCGTTCATGCTTGCTCTCTAGATATATGTGAATGCCGCGACCCGCCACGACGGGCGTGAAAGGTTCGTGGGGTTAATTGTGCGTTAACCGCAAGATGCGATGCAAAGCATTGACGTAGAAGGCGTTGACGGACTTTGCACAGGGCCGTTATGGTACGGCACAACCTCGGGGCGAGTGGACATAAGAACGACAATGGGTGATGTGAATCGGGCAGCGCACAGCGCGCGCAAGCAGGCCATCCGCCGCAAGGCGCAGCGGCGTCATGCTCACTTCTACGACAGTCGGGCCCATTGGTCCTTCAGTCGCAACGCCTCGGCCGAACCGCTGAGCTGGTCGCGCGAGCGCTGGATCCTGGCAGGCACCGCCTTCCTGCTCGTCATCCTCTCCGCCCTGGTGATTCCCGCGTGGGCCGGCGCCATGAAATCGCCGAAGCTCACCGAGCCCCTCGTGCGCTCCGTGGTGCCACTCGCGCTGCCGAAGATCGATCCCGCCACCGTCAAGCCGCTCGCCCCGGTCGAGGATTGGCAGACCGTGCAGGTGCAGGCCGGCCAGACACTCGCCGACATCTTCCTCGCCCAGGGACTGTCGATGACCGACCTGCAGCACGTCATCGACGGCGCGGGCGGCACGAAGGTCTTTCACCAGATCAAGCCCGGGCAGGAGTTCCAGTTCCTCGTCGGTGCCGACCACACGCTGAAGGGCGTGCGCTTCGACCAGGACGAATCCTCCATCGCCACGCTGCGTCTCGACGGTACGTCGCCGCAACTCACCACGCAGGTGCGCGATGTCCAACGTCGCGAGCACGTCGCCCACGGCGTCATCGACAGCTCGCTGTTTGGCGCCGGCTCGAAGGCCGGCATGAACACGGCGATGGTGTTGAAGCTCGCCGAGGTGTTCAAGTTCGATATCGACTTCGTGCAGGACCTTCGCGTCGGCGACAGTTTCACCGTCATCTACGACGACGTGTACAGCGACGGCGCCTTCCTGCGCGAGGGCGACATCGTGGCGGCCGAATTCGTGAACCAGGGCAAGCGCTACACCGCCTACCGCTTCAAGAACAGCGACGGCAAGGTCGGCTACTTCAGCGAGGAAGGCCGTCCGCTCGCCGGTTCGTTCTTGCGTATTCCCGTCGACTTCACCCGCATCTCCTCGCAGTTCAGCGCGGGCCGCATGCATCCGATCCTCGGCAAGATGCGCGCGCACAAGGGCGTCGATTACGCCGCGCCCACCGGCACGCCGATCCACGCGGCCGGCGACGGCGTGGTCAAGTTCCGGGGCTGGATGAATGGCTACGGCAACTTCGTGGTCATCCAGCACAACGCGACCATCAGCACGGCTTACGGCCACATGTCGCGTTTCGCCAACCTCCGTGTCGGCCAGCGCGTGAGCCAGGGCAGCACCATCGGCTACGTCGGTATGACCGGCCTCGCCACCGGCCCGCACCTGCACTACGAATTCCGCGTGAACAACGTGCAGCGCGATCCGCAGACGGTCACCCTGCCCAAGCCCGAACCGCTGCCCGCCGCGCAGCTGGCGAAGTTCAAGAAAGAGGTCGTCGGCCCGCAGCTCGCACGCCTCAACCACGTGGACAGCAACGTCAAGCTCGCCCAGGTCGACACCGCGAAAAGCACCGACTGATCCCATGACCACCATGGACGGTCTCTACGTCGGACTCATCTCCGGCACCAGTGCCGACGGCATCGATGCCGCCCTGGTCCGCTTCGAACAGGGCAGGCCGTCGCTCGTCGCCGGTCTGGTGCATGCGTGGAGCGAGCCGCTCCGTCGACGCATCCTCGCCGTGGCGCAGGACGAAGAGCGCCTCGACCTCGACGATTACGGTCGACTCGACGTCGCCGTGGGCCAGGCCTTCGCCGATGCCACGCAGGCGCTTCTCGCAAGAGCCGAAGTCCTCCCGTCCGAGATCACCGCGGTCGGCTCGCACGGACAGACGATTCGCCATCGGCCCGACGGCGACCGGCCGTTCACGCTGCAGATCGGCGATCCGTCGGTGATCGCCGAGCGCACCGGCATAACCACCATCGCCGATTTCCGTCGCCCCGACGTCGCCGCCGGCGGCCAGGGGGCGCCGCTCGTGCCCGCCTTTCATGCCACCGTGCTGCGGCCGAACGAAGGCGCCCGCGTCGTACTGAACCTGGGCGGCATCGCCAACGTCACCCGACTCACGCCCGAAGGCGAGGTCACCGGCTTCGATACCGGCCCGGCCAACGGCCTCATGGACGCATGGTGCCTTCGCCATCGGGGCGAAACCTTCGACCGCGACGGCCGCTTCGCCGCGTCGGGCGAGGTCGATCCCGACCTGCTCGCCGAACTGCTCGACGACGCTTACTTCGCCCTGCCTCCGCCCAAGAGTACCGGTCGCGAACACTTCCACCTCGCCTGGCTCGACCTGCATCCACGCGTGGCTGAGCTTGCCCCGGCCGACGTACAGGCCACCCTGATGGCGTTGAGCGCCGTATCCATCGGCGACGCCATCGCCCGGCATGCCGGGGATGCGCTCGACGTGGTCGCCTGCGGTGGTGGCGTGCACAACGCCGCGCTCATGGATGCGATCCGCATGCGACTGGAGGGCCGCCCGCTGCATGCCAGCACGGCCTTCGGCATCGATCCGGACTTCATGGAAGCGATGGGTTTCGCCTGGCTGGCCTACCGGCGCCTTCGCGGCGAGCCGGGCAATCTGCCCGCGGTGACTGGAGCCCGCGGTCCACGCCTGCTCGGCGCACTCTACGCCGCGCCCTGAATATCGCTAGATATCGCTAGAAAACCTCGTCGGAGGCTTTCGGTTCGCGCCGGGATGCCTGGACGAGCGAATCGGGCGAGGCCTGGGCCAGTGCCGATAGGGCTTCCTGGAAGGCGGCCTGTTCGGAGGCGTCCCACGCGCCGGTAAGGTGGGCGATATCGCCCGGTTCGAGCAGCAGTTCGCCGAACGCGTCACCGGGGCCCAGACCCAGGCCGTGGCGCAACGCGTGGAGGATGACTTCGTTGATCGACCAACGGCGTTCGCGAGCGAGACTCTTGATCCGCTCGGCCATCTGATCGTCGATGTGTCGTACCACGATATCCGGCACGTGCGTTACCTCCCTCGCGCATGCCCCCTGTGGCTGCCGATATTACACAGAATCGCCGCCAGGGCACATGGCGCCAAAGGGCCTATTCCACGGCTCGCAAGGCCTTGCGGCCGGCATCCGCATGCCGCGGCCAGAGCCAGGCGTAGAGCACCATCGCGGGCAGCAGCGACACCACGGTGATGACGAAGAACATCCCGTAGCCGACCGACATGGCGATGCCGCCGCCGAAGAAGCCGAGCACCTTGCCCGGCAGGTTCACCATGGAGCTGAGCAGGGCGTACTGTGTCGCCGTGTGCTGCTTGTTCACCAGCGCCGACAGGAAGGCCACCGTCGGCGGCCCGAGCATGCCGAGGGTGAAGTTCTCGCCCGAGATCACCAGCGTAAGCACCGTGATGTTGCCCGGATGCCGGATCAGGAACAGGTAGAGCAGGTTGCTGGCACCGGCCACCACGATGGCCGCACCGAGCGGTCGCCAGGCGCCCCAGCGAGCGACCAGGGCACCGCCCACGAACGCACCGGCGATGCCGATCCAGATGCCCCAGATCTTGGTGACCGCGGCGATCTGGGTTTTCTCGAAGCCCATGTCGCGGTAGAAGGCGCTCATCAATCCACCGATGGTCGCCTGTTCGGGAACCTTGAAAAGCAGGAGAAACGCGAGCGTCGCCAGCGCGAGCACCCACCGGTAACGCCGAAAGAAATCGGTGAAGGGCTCGACGAGGCTTTCGCGCATGGCCTCCATCCACCCGCGCGGTTTCCGACGCAGCACCTCCGGCTCCCGTGCGAGGAGCGTCGTCGCGATGGGGATGAGCATCGTCGCCGCCATCGCCACGTAGACCACTCCCCACGACACGTGATCGGCCATGATCAGCGCGAGCGCTCCGCTGACGATCAAACCGATGCGATAGCCCAACGCGTAGGTAGCCACCAGCGCACCTTGCGCCTCCACCGGAGCGATCTCGATGCGGTAGGCATCTACCGCGATGTCCTGCGTGGCGCCGAAGAACGCCACCACCAGCGTCGCCGCCACGAACAAGGGCAACTGCACGGGAGACGTCGCGGCCATCGCCAGCAGCCCGGCCGTGACGCACAACTGCGAGAACAGCAACCACCCCCGGCGCAAACCCAACCGCCGGAACAACGGAAGCTGCCAGTGGTCGAGCAGCGGCGCCCAGACGAACTTGAAGGCGTACGTCATGCCGGCGCTGGCGATCATCGTGATGTCCTTCAGCACGATGCCGTTTTCCTTCAGCCAATAGGCCACCGTGCCGGCCACCAGCAGGAACGGCAGGCCGGAGGAAAAACCCAGGAAGGCCATCGTCCACGCCGACGGCTGGGTGAACGCCCTCCAGACGGAAGGCTTCGCCGGTGTCGCCGCCGGCTCAGTCGGCATAGTCGACCGTGAACGGCGCATGGTCGGAGAAGCGCTCGTCGCGGTAGATCGAACAATCGCGCAGGCGGTCGCGCAGGCCCGGCGTGACGATCTGGTAGTCGATGCGCCATCCCACGTTGTTGGCGCGGGCCTGGCCACGGTTGGACCACCAGGTGTATTCGACGGCGTCGGGCTTGATCGCGCGGAAGCTGTCCACCCAGCCGATGTCCTTGAAGAGCAGGTCGAGCCACGCGCGCTCTTCGGGAAGGCAGCCGGAATTCTTCTGGTTGGATGTCCAGTTCTTGATGTCGTTCTTCGTGTGCACGATGTTCCAGTCGCCGCACAGCACGTAATCGCGCCCGCTGGCGGCCCACTCGCGCAGGATGGGCGTCAGCCATTCCATGATGCGGAACTTGTACTGCTGCCGCTCGTCGCCCGACGAACCGGAAGGGATGTAGAACGACACCACGCTGAGATTGCCGTAGCGCGCTTCGATGTAGCGCCCCTCGCAGTCGAAGTCTTCGAAGCCCAGCGACGTGCGCACCTCGTCGGGCTCACGCTTCGAGTAGATGGCCACGCCGCTGTAGCCCTTCTTGCTACGGGCGTCGTGGTAGAAGCAATGGTGCCCGTCGGGGCGGAACATCGGATCGGTGAGCTGCGACTCCTGCGCCTTGGTTTCCTGCAGGCAGACGACGTCGGCGTCCTGCTGGCGAAGCCATTCGAACACGCCCTTGGTGGCGGCCGAGCGGATGCCGTTGGCGTTCAGCGAGATGATGCGCATGGGCTCTTCTTGGAATCGGTCGAAGCGGCCATGATACCCGGCTTGCGTCGCAGGGCCTGCGCCTGGATGCTTGGCCCCATGGAACAAGGCATCGACGTCCGGCCGATCGACGACACGTCGCGCGCGGCAGCCATCGCCCTCACCGTGAACCCCGACCAGGTCGCCTTCGTCGGCCGTGTCGCCGATTCGCTCGCCGACGTGGCCGTATGCCCGGGCAGCGAGGGCCTCGCGCTGCTGGAGGACGGACGCGTGGTGGGTTACGTGCGCATCGACCGCACGGCGTCGGCCCTCGGCGATCACCCGCTCGCGGACGGCGCCGTGGCCCTGCGCAGTTTCCTCATCGACGCCGGCCTTCAGGGCCGCGGCCTGGGCACGCGCGCGCTGCGGGCCATCGCGCGATACGTTTCACGGCGCCACCCCGATCGCGGACGAATCGTGCTCAGCGTCAACGTCGTCAACGAGGGTGCCGTGCGCGCCTACCGCCGGGCGGGCTACCGCGACAGCGGCGCGCTGTACCATGGCGGTCCGGCGGGGCCGCAGCGCGTGCTGTGGCTGCCGCTGCCTTTTCCCGACCCAGCAGAGACTTCCTGACGTGCACGACTACCAGCGCGAATTCATCGAACTCACCCTCGCCCGCGACGTTCTCCGCTTCGGCGAATTCACGCTCAAATCGGGCCGATCGAGCCCCTACTTCTTCAACATGGGCCGGATCGACTCCGGCGCGGCGCTGGCCCGCCTGGGCCGCTCGTATGCCGCCGCGGCCGTTCGTTCGGGCGTGGCCTTCGACATGCTCTTCGGCCCCGCCTACAAGGGCATCGCCCTGGCGGCGGCCACCGCCATCGCCCTGGCCGATACCCAGGATCGCGACGTCCCCTGGGCCTACAACCGCAAGGAGGCCAAGGATCACGGCGAGGGCGGCACGCTCGTGGGTGCCCCGCTCAAGGGGCGCGTGCTGATCGTGGACGACGTGATGACCGCCGGCACCGCCGTGCGCGAATCGCTCGAACTCATCCGCGCGCAAGGGGCCGAACCCGCGGGTGTGCTCATCGCCCTCGACCGGCAGGAGCGCGGCCAGGGCGAGCTGTCCGCCGCGCAGGAGGTGTCCGCGCAGTTCGGCATCCCGGTGATCGCCATCGCCAGCCTTGCCGACGTGCTCACCTATGCCGGCGAGCGGCCCGAACTGGCCGCCGAGCACGGCCGGCTCGTCGCCTATCGCGAACGGTACGGCGTGAAGGCCTGAAAAACGGCAACTCCGTCACGGGACACGGGAGCCTTGCCGCTCCCGCGGCTCCTTCTCGCGCGCGCTGGCTATACTCGCCCGACGGAGGGAATACCATGCGAGCTGTGCGTTATCTATTGGCGGGAGGCGCGTTGTGCATCGGCATGACGGCGGCCGCCCAGAGCAACACGTCGAACAACAGCGGCACCCGCTTCCGCTGGAAGGACGCCTCCGGCGCGTCCGTCTTCAGCGACAGCCTCACCCCCGACGCGCTCAAGGCGGGCTACGACATCGTCAATGGCCAGGGCCTGGTGATCCGCCACGTCGATCGACAGCTCAACGCCGACGAACGCGCCGCCGCGCGCAAGGTCGCCGAGCAGAAGGCCGCCGAGGAGCGGGCGCGCGAGCAGCGACAGCGCGATGACGCGCAGACGCTCAACGCCTATCCCGACGAGGCCTCGTTCGTCGCCGCGAAAACCGCCGAAGTGGACAACTTCGAACAGGCCGCGCGTACCACGCGACTGAACCTGCAAGGCCAGGAGAAGGCCCTGGCCGACCTGCTCAACCGCGCCGGCGACCTCGAGCGTTCGAAGCAGCCGGTGCCGCCGTACCTCAACGACCGCATCGCCAAGCAGCGCGACACCGTCTCCGGCCTGCGCGCCACGCTGCAGCGCCAGCAGGCGGCGAAAGACGAGGCCAAGGCCGGCATGGACGCGCAACTGAAGCATTACCGGGAGATCAGGTCCGCCGCCGAATCGGCCGGCGGACGCTGACAGAGGCGGTCAGAACGGCAGCGAGATCGCGTCGTTCACGGCGTGGACCCGCTGGCGGAAGGCGTCCTTCACCCGCTCCAATGCCTTGGGCGTGTCGGCCTCGAAGCGGAACACCAGCGCGGACTCCGTATTCGAGGCACGTACCAGACCCCAGCCATCGGGCCACTCCACGCGCACGCCGTCCAGCGTGGTCATGCGGCCATCGCCGAAATCGGCTTGGTCGCGGAAGCTCTCCATGAAACGGAACGCCATGCCGCCTTCGACCGCCAGGCGAAGTTCCGGCGTGGACACGCTCCTGGGCAGGTCGTCGAACAACTCGCCGACGGCGCGCTCCTCGGGATCGCCGGCGAGGATTTCCACCAGGCGCACCGCGGCATAGATACCGTCGTCGAAGCCGTACCAGCGGTTGCCGTCGGCGAAAAAGAAATGACCGCTCATCTCGCCGCCCAGCGCCGCACCCGTTTCGCGCATCTTCGCCTTCACCATGGAATGGCCGGTGCGCCACATGAGCGGCACGCCGGCCGCCTCCTGCACCACCCGGCGAAGGTGCGCGCTGCATTTCACGTCGTAGACGATGGTGGCGCCGGGATTGCGCGCGAGCACGTCGCGCGCGAACACCATCAGCAGGCGGTCGGACGGGATGATTTCACCATCCGGTCCCACCACCCCGATGCGGTCGCCGTCACCGTCGAAGGCGATGCCGAGGTCGGCGCCGACCGCACGCACGGCCGCGATGAGGTCGGCGAGATGGCGCGGATCGGACGGATCGGGCGGGTGGTTGGGAAAACGGCCGTCCACCTCGCAGTGCAACGGCACCACGTCGCAACCGATCTCCTCGAGCACGCGCGGTCCCACCGGGCCGGCGATGCCGTTGCCGGCATCGACCACCACCTTCAGGCGACGATCCGCCTCGGCGATATCGCCGACGACACGGCCCACGTAGGCTTCGGTCACGGACTGCTCGCGCCAGGTTCCCTGCCCACCCTCGGGCAAACGCCGTTCGACGATGCGCCGGTGCAGATCGGCGATGGCGTCCCCCGAGAGCGTTTCCCCGCCGATCACGATCTTGAAACCGTTGTGATCCGGCGGATTGTGGCTGCCCGTCACCGACACCGCGCAACCGGTACCCAGGTGGAACGCCGCGAAATACACCACCGGCGTGGGTACCGCGCCGACGTCGATCACGTCGATGCCCGCGGCACGCAGGCCATCGCTCAGGGCGCCGGCGAGTTCCGCGCCCGACAGGCGTCCGTCGCGGCCCACCGCCATCTCGCGCAGGCCGTGTTCGTTCATCACGCCGCCGATCGCGCGACCGATGAGCCGCGCGGTATCGGCATTCAACGCCGCGCCCACCACGCCGCGGACGTCGTAGGCGCGGAAGATGGACGCATCCGCCTCGTGCGTCGCGGCCGCGGCAGGCGCCTCGAGCGCGGGAGCGGGTGTGGGTGCGGGCGGCAATCGCGGTTTGCGCACCACGTCGGCGACGAGGATGTCGTCGCCTTCATCGTCGCGTTCCACCGGCGGCGGCATCGTCATCCGGCGCCAGGCGAGGAACCCGCCGCCGCCCAGGCCGATGAGCGCCAGCAATCCGCCGAGCACCGCGGAATGGGGCAACACGATGAATGCCTTCGGCAGGGCCGCGAACATATAGAACGCGGTGCCGGGCACCGGCAGGCCCGACGCTTCGCGCTCGGCCGAACGCTTGCCTTTCGCCAGCAGGGGAGCGCTGTCCCCGCTGGCGCTCTGGTGAAGCTCGAGCCGGCCACCGGCCGGAGACACCGACTCGAACCGGTCCCGCCATTCGTCGAAGGCATATTCGACCCAGACCCAGGCGCGCACGTCGCCCGGCGCACCGACGGGTTCGACCAGCGTCAGCCGCCGTTCGCCCCCTTGCACGGCGGTGGACGCGGGCGACGCCTGGCCGGCGCCGAGCGCCGCCATGAGCTGGGCGGCCTTCGCATAGCCGAACTGGCGGTAGTCGGCATGCACCACCTCGTCGAGGCCGCCCGAATAGACGTCCACGGCGCGGGCATCGGGGAGGGCCTGGTGCAACCGGGACGCCGCGGCCGGGTGATCGTCGAGGATCGCCAGCAGCGCCGGATCGTTTACCGCCTTATGCAGCCGGTCGAGATGCACGCGGAACGCATCGCCCAGCACCCGTACGGCATCGCGCTGCGCGCTGCGGGTCCGCTCGGCGGCATCGCTCTCGTCGGCGATGAGCCAGGTCTGCCAGGCGCAGAACAACCCGCCCGCGATCAACAGCGTGGCGCCGACCAGCGGCAGCAGTCGACGCAGGTCGATCCGGTCGAGCCGCCGCTCCCCTCCCCCTTTTCGAGCCATGCACGTTTTTCCCGTTGGATCAGACCACGCCGGTCGAACCGAACCCGCCCTCGCCCCGCAGCGAAGGCGCGAATTCCTCCACCACGCGCAACCGCGCGCGGCCTACCGGCACGAGCAATAGTTGCGCAATCCGGTCGCCCGGCGCGATGGTGACGGTCGCATTTCCGCGGTTCCAGCACGAGATCATCAGCGGCCCCTGGTAGTCGGCGTCGATCACGCCCACCAGGTTACCCATCACCAGGCCCTGCTTGTGGCCCAGGCCGGAACGGGGAACGATGAGCGCGCACCACCCCGGATCGCCGATGTGGATGGCCATGCCCGTAGGTACCAGCAGGCTGTCGCCGGGCGCCAGTGCCGCCGGCGCGTCGAGCGCCGCGCGCAGGTCCATGCCCGCGCTGCCAGGGGTGGCCGGCTCGGGCAGCGGAATGGAATCGCCCAGGCGCGGGTCGAGGATTTTCAGTTCGATGTCGATCAAGGCGTACGTCCGTTGCCGGAAAGGAAACGTTCGGCGATGCGCGCCACCAGTTGGCGCGCCAGCTCGGTCTTGGGCATGCGCGGCAACGCGGTGTCGCCGTCGGCCCAGTAGAGGTGCAGCGCGTTGTCGGCCACCTCGAAACCGCGCCCCTCGCCCACATCGTTGGCGGCGATCATGTCCAGGCCCTTCCGGCGCAGCTTGTCCTGCGCGTAGTGCGCCAGTTCTCGCGTTTCCGCCGCGAAACCGACGAGGAACGGATGATCCTTTCGTGCCGCCAGCGCCGCGATGATGTCGGGGTTTTCGGCCAGTTCCAGGTGCAACGGCGAACCGTCGACCTTCTTCAGCTTGTGGCCGGCGACTTCGGCGGGCCGATAATCGCCCACCGCGGCGGCACCGATATAGATGTCGCAGCCCTCGCTGGCGATGAGCACCGCGTCGTGCATCTGCCGCGCGCTGCGCACGTCGACACGCTCGACGCCGGGTGGCGTGGGCAGGGCGACGGGACCCGCGACCAGGGTGACGTGCGCCCCCGCGTCGCGGGCCGCGGCGGCCACGGCGAAACCCATGCGCCCGGAGCTGCGATTGCCGATGAAACGCACCGGATCGATGTCTTCGTAGGTCGGGCCCGCGCTGACCACCACCTTGCGCCCGCTGAGCGGCTGGTCGCCGAAGGACGCCACCAGCAGGTCGCGCAGTTCGTGCGGTTCGAGCATGCGCCCCGAGCCGATGTCGCCGCAGGCCTGGTCGCCGTCGGCCGGACCCAGGATGCCCACGCCTCGCACGCGCAGCGTGCCGACGTTGGCCTGCACGGCGGGATGAGCCCACATCTGCTGGTTCATGGCGGGCGCGACGTAGACCGGCGCCGCCGTGGCGAGCGCCACCGTGGTGAGCAGGTCGTCGGCGAAACCGTGCGCCAGGCGGGCCAGGGTATCGGCGCTGGCCGGGGCGATCAGCAGGCGCTCGGCCCATTTGGCCAATTCGATGTGCCCCATGGCGGCCTCGCCGTGCTCGTCCCAGAGGCTCACCCGCACCGGCTGGCCGGAGAGTGCCTGGAACGTGGTGGGCGTAACGAAGTGCGTGGCGCCTTCGGTCATCACGACGCGGACCTCGGCCTCGAGGTCGCGCAGGCGGCGAACGAGTTCGCACACCTTGTAGGCAGCGATGCCGCCGGTGACGCCGATCAGGATGCGACGCTGGCGAAGGCTCATGGCGAAACGGCGCCGGTTTCGAAGGGCTGGTTAGCTTAACGGATTGAGCCCGGCACCGGAGCAGCCGCACATCCGACGCATTTTTCAGAATCCTTCTATCGCCACCCGGGCGTGACATCCCTACCGTGTACCGATTGCCGCGAACGCGGGCTCGGTATCAAACAGGACGAACAGCGCAGCCATGAAACACGGATTCCCTCGCCCGCGCGGCGTGGCCGACGGCGTTCCCGCCGAAGCCATCGGGCTGCGCCCCATTCCCCAGTGGCCCGAAGGCGAGCGACCGCGCGAGCGCCTGCTTCGCCATGGCGTCGGGGCGTTGTCCGACGCCGAACTGATCGCCGTGCTGCTGGGCAACGGCTCGGTCGGCCGCGATGCCGTCGCCACCGCCCGTGCGCTGCTGGGCGAGGCGGGCAGCCTCGGCCGCCTGCTCGCCGATCCCGACCACATGCCGGCCGTCCGCGGCGTGGGGCCCGCCAAGCGGGCGCGCATCGTCGCGGCGCTCGAGCTCGCCCGCCGCTCGCTGGGAGAGGGCCTGGCCGAGTTGCCACGGGTGCGGAGTCCCACCGACAGCGCCGACTACCTCAAGGCGCGGCTGCGCCACCTTCCCTACGAGGCCTTCGCCTGCCTGTTCCTCGACACGCGACACCGGATCCTCGCCTACGAGGAACTGTTCCGCGGCACCATCGACGCGGCCAACGTGTATCCCCGCGAGGTGGTGCGCGCCTGCCTGCGGCACCACGCCTGCGCGGTGATCCTCGCCCACAACCATCCCTCGGGCATCGCCGAACCCAGCCGTGCGGACCGGGAGATCACGCGCGTGCTGGTCGACGCGCTCGGCCTGATCGACGTGCGCGTGCTCGACCATCTCATCATCGGTCACGACGACCCCGTGTCGATGGCCGCACGCGGCCTGCTCTGAGCGGCAGATATCCGCCGACCTACGCGTCGGCGCGATTCAACTCGGCGACGTAGGCATCCAGCTCCTGCCGGCTGGCGAGCCGCCGGGTTTCCGCCGTGCCGAACCCGATTTCGGTCTCGCCAGCGGCCAGGCGTTCGAAGGTGGCATCGGCGAAGGCGTCGAGATCCACGCCGGCCGCCCCACCGGTGAAGTCGGTCCTGACGCTGGGCGGCACGATCTCGACGACGTCGATCGCCGTGTTCCGCAACTGGAGACGCAGGCTGATGGTCAGGGAATGCAGGGCGGCCTTC
The DNA here is from genome assembly GCF_040900725.1 of Luteibacter sp. CQ10. NCBI lineage: Bacteria > Pseudomonadati > Pseudomonadota > Gammaproteobacteria > Lysobacterales > Rhodanobacteraceae > Luteibacter > Luteibacter sp. CQ10. Next base: position 922,494 of record NZ_JAEUYM010000002.1, on the reverse strand, counting down.
GTCAGGCTGTAGGTCGGCAACGCGGCGAAGGGCGTAAAGGCGAGGCCGGATGTCACATTGACCACCGCGGCCGACGGCCGCGTGGCGAAGTGCGGCAGGAGCAGCATGGACAGGTGCATCGGCGCGTCGAGGTTGGTGGCCAGCTCGGCCCGGTGCGATGCCCAGTCCTGTGCCTCCAGGAAGGGTGGATGACGCTGGCCGATGCCCGCGTTGTTGACGAGCACGTTGAGCGCGGGGAAGCGCGAGAGCGCCTCCTCCACCAGGGCGATGCGTCCGGCTTCGCTGGAAACGTCGCCGGGGAGCACCTCGAGGCCGGGCGTGGACCGTTGCGCCGCCAGCAACGTGTCGACGCGTCGGCCGGCGGCGACCACACGGCTTCCGTGTGCCAGAAAACGTTTAGCGAGCGCCAGGCCGATGCCCGTGCCGCCACCGGTGATGAGTACGGTTTGATCCGCGATCTGCATGAAAATCTCCTCGAAACGTGGCCGGCAGTATGAAATCGAGTCGATTTGCGCTGGATACCGGAACGTGGCCGTTTCTTGCCCGATCCTGCTCGTCTGGCTAAGGTCGTCGCACCTGACTGCGGAAGAGAAGGGAGATGCCGGAATCATTGGCGGAGATCCTGCTGCGCCATACGACGGGCCAGCCGGGGCAAGGCGCCTACGCGACGGCCATCGAGGGGCTGACCATCCTGCGCTCCGACCACCCGAAGCCGCCGGCCCACCAGGTGTCCCGTCCCGGGCTGTGCGTCGTCGCCCAGGGTGCGAAGTGGGCGGCCTTCGGAGACGACCGAGTCGAATACCGTGCGGGACAGGCCTTGTTGATCGGCGTGGAAACGCCCTCGATCGGGCGAGTGGTCGAGGCGAGTCCCGACCGTCCCTGCCTCGTCCTGATGATCGAACTGGACGTCGCGTTGCTCCGGGGTGTCGCGGAAGACATGGCCCCGCCGCCCCGTGCCAGCGCCAAGCCCTGCCGCGGCGTCTTCGTCACGGACTTCCAGGGCGCGCTCGCCGACTGCGTCCTGCGCCTGGCCCGGTTGCTCGACACACCCCGGGCGATTCCGACGCTCCTTCCCGGCATCCTGCGCGAGATGTGCTACTGGCTTCTCGCCGGGCCGCATGCCGGCGACGTCGCGCGCATCGCGCTGGCCGGCAGCCCGACACGCCCCGTCGTCGACGCCATGCGGCACCTGCGCGAGCGATTCAGGGAGCCCGTACGCATCGCCGAGTTGGCGGCGCTGGCGAGGATGAGCGCCTCGGCCTTCCATCGCCAGTTCAAGGCGCTGACCTCGCTCACCCCGTTGCAGTATCAGAAACGGCTTCGCCTGATGGAGGCGCGCCGCCTCATGATCGTGCATGCCTGCCACGTCGAGACCGCGGCGTTCGAGGTCGGCTACGAGAGTCCCTCCCAGTTCAACCGGGAATACGCCCGACTCTTCGGTGCACCGCCGAAACGGGATGTCGTCCGCTCGCGGGCCACGTTCGCCGTGGCCCCGGCAGACCGAAAAAAAGACGGCGCGAGTGCCGCTCGCGCCGTCATGGGTCACCTGTCGAGGGAGGGGCTTCGATAACCCGACGTGCCTTGGGCCGGGGAGACACCGGGCACGGAGAGAAGTGTGACGGCCGTCGATGACAGCGCCATGACGTGCCGGAAAACACCATGTGACGGATGGGTGCGGCGCGACTTATGCACATCGACCCCGATGCCCACTTGCCCGTCACAGCTGCGACCCGAATGCAAGTCGATTTATCAACATACTGATAAACAACGACTTTTCTTGTTACGCATCGATGTCAAGAGGGCGGGGAAGCGGCCATGCACGGCGGCAGCGGTTATTGCCCACAGAGTTATCCACAGGGCGGTGGACAGCGGGAAACACCCTTGGCGGGCGGTCTCGCGGGCCCTTTCTGATAGGATTGCCGGTTCCCATGTCCGCGTTGCGACTCCCGTGAAACAAGCGCTCAACCAACTCGTCCTGCAGGCCATCGGCGCGCTGCGGGAGTCCGGCAAGCTGCCGTCCGATTTCGTCGCCCCGTCGTTCGTCATCGAGCGTACGCGCAGCCGCGAGCACGGCGATTTCGCGACCAACGCGGCGATGATGATGGCCAAGGCCGCCGGCCGCAAACCCCGGGACATCGCCACCGACCTCGTGGAGGCGCTGCCCGCCTCCCCCGTGGTGGGCAAGGTGGAGGTCGCCGGCCCCGGCTTCATCAACTTCTTCCTCGCGCCGGCCGCCTATCACGCCGAGATCGCGAAGACGCTGGCCGAGGGCAATCGCTACGGCCGCAACCGCGACGGCGCCGGGCGCGTGGCGGGCGTGGAATTCGTCTCGGCCAACCCCACCGGTCCGCTGCACGTCGGGCATGGCCGAGCGGCGGCCATCGGCGACAGCATCAGCCGCCTGCTCGATGCGACGGGCTGGAAGGTCACCCGGGAGTTCTACTACAACGACGCCGGCGTGCAGATCGCCAATCTCGCGCTGTCCACGCAGCTGCGCGCGCAGGGCGTCGGCCCCGACGACGCGCGCTGGCCGGAGTCGGGCTACCGCGGCGACTACATCATGGACGTCGCCCAGGCCTTCCTGGCGAAGGCCTCGGTCGAAGCCGACGGCGAGACCGTCACGGCCACCGGCGACGTCGACAACCTCGACGACGTGCGCCGCTTCGCCGTCGCCAGCCTGCGCCACGAGCAGGATCTCGACCTGAAGGCGTTCGGCGTCGGTTTCGACGTGTATTACCTCGAATCGTCGCTGTACACCGAAGGCAAGGTCGACGAGACGGTGCGCGAGCTGGTCGCCCACGGCCACACCTACGAAGAAGGCGGCGCGCTCTGGCTGCGTTCCACCGATTTCGGTGACGACAAGGACCGCGTGATGCGCAAGTCCGACGGCACCTACACCTATTTCCTGCCCGACGTCGCCTATCACCGCACCAAGTGGCAGCGCGGCTACGAACGCGCCATCACCGAGCTGGGTTCCGACCACCACGGTTCGCTGGCCCGCGTGAAGGCCGGCCTGCAGGCGCTGGACACCGGCATCCCGAAGAACTGGCCCGAATACGTGCTGCACCAGATGGTGACGGTGATGAAGGGCGGCGAGGAGGTGAAGATCTCCAAGCGTGCCGGTTCGTACGTGACCCTGCGCGATCTCATCGACGAAGTGGGCCGCGACGCCACGCGCTACTTCCTCATCGCGCGCAAGGCCGACTCGCAACTAGTGTTCGACATCGACCTGGCCCGCTCGCAGAGCAACGACAACCCGGTCTACTACATCCAGTACGCCCACGCCCGCGCCAGCCGCGTGTTTCGCGAACTGGCCGATCGCGGCCTCGCCACCCTGCGCGCCAACGGGCTGGCGAAGCTCGACCTGCTCGCCACCGAGCACGAACAGACCCTGATGTTCGAGTTGTCCCGCTACCCCGAAGTGGTCGAGGCGGCCGCGGCCAATCTGGAACCGCACCTGATCGCGCAATACCTGCGCGAGCTCGCTGGCGCGCTGCACAGTTACTATCACGAGCATAAGTGGATCGTCGACGACGCCGATCTGCGTGACGCGCGCCTCGCGATGGTGGCCGCCACGCAGCAGGTGCTTCGCAACGGTCTTGATCTGCTGGGCATTTCCGCCCCGGAGAGCATGTAAATGGCAACACGCAAGAAGGGCAAGGGCCGTCAGGCGGTCCGCAACGGTTCCAGCGGCATGCCGGGCTGGGGCTGGGCGCTGATCGGCATCCTGGCCGGCGCCGTGCTGATGGCTTTCGCCATGCATGGCAGCCTCATCCCCATGAAGAAGGACGGTCCCGAGCCGAACCCCCAAGCCACGGCGCAGAAGGGAAGCGATCCGGGCGTGGCTGACCAGGCCGAGCCGGAGAAGCCCAAGAAGCCTTCGTACGATTTCTATTCGGTGCTGTCCGAGAAGGAAGTGCGCATCCCGGACGCGGAGATCCACGCCCAGGCCAGCGCCGAGGCGCAGCAGAAGCAGCAGGCGGCGCAGGCCGCCCAGCAGCAGGCCGCCGCTCAGCAGGCAGCCGCCACGCAACAGACCGCCGCGCAACCCGCCGTCAATCCCAACCTGCCCAAGGCCTCGACGCAAACCGTGACGGCCGCGCCCTCGCAGCCGGCGCACCCCGCCGCGCAGAGCGGATCGGGCTACCTGCTCCAGGTGGGCGCGTTCCCGAGCGCGTCCGACGCGGAATCGCTGAAGGCGAAGCTCGCGCTGCAAGGCTTCGTGGCGAACGTGCAATCGGTGAAGGTCGGCAACCAGACCTACAACCGCGTGCGCCTCGGACCGTTCAAATCGGCGACCGACCTGGAAAGCACGAAGCAGCGCTTGCAGTCGGCGGGAATCAGCGCGATCGCCCTGAAGGAAGGCGGCTAAGCCGCCTTCACGGGCTCCTAGCCGCATCTACCCCCTCATGTCGTTCTTGCGTTCGAGGGAGCGAAAGAGCCGCATCACCTCTTCGCAGGAAACCGGACGCCTCGCGCTGGGCTCCTGCGTTCGCAGGAGCGACGTGAGGGAATCGGGCGCTGTCGACGCGATCAGCTCTTGCGCTTCAACCGGATCAACGCCGAGATATCGTCGTCGCCGTAACCCTGCGACATCAGCTCGCCGAAATCCGCCAGCGACTGCTCGATCACGGTGCGGTTCGTCCCCGCCTCGGTGGCGATGCCGCGCACGATGCCCAGGTCCTTGTGCAGCAGCGCCAGCTTGAAGCCCACCGAGAACTCGTTGCGCAGCATCGTGGCGCCGCGCTTGTCGAGGAACCAGTTGCCCGCCGCACCCGCGGCGAGCGTCGGGATGAGTCGGTCGGCCTCGAGGCCCAAGGCCTCGCCGAGGGCGAGACCTTCGGTCACGGCATGCGCGATACCGGCGACGAGCACCTGGTTGACCGCCTTGGTCGCCTGGCCGCTACCCACCGGCCCCATGTGCGTGATGCGCGCGCCATAGGCTTCGAGCACGGGACGCGCGCGTTCCAGCACGGCGGCATCGCCGCCCACCATCACCGATAGCTTGCCGTTCTTCGCGCCTTCGACGCCGCCGGACACGGGCGCGTCGAGAAAATGCACGCCCGAGTCGGCCAGCAAGCCTGAGGCCTTCTGCGCCGTGGCGGGCGCCACGGTGGAGTGATCGATGACGATGCTGTCCTTGCGCAGCGACGGCAACAACGCCTCGACCACGCCGATGACGTCGGCATCCGCACTGACGCACAGCACGATCACGTCGCAGGTGCCGGCGATGCCAGCCATGTCGGGCGCCTGCACGCCGAGTTCGTTCGCCAGTTCGCTGGCCTTGGCTTGCGTGCGGTTGCCCACGGCGGCCAGCAGGCCTTTGTCGTGCACGTGCCGCGCCATCGGGGCGCCCATCGCGCCCAGGCCGATGAAGGCCGCCTTGATCGTCATTTACGGGGTCTCCGCCAGGTAGGTGTAACCGGTGAGGCCCTTGTCGAGCGTCTCGGCAAGGAAGCGGGCCTCGTCGCCGCCGATGCCCGCCGCGGCGATGCGGTCGGCGTACGACTGGCGCAGGATCGTCAGGTCGTAACCCACGTAGTCGAGCATGAGGTCGGTGGTGTCGCCGCGGCGGATGTGCGCGAACTGATAGCCGTCGGCCGTGGCGCGCACGTTCACCGCGTCGGTGTCGCCGAACAGGTTGTGGATGTCGCCCAGCGTCTCCTGGTAGGCGCCCACCATGAAGATGCCCAGGCGGTACGATTCGCCGCTCTTCAACGGATGCAGCGGCAGGCTCACGTCCACGCCCTCGGCGTCCACGTAGTGGTCGATGCGGCCGTCGGAATCGCAGGTGAGGTCGGCGATGACGCCGCGCCGGGTCGGCTCCTCGTCGAGCCTCGAGATCGGCACGATGGGGAAGATCTGGTCGATGGCCCAGATGTCGGGCACCGACTCGAACACGGAGAAATTCACGAAATACTTGTCGACCAGCTTCTCGTCGAGTTCGTCGAGCGCCTGCCGGTGCGCGCGCTCGGCCGGCAGCAGGCGCGGCCGCACCGCATTGGCGATGGCATAGAAGAGGTCGTCGAGCGCGGCACGGTCGCGCAGGTCGAGCTGGCCCAGCGCGTAGAGCGTCTGCCCCTCGGCGAAGTGATGCTGCGCCTCGTGGAAAAGCTCCAGCGGCGGGCGATGATCGAGTTCGGCGTGGGTGTCGCGCAGGTGGCGCAGCACCATCGGCTCGCCCTCGCGCTCGGCCGGCACGGCGCCCGGCGGAACTTCTTCCACCTCGGTGACGTTCACCACCATCACGGCGTGGTGGGCGGTCATCGCGCGGCCGGACTCGGTGAAGATGGTCGGCGCGGGCATGCCGTGCTCGGCCACGGCTTCGGCCAGCGGCTGCACGATGCTGGCGGCGTACTGGCCCACGCTGTAGTTGATGGAGTTGTAGCTGCGCGAACGGGTGCCTTCGTAGTCCACGCCGAGGCCACCGCCCACGTCGACCACGTCGATGGGCACGCCCAGCCGGTGCAGCTCGACGAAGTAGCGCACGGCCTCGCGCATGCCGGCGGCGATGTCGCGCACGTTGGAAATCTGCGAGCCCATGTGGAAGTGCTGCAGGCGCAGCGTGTGCTTGAGGCCGGCGGCCTCGAGCTTTGCCACCAGTTCGAGCACCTGGCCCGGGCTCAGGCCGAACTTGCCCTTGTCGCCGCCGGTGTTCTGCCACTTGCCGGCGCCGATGGACGCCAGGCGCACGCGCACGCCGAGCAGCGGCTCGACGCCGAGCGCCTTCGCCTCGGCCAGCACGTGGTCGAGCTCGGAGAGTTTCTCCACCACGATGTGCACGCGCAGGCCGAGCTTGAGGCCGATCAGCGCCAGGCGCACGTATTCGCGGTCCTTGTAGCCGTTGCAGACCACCATGCTGCCCGGACGGGCATGCGCCAGCACCGCCATCAGTTCCGGCTTGGAGCCGGCCTCGAGGCCGAAGCCCTTCTCGCCCGCGGCCACCAGCTCACCGACGACGCCGCGCTGCTGGTTGACCTTGATGGGATAGATGGCCGTGTAGCGGCCGGCGTAGTCGGCATCGTCGATCGCCTTGGCGAAGGCCTCCTGCAGGCGGGCCAGACGATCGGCGAGGATATCGGGGAAGCGCACGAGCAAGGGCAGGCGCAGGCCCTGCCGGGTGGCTTCCTCGACGATGGCGGGCAGGTCGAGGGCCGGGCCCTCGTCGCCGCGAGGGCGCATCGTGAGGCGGCCGTTGCCGGCCACGTCGACGTAGCCGTTGCTCCAGTGAGGAATCGCGTAGGTCAGCTTGGCGCGATCGATGGTCCAGTTCGCCATGGGCGGGCGGTCTCCAGGTGATTGTGTCGTGTCCCCTTGAGGGGGCGCGGAACAGTCGCAGCGGCGAACCTTGACTCGAACGGGCCTGGCGGCCGGGAGCCTCGCACGCCGCGGGGCCGACCAGACCGCCTATTGTAGCGGCGGCCGACGACATCCGTGTATCGCCGCCGGCCGGCCGATTGGCCGCTTTTTCACCGGGAGCCGGTACAATGCGGCGGTTAGAGACTCCCTTACCCGAATTCCAGGATTCCGCGTCATGTCGCAGCAGCAGCTCAGCTGGTTTACCGAGGCCCACCAGGCTTCGGGCTCTTCCATCGGTTTCCGCGTCGAGCGCCTGTTGCACGCCGAGAAGACGCCGTTCCAGACCATCGAGATCTACCAGACCACCGACTGGGGCAACCTCATGGTGATCGACGGCTGCGTGATGCTCACCGGCCGCGACAACTTCCTCTACCACGAGATGATGACGCACCCGGCGCTGTTCACCCACGCCCGCGCCAAGCGCGTGGTGATCATCGGCGGCGGCGACTGCGGCACGCTGCGCGAGGTGCTCAAGCACGAGGAAGTCGAGAAGGCCACCCAGGTGGAGATCGACGAGCGCGTCACCCGCCTGGCCGAGCAGTACTTCCCGGAGCTGTGCGACGCCAACAACGATCCCCGCGCCGAGCTGCTGTTCATCGACGGCATCAAGTACATGGCCGAGGCCGAGCCGGAGTCGATCGACCTCATCATCGTCGATTCCACCGATCCGGTCGGTCCGGCCGAGGGCCTGTTCAACGCGGCGTTCTACGCCAGCTGCCACAAGGCCCTTCGCCACGGCGGCATCCTGGTGCAGCAGTCGGAGTCGCCGCTGGCCCACATCGAGCTGATCAAGGCCATGCGCTCGGCCATGCGCACCTCCGGCTTCAAGGCCGTGCGCACGCTGCCCTTCCCGCAGCCGTGCTACCCCACCGGCTGGTGGAGCTGCACCATGGCCCGCAAGGACGGCGACCTCTCGGGCTTCCGCGAGCGCGGCGCCATCAGCAAGGGTTTCGCCACCAAGTACTACAACGCCGACATCCACAAGGGTGCACTGGCGCAGCCGGAATTCATGCGCGAACAACTGGGCGACTAAACTCCCCGCGACACCGTGAAGGCCCCTCCGGGGCCTTCTTTTTGCGACATGTGCCCGTCGTGACAATTGCCGTACTATCGCGAGATGAACGCACATTCATCTTCGTCGAACGCCATGCCTCGCGGCAGCATCGCCGTGGTCGGCATGGGCATGACCCTCGGCTCCCACCTGACCCCCCTGGCACGCAGCCACATCGAACAGGCGGACGTCGTCTTCGCAGGTTTGTCCGATGGCGTGGTCGAACTGTGGCTGCATCGCATGCATCCGGACGTGCGCAGCCTCCAGCCGTATTACGGTGAAGGCAAGTCGCGCGTCCAGACGTATCGCGAGTGGGTCGAACTCATGATGACCGAGGTGCGCGCCGGCAAGCGCGTCTGCGGTGTGTTCTACGGCCATCCGGGCATCTTCGCCTGGTCGCCGCACAAGGTCATCGAGACCGCCCGCGCCGAAGGCTTCCATGCGTATATGGAACCGGGCATCTCCGCCGAAGACTGCCTTTACGCCGACCTGGGCATCGATCCGGGAAGCGTCGGCTGCCTGCACTTCGAAGCCAGCCAGTTTCTCTATTACGAGCGCCGCGTCGATCCCTCCGCGTACCTCGTGCTATGGCAGGTGGGCATGATCGGCAACCGTTCGGTAGGCCACCTGGAGAACACGGCCGGCTATCGCCAGGTGCTCGTCGACCTGCTTGCCGCCGACTATCCGCTCGACCACGAAATCATCCTTTACCGGGCGGCGACCTTGCCGATACAGAAACCGCGCATCCGCCGCATCGCCCTGGGCGACCTGCCCCAGGCGTCGTTGCCGCCGGAGGAAACCGTGGTGCTGCCGCCGGCCCGGTCCCTCAGGCTCAATCCCGCCACCCGGGACCGGCTCAAGGCCCTCGATGCGGCGACCGCGACGGCCTGATACGCGACCGGAAGGGGGGGGGCTTCCGGCGGATGCGTGCACTCGATGACGGCTGTCATCATGTCCGAACGAGCCTGATCTCATGCCATTGCGTGAGGTCAGGCAAAAAAACAGGGGGAAACATCCATGACCGATACGCTGGAACTGCTGGAATCCATTGGGCGTGACGCCTCGCTGCGCCATGCCTCGGCCGAGGTGCTGGGCCGCGTGCTCGACGAGGCCAAGGCGTCCGACGGCCTGCGCGCCGCGGTGGCCTCGGGCGACGGATCGAAGCTCGACGTCGATTTCCGCGACGAGAAAAACTACATGGGGCACCAGCAGCCGCCTCCGCAGAGCACGCAGTACCCCGGCGGCGACGAAGAGAAGACCGACGACGACGAGGACAGCCCGGACTCCACCGAGAAGACCCCCGGCGACGGGACGTCGTCCGGCTGATCGTCCGTGACGGGTTGATGCGCATGCGCCGGCCGACGCGCCGTCTCCGAACATGGTTCGCACTGGCGGCCTTACTCGGAGGCGCGTTCGTGCCGGTCGGCCACGCCCAGCAAAACGGCATCGGCGATCCTTCGACCTTCCTCGCGCGCACCGAAAGCCTGCGGACGAAGGATCATCCGCGCTTCGTGCGGATGCTGGAAGAGGTTCGTCGCGAGGCCCCCGCCCTGACGAAAGCGCAGGCATGGTACCTGCGCTACCTCGATGCCTGGGAAGACATGTACGGCGGCGACTATCTCAAGTCCGAAGCCGGGTTCCGCGACATCATCGCCCATGCGGGCGATGCCACGCTCGCCGCCAAGGCCTCGGCGCTGCTGCTGACCAACCTCGCGCACACCCGCCGCTACGAGGAAGCCTTCACGCTTGCCAACAAGGTAACGGCCGACCTGCCGCGGATCACCGATCCGCTGGCGCGATCGATGTCGTTGATCGGCCTGTCGCAAATGTTCGACTTCGCCGATCAGACCGACCTCGCCATTCGTTACGCGCGGATGGCGCAGAACAGCGTGCCGCCCGGTGAATCGCCCTGCCAGTCGCTCACGCTCGAAGTGGCCGCGATGTTCAATGCCCGGCGCCTCACGCCCACCAGCCCCGAGCTGCAGCACACCCTCGGCGTTTGCATCGCCGACGACCAGCCGGTATCGACGAACGCCATGTGGCTCACGCTGGGCGCCGTCTATCTCGGTCGGAACGAGCCGAAGAAGGTCATCGCGCTCCTCGACCGCATCGGGCCGAGCATCCGCGTCAACCGCTATTATCAGCACGTGATCTCGGCCACGTTGCAGCGTGCACAGGCGTTCGAAAAACTCGGCGACGACGCCGCGGCGAAGGCCGGCGCGCTGGCCACCGTCGCCCTGACCAACCCCGACGACCTGAGCGACTGGCAGAAGGAAGCCTACGAGTTGCTCTACCGCGTGGAGAAGAAGCACGGCAACACGACCGCCGCGCTGAACTACTACGAGCGATTCGCCGCACAGGACAAGGGCTATCTCAACGACGTCAGCGCCAAGGCCCTGGCCTACAACCTGGCCCAGCAGCACACGCTGGCGCAACGGCTCGAAACCGAGCGCCTGAGCAAGCAGAACAACATCCTGCGCCTGCAACAGGCCCTGGACACCAAGGCGGTGGAAACCGGCCGCCTCTATATCGCGCTGCTGCTGGCGGTACTCGCCTCCATCGCGCTCTGGCTCTATCGACTCAAGCGTTCGCAGATGAAGTTCAGGAAGCTCGCCCAGCGGGACGGGCTGACGGGCATCTTCAACCACCAGTATTTCATCGAGGAAGCCGACCGCGTATTGCACGTGCTGGCGAGAAAGGACGGATCGGCCTGCCTGATGATCATCGACCTGGACCATTTCAAGCTCGTCAACGATACGCACGGGCATGCCATCGGCGATGCCGTGATCCGCCATACGGTGACGCTGTGTCGCGAACTGCTGCGACCCGCCGATCTGTTCGGCCGCCTCGGCGGCGAGGAGTTCGGCGTGCTGCTGGCCGGGTGCGGACGCGACGAGGGCATGGCGATCGCCGACCGCATCCGCGAAGCCATCGACATGTCGCCCGCCCCGGGCGATGGCGCGGCCGTGTCGTGCTCGGCGAGCATCGGCCTGGCCTGCACCAGCGCATCGGGCTACGGCCTGCAGACGCTTTGTCGCGAAGCGGACGACGCGCTCTATCGAGCCAAGCGCAACGGCCGCAATCGCGTCATCTACGCGGCCGGCCCCGGCAACGGCGACCTGGCCGTGGCCTGATCAACGGCTGCCTTCGACCCTCGCCGGCTCCCAACCCGCCGGCGCTTCCGCCGGAATGCCGTAGGCGTTGAGCGAGGCGAGTACCACGCTCATCTCGGTACCGCCACTGCGGGCGAGCGAAAGCAGCTTCTGCGCCGTGGCCTTGTCGCCCTGCGCCTGCACGTGCAGGCGGCCGAACTGCTGCATCTGCCAGACCAGGTTGAGCCGGGCGTTCTTCGCGGCTTGCTGGTCGGCGGTGTCCGAGGAGAGGGTTTCGCGCAGGTGCAGGCCGAGCGAACGGCCCAGGGGACTGCTGCCCCACTCGAGCACCTTCGCCAGTTTCAGGCAGTCGGCGACGATGCCCGCGTCGGCCTTGTTCGATTCGCAATAGGTGGCGGTGGCGGGAAACACCGGCTGCGGTTGCGCCGCGGCGAGACCGAAGACGATCTCCATCTGCACGCCCGCGGCACCGGCACCCTGCAGGGCGTCGAAGGTGTCGGGAGGCGGCGGCAACTGGCTGACCGACGTGGCGAGCGCCTTCATGCTGCCGCCGAGGTAGTCGTCGTAGAGCTTGGCACCGGCGGCCCGGGCGAGATCGGCGCGGGTGTCCTTGTCCGAGCCCGTGTGGGCGTCGATGCCCAGCTTCAGCAGCCAGACGGCCGCGTTGTCCGGCGCCTGCTTCTGCAAGGTGGCGAGCGCATCGGCATTGGGGCATTCGCCACCCTTGGCGTTGCAGTCGGCCAGTTGGGCCCAGGTCACGGCCGGGCCGGCATCGGCGTTGCGCGACGCGCGCTCGAGCAGGGCGTGGTAGGTCAGCACCTCGGGCGGATCGGGCAGCGGGCGGGCCAGCAGGGCCGCGCCGAGCAACGGATCGGCCTCGGTGCGCAGCGCCAGCACGCTGGCCAGGTCTTTCTGGAATTGCAGCAGGGACTGGGTACGATCCTTCTTCGCCGCCACCGGACCTTTCGCCGGTGCCTTCGCGGCGCCGGGCCAGGGTTGGGTCGCGAGGACCGGCAGCGAAAGCAGGCCGCTCAGGGCCAGGGCGGCGATGCGACGTCCACGCATGAACCCACTCCGTAACATAAAACGACAAGCATACGGCTTCACCATGAACGGAAGCTGGGGGTAGATTCCTTCACGATCGCGAGACATTGCTACCATCGGCCTTCACCACGTATGAGCCCGAACCGGCGGGGGCCGCTCGTCACGCTCATTAATCCTGCGACAGAACAGGAGCTTACAATGGATCAATTCGCCATTCTTGCCAGCGAACGCGCCGGCTTCTTCGTCGGCTGGGGCACGCTTTCCCTGATCAACGCCGGCCTGGCCCAGGGCAAGAACCGCAGCGGACTGCTGTGGTGGGCGCTGTCGCTGATCCTGGGTCCGATCGCCACGCTCATTCTCGTCGTCTTGCCCAAGGTGAGAACGAAACTCTTCTGACCGTCGCCCGGCTTGTGTAGGCTAGGACCCCTCCTACCCAGGCAGATGCGCGCATGCTTACGACGCTCGTGGCAAGCAGCAAGGGCGGTTGCGGTAAGACCACGCTGGTGACCCAGCTCGCCACCCACTGGGTGCAGGCGGGCAAGCACACGGCCATCGTGGATGCCGACCGGCAGCACTCCAGCCTGAAGTGGGCCCGAAGGCGCCCCGAGAACGTGCCGGCCGTGACCGCCATCGAGGGCAGCCGCAAGGCGTTCGACCGGCTCTCCGACGACATCCAGCGGGTCATCGTCGACACGCCCGCCGGCGTGGACGAAAAAGACCTCGAGCCCTATCTCGAACGCGCCGACGTCATCCTCGTGCCGGTGCTGCCGTCGCAGTTCGACCTCGACGCCACGCTCGACTTCCTTTCCCTGCTCAAGCGAATTCCCCGGGTCAAGCGCGGCAAGCTGCCGGTGGGCCTGGTGGGCAACCGCCTCAAGCCGTGGACCAACGCCAGCCAGGCGGCCGTCTCCGACCTGGCCGAGCGCGCGCCGTTTCCCGTGATCGCGGAACTTCGCGACTCGCAGGCGTACGTCTTGCTCACCGCCCTCGGCAAGGGCATCTTCGACTACCACTCGGAAAACGTGCGCGGCCATCAGGACGATTGGACGAAACTGCTGCGCTGGATCAAGCGCAGCGGCTGAAACGGACCTCGCCCGCGTCGACTCCCCGCCACGCCCCGTGGCACCCAGCGAAAGGACAGTACCCATGCGAGAACTCATCCTGTTGCGCCATGCGGAAGCGACGCCGCATGGCAAAGACGGCAAGGACGACCGCGAGCGAGAACTCACCGACCATGGCCGCCGCGAGGCCCACGCGGCGGGCGAATGGCTGAGCAGCCACAAGTTCCACTTCGACCGCGTGCTCTGCTCCCCCGCGGTGCGCACCCGCCAGACCGCCGAGCTGGCCCTGGGCGACGCGGTGAAACCCACCTACGACGACAGCATCTACGATGCCACCGTCGGCGACCTCTACGACCTTCTCGACGCCCAGGCCGACGTCGAGCGCGTGGTGCTCGTCGGTCACAATCCCGGCATGGAGCAGCTGGTAGCCTTCCTCGTGGAAGGCCGGTCGGAGGACTACCGCGGCATGCCCCCCGCCGGCATGGCCCGCCTCATCTTCGATGGACCGTTGCAACCGGGCTCGGCCAAGCTCGAAACCTTCTGGTCGCCCCCAAACTGAGTCCATCGAATGCGCCACCTGCTGTCGGCGATCGCCCTGCTCCTGCTGGCGGCGCCCGTTACCGCTGCCGAACTTCGGATCGACCCGGTGCGCTCGCGCGCCGATTTCAGCGTGCGACTGCTCTGGGTCAGCACGGTCAGCGGCAGTTTCAGCGGCATCCGCGGTGACGTGACCGTCACCCATCCCGACGCCACCGCCGTGGTCACCGCGCACATCGACACCGACAGCATCCGCATGGATTCCGCGCGCCTGCGCCGCTGGGTGCTGGCGCCGGAATTCTTCGACGCCGAACACCATCCGCGCATCGACTTCGTGTCGCTGCCGATCCCCATGCGGGCGCTCACGCAAGGGGGCGAGGTCCAGGGCTCCCTCACCATGCGTGGCGTGACGCGGCCGGTCACCTTCCGCATCGAGTCCAACGATTGCCCTCCTGAGTCGCTGGCCGGCTGCGTGCTGCGCCTGCAGGGCATCATCGACCGCACCGACTTCGAGATGCGCGGCCACCGGGGCGCCCTCTCCGACCGGGTGAACCTCGGCATGGCCATCGTGCTCGAAGCCTCCTGAGCCCGGACGGCTCACGTGCCGTTGCCACGTCTCCCCTAGAATCCCCGGCCATGCGCCGTCTCCTCACCCTCCTTCTCCTCGCCGCCACGCTGGCCACCGGCGGCTGTTCGCTGTCGAAGGCACGGATCCAGAGGGCCGACGCCGTGGTCACCCTCACGGTGGATCGCGAGTCCAGCTGCGACCGTACCGACCATTGCGCCGCACCGTCCCCGCTGATGGACGCCGCCGCCGAGGCCGACGCCGCGTCCACCCCCGCCCGGCCCGTGCACGTGGCCACGCTGCTGGAAGACGGCGATACGGCGCTCGCCGCCCGCGTGAACCTGATCCGCTCCGCGCGCCGGAGCATCGACGTGCAGACCTACATCTGGGAAATGGACGACGCCGGCCAGCTCGTGCTCGACGAGTTGATCCACGCCGCGCGGCGCGGCGTGCGCGTGCGCATCCTCGCCGACCAGCTGTTCTCGTTCGGCGACCCGGCGCTGCTCGCCGGGCTGGCGCGGGCGAGCGACCATCTCGACATCCGCCTCTACAATCCCACCTTCCACAACGCGCACACGACGCCGCTGGCATTCGCCGCCGGCATCGCCTGCTGCTTCTTCCGCTTCAACCAGCGCATGCACAACAAGCTGCTGGTGGTGGACGACCTCATCGGCATCACCGGCGGGCGAAATTACGAAGACCGCTATTTCGACTGGGACGACACCTTCGATTACGTCGATCGCGACGTCATGGTCGGCGGCCCCGCCGCCAAGGCCATGGGCAAGAGTTTCGAAACGTTCTGGCGACACAAGCGCTCGGTGCCGCTCACCCACCTGCGCGACGTGAATCGCGCCATCGTCGCCGACACCGACGACATGCGAACCTGGAAGCCGCCCACCTACGCGCATCCCGAACGCGTGGCCGAGCTCGTGGCCGATGCGCAGGATCCCGCCTGGCTCGCCGAGCACATCGGTGCCGCCACCCTGCGGCTGAACCGCGTGGAATACCTCTCCGACCTTCCCGGCAAGACCGACGAGCCCCGCCGGCGCGAGGCTCGTGAACTCACCCGCCACATCATGGGCCTGGTGCGCAACGCGAAGACCGAAGTCGTGCTGCAGACGCCCTATCTGGTGATGAGCCGCCCGGCCAAGAAGATCTTCGCCAACCTGCGCCAGCGAGACGACCCGCCGCGCGTGATCGTCTCCACCAACTCCCTCGCCTCCACCGACGCGTTCGCGGTGTATGCGATGTCCTACAAGCATCGCAAACGCTACCTCACCGACTACGGCTTCGAGATCTACGAGTTGAAGCCGCATCCATCGAACGCCGATCCCGATGCGCTGGAGGGCCGCTCGCATGCGGTGGCCGTTCCCGCACCCGTCGACGGTGCACCGGCCACGAAGGGCCGGCGCGGGCGCGCCCGGCCCGGATCCGCGCCCAACGGCGCGCCGTCGGAGTCGTCGGGCTTCTTCGCCGTCGGGAGCCAGACCAGTCGAGGCGCGCGCCATCGTCCGGCGCCCCTGCTCACCGCCGGCGTTCGCTTCGGGTTGCATGCCAAGTCGATCGTGGTGGACGACACCTTCGCGATGGTGGGCACGCACAATTTCGATCCGCGATCGGACCACTACAACACCGAGGCCGGCGTGATCGTCTACGACAAGCGGTTCGCCGACCGGCTGCGCGGTTCGATCATGCAGGACACCCTGCCCGGCAACGCATGGGTGATCGGCCCGAGGCAGAAGACCATCCCCGTGCTGTCGTCGATCAACGAGTTCATCGGCGACGTCTCCGAACGCCTGCCGTTCTTCGACCTGTGGCCGTTCCGCTACGCCACCAGCTACGACCTCAAGCCCGGCTGCATCCCGATGCGCTGGACCGATCCGCAATTCTTCGAGTGCTACGAACCGGTAGGCGACTTCCCCGAGGTGGACGTTTCGCTGAAGCTGATCTACACGCGGATGATCACCGCTTTCGGCTCCTCCGCGGCGGGGATCCTCTGAATCGCCGATACGATCGGCTCCCACCCCTTCGGTAGCCAGGCCATTGCAAACGGCCAGCCAAAGGGCATGAGAGACAACCCGTCGAGACCAGCCTACCGAAGGGGTGGGAGCCGATCGTATCGGCGAAAGCCCACGGAGCGATGACGCCGGAACCTACATCGGCGAAGTGAGCTCGAACCGCACCGGCAAATCCGCCGTATACCGCGCTGGCCGGTCCGCCGCCGCGAAGCGCCAGCGGCGCACGGCCTCTTCCGCCGCGTGATCGAGGTCGAAGTCGCCGCTGGAGCGGCCCACCGACACGCCCATGACATCGCCCTCCGGCGTAACGGTGA
This sequence comes from Luteibacter sp. CQ10, assembly GCF_040900725.1. Taxonomy (NCBI): domain Bacteria; kingdom Pseudomonadati; phylum Pseudomonadota; class Gammaproteobacteria; order Lysobacterales; family Rhodanobacteraceae; genus Luteibacter; species Luteibacter sp. CQ10. The sequence goes on along the minus strand of NZ_JAEUYM010000002.1, from coordinate 905,432 downwards.
CGCTGAGCACCACCTGCCCCTCGCGATGCGCGCGCAACGCCGAGATCGGGTAACGCGGCGACGGCATGTAAACCGGACGCAGGGGTTCGGGCCGGGGCTCGGCACGAGGTGCCGAAACGATGTCGGGTTTCGGATGGGCCACCGCCACGGGACGCGGTGGCGCGGCCTCCACGCGTTTCGGTGCGGCGGACGGCATCACCACTTCCGCGAGGGGACGCGCCGCCGGGGCGCGCTCATAGGTGAGCGCGGTGAGCCAGCTCGTGCCGGCGATACCGAAAACGAGGCCCAGGGCGCTCAGGGATGTACTGGTGCGTAATGCGAGCATACGGGCCTTGCAGGGGCGGCGCGGGCGCCGCCCGTTCTTTCTGTCAGGGGCGTTCGAGGATCGCCGTCACACCCATGCCGCCGGCGGTGCAGATGGAAATCAGGCCGCGGCCCGAGCCCTTCTGCTCCAGCATCTTCGCCAGCGTGGCGACGATGCGCGCGCCGGTCGCCGCGAAGGGATGACCCGTCGCGAGACTGGAGCCGTTGACGTTGAGTTTCGACGGATCGATCGATCCCAGCGGGCCGTCGAGGCCCAACCGGTTGCGGCAATAGTCGTCGCTCTCCCATGCACGCAGCGTGCAGAGCACCTGGGCGGCGAAGGCTTCGTGGATCTCGTAGAAGTCGAAATCGCCCAGCCCCAGCCCGGCCTGCTTGAGCATGCGCGGCACGGCGACGGTCGGCGCCATGAGCAGGCCCTCGCCATGCACGAAGTCCACCGCGGACACCTGGGCATGGGTGAGGTAGGCCTGGATCGACAGGCCGCGCGAGGCCGCCCATTCGTCGCTGGCCAGGAGCACGGCGGCGGCGCCGTCGGACAGGCCGGTGGAGTTGCCCGCCGTGAGGGTGCCACGGCCCGAGGTCTTGTCGAACGCGGGCTTGAGCGAGGCCAATTTCTCCAGCGTGGTGTCCGGACGCAGGAAGCCGTCGCGCTTGAGCCCGCGGAACGGCACCACGAGGTCGTCGAACAGGCCGACGTCGTAGGCGGCGGCGAGCTTGCGATGGCTGGCCAGCGCCAACTCATCCTGCTCGACGCGACCGATGTGCCACTCCTTCGCCATCAGCTCGCAGTGGTCGCCCATCGACTTGCCGGTGCGCGGTTCGGCCACGCCCGGGAACGACGGCTTGAGTTCCTTGAGCGAGAAGCCGCGCGTGGCGACGGCCAGCTTCTCCTTGAGCGTCTTGGCGCGATTGAGCGCCAGCAGGCGCTTGCGGAGCTTGCGCCCGTACACGATGGGCACGTCGCTGGTGGTGTCCGAACCGCCCGCGATGCCGGCGTCGATCTGCCCGGTGGCGATCTTGTTGGCGATGATGATCGCGTTGTCGAGCGACGTGCCGCACGCCCGCGCGGTGGTGATGCCGGGGGTGGTCGGCGCCAGGCCCGAGGACAGCACGGCTTCACGGGCCACGTTCCAGTCCGCCGAATGGCGGATCACGGCACCCATGGCGACCTCGCCCAGCTCCACGCCGTGCAGGCCGTACTTCTCGACCAGCGAACCCAGCACCTTGACCGACATGCCGAAATTGCCGACGTCGGCGTAGGCCGTGTTGTTGCGGCAGAAGGGAATGCGGACGCCGCCGACCACTCCCACGCGCTTTTGCGTCTTTTCCATGCTTAGAGGGACTATCCGAAACCGAGGGGGTTTGTCCGACCGGGGACGAACCCGTTCGAAGCCGAAGATGCCACGGACGCCGACGATCGCCGACGAAACGCGTATCGGCAAGGCTAACGCGCATCCGCGCTCGGCGAAAGCCTAAAGGGGCACGAATGGTAGAATGCGTTCCTTTGCCGTTCTGGAACGCTGGCCATGACCGAGTCGCTGATCGCCTGCCCTGCCGTCCTGGCGCTGGAACTGGCCGAGGATGGCGCCCCGGACCGGCTGGCGCTCACCCGCGACGAGGTCCAGGCGCTGGCCGCCCTCATGGCCGACGACCTGCGCAAGCTGCTCCCGGGCGTGGAAACCGCCCGCTTCGCCGTGGCCGGCGCCCTGTTCGACGGCGTGGAAATCCTCCGTCCCGGCTTCCCGGTGTTCGCCACCCTCGACGAGCTGGCCCGGCGGATTCCGCGTGTCACCTCGGCCGGCGGCGTGGTGGCCTTCGGCACCCACGAGGGCAACATGCCGGCCCAGCCCCTGGTCCCCGATCCGCGCTATGCGGGCGGCCCGATGCGGCTCGTGCCCTGGATGCTGCTCGTGCCGGCCGACGAGGCCGACGACCTCGCCGCGACGATGGAAACCGAGCTCGTGGGCCGCGGCGAGGCCGGCGAGCGCACGGCGGATTTTCTCATGCGCACCCTGGGCATGCGCCTGGAACACGCCCGTTACCTCAGCCGCGACGACCTCATCGCCCTGACCTGCGTGCAGTACGAACACGTGAACCTCGCCCCGATGTGGACCATGCTCGAGGCCGCCCTGCTCACGCCCTACCAGGAAGAAAACGCCCTGGGCTCGCGCGGCCTGCCCCTGCGCTACGCCGAAGGCCGGGTCGCCATCCCGGGACCGTCGACGTGGTTCGCCGCGTCGGGCACGAAGGGTGACAACCCGGTGCACGAATTCGCCGGCACGCTGTTCGAGCTACGCCAGTACGCCGCCCTGCTCGATGCCCATCGCGTACCGTTGCACCTGGAAGGCGAGCCGCCCCGCCCGGAAGCCTTCCTCGTCGAGCACCTGGCCGATGCCGATCCGCAGTTGCCCGAACCGGTCCTCTACGCCCATGAGGCCGCCGGGCTGGGCATGGCCGCCATCACCGTCGCCCAGCCCGTACCGGGCAAGGCGCGCGTGCTGGCCCACGGCTATCCGCTGGCGCCGGGCGCCCTCGGCCCCTTGCTCGACGCACTGGTGGAACGCTACGGCGCCGCCGCCGAAGTGCATACGCTCGGCCGCATGATGCTCGACGCCGACGGGCGCCTGGACGCACCGGCACCCGCCCTGCACTGAGCGTCGGCGCCGGTCGACCGAGCGGGTCGGTTTTTACGATAAGTCCGATATACGACGGCCCGGCGGCCCGGTTAGAGTGATGCCATCGATCCACCGGCACGCCCATGCACCGCCAGCCACCCTCCATGACGGCCCCGACCGACGCTTCCGGGCGCACGCTGGAAGCTCGGCTGAAGGAAAGCGAAGACCGCTTCGCCCTCGCCTTTCGCCACGCCGCCATCGGCATGGCCATCGTGGCGCCCGATGGGCGGTGGCTCCAGGTGAACGAGGCGATCTGCGAGATCTTCGGCTACAGCGAGACGGAGTTGCTCTCGTCGGCCTTCCAGGACATCACCCACCCCGACGACCTCGCCGCCGACCTGGAACTCACCCGCAAGGTGCTTTCCGGTGAGCGCGTGTCCTTTCACCTGGAGAAACGCTACATCCGCCGCGACGGCGGCGTAGTGCACGCGCTGCTCAGCGTCTCGCTGGTGCGCGACGAGCATGGCCAGCCGCTCTACTTCATCTCGCAGGTGCAGGACATCAGCGATCGCAAGGCCTTCGAAGACGCGTTGTTCCGCGAGCGCGAACTGGCCGAGGTCACGCTCAAATCCATCGGCGACGCGGTGATCACCACCGACACCGATCTCCTCGTCACCTCGATCAACCCGATCGCCGAAGCGATGACCGGCTGGAACAGCCACGAGGCGGTGGGCCGTCCGATGGACGACATCTTCCAGCTGCGCGATCCGCTCACCCGGCGCCCCATCGTCAATCCGCTACGTACCGCGGTGACGAAGAACGCCATCGTGGGCATCACCACCGACGCCATCCTCCTGCATCGCAACGGTTTCGACAGCCCCATCGAGGATTCGGCCGCGCCGATCCACGATTACGCGGGCAACGTGGTGGGTGGCGTGGTGGTGTTCCACGACGTGAGCGAAACGCGCGCCCTCGCGCTGAAGATGGCCCACCTCGCCCACCACGACACGCTCACGGGGCTGCCCAACCGCACGCTGCTGCAATCGCGCATGGACTTCGCCGTGACGGTGGCCGCGCGGCGCAACCAGCGCGCGGCGCTGCTTTTCGTCGACATCGATCACTTCAAGCAGATCAACGACAGCATGGGCCACGCCGCCGGCGACGCGCTGTTGAAGGAAGTGGCCCGGCGCATCCGTGCCACCGTGCGCCCGGACGACACCGTGAGCCGCCTCGGCGGCGACGAATTCGTGGTGCTGCTGCCGCACATCGACAACGCGTCCGACGCGGCCGGCGTCGCCGAGAAGGTGCTCGAGGCCTGCGGTGAAGCGGTGGGCGTCGACGCCTCCGCGCTGGCGATCAGCTTCAGCATCGGCATCAGCCTGTTTCCCGACGACGCGAACGACGCCGAAGCCTTGCTGCGTCATGCCGATACCGCGATGTACGAAGCGAAGATGCAGGGCCGCAACGGCTACCGCTTCTTCAACGCCTCGATGAACGAGCGAAACACCGCGCGCGTGCGCATCGAGGTGGAGCTGCGCAAGGCGCTCGCGCGCAACGAACTGAGCCTGCACTACCAGCCCAAGGTCGACGTCGAACTGGGCACCGTCGTCGGCGCCGAGGCGTTGCTGCGCTGGCAGGTGGAGGGTGAAGACGTCTATTCGCCGGAGCAGTTCATTCCCGTGGCGGAAGACTGCGGTCTCATCGTACCCATCGGCGAATGGGCGCTGCGCGAAGCCTGTCGCCAGGCGAACGCCTGGGCGACCGCGTATCGCCCCCTATCGGTGTCGGTGAACGTCTCCGCGCTGCAGTTCCAGCACACGCGCTTCTTCGAATCGCTGCGCGGCATCCTCGACGAAACCGGCCTGCATCCCACCCTGCTCGAGCTCGAACTCACCGAGCGCACGGTGATGGAAGGCGGCGATCACATCGCCGACCTGCTCAAGCGCATCAAGTCATTGGGTGTATCGCTCAGCCTCGACGATTTCGGCACGGGCTATTGCAGCCTTTCGTACCTGAAGCACTTCCCCGTCGACATATTGAAGATCGACCGCACCTTCATCCGCGACGTGGCCTGGGACAACGACAGCGCGGCTATCGTCAGCGCGATCATCACCATGGGCCGCGGCATGAACAAGCAGGTGCTCGCCGAGGGCGTGGAAAGCGTGGAACAGGCGCAGTTCCTGGGGCTTTCGGGTTGCTCGCAGATGCAGGGGTTCTTGTTCGGCAGGGCCGTTTCCGCGAAGGACTTCGAAGCGCGGATCGGGGAAGTGGACCTCGGCGATCCCAGGCAAGCCGTGGAGTAACCGCTCCGCAGGATTCGCCGATACGATCGGCTCCCACCCCTTCGGTAGCAAGGTTTCGACGACCTCTCTACCGGAGGGGTGGGAGCCGATCGCATCGGCGAATCAACCTCGCAACATCGCCTCGTACATGTAGTAATGGCACCGCTCCATGCCCAGCCCATCGTACGTCGCCTGCGCCCGCTCGTTCTCCGTCTCCACGTAAAGCCGCACACCCACGGCACCCGCCGCCTCGGCCTTCGACCTCACGCTCTCGTACAGGGAACGGAACACCCCGCCCCGGCGCGCCTCCGGCGTCACGTACACGCTCTGGATCCACCAGAAATCCCCGCAACGCCAGTCGCTCCATTCGTACGTGACGAGCAGGCAGCCCACCGCCACGCCGTCGCGCTCGGCCACGAGATAGAACCCCCTGCGCGGCTCGGCGAACACGGCGCGCACGCCGCGTCCGATGGTGTCCGGATCGAGCGCCTTGCGCTCGGTCTCCCAGGCCATGGCGATATTCCAGCGGGCGATGTCGTCGGCGTCGTCGACGGCCGCGGCGCGAATGGTGAGGGTCATGCGGTTATCCGTTGGGCGGGCGGCGCGTACGCGACGCACCGAGTTTGCGGGTGAGGGTATTGCGGCCGACGCCGAGCGCCGCGGCGGCATGCTGGCGATGGCCGTCGTTGGCGATCAGCGCCACTTCGAGCAAGGTCTTGTCCAGGGCGTCGCGGGCGCGGGCATGGATATCGGCTTCGTTCTGCGCCAAGGCGTCCTGCACCCAGGCGCGCAGGGCGTCGGTCCATTCACCGCTACGCGTCTCGCGGCCAGGCAGCGTGCCCAGGTCGGAGGCCAGGATCTCGCTGCCCGGCGCGATCACCGCCAGGCGGCGGCAGAGGTTTTCCAGCTCACGCACGTTGCCGGGATAGTCGCGTTGCTCGACCAGTTTCATCGCGCTTCGGGAAAAGCGTTTCGGCGGCAGGTTGAGTTCGGCGGCGGCCTTGGCGAGGAAGTGACGCGCCAGCATCGGCACGTCGCCACGCCGCTCCCGTAACGACGGCAAGGCAATGCGCACGACGTCGAGGCGATGTTTCAGGTCGGCGCGGAACTGGCCGGACGCCACGCGAGCATCAAGATCCTGATGCGTGGCGGCGACGATACGTACGTTGCCACGCAGCGGCTCGCGACCACCCACGCGGTAGAACTCACCGCCCGACAGCACGCGCAACAACCGCGTCTGCAAGGCCACCGGCATGTCGCCGATCTCGTCGAGAAAGAGCGTGCCGCCTTCCGCCTGCTCGAAGCGGCCGACGTGCCGTCGCGACGCTCCCGTGAACGCCCCCGCCTCGTGACCGAACAGCTCGCTCTCCAGCAACTCCGAAGGGATCGCCGCCGTGTTCAGCGCCACGTAGGGCTTGCCGCTGCGCGCGCTTTCCTCGTGCAGGGCGCGCGCCACCAGTTCCTTGCCGGTGCCGGTCTCGCCCGTAATCAGCACGTTGAGGTCGCTGGCCGCCACCCGCCCGATGAGACGGAAGACCTCGCGCATCGCCGGGCTTTCGCCGAGCAGCGCATTGGCGTCCCGCTTCAGTTCCGGCACCACCACTTCTTCGCGCGACGCCTGCAACGCACGCTCCACCGTCGCCACCGCGTGATCGAGGTCGAACGGCTTGGCGATGTAATCCACCGCGCCCGCGCGATACGCCGCCGCGGTCGTCGCCACGTCGGTAAACGCGCTCATGACGAGCACGGGACCGATGTTGCGCCGGGTGAGGTCTTCCAGCAGGCGCAAGCCATCCTCGCCGGGCATGCGCACGTCGGTGACGAGCAGCGCCGGACGGCTTTCGTTCAAGGCCGCGCGCACCGCGTCGCCCGCGCTGAATTCACGCACCGCGTGGCCGGCGTCGCGCAAAGCTTCGGCGAGCACGAAACGGACGCCGCGATCGTCGTCGGCGATCCATATCTCAGTCATGCGCACGCTCCATCGGCAGGTAAAGGGAAAACACCGTCTCGCCCGGGCGGCTCACGTAGCGCAGGTCGCCGCCGTGTTCGAGCGCGATCTCACGCGACAGCGCCAGCCCGAGCCCACTACCGTCGGGCCGCCCGGACACCAGGGGCTGGAACAGCGAATCGCGCACCTCGTCCGCCACGCCAGGGCCATCGTCGACGACATCGATGCGCAAGGCCGCGCGCACCGTGCGCTCGCCGAGGCGCGCGCCATGCTCCACGCGCGTACGCAGCAGCAAATGGGCCGCACCCGCTTCGCGGGCATTGCGCGCGAGATTGATCAGCACCTGCAACAGGCGATCGCCGTCGCCGAGCGTATCGGGCAGGCTGGGGTCGTAGTCGTGGCGCAGATGCAGCGGATCGGGCTCGGCGAGCACGAGCTGTTCCAACCGCTCGAGCAATTCATGCACGTTCACCGGCACGATCCTCGCCGCGCCGCCATGGCGCAACAAGCCATCGGCCAGCGCCGCGAGGCGGTCGGCCTCGGCGATCACCATCGCCGCCAGCGCCCGCAGGTCGTCGTCGCGCACGCGCCGCTGCAACAACTGCGCGGCACCGCGCAGTCCGGCCAGCGGGTTCTTCACCTCGTGCGCGAAGCCGCGCAGGGTGGCCGACAACGGCGTCGACCCGGAGCCCATGTCCGCCGACAGGGGATGCACCTCCACCAGCACCCGCCCCTCGTCCAGCGGCTGGAGTAGCAAATCCGCGAGCAGCTCGCGCCCCCGGGCCAGTCCCAGGGTCACGGAGCGCAGATGAAACCCCCGCCCCTCCGCCCGCACCCGCTCCAGCTGCCCGGCCAGCCCGGGCTCCCGCATCAGCGTCACCAGCTCCTGCCCCACCGCCGACCGCGGGCCGACGTCCAGCGCCTCGCCCAGGGCGGGGTTGATCCACAGGACGCGCCCGTCCGGGCCGGCCAAGGCGAGGCCGGTGCCTAGCAGGGACAATAGGTTATCGGCGGAGGGTGCATGCATTGCACCAATGTAGGGATGTTGGATGACGGTGGCAATCGGACCTAAGCATTGCCAACTCGGCGGAATCCCATGGTTGCAACGAATGCGCCAGATATAGGACTCGACTGATATCTGGCCCCAGGCTAGCTAACTCGCCTTGCCAGCGCGAACACACGCGTAGCAACTACATAGCGTTCAGCACTGACGAATCACGACGACTTCCCCGGCTATCGAACTAGTTTGACACTAGCACCTTAATCAGCTGGTGTTGCTGCGGACCTCATCGACGAGGTGCCCTTGAGGTGGCAGCACCTCATATCTCCAAGTAACAACGTCGGCATCAGGCTCAAATCATCGTCGCCGGCATGCTCCTGATGATGCGGCTCAGCCCAGCTGCGGCATGGGCGCTCTAGGCGTTCATTCGTTTCCGGTGCGCACCAGGCGAATTCCAGGCGACGAAGTCGCTGGAAATGCAAAGTGGACGCAACCTGATGGCGGAGCGCAGGCCAGAGACGTCAGATAGGCCATAAATGTATATTTTATTACGCAAGTAACCCATATTTTTAACTATTACTTGGAGCTTTTAACAATTTACTTGACAAGATTGCGCGTCTTCGCGTATTGTTAGCCCAATCACTTGGGAAGGTATATGAACGACGATCAACTACAACGGCTGGTGAAGCTAGGGGAGGCTTTCACCCCTGGATCCCCCGTCAACAACCAAGATCTGTTTGCTGGACGACTGGACCAGCTGAGCCAAATTTTCTCGGCTGTAACCCAGCGCGGTTACCACGCCGTTCTTTTCGGCGAACGAGGGGTGGGCAAGACATCGCTGGCGAATTTCGTATCGAGAGTTTTCGCAAATGACCCTGCACGGGTTATCGCTCGCGTCACGTGCGACGCGGGAGACAATTTTTCTTCTATCTGGAAAAAGGCGTTCAAAGAAATTAAGTTCGCCACGACTCGCCCAGCGATGGGCTTCAGCGATAACGCGGAAACTCTAGTTGCGTCGCTAGCTGACTACCTTCCTGACGTGGCGAATCCAGATGACGTTCGACGCGTTCTTGCGTCACTTGCGGTCGACAAGACGGTCTTAGTGGTGCTTGACGAATACGACCGCATCCTGGACAAGATGTCGTCAACGCTCATCTCCGACACGATCAAAGTTCTGTCTGACACCGGCACCAACGCGACGATTGTCGTCATCGGCGTGGCAGATTCAGTGGAAGAGCTCATCGACGGACATCATTCGATCGAGCGAGCCTTGGTTCAAATCCCTATGCCTCGAATGTCTAAAGATGAAATCGGCCAGATCATCGATAAAGGCGGATCTCTTCTCGGAATGACCATCGATCGAAGCGCCAGGCAGAAAATCGTGGACATGTCTCAGGGCGTTCCCTACGTCACACATCTTCTGAGCCTTAATTGCTTCCGCGCAGCGGTCATGGCCGCATCAGATGTCGTTGGCGCTGAGCATGTAGAACTTGGCATCAAAGCTTCGCTCGACCAATGGAATGAATCAATCAAGCGCACCTACTATCAGGCAACGAAAAGTCACCAACCCGGCAACATCTACAAGGAGGTACTGCTCGCCTGCGCTATTAGCGACGACGACGAACTCGGATTTTTCACGGCCTCGGCGGTTCGAAACCCGCTACGTGAAATTACGAAGCGCGACTATGACATTCCGAACTTTGCGGCCCATCTGAAACAGTTCAGTGAGGATCAACGAGGAAACGTGCTCACGAGAGAGGGCCAACAACGACGTTGGCGATATAGGTTCACCAGCCCGATGATGCGGCCTTACATCATCATGCGAGGGCATACGGATGGACTCTGGCGCCTTAACAAATAAGAAAGGGCGACCCGGTTACCGCCGGGTCACCCTTTGCAAATCCTGGTGAATGGAACGCCACCTGGATCTTGTCTTCTCGTGCACTAGAGCCTGGATTGTAATCCGGGAGCCCGGGATAGGCAAGGAAAGCCGTTCCGGAGAAACAATCATGAAAGGTAGTAAAAAGCCCGCGCCACCGGGGTTCAGGTGGATTTTTACGCGCTACCGCAAGGTTCGCGGCAAGTCGAATAAGGTTCTCGATGCTCATGACTATGGGTACGAGGCCTGGGCCTTCCTCGTGAGGGCTTAAGTCGGCAGCGAACCCGTAGCGATGCTACGGGTTCGCACTCTTGGAGGGCGCCCCTTCTCTCCGATCGAATGGAGCAGATCCCCCGTGTCTTTTACTGAAGGCGGGCGGCTTTTTTCCTTCGCCAGTTCCTGGCACATTCAAGCTTCGACTAGTTCTCGATCAACTATGGGAACTTGCGTGAACCAACTATTGAGAATTCGCCCATAGCTCCACAGCCCACGCGATGGCGATTCTTAGCACCCTTCGATTAGCTTAGCCCGCATGGCCTCATAGCCCTTGCGATATCGCTTAGCGAGCGCGATCTTTTGACTATCGGTCAGGATCTTCCCCGCCAGCTGGAAGAAACTCTTCTCCTCTTCCCGCAAGTGCTCGTGAAGCTCCTCGGACAGCTGGTGAACCGTCGCCGTCCAGCGTCGCCCCGCGTGGCTCGGCGTCTGCAGCTTCTCCACAAGCTCATCCATCTTGTGATGGTCCGCCAGGGCATCCCGCGACGGATGCAGGCCGCGGTCGTCCATGAGCATGGGCACGTAGAGGAAACGCTCTTCCGCCGCTTCGTGCGCGGCCAGTTCGATGCGCAGCGCGGTGAAGAGGGCGACCCGGTCGGGGCCGGGCTGGCTGCGCATGAGTTTGCGGATGAGCGAGCGCTGGGTGACGTGGCTTTCGCGCAGCGCCTCGAAGATCGTTTCTGGCATGGAGGAGTCCGGCTTGGCGTCGTCCGCATGCTGGGGTAGCCGTTGTCTTCGCGGCGTGGATGCCGCCGGTAGTCCGCCCTCGGGCGCTCGGTGTCGAGACATGACCCTTTTCTCGTCGCGCCGTGTGCACGCGATGTTGCCGAAGCGGCTGCGAACGTCGTCTGCGTTTCTTCAATCAGGAATGCACTCGATGAACCCGACCGACGCTTATCCGAAGCCGCCCTTCCCCCGTCAGCCCCAGGCCGTCCCCGGGCTTACCAGCAAGATGGATCCCCGGCCGGACCACGGTGAACACAGCTATATGGGCTCCGGCAAACTCACCGGACGCAAGGCCCTGATCACGGGTGGCGACAGCGGTATCGGCCGGGCGGCCGCTATCGCGTATGCCCGCGAAGGCGCCGACGTGGCGATCAACTACCTGCCGGAAGAGGAAGACGACGCCAAGGAAGTGATCGAGATCATCGAAGCGGCAGGGCAGAAGGCGTTCGCCTTCCCCGGCGACCTCCGCGACCAGGCGTTCTGTGAATCGCTCGTGGAGAAGGCGGTCAAGGCGCTCGGCGGGCTGGACGTGCTGGTCAACAACGCCGGTCACCAGCAGGCCATCGACTCGCTCGCGGATCTCTCGCCCGAGGAGTTCGACACGACCTTCAAGGTCAACGTCTACGCGCCTTACTGGATTACGCGTGCCGCGCTGCCCCACCTGAAGGCCGGGGCGGCTATCATCATCACCTCGTCGGTGCAGGCGTTCGCGCCGAGTCCGTCGCTGTTCCACTACGCCCAGACCAAGGCGGCCAACGTGGCGTTCGCCCGCTCGCTGGCCAAGCAGCTTGGTCCCAAGGGCATTCGCGTGAATGCGGTCGCGCCCGGCCCTTACTGGACGCCGCTGCAGACCTCCGGCGGCCAGCCGCAGGATGCGATCGAGAAATTCGGCGAGGAGACCCCGATGGGCCGTCCCGGCCAGCCGGTCGAAATCGCCCCGCTGTACGTGTCGCTCGCCGCGGCGGAAAACAGCTACGCCACCGGCCAGGTGTACGGGTCATCCGGCGGCATGGGTATGGACTGATCCGTTCCGTCCCCGATCCACCCCGAGGCGCCGTTGGGCGCCTCGTCTTTTTTCGCCACGCTGACCGGAATCGCCCATGGCTCCTCGCTTCAACGCCTTCGAACGCCACGACGGCTGCCTGCCCATCGAGGCTTACGGCATTCTGGGTGACGGCCGCACGATCGCCCTGTCCGGTGCCGACGGGAGCCTGGACTGGTGGTGCGTGCCCAACATGGATTCGCCCCCGCTCTTCGACCGCCTGCTCGACCCGCGGGAGGGCGGACATTTTTCGCTCGCCGCGCGCGACCTCGTGCGGGTGGAGCGGCGTTACCGCCCGCGCAGCAACGTGCTCGAAACGACGCTGCACACCCGCACCGGCACGGCAAGACTCACGGAGTCGTTGAACAGCGGCACGGCCGGCCGGCTTCCCTGGGAAGAACTGGCCCGACGGATCGACGGCATCAGCGGCAGCGTCGTCTTCGACGTGCAAGTGCGCCTGGGTCGCCAGGCGGACCAGGCCAACCCCTATGTCGCCCGCCAGGGTCGGCACCCGGTCTTTCATGTCGGACGCGTGCTGGGTGTGGTGCTCGCCACCGAGGGAATCGATCTCTCCGCGATGTCGGACGAAGGCGTCGAGAGCGCCTTCCGTGTCGATGCGGGCCAACGCGAGTTGATGGCCATCGTCGCGGGGCAGGACGAGCCGTTGATCGTGCCGACGCTCGCCGACATCGATGCGCGCATCGACTCGTCCGACGACGAATGGCGCCGCTGGACCGACCAGTTGCAAGTGGACGGCCCCTATCGCGAGCGGCTCATCCGCCACGCGCTCGCCCTCAAGCTCCTGCTGTACTCACCGACCGGCGCCATCGCGGCCGCCGGCACCACCTCGTTGCCGGAAGCGGTCGGTGGGCGGCGCAACTACGATTACCGCTACGCGTGGGTGCGTGACGCCGGCTATACCATCAAGGCGTTCTCGCGCCTGGGTGCGCTCGCCGAGGCCAAGGCCGCCTTCACCTGGCTCATCCGGCGGCTGCGCGACAGCGACGGCGCGCTGTTCTACACGCTCGACGGCGGCCGGCCGCCCGATGTTCGCGAGATCGACCTGCCCGGGTACCGCGGCTCCGTGCCCGTCGTCATCGGCAACCAGGTGGTGCACCAGCACCAGCATGGGGTGTATGGCGACATCCTCGAGACCGCCGCGCGCTTCGTGAAGCAAGGCAACGTCCTGGACAGCGAAAGCGCCGAGGTGCTGAGTCGCCTGACGGACCAATGCGCCGACGATTGGCGGCAGAAGGATTCCGGCATCTGGGAACTGTCCGAGCCGCAGCACTACACCATGTCGAAGGTCAGCGCCTGGCAGGCGCTGGCACGCGCGGTGGAACTGGCCGACGGCGGCTACCTGCCCACCACCTGTCGTGACCGCTGGGCGCGCGAGCGTGACCGCGTCGCCGCCTGGATCGAGGCGAACTGCTGGTCGGAAAAGCTCGGCGCGTTCGAGATGTGGCCGGGAAGCGGCCAGCTCGATGCCTCGATGGCCTTGGCCGTCCGCTTCCGTTTCGATGGGCGGGAGAAGCTCAAGCGGACGCTCGCGGCGATCGATCGCGAATTGGGCGACGGCGCCTTCCACTTTCGCTACAGCGACGCACGCGGCAAGGAAGGCTGCTTCCTCGCATGCACGTTCTGGATGGCCGAGGGCTGGCACCTCCTCGGCGAACAGGCGAAGGCGGAGCGCACCTTGAACGACGCGCTGGATGCGCTCGACGGCGGTCCGGGGACGTTGGCCGAGATGGTCGATCCGGCGTCTCGTGCGTGGCTGGGCAACGTGCCGCAAGGCCTCAGCCACCTGGCGGCCGTCCATGGCATCCTGACGGTGACGGGCGTCGACCTCTAGGCGCGAGGTCGACGTGCGGGCTTATCCCGCGATCGTGAACACGGAGCCCGAGTCCACTCGCAGGCCGGCGCCATTGATGAAACTCGCCTTCTCGGAGCACAGGAACGCGACCGCCGCGGCGACTTCGTCCGCGCGGCCACGACGCTTGAGGACCATGCCCGGACGTTCTTCGTCCAGGAACGAGCGAATGGCTTCGTCGACGCTCGTTCCGCGCTCCTTCGCACGTTTTTCCATCATCGCGTCGGTCATCGGCGTGGCGATGAACGCGGGCGACACGGTGTTGACCAGCACGTTGTCCGATCCGTACGCCTTCGAGAGCCCTTTCGCCAGGCTCAGGATGCCGGCCTTGGAGGCGCAATAAGGCAACTCGTCGGTATAGGGCTGCACCGCATCCTCGGAGGCGAAGAGGACGATGCGCCCCCAGCCGCGCGAACGCATCGCCGGAATGGCTTCGCGACACATCCGCACCGCGCCCATCAGGTTGATGTCGAGCGTGTCGAGCCAACCGTGGTCATCCACGTCGAGGAAGTCTCCCGTGGCACCGGTCACTCCGGCGGCGTTGACGTAGATGTCCGGGTCGCCGAGTTCGCCGCGGACCGTTTCCCAGATCCGTCGCACGTCGTCGGCCTTGCGCACGTCACCGGTGACGGCCACCACCTCGCCGAAGGTCGCCAGCTCCGCGCGCGCGTCGTCGAGCGTTCCGTCAGGAACGTCCGTGAGCGCCACCCTGGCCCCGGCTTCCAGGAGCTGGCGCGCCGTCGCCTTGCCCATGCCCGAATCGGCGCCGCTCACCAAGGCCACACGGCCCGCTATACCCAGGTCCATATCGATCTCCTCAGGTCATGCCCGTTCAAGAAAGCGCTCCGCGGTGCGCAGGCCCAAGGCCATCGTCACCAGGGCGGGATTCGCCGAGAGCGCGCTCGGAAAAAGGGAGTTGTCGCACACGTAGAGGTTGCGAACGTCGAAGCTTCGGCCGTCCCGGTCCACGACCGCGTCGTCCGGCGAGGTGCCCATCCGGCACGTTCCCAGCGTGTGCGCGGAGCGCTCGGCGGCGAAGATGTCCGTGGCGCTGGCGGCGTGCCATATCGCGGACAGCGTGCGTATCGCATGCGCGTTGAGCGCGCGCTCGTTGTCGTTGTAACTGAATTCGATGCGCGCCTTGCGCATGCCGAAGGCATCGCACTCGTCGGACAAGGTCAGGCGGTTGCCGTCGGCCGGCAGGCATTCGCCGTTGATGCCGATGCCGGCCAGCTGGTTGTATCGCCTCAACCGGTCGGTGAGCGCGGCGCCCCACAATCCCGCGCCGCGCGCCAGCGTGGTGGCGAGCGTCGCCGGCTGCACCCCGAGGCTTTGCACGAGGTAGCCGCCCGCGAAATCGGCCTGTGCCGGCCTCACGAAGTCCTCGGAGATGAACGAGGACGGGTACCCGCGGTTCATGCGCATGTCGATATCGAAGGTGCCCCATACCTGCGTGGCCACGTGCGCCATGAAGTGGCGGCCTACCTGTCCGCTGCGATTGGCCAGGCCGGTATGCAGCAGGAGCCGGGGCGTTTCGATGCCACCCGCGCACAGGAAGACGGCACGCGCGCGCAGCCGATGGTCGGCGCCTTGCCGCCGGAATATGACGGCGGAGATGTCTCCCTTCGCGTTTTGCTCGAAGGTATGCACGCGGGCTTCCGTGACCAGCTGCGCCCCGTGGCCCAGGGCCTCCGGCAGATAGGTCACGTCCATGCTGGCCTTGGATGCATTGCCGCAACCCTGGTGGCACGCGCCGCAACGGGCGCACGGCTCACGCAGGCCGTAGTGCCTCTGCAGCACCTGGCGGGTGACCATCGCAGCGGGAGCATCCGTGGCCCGGATGCCCAGCCGGGAGCATCCGCGGTTCATGGCCTGCGCCGACGCGTTGCGCGCCGTCGGCGGGAACGCGTAGCGTCGCCGCACATCCCACGGATAGGTGGCCGGACCGGATACGCCGATGAAGCGCTCGACGCGTTCGATATAGGGAAGCAGTTCGGCATGCGCGATCGGCCAGTCGCTTCCCTTCCCGGTCAGGGTTCGCAGGCGAAAATCGCGCTCATCGGGTCGGGGACAAAAGGCGCCCCAGTGCAGGGTCGAGCCGCCGACGCCCATTCCCGAGTTGTTGGCGCCGAAGGCGATCGGCGTGCGTCCTCCGCTGAGTCGTTCTTCCATCCAGTAGAGGTCGGTCTTGGCTTCGTCCGGCGCGTGTTCGCCAGGCGTGAACGAACGGCCGGCCTCCAGGATCACCACCGAGATGCCGGCGCGGGCCAGCGTGGCGGCAAGCGGTGCGCCGCCCGCGCCACTGCCGATGACCACCGCGTCCGCGGACGCCGGCTCAGCCGCCATGGCGCGACTCCGGGCTCAACTGCCAGGGCTCCGCTTGGTTCGCCCCGGTGACGGCGTAGCCGCGCAGCGTTCCATCGGCGTTCCCGAGCGCGAAGCCGTCATAGCCCATCTCGCTCCACGTACGGGGAAGGCTTGCCCAGGTGCGTGCGAGATCGGCCCGGAGATCCTCGCTCCAGCGCTGCATCTGCGCGACGGTCAGCCCGTCGGCCGAGGGCGACGGCTCCCGCGGCGCGCCGTCGACGATCGCGCGCAACGCGTCGGCTTGCGCATCCGCGCCGCGCAGGGCGAATCCAGGAAACCACTGCTCCACGGTGCGCAACGCACGCGGCCACGCGTCCAGGTCGTCGGGAAGCTCGGCGAACCGCCAGCCGTCGCCCTCGCGGTCGACGAGGGCGGCCTCGATGCGGTTGGCCATGTCGACGGCGTCGACGTCGGGACCCAGCACCTGGCCTGCCAGCGCCTGCAGCGTCGCGCGCTCGTTCGCGGAAAGCAGCGACGCCTGCGCGGGTCCATGGTGGCGAGCCAGGAGGCGCGCGCGCTCGTCCACGCTGACCCGGTCCGAATCGAGCAATGCGACCATCGCATCCGGCAACCGCCGCTCCGTCCATCGAACCATGGCGTGGCGCACGAGCTCGGCCAACGCGCGCGGTTGCTCCAGGGGAATCAGGTGCGCGCATCCCGGGATGACCTGCACGTCACCGGCCTTCGGAAGGTGGGGAAGGTTGAGGCGGCGCTGCGCCGCTTCGCCCAGATCCCCGTCGTCCGCGCCGGCGACGATCATCGCCGGCACGCGTAACTCGCCCACGTCCGCGGACCGATCCTCGCGGCTACCGTTCCGCAGCCAGTCGATCCAGGCGGCGGGATGGGTCCGCTGGATATCGTCGAGGGCCAGGTTTCGCGAGTGGCTGTCCAGCCCACCCGCGATGTTGGCCTCCAGGAACGCTTCGGCATCCTCGCGACGCGGGGGCCCATCCGTGAACCAGCCGATCATGCGCTGCCTGCGCTCTTCGTCCATCGGCTCCGGGGACGGGGGCGACGCGGCGACCAGGATCACCCCGAGGCATCCCGAAAGACCCGCTTCGCCCCGCGACGATCGCGCCGCGACGAGCGAGGCGATCTTTCCTCCCATGCTGTGTCCCACGATCGCCCACGACGTCGGCGATCGCGCCTTGATCTGGTCGACGGTCCAGTCCACGAGGCGGTCGAGCGAATGGGCACCCAGATCCGCTTGGCTGCCAAAGCCCGGAAGGTCCAGCGGCACACCGTCGATGTCGGGCGAAAGCGCGTCGATCACCGTCGACCATTCCCGGCCGCTCATGCCCAGGGCGTGAAGGAAGAACAGCATGGGTCGGGACATTCGATGCGCTCCGTGACGACGGCGTACCTTCGCCCGCGCGTCGTTGCGAAATCGTGCAGGATGCGTCGCGCCGGCAGGGACCAGGCGTCACTCGCACCGGATCGTGAGCGTCCTCCTCTCGCATGCAGCCTGCTTACCCCACCGATGTCCCGCTCGCCCCAGACTCGACGCCTGCCACCGCGGAGATGGATACACTCGGGCGCCATGAGTCCGCCACCCCGCCCCCTGCCGACCGGCCTCCTCGATCGCGGTGCGACGCGCGTACCGAGGGCCCTGGCCGCGGTGTGGATCGCCTTCTGCCTGCTGATGATCTGCTCGTCGTTGCAGGACGCGCTGCGCAATCCGCGGATCCGCTGGTGGGAGCCCGTGGTGTGGGAGGGCAGCTCGGCACTGGTCGGCACGGTCTGGATGTTCCTCGCCATCCGGGCGCGGCCCCGCTACGCGGCGTACCTCGACAGGCCCGCCGCCTGGTTCGGTCGATACCTTCGCTGGTTGCCGCTGACCGCGGTGACGTTCATCGTGTCGGTGTACGCGATCCGGCATGGCGTCTATGCCCTCATGGGCCGCACCTACGAGCACCCAGGCTGGCCGTTTCTCTTCGCGTACGAGAGCGTCAGGCTTTCCCTGTTCGTCGGGCTGTGGCTCGGCGTGCTGTTCGGCTTCGATTCGTACCGGCAATGGCAGGACCAGCGGCATCGCCTGTTGCAGACGCAAAAGGCGCTGACCGATGCCCGGCTCGCGCAGCTCCAGGGACAGTTGCGGCCGCACTTTCTCTTCAACGCCCTAAATACCATCTCGGCCCTGATGCACACCGACGTGCCGCGTGCCGACCATCTCGTGGCCACGCTGGGCGATCTGTTGCGCGTCAGCCTCCGCACGCTGGGAAACGAGATGACGCCGCTCGCCGAGGAACTGCGCGTGCTCGAGCTGTATGCGGACATCATGCGCGAGCGTTTCCGCCATCGCGTCACGCTCGACTGGGACATCGACCGGACGCTGCTCGATAAGCCGGTGCCGTCGCTACTGCTGCAACCCTTGCTCGAAAATGCCTTCAAGCACGGCGTGGAACGCACGGTCATTCCCGTGCATATCCAGGTGACCCTGAAGCGCACCGGCCGCATGCTGGGGCTCGAAGTCAGCAATTCGGGCGGTTTGCCCGAAACGGCGAACCGGGACGGCGTCGGCCTTCGGAACTGCCGGGACCGGCTGGCCATTCTCTACGGTGACGACGCCTCCCTGGCGATCGGACAGGAAGGCGACGTCGTGGTCGCGCGGATCGCCCTCCCGCTCGTGGAGGCCACGTCGTGATCCGCGTCATGATCGCCGACGACGAGGCGCCGGCGAGGGAGAAGCTCGAACGGTGGCTCGCCGAACAGGCCGACATGCTCGTGATCGGCACCGCCGACGACGGCATGTCGGCCGCGCAATGCATCGAGGCCGACCGACCGGACGTAGCCTTCCTCGATGTTCAGATGCCCGCCTTGTCAGGACTCCAGGTGGCGGCACAACTGGAAGCGGCGAACGCACCGCTGATCGTGTTCGTGACCGCCTATGACGAACATGCCGTGAACGCCTTCGACCTGAATGCGGTCGACTACCTGCTCAAGCCGTACGACCAGGCGCGGTTCCTTCGCACGCTTGAGCGAGTCCGGGAGCGATGGCAGGCCCGCCAACCGGGCACCCAGGCGGTGGCGGCAGGGCGATCCGTCGCGCCACCGTGCGAACGCCTGCTCGTGCCGGACGGCGAACGCCTGCAACTGATCGACGTGGCCGCCATCGAGTGGCTGGAGGCCGACGATAATTACGTTCACGTGCATACGGCCACCCGCAGCTACCTGATGCGCAGGACGCTCCAGGACCTGCTCGCGCAACTCGGCGAGGAACGTTTCGCCCGCGTGCATCGTTCGACCGCCGTGAGCCTGGATCGCATCGCCTCGCTCTCGCCGCTGTTCAAGGGCGACTACGACATCCATCTCCGCGACGGCCGCACGCTCCGGTTGAGCCGGCGTTACCGTGACGCCCTGTTCGCCCGCATGGGACGCTGACTTCCGGCTCGCCACGCCCGGTATCCCGCTCGCCCCCTATCGACTGCGGCAACGCCGGCATTCGGCCAGGCTCCTGAAAAAAGGAGCCCGACCCATGTCCGACATCGAATCACCTTCCGAACGCTACGATTTCCTCGACTGGCTGCGCGTCATCGCGATCTTCGTGCTGTTCTTCTTCCATACCGGCATGATCTTCGTCGGCTGGGAATGGCACGTCGTGAACGAGCAGACCATCCCCGCCCTGGCGTGGCCGATGGACATCGCCCATCGCCTGCGCATGCCGCTGCTGTTCGTGATCGCCGGGGCGGGCATGCGGTTCGCGCTACGGCGGCGCAGCGTGCGGCACGTCCTGCGGGAACGCACGCTGAAACTGCTCCTGCCGCTCGTGGTCGGCATGTTCCTCATCGTGCCGCCGCAAATCTACGTCGAGCGACTTCTCGATGGCCAATGGCATGGAAGCTACCTGGGCTTCTACGTGGCGCGGGTGCTCCAGTTCCGGTTCTATCCCGCGGGTGATTTCAGCTGGCACCACCTCTGGTTCATCGCCTATCTCTATATCTATGTGTTGTTGCTGCTTCCCCTGCTGCCGTGGCTGATGCGCATGGCCTCGCGTATCGCGCCCGGGAAGTGGCTCCTGCTGTTGGCACTACCCCTGGGCATCAACGAAACCCTGCTCAAGTCGCTGTTCCCGGAGTCGCACACCCTCGTCAGCGACTGGTACACGTTCAACCACTACCTGCTCCTGACGGCCTATGGCTACGTCATCGCCTTCCTGCCCGGCGCCTGGGCATGGCTCTCGGAGTTTCGCCGCGGGTCGCTGGCGCTGGGCATGGCATCGATCGTGCTGCTGATCGCCTCGTTCCAGACGGGATGGGTGGCCCATGACTCGGTGCTCGACCACATCGGGGCGAACGTCTTCACGTGGGCCTGCGTCATGGCCGTCCTCGGCTACGGCTATCGCTACCTGTCCTTCTCGAATCCCTTGCTCGCCTGGGCGAGGGAAGCCAGTTACCCGATCTACATCCTGCACCAGACGGTGATCGTGCTCGTCGGGTACAAGGTGATCCACGAGCCGTGGACGCCGTGGACGAAATACGCCGTCATCCTCGTCCTCGCCATGGCGGCCTGCCTGGCCCTCTATGAGGGATGCGTGCGGCGGGTTCCGGCCCTGCGCCTCGTCTTCGGGATGAAGCGCGTGGCGAGGAGGCCGGGTCGGCTTGCCGGGCGCGCCACCGCCCTGGAGGATGTCCAGTAACCCGGTGCGGGCTTCGCGAGGACGATTCGCTCGTCCCTGGGGGCCCGCCACTCGTCCCCGAAGCGGCGATTTTCCTCCCTCTGCGAGGGACAGCCGTAGGGCGACGGCGCAGCATCGACGGCAACCCCAAGGAGACCGACCATGGACCGCCGCACGCTGCTGAAGACCGCCCTCGTCCTTCCCCTGCTCCCCTTCGCCGCGAGGGTGGATGCTTTCGTCACCGGCGAAGGGCGCTGGCTGAAACCGGGCGCCGCCGGGTGGCCGACGGACGCCGACTGGGATGCTCTGAACCGGCAGGTCGGCGGGCGCCTGTCGATCCCGAAGAACCCGCTGCTGGACCCGGCCACCCGCGCCGAGGCCCTCGCCAACATCGACAACCAGTTCTACGTCGGTGACCAGCCGGGCCTTACCCAGACCGGGGCTTACTACCGCGCATGGACGTCCACGCCGAGCGCCCGGGTGCTGGCGGCGGAAAGCGCGCAGGACATCGCCACGGCGGTCACGTGGGCGCGGAAGCACCGGGTACGCCTGGTGATCCGCGGCGGCGGACACAGCTACCTCGGCGCCTCCAACGCGGCGGATTCCCTGCTCATCTGGACCCGGCGAATGAACACGGTCGACATGGTCGACGGATTCGTTCCGCAAGGCGCCCGGGCGGGCACCGCCGGGGTGCCGGCGGCCCATGTCGGCGCGGGCGCGATGTGGATCGACGCGTATCACGCGGTCACGACGACCGGCGGTCGCTACATCCAGGGCGGCGGCTGCACCACGGTGGGCTGCGCCGGCTTCGCCAACGGCGGCGGCTTCGGCAGTTTCTCGAAGGGCTTCGGTACCGGCGCATCCAACCTGCTGGAGGCGGAAGTGGTGACCGCGGACGGCAGGATCCGCGTGGTGAACGCTTTCCAGGATCCGGAGTTGTTCTGGGCCCTGAAGGGCGGCGGTGGCGGCAGCTTCGGCGTCATCACCCGGCTCACCTTCCGCACGCACGAGCTGCCCGACATGATCGGCGGCGTATCGGGCACCCTGCAGGCCGACAGCGACGACGCGTACGCCGCCCTCGTGGCGCAATTGCTGCGCCACTTCCGCGACCGCCTCTGCAATCCGCACTGGGGCGAATCGATGGAATTCCACGGCGATCGTCGCGTCGACCTGAAGATGCTGTTCCAGGGTCTCGACGACGACGCGGCGAAAGCCGCGTGGCAACCGCTGCTCGACTGGGTGGCCGCGCGACCGGCCTATCGGTGGAGCGAGCCGTTCTGGGCGAAGGCGCTGCCCGCGCGCCGCTTCTGGGATATCCGCTTCTATCGCGACCACGGCCTCCACTTCGCGGTACCCGACGACAGGCCGGGCGCCCCGGCGTATCACATGATGTGGGCGGGCGATAAGGAACAGGTGGGCACCTACCTCTATGCCTACACCTCGGCCTGGCTCCCATCGCACCTACTCCAGGACGGCAACCTCGCCACCCTGGCCACGGCCATCGTCGAGGCCTCGCGCGAACAGGGATTTGCCCTGCACTTCAACAAGGGACTGTTCGGCGCGTCGCGGGAAACGCTCGACCGCGCCCGCGACACCGCGATGAATCCCGAGGTGCTGGACGCCTTCGCACTCGCCATCATCGCGACGGGCGGTCCGTCGGTGTTCGAAGGCCTGCCCGGCGCCCATCGCGACGACGCGAAGGCGCAACGGGGAGAAGACGCCACGCGGCGGGCCTACGCGCGGCTCACCCGGGTGGCCCCGGGCGCGGGGGCGTATTTCTCGGAGAGCGACTATTTCCAGAAGGATTACCGGAAGGCGTATTGGGGTACGAACGCCTCGCGCCTCGCGGCGGCCAAGCGGCGCTACGATCCGGACGGCGTCTTCGTCGTACGGAACGGGGTGGCCTGAGGGCGCGTCGGACGCCTCAACGGATGACACTGTTCCACCGGCGAAGCCGCCTGCATACTCGGCCCGCTTCGGGAGATGGCGGCCGTGATCGATCCCATGACGTGGCGGACATGGAAAACGCGAGGGCTGCTGCTGGCCTTCTGGACCGCGCTCGCCCTTTCCTACGCGGCGAGCGCGGTGATCTCGTCGCGCGCCGAGGGTCGCGCCACCCCGTGGGGCGGCGTGCTGGTCTGGATGTTCTGCAACTTCTACCTATGGATGTTGCTGACGCCGCTGGTCGCCTGGCTCGGGCGACTGGGTGGCAAGGACGGATGGCGCCGCTTTCTCGCCGTGCACCTTCCCGCCAGCGTGCTGGTGGCCCTGTTCCACACGGTGGTGGCGCTGTCGGCTTATTGGTGGATCAGCGGTCCGTCGCCGTCGATGAAAGACCGAACGCTCGTCGATTTCCTGCGGACGAGCGCCGTCTACGAGACGCACCTGGCATGGATCACGTACTGGGTGTTCGTGGTGGCCTTGCGCGCCGTGGCCTCCCGAAACCATCTGCGCGACGAGCGCCTGCGCAATTCCCGCCTGGAAACGCAGCTCGTCCAGTCGCAGCTGCAGACGCTCCGCGTGCAGTTGCAGCCGCATTTCCTCTTCAACACCCTCAATGCGATCTCGGCGCTCGCGCTGGCCGATCCGATGCAGGCGCGGGCGATGATCACGCGGCTGAGCGACTTCCTCCGGCTCACCCTCGAGGAGCGACACGCCCAGCAGGTGCCGCTGTCGCGTGAGCTGGAATTCCTCGAATGCTATCTCGGCATCCAGCAGGTGCGTTTCCGGGACAGGCTGGTGACGCACATGGACATCGCCGCAGACACCCTGGGCGCGTTCGTGCCCAACATGATCCTCCAGCCCCTCGTCGAGAATGCCTTGCACCATGGTTTGCTGGACAAGCCCGAGCGAGGCACGCTCCAGGTCATGGCGCGTCGCGAAGGCGACGAGTTGCGCGTGGAGATCGTCGACGACGGCCTGGGCCTGCCGACGGAAGGCACGACGACCGGCATCGGCCTGGGCAGCACGCGCACGCGCCTGGACATGCTGTTCGGCGGGCGGGCCACGCTGGCCTTGTCGCGGCGCGACTCGGGAGGCACCCGGGTCGAGGTGCGCCTTCCCTATCGGGAGCAGCCCGCATGACCATCCGCGCGCTGCTCGTCGACGACGAGATGCTGGCCCGGCTGGCGATCCGCCAGGCCCTGGCCTCACACCCCGACGTCGAGGTCGTGGGCGAATGCGCCAACGCGACCGAGGCGAGGCAAGCCATGGCCGCGCTCGAGCCGGACCTGCTGTTTCTGGATATCCGCATGCCCGGCGTCGACGGTTTCCACTTGCTGGATGGCACGGCGAACGCGCGCCCGCCCATGGTGGTTTTCGCGACCGCCGACGCACGGCATGCGTTGCAGGCCTTCGACGTCAATGCGATCGACTATCTCCTGAAGCCCATCGACCAGGGCCGTTTCGACCAGGCCATGGCGCGGGTAAGGCGACACCGGCAAGGTCTCGGCATGGCCGCACCTGTCGCCCCGACCTCCTACCTGCGTCGCATCAGCGTGACGTGTGGCGAACGCGTGCGCGTGATCGCCACGGAGGACATCGACTGGATCCACGCCGACGGCAATTACGTGCACATCCACGCGGCCGGCGCGTCGCACCTGCATCGCGAGCCGCTGAGCGGCCTGCTCGCCGCGCTGGATCCCGCCCGGTTCCTGCGCATCCATCGCGGCATCGTCGTCAACATGGAGCGCATCGCCGAGATACATCCGCTCTTCCGGGAAGCGCCAAGGTCGTCCTGCGCGACGGTACCCACCTCAGCCTGAGCCGCCGGTTCCGTGCGGGCGCGCGCCATGCGCTCGGCATGAGCTGACCGTTCGCACCACGCCGCGCGCCGCTCGTCCCACGGGCGATGCCGCCGAACACATTTCCCATGCGTGGCCGCGGGGTCGTGCCGCATCGTCCGTACGGCAAACCACACGGACACACGCCATGCGCAAACACCTTCGATCATGGGCCATCGCCATCGCCCTGGGATTCGTCGCCATGACCGCGACGGCCGGGGAGATCGTCGGCCCCGGTATCATTTCCACGGGCCTGCAGGAAACTTCCGTCGCCGTTACCGCCGACGGCAAGACGCTCTATTTCATGCGCTCGGATGTCGCCGAGAAGGACGACACCATCCTGGTGTCGCATCGCAACGGCACGGCGTGGTCCACGCCGGAAGTCGCTTCCTTCTCCGGACAATGGCACGACTCCGAGCCCACGCTCTCACCGGACGGCAAACGACTCTATTTCGTGTCGAACCGTCCGACGACGCCCGGCGGCGAACCGTTGACGGCGGACTTCGCGGGGCATCGATTCCCGGGCACGAACCTCTGGTACGTCGAACGCCGGGCGAACGGCGCGTGGAGCGAACCGGTCCACGTCGACGGGGCGATGAACGACGGATCGCAGATCTACAACCCGTCGATCGCGGCGAACGGCAACCTCTATTTCTCGTCGCACCGACCGGATTCGGGTGCGTTCTATCAGATCTACGTCGCCCGTCGCACGCCCACCGGCTACGCCGCTCCCGAACGCATCGACCTGGGCGACGCGAAGAAGAACCGCATGGACCCGGCTATCGATCCCGAGGAGCGTTTCCTCGTCTACGCGGGCGACGAGGGCGATTCGCTGGGCCGTGCCGACCTCTACATCAGCTTTCGCGAGAGCGACGGCCGCTGGGGCACGCCCGTGCATCTCCCCGGCGACGTCAACAGCGATTCGCTGGAGAACGCGCCTTCGCTCGGCCGGGCTTTCGGCGAGCTTTACCTGTCCAGCAACCGCTCCGACGCGCCGCGGTACCCCAAGACCCGCGACGACTTCGCTTCGCTCCAGCGCCGCCTGAACTCACCGTCGAACGGCTCGCGCGACCTGTGGCGGTTCGACATCTCGCAGACGCTGAAGTCTCACGGCATCGGTCATTGACCGGAACGCCTACAGGCCGAAGTCGCTGAGTCCCGGATGGTCGTCGGGACGACGGCCCAACGGCCAGAAGAATTTCCGCTCGCTCTCCGCGATCGGCTGGTCGTTGATACTGGCGTGACGGTTGACCATCAGGCCCTGTTCGTTGAATTCCCAGTTCTCGTTGCCATGGCTGCGGAACCAGTTGCCTGCGTCGTCATGCCATTCGTAGGCGAAGCGCACCGCGATGCGGTTGCCGGTGAAGGCCCATAGCTCCTTGATGAGCCGGTAGTCGAGTTCCCGGTCCCACTTGCGGCGGAGCAGGGCCTTCAGCGCCTCGCGGCCGTCGACGAACTCGGCACGGTTTCGCCAGTGGGTGTCGGGGGTGTACACGAGTTGCACGCGTTCCGGATCACGGGTGTTCCAGGCGTCTTCGGCCAGGCGCACCTTTTCGATGGCGGAGTCGAGGGTGAACGGCGGAAGGGGCGGGCGGATGTCCATGGCGATCTCCAGATAAGGGGATAGACAGGTCTGTCTACAAGCACAGGCTAAATCAAACAGACAGACCTGTCTACCCTTTTCTGCTATCCTCCGATCCCATGAACGACATGGCCTCCAAGCCCGCGCCGACGTCCGCCGCGCGGGAACGCATCCTCAGAACCGCCCATGACCTCTTCTATGGCGAAGGCGTCCGGGCCACCGGCATCGACCGGGTCATCGCCGACGCCGGGGTCACCAAGGCCACGTTCTATCGCCACTTCCCCAGCAAGAACGACCTGGTCGAGGCGTTCCTGCACTTCCGCCACGAGCGCTGGATGACCTGGTTCGACGACGCGCTGGCACGCCATGCGAGCGAGGGGCCGATGGCCGTCGTACACGCGCTGCGCGAGTGGTTCACGCAGTCCACGTTCCGCGGCTGCGCCTTCATCAATACGGTGGTGGAGCTCGGGGGAAGCGTCCCCGCGTTCGAAGCCATCTCGCGCGGCCATAAGCAGGACATGACCGATTCGATCCGTCGATCGCTCCCGGCCGACGCCTCATCGGAAGCAAACGCCTCGGCGATCGCCCTGGCCGTCGATGGCGCCATCATCCGCGCGCAGTACACGCACGATGCGGAGGCGGCGCTGCTGCCGTTGTCCCGGCTCATACAGGCGCTGGTGTCGCGGTGAAGTGAGACCGGAAAGGGGGGCAGCCGATTCATCCTGCCGCAAGGCATCGCTTGGCAGACTCGCGATGGCAGTGACCCCCGGCCTCGTGCCACGTACGGAGATCGAACCATGCGCCATTCCGCCCTGTTTCTCGCCGCTTCCCTGGGCCTCGTCCTCGCCTCGAGCGCCTTCGCTTCCGACCGGCCCGATCCGGCCAAGCTCACCACCAAGTGCCAGGACAAGGCGGCCAAGCAATTCGACGTAAAGAGCGATTACATCCAGTTGCAGCCCCTCCAGGCCGCCGACTCGGGTTATTCGATCGCGGGTATCGCCGACGCCGGCATGGACGGCAAGAAAAGCTTCACCTGCCAGTTCGACAAGAAGGGCAAGCTGGCCAACCTGGTACCCGAAGCCAAGTAAGCGGCCATCGGCGAACACCGTGTACGACGTGTCACGGTGTTCGCTTACGCCGACAACGCAACCCGGTGCCGTGCGTTCTAGACTCACGTATACCTTTCCCGAGGCGTAGAGTCGTCATGATTCCGTTTGCACGTATGCTGCTCGCGTTCGCCGTCGGCGCCTGCGCTGCCGCGCCCGCCCTGGCCCGCGACGACGATCCCGCCGCCCGCCTGGCGAAGATCACCGAAGGTCGCGTCGCGGGAAAGCCGCAGCGGTGCATCGTCCTTTCGACGACCTACAGTTCGCAGATCATCGACAAGACCACGATCGTCTTCCGCGTCGGCAATACCTACTACGTCAACCAGCCGAAGTCCGGCGCCAAGTCGCTGGACGACAATGACCTTCCCGTGATCCGCACCTTCGGGTCCCAATTGTGCGAACTCGATTCCGTCGACCTGATCGACCGTTTCGCGGGTGGTCTGCGCGGCTTCGTCATCCTCGGACCGTTCGTGCCCTATAAACCGGCACCCAAGACCCAGTGAGCGACACCGGCCCCGCGTCGACGGAGGCTCCGCTCCCCCGCTTCGCTTCGCGGGGCAAGGCCTTCGTCTACGTGCTGCCCTGTCGCGACCGCGACTTGTTGAAGGTGGGATTCGCCCGCGATCCGTTGCGCCGGTTCATGGACCTGCATCGCCGGTTCCACACGTTCTTCGATCTCGACCGCGGCCTTCTCGTCGCCGTCGAGAAAGTCGCGCAGGCCCGCGCCATCGAGCGAGCGTTGCTCACGCGCTTCGCCGAGGCGCGTGCCGCCGCGCCGTTGGAAGTCCGCGACGTGGCCGCTGGCAAGACGGAGTGGTACGAGGGCATCGATCCGTCGGTGTCGGCAAGCGCCATCGCCCTTGCACACGAGGGCGGCCACGAGATCATCGCGCCGCTGCGCGTGTGGCTGGCCGCACGACTCGGCGACCATGCCGATCGCATCTACGACTGGGCCGCCCGGATGCACGAAGCGATCGTCGAAGCCCATGCCTACGGCGTATCGGCCGAACGCGCCGAAGCATCCCTCGCCCTGGCCATCGAGCGCTACGAAAGCGTCGGCCTGAAGGCCCGCGAGCTCATCCCGGAGGACGTGGCTCAGTGGTACGAGCGGCATTACGGCGGGTTGGCTTGAGTGGTCCCCTCTATCGGTCGGGGTCGATCACTGTTGCCATCCGTCTGATCGTCCAGCCGAACCTCGAACTCGGTCACGACTCATTCGCCTGCTTGGCGGCCACACCCGTGGCGCGCCGCCGCGGAGTTCTGGGCGGCGCGAGTTCGCTGTCCTGTAATTCGCGTCCGAGTTTGTCTTCCGCGCCGATCTTGTCCAGATCGCTGACCAAACCCAGCACCGAGAGAACGCGAACCACGGTCGCGAGACTGGTGGTGGGATCGCCTTCCTCCAGCTTCTTGAGGGTCGGGACGCTTACGCCCACCCGCTCGGCCATGATCGCCTGGGTCAACTTTCGACGAAGACGCGCTGCACGAAGACGTATGCCGAGGGCCTCGATGGCTCGACGAGCGGAGGGATGGGTTGGCGGGGTACGTTTAGCCATGAGAAATTAAATTACGCTCGAAGGCTCTTGAATGCAATTTAATTTCGCATTTGGCATAAACTTGATTCCTATGAATGCGAATCGTTATCATCTACTGCTAGCCACCTGCGAGTAGCCATCGCCATCGTGCAGGGCCGGCCCCCGATCCACTCTTCGTTACCAAGGGGTCACGACCATGCGCCTTCGACGCCACGCGCTGCCGCGCGTTCGCCTGCTTTCCCTCGCCCTCATGGCCGCCGTGCCGCTCGCCGTGCATGCCGAGTCGACGGACGGCGACGACACGGGCAGGAAAAACAAAGCCACCACGCTCGACACCATCAGCGTGCACGGCCAGCAGACCTCGCCGTACACCGTCGACCAGAGCACCGGGGCCACCCGCCTGCCGCTCACCCTGCAGGACACGCCCCAGTCGATCAGCGTGATCACCGCGCAACGCATGACCGACCAGGACCTCACGTCGGTACGCGGGGTGCTCGACAACACCACCGGCGTGTCGTCCACCGCGTACGACACCGAGCGAGTGGTGTTCTGGTCGCGCGGCTTCATGATCGAGAACATGGCCTACGACGGCGTGCCGGTGGCATCGAGCCTCAACGCGTCGTCGGCCGATGGTTCGCTGGATACCTCGATCTACGAACGCATCGAGGTCGTTCGTGGTGCGACGGGATTGCTCAGCGGCGCGGGCAGCCCGTCGGCGATGATCAACTTCGTGCGCAAGCATGCCGACAGTCCCACGCCCCAGGCGGACGTCACGCTGAGTTACGGTTCGTGGGCGACGAAGCGCATCACCGCGGACGGTTCGACGCCACTCAACGCGTCGGGCAGCGTACGCGGCCGGTTCGTGGCGACGCACGAGGATGGCGACTCGTATCTCGATCGTTACCACCACCTGAAAAACGTCTTCTACGGCGTGGTGGATGCGGACCTGGGCGACAGCACGGTGCTGAGCGTGGGCTACGACTACCAGAAGACCCGGCCGACGGGCGTCACCTGGGGCTCGTTCCCCGCGTTCTACGACGACGGCTCACTGATCCACTGGACGCGGGGCTTCAGCAGCGCGGCCGACTGGACGCACTGGAACAACACCACGCAGACCGCGTTCGCTCAGGTCAAACATCAATTCGCCAACGGCTGGCAACTTCACGCCGAAGCGAGCCATCGCAAGACCGACGCCGACTCGGCGCTGTTCTACGTGTTCGGCTTTCCCAACCGTGACACCGGCGAGGGCGTGACGCCCTATGCGTACAAGAGCCGCCAGCGCGGCCGGCAGAACATGGTGGACGTGTACGCGAGCGGTCCGTTCCAGGCCTTCGGTCGGGAGCAGGAACTGGTCGTCGGCTTCAACGGCTCGGATTACTCGAACGATTACTTCGACCATCCCCATGGCGACCTGCCCGATCCGGGAAACTTCCTGACCTGGCATGGCAACTATCCCTACCCCGATTTCGCGTCGTCCTCGGAATTCGTCTCCGACACGCGCATTCGCCAGCAGGGCCTCTACGCTGCCGCGCGCCTGTCGCTGGCCGATCCGCTGAAGCTGATCGTCGGCGCGCGCCGCAGCCGCTGGAAGAACGACACCGACGACGCCACCGCCGGCATCTACCACACGTCGCAATCGAAGACCCTGCCCTACGCGGGCGTCATCTACGACCTCACCCCGACCTACTCGGCCTTCGCCAGCTACACGAAGATCTTCGATCCGCAGACCAACCGCTTCGCCGATGGCAGCTACCTGGATCCCATGATCGGCAGCAGCCGTGAGGTGGGCATCAAGGGGCGCCATTTCGATGGCGCGTTGAATACGTCGCTGACGCTTTTCGATACGCGACTGAGCAACGTGGCCGAGCCGGTACCCGGCGTGTTCCTGCCCGACGGCATCACCCAGGCCTATACCGCGATCAACGGCACGCGCTCGCGCGGTTACGAACTGGAGGTCTCGGGCAAGTTCACCGATCGCTGGAACGGCACCCTCGGCTGGTCGCACTTCAACGTCAAGGCGCCGAACGAAGGCGCCATCCATACCGCCCTGCCGCGCGTGCTGGTGCGTGCTTTCACCACCTACGATCTGCCGGGAAGCTGGAACGGTCTCACCGTCGGCGGCGGATTCAACTGGCAGAACGCGAGCAAGGCGCCGGTGGATGGGCCGGCCGGCACGCAGTATGTACGGCAGTCGTCGGTGCTGCTCCTTGGTGCCATGGCGCGGTATGCTTTCGACGACCGTGCATCGTTGCAGGTCAATGCCGATAACCTGCTCAATCGGAAGTACTTCGTGCTGGATGATTTCAGCAATCTTTACAACGCGCCACCGGCGAGTTTTACGGTGAGCTTTACTTACAAGTTCTTCTGAGGGGTTGCCTTGGCGTAGGTGGTGTTTTTCGCCTGCCCGGGCGTGAGGCGCTGGGTTCCTGCGTGCGCAGGAACGACGTGAGGTGGTTTGTGCGGGACGTTCAATCCCGTAGCTCGTCG
This sequence comes from Luteibacter sp. CQ10, assembly GCF_040900725.1. NCBI lineage: Bacteria > Pseudomonadati > Pseudomonadota > Gammaproteobacteria > Lysobacterales > Rhodanobacteraceae > Luteibacter > Luteibacter sp. CQ10. The sequence goes on along the minus strand of NZ_JAEUYM010000002.1, from coordinate 873,999 downwards.
TTCCTGCGCACGCAGGAACCCAGCGCCTTGTGCACGGCCAGGCGATGACGCCGCTACGCCGCCATCGTCGCCGCCACGTAATCCATGAATGCCCTCACCTTCGCCGACGGGTGGCGTTCCTGCGGACATACCAAGTGCACGGGTGACGGAAGCGACCAGTCCGGCAACAGCTTCACGACCTCCCCGCTGGCGATCTCCGGCTCGAACAACCAGGTAGGCGTGTAACACACGCCCATGCCCGCCAGCACGGCGGCACGCACTACTTCGCTGCTATCCGTTTGCAGATCGCCCGCCACGGGCACCCGCTTCTCGGTGCCCACCGGTTCGCTGGCCCCGGGACCGGCGACGAATCGCCAGGCGCGACGCATGCCGGTGCCGGTGTAGACGATGCAGTTGTGATCTACCAGATCGTCGGGATGCGTCGGCGGCTTGATGCCCTTCGGCAGGGAACGCAGGTAGTCGCGGTGCGCCAACAGCTCGCGACGGTACTGACCCACGCGACGCGCGATGAGGCTGCTGTCCGGCAGCTCGCCAATGCGGGCGGCCACGTCGATACCACGCTCGACCAGGTCGATGAAACCGTCGCTCAGCTTCATGTCGATCTTCACGCCGGGGTGTTGCGCCATGAAGCCTCGCACCACCGGCATCAGTTTCAAACGGCCATAACCCACCGACGCGGCTACGCGCAGCCAGCCCTTGAGTTGCTGCCGCCCGTCGACGAGCGACGCTTCCGCCTCGGCGATCTCCGCGACGAGGCGGCGCGCCTGCTCGAAGTAACGCTCGCCTTCCTCGGTGAGGGCCAGCGAGCGCGTGGTACGCGCGAGCAGCTTCGCGCCCAGTTCGCGCTCCAGCGCCGCCACCTGTTTGCTGATCGCGCTTTGCGTACTGCGCGCATCCCTCGCGACGGCGGAAAAGCTGCCCGCCTCCACCACCCTCACGAACACCTGCATGGCTTGCAGCTTGTCCATGGACGCATCCCCATTCATTCCACATTGGACTGAATGATATGACATCGGGCTTTCTAGTGCCGACATGGGGAATCAATCAAAGTTCGCTCCACCGAGCCACCACCCCAAACGCTGGAGCCTGCCATGAACACCCCCGTCGTCCTGATCACCGGAGCCCTGACCGGCATCGGCCGCGCCACCGCGCTGGCCTTCGCGAAAGAGGGCGCCCGCCTCGTCGTGAGCGGCCGCCGCGAGGAGGCGGGTCATGCCCTCGCCGCCGAACTGCGCTCGATGGGCAACGACGCGGAGTTCATCCGCGCCGACGTGCGCCACGAAGCCGATGTCCGCCAGCTCGTGGAAGACACCGTCGCCCGCTTCGGTCGCCTGGACATCGCGGTGAACAACGCCGGTACCGAGGGCCAGCTCGGCCCCGTGTCGGAAGCGACGGTCGACAACTACGAGGGCACCTTCACCACCAATGTGCTCGGCACCCTGCTGTCGATGAAGCACGAGATGCGCGCCATGCAGGCCCAGGGCGGCGGCGCCATCGTCAACGTGTCCTCGATCGCCGGCCACGTCGGTATCGCCGGCGCCTCGATCTACGTCGGCAGCAAGCACGCGGTGGAAGGCATGACCAAGGCCGTGGCACTCGAAGGCGCCGCGATCGGCGTGCGGGTGAACGCGGTCGCCCCGGGTCCGGTCGCCACCGACATGCTCGATCGCTTCGTCGGTCGCGACGAGGACGCCAAGACCGGATTCCTCGCCACCATTCCCGCCAGGCGCGCCGCGTCGGTCGACGAGATCGCGCAGACCGTCGTGTTTCTCGCCAGCGACAAGGCCCTTTACCTCACCGGCCAGATCGTCGCCGTCGACGGCGGCTATTCCGCCCAGTAACGCATCACCCACCCCCTCTGGAGCATCGTCATGTCACGCATCAACGTTCCCACCCGCGAAGAAGTGTCCCCGGCCAACCAGGCGCTATTCGACAACCTGAAGAAAGGCCTCGGCATGGTACCCAACCTCTATGCCACCCTCGCCCACTCGGAGAACGCATTGGGCAGCTACCTCGCCCTGCAGAACGCGAAGAGCAGCGTCACGGGCAAGGCGCGCGAAGTCGTCAACCTCGTGGTCAGCCAGGTCAACGCGTGCGAGTACTGCCTGGCCGCGCATACCGTCATCGGCAAGATGACCGGCTTCAGCGACGAACAGGTGCTGGAGATCCGTGGTGGTACCGCCACCTTCGACGCGAAGCTCGACGCGCTGGCGCGGCTTACCAAGGGCATCGCGAGCCAGCGCGGCAAGGTCGACGATGCGCTGGTCGACGCCTTCTTCGCCGCCGGCTGGACGAAAGAGAACCTGGTCGACGTCATCGTCACCATCGGCGACAAGACCGTCACCAACTATCTGCACGCCGTCACCCGGGTGCCGGTGGACTTTCCGGCGGCGCCGACCTTGGCCGCCTGATGCCAAGGTGATGCGTCCACTCACGCCGGGTGGACGCTTCGTCGGCGCGTGTGTACGCCCATACACGATGAGCGATGTCGAAGATCGGCAAATTTTTCCTTTTATGACGACGACGGTGTTGACGGTCGAACGCAAGTGGGACGCTCAGGGCATTCCATTCTCGCGAGGCACCACGATGAAGCCGACTCGAACCGACGCTCCGGACACCGACGCGTCCCGACGTGATTTTTTACGTAGAAGCTGCGCCGCGCTCGGTGGCCTGGGCCTGTGGGGACTCGGCGGATCGTTCGTGGAAACGGCAAGCGCCGCCATCCCCGCCGTACCTGGAATCATCGTCCGCGCGCGTCGCGAGCTGATCCTGTTCCATGGGCAGTCCAATGCCGTGGGAACCGGGGGCCGACCGGCCCTCACGTTGCAGCAGATGTATGCCAACGTGACGTTCAACGGCGGCGTGCGGCCCGGCACCGATCCCGCCGCGATGGAGAGCCTCGCACCGCTGGTGGAGTACGACGGCGGGCATGGCACGGGTGGCGAAGTGGGCACCAACGCCTGCGCGGACGGGCTGGTGGAATACACGGCCAGCCTCGACGGCGTGCCGTACCCTTCCCAATACAGCCGCTACAGCGCGTTCACCAGCGCCGAAGGCGGACGACCCATCGGCTATTTCGCCAGCTTCCTCAACGACGACAATCTCGGCGGATACCAAGGCTGGCTCGACAGCCGGACGCGCGTCGAGGCGATGCTCGCACTCATGCGGGCGGAGGGCGAACGCGACGGTACCAGCGTCGGCTGGCTCGCCACGACCTGGCAGCATGGCGAGGCGGACTCCACGGGTAACTCGGAAACCCGCACCAGTTACAGGAGCAAGCTCATCGCGCTGGAGCGCAGTCATTGGTTGAAGCTCTGCCAGGTGAACCTGCCCGAGCAGACCTGGCGGCCATTGTGGATCGTGGCACAGGTGTGCAGCCACAACAGCTACGGCGCCACGAACTTCGCCTTCTGCAACCCCATCATCGCGCTGGCCCAGCGCGACGCATGCCTGGCGAGTCCGTACCTGCGCATGGTCAACCCGCAATACATCTTCGACTACGCCGACGAATCGGCGCAGGGCCAGCCGATGCTCCACCTGACCAACGAGAGCCATCGCTGGCAAGGACGTTACTTCGCCCGCGCGATCCACCAACTGATCCAGGATCGCACGCGCGGCCTGCCGCTGCGGAACCCCGCGTTGGACATGGTGGCGGCGCTCCACGTCGATGCGCGCACGATACGCGTGGTGTTCAACGTGCCCGTCGGCGCGCTGACGCTGGATACGACCTGGGTATCGGCGACGCGCAACGCCGGCTTCGACGTGCGCGACGCCGATGACGCCCTCGTGCCGGCCGGTCCCGGCGACGACAACCTCATCGCCGCCGTGACCGTGGTCGCGCGCGACACGTTGCAACTGACGCTCAAGACGGTGCTGCCCGCCAGCGCCAGCAAGATCACCCTGGGCTGGGGCGATGCCGCCGAGGTGGCGCCGGTCGCCGGACGCTTCGGCGGTCCGCGAACCAACCTGCGCGACAGTGCGGGAGATGCCGATCCCTACGTAGCGAGCGACGGAACCGTCCGGCCGATGCATAACTATGCGTTGATAGGTGATGTGGCGATCGTACGGCTCGGTCAGGTCGAAGCGGAACGCTGACCCTCCAACGAACGGTCTGTCGCGACGACGTGGCGCGCCGCCACGCTCCTGTTACCGAATCGCCCGGTCAGCGCAGGTCGATGCGCAAGGGCTGGCCCTTGTCGAAACGGGTCAGGCGGTGGGCGATGCCGAACGTCGCGAAGACGTGGGCAAGCTGGTCCTGGCTTTCCCGCAGGTGTCCCCACCCTTCGTTGTGGACGGCAAGGAGCGTGGCGTGCGGAAAAGCGGCGGCTGCTTCGAGCGCATCCTCGCTGCCCATGGTCATGTGGTAGCGGCCGCGGGGCTCGGCGGCGCCGGTGTAGAGCACGACGACGCGCGGCGAGAAACGCCGCGCCACTTGCGCCGTTCCTTCGAACCACAGGGTGTCGCCGGTGATGTAGAGCAGGTCGCCGGGCTGATCCACGCCCAGGGCGAACCCCACGACGTCGCCGGCATCGACGCCGACCGGCCCGTGCCGTGCCGGCGTCGCGGTGACGAGGAGCGTCTTGCCGTCGCCGCGGCGGAGCGTGCGGGTTTCGAACGGATCGAGGCCGACGGCGTGGCCGCCGAGGCGCCCCGCGCCGGACACCGTCGTGTACGTCGCGCCGACCGAAGGGAGGAGGGCACGGCCCGCGTTGTCGAGGTTGTCGAAATGATGGTCGTGGCTCAGCAGCACCGCATCGAGCCGCCCGACCTGCTCCACGGGAAACGCCGGGCCTTCCGTCTTGTGGTGCGTGACCGGGCTGTGCGGCCCCTGGTACGTGCCGGGGGGATCGAACGTGGGATCGGTCAGCAACCGAAAGCCGTCGTATTCGATGAGCACGGTCGGACCGCCGACCAGGGTCAGCGAGATGTCGGAAGCGGGCATGGGCGGGTTCTCCTTGGATGTGGAAACCAAGGTAGGCCCGCCCTTACCTGCGAACAATTCGGTAATCTTTCGCAATGGCCGATCAAAATCGCGCAGCCCTCGATTGGGAAGACGTCCGGATGTTCGTGGCGCTCGCGCGCCATGGGAGCCTTTCCGGCGCGGCCCGCGCGCTGTCGGTCAATCACGGCACCGTGTCGCGACACGTTTCTTCGCTGGAGGCGGCCCTTGGCGAAAAACTGGTGGAGCGGCGGCCCGATGGCTATGTGCTGACGTCGGCGGGCACGCGCGTGCTGGGCGCGGCGAGCGACATGGAAGCGGCGGCCGCCGTCATCGCGCGCGGTGGCGCGGACGACCATCCCCGGGGGCTGGTACGCATCAATGCCCCACCGAGCGTGTCGCTGGGATTCCTGGTCGAGCGACTGGCCGCCTTCTCGCTCCGGCATCCCGGACTGGACCTCGACGTCGCTACCGACTTCCGGTCGGTGAGCCTCGGGCGCCGGGAAACGGACATCGCGCTGCGCTATGCGCGTCCCGACGATGGCGAGGTGGTGGCCCGGCTGCTGACACCCGTCGGCTTCGGCTTCTACGCCACGGCCGCGGTCAAGGCATGCGTGGAGGACGGCGGCGCGCCGGTCTTCGTCAGCTTCGACGAAGCCAATACCCACCTGCCCGAGGCGGCGTGGCTGACCCGGCACTTTCCCCGGGCACGGATGGGATTTCGCGCGAACCACCACATCGCGCAGGCCATGGCGGCGCGCGAGGGCGCGGGCGTGGCGCTGCTGCCGCATTTCGTCGCCGCCGCCTTCGATGCGCTCGCGCCCGTCCGGCTCGATCCTCCACCGCCCGATCGCGAGCTCTGGCTGGTGACACGGCCGCAATATCGGAAAGAATCCGCGGTGGCGACGGTGGCCGATTACCTCGTGCAGCTGTTCGGTGATGAACGAGGGCGCTTCGGGACGTTCGTTCGATAGCCTGGAGCGGTCCTGGCGATGTGGTGTTATCGCTCGCGCGGGCGCAAGGCGCTGGGTTCCTGCTTTCGAAGGAACGACGTGAGGTTTTTTGCTCGCGACTTCGCTTCTTGCGGTTCGTCGTTCACCGCCTCCTGCCTGAATGCACTGCGGTAGTTGCCCTGCATCACCAGCGACACCTCGCCCAGGCCGCCATCCTGCGCGGTGCTCCAGGCGGCGATGGCGATGGTGTTGTCGCCGTTCGGATGGAGCAATGCCGGCGGTATCTCGAAATCGGTCTGCGGACCGACATCGCTCATGTAATGCCCCACCTGCCAGCCGTTGACGAAAACGATGGCACGGTAGTGACGAGGCACGGCGTCATGGATGCGAACGGCGATCGGCACGTCCTGCCCGGCAGGGATGTCGAGCTTGAAGTGCGTGCGGTACCACGCGACGCCGGGCTTCGTCGTGGCTTGCGGAAGCGTGGCGGACGCCCAGCGTCCGTCGGCGGCATCGGGAAGGTGCCAGCCCATGCGTTCGCCGTAGAGGCCACCGACGTTGAACGGACCCCGCATCGTATCGGGTAGGTCTTCGCCGCCGAGGTTGCCTTGGATCTTCCAGCGGATGGTGGCGGCGTTCCCGGCAAGGGTCGCCGATATCAATCCGCGCGGTTCGCGGAATGCGCCGCTGCGCTCTTCCTGGTTGTGTCCCGTGTTCTCGACGAGTACCGACACCACGTTGTCCTCGCCCCGCTTCAACCACGACGGGTCGATGGGGAACTGGCGTGCGCCACTCGCGTTGCCGCCGAGGAAATGCCCGTTGAGCCATGCCGTGTAGATGCCGTGGTTGCCCAGGTGCACGCCAGTGTTCGCCGAGAGGCGAATGGCCATTTCCTTGCCGCTGGCCTTGAAGTGGCCGCGGTACCAGACGAGGCCGTGGTGGAAGCCGTAGTCGTCGGCGTCCAGGATCGGCAGGTCACCGTGCCAGTACGGGTTGGGCGTGGTGGTGCGATCGGCCGCACGCCAGGCGCGGTCGTCGAAGGCGGCGGCGATTTCCGGCGCGCCGTCGGCCACTCGCCACTGGGTGAGCTTGGGCAGCTCGACGGGCGCGGGACCGTCCAGATGACCTTGCAGGCTGCCGCTTTCGGTCACGACGGTCGCCACCGGCGAGCCGTTCCACGAGAGCCGGTGCACCGCCGCCGCGGCGAAGACTTCGAGATCGCCCGCGTTTTCGGTATCGCCGGTCAGCGCGAGCCCTTCGTTCGCGCGCGTCGCGGTACGGGTGAGGTAGGGGCCACGCACGAGCACGGGCCCGTCCTGCGTGTCCACCTGCCAGAAGCGGATCGCGGCCTCGTCGTCGCCGACGAGCAGCAACAGCGCGTCCTTGCCGTCGCCTATCGCGATCCGGGCGAGCCCGTCGTGGCGATAGTCGAGGCGAAGCGTGTGTGACGCCGCGTCCCAGTGCGTTTCGACATGGCCGTCGATCACGCGCACCTTCGGCTCGCTTCCATAGCGAAGCACGGTCTCGCCGTCTTCGCCATGCCGCCCATAGACGACGGCGACGTCGCGGTCGTCCAGGCGAACCCTCGTCAGCAGCTCCGAGGTGGTGTAAGCCAGGTCCTGCCCACCGAATCGATAGTCGGCGAGGAGCACCTTCGCATCGCGCCCGTCGACGTGAATGGCCGTGCCCGGCTTCTGCGGGATCGTGGTGTGCCCGATATCCAGATGGGTGGCGTCGTCGGTCGTATCCAGCGCATCCGCGTGCCGAAGGATGTAGAAACGCGTGCCGTCATCGGGGTTGACGCGCGCGTTCACCACGAGGCGGCGATTGTCCGGCACCGACGAGGCCACGGCATCGGTGCGCGCCAGCGATGGCACGGCACGAATCATGTAGCCGATGAGCTTTTGCTGGTCGTACTTGCTGGTCAGCTGGCGGCTGGCCGCGATGGCCGAGCCGTAGTCGTACGAGGTGTACACGCCCGGCGACGACAACCAGCCCCAGTTGATGCCGCCGTAGGTCATGTAGAAGTTCTGCATCGTCGAGCCGGTGGCGATGAGCGACTTGTAGAACACGCGCTCGAACGCGGGGCCGGTGAGCTTACGGCAGGCCTCGTAGCCGGGACCGCCCCAGACGTCGAACGAGCCGCCCTGGAACTCCGGGAAGAAAAGGGGCCAACGGGAGGTCCGCTCGCGTTCGCCGCTGAAGTCGTAGACGCCGTTCCAGCGGTCGGGCTTCGTGCAATCGAACTCGAGCGGATACGAATCGTAACCGGGGATGTCGGTGGCACCGAGCCCCTCGAGGAAGTTCTCGTTGTGGTTGCCCGTGAACGGCACGACGATGCCGTCGGCGCGCGCCTTGTCCTCCACGTCCTGCATGTAGCGGCGACCGGCCGGGGAGTCGTCGTAGAACTCGTTTTCCACCTGGTAGAGCAGCACGCTACCGCGCCCGTCGGTGTACTGGTGGCGCGCGATGATGCGGTCGATCTGCGTCATCCACTCCTTGTACGCGGCCGTGTAGTCCGGCGCGGGGGAACGCGGCTTGCCCGAAGTCTCGATCAGCCAGTCGGGAAAACCGCCCGCGTCGGTTTCCGCGTTGATGTACGGGCCCGGCCGCGCGATGACGTAAAGCCCCGCATCGCGCGCGGCATCGAGCAGGCGGTCCACGTCGCGGATGCCTGAGAAGTCGTACACGCCCCGCTTGGGCGAGTGGTAACCCCAGTGGAAGTAGATCTCCACCGCGTTGAACCCCGCCGCCTTCATCTTCTGCAGCACGTCGGTCCAGGCATCCGGGCTGGGCAGGCGCCAATAGTGGAACGATCCCGAGAAGATGTACGTGGGCTTGCCGTCGATGATCATCGAGTGGCGGTCGTAGGCGATGGTGTGCGTCGCCGCCGTGGCGGCCGAAACGATAGCCATGCCCAGCGCCAACGTAGCCACCCGGACCCCATGCCCGGCACCACGGCCGCGCATCCGATGAAAAGCGGACATCCCCTACCTCCGTCGATGTCGCCACGGCGCGCGGCGAAACGGAGCAAGACTGGGTTATTTTGGGTATATAAGCAAATTTGGGGATATTGTGGCTGGTGCGTGAGCCGAATGAGGACCATAATCGGCTCACCAAATGAGCCGATTAGGCTCTGGATTCGGCTCATCGACATGACGACCCACCTCATCCAACCGTCCTGGATCTGGCAGAACGCGGACTGGCCGGCCTTTCGCTGGGAAGATCAGGCCGTCTCTCCACTGCTACGGCAGTGCCAGCAGGCGATGGGCCGTTTGGTGGGAATGGCGAAGTCGTCGGCCGACGACGTCCAGCTTGAGGAATCGTTGGACGCCCTTCTCGCCAATATCGTCACCTCATCGGCGATCGAGGGCGAACAACTCAACGTGGCGTCCGTGCGCTCGTCGCTGGCGCGACGCCTGGGGGTGGCCGACCATGACGCGCAGAAGCCCGCGCCCCGTAGCGAAGGCCTCGCCGAATTGATGCTGGATGCGACCCGCCATCCTGACGAGCCCCTCGACATGGCGCGCCTCCTGCGCTGGCACGCATGGCTCTTCGCGGCGCAGGACAGTCTGCTGCCCCAGCGCATCCGGGTCGGCAGCTTGCGGGGTGACGAGCCCATGCAGGTGGTATCCGGACGGATCGATCGCCCCGTGGTGCATTTCGAGGCTCCGCCGCGGAAGGGTCTGGACGCGCAGGTCGACGCGTTCCTCGCATGGTTCGCCCGCTCGCGAAGCGACGCGACGCTCGATCCGCTCCTGCGGGCTGGCATCACACACCTGTGGTTCGTCACGCTACATCCGTTCGACGACGGCAACGGACGTCTCACGCGTGCGCTCACCGATCTCGCGCTGGCGCAGGCCGAGCCGCAGGCGATCCGGTTCCATGCGATGTCCGCGAGCATCCTGGCCGATCGCTCGGGTTATTACCGCATCCTCGAACGGACACAGCGCAACGGCGTCGACGTCACGGCGTGGCTCGAGTGGTTCCTGCGCACGCTTCACGACAGCCTGTCGACCGCCTTGCGACATATCGAAAGCGTGATGGCGAAAGCCCGGTTCTGGCAGCAACATCGGGAAAAGGCCTTGTCGCCTGAACAGGTCAAGGTCTTGAACCGCCTTCTGGACGGCGATTTCGCGCATGGCATCAATGCGTCGCAGTATCAGGCCGTCACCAAGGTATCCAAGGCCACGGCTACGCGACATCTCGCCGATATGCTGGATAAGGGTGTTCTCGGCCGTCTTCCGGGCGGCGGACGCAGTACGCGCTATCGCGTGATGAGCCTGGGTACGCCGTCCGACGCGCCATAGGCACGGTCTACCGCCACGTCGGCTGATAAGGCGGTTTCCGACGAGATACGATCCCTTCCATGAGCCAACCCCAGCGCCCCCTCGCCCTCGATCCGGTCCACACCCGCCTTCCCTTGTGGATGGTGCTGCTGGCCGGGTCGCCGATCGTGCTGTGCATGGCGATCATGGGCCTGCCCGAACTGGCTTACGAACACGCGGCCGCCTACCGCACCCTGTTCGCGCTGACCTATCTGTTCTGGAGCGTGCCGGTCGCCGCGTTGCAGCGGGCTTTGTGGCGGCGCGTGCCCACATGGGTGCTGATCGTCGCGATGCTCGCGGCGACCTACGTGTGCTCGGTGATCAACAACGTGCTGGCCCAGCTCATGGCGATGCACTGGGGACGGGCGCCCACCTTCACCTGGACGCGCAATCTCAGCGGGCTGGACGGCTGCTGGCTCGCCCTGATCGCCTTCTGCGCCATCCATGCCGTGGTGGCCCATGCCTACGAACTGCGCGCGGCGCGCGAACGCCTGCGCGAGGCGGAGGGCTTCGCCCGCGATGCCGAGCTGCGTGCGCTGCGTTACCAGCTCAACCCGCATTTCCTCTTCAACACGCTCAATGCGATCTCGTCGCTGGTGACCGAGCGCCGCAACGACGACGCCTCGCGCATGCTGTCCACGCTGGGCGATCTGCTGCGTGCCACCCTCGACGGCGGCCATGCGCATGAAGTGAGCGTGGCCGAGGAACTGGCCACCACCCAGCTCTATCTCGACATCGAGAAGGTTCGCCTCGGTGAGCGCCTGCGCCTGGACGTGCGCGCAGGCCCCGACGTGCTGCGCGCCCGCGTACCCAGCCTGCTCATCCAGCCGCTGGCCGAAAACGCCATCCGGCATGGTATCGCCCGGCTTCGCGAACCCGGACGCCTCGATCTTCACGTCTCGCGCGAGGGCCACCACCTGCGCATCGCGCTGAGCAACGACGGCCCGCCACCCGAACCGCGCGCGGAAGGCCGGTCCATCGGGCTGGCCAACGTGCGCCAGCGCCTGTTTCGGCTTTACGGGGACGATCAGCGCGTGGATCTCGCCATCGGCGACGACGGCGGCTGCCGCGTCGACATCGTGCTGCCTTTCATGGCGGCCGATGCGCGGGAGCCCGCTTGATGCGCGTGCTCGTCGTCGACGACGAACCCTTGTCGCGGCGCGGCGTGCGCCTCCGGCTGGCGCGTCACGACGACGTCGCGCACGTCCACGAATGCGGCGACGGCGAAAGCGCGCTCGCCCTGCTTCGCGACCAGGCCTTCGACGTGGCCTTCCTCGACGTACGCATGCCGGGCATCAGCGGCTTCGACGTGCTCGATCGCTTGCCCTCGGAGAGGCGTCCCCTGGCCGTCATGCTCACCGCGTACGACCAGTACGCCCTGCGCGCTTTCCAGGCCGCCGCGCTGGATTACCTGTTGAAGCCCATCGACGACGCGCGCTTCGACGAAGCCCTGTCGCGGGTGCGCTCGCGCCTTGGACACGTCGCAGGCAGCGATGCCATGCATCCCTACGCCCGAAGCTTCACCGCCCGCCTCGGTCACCGCGATGTCGTGGTGCGGGCCGACGACGTGGAGTGGATCGAAGCCAGCGGCGATTACGTGGGACTGCACGTGGGTGACAAGACACACCTGGTGCGGCAGACGATGCAGCAGATCGAGCGCCGGCTCGATCCGAAGCGGTTCATCCGCATCCATCGTTCGACCATCGTGCGGATCGATCGTGTCGCCGAACTGGAGGCGCTTTCCAACCGGGATTGCCTGGTGCGGTTGAGCGACGGGGTGCTGGTGAGGGCGAGCCGGTCTTACGTGGGGGCGCTGCGAAGCAGCCTTGGTCTCTGATCGCTCGCCGGCGGCTTCCCGCCCTGGGTTCCTGCGTGCGCAGGAACGACGTAAGGGGTCTATATACAATGCGCGGGATCCCAAGGAAAGCGATCACGTTCAGCGTCGTCATGCCCGCCGATAGAACGCGCACTGTTGCCCCACGTACACCGCACCGAGAAACGCCAGGACGGTGCAGCCCGCCGCCGAGAGTCCCGCCAGAAGCACATGGCCTTCGGGCACGCCATGCGCGAGCGCCCGGGTGCCGACGACGAACGAGGCGCCGATCAGCATGCGGCCCCCGGCTGCCCATGCCCCGGGGGTTTCATGGGGCACGCCCCTGACCGCGAACCACGCCAGCACCACGGCGAGCCCCGCCAGTCCACCCACGTCGGATGCCCTCACCGGCCACGCCAGCATCATCGCCAGGATGGGCAAGGCGGCCAGGAGGGATACGACGGAAAAAGGCCGCTGCGTGCGCGTCAGCAGAAAAGCGGTGGCCACCGCCCAGGCTCCGATCGCCAGTCCGGCCAGTACGTCAGCCAGGAAATGCCGGCCCAGGTACATGCGCGATACCGCCATCGCCAGCGGCCATGCGGCGGCGAGCATCCACCAGGCCCGTCGCCTACGCTGGCCGACGAAGACCATCAGGCCTACCCACCCTGCCGTGGCGGCGGCGACGTGGCCGCTGGGGAAGCCGAAATCCGGATCGTCCATCGATCGGATCGCGCGCCGGGCGGCAGGCGACGGCAACGACCAGAACGTCGCGCCACCACCGTGATCGACGAGCGGGACGCGCGTCCGCCCTTTGTCGAGCACGCCCGCGTCCACGTCGGAGGGGCGTGGCAGCTCGAAGAAGGCCTTGCCGCCGTGGACGGCCAACGACGACAGCATCAACGCCAGCGTGAGCGAGAGGCCGGGGCGGAGACGGCTCCCGAAGACGGCCGCCACGACCAGCACCAGGTAAACCCAGTCGTACCCCATGAACGTCACCGCACGCATCAGCCACGTCATCAGCGGTGACGCGAACGACTGGAGCCACAGGTGGATATCGGTCTGGAACATCGTCCCTCCTCGAAGCATTCCGAACCGCCAGCATGCCCGCCCTGTCCCATTCGCCGCCATGCCGGGGGACGAACGGCGGGCCCGAAGGGACGATCCGCGGATTCGCGGCGACGCGTATCCTTGCCGCTGCCGCCGAACGCCACGAAGCCGACGATGAACATCACCCTCGACGAGATCCAGAACTTCATCGCCGTGGTCGACACCGGTTCGATCACCAGCGCGGCGCAGCAGCTCGACCAGACCGTGTCGGCCGCCAGCCGCACGCTGGGCCGGCTGGAGCAGAAGCTCAAGACGACCCTGCTGCGCCGGACCACGCGCCGGCTGGAGCTGACCGAGGAAGGCGAGGCGTTTCTCGAAAAGGCGCGCGAGATCGTAGCGGCGGTGGAAAGCGCCGAGGAGCAGATGGCGACGCGCCAGGCCCGCCCCGCGGGACGCCTGCGCGTGGACGCCGCGTCGCCCTTCATGCTGCACGTGGTGGTGCCGCTCATCGCCGGTTACCGCGAGCGCTATCCCGACGTGGAACTCGAACTGCACAACAGCGAAGGCTACATCGACCTGCTCGAGCGACGCACCGACGTCGCGCTGCGTATCGGCCGGCTGAAGGATTCCACCCTGCACGCCCGCCTCATCGGCACCAGCCGCGTGCGCTGCCTCGCCAGCCCCGCCTATCTCGCGCGCCACGGCACGCCGCGGAAGGTGGCCGACCTGGGCGGCCACTCCCTGCTCGGCTTCACCGAACCCGAATCGCTCAACGACTGGCCGCTGCCGGGTCCCGCCCGCCAGCCGCTGCACATCCGTCCCACCATCGGCGCTTCGAGCGGCGAAACGCTGCGCCAGCTCGCGCTGGAGGGTAACGGCATCGTCTGCCTTTCCGATTTCATGACGCGATCGGATCGCGAGACCGGCGCGCTGGTGGAAGTGCTGGCGAAGCAAAACGTGGAGTACCGGCAGCCGATCCACGCGGTGTATTACCGAAACACGGCGATTTCGGCGCGAATCGCGTCGTTCGTGTCGTACCTGGCCGAGGCGATCGGGGAGGACGGGTTCGAGAGGTGATCCCCCTTTCCTCGCGTGAGCATGATTTTCGCGATACGGCGATGCGTTCGCCCGTCGCGGCATGTCCGCGTGCCGAGGTCCTGAATTCCCGCTTGCGCAGGAATGACGGCCCCTAGACACCAGGCGGGTTCGAATCGATCACCTGCACCTTCGGCCCCGTCGTGGACGGTTCCAGGCTCTCGTCCGTGGCGAGCAACACCGAACCCGGCGAGAGCATCGGCACCAGCTTCTCCACGAACTCCCGAGGCACCGTCACCCGGTCCACCAACGCCTGGTCCACCACCCTGCCCGCCTCGTCGCCGTGGCCGGGGATACCGATGGTGATCCAGTTCGGCATGGGCAGGCCGGCGAGCTTCGGCGATTCGGCCGTGCCGCCCTGCGCCACGATGTAGGCATGCGTGCCCACCAGCGGATCCTTGACCTGCACGCGGCTTCGGCCGATTTCCACGCCGTTGCGCAGCACGATCACGACGCTGTCCGGCACGCTGAGCACCATCGAGAGCGGACCGGCGGTGGACAGCTCGGGCTGCCAGCGGAACATCTGTCCGTCGGCGAGCGGGGCGATCGTCAGGTCGGCGCCGTTGCGCGTGTCGATCGGAATCACCGCGGTGGGGTGCACCACGGTGACGGGTGCCGTGCCCTCCTTCGCCACCACCACCGTCATGCCCATGTTGGTGGCTTCGAAAAGCAGCCGGGCGAATTCCGTGGGCATGTGCACGCAACCGTGCGATTCGGGGTATCCGGGCAAGCCGCCCGCATGCAATGCCACGCCGTCCCAGGTGAGGCGCTGCTGGTAGGGCATGGGCGCGTTGTCGTAGGTCTTGGAGTGGTGGTCCTTGTCCTTCTGCAGGATCGTGAACACGCCCGTCGGCGTTTCGTGGCCTTTCTTGCCCGTGCTGACCGTGGTCACGCCGATGAGGATGCCGTTGCGGTAGGCATAGGCCCGTTGCTCGGTGAGGCTCACGATCACGGCCATGGGCGCGAGCGAGGTATCGCGGCCGCCCCAGATCCACTGGCCCGGCTTCAGCTGCGAGGGCGGCAGGTCGGCGGGGCTCGACGTTTTGGCTCCCCAGAACGGCACGGCGGCCGGGGCGGTCGTGGAGACGGACAGCAACAACGCCAGGACGGCCAACGTACGGACCATGGATTTTTCCCTTCGGGCGACCCGTCGAGGGTAGCGGAGAACGCACGACCGGGGCATTGTCGAAAACACGCGCCGCCGTTCGACGCCCTGGTGAGTCCCCCGTTACCCGAGGCCAAGCCGATGTCGTTGAAACTCTATGCCCATCCGTTCTCGTCGTATTGCCAGAAGGCCCTCACGGCCCTCTATGAAAACGGCACGCCGTTCGAGTGGAAGATGCTTTCGCCCGAGCACCCGGACATCTACGCGGAGTTCGCCGAGCTGTGGCCGTTGAGGCGGTTTCCCGTGCTGGTCGACGGTTCGCGCACGGTGACCGAGGCCAGCACCATCGTCGAATACCTCCAGCTCCACCACCCGGGACCGGCACCGATGCTGCCGGACGATCCGCGGATCGCGCTGGAGGTACGCGCCATGGACCGCTTCTTCGACAACTACGTCTCGACGCCCCAGCAGCGCATCGTCTTCGACGCGATGCGGCCCGCGCACCAGCGCGATCCGCGTGGCGTGGAAGAAGCGCGCGGCATGCTCGATACCGCCTACGCATGGCTCGACCGGCACATGGACGGACGCACCTGGGCGGCGGCCGACCGCTTCAGCCTCGCCGATTGCGGTGCGGGCCCGTTCCTGTTCTACGCCGACTGGACGCACGCCATCGATCCGCGCTTCGGCAACGTGCACGCCTACCGTCGGCGGCTGCTCGCGCGTCCGTCGTTCGCGCGTGCCGTGGACGAGGCCCGGCCTTTCCGCCCGTTGTTTCCGCTGGGCGCACCCGATCGCGATTGACGGCCTAGGCCGTCCAACCTGGACAGAAAGTCTGCCCGGGCACGATGATCGCCCCATGGCCGACTTCCTCGCCCCCTTCCTGCCCGTGGCCGATGCCATCGCGGCCCTGCTGAAACCGCATGCCGAGGTCGTGATCCACGACCTCGGCGACGGCACCATCCGCCATATCGCCCACCGGCTGTCCCGCCGTTCGCCCGGGGACGATTCGCTGACCGACATCGACGGGATCGAGACACTCGACCGGCCGGTGATCGGGCCTTATCCGAAAACGAATCACGACGGACGGTCGATGAAGTCGGTGACGGCGGTGCTGCGTGACGGGCGCGGGCGGGCGGCCGGACTGATGTGCATCAACCTCGACGTGAGCATGTTCGAGACGCTGCAGGCGGTCTCGAGGGATTTCCTGCGCTTCGCCGACGCGACGCCACGGGCCGCGGCGCTGTTCCGGGAGGATTGGCGCGAGGAGGTCAACGACGTGGTCGGCGCGTTCCTGGGAGAGCGGGGCACGAGCCTTTCGGCGATGCAGGTCGACGAACGCGAGGCGCTGGTCCGCGAGCTGGACGCGCGAGGCGTGTTCGACGTGCGGCACGCGTCGGGATATGTGGCGCGGGTGCTGGGGGTGTCCCGGGCGACGCTCTACAAGTCGCTGAAGAGCGTTCGCGGCGAACGAGCCTGAACGTTTCGCTTCGCGGGTTTCGCCGATACGATCGGCTCCCACCCCTTCGGTAGCCGGGCTGCGATCGATCTGGCCACCGGGAGCCGTCCGTATCGGCGATCAGACCGCCTCCGTCTCGAACACGAAGTAGGCCACTTCCCGCCGCAGGATTTCCGCGCTCTCGCGCATCGCCCGGCTCGCGGCGGCCGCCTGCTCCACCAGCTCCGCGTTCTCGCGCGTGGTCTGGTCCATCCCGCGTACCGCCCCGTTGACCCGCGCGATGCCCTCGCTCTGTCCCCGCGTGGCTTCCATCACCGAGCCCACGAGCCCGGCCAGCGCGGTCACCCGCTCGCCGATGTCGGTCAGCACGGAGCCCGCGCGATCCACCGAGGCGACGCCGGCCCGCACCGCGTCGTCGCCTGCGTCGATGAGTCCGCGGATATCGCGCGCCGCGGCGGCGCAACGCTGCGCGAGCCCTCGCACCTCATGGGCCACCACCGCGAAACCGCGTCCGTGCTCGCCCGCCCTCGCCGCCTCCACCGCCGCGTTGAGCGCCAGCAGGTTGGTCTGGAAGGCCACCTGGTCGACGAGGTCGAGAACCTCGGTCATCCGCTCGCTGGTGCGCTGGATCTCGCGCATGTTCCCGATGGCGTCCATCGCCACGCGATGGCCTTCGTCGGTCATGGCGCGCGTTTCGGTCACCGCCGCGTGCGCCGCGTTGGCATGGCCGAGGCCGCCGGACACGGCGTGGGCCATGTCGTCCATCGAGGCGGAGGTGTGGCGCAGGTGCTGTGCCTGCGTACGGGTGCGGTCGTTCAGCGCGTCGTTGCCGCGGGCGATGCCCGTGGCCGCATGCGCCACATGGTCGGCACGATGGCGCACCTGGGTCACGACGTTGCCGAGCTGCGCATCCATCTCGGCCAGCGACGTGAGCAGCGCGCCGATCTCGTCGCGGCGGCCCACCTCGATGCGCGCGCCGAGCGAGCCGCCCGCGATGGCGGCGGCCACGTCGATCGCCTGGCGCAGGCGGCGGCCCAGCGAGCGGATGATCGCGATGTCCATGAGGCTGGCGATGACCAGCGCCAGCACCAGCAACACGGTGGAAACGACCGCGCCGTGCCGGACGTCGGCATGCTGCGCCTCGGCCTGGGCCCTGCCGCCGTCGAGCGCCAGCGCGAACAGGTTGGAGAAATCGCTCTTGAGCGGTCCGACGGACGATTGCACGTCGTTGGAGAGCTGCAATTGCGCCAGGTCGAACTGCTCGGCCTTGAGCAGGGCGAGCACGTCGTCGATCGCCTTGTCGGCCGCCTTGCGGTGTTCGGCGGCCAAGGCGACGAGCTTCTTCTGCGACTGGCCCAGGCCACTGGCTTCGAGCGACTTCCATTGCTTGTCGATGTCGTGCCGATCGCTTCCGATCGCCGTCACCGCGTCATCCACGGCGGAAGGCAGGCGCATCAGCGTGGCGTGCACGAGGGCGTCGAGCAGGTCGTTGTAGTCGTTCTGGATATGGCCGACATCGGCCACGGGCGCCAGCGTGTCGCCCACCACCGACTGCAGGCGTCCGTTGGCGGTGCGCAGTTGCACGCCGCCCACGATCCACAGGATGAGCAGGAGAACGATCGTGCCGGCCAGGCGGGCGAGAAGCCGGGCCCGCAAAGTCATGAGGGGGAGACGGGGTCGGGGGAATCGCATGGCGCGCTCGCGAGGAGGAACGGGGGATGCCTCGCTGTCGGCCACGAATTCGGCAACTTTAGACCGTCATCGCGTAAAATATTTTTTATTATCAATGACTTCAAGATGTCATGAAGTCATGCTCGCGGGTCAGGCGTCCGCCAGGTCGGCCACTGCGAGGTTCCAGCGGTCGAAGGTGAAACGGCCGTCGCGCAGCATCAGCGGCGTGTAGCCGCAGTTGCCATGGCGATAGTCGACGGCATTGCCGCCGCCGAGCGCGGACAGCGTGGCGCTGAGGCACTGGCCATGGGTGAGCACGGCGATGCGGCGATGGGGCAAGGCGCGCGCATCGTCGAGGGCCGGCAGCATGCGGGCGGCCACCTCGTGCAGGGTTTCGCCACCATCGGCGGCCGCCGACGGGTCCACCGCGCGAAGCACCTGCATCCAGCGCGGATCCTCGGCCATGGCCTCGGCCACGAAGCGGCCTTCGAGCGTGCCGAACGAACGCTCGACGAGACGCTCGTCGGTGCTGATCGAACAGCCTGCCCGCTCCGCCGCGATCTGCGCCGTGCGCAGGGCGCGAGGCAGGGTGGACGACACGATGTGCGTCACGCCCAGTTCGGCCAGCGTGCGGCCCAACGAGCGGGCCTGCGCGAGGCCAGCGTCGGTAAGGGGGCTGTCCGCCCTGCCCTGCGCGCGTCCGGCGACGTTCCACTCGGTTTCGCCGTGGCGGGCGAGGATCAGGTGTTCGAGCATGGGGATTCCGACGCGGGGGAAGCGTCCATTGTACTCAGCGCAACTGGCTGTCCTTGCTGCCGCGGCGGTTGTACCCCGCGAACGTGGCCTCCTCACGATCGGCCGCCTCCTGGCAGGCCACGCACAGGCGCACCCCCGGCACGGCCTTGCGCCGGGCCTCGGGGATCGGTGCGCCGCATTCCTCGCAGTGTTCGAGGCTGGGGCCCTTCGCCATGCGGCTGCGCGCGCGCTTGACGGCGTCGTCGACGGTGGCGTCGATCTGGTCCTGTACGGCGGTGTCGCCCGCCCATCCGGTGGCCATGGTCGTGTCTCCCGGGTTGCTGCTCAGGGAGCCTATATGGGGGTTTGTCGCGAAAAACGAAATGCCTCGCCGTGTCGCACGGCGAACGAGATTCGTGCGGGCGGTGGCGGTGTCGAAGGCTGTCGCAGCGCATGAATCGCGGACATCTTCGGAACCTTACGCCCGGGGCTCGTCGTAGAGGCCGAACTCCGTGATGCCCGGCTGCTTTCCTTTCAGCACCAACCTCACCCGCTTCGCCGTGGTTCGCGCGATCTCGTGGAACTGGTAGGCATCGGCGGGCGTGCCACCGGACGCGATCGCCACCCATGCGCCGTTGCGCTCCACCTCGACGCGGTACGACGCGATGCGGCTGTCCGCGCCGTAATCCTCCGCACCACGCGGCTCCACGATCGACAGCGTGTTGAACGACACCGGCGCGTCGAAGCGCACCTCGATCCACGCATCGGTCTTGCCCTTGTCCGCCAGCCAGTACGAGCGGAAATTCTCGTCGAACGCCAGGTCGGGCCCCACCGCCTCGTCGCTCGCGCTCGCCCAGGCGGGCTTGCCCGCGGCGAGGTTGGGCGTGGTGATGGTGACGCTTCGTCCGATGCGCGCCACCGGGCCGTCGTTCTTCCACAGCGCGCCGATGTCCGCCAGCCGCTTCACCGCGTTGTCGTCGAAACGGCCGTCGCTGTTCGGCGCCACGTTGAGGATGAGGTTGCAATGGTTGGCGTTGAACGGCACCAGCCACTCGTCGACGATGGTCTTCGCCGCGGCCAGCTCCGAGGTGGGATACGCCTTCTTCCAGAACCAGTCGCGTTGCAGCGTGGTGCCCGACTGCGAGGGCACCGGGCTGTTCGGCGGGATCTTCTGTCCCGCGTGCTGTTCGTACTGCTTGATGTCGGTGTAGTAGAGCGCGGTACCCGGGTAGCTGCCCGCGTTGTGGTCGGTGAGCAGGCAGTCGGGTTGCAGCGACTTCACCAGGTCGTAGATCTCGCGATACGGCAGCTGTTCGTACGAGATGCGCGACCATGAGGCGTTCCACCCATCGAGGATCAGCGCGGTGATGGGACCGTAGTTCGTCAGCAATTCGGTGATCTGCGCCTTGATGAGCGCGATCTTTTCCGGGGTGACGATACGCGCGCGGATATCCTGGCGCAGGTCGAGGATGGAGAAATACAGGCAGGGCTTCAGCCCCGCCGCGCGGAACGAATCGACGTAGCGGCGCACCACGTCGTGCGGATACGACGATTGCATCACGTTGGCGCTGCCGGTCTTCGTCGGCCACAGGCAGAAGCCGTCGTGGTGCTTGGTGGTGAGGCAGGCGTAGCCCATGTTCGCGGACTTCGCGGCACGGGCCCACTGGTCGGTATCCAGGTGCTTCGGGTTGAACAGCTTCGGCGACAGCAAGGGGTCGCCCCACTCGCGCTCTTCGAACGTCGCCATGTTGAGGTGGATGAACATGCCGAAACGCAGGTCGAGGAAGGCCTGCTGGAGATCGCGCAGGCGCGCGGGGTCGACCACGACGCCCTTGGCCGTCTTCGGTGCCTGGGCAAAGGCCTGTTTCGTCGGCCACAGGCTGGCCACGGTGGCCGTGAGGGCCAATGACTTGGCGAAATCGCGTCGGTTCAAGAAGGGTCTCCCGGAAATACGTCCGATAGACCTTCACCTATGAACACCATGTGTGTCAACGAACATACCCGTTCGCCGATACGATCGGCTCCCACCCCTTCGGTAGGACGCTCACGGCCGAACGGGCGGGAGCCGATCGTACCGGCCATTCAACGGGCCGCTTCCTTCAGCCTGGCGATGTCGATCTTGGTCATGTTCATCAATGCCGCCATGGCCTTCGGGCTCTTCGCCAACTCGTCGATCTCCACCGGACAGATCTGCCACGACAACCCGTACTTGTCCTTCAGCCATCCGCAGGCCTGCGCGTTCGGGTCGCCGCCTTCGGACAGGCGGTTCCAGTAGTGGTCGATTTCCGCCTGGTCCTTGCACTTCACCACCAGTGAGATCGCCTCGGTGAACGTGAAAACCGGGCCGCCGTTGAGCGCCGAAACCGGTTCGCCGTCGAGTTCGAAATCGACCGTCATGACCGAGCCCTCGGGACGACCGGAGGGGCCCGAGGCCTCCTTGGAATAGTGGGTGACCTGCCTGATGCGGGAATTCGGGAAAATCCCGGTGTAGAACGTCGCGGCCTCCTCGGCCTGGCTGGCGAACCACAGGAACGGGGTGATGCGCCTGAAACCGGTCATGCCGTTTCTCCCTAAGCGGGTCACGGGACGTGGCCCTTCCTACCCACGTCGAGCGGCCCTGGGCCGGATCGACATCGCCCGAGCGTGCCTTTACGCGGCCGCCGTGGCCAGTTCCACGCAGAAATCGACGAAGGCGCGCACCCGGGGCGGCGCGTTGCGGCGCGAGGGGTAGTACGCGTACAGGGGGAACGTCTCCTCCGCCCAGCCGGGAAAGAGCTCGACGAGGCGGCCGTCGTCCAGCGCATCGCGCACGATGAGCGCCAGCACCTGGGCCACGCCCGCGCCGGCGGTGCACAACGCGTACATCGTGGCCGAATCGGTGAGCGTCAGGGGGCCTTGCGTGTCCACGGTGACGACCTTTCCCTGGCGATGGAATTCCCAGGCGAAAGGCCGCCGGGTGACGGGATCGCGAAACTGCAGGCACGCATGGCGAACCAGCTCGGCGGGCTTGGCCGGGCGGCCGTGCGCGGCCAGATAGGCCGGCGACGCGACGGTGAGCACGCGCGTGTCCAGGAGCTTGCGGCCGATCAGCGAGGAGGACTGCGGCTCGCCGAAACGCACCGCCACGTCGATGCCGTCGGAGATCAGGTCGCCCAGTTCGTCGCGGCTGACGATCTCCAGCTCCAATTGCGGATGCCGGGCCAGGAACGTCGCGATGCGCGGCGCCAGCACCTGGCTGGAGAACATGGGATCGACGCTTACGCGCAGCCGACCGCGCACGGCGTGTGCGTCACCCGCCGCCGACAGGGCCGCATCCTCGATCCCCGCAAGCAGCGGGCCGACCTGGGCATAGAGCCTTTCACCCTCTTCCGTGAGCGTCACCGAGCGGGTGGTGCGGTGGAGCACGCGTACGCCCAGCTTCGCCTCCAGCCGGCTGACGGCGCGGCTCACGCCGGAAGGCGACAGTCCCAACGCATCGGCGGCTCGGGCGAAGTTGCCCGTCTCGACCACGGAAACGAGGACGCTGAGGTTGCCGAGCAGGCGGCCGTCGGTGGGCATGGGATGCACTCGCGCTGGAATGCATGAACCATCGGCAAGACGCCGTCCCGCGTCAACATCAGAACCACAGACGCACGCCCGCCACCCAGCGTCGGTCGGTGACGCGGCGGCCGGCATCGCGCGCGATATCGGCCGTGGCGCCGGCCAGGTGTTCCCAGGCCACGCCCACGTAGGGCGCGAACGAGCGGGTGAACTCGTAACGCAGGCGCAGTCCGCCCTCGAGGCTCGACACCCCGGCGCCCAGGCCGCGTCGCGGATCGCCCCGGCCGTAGGCGTTGATCTCCAGCTCGGGCTGCAGGATCAGGCGCTGGGTGAAGAGCAGTTCGTATTCGCCACGCACGCGGGCCGCGGTTCGGCCGCCCTGGCCCACGTACGCCGTCGCTTCCAGTTCGAACCGGTAAGGCGCCAGCCCCTGCACGCCGAACGCGGCCCATTGCCGCTTCGGGCCTTCGCCGATGTCGCTGCGCAGGCCGATCTGCGCATCCCAGAACGGAGCGATCGCATGGCTCCAGAACGCCTCGACGTCGCCGTCGCGTGGACGTCCGCCTTCCCGCTCGCCCTCGCTGCGCATCCAGAGCTTGTCCACGTCGTTGCCGTACCAGCCCTCGGCTTCCCACGACTGGCCGTGACCGCCCTGCCCCGCGAACGCTTCGAGCCGATCGAGCAGCAGGTTGCCCACGGGAGCGGCGTCGTCCATGCCCATCCTGTCCATGTCGTGCATGGGCGCCGGCGCCACGCCGTCGGACCAGTCGTCGCTGCGCGCGCCGGCCGGCGCCTGGCCGCCCTGCATCGGTCCCATCGTCATGCCGTGCATGGCGTGATCCATCTCCTGGGACATCGCGGGAAAGGCGACGAGCAGGAGCATCGCGACGACGACCGCCCTCACGACACCACCACCTCGCGGAACATGCCCGCTTCCATGTGGTACAGCATGTGGCAATGGAAGGCCCAGCGCCCGGGATTGTCGGCGGTGACGGCGTAGGTCACCTGCTGCGCCGGCTGCACGTTCACCGTGTGCTTGCGTACCTGGAAGGCGCCGTCCGGCGATTCCAGCTCGCTCCACATGCCATGCAGGTGGATCGGGTGGTTCATCATCGTGTCGTTCACCAGGCGCAGGCGCAGGCGCTCGCCCTGGCGGAAATGGATGGGTTTGGCGGAGGAATACTTGACGCCGTCGAACGACCAGGCGAAGCGCTCCATGTTGCCGGTGAGGTGCAGCTCGATGGTGCGCGCGGGCTCGCGGCGGTCGGTGGCGCCGCCGGGCGTATGCAGGTCGGCGTAGGTCAGCACGCGATGCGGGCGCTCGCGCAGGCCCACGCCGGGATCGTCGAGGTTCGTCCTCGGCATGTCCACGCGCATGTCCACGCCGGAGCCGTATTCGGTGCGCGCGTGGTTGGCCATCACCATGTCGCCGCCGCCGCTCATCGAGCCCATCATGTCGCGCATGCTCAATCGCGGGCGCGGATCGAGCGGCGGCACCGCCGCGCTCATGCCGGCGCGTGGGGCCAGGGTGGCACGCGCGTAGCCCGAGCGGTCGATCGACTGCGCGAACACCGTATAGGCGCGGTCCTCCGCCGGCTCCACGATCACGTCGTAGGTTTCGGCGGCCGACAGGCGCAGTTCGTCCACCTCCACCGGCTCCACGTCCTGCCCGTCGGCGGCCACCACGCGCATGCGCAGTCCGGGAATGCGCAGGTCGAAGATCGAGTTGGACGAACCGTTGACCAACCGCAGCCGCACGCGCTCGCCGGGGCGGAACAGGCCCGTCCAGTTGCCCGTCGGCGTGCGACCGTTGACCAGATAGGTGTACGTAGCCCCGGAGACGTCGGCCAGGTCGGCGGGGTTCATGCGCATGCGGTTCCACATGCGGCGCATCGCCAGCGCTTCGCCGAAGCCCTTTTCGCGCGCATCGTGCAGCAGGTCGCCCAGCGTCGGTTGGCCGTAGTTGTAGACGTCGGCGCGCGAACGCAGCTTCGCGTAGACACGCTCGGGGTCTTCGTCGGTCCAGTCGCTCAACAGCAGCACGTAGTCGCGATCGCAGCGATGACGATCGCCATCGCGCGGTTCGATCACGATGGCGCCGTAGAGGCCGCTCTGCTCCTGGAAGCGGCTGTGCGCGTGGTACCAGTACGTACCCGATTGCTTCACGGCGAAGCGGTAGGTGAAGTCGCCCCGCGCGGGAATGCCATCGAAACTCAGGCCCGGCACGCCGTCCTGGTCGGCCGGCACGATGAGGCCATGCCAGTGGATGGACGACGCCACGTCGAGGTGGTTCGACACGCGCAGCACCACGTCGTCGCCTTCCCGCCAGCGCAGCGTCGGCCCCGGCAGGCCGCCGTTCACCGTGACCGCGCGGCGCGAGCGACCGGTGAAATCCACCGCCGCCTCGCGGATGTCGAGCATCGCTTCCCTGCCCTGGTCCGCCGGCGGCTCCATCGCGGCCGTGGCGAACGCCGGGCGGACCACCCCGAACCCCAAGCCCACGCCCGCGAGGCCCAGGCCCTGGACGAAGCGGCGGCGCGGCAGCTGGATGGACGGATCGCGCATGCGTGGCCCGGGGGATCGAAGGGAAAGCCTGGAGGTTAAACACCCGCCCCGCACGTCGACAACTCTGGACATGGCTCTGCGCGCTTTCCACGGGTCATTCACCGCTACCGGCACATCCTCGCCGCATGAGCCTCGACCGGTACCGTCGCAAGCGCGATTTCTCCAGGACGCGCGAACCGGCCGCCGATGCGGCCGTACCCAAGGGCGCGCGTGCCATCTTCGTGGTGCAGTTGCATCATGCCTCGCGGCGTCACTTCGACTTTCGCCTGCAGGTGGGCGACGCCCTGCGCAGCTGGGCGGTACCCAAGGGCCCCAGTTACGACCCCAAGGTGAAGCGCCTCGCCGTGGAGGTCGAAGATCACCCGGTGTCGTACGCCGATTTCGAAGGCGACATCGAGGAAGGCTACGGCAAGGGCCACGTGGACACCTTCGACCGCGGCATCTGGGCCACGGCGGGCGACGCCGAAGCGCAGTTGCGCAAGGGCCACCTCACCTTCGACCTGTACGGCGAACGGCTGAAGGGCCGCTGGCACCTGGTGCGCAGCGGCCGCAAGGAGCGCCAGCCCGCGTGGTTCCTGATCAAGGCCGACGACCGCTACGCCGGCGACCTGGAAGCCGACGACCTGCTCGACGCGAAAATGCGCCAGAGCACGCGCCGCGCGGCGAAGACACCCGCCACGAAGGTCGCCGCGAAACGCGCCACGGCGCGCAGGAAGGCGCCGCCGAAAGCGCGCAAGGTCTCCATCACCAGCCTGCGCAAGGCCGTGGCCGCCACGCCGGGTGCGAAGCGAGCCGCCGTGCCGCACGATTTCTTCGCGCCCCAGTTGGCACGACTGCACGACGCGCCGCCCAAGGGCGACGAATGGCTGCACGAGGTGAAGTGGGACGGCTACCGCATCCTCGCCGGCGTCGCGAACGGTGACGTCACCCTATGGTCGCGCAACGCGCTGGTCTGGAACGAACGCGTGCCCGACATCGTGCAGGCCGTGAAGGAACTGGGCTTGGACAGCGCGCGCCTCGACGGCGAGCTGATCGCCCTGGACGCGCAGGGACGCAGCGACTTCAACGCACTGCAGAAGACGCTGTCCGGCGAAGCGCAGGCGCCGCTGGTCTACATGCTGTTCGACCTGCCCTACCTCGAAGGCTACGACCTGAGCCACACGGCGCTCGTCGATCGCAAGGCCCTGCTCGAGCGCCTGCTCGCCCACGCGCCCGAACGGCTCGGTTACAGCTCGCACAACCTCGGCGACGGCGACCAGGTGTTCGCCATGGCCATGGAACAGAAGCTCGAAGGCATCATCTCCAAGCGGGCACGCGGGGCGTACCACAGCGGACGCAACGACGACTGGTGGAAGATCAAGCGGCTGGAGAGCGACGAGTTCGCGGTGGTCGGCTACACGCCGGCCAAGGGTTCGCGTGTGTCGTTCGGCTCGCTGTTGCTTGCGCGTCCCGCCGACAGCGGCGGCTGGACCTACGTGGGCCGCGTGGGCACCGGCTTTACCGACGAGATGCTTCGCGACCTGGGCAAGACGCTCGCCAAGGGTGGTGCGAAGAAGCCCGTCGTGCGCATCGACGAC
This sequence comes from Luteibacter sp. CQ10, assembly GCF_040900725.1. NCBI lineage: Bacteria > Pseudomonadati > Pseudomonadota > Gammaproteobacteria > Lysobacterales > Rhodanobacteraceae > Luteibacter > Luteibacter sp. CQ10. Next base: position 847,175 of record NZ_JAEUYM010000002.1, on the reverse strand, counting down.
ATCGATCCGATGCTGCGCGGCGCGCTGTGGGTCGCGCCCACCGTGGTCGCCGAGGTCTATTACCGGGGCATCGGCAACAAGCACCTGCTGCGCCAGCCGAGCCTGAAGGCGTTGCGCGTGGACAAGTCGCCGGACGACCTGCGCGATTCGGACCGGTCACCGCGCAAAAAGAAAACGGGACAGGCCACCGGCGAGCTGGCGATTACCCACCCCGACCGCCTCGTCTATCCCGACGACGGCATCACCAAGCAGGACGTGGTCGACTACTACCGTGCCGTGATGCCCTGGCTGTTGCCGCCCATCGCCGACCGGCCGACATCGATCATCCGTTTTCCCGACGGCATCGCCAAGCACGGTTTTTTCCAGAAGCACGTGATGCCAGGGCTGAAACGCGTCGGCACCGCGAAGCTCAAGGAAGACTCCGGCGCCCAGGCCGTCTACCTGTATCCGAGGGATGCGGACGGCCTCATCGAACTGGTGCAGTTCGGCGCCGTGGAATTCCATCCCTGGGGCTCGCACGTCGACACGCCTGACCTCGCCGACCGCGTGGTCTTCGACCTGGATCCGGGCGACGGCGTCGAATGGCGGCGAGTGATCGCCGCCGCGCGACGAATGCGCGACGTGCTGGGCCAGCTCGGCCTGCAATCGTTCGTACGCACCACCGGCGGCAAGGGCCTGCACGTGGTGGTGCCGCTCAACCCCGGCGCCGACTGGGCCACGGTGAAACGCTTCGCGCGCGGGGTGGCCGAGACCCTTGCCGCCGTGCATCCGCTGGAATTCGTCGCCAGCGCCACCAAGCGTATCCGCAACGGCCGCATCTACATCGATTACCTGCGCAACGGGCGCGGCGCCACGGCGGTGGCTTCGTACTCGCTACGCGGGCGGCCCGGCGCGCCCGTGGCCGTGCCCTTGCGCTGGGAGGAGCTGGGACGCCTCGCGTCGGCGGCGGCATTCGACCTGCACTCGGTGCCGAAGCGGCTTTCCCGGCAGAAACGCGATCCGTGGGAAGGCATCGACGCCGTGCGCCAGGACCTGGCCGCCGTGGAAGCCCGGCTCGGCGGCCTCTCGGAGGCACCCGTTCCCCGTAAGCGTTTGCGGACCAAGTAGACTGGTACATCATCGCCACCCTCCGTGCTTATGTTCGCTTCGCTACCTACCGTCCTGCGTGTTCCCCTGGCCTGCCTGCTGCTCCTGGTGAGCACGGTATGCCACGTGCTGCCGCTGTTCGCCCTGACCGCGGTGCGCCTGGTGTTGCCCCTGCCCTTCGTCCGCCGCGCCTGCGCCGCCGTGCTGGTGCGCATCGCCGAGAGCTGGCTGTCCGTCAACAGCTGGCTGTTCGACGCGTTCACGCCCACCCGATGGCATGTCGAAGGCATCGACGGGCTCGGTCGCCACGAGAACTTCCTGATCGTCTGCAATCACCAGAGCTGGGTCGACATTCCCGCCTTGCAGAAGGTCTTCAACCGCCGCATCCCCTTCATGCGTTTCTTCCTGAAGAGCCAGCTGATCTGGGTGCCGCTGCTGGGCCAGGCCTGGTGGGCGCTGGATTTCCCCTTCATGAAGCGCCATACGCGCCAGCAGATCGAAGCCCGCCCCGAACTGCGCAACCGCGATCGCGAAGCCACCCGGCGCGCCTGCGAGAAGTTTCGCCACGTGCCGGTGTCGATCATGAACTTCACCGAGGGCACGCGTTTCACGCCCGCCAAGCATGACGCGCAGGGCTCGCCGTACCGCCACCTGCTGAAACCGAAGGCGGGTGGCGTGGCCTTCGTGATCGATGCGATGGGCGAGGCGATCACCCATATCCTCGACGTCACCATCGCCTATCCCGGTGGCCCGAGCAGCATGATGGACATGATCGCCGGGCGCGTTCGCGAGGTGCGGCTGCACGCGCGGCGCCTGCCGATTCCCGCCGGCATGCGCGGCGATTACGACGGTGACGCAGCGTTTCGGGAGCGGTTCCAGGCGTGGATCAACGGGATCTGGGCGGAAAAGGATGCGCGGATCGATGCGATGCTGGGCACGGGAGCCGCATGACTCCCGTGGCGAAGATCGGGCTCAAGGCGCTGGGTCCCTGCGTGCGCAGGGACGACGAGCGGCATGATTGACTCTCGTGGTGCCGCGAAAACAGGGTTATACGCGTGGCACGCGATCAACGCTTTTCTTGCGCAAGTTCCGTATCGAGCCGCTTTCGACCCGCCTCCGCGTAGCTCTTGCAGGTCTTTCCCTCACCCTGCTCCGGATGCGGCGTGACCAGGATGTCGCAGGGGAGCGACGCCACGCGGTCGAACGTCTTGCGGAACTCGGCGACGAAGGCGGGATGGTCGCTGTACCGGTAGCCGTCCGACGTGAATGCATAGAGGCTGTCGACGAACGCGATGTGCTTGCAGGTCTTCCCTTCGCAGGCATCCCATGTCCACGCCGTGCCGCCATGTGTATGACCAGGGGTGACGTGCGCCGTGAGCTTCAGCGGACCGAGCGTCACCACGCTGCCGTCGACGATGTCGCCTTTCGCATCGACCTTCGGATAACCGTCCTCGCCGGGCGAATACTGCGGGTCCTCGGGATCCTTGCCACCCAGGCGCATCATGTTCGCGCTGGCCGCCGTGGCGCGCACGGTGGCGCCGGTGTCCTTCGCCAGTTGCGCGATGGCACCGGCGTGGTCGTGGTGGGCATGGGTGTTGAGGATGAGCTTGACGTCCTCGAGGCGGAAACCGAGCTTGCGGATGTTCGCCTCGATCAGGGGCGCGTTCTTCACGATCGTGCCGTCGATGAGGATGTGACCCTGCGGCGACGTCACGAGGATGGCGGAGAGTCCCTTCGTGCCGACCTGGTAGGTGTTGCCGTAGATGACGTGCGGCGCGACCGGCTCGCTCCAGGCGGACGGCATCTGGGCGAAAGCGGGCAGGGCGGCAAGGCAGGCCAGGGCGGTGAGCGTGCGGCGCATCGGGGCGTCTCCGGTGGGTTGCGGATGCGCAGGATAAGCGGGAGTTATGGCTTTTTCGTGGGGTTAAACGGCGAAAACCGTACTCCTCGCCATGGGCACCGGCCCGCGCCGGTGCCTACCGCCGTGCATCAGGTTATCGCGCGTGCGCTCATGCGGCTCTTCGCTTCTTCCGAGCCCGCCAGAACAGCAAGCCCGTCACCCACAGGAACATCGGCAACATGCCGGTGACGCACGCGACGATGCGCCAGGCCAAACCACCCACGGCCGCCGAATGGATCGGAAACAGCGCATTGGCCAAACGTCCGCCCGTGCCGAGCTTCGTCGCATCGTCACCACCCACGACCGTTGCCGTCGACGGATCCAACCACAGCGAACTGCGGCCGACGCGATTCCATTCCCCCGGACGGCGGATGCGCATCACCAGGGTGCCGTTGCCTTTGGACGGCAGCATGAGGCGGGTGAGCTGGGCGTCGGGCGCGGCGGCCTGCGCGTTGACGAGTACGGCGGACCAGTCGATGGCATCGGCCGTGGGCAGCGTCGGCGGTCGCGCGCTCTTTTCGCCGGACATCGCCATGAGTCCCGTGCGCACCGCGCCACGATAGGCCATGGTGGTGCCGGTGCCGATCATCACGACCAGCAAGGGCAGGGCGGCCACGCCGACGAAACGGTGGAAACTCGCCCAGCGCAGCACCGGCGGGTTCGCATGGGGCTTGAGGTGTTTCAACGCACGATGGCGTCCCGGCCAGTAAAGCCACACGCCGGAGAAGAGCATGAACAGGCCCGTGCACGCGACCACGCCGAGGACCGTCTCACCCACCTCGCCGCCGAGCAGGTGCGTGTGCCAGTCCAGCAAGGTCAGCAACACGTCGCTCGACTTCGCGCGATGAAGCAGCAGCTCGCCGCTGGTGGCATCGAAGTAGTAGCGGTCGCCCCCTTTCGCACCCGCTCCCCATACCGGCAGTTCGGCGTCGGGCACGGTGACGCTGCGCAACTGTTTCCCTACCGGTGAATGCAGCAACGCATCCAGCGCGCGCCCCTGCGTGTCGAGATCGGGCAGGGCGCGGGAGACGAGTTCGGGATGGCTCGCGGCGAGCAACGGCTCTTCGAAGAGCAGCACGCTGCCCGCCAGCATGACCAGCGCCAGCACCAGGCCGAGGCTCAGCCCGAGCCACAGGTGCAGGGTCTTCAATGCGGAGCGGAAGGGGCGCGATGTCATCAGAAGTCCACCGAGGCCTGCATGAAGTACGTACGCGGCTGGCCCACGTAGATGCCGTCGTTGTTGTCGGTGGAGCGCGTGAAGTAGCGCCGGTCGGTGAGGTTCTTCACGCCCACGCCCAGGCGCAGGTTGGAGAACGACGGACCGAACGCATACTCGGCGCGCGCGTTCCAGGTCATCCAGCCCGGGATGTCGCCGAAGTCGCCATCGGGCGTGGGTTCGGTCTGGTACACCGCCGGCTTGCCCGGGTCGAAGCTCGGCGAGCCCGGCGAATGCTGCTTCGATTGCGCGAAGGCGTCGACGTTGAAGGTCCACCGCGCGATGCCGTAGCGGAGGCCGAGGTTCGCCGTGCGCCGCGAATAGAAGGGCAGGTCGAGGCCTTCGAACGAACCGTGCTTGTAGACCGCATGCGTATAGGTGGCCGTGCCCCATAGCGTGAAGCCTGCGAGCGCATCGCTGTACTGGCCGAGGTCGACGTGGGCCGCCGTTTCGATGCCCTTGTGCGTGGTGGCACCCAGCGAGGTCCAGCCGTCATGCGAATCGGGCACGCCGGGCAGCTTGCCGACGATCTGCAGCTCGTGGTCGAAGTTGATGCGAAACAGCGAGATCTCGCCGCCCCAGGCCTTGCCGTCGTACCGCGAGCCGATCTCGTAGGTGCGCGCGGTCTCCGGTTGCAGGCCGGAGGCGAACTGGTTGCTCGAATCCTTCTGGCCGATCTGGAAATACTGCAACGCGCCGAACGAGGTTTCCGCGTTGGCATAGAGCTTCAGCGCATCGCTGAGGTGGTAGATGACGTTGACCGAGGGGAGGGGCTTGGAATAGCTCTCGCGGCGTTGCAGCGGCCCTTTCACGATCACCGTGGCGCTGGGATGCGCCTCCCATTCGCTGTGGATACGCTCGTAGCGAAGTCCCGGCGTGATCGTCCAGTCGCCCACGTTGATGGTGTCGTCGACGTAGAGCGCATGCGCCTCGTTCGAGCCGGTATTGTTGCCCGACAACACGTAGGGACCGTCATAGGGGCTGCCTTCGAACGGCGTGTACCAGAGGTTCGAGGTGAATTTGTCGTTGCGCAGGGTGCGCTCGTGCATCGCCTCGTTCACGTACCGGTAGCCGACGCCGATCTCGTGCGTGACCTGACCCCAGTCGAACAGCTGCGAGTAGCGCGGCTCGAAGGCGAAGGTGTGGTAATTGCGCGGATAGGCGTTGAGCTGGTGCGTATAGGTGCCGTTGGCGTTCGGCGTGATCGTTTCGATGTGGCTGCCGCGGAAGCTGTCGGTGTAGTAGGTCTGCACCTCGAAGCTGCGCCGATCGTCCACGTGGCTGTACTTGAGCACGTAGTCGGTACGGCGGCCATGGAAGTCGTCGTATGGACGGCGCGACTGGAACGGATCGGCGTCGTAATCGGCCTGGGTGAGGCCGCCGGGCATGCCCGCCTGGCCATCGTAATGGTGAATGCTGCCGGTGAGCGTGTCTTCGGACGAGAAGGCGTACTTCGCCTTGAGCATCACGTCGTCGATGCTCTCGTTGTCTTCGTGTTCGCGAAAACCCGGTCCGTGCATGCCGTTGTAGAGCAGCGCCACGCCGAGGCCCTGCGACGTGGTGCCGCCGACGAAGGCATTGCTGACGGTGCGGATGCCGCCGTGCTCGCCACCTTGCAACTGCACGCCCGCGCTGCCGCCGAACGTTTCGGGGATGTCGCGGGTGACGAAGTTGATGATGCCGCCCACGTTCTGCGGCCCGTAACGCACCGAACCGCCGCCGCGCACCACGTCCACCGCCTGGAGGTTGCCCAGGCCTACCGGGGCCATGGACACCTGCGGCTGGCCGTACGGCGCCACGGCCAGCGGAACGCCGTCGAGCAGGATGGTGGAGCGCGGCGACAGGCGGGAGGTGAGGCCGCGCACGCCCACGTTGAGCGAGACGTCGCTGCCGCCGGTGCCGTTGCTTTCCTGCACCTGCACGCCCGGAACGCGGCGCAGGGCGTCGCGCAGGTTCACGGCACCGGACTCGCGCAGTTCCTCGCGGCGCACCACCGTGCGCGCGCCCGGATGATTCTGCACGATGCCCTTGGCCGTGGTGTCCAGCCAGTTGCCCACCACCTTCACGCCCTCCATCTGGGCGGGAGGCGGAGAGGCCACGTCATCCCCCGCGGCGGCGGAAAGCGACGAACACGCCCCGGCAAGGGCGACGACGAGAACGGTGGGGCGGAACGACATCAGGCGGCCTTGCGCAACGCGAAAGGCCGCCATCGTAGTTGCGAATGATTATCAGATCAAATACGTCATCGCAAAGAGCGGGTCAGCGCGGCCAGGGATTGCCGAGGATCAGGCGACAGAAGTCCATGCGCTGGAAGGTCTTCGGCTCCTTGTACGCCATGACGTCGGCCTTCACGTTGCCGAAGGTCGTCTCCGGCTTGTTGCGGATGCCCTGGTAGAAGTGGTCGATGATGCCTTCCTTGAAGTCCGGCTCGCGCGGATGGCGGCGGGCCACCTCGAGGCGGTCGGCGTCGGCCACGTTACGGAAGCCCATGCCCAGGACGTCCATCTCCACCCCGGCCGTGAGCAGGGCCACTTCCGGCTTCATGAACTCGGGGATGTTCGGGGTGGTGTGCAGGGCGATCGAGGTCCAAACGGTGTAGATGTCGTCCTCGGCCACGCCGTGGCGGCGCAGGAAATCGCGAGCCAGGTTCGCGCCGTCCACCTCGAAGCGCTTGTCCTTGCTCGAATAGGCCGGCACCAGGCCCATGTCGTGGAACATGGCGGCGGCGTAGAGCAGTTCCGGATCGTATTTGAGCGCCTTGCCGTCGCCGGTCAGCGCGGCGAAGAAGAAGACGCGGCGGGAATGGTGGTAGAGAAGGTCGTCTTCGGTGTCGCGGACCAACTCGGTGATCTGGCGGGCAAGATGGCTATCGGGAACGACGACGCCGGCGACCTCGCCGATGGCGTGATGGTCGTGACGATGGGGGTGGGCGTTCATGGCGAGCGGCCTGACGGAGGAAGGTGGGGCCATTGAAGCCTCCGCTCGACGTGACCGGTATTGACGCGACACATCAAATCCTGCCAAGTTGCGCACGATGCAGACGCCACCTCTCACCATCGCCATCCTGGCCCCTCCCGGCGTCCAGATGCTCGACGTATCCGGGCCCGCCGACGTGTTCGCCGAGGCCAACCGGCAGACCCGCCGCGAGCATTACCGGGTGGTCACCGTGGGCACCGCGCCTCTGGCGGTAGCCGCCTCGTCGGGCATGCGCTTCCTGCCCGACCGCACCGTGCTGGAAGACATCGACCGGCTCGATACCCTCCTCGTGGCCGGGTCGCCCGACCTGGCCGAGGCCGCCACCGACCTGCGCGTGATCGACTGGATGCGTCGCCATGCCGGCGTCGCGCGTCGCTATGGCTCGATTTGCAGTGGCTCCCTGCTTTTCGCGCAAACCGGCCTGCTCGACGGCCGCAGGGTCACCACGCACTGGAAGGTGGCCGACCTGCTCGCCCAGCGGCATCCCACGCTGCAGGTGGAGCCCGATGCCTTCTTCATGCGCGACGGCCCCGTCTGCACGGCGGCGGGCGTCACCGCGGGCATGGACCTGGCCATCGCGCTGGTCGAGGAAGACCTCGGCCGTGAGGTGGCGATGGCCGTGGCGTCCGAGCTGGTGATGTTCTATCGCCGTCCCGGCGGCCAGATGCAGTTCAGCCGCCATGGCGAGGCGGCGCCCGCCGGCCGCGGCGCGTTGCAGGAACTGCAGCGGTACGTGGCGAGCCATCCGGGGGAAAACCATTCGGTCGCCTCGATGGCAGGCCGCATGGCGATGAGCGAGCGGCATTTCGCCCGGATCTTCCGTGCCGAGATGAACATGACGCCGGCCGAGTTCGTCGAGACCATGCGCGTGGAAGCCGCACGACGGATGCTGGAAACGGGCGGCGAGACGCCCAAGCGCGTGGCCACGCTATGCGGCTACGCCGACGCCAACGGACTGCGCCGCGCTTTCATGCGACGCGTGGGCATCACCCCGGCCGAATACCGCAAACGGCACGCGCACGCGCGGACTTGACCGGGCCGTCACACCCGGTCGACCGGTGCGGAGGAACCATCGGGGTACTCCCGACCCCGAGGAACCGCGATGAAGACTCGCCGCGTCTACAGCACCGTCGACCTGGATCAGGCGCGCCGGGGCATGAGCGCCGCCCGCTCGGCGGGTGTGCCCGATGAGGATCTTTCCCTGATCGCCCGCTCCGACATCGAGCTCGACGCCATTCCCGAGCGGCGCAAGGACGAGCACACCGACTTCAAGCCCGCCGCCGTGCGTGGCCTGGCCGAAGGCGGTGGCGCGGGACTGCTGGCCGGATTGGTCGCCATGGCGATCCCGCCGCTGGGCGTTACCCTCGCCGGCGCGATGGCGGCCGGCGCGGCCGGTGCCATGGTGGGCGCGTGGACGAGCGCCTTGATGGGTGCGTCGTCGCCGGACCCGGTGCGGCAGAAGTTCGAGGGCGAGATCGAGGCCGGACGCATCCTGCTGGTGGTGGATGGTGACGGCGAGTTGGGTGAACAGGCGGACCGGGCCATCGTAGCCGCCGGCGCGGTGCCGCTTCCCTTCGACAAGGCCACCGCGTTGAGTTGAGTTGAACGCTCGCTTCGCTGCGAGCCTCGGACAGGGCCCTGTCCGCGATCAGAGTTCGATGATGCCCCGGCGCAACGCGATGGCGACCGCATGCGTGCGGTCGTTGGCCTGCAGCTTGGCCAGGATGCTCTTCATGTGCGCCTTGACGGTTTCCTCGGCGATGCCCAGCGCCACGGCGACGTCGCGGTTGGCCTCGCCCATCGCCACGCGCGTGAGGACCTGCGTCTCGCGAGGCGTCAGCTCGTCGTCGGCGGCGTATTCGGCCATCTCGTTGGCGATCTCCGCGGGAATGCGGCGCTTGCCGTCCATCATCTGCTGGATCGTGGAAAGCATCTCCTTGCGCAGTTCGCTCTTGAGGAGGTAGCCCTGCGCGCCGGCCCGGAACGCACGCATCGCCTGCACGTCGCCGCGATAGGTGGTGAGCACGAGGATGCGCGCGTCGGGAAATTCGTCGCGGATCTTTTCGATGGCCGCGATGCCGCCCATCCCGGGCATCTGCAGGTCCATGAGGGTGAGGTCGGGACGCAGCTCGCGGTATCGTTCGATGGCTTCTTCGCCGTTGCTCGCTTCGCCGACGAGCTCGAGGCCGGGTTGCCCTTCGATCACGGCCGCGATGCCCTCGCGAAGCAGCGGATGATCGTCGACGGTCATGATGCGGATGGACGCCATGGAACGGGTGGCCGAAGTGATTCAACCGCAGGAGTATCGCGCAAAGTGCCGTGGCGATATATGGTCGTGGCAGCTGTGACGCCTCCTCCACCCACGCTTTGTGACGATGCGCACGATGACGGGCAAACGACGCACCAAAACGGCAGGCGCCATACGCAGCGGCATGGGCGGCTGGACCTATGCGCCCTGGCGCGGCGTGTTCTATCCCGAGGGACTGGTGCAGAAGCGAGAACTCGAATACGCCAGCCGCGAGGTGAGCTGCATCGAGATCAACGGCACCTACTATCGCCAGCCGGACGCCGCGACGTTTCGTGGATGGGCGGAAAAAACCCCCGAGGGTTTCGTTTTCTCGGTAAAAGCACCCCGGCACATCGTGCAGGCACGCGCCCTGGCGGAGACCGGCGAGCGCGTCGCGCGTTTCGTGGACAACGCCACCGCGCTCGGCGATCGACTGGGGCCGTTCCTTTGGCAATTCCTGCCCACCCGACGTTTCGACCCCGACGACATCGCGGCCTTCCTCGATCTGTTGCCTGAATCACGCGCGGGCATCGCGTTGCGCCATGCTGTGGAAGTCAGGCACGAAAGCTTCCTCGACCCGCGCTGGCTCGACCTGGCCCGCGAACGCGGCGTCGCCACCGTGTTCACCGATTCGGACACCTATCCGTCGCTGGCCGACCTCACCGGCCCCTTCGTCTACGCGCGACTGATGCGCAGCCGGTCCGACGAGGCCACGGGTTACCCGGCCAAGGAGCTGAAGGCCTGGGCCAGGCGCGCGGCCACCTGGGCGGCCGGTGGCGATCCACCGGACCTGCCGCACGTGGGCAAGGCCGCGCCGAAGCTGCCATCCCGCGACGTTTTCGTGTATTTCATCTCCGCGGCCAAGGAGCGCAATCCCGCCGCCGCCGTCGCCCTGGGCGAGCTTACGCACGCCTGATGTCTTTATCGCACTACGGATACTCCATGGATCGCCTCATCCAGAACACCCTGATGGACCTCTTCGCCGAACACGGCGTGGGGCTCGAACCCGACGAAGACTGGCTGCTCACCGAAGGCGACGATTTTCCCGCCGTCCGCGGCATCTGGCACGAAGGCAAGGACGGCGGCATGGGCCGCCTCGACATCGACGTCGTACTCGACGAGGAGCGCACCATCGAGGAAAGCTTCGGCGGCATCGGCGCGGGCAAGGCCGGCTGCCGCGATGCGCTGGACGGTTTCGCGCGAAACGATTTCTTCGTGATGCTGGCGGCTTGCTGGCACGTGGTGGACGAAAAGAAGCTCGCCGTGCGCGAACTCGTCGCCGGGGCCCATCGGTTCACCGTCTACGTCGGCGACTTCACGTTGCGTGGCGAGCAGGACGTGCCGATGGAGGTTCCTGAAGATGCCCTCTCGGCCCTCGAGGCGGCCATCGCCACCGCGCCGCTCACCGCGGACGTGCACTGGATCCGCGTCTTCTACGGCAATGTCGGCGACGGGAAGACGCAGGTGGAGGTGCTGTTGGACAACGAGCCGTGGGCGGCGGGGCACAAGGCCATCGCGTCGGTGGACTGGCCGCAGCACGAGCGGTATTACAGCTTGCGCAATTTCATCGCCTTGGTGCCTGTGGACTGAGGCGGAGGAGCCGCATCACCGCGATCGCGAAGACCGATCGCAGCGCGCTGGGTTCCCGCGTTCGCGGGAACGACGAACCATCACCTTGGAGCTCGTCGTTACTGCGTACGCAGCGGCCCAGTGCGGTGAAACCGGCTATCGCGATCCATCCGCATCACGAAACGCAGGCCAGTCCTCGGGCCGCAGGATGTCGAACAACCCTTCGCGCTTCGTCCGCCGCGCCAGCCGCAACACTTCGGCATCGCGTGAGAACAGAATGGCCGCGCCCGACGCGGCGGCCAGCTCGAGAAACTTCTGGTCATCGCTATCGCGGCACCGCGGTGGCTTCGTCACCGCCGACATATCCGGCAACACGCGCAGCAACGCATCGAAACGCCCGGCGGCATGCGAACGACGCGCGTCGTCCAGTTTCAGCGTCGGATACGCCAGCACCGCCATCCACTCGTCGCGGCAATCCGCGCGCGTCACCGCTTCCACCTCGCCCGCCTCGATGGCCGCGACGAGCGTCGCCGCACGCGGATCGCCGAAAACGAACGCGTCGAGACAGACGTTGGTATCCAGGACGACGCGCGGCGGTATCACGCCGTGGCTTCCGCCAGGCGCTCGCGCTGCGCGGCCACGAGGGTGTACGAATGCTTGCGCGCCTCGTGGTCGAAGATTTGCGCGGTAATGATCAATTCGTCCGCGCCGGTGCGCTCGATGAATGCCGCAAGCCCGTCGCGCACGCTGTCGGGCGAACCGACCACGGCACAGGAAAGCGCGTGATCCACCTGCGCCTTCTCCATCGGTGTCCACACGCCATCGAGGGTGTTCACCGGCGGCGGCAACTGGCCCGGCGCGCCGCGCCGCAGGTTCCAGAACGCCTGCTGCTGCGAGGTGAACAGGCGGCGCGCTTCCTCGTCGGTATCCGCGGCCACCACGTTGATGCCGAGCATCGCGTACGGCGCCTCCAGCACCTCGGAGGGGCGGAACATCGTGCGATAGACCTCCAGCGCCTTCATCATGAGATCGGGCGCGAAGTGCGAGGCGAACGCGAACGGCAGGCCCAGCTCGGCGGCGAGGCGCGCGCTGAACAGGCTCGACCCGAGCAGCCATAGCGGCACGTTCGTATCCATGCCGGGCACGGCGCGCACGGTCTGGCCGGGTTGCAGCGGCCCGAGGTAATGCTGCAGCTCGAGCACGTCGTCCGGGAACCGGTCGTCGCTGGGCCCCATCGCGCGGCGCAAGGCCCGGGCGGTGCCCTGGTCGGTGCCCGGCGCGCGACCCAGGCCCAGGTCGATGCGGCCCGGGTACAACGAGGCGAGCGTGCCGAACTGCTCGGCGATCACCAGTGGCGCGTGGTTGGGCAGCATGATGCCGCCGGAACCGACGCGGATCGTCCGGGTCGCCTCGGCCACGTAGCCGATCACCACGGCGGTGGCGGCGCTCGCGATGCCCGTCATGTTGTGGTGCTCGGCCAACCAGTAGCGGTGGAAGCCGAGGGATTCGGCATGGATGGCCAGGTCGCGCGAATTGCGCAGGGCGTCGCCCGGCGTGGCGCCGCGCACCACGGGGGACAGGTCGAGCACCGAAAACGGGATCATCGGGAAGCTACCTCGAATAGGGAGGGCGGCACGGCCGCCGATGCGTCCGACATGGGCCTGCCCGTCCGCAAAACAACCCTCACAAGGCACGTTCCGGAAACGATGCGTTCGGCGCGTCGATGCGCCACGCCGCGCACGGAGGAGGAAAATACACCCATTCCGTCAACCCAGTCCGGTTATCCGGGGGAGAAGCTCATGATCGACATTCGCCCGTTCGCCAGCCTCGGCGGCGCCAACCACGGCTGGCTCGACGCCAAGCACCATTTCTCGTTCGCGTCCTACCACGACGACGAGCGCGTGCACTGGGGTGCCCTGCGCGTATGGAACGACGACGTGATCGCGGCCGGCAGCGGTTTTCCGCCGCACCCGCACGACAACATGGAAATCATCACCTACGTTCGCCAGGGCGCCATCAGCCACGAGGACAGCCTCGGCAACAAGGGCCGCACCGTGGCCGGCGACGTGCAGGTGATGAGTGCGGGCACCGGCATCAAGCACGCCGAGTACAACGCCGAGAAGGAAGAAACCCGGATCTTCCAGATCTGGATCATTCCCGAGAAGCGCGGTGGCGCTCCCTCCTGGGGCACCCGTGCCTTCCCCAAGGATGAGCGCGCCGGTTCCTTCGTGACACTCGCCAGCGGCATGGACGACGATGGCGACGCTTTGCCGATCCGGGCCGACGCCCGCGTGGTGGGTGCCACGGTGAAGGCCGGGCAGACCGTGGAATACACGCTGGGCGAGGGCCGCCGCGCCTATATGGTGCCGGCCGTGGGCAGCGTGGAAGTCAACGGCCAACGCCTGAATGCGCGCGACGGTGCCGCGATCCGCGATGAGAAGGTGCTGCGGGTGACGGCGCTGGAAGACGCCGAGCTGGTGCTGGTGGACAGCGCCAACCTGTAAGGCCGTTCGCCGATACGATCGGCTCCCACCCCTTCGGTAGGCACCTTGCCACCGCGGGGGTGGGAGATGCCAGCCGGCCATGCCGTCCATAGGCACGCTTGCTACCGAAGGGGTGGGAGCGGACCGTGTCCGCGAATCCTGCGAAGCGAAAACTCCGCACTGGCCGCTGCCCTCGCAGGCCGCTCTGTGGCACCCTACACGCCCTTACGAACGGTCATCCCTGGGGTTGCGGCACGGTGGAGCACGAAACGAGTCCGGGGCTCCCGAACACCACCGCGAAGCCCGCGTTCTACGCGACCCTGCTCCGGCGCATCGGCGGCCCGCTGCTGTCGGTCGGCTTGCTGTGCTTGGCGCTCTGGGCGCTGCACGCCATGTCCAGCGAGGTCACCTACCGGCAGATCGCCGGCTACGTGCACTCCCTTTCCGACGGCGACATCGCCCTGGCCGTGCTGCTGACCGCGGCAGGCTACGCCGTGATGACGCTCTACGACTGGTTCGGCCTGGCCAGCATCGGCCGCCGGCTGCCGGCCAGGCGCGTGGGCCTGATCTCCTTCATCAGCTATGCCTTCTCCAACGCCCTGGGCATGTCGCTGCTGGTCTCGGGCTCCATCCGCTACCGCTTCTACGTGCAGGCCGGCCTTTCCACCGGGGAGGTGGGGCGCGTGGTCCTCTACACCACGCTGAGCTTCTGGCTGGGGCTGGCCGCGCTCACCGGCGTCACGCTGTTGCTGGTGCCGATCCCCGCCGACATCCCGTTCGCGAACCTTCGCATCCCGCTGGCGATCGTGCTCGCCCTGGTGCCGGCGGGCTGGATCGCCATGGCGCTGACGATGCGCCGCCCCCTGCGGATCGGCCGCTGGGCGATGGCCGCGCCCGCGCCGGTGGTGGCCGTGCGGCAGGTGCTGATCGGCGCGCTCGACTGGGGGCTGGCCGCCGGCGTGCTCTACGTCTTGATGCCCGAGGCCATCGTGGGCGGCTTCGGGCACTTCCTCGCCATCTTCGTGCTCGCCCAGATGGCCGGTCTCATCAGCCACGTGCCCGGTGGGCTGGGCGTGTTCGAAGCGGTGATGCTGGCCGGCTTCGGCGCCACCGGCAACGAGGGTCTTGAAGCGCCCATCCTCGGCGCGCTCGCCGCCTATCGCCTGGTGTACTACCTGCTGCCACTGGCCGCCGCCACGCTGATGGTGATCTGGCGCGAGGTGCGCGCCCTGCGCCACGCCACGCTGGTCAGCCCCTGGTTCAGCGCCGTGCTGCCGCCGTTCTTCGCCGGCCTCACCCTGGTCTGCGGTGCCGTGCTGCTGTTCTCCGGCGCCACCCTGGCGATCCCCGGCCGCATGGACATCCTCCGCGGCTTCGTGCCGTTGCCCTTGGTGGAAGCGGCGCATTTCCTCTCCAGCGTGGTGGGCATGCTTCTGCTCATCCTCGCCCGCGGCCTCCAGCGGCGGCTCGATGCCGCCTACGTGCTGACCCTGGTGATGCTCGTTCTCGGCGCGGTGTTCTCGCTGCTCAAGGGCATCGACTACGAGGAAGCCTCGCTGCTGTGCCTGCTGGCCCTGGCCCTCGCGCCGGCGCACCGCCACTTCTATCGCCGCGCCTCGCTGTTCCGCGCCACCTTCTCGCCCGGCTGGGTGCTGGCCATCGCCGCCGTTTTCGGCTGCGCCACCTGGCTGGTGTTCTTCAGCTTCAAGCACGTGGAATACAGCAACAACCTCTGGTGGGAGTTCAGCTTCCGCCACGGTGGCGCGCCTCGCGCCCTGCGTGCGCTGGTCGGCGCCGCCGCCGTGGTGATGCTGTTCGCGCTGGCCAACCTCATCCGCCCCGAACGCCCACGCCGCGCGCGTCCGGGCGAAGAGGAAATGGCCCGGGCGATGCCCTTGCTGAAGACCTTCGATTCGGCGCAGGCCCACCTGGCCCTCGTCGGCGACAAGACGCTGATGTTCGCCCCCGACGATCGCGCCTTCCTCATGTACGACATCGAGGGCCGCAGCTGGGTGGCCATGGGCGACCCGGTGGGCGAGGACGAGGACGCGCGCCGCGAACTGGTCTGGGCGTTTCGCGAGGCCTGCGAACGCGCCGGAGGATGGCCGCTGTTCTACCAGGTGCGCCCGGCCGACCTCGACCTCTACCTCGAAGTGGGCATGAACCTGCTGAAGATCGGCGAGGAGGCCCGCGTGCGCCTGGAGACCTTCAACCTCGACGGCAAGTCGAAGAAGACCCTGCGTGGCACCGTGAACAAGCTATCCCGCGACGGCCTGCGCATGGAGGTGGTGCCGGCCGAGCGGGTGCCCGCCCTGCTGCCTCGGCTGAAGACGATCTCCGACGCCTGGATGCGCGACAAGAAAGTGCGCGAGAAGCGTTTCTCCCTGGGCCTTTTCGACGAGCGTTACCTGGCCCGCACGCCCATGGCGGTGGTCTGGCAGAACGACGAGCCGGTGGCCTTCGCCAACATGTTCCTCACCACGTCGAAGGAAGAAGCCTCCGTCGACCTCATGCGCCACCTGCCCGAAGGCCCCGCCGGCATCATGGATTTCCTGTTCATCGAACTGATGGTCTGGGCGAAAGCCGAGGGCTATCGCTGGTTCAACCTCGGCATGGCGCCCCTGTCGGGCCTGACCAACCGACGTACCGCGCCGCTGTGGAGCCGCTTCGGCGCCATGGTGTTCGGCCGCGGCGAGCGCTTCTACAACTTCCGAGGGCTGCATCGTTACAAGGACAAGTTCGATCCCGAGTGGGAGCCGCGCTACATCGCGGTGGGCGGCGGCATCGCGCTGCCGCTGGCACTGGCCAACGTCGCCAGCCTGATCTCAGGCGGCCTGGGCGGAGTGGTGCGCCGGTGAGGAAGATCCTTCGTTACGTCCTGCTCGGCCTGGGCCTGGTCCTCGCCGTCGGCTTGCTGGCCTGGCATCCCTGGACGCGCGCGTCGCTGGAAGTTTCCACCGTCGAACTGCCGGCGCTGACGTCGCCCCCGAAGGGCCAGGAAGACCTGCTGGTGGTGATCTACTCCGGCGACGGCGGCTGGTGGGACCTCGACCAGCGCCTGGGCGCCGTGTTCACCCAGCGCGGCGTGCCGGTGGCCGGCATCAGCACCTTCAAGTACTTCTGGCGATACCGTTCGCCCGAGGAATCCGCGCACGACCTCGACCGGTTGCTCGACAAGTACACCGCGCAGTGGCAAAAGCGTCGCGTTCTCCTGATCGGTTATTCGTTCGGTGCCGACGTGCTGCCGACCATCGTGGAAGGCATCCGGCCGGACAATCGCGCCCGCCTGAGCCAGCTCGTGCTGCTCTCGGGAAGCCGCGACGTGAACTTCGAGATCGAGCTCGAGGGCTACATGAAGCAGGGCTGGTGGACCACGCACACCCATAATCTCCTGCAATGGATCAACCCCGTCGTGCACACCGACGCGATGCCGCCCATCGAGCGGCTGGGCGGCAAGCCGCCGATGGCCTGCTATTACGGCGAGGAAGACGCCGACGACAGCGTCTGCACCGATAGGCGCCTGCCCGCCTTCGTCACGGTCTACAAGAAGCCCGGCTCGCACCACTTCGACGAGAACTACGAGCGGTTGGCCACCGAGCTGATCCAGCGCATGCCCGACAACGCCTCCACGTCGCCTTAACGCGTACGCGAGGTCGGCGGGCGAAGGCCTTGTCACGGAACCTTCACCGCGGCGCCACCGTAAATTTCCCTATTCGGTATCACGCTGCTCGTTCGGGAGGGAACGGCAGAGGATCCGACCATGCAGAGAGAACCCGGAAAACGCGATTACGGCACCTCGGACTGCGCGCAGCTGCGCAGCCTGGCCAGCCGCGGCACACCGCCGCCCCCGACGGCCAAACCGGCACCGCGCGAGGTGCCCCAGGCACGCCATCCGTCCCGTCCCGGGACTCGTCGCGTCCCGGCTTGATGGCGATTTTGAGGAACATCTCCTCTTATCAGGCAAAGTTTGCCGATTTTTAAGAATCCTCCTATATCCGTCGGGCACGCGCGTGCGGGAGATAACGTCCATGCTCCGGACGGTCACCCGGCCACCGGGGCAGCGAATCGCCGATGACCGATCCGACGGCAGGATGCCGTCCGTCCCTAGTGCCAGGATCGATCCCCCCTTCATCGGCGATAACGCCGCGCCGGCTTCGCCGGGCCGCGTTATGTGGCTTGCCACTTGACCAAGGGACGGTCGCCATGGCCCTCCGCGTGAGCGCGAGGGCCATGTTTTTTGCCAGCGGAACCGCGCTCGTCATCGTCGTAGGCGATCTTGACTGTGAACTCCGACCAATCTTGACGCACGGCATTTCGGTGTGTAGGTTAAATGAAGGACACATGAAACGCTGATTTACCGCGCTCATGTCAGGGATTAGGGGAATGGGCAGGTATGCTTTTTAGACAAGAAGTCTTGGCAGCGCGAGCACAACCGCTTCATGCCGTTGTCATTCGTCCTCCTCGATTAGGCTGGGCGCTTTTTGCCGCAAGCGTGCTCTGCTTGGCGTTCACCGCCGTCATCCTCGTTTCGTTCCACTACACCCGTCGTGAACAGGCGGCGGGATGGCTTGTGCCGATCGGAGGCCTCGCCAACGTCGTAGCACCCGCTCAAGCGAGCATCGTCAATATCTTGGTTGCGGACGGCTCGCATGTACATGCTGGAGATGCCCTCCTCATCCTGTCGAGCGAGCGGGAAAGCCTCGAGCATGGAGGCATGTACGCGGAAGCATCGCTGCAACTCGCCGACAAGCGGGCATCCCTGATAGCCGACGCACGTATCCAGCCAGACGAAGCGCAACGTAAAAAGGCGCTCTTTCGCGAAAAAATCGCGCTCCTAGAAGGCCAGGCCGAGGCTATACGCCAACAACTCGCCTTGGAAAAGGGCCCCTCCGAGACTGCTCGCGACCTGTATGCTCAATGGAAGATATCAGCGAACAAGGGATTTATCAGCAAGGCTCAACTCGCACAGCAAGGGGACGTCGTCCTCCAACATGAGTCGAAAGAACGAAGCCTGCAACAGCAAGGACTCGCACTCGATCAACATATTGCTGAGGCCCGTTCCGAACTGGCCGGAATCGATATGGAAACGGAACGTAGCATCCGGGACATCAAGCGAAGGATCTCTGATATAGATTCGTCGTTATCAAGTAACGCAGCCGCGCGCCAGACCGTTCTTCGCGCGCCCAACGACGGATTGATATCCACTGTGCTGGTCCACGCCGGCCAATCGGTGTCCGAACATCAACTGCTTCTCACGCTGCTTCCTGGAAAAGCAATCCTTCAAGCTGAGCTATGGCTGCCGAGCAGGGCCATCGGCTTTCTCGAAGCCGGCGCGCAGGTACGACTCCGCTATGAAGCCTACCCATACCAGAAATTCGGAATCCAGACGGGCCGCGTAGCGACGATCGCCAGAAGCGCTGTTCCCGCGCCCGACATCAACCGGCAAAACGGGCAAGAGTTCAAGGAAGCGCGGTATAGAGTCTTGGTGACCCTGGATAGGCAAACCATTGTCACGTACGGGCACGATGAACCATTGAAACCCGGCATGGCGATCGACGCCGACATCACTTTAGACCGCCGCCGTCTCATCGAGTGGATGTTTGAGCCCTTCCTTGGATGGCGAAGCCAATGGACCAACGCAGAAAGAAAGGTGTCGGCCCATGGCTGATGGTCAACGTGAGTCGGCGAGTCGCGGGCGTGATATTCGCCTTGTGCTGCAGACCGAGGCAACCGAATGCGGGCTCGCGTGTCTGGCGATGATCTCAAAGTACCACGGCCACGATATTGAACTCCCCCAGCTTCGGCGGCTTTACGGAACCTCGCTTCGCGGCAGCACCTTGATGGGCATGGTCCAGATAGCCGCCGCGTTGACGTTCGACGCAAGACCTATGCGTGCCGAACTCGACTACCTCCCGACGTTGAGCGAACCATGCATTCTGCACTGGGACATGAATCATTTCGTGGTATTGAACCGTTGCGCCCGAGGCAAGGCGGATATTTTCGACCCCGCGCGTGGCCGGGTTCGAATGAGCTTCGACGAGATGAGCCGTCATTTCACGGGCATAGTGCTGGAGATAAAGCCTTCACCAAGCTTCAGGGCAACAAAAGGCACGGCTAAGCGCATCTCCCTGCGCGGCTTGCTCGGCAAGATGCAAGGTCTGAAGCGATCTATGCTACAGATATTCGGACTCGCACTCGCTATCGAGATACTCGCGCTCGCGCTGCCGTTCCAGCTGCAGTGGGTCATGGACCAGGTAATCGGGACAAGCGATCGTGGCCTGCTCGTCGCCATTGCCATCGGCTTCGGCTTGGCCGCATTA
Organism: Luteibacter sp. CQ10; assembly: GCF_040900725.1. Taxonomy (NCBI): domain Bacteria; kingdom Pseudomonadati; phylum Pseudomonadota; class Gammaproteobacteria; order Lysobacterales; family Rhodanobacteraceae; genus Luteibacter; species Luteibacter sp. CQ10. The sequence continues at coordinate 827,338 of NZ_JAEUYM010000002.1, read as the reverse complement.
CTTCAGCTCGTGCTTTCCATTGGCAGATCTTGGCTCATTAGTTGGTTGGGAGCCACTATCCAGATGCAGTGGACGCACAACCTCTTCAGCCATCTCCTTGAACTGCCACTGGACTTTTTCCAGAAGCGCCACATTGGCGACGTCGTATCACGCTTCAACTCATTGCAGTCCATACAAACGACGCTGACCGGTGGATTCGTCGAGGCGATCCTTGATGGAGTTTTCGGCCTGCTCACGTTGGCGATCCTAGGTCTCTACAGTCCATCGCTAACTGGCACAGTCGTCGCCTTTATGCTCGCCTATGCCGCTCTTCGTGTCCTCGCATATCGCACATCCTGGCGGCTCGGCGAGGAACGGCTCGTACATAGCGCACGGCAACAAACCGAATTGATGGAGTCGGTCAGAAACATTCAGGCAATCAAGATTGCGAACAAGCAAAACCTAAGGATTCGTCGCCTCGACGACGCCGTCAATCAAGCGGCCCTTAGGGATATCGCAGTACAACGATTCGACATGGCTTTCGGTGCGGTGAATCGCGGCCTCAATGCATTGCAACGCATCATGGTCATCACGTTGGGAGCCCGCCTGGTGGTGAAGAATCAGTTCTCACCCGGTATGTTCGTTGCCTTCGTTGCATATTCCGACCAGTTCGGAACCAAACTTGCCGGATTCATCGACAAGCTCGTCGAATTCCGCTTTCTCGATCTCCACAAGGATCGAATCGAGGATATCGCCCTCGCTGAGGCCGAAGCCGACCAGTACGCCACACATTCGACGCCCGAACCACTAGCTTCGATCGAAGCGCGCAACCTCTCGTTCCGCTACGCCGAAAGCGAACCATGGGTCTTTCGCAACCTCAACTTCACCATAGAAGCCGGTGAGTCCGTCGCAATCACGGGACCATCGGGATGCGGCAAGTCCACATTGGCCAAGATCCTTCTTGGCTTACTCCAACCCACGGAGGGTAGCGTACTTGTTGGAGGCGTGGACGTGCGACATCTTGGACTGCGGCGCTACCGGGAAATGGTCGCCTCCGTGATGCAGGATGATCACCTTTTCGCCGGATCGATCGCCGACAACGTCACCTTTTTCGACGAAAGCCCCAACGCAACGCTTGAGCACATCGCCACAGCATGCATGCGGGCCGAGATTCACGACGACATCATTCATATGCCGATGGGCTATGAATCATTGGTAGGGGATATGGGATCCATGTTGTCAGGCGGACAGCGGCAGCGCGTGATCCTAGCCAGGGCGCTATATCGTCAGCCGTCGATCCTCCTGCTGGATGAAGCCACGAGCCACCTCGACGAAGATCGGGAATGCCGGATTAATCGACTGATCAGCACACTCGACATGACGCGCATCGTGATAGCCCATAGACCAAGCACGATAGAAAGCACTGATCGGATCATATCGCTTATGTCAGCGACGTAATCGCACACGTCCGCTAGACGAACGCATTCCGGCACGGTGCCGGGATTACCAAGGAGAAAGAAGATGGAAAACCAGAACGTTGTTGAAGTGGTCCGCCCGCTCGGCCGCCAGTTGGCCCACGAGCTCTCGGCCGAAGAAATCAACCAGGTTTCCGGCGCTCTGCAGAAGGTCAGCAAGACCGTCTGCGCCGGCGTCTCGTCGGGTGGCGACGCTGGCGTCGACGCAGGTATCGACTGGTAATAAGCAAAGGAGACGGGCGCGCTATTACGCGCCCGTCTTTCATCATTCGCCTTTCTGCTGGGAAGCCTCCATGAGATCCATACTGATCGTATCGTCTCCTGCCGACCTCCACTCGGTGTGCATCGCATGGATGCTCCGTAGGAGAGGGTGCCGAGTGTCATTTCTCGATACCACCAGCCATGAATCGAGCGAGCACTATAGCTACCTCCTCACATCGATGGATGAAGAGACGATTCGGTTGGACGGCATGGAACAACCGGATGTCGTCTGGCGACGCAGGATCTATCCACGCGACCCGAATCCGCGAGTGCACGCATCCGATCGTCGTTTCGTAGAGGGGGAATTGAGGCAGTTCGAACGATCGATACTTGAACTCATTCACCATCGAGGTGGAGCGCACTGGGTCAATCCCCCAACAGGTGCGGCGCTGGCCGAAAACAAACTCCTACAGCTTCGGATCGCCGCGAAAGCAGGTGCGATCATTCCCGTCACGCTCGTTTCCCGTGACCCGGTGGAAGTAAAGGCTTTCATTTCCGAGCACGGCGCTGTCGTCGTCAAGCCGCAAATTGGGCATTTCTGGATCAATGATGGCGAAGTCGCATTTCAGACTCAGGCGAGCATCGTCAGCCCGTCAACACCATTGGATGATGATGCGATTCGGGTCTGCCCCATGATATACCAGGAAAAAATCAAGAAAGTCGCCGATATCCGCGTCGTCAAGATGGGAGATAGCTGTACCGCCATTCGAATGGAGCAACCGACTGCCGGCGATGCTCGGATCGACTCGCGACTCAACATGTTTCATCCGGAAATGCGGGCCTCCGCTTTCCCGGTGTGTGCCCGCATTAAGGCCATCATGGATGCCATGTGCGACCAACTTGGCATTGTCTATGCGAGTTGCGATTTTGCACAGACCTCAGAAGGCGACCTTGTATTTCTCGATCTAAATCCCGCGGGACAATTTATGTTTCTCGAATCGTTCGTCCCTTCCATTCCAATCATGCATCAGTTCACGAATTTTCTGATCGGCAAGAAGGATGATAGGCGCGTTCTCACCATCGACGATTTTACAAAAAGCGACGAATATCGATATTGGGAGGCGCATCTAAGTGTTGGCTATGGTAACGCCTACCGGCCATCCCATGTCATATCGGAAGAGGTGGCATGATGGTTTCAAGGCTCGTCGTGCTTTCCGCGCTCGCTGCTTTTGCATCCCCGATCCTCCATGCGGCCACGCTCACCAGCCAGCGACCTCCGTCCGCTGATGAAGTCTTGAGCGGCTACGAAAGGAGCCCTCTGGAATTTCAGAAGCGTTTCGCCGCATGGTGCGAGGATGCCAATCATGCCGATGACGATGACTGCATGACTTATGGCGATGTCGCGACGTGGGCCGGCCACTACGCCAATACCCCCGTCGAAGTCGTTCCTCCCGTCGCGCTTCCTGGCTCCGGCAGTGGTTTCACCATCTCAAGTGCGATTACAGCCATCCCCGAATGGACGGAAAGGCAACGCGTGGTGATTTTCAACGAGGTCCACGATCATCCGGAAACTCGCCTTCTCCCATTGGAGCTACTTCCTGTCTTGCGCAAGCAGGGATTTGATACGCTGGCTCTCGAAGCGTTGAGTGTGGGCGACGGCGCATTGGGATCACGCGGCTACCCCGTCTATAAAAGTGGCTATTACACGCGAGAACCGATCATGGGACGTCTTGTGCGTGAGGCATTACGACTCGGCTTCAAGGTAACCGGCTACGACGTCACCAGCGACCGGCAACTGGACGTTGCATCCCGCGAGGAAGCCCAGGCCGAGAACCTTGCGAACAGAGTGCGCGACGGAGGCGGCCACCGGGTTGTCGTCCTTGCAGGTCTCGCCCATGCGTATAAGCGGAAGGGTGGCTATCTGCAGGGACAGGAGCCGATGGCAGCCCGTCTCGGTCAAAAACTGGGGTTCACGCCTTTCGTCATCGATCAGGTTTATGCCTTCGATGGGGCGACGGGTCGCACGATGCCTGGCAACGGACTGTTCGTGCTTCAAAAAAACGGCAAGCCCTGGGCGGCCGAACCGGCCCAATTCGACGTATCCATCATAGGCCACGTACAGCGCTCCGGTCCCGCACGGGATGGCTGGGCCACACTGGCGCCGTCCGAGCGACTGGTGCACATCACCGCGGCCCCTTGCGGAAGCGATCCTTGCCTCGTACAGGCGTATCGCAAAGGCGACGTCGCCACGGCCGTGCCGCTGGATGCCAGCATGACCCAGGGCAAGAAGGACATCACCTTGTTGCTTCCCTCGGGCGGGATCGAGGTGCGCTATATCGGCACGCGAGGTAAAGCCATCAAGGTCGTTCCGTTGTCTCGGTGACATGCCCGCGCTTGGCATTGTCATCGCGAGTGCTTTAGGCTCTCGCGATGGGTTGCCTACCAATTCCCGTTTTCGCGCTGCTGGGCTGCGGCATCGGATACCTCGTCGACGATAGGGTCGGCTCGCTCTTTGGAGCTGGCATTGGACTGCTGCTGGGATTGCTAGGTACCGCAATGGTCTTCCTCGCCATGCGACGGGCGAATCGCGGCTAGCTTTTCCGTCCGAAAAATACGGACACGCCCAGTCCCGCCCGCACCGAGGGCCCGTGGCTTCCGACCCGATGCAACACGTAAGCGTCCAACTGCGCGTGGTCGCCTATCGTATAGGCGAGCCCACCGCCAGCCTGCACCTCGTTGCCGTCCTCAGCGTCGTGAATGGCATCCATCTCCACGTATCCCATCCAGTTTTCGCCGAACGTGCGGCCGAAGGTCGGGGCGAGCGTCCAGGTATTCCGGCCCTTCAGGCGGTCGAGGTTGGCGTAGAGCGTATTCTGGTGATCCTGGTCGGGCTTCCACTGCATCGTGCTGCCCAGGCTGTACTGGCGCGCGCCGTTGCCGAAGTCTTCGTCGCCGTTGGCGAAGGTCACTTGGCCCAAGGCCGCCCAGGTGAAGCTCCCGTCGCCGTCGGTGCCTGAAGGCGCGTACTTGAGCGCGACGCTGGTGTCGCCGTGACCCACGGCATGACGACGCGTGCCGCCGCCGCGCTCCTCGAGCCGGTTCCATGCCGAGCCGCCGAGCTGGCCTTCCCAGGCACCGCCCAGACCGACGCGGATCAGGCTGTCGGCGGTGTAGGTGCGATCGAGCAGGCCGTCCTGGCGTAGGCGTTCGTAAGTGGGCAGGCCCTGTTCGAGCGCGAGCGTGCCGACGGGGAGCACCGACGTGGCGAAGCCGGCGCCGGGACGATCGAAGTCGGGCGGATCGGCGAGGGCGACCGCGGGAAGGGCGGCGAGCGCGAGGAGGGCGAGGCGTGTTTTCATGCGGTCATTCTTCGCATGAACTGTCGTTTTGACGTGTAGTGTCGGGCGAAGGCCGGACGCCTCGCCGTAGGCACCGGCCTGCGGCGATGAATCGGGTTGTCGCGACTACGGCGCCTTCGCCATCGGAAAACTCTCGGGCAATTCGATCTTCGCCTCACCTTCGAAATCCACCGCCGTGCGGCCGAGCTTCAACGTGTAGCTCCCGGCGCCGATGCGCCAGCGTCGCCCCGCGTCGTCCCAGCGCGCCAGCGCCAGCGGTTCCAAGGGAATATCGACGCGGCGGCTCGCTCCCGGATCGAGCGTGAGCTTCGTCCAGCCGGCGAGGCGGCGCGTGCCGCCGGACGGGCCCGTGACGTAGATCTGCGGCACGTCGGAGGCCGCGACCTTGCCCGTGTTCTTCACGGTGAGGTGGGCGACCGGGCGACCCGACGGATCGGTGTCCACGCTGAAGCCGTCGTAGGCGAAGCTGGCGTAGGTGAGGCCGTAGCCGAACGGGAACAGCGGCTCCTTGCCGGTCTTCTCGTACCAGCGGTAGCCGACGTCGGCGCCCTCGATGTTGTAGTCGATGCGTTCGGCCGGCGCGCCGCTGGCGGGCAGGCCCGCGCCCTGGATGACCGGCCGCGGCAACTGCGACTCGTCCTTGGGCCAGCTCAGCGGCAGGCGGCCGCCGGGCGACACCTTGCCGTACAGCAGGCGGGCGATGGCGTCGCCGCCGCCCGAGCCCGGGTACCACGCCTGCAGCACGGCACCGACGTGATCGAGCCAGGGCATCTTCACCGGGCCATTGGTTTCCAGCACCACGACCGTGCGCGGATTGGCCTTGGCCACGGCCTCGACCAGCGCGTCCTGCCCGTCGGGCAGCGCGAGGTCGGGCGTGTCGAAGGATTCGGCCGCCCACTTGGTCACGAAGACGATCGCCACGTCGGCGGCCGCGGCCGCTTTCGCCGCGGCGGCAGGGTCGGTACCCGGATCGAACGTGGCCTTTTCCGCCATCGGCCGGATGAACGCGAGCGGCGCCGACGGGTGGTATTTCACCGGACCCGGCCAGGTCGTGGGCTGCAGGCCGGTCACCGGATCGCCGGAGAGGTCGGTGACCAGCGACGATCCGCCGCCGGCCAGCACGCCCTTGTCGGCATGGCCGCCGATCACCGCCACTGACTGGCCCTTGCCGGCCAGGGGGAGCAAGCCGGCCTCGTTGCGCAGCAGCACCGCGCCGGCTTCCTCGGTATCGCGGGCCACGTCGCGATCGGCCGCGACGTCGATCTTCCCGACCTTCGGCGGCTCGTCGATCACGCCGTGGGCGAACAGGCTGCGCAGGATGCGGCGGGCCATGTCGTCCAGCCGTTCCTTGGGAAAGCTTCCGTCGGCCAGTGCGGCGCGCAGCGGCTTGTCGAAAAAGACCTCGCTGTCGAAGGCTTCCGCGGCCGATTCCTGGTCGAGCCCGGCCAGCGCCGCCGTGGCGCCACTGTGCGCACCGCCCCAGTCGGACATCACGAAGCCACGAAAGCCCCACTCGCCCTTGAGCACGCGGTTGAGCAACCAGTCGTTCTCGCCCGCCCAGGTGCCGTTGACCTTGTTGTACGACGACATGACCGAACCGGGATCGCCCTTGGCGATGGCCAGCTGGAACGCCAGCAGGTCGGATTCGCGCATGGCCACCGGATCGAGTTCGGCGCTATGCGAATTGCGGCCGGTCTCCAGGTCGTTGACGGCGAAGTGCTTCACCGTGGCGACGAGGCGGTTGTCCTGCACGCCCTTCACCGCCGAACCCACCAGGGTGCCCGCGAGCACCGGGTCCTCGCCCGCGTATTCGAAGTTGCGGCCGTTGCGCGGATCGCGCGCGATGTTGACGCCACCGACCAGCATCACGCCGAAACCGCTGTCGCGCGCCTCGCCACCGATCATGCGTCCACCCGCCCGGGCCACGGCGGGATCGAAACTGGCGGCGGTGGACAGCCCGGCGGGCAGCGAGATGCCGCCCTTGCCGGCGTAGGCCGGACGCGCGACGCCCAGGCCGGCGTCGGTCTCCTGCACCACGGGAAGGCCCAGGCGCGGAATCCCCGGCATGTAGCCCGCGCCACCGAGCGCGCCTTCGGGCGGCGTGGCTTCCTTCTCGTTTTCCTTTCTGCCGAATTTGGAGTGGATGAGCGCGAACTTTTCGTCGTCGCTTATCGCCGCCACCACCAGTTCGGCGCGCTTGTCGGCCGACAGTGAGCGATCCATCCAGGGCCTGTCCGGCGCCGTGGCGGCCGCGGCGGTACCGGCGAGGCCGATGGCGACGGCGAGGGCGGTGGGGCGCAGGATGGAGGGCATGGGCGCGGCTCGATCGGGAAAAGCAGAACCTTGGCGCCGTAACGTTTTTATCGCAACCCTCGAGACCGTGAAGGGTTACCCTCGATGCTTGCCGGGGAGCGTTTTCGCCCCCATCTAAGTGGTTCAATGAATTCACAAAAGTCGATGCCGCTCGCCGCCTTCCATCCCGCCGTGGCCGCCTGGTTCGAGGCCACGTTCCCCGCGCCCACCGAGGCGCAGGTGGCGGCATGGCCCGCCATCCGCTCGGGGCGCGATACGTTGGTGGCCGCGCCGACCGGCTCGGGCAAGACGCTGACCGCCTTCCTGTCGGCCATCGATGCGCTGGTCCGCGAGGGCGTGCGCGACGGGGGGCTTCCCGATCGCACCACCGTCCTCTACGTCTCGCCGTTGAAGGCGCTGTCCAACGACATCCGCATCAACCTCGAGGCCCCGCTGGCCGGCATCCGCGACGAACTGCGCAAGCAAGGCCTGCCCGACGTGGAAATCCGCACCGCCGTGCGCACGGGTGACACGCCCTCGTCCGATCGCGAGCGCATGCGCAAGCGGCCGCCGCACATCCTCGTGACCACGCCCGAATCGCTCTACGTGCTGCTCGGCTCCGCGTCCGGCCGCGCCATGCTCGGCCACGTGCGCGAGGTGATCGTCGACGAGATCCACGCCGTCGCCGCGAGCAAGCGCGGCAGCCATCTGGCCGTGTCGCTCGAACGGCTCGCCTCGCTCGCGCCGCGGCGCATCGTGCGCATCGGCCTGTCGGCCACGCAGAAACCCATCGCGAAGGTCGCCGCCTTCCTCACCGGTCGCGAAAGCGCCGACTGCGCCATCGTCGACATCGGCCACGCGCGCCAACGCGACCTCGCGCTCGAGGTGCCGCCCGTGCCGCTGGAAGCGGTGATGTCCAACGACATGTGGGAGCTGGTCTATAACCGCCTCGCCAACCTCGTGGAGCAGCACCGCACCACGCTGGTGTTCGTGAACACGCGGCGCATGGCCGAGCGCGTGGCACGCCATCTCGCCGACCGCCTCGGCAACGACGCCGTCACCTCGCACCACGGCAGCCTGTCGCGCGAGCAGCGCCTCGACGCGGAGCAACGGCTCAAGCACGGCAAGCTGCGCGCGCTCGTCGCCACCGCCTCGCTGGAACTGGGCATCGACATTGGTGACGTCGACCTCGTCTGCCAGATCGCCTCGCCACGCTCCATCGCCGCCTTCCTGCAACGCGCCGGCCGCGCCGGCCACGCCGTGGGCGGCACGCCGAAGGCACGCCTGTTTCCCACCTCGCGCGACGACCTGGTCGAATGCGCGGCCCTGCTCGACTGCGTGCGTCGTGGCGAACTCGACACCCTCATCATCCCGGACGAGCCGCTCGACGTGCTCTCGCAGCAGATCGTGGCCGAGGTCTCCTGCCAGGAATGGGACGAAGACGCGCTGTTCGATACCTTCCGCCGCGCGTGGCCATACCGCGACCTCAAGCGCGACACCTTCGACGAAACCGTCCGCATGCTGGCGGACGGCTTCACCACGCGCGTGGGGCCGCGCGGTGCGTACATCCACCGCGACGCGGTGAACCGCCGCCTGCGCGAGCGCCGCGGCGCGCGGCTCGCGGCGGTCACCTCCGGCGGCACCATCCCCGAAACCGGCGACTACGCCGTGCTGCTCGAACCGCAGTCGGTCACGGTCGGCACGGTGAACGAGGATTTCGCCGTCGAGAGCAACGCCGGCGACATCTTCCAGCTCGGCAACCGCTCGTATCGCATCATCCGCGTGGAAACCAACCGCGTGCGCGTGGAAGACGCCCAAGGCCAGCCGCCGAACATTCCGTTCTGGCTGGGCGAGGCGCCCGGCCGCACCGACGAACTCTCCGAAGGCGTATCGCGCCTGCGCCAGCACATCGACGCCTGCCTGGAAGAGGGCGGACGGGACGCCGCGCTCGCCTGGGCGACGGGTGAACTGTCGCTGTCGAAGGCCGCGGCGGAGCAGATCGTCGATTACCTCTTGCGTGCACGCGCTGCGCTCGGCGCCTTGCCCACCCGCGACACCGTGGTGTTCGAGCGCTTCTTCGACGAATCCGGCGGCAGCCAGCTCATCATCCATACCCCCTTCGGCAGCCGCATCAACAAGGCCTGGGGGCTGGCGCTGCGCAAGCGTTTCTGCCGCAAGTTCAACTTCGAACTTCAGGCCGCGGCCACCGAAGACGCCATCGTGCTGTCGCTCTCCACCAGCCACAGCTTTCCGTTGGAGGACGTGGGGCGCTACCTCAACTCGAACACCGCCGAGCACGTGCTCGTGCAGGCGCTGCTCGACGCGCCGCTGTTCGGCGTGCGCTGGCGCTGGAACGCCACCACCTCGCTCGCCTTGCCACGCTTCACCGGCGGACGGAAGGTCGCACCGCAGTTGCAGCGCATGAAGGGCGAAGACCTGCTCGCCACGGTCTTCCCCGACCAGGTGGCCTGCGCGGAAAACCTCGTCGGCGAACGTGAGGTGCCCGACCATCCGCTGGTCAACCAGACCCTGCGCGACTGCCTGCACGAGGCGATGGACGTCGACGGCCTGCTCGCCTTGCTGCGACGCATGGAATCGGGCGACATCCGCGTGGTGGCGCGCGATCTCGCCACGCCGTCGCCGCTGGCCGCCGAAATCCTCAACGCCTCGCCGTATGCCTTCCTCGACGATGCGCCGCTGGAAGAGCGTCGCACGCAGGCCGTGCAGTCGCGGCGCTGGAACGACGCGGAAACCGCCGACGACCTCGGCCGCCTCGACGCCGAGGCCATCGACGCGGTGCGCGTGGAGGCGTGGCCCGAAGCGCGCAACGTCGACGAGATGCACGAGGCGCTGATGCTGCTCGGCGCGGTCACGCCCGGCGAAGCGCGCGACAACGCCGGTTGGGCGAAGCTGCTCGGCGCGCTCGCCAAGGACGCCCGCGCCACCTTGCTTACCCACGGGGGCACCGCGCTGTGGGTCGCCGCCGAACGCCTGCCCGCCTGGCAGGCCATCCACGACGGCCTGTCGATGCAGCCGCCCATCGCGGCACCCGCCGAATACGCCGCGCAGGCGTGGACGCGCGAAAGCGCGCTGGTCGACGTGGTGCGTGGCCGACTCGGCGGCCTGGGCCCCGTACCGGCCCAGGCGCTGGTCGACTCGCTCGGCGTCGACGCTCTCGACATCGAACTCGCCCTGGGCGCGCTGGAAACCGAAGGCTACGTGATGCGCGGCCCGTTCACGCCCGGCACGACCGAGGTGGAGTGGTGCGAGCGCCACCTGCTCGCACGTATCCACCGTTACACCATCGGCCGGTTGCGTCGCGAGATCGAACCGGTGGCGCCGCGCGATTTCCTCCGCTTCCTGCTGGATTGGCAGCACGTCACGCGCGGCACGCAGGTGTCCGGGCCCGATGCGCTCGCCGGCGTGATCGCCCAGCTCGAAGGGTTCGAGGCGGCGGCGGGCGCGTGGGAATCGGAGCTGCTGCCTTCGCGCGTGTCGGACTACGGCATCGGCTGGCTCGACGATCTCTGCCGCGCGGGCCGCGTCGTCTGGAGCCGCCTGCGACCGGGCACGGGTACGGGCGGCCCGGTGCGGGCCACGCCCATCGTGTTGCTGCCGCGCAGGCAGTTGCCCGTCTGGTCGTCGGTGGCTCCGGCCGCTTCCGACGAAGTGAAGCTGTCGTCGCGTGCCCAGGCGGTGGCGGATACGCTGCGCGACGAAGGCGCGCTGTTCTTCGACGAACTGGCGACCGCCACGCGCCTGCTGCGCTCCGAACTGGAAGACGCGCTCGGCGAGTTGGTCGCCGCCGGCCGCGCCACCGCCGACAGCTTCGCGGGATTGCGCGCCCTGTTGTTGCCCGCATCCAAACGCGGCAACGGTCGGCACCGTCGCACGCAACGCCACATGCTCAACGGCATCGAGGACGCGGGCCGCTGGTCGCTCGCCCGCCGGCCGCGCGAAGACCGCAACGATGCCGATGCGCTGGAACACGTCGCGCGCACGCTGCTGCGCCGGTACGGCGTGGTGAGCTGGCGCATCCTCGAGCGCGAGGCCGCCTGGCTACCCGCGTGGCGCGACCTGCGTCGCGTGTATCACCGCCTGGAGGCGCGCGGCGAGATCCGCGGCGGCCGTTTCGTCGACGGCCTGGTCGGCGAGCAGTTCGCCCTGCCTGAAGCGCTCGCGGCGCTTCGGCAGATACGTCATCGCGAGCACGACGGCGAGATCGTCTGCATCGCGGGCACCGATCCGCTCAACCTCGTCGGCAGCATCGTGGTCGGTTCGAAGGTACCGGCCACGATCGGCACGCGCATCGCCATCCGCGACGGCATGCCGCTGGGCGCGATGGTGGCGGGGAAGTTCGTGACGATGATGGCGCTGGAGGCGGAGGAGGAGAGGGCGGTGCTGGGGGCGTTGCAGCGCCGGGCGGATATGCGGGCGCCGGTTTACCGATAGCGTCCTGCGTCGTCGCTTCGTCTGCTTTCGCCGATACGATCGGCTCCCACCCTTCGGTAGGCATCTCGTCGAAATCATGCCGCCGATGGGCCCACGCCTTCAGGCAGCCATCTCGTCGAGACCTTGCTACCGAAGCGGGGAGCCGATTCGCCGATACGATCGGCTCCCACCCTTCGGTAGGCATCTCGTCGAAATCATGCCGCCGATGGGCCCACTCCTTCGGGCAGCCATCTCGTCGAGACCTTGCTACCGAAGCGAGGAGCCGATTCGCCGATACGATCGGCTCCCACCCTTCGGTAGGCATCTCGTCGAAATCATGCCGCCGATGGGCCCACGCCTTCGGGCAGCCATCTCGTCGAGACCTTGCTACCGAAGGGGTGGGAGCCGATCGTATCGGCGAATCGGGCCACCTCAGCGCAATTGGATATCCGCGATCACCCACATCTTCGGCCCCGGCTTGCCGGTGATCACGAAGCACAGGTCGTGCGTTCCCTCGCGCTTGGGCAACACGCCTTGCAACGTGGCGCGCCGGTCCTTGGCCTTGGACAGGTCGATGGTGGCCAGCTTCGGACCGTCGCAGGTGTCCTGGTGGATCTCGATCTCGCCCGCGCGTGAACGCGACTTGCGCGACACGACGTTCTTGGCCGCCTTCCACAGCGCGTAGTTGTACGGAAGACGATCGACGGTGATCGCCGCGCCGTAGCGCCCGTCCAACGGCACGTTCTTCCAGACCCAGCAGGTATTCATGATGTCGGCCTTGTAGATCGGCCGCACGCCGTCGACCATCTCCGGCGCCTCGATGCGCAACGGGAGATCGTCGGTGCAGGTGTCCAGTTGCACGCTCGTGCGATGCAAAAGCGACTTCGCGTCGATCGCCTCCTCGCGCACGCCGGCCAGCCCGAAGCCGCCTTCGAACGTGTTGGCCTTGACGGTGGTAGGCAGGCTCACGTCGAACGGTGCGGTATAGGCCGTCGATTGGGGGGTCGGCGTGCTTCCGTCGGTGGTGTAACGCACCGTGCCGTAGCCGGTCTGGCTGGACAACGTCACGCGCGCGCCGTCCTTGCCCGCGGGGGCGACGGAGATCGCGACGGCGAACGCGCTGTCGGCGGGGATGATCCCGGCCGAGCGATAACGCGCCATCTGCACGGGCAGGCGCGCGAGGAAGTCGTTCCAGTCGGCGCGCGGCGACCAGGTGCGCTCGGCGAGCGCGGCCATGCGCGGGAACGTCGCGTGCTGGATGCGATACCAGTCGTGCATGTGCTCGGTGAACAGCGTCGCCTCGGCGCCCAGCACGTGCTCGGCCTTATCGGCGCCGATGCCCGGCACCATGGGGTCGAAGTCGTAGAGCGTTTTCAACGTCTCGTCCGACGGACGGCCCGGCGGCTCGTCGGGGAGACTGGACTGCACGCGGTCGAGATACAGGACGGGCGAGGGCGCCAGTACCACGTCGTGACCGGCGTTGGCGGCCTTGATCGCGCCCTCGGTGCCGCGCCAGGACATCACCGTGGCGCTCGCCGGCACCTTGCCGTCGAGGATCTCGTCCCAGCCGATCAGGCGACGGCCATGCTTGTCGAGGTAATCGCCGATGCGGGCGATGAACCAGCCCTGCATTTTTTCCTCGTCGTCGATGCCCAGCTTCTTCATGCGCGCCTGCACCGCCTTGGAGCGCTCCCATTCGTCCTTCGCGGCCTCGTCGCCGCCGACGTGGATGTACGACGAGGGGAAGATCTCCATCACCTCGTCGAGCACGTCCTGGAGGAACACGAACGTGGCGTCGTCGGTGTTGAACAGGGCCGTGTTGACGCCCCAGTCGGACGACACCTTCTTGGGTTTGCCCGTGCCGTACTGCGGATAGGCGGCCACGGCGGCCTGCGCGTGCCCCGGCATCTCGATCTCGGGTACCACGGTGATGTGCCGCTCGGCGGCATAGGCCACGATCTGCTTCGCGTCGTCCTTGGTGTAGAAGCCGCAGTAGCTGTCGCCGCCGGCCGTATCCGATCCCACCGCCTTGCGGCACGAGCCGACCTCGGTGAGCTTGGGATATTTGTCGATCTTCAGGCGCCAGCCCTGGTCGTCGGTGAGATGCCAGTGGAAGGTATTGAGCTTGTGCATCGCCATCTGGTCGATCAGGTGCTCGATGTCGTGCACCGACTGGAAGTGGCGGCTGGAATCGAGCATCAGGCCACGCCAGGCGAAGCGCGGCGCGTCGACGATGTGCACGCCCGGCACGCCGTTCTGCGAGGCGGGATCGGTCAGCAGCTGCCAGTAGGTGACCGCGCCGTAGAACAGGCCGGTTTCATCGTTGGCGGCGATGCGCACGCCCTTGGCGTCGACGTCGAGCGTATAGGCCTCGTGGCCCTTGACGGTGGATCGGGTCGCCAGCGAAATGCCCGCACCCGGCTTGCCCTCGACGATGGCGGGCGCGAAACCGCGCGCCTGGCGCACCCATCCCTGCAATTGCCCGGCCACGCGTTTCGCCGCCGTGTCGCCCGGGGCCACGACGATGGGCGTCTTCGCGTCGATGCGGTAATGGCCCGGCGCGCGGGTGAGTTGCGCGGGCATGGGAATCAACGAGAGCGGCGTCGTGTCGACGGGGCCCCCGGCTTGCTTCGGCGCCTGGGTGGCGCAGGCGGACAGGCCCAGGAGGAGGGCGACGAGGAGGGTGCGGCGCATCGGGATTCCCTGTGTTTCGAAAGCTCGAACGTGAAACGTAAGGGGTGGATGGCGGATCGTAAAGTGCTTAGGTGACGATGCGTACGTGCCCCTTTCGCGAAAACCGGCCTCAAGGCGCTGGGTTCCTGCGTGCGCAGGAACGACGGGTCATGGCAGCGCGCGTCACGTATCCCCCTCACGTCGTCCCTGCGTACGCAGGGACCCGATGCGGGGCAAAAGGTCTTCGCGACCACACACCCACAAAAAAAAGCGGGCCCGGAAAGCACATCGCCGGGCCCGAGGGGAATGAAGCTTCGAGGGGTGTGGCGGCCGTCCGTGGCCGCGTATCCATGACGCGTCGTCAGAGGTCGAAATGCACCGAAGCCATGTAGCGACGGCCCGTGGTGTACCTGGCGACCGGCAACGACTTGGTGCCGATGTACTGCTTGTATTCCTCGTTGGTCAGGTTCATGCCCGCGAGGGTGAACGAGACCTTGTCGTTGAGCTTGTACCCCAACGTGGCGCCGAGATCGGCGTAGTCGTCGGTGGTGGCCGGCGGCGCACCGGCGACGTAGCCACCCGCCAGGTACTTGCTGCGCCAGTTGTACGTGATGCGGGCACTGAAGGCGCCCATTTCGTAGTACGGGCTGAGCGAGTAGGCATTCTTCGAGTTGTACGGCAGCGCGCCGCCCGCATCGAGGGTGCCCTTGGCATAGGTGTAGTTGGCGGTCACGCCGAAGCCGGTTTCGCCGAACGCCTGCTGGTAGCTGAGGCTGCCGCCCCGGATCTTGCCCGAGCCGACGTTTTCCGGACGGCTCACGTCGTAGGTGCAGAAGCCGTCGGCCGTGCACAGGCCCGCGGCGAGCTGCGAGGCGAACGTGGCCGGATCGGTCGAGGTGGCGGAGTTGAAGTGACGCTCCTGGACCACGTCCTGGAACACGTAGTCGTCGACCTTCTTGTAGAAGCCGGTGAGGGCCAGGTACGACTGCGGCGCGAAGTACCACTCGGCGGACAGCGAGAAGTTCTTCGACTTGTACGGCTTGATGTTCGCGTTGCCGCCCGCGCCGGTCAGCACGGTGTCGTTGAGGAACAGGTTGTTCACCTGCAGGTTGTACGGCGCGCGGGCGATCACCTTGGCCGCCGCGAAGCGCAGCACCACGTCTTCGGCGAGATCGTAGGCGACGTTGAGCGAGGGCAACCAGTTCTTCGTGGTCTGCGAGGCCTTCACGTACGTACCCGCCGGCGCCGGCAGCACGGGCGCGCCGAGGTAGTTGTAGCCGTAGCCGTCGGTCTTGGTGTCGACGTAACGGATGCCCACGTTGCCGTGGAAATCGCCGCCGGCGAAGTTCGCCTGGGCGTAGGCCGCGTTGGTCTTCTCGATGATCTTGAACGTGCCGTTGAGGAACGTGCCCGGATCCTCGTTA
The DNA here is from genome assembly GCF_040900725.1 of Luteibacter sp. CQ10. Lineage (NCBI taxonomy): Bacteria > Pseudomonadati > Pseudomonadota > Gammaproteobacteria > Lysobacterales > Rhodanobacteraceae > Luteibacter > Luteibacter sp. CQ10. The sequence continues at coordinate 811,504 of NZ_JAEUYM010000002.1, read as the reverse complement.
CCGCCGTTGGTGCTGCGCACCCAGGCGTACTGCGCATCCGGGTCGGGCATGATGTGGCTGGCCGCGCCGTCCCACAGGCCCACGCCGCTGAGGTTCGTGTAGCCCGAGGTACCCAGGTCGGCGAGCGAGATGGGCGCGTTGGGGCCGTACACGTGGGCGTTCATCGCTTCCTCGTGGCGATTCCAGCGGTAGCCCACCTGGATTTCGTTGACGAAGCTGTCGAAGTTCTTGCTGAAGTCGAGCTGGCCGTACGTATCGCGCGAATGGGCGTCGTAGTCGCCGTAGTTGCCCGGCCAGCCGCCGAGGCCCGGGGCGTCGCCCATGTGCCAGTTGGCCGGGTCACGCGCGGCCGCCGGGCTGTCGAAGTTGAAGCCGTGGTTGATGTCCCAGGTGTAGCCGCCACCGTAGACCGGCTCCATCACCGCCTGGGAGATGTCGTTGTTCACCGCCTTGCTGTAACCGGCGGCGCCGCTCAGGGTCCAGCTGTCGCCGCGATAGGCGGACTTCACGTCGAACGCCGAGGTGCGCACCACCGACTTGCGGATGTTGCTGTCGAAGGTGCCCTGCGCGATCGCCGGGCAACCCACGTTGTCGTTGCCGCAGACGTGGCCGCCGGTAATGACGCCGTTCGGGCCGGGCGTGAAGCTGGTGATGTTGCCCAGCGTGCCGGACGAGCCGGTGAACGGGTAGAGCGACTGGTTCCAGTTGTCGAAGTTCTCGCGGATGAACAGCGAGTTGACGTCGATGTCCCAGTTGTCGGTCGGCCGGACCTGGAAGCCCAGCGTGGCGGTGTCACGCTTGCGCTTCTGCTGGAAGTACGCCGCGTTGACTTCGTCGGGTACCTTGGCATTGGGGTCCAGCGTGCCGTTGGCGATGCCGTCGGCGACGTATGGGCTCGCGGCCCACTTCGACACGGGGCTGTAGCTGAAGATTTCCAGGCCGCGGCGATCGATCTTCTCTTCGTAATGCTGCAACGAAGCGATCATGCCGAAGGTGTTGGAGGTGTTCTTCCAGCTGTACAGCACCGAGCCGGACGGACGGCTGCCGTTGCTGGCCTGGTCGTTGTAGTTCAGGCCGAAGCTGCCGCGGACGGTGTTGGCCGGCAGGTCGAGCGGCTGCAGCGTGTGCAGCATCACCGTGCCGCCGAGGCTGCCCTCGGGCAGGCGCGCCTCGGGCGACTTGTACACTTCCAGGCGGCCGACGATCTCGGGCGCCAGCATGGTGAAGTCGAAGCCGCGGTTGGGCTGCGCACCGTACTGCCACGGCGTCTGCGAGATCGGCTGGCCGTTGAGGAAGGTGAGGTTGAGGCTGGGATCGGTGCCGTCGATCGACACGCGGTCGCCCTGGCCGAACTGGCGATCGATCACCACGCCCGGCACCTGGGTCATGGCTTCGGCCACGTTGGTGTTGGGGAACTTGCCGATGTCCTCGGCGGTGACCGCCTCGACCACGGCGTCGGCGTTGCGCTTGGTGTCGAGCGACTTCTCCAGGCTGGCGCGGATGCCCGTGACGGTCACGCCCTCGAGCTGGGCGGCCTTGGCGGCATCGGCCTTTTCCTGGGCGGTCTGGGTATGGGCGGGCTGCGTCGTGTCCTGCGCGACGGCCGTTCCGGCGATACAACACAATCCGGCGATGATGCTCGCCGTGAGCAGGTTCCTGCGATGCGACATGGTGTCCTCCCCTCAGAGGATGAATGTTTTGCGATCGATGGGGCCTTTCGACCCCGGCTTCCTAACTTGACGCGTGACGCGTTCCTTTCCCGCTCTTCAATGAGCGGTCGAACCGTGCAGGTAGAGACCGGCGGCACCGATCACACCCAACTGTCCGTGGTCCATCAGACGTACCGGCACTTGCTGGAGAAAGGCGCGCATGACGCCCTTGTTGAAAAACCTGTTGGCGAAGCTGCTGGCGAGCAGGCGGTCGCGTACCTGCGGCAGGATGCCGCCGGCGAGGTACACGCCGCCGCGCGCGCCGTAGAGCAGGGCGAGGTCGCCCACGAAACTGCCCAGTAGCCCGCAAAAGACATCCAGCGCCTCGACCGCGGCGGGATCGCTCCCGTCCAGCGCAGCGCGCGTCACGTCCGAGGGCTCGGCCAGCGTCGCGTTCGTGCCGCGCAGCGTCGAGATGGCCCGGTAGAGATTGACCAGGCCCGGGCCCGAAAGCGCCGCCTCGTACGACACGTACTCGCGACCGCGGGCGAGCTCGCGAAGGATCGCCATCTCGCGCTCGTTACCCGGTGCGAGCGAGATCTGTCCCGCCTCGGTGGGCAGCACGGTGGCGTGCGGCGAACCCGGCAACAGCACGGCGGAACCCAGGCCGGTGCCCGGCCCCATCACCAGCACCGGGCCCGTCACCGGTGCCGCGCTGGTGGGGATGATCGGCTGGGTTTCGTGGGTCTGCAGGAACTGGCAGGCGTAGGCGACGGCCTCGAAATCGTTGACCACGGCGAGGCCGGCGAGGCCGAGCGTGTTGCGGATGTCACCAATGGAGACCGACCACGGCAGGTTCTCGTTCACCACGGCATCGCCCAGCACGTAACCGGCGGACGCCACGGCGCAATGCTTCACCACGGCCTGACCGTCGAGTTGCGTCACGAAGTCCTGCAGCACGGCGGTGAGGCTCGGCCAGTCGGCACAGGCATAGCGTTCGTAACGCAACACCTCGATGCCGTTGCCGGCACGGCGCACGAGACCGATGCGGGCATGCGTTCCGCCCACGTCGGCGGCGAGGAACGCCTCCGCCTGGGACGCACGCACGATCTCCCGCTGCTTGGCCGATTCGCCCACTCGATGCTCCCCGATGATCGCCCTGACGTCGTCACGATGAAAATTCCATGACGGCTTGATTCGAGCGGAGTCTGTAAGCCGGATGACAACGTTGTCAATGGGACAAAAGGACAAGACACGCGAATTTCCGTCATGCGGCGCAATAGCCGTCATGCACGTGGTTTCAACGACTTGAGAGAAATGCCCCACTTAGATCGTGATTATTCGCGACCGCCCGCCATGCTGCGACGCAACATCGAAAGTTGGGAAGGCTGAGCTTGCCGCGCGGGGGAGCACGTATCCGCATTGACAACGTTGCGCGCACGAGTCAATAAAGGGACAAATCGCCGCGCGCCCGACCGTGTCGGCACGCCACGCACAACCACCGGGGAGCACCCATGTCGTCCACTTCGGCCGCCGTCGACCAGACGCGCCCATCCAGTCTGGTGCCGATGATCATCATCGGCGTCCTCTTCTTCATCTTCGGCTTCGTGACCTGGCTCAACGGTCCGCTGATCACCTTCGTGAAGCTGGCCTTCAACCTGGACGACGTCAACGCCTTCCTCGTGCCGATGGCGTTCTACCTGTCGTACTTCTTCCTCGCCCTGCCCTCGTCGTTCATCCTCAAGAAGACCGGCATGAAGAAGGGCATGGGCCTGGGCCTGTTCGTGATGGCCATCGGCGCGGTGATGTTCGGCCAGTTCGTGACCATGCGCGTCTACCCGGGAGCCCTCGTCGGCCTGTTCGTGATCGGCGCGGGTCTTTCGCTGCTGCAGACGGCATCCAATCCGTACATCTCGATCCTCGGCCCCATCGAGAGCGGGGCGCAGCGCATCGCCTTCATGGGCATCTGCAACAAGCTCGCCGGCGCGGCCGCGCCGTTCGTGTTCAGCGCGGTGGTGATGAGCAACATCCGCACGTTCGGCGACCAGGTGGCCGCCACCACCGACCCGGTGCAGAAGGACGCCCTGCTGGCCGCCTTCGCCGCCAAGGTGCACATGCCGTACATGGTGATGGCCGGCCTGCTGGTGGTGCTGGCGATCTGGGTGGTGCGTTCGTCGCTGCCGGAGATCAAGCCGTCGAGCGACAACTCCGAGCGCGCCATCGGCCACGCGAAAGGCAGCCTGCTGAGCTTTCCGCACCTGTGGCTGGGCGTGCTCTGCCTGTTCGTCTACGTGGGCGTGGAAGTCATGGCGGGTGACGCCATCGGCACCTATGGCCAGGGCTTCGGCATGAGCCCCGCCGACACGCAGCACTTCACCTCGTTCACCCTCATCGCGATGCTGGTCGGCTACGTGGCGGGCTTGTTGCTCATTCCCAAGTTCGTCTCCCAGCAGCGTTACCTGGCGTTTTCGGCGATCCTCGGCGTGGCGCTGTCGATCGGCACGTATCTGACCAGCGGCTACGTCTCGGTGGGGCTGGTCGCGGCACTGGGGTTCGCCAACGCCATGATGTGGCCGGCGATCTTCCCGCTGGCCATCAAGGGCCTGGGCCGGCTTACCGAATTCGGCTCGGCCTTCCTCATCATGGGCATCGCCGGCGGCGCGATCATCCCGGTGATCTTCGCCCACCTGAAGCAGACCCACGATTTCCAGGCCGTGTTCCTCTGCATCATGGTGCCCTGCTACCTGTACATCCTGTATTACGGCGCGGCGGGCCACCGCGTCGGGCAACACGTCAGGGACTGACGCACATATATCTTCGCCAGGAGACGGCCGTCCATTAGGATGGCCGTCTTGCCATAGAGGGTCGTAGATTGCGCAGCCCCACCATCAAGGACGTCGCCGAACGCGCGGGCGTCTCGCTGAAGACGGTATCCCGCGTCATCAACCACGAGCCGTCCGTGCACGCGCGCACCCGGGACAAGGTGCAGCGCGCGATCGAGGCGCTCGACTACCAGCCCGACCAGGCGGCGCGCAGCCTGCGCAGTTCGCGCACCTACGCCCTCGGCCTGGTCTACGACAACCCGAACGCGCACTACGTCATCGCCATGCAGAACGGCGTGCTGTCGGTGTGCCGGGAGCGCGGCTTCGGCCTGCAGATCCATCCCTGCGACTCCTCGGCCCCCCGGCTCGCCGAGCAGCTGGGCGACCTGGTCCGGCGCAACCGGCTGGCCGGCCTGGTGCTGTGCCCGCCGATGTCCGAGCAGCCCGCGCTGCTGGCCGCGCTCACCGAGCAGAAGGTGCCCTTCGTGCGGATCATCTCCGCGCGGAAGGATCCGAAGGACGGCTGGCCCTGCGTGTTCGTCGACGACCGCGACGCCGCCTACGCCATCACCGAACACCTCATCCAGCTCGGCCACCATCGCATCGGTTTCCTCTGGGGCGGCAAGGATCACCGCTCCAGCCCCGAGCGTTACCAGGGCTATGAAGACGCGCTGCGCGAGTACGGCCTGCCGGTGGACAAGAAGCTCGTGGTGGAAGGCGACTATTCCTTCGACGACGGCTTTCGCGGCGCCCGCAAGCTGCTCGCCCTGAAGGAGCCGCCCACCGCGATCTTCGGCTCGAACGACGAGATCGCCGCCGGCGTGCTGGCCGCCGCGCGCTCGGGTGGCGTCGACGTGCCCTGGGAGCTATCCATCGCCGGTTTCGAGGACAGCCCGTTCTCCAAGCAGTCGTGGCCCGCGCTTACCACCGCCCGGCAGAACACCGAGGAAATCGGCCGCCATGCGGCCCAGCGGCTCATCGCCGAACTCGACCGCGACGAAGGGCACGTGATCGACAACGAGGGTTTCAGCCCCGAGCTCGTGGTCCGCGGCTCGACGGCACCGCGCAGGCTCTGACGCCGGCACCCGGCCGATGCGCCGGGTGCGCTACGCTCTCTTAACACCTCATTTGTTAAATTTCCGGGGTTGTCTCCGCCGCGTTGCCTGTCGACGCGTTCCGCGGAGCATTCCCCGCGAGTCTTCCGACCGCGCCAGGCGACGCCTTCGACGCGTTGCGCATCCCTATCCCAGGACGGTCCTTCCGGCCATGCCGGCGTATGCCCGTCCGTGCGAACAGGAGCACGTAAGCATGCCGGACTACACCGGAAACGACGCCCACTTCGGTTGGTTCACCCGCCGCCGCGCGAACCTGAAGCCCGACGACCTCACCATCGTCGACGAGCCCATGCTGAGGCGAGCCGTCGGCGCCGCGGCGCTGGGCAACGCGATGGAATGGTTCGACTTCGGCGTGTACGGCTATCTCGCCGTCACGCTCGGTCACGTGTTCTTCCCCGGCAACAGTCCCACGGCGCAGGTGATCGCCACCTTCGCCACCTTTACCGTCGCGTTTCTCGTGCGTCCGCTCGGTGGCCTGGTGTTCGGCCCGCTGGGCGACCGTTTCGGACGCCAGCGCGTGCTCGCCGCCACGATGATCATGATGGCGCTGGGTACCTTCGCCATCGGCCTCATTCCCTCGTACGAACGCATCGGCCTATGGGCACCCGCCCTGCTGTTGCTCGCCCGCCTGCTGCAGGGCTTCTCCACCGGCGGGGAATACGGCGGCGCCGCGACGTTCATCGCCGAATATTCCACCGATGCGCGACGAGGACAGATGGGGAGCTGGCTGGAGTTCGGCACGCTCGGCGGCTACATCGCCGGCGCGGGCGTGGTGACCGCGCTGACGTCGCTGCTGGATGCGGACGCGATGCTCGACTGGGGCTGGCGGATACCCTTCCTCGTCGCCGGCCCGCTGGGCCTGCTGGGCCTGTACATGCGGATGAAACTGGAGGAAACCCCGGCATTCAAGGCGCATGCGGAAGCGATGGAGGTCCAGGGCGACGTGCCGCGCGTCGGCCTCCGGGAGCTGGTCGCCGTGCATGGGCCGCAACTGCTCAAGTGCATCGGCCTCGTGCTCGTGTTCAACGTCACCGACTACATGCTGCTCACCTACATGCCGAGCTACCTCACGGTGACGCTCGGTTACGGCGAGGCGAAGGGACTGCTGCTGATCCTCATCGTCATGCTGGTGATGATGCCGCTCAACGTGATCGGCGGACATTTCAGCGACCGCTTCGGGCGCAAGCCGATGATCATCGGTGCCTGCGTGGCGATGTTCGCGCTCGCGATCCCGTGCATGCTCCTGTTGGGTACCGGCAGCGACGTGCTCATTTTCACCGGCCTCATGCTGCTCGGCGTCGCGCTGGTCTGCTTCACCAGCACCATGCCGTCCACGCTGCCCGCGCTGTTCTATACGCCGGTGCGCTACAGCGCGCTGTCCATCGCGTTCAACGTATCGGTGTCGCTGTTCGGCGGCACCACGCCCCTGCTCACCGCGTGGCTGGTGGAGCGCACGGGCGACCCGCTGGTGCCGGCGTACTACCTGATGGCGGCGGCCGTCGTCGGCATGGTGACAATGGCATTCGTCACCGAAACAGCCGGCCTGCCGCTGCGCGGTTCGCCGCCCGCGGTGGCCGATCATGCCGAGGCACGCGAATGGCTCGCGGGCGACGCGCCGCTCACCGTCGATGCCGAACTGCCCGCCCCGGCGGACCCGCACGCCGCCGTAAGCGCGGGATAGTCGATCCCGTCCAGTGTCCGCACCGGCGTGTCCGCGGACACTCACGCCGCACCGCGCACCGCTGCGTGGCGCGCTTCGTGCCATGGCATGCAACTTGCTCCCGGCCGCTTGACCCGCCTGTCGCGCACGATGCGGCGCGGCACTCCACACAAGCGTGCAAGGACAATCGACGATGGGGACGAAAACCTGGGCAGGCCGGCTCGTGCTGGCCCTCGCATGGCTGCCGGCCATGGCGGGCGCCGAAGACCTGCTCGACATCTACCGGCAGGCCGTGGCCAACGATCCGGTGCTGGCCGGCGCGGATGCCCGTCGGCTGGTCGCGGCCGAAGCCGTGCCGCAGGCCCGGTCCGCGTTGCTTCCGCAGCTTTCCGCCGGCCTCCAACTGCAACAGTTCCATCCCGGCCGCATTTATGCCGACGGCAGCGACCAGGGCACGTCGGGCGACGGCGGACACAGTCGCGAACGCGACCTCTCGCTGTCGCTCGACCAGACCGTGCTCGACCTGTCGAAGTTCTCCCGCGAGCGCGGCGCGCACGATACCGCCGACGCCCAGGAGGAAACCTATCGCGGGGAACTGCAGAACCTCTACGTGCGCGTCGCCTCGGCCTATTTCGCCGCCCTCGTGGCGCAGGACCAGCTCGCCGTCTTCCGGTCGTACGAGGACGCGTACAAGCAGCAGCACGAGCAGGCCTCCGAATTGTTCAAGGACGGGCTGGCCCCGGCCTCGGACCTCAGCCAGTCCGAAGCCTATTACTTCTACATCCGCTCGCAACGCGTATCCGCGGAGGATGCCCTGAAGGACGCGCGCCGCGCCTTGCAGGAAATCACGGGCAAGGAACCCGGCCACCTGAAGACCTTGCGTGACGACCTGCCGATGCAGCCGCCGTCGCCGAACGACGCCAAGGCCTGGGTGGACCAGGCCATGAACATGAATCCGGATCTCCTCGCCGCCGGCCATCTGGTGAGCGCCGACGAGCATTCCATCTCGGCGGCTCGCGCCGGCCACCTGCCGACCCTCGGGCTCTCGATGGGTTACGACAAGACGGGCGCGTGGTCGAGCACGACGCGAGGCGGCGCGGGTTACGGTCCGGGCAATACCACGCTGGGCCTCGTACTCAACGTGCCCATCTTCAGCGGTGGGCTGACCCAGTCGCAGGTTCGCCAGGCGATCCACCAGCGTGACGCCGACCAGGAAGACCTCGAGGCCCTGCGCCGTCGCACCGCGCGCGATGCATACAACTATTTCAACCTCGTCGCCGACGGCATCGGCCAGGTGGAGGATGCCCGGGGATCGGTCGAGGCCGCGAAGAAGACGGTCGAGTCGATCAAGGCCGGTTACGACATCGGCACGCAGAGCCTGACCAACGTGGTGGTGGCCATCGAGATCCTCGCCAACGTGCGCACCCAGTACATCACGGTGCGCCACCAGTTCATCCTCAACAAGCTGCTGCTCAAGCGCGCGGCGGGCGTGGCGTCGCTGGACGACATCCAGGACATCAACCGCCTGCTCGAATGAACACCCGTCCCATCCCGGAGCGCCCCATGCTTTCCTATTACCTGCGGCTGGCCGTGGGCAGCCTGCGGCGGAACAAGACCGTCACCGCACTCATGATCGCCGCCATCGGACTGGGCATCGGCGCGTGCATGACGATGCTCACCGTGCTGCACGTCATGTCGGCCGACCCCATCCCCGGATCGAGCGCGATGCTGTTCCATCCCCAGGTCGAACCGCGCGACGCGGAGAGCGCGGGCAAGGATGCCGAGCCGCCGGACCAGCTCGCGTGGAGCGACGCCATGAACCTGCTGCGCGAAGGACGACCCGGCCAGCAGGCCGCGATGAGTGCCGGACGCGTGGTGCTGCACGCGCCCGGTGGCGAACGGAGCGCCAGCTTCGTGGACACGCGGTTCACCACGCCCGGCTTCTTTTCCCTGTTCGACGTGCCGTTCCTGGACGGGCATGGGTGGAGCGACGACGACGAGGAAAAGCGGGCTCGCGTGGTGGTGCTGGGACAGCATCTCGCCGAGCGTCTGTTCGGCAACGCGAAAGAGGCGGTCGGGCGCTCCGTCCGCCTGGGTGACGCCGACTTCAGGGTGATCGGCGTGATACGCCGCTGGCAACCCGTTCCGTTGTTCTACGACATCGGCCGCGGCGCCTACGCGCAGACCGAGGACATCTTCATGCCGCTCCACACGGCGGTGGACCTGCACATTCGCAATGCCGGCTCCGTCATCTGCTGGGGCGACAACGCGACGCTCGACCGCGACTCGATGGCGACGTCGAACGAATGCGTCTGGCTGCAACTCTGGGTGCGACTGGATACGCCAGCGCAGGTGGAGGCCTACCGGCATTTCCTCGTGAACTATTCGCGGGAACAGAAGGCCCTGGGGCGTTTCACCCTCGCGCCGAACGTTCGCTTGCGCAACGTCACCGAATGGCTCGAATACAACCGCGTGGTGCCCGGCGGCGTGCAGCTGCAGGCGCTGCTCGCCGTAGGCTTTCTGCTCGTATGCATGGTCAACACGGTGGCGTTGATGCTGGTGAAGTTCACCCGCCGCTCGGCCGAACTCAGCGTGCGCCGCGCCATGGGCGCGCGCAAGCTCGACGTCTTCATGCAATTGCTCGTCGAGGCCGCGATCGTCGGCGTCAGCGGCGGTGCGATCGGGCTTGCGCTGGCCCATGCCGGCCTGTGGATCGTCCGCCAACAGCCCAGCGACTACGCCTCGTTCGCCCGCATGGACGTCCCGATGCTGCTGTCCTCGGTGGCGCTCGCCGTGGCCGCTTCGCTTGCCGCCGCCGTCTTTCCGGCCTGGCGCACCTGCCGGCTACCGCCGGCCCTCGCCATCAAGATCCAGTGACCCGCATGCATCCGATCATCAAAGCCCTCAAGCATCACAAGACGGCCGCCGTCCTGTTGACCCTGGAGATCGCGCTCACGCTGGCGATCGTCGCCAACGCGCTGCTCGTCATCGGCGACCGGTTGGGAAGCATGACGGTCACGACCGGCCTCCCGGACGCCGAGCTGGTCTGGGTGAAGGTCTCGGGAACCGATCCGGGCATCTCCGCGACCGAATGGGAAGCGCGCACGCGCGCCGACCTGGCCGCCTTGCGCGGCATCCCCGGCGTGGAAAGCGTGGCCAACGTCAATTCCGTGCCGTTGAGCCCCACCGGCTACACGCAGCTCTGCCTCTATCTCAAACCGGGCTCCACGGATCGCCTCTGCAACGTCGCCCTCTACGCGGGCAGCCCGGGATACGTCGCGACCCTGGGATTGCACGTCGTCCGGGGGCGGAACTTCACCGACGGCGATCACGGACGCTTCGACCTGTTCGCGGTCGATCCCGGCGCACCGCCGCCGGTGATCGTGTCGCGGTCGATGGCCGCCCGCCTGTGGCCGGGCGAAGACCCGCTGGGCAAACCGGTGTACTTCGACAAGGACGGCATCCGCGCCAGCCGCGTCGTCGGCGTGAGCGGCCACCTGCTCAATCCCGTGCTCGCGGGCGACCCGGCAAAAGACGACCTGAACCTGCTCATGCCCGTCCTCGACGTCCACGACGGACGCTTCGTGCTGCGCGTGCGGCCCGGCACGGTCGATCGCGTCGTCGCCACGCTGCCGCGCGTGCTCGCCGCCAGCGATGACCGCCTGGTGATCAACAAGGTACAGCCGCTCGCGGAGACCGTTCACGACTATTTCCGTGACGACCGCGCGCTGGTGTGGCTGCTGCTCGGCGTGATCGCCAGCCTTCTGGCCCTCACCGGTTTCGGCATCTTCGGCCTCACCGGGTTCTGGGTGCAGGAACGCGTGCGCGTGATCGGCATCCGTCGCGCCCTGGGCGCCACCCGGACGGACATCCGCACCTATTTCCAGCTGGAGAACCTGGCCATCGTGACGGGAGGCGCGGCGTTGGGCGCGATCATGGCGTGGTCGCTCAACCTGTGGCTGATGCTCCGCTACGAACTGCCCAGGCTGCCGCTCCTGCCCGTGGCCGGCGGCGTGCTGCTGGTCTACGCGATCGGTCAGCTCGCGGTGCTGCAACCTTCGCTGAGGGCGTGCCGTGTTTCTCCGCTGGCAGCGGTGCGCCAGGCCTGACGGGCGGTCAGGCCATGACGGCGATGGCGGCGACCGCCAGGCCGATGCCCAGCCAGTTCATCGGCGAGAGTCTCTCGCGAAACCCGACCGCTCCCGCCAGGGTGCCCAGTGCCACCACGCCGACGTTCATGGAGGCGAAGACGAGCGATGGCGAGTCGGGCAACGCCCGGTGACCTTTCACGTAGAACAGGATGTTCGCGAAGTTGAAGGCCCCCAGCAGCACGCCGAATGCGAGGTTGCGCCCGGCGATCGACGCCTTGCCGGTGCCCGCGCGAACGAACGCGGCGATCCAGCACGGCACCAGGGCGATCAGGAAGGAAGCGAGCAAGCCGCTGGCGAAACTGGCGCCGGCCTGGGCCACGAGCTTGAAGCAGATGTCGATGGCGCCGAAGCCCGCGAAGACGAGCAGTGGCGCCCACCAGCCGCCCTTTTCGGCCGCGCCTTTTCGCCAGAGCACGCAGCACACCGCCGCGAGCGCGATGGCGATGCCGAGCGCCTTGTGCAAGGTGATCGTGTCGCCGAGGAAGACGAATGCCGCGAACAGGGAGACGAACAGCGAGAGCCGCTGCGCGACGTCGGTGCGCACGATGCCCGCCGTTCGCACCGAATGGGCCAGCACGACGAAGATCGCGGGCAGGAGGATGCCCAGCGCGATCAGCGGCGGCCAGGTGGCCGGGGCGTCGACGGCCGCCTGCGGCGTGGCGCCGAGCAGCCACCAGGCCATCAGCGAGGCCACTACGTAGTTCGTGGCCACCGCCTGCACGATGTCGATGTTCGCGCGACGGGCGAGCTTGAGCAGGACGGAGACGGCGACGCTGAAGGCGACGGCGAGGAGGATGTAGATCATGGGGCGAAGGATCGCATGAACGGGGTGGCGACGACCGGACTCACCGCCCTGGCTTCCGGCGTACGCGGGAACGACGCGAGGTAGAAATCCCCCTATCGTTATCCCTGCGCACACGGGTTCCCCAACACCGGACAACGACAAGGGGCAAAAAGTACCTCGCCGTCATCCCGGCGTACGCCGGGATCCAGCGCGGGGCATCCGGTTATCGTCCCGGCGTCGGATCGGCTCTCAACGGCGAAGCAGCGACGCCTCGCGCGCCAGCGCTTCGATCCCGGCGAAATCCCCCGCCGCCAGCTTGTCGGCCGGGGTCAGCCACGAGCCGCCTACGCAGGCCACGTTCGGCAGCGCGAGAAATTCCGGTGCGTTGGCGAGCGTGATGCCGCCGGTGGGGCAGAAGCGGATCTGCGGCAACGGCGACGCCCAGGCGCCGACCAGCTTCGGTCCGCCCGCCGGTACGGCGGGGAAGAACTTCTGGAAGCGATAGCCGCGCTCGAGCAGTTCCATCGCCTCGCTCGAGGTGGCCGCACCCGGCAGCAGCGGCAATTCGGAATCGTCGGCCGCGTCGAGCAGCCTCGGGCTGCTGCCCGGCGAGACGGCGAACTTCGCACCGGCCTTCCACGCCGCATCCAGATCCTTCGCCGTGAGCACGGTGCCCACGCCGACGAACGCGCCTTCCACCTCGGCCGCGATCGCGCGCACCGCGTCGAGCGCGGCGGCGGTGCGCAGCGTCACCTCGATGGCCGGCACGCCGCCGGCGACCAGCGCGCGCGCCATGCCGACGGCTTTCGAGGCATCGTCGATGATCACCACGGGAACCACCGGCGCCAGACGCAGGGTCGATTCCACGAGTCGCTGTTTCGCTTCGTTGCTCATCTCTACTCCGGGGGAATCAGAAAACGCCCGCGCCCAGGTCGGCCGCGACGGCCGACTGGCGGAACATGGCGAAGAGTTCGCGGCCCATGCCGGTGTGGTGCACCGAGAGGTCCACGTCGTCGGGAACGCGGGCGTTCCATTCATCGGCGTCGACCAGCACCTCGATGCTGCCGGTCACGGCATCCAGGCGGACGAGGTCGCCCGTGCGGATGCGCGCGATGGGGCCGCCGGCTTCCGCTTCGGGCGTGACGTGGATGGCGGCGGGCACACGGCCCGACGCGCCGGACATGCGGCCGTCGGTGAGCAGGGCCACGCGGTGACCGCGGTCCTGCAGCAGGCTGAGCGTGGGCGTGAGCTTGTGCAGTTCGGGCATGCCGCGCGCGCGCGGCCCCTGGAAACGCACCACCGCGACGAAGTCGCGATCCAGCTCGCCGCGATCGAAGGCAGCCTTCACGTCGTCCTGTTCGTCGAACACGATGGCGGGCGCCTCGATCACCATGCGATCTTCGGGCACCGAGGAAATCTTGATGACGCCGCGACCGACGTTGCCCTTGAGCATGCGCAGGCCACCGTCGTGACGGAACGGTTCGGCGATGGTGCGCAGCACGCCGCGGTTGCCGCTTTCCTTCGACACCGGCTTCCAGACCAGCTTGCCGTCCTCGAGCGTCGGCACCTTGCGGTATTCGCCCAGCCCGCGGCCCATGATCGTGTGTACGTCGTCGTGCAGCAGGCCGGCATCGAGCAGCTGGTCGATGAGGAAGCCCATGCCGCCGGCCTCGTGGAAGTGGTTCACGTCGGCGTAGCCGTTGGGATACACGCGGGCCAGCAGCGGCACCACGGACGAGAGCGCGTCGAAGTCGTCCCAGCGCAGGTCGATGCCGGCCGCGCGGGCGATGGCGACCAGGTGCAGCAGGTGGTTGGTGGATCCGCCCGTGGCGTGCAGGCCGACCACGCCGTTGACCACGGCGCGCTCGTCGATGATCCGGCCCAGCGGCAGGTAGTGCTCGCCCATCCAGTCGGTGGCGAGCACGCGTTCCACCGTGGCGGCGGTCAGCGCGTCGCGCAGCGGCGTATCCGGAGCCTCGAAGCTCGCGCCCGGCAGGTGCACGCCCATGATCTCCATGAGCATCTGGTTGGAGTTGGCGGTGCCGTAGAAGGTGCAGGTGCCCGCGCCGTGGTACGAGCGCGCCTCGGCCTCGAGCAGTTCGGCGCGCGTGGCCTTGCCGGCGGCGAAGGCCTGGCGCACCTTCGACTTCTCTTCGTTGGGAATGCCCGACGGCATCGGTCCCGACGGCACGAAGGCGCTGGCCAGATGGCCGAACGACAACGCGCCGATCATCATGCCCGGCACGATCTTGTCGCAGATGCCGAGGTAGAGCGCGCCCTCGTACATGTCGTGCGACAGCGACACGGCGGTGGCCATGGCGATGAGGTCGCGCGAGAACAGCGACAGCTCCATGCCCGGGCGGCCCTGGGTGACGCCGTCGCACATGGCGGGCACGCCGCCCGCCACCTGAGCCGTGGCGCCGAGCGAGCGCGCGACGCCGCGGATCAGCTCGGGGTAGCGCTCGTAGGGCTGGTGCGCCGAGAGCATGTCGTTGTACGAGGTGACGATGGCGAGGTTGGCGGCGTGACCGTGGCGCAGCGCGTGCTTGTCGTTTTCGGCGCAGGCGGCGAAGCCGTGAGCGAGGTTGCCGCACGACAGGTGGTGCCGCTTCGCGCCCTTGCCGCGCGCCGCGTCGATCTTCGCGAGGTAGGCGGCGCGCGTCGCGTGGCTGCGCTCGACGATGCGCTGGGTGACTTCGGCGAGGACGGGATGGATGGTCATGGCGCCCAGTACACGTCGAGCGCGACACGCGCGTGGGTGAGCACCGAACGGATCGGGAAGTCCTCGCCGGCCTCGGCCTTGGCGAGCACGTCCTTCTTGTCGGCTCCTTCGATGTGCAGGAACAACGCGCGCGTGTCGAGCACCTTCGGCAGCGTGAGCGTGATGCGCGGTTCGCCCGCGCCGCCGGCACGCATCGACAGCACGGTCTTCGTGCCGTTCGGATCGGTCGCTTCGGCGAGGTGGTCGCCACCGGGGAAGAACGACGCCGTGTGGCCGTCGCCACCCATGCCGAGGATCACCACGTCGAACGGCAGGCCGAGCGCGTCGATGCGTTGGCCCACGCCGGCCAGCGCGGCGTCGACGTCGTCCTTGTGCGCGCCGTCGAACAGCGGCAGGAAGGTGGCCGTGTGCGCTTCGTGATGCAGCAGATGCTCGGCGACGAGGCGCGCATTGGAACGATCGCTGTCGGTGTCCACCCAGCGCTCGTCGACGAGCGTGATGGTGACCTTCGACCAGTCGATCTCCTGCTCGGCGAGCACGGCGAACATCGTCTTCGGCGTGCTGCCGCCGGACACGGCGAGCGTGGCCTTGCCGCGCGCCTGGATGCCGGCATCGAGCTTCGCGGCGACGTCGCGGGCGAGCTGGTCGGCGAGCGTCAGCTTGTCGGTGAATTCATGGCGTTGGATGGTGGCGTTCATGCGGACTCCTCGGCCCAGGTACGGCCGTCGCGTTCGATGAGCGCCACGGCGGCGCTCGGGCCCCAGGTACCGGCGGTATACGGCTTGGGCGTGTCGCCGCCGGCTTCCCATGCATCGAGGATCGGACCCGCCCAGTTCCATGCGGCCTCGACCTCGTCGCGGCGCATGAACAGGGTGGGATTGCCGCGCACGACGTCGAGGATCAACCGCTCGTACGCATCGGGCTGCTGCACGCCGAACGCCGTCGCGAAGCTCATGTCCAGCGGCACGTGACGCAGGCGCAGGCCGCCCGGACCGGGATGCTTGATGGTCAGCCACAGCTTCACGCCTTCATCCGGCTGCAGGCGCAGCGTGAGGCGGTTGGGCAGCAGCGGGCCGCTGGTGGGGTCGAAGATCGAATGCGGCAACGCGCGGAACGTCACCACGATCTCCGACACGCGGCTGGGAAGCCGCTTGCCGGTGCGCAGGTAGAACGGCACGCCCGCCCAGCGCCAGTTGCCGATCTCCGCCTTGAGGGCGACGAAGGTTTCGGTCCGGGACTGGTCGCTGCCCAGTTCGTCGAGGTAGCCCGGCACGCCCTGGCCTTCGGCCGCGCCGGCGCGGTACTGGCCACGCACGGTGAGCTGCGCCGCGTTGGCGCCGTCGATGGGACGCAGCGAACGCAGCACCTTGAGTTTTTCGTCGCGCACGGCATCGGGTGCCAGCGACGACGGCGGTTCCATCGCGAGCATGCACAGCAGCTGCAGGATGTGGTTCTGCACCATGTCGCGCAGCGCGCCGGCACGGTCGTAATAGCCCGCGCGATGGCCCACGCCCACGGTTTCGGCCACGGTGATCTGCACGTGGTCGATGTGCTGGGCGTTCCACAGCGGTTCGAACAATGCGTTGCCGAAGCGCAGCGCCAGCAGGTTCTGCACCGTTTCCTTGCCCAGGTAATGGTCGATGCGATAGGTCTGCGATTCGGTGAACACCTCGGCCACCGCGTCGTTGATGGCGTTGGCACTGGCGAGGTCGCGGCCGATGGGCTTTTCGAGCACCACGCGCGAACCTTCGCCGTTGAGGCCGAGCGAGCCCAGGCGCTGGCAGATGTCGGTGAAGATCTCCGGCGACGTCGAGAGATAGAACACGCGGATGTGGTCGGGCCTCTCGCCCATCAGCTGGGCGAAGTCGTCCCAGCCGTCGGGCTTGCGGGCGTCGAGCGAACGGTAGGCGATCATCGCCAGGAACGCCTCGAGCTGCGCGGGGGCCACGTGGGCCACGCCCTTCTCGATCGCGGCGCGCACCTGTTCGCGATAGCCGGCGTCGTCCAGGCCTTCGCGGGCCACGCCGACGATCCGGCTCTTCGCCTGGATCTGGCCGTCCACGAAACGGTGGTACAGCGCGGGAAGGAGCTTGCGCACGGCGAGGTCGCCGGTGCCGCCGAAGATGACGAGATCGAAGGGTTCGATCAGAGGGAGGGGAGCGCTCACGACAGTCGCCTCAATGGAATCGATGGGTATGCCCAAGGATCGTACCAGTGACATACCAGGGGCTACCAGCCCCGTACCAGTCGGCGGACCGTTATCGGGCCTTTAACGGGGCGCTGACGTCCGAAAAACGTTTCCTTTGAAATTTAAATCGAGTCAAACGACCGTTGGGATGGTGGGCGCCCGGGCGGCAGGGGCATGGCGCTTGCCCGAGTGGTCGGCTATTGGTATCTTCGCTGGATGGAAAGCGCCCTCGTCGCCGAGTACCAACGCCTGCAGCACGATCCGGCCGCCCGGCAGCCGCTGGCGTACATGCGCCTGCGCCGTGCCATCCGCAACGTGATCGAAAACGGCGAGGTCCAGGTAGGCCACGCGCTGCCCAGCGAGCGCGATCTGGCCCGGGTGCTGACCTTGTCGCGGGTGACCGTGCGCAAGGCCATCGGCGGCCTGGTGGAAGATGGCCTGCTCACCCAGCGCCACGGCGCGGGCACCTTCGTTTCCGAGCGCATCGTCAAGCCGCTGTCGCGGATGACCAGCTTCACCGAAGATCTCCGGGCCCGTGGGCTCAACCCGCGATCGGAGTTCTTCGAGCGCGCCATCGGCGAGGTCACCCCGGAAGAATCCATGGCGATGAACCTCTCGCCGGGTACCCAGGTGGTACGCCTGCATCGGCTGCGCTACGCCGGCGACGAACCGCTGGCGATCGAGCGCAGCGCGGTGCCGCTCTCCCTGCTCCCCGATCCGCAGCTGGTGGAGGATTCGCTCTACGAAGCCCTCGACAAGCTCGGCAATCGCCCGTTGCGCGCCCTGCAACGCCTGCGCGCGGTCGTCCTCGGCCCGGCGCAGACGCGCCTGCTGCGCCTGTCGGCCGGCAGTGCCGGCCTCAATATCGAGCGGCGCAGCTTCCTGGAAGACGGACGCATCGTCGAATTCACCTGTTCCTGGTATCGCGGCGATATCTACGATTTCGTCGCCGAACTGCAAAGCGACTGACGGAAGCCCATGTCGATGACCACCTCGCCGCAAGACACCCTGATGTACCGCGAAGCGCACGAGACGGCCGACGTCGTCGAGCGGCAGCTCCAGCTCAACGAAGCCGTGGTGTCCGCGCTGGCCGAGCGCCTGCGCGCGCATCCGCCACGCATGATCATCACCTGTGCCCGCGGCAGCTCAGACCACGCGGCGATGTACGCCAAGTACGTGTTCGAGACCCAGCTCGGTGTGGTGACCGCGTCGGCCTCGCCGTCGGTCACCTCGATCTACCACGCCGACCAGCACCTGGATGGCGCGCTTTACGTCGCCGTGTCGCAGTCGGGCAAGAGCCCCGACCTGGTCCGCAACGCCGAGGCCGCCAAGAAGGCAGGTGCTTACGTGGTGGCCCTGGTCAACGTGGTGGATTCCCCGCTGGCGGACATCGCCGACGTCGTGGTGCCGTTGCATGCCGGCCCCGAGAAGAGCGTGGCCGCCACCAAGAGCTACCTCGGCGCGCTGTTCGCCATCCTGCACATCGCCGCGCGATGGAGCGGCAAGGCCGATATCGCCGACGCGCTCACCGCCCTGCCCGCGCAGCTGCGCGAAAGCTGGAACGCCGACTGGTCCGCGTTGACCGACGGCCTGGTCGATGCGCACAACCTGTTCGTGGTGGGCCGCGGCTTCGGCTTCGCGGGCGCGCTCGAGGCCGCGCTCAAGTTCAAGGAAACCTGCGGGCTGCACGCCGAGGCCTTCAGTGCCGCCGAGGTCAAGCATGGCCCGATGGCGCTCGTGGGCCCCGACTTCCCCGTGCTGTTCTTCGCGCAGAACGACGACACCCTGCCCGGCGTGCTCGACGTGGCCGCCGAATTCCGCAAGCGCGGCGCCCGTGTATGGGTGGCCGCGCCCGGCGCCCGGGGCGAAGACATCCTGCCGCTGGTCGCCACCGCCCCCATCGCGGCGCCGCTGCTCACCGTACAGAGTTTCTACCGGGCCACCGCGGCGCTCGCGCTCAAGCGCGGCTTCGATCCCGACGTGCCGCCGCACCTGAACAAGGTGACGGAAACGGTCTGACGCGGGCTCCGGCGCATCGATCCATCCTCCAAGGACTTCCCATGACCATCGCCCTCGTCAACGGCCGGGTACTCACCGATAACGGATTCCAGGGCGGCTTCGCCGTGCTGGTGGACGGCGACACGATCACCGGCCTCGCCCTGCACTCCGATCCCCGCGTGCGCGCGGCGGAACGCCACGACCTGGGTGGCCGCACGCTGCTGCCGGGTTTCATCGACTGCCAGGTCAACGGCGGCGGCGGCGTACTGTTCAACGACGCGCCCACCGTCGACACCATCCGTGCCATCGGCGAGGCGCACGCGAAGTTCGGCACCACCGGGTTCCTGCCGACGCTGATCAGCGACGACGCCGACGTGATGGCGAAGGCCATCGACGCGGTGAACGACGCCGTGGCGCAGGGCGTGCCCGGCGTGCTCGGCATCCATCTGGAAGGCCCGTTCATCGCGCCGGAGCGCAAGGGCGTGCACGACGCGGCCAAGTTCCGCATCGCCGATGCCGACGACATCGCGATGGTGGCGCGCCGCCATGGCGGCGTCACCCTGCTCACGCTCGCGCCCGAGCGCGCCAGCCCCGAGGTGCTTCGCCAGCTGATCGACAACGGCGTGATCGTCTGCGCCGGCCACACCGCGGCCAACTACGAGGTCACGCGCGATGCGCTGGCGATGGGCGTGCGCGGCTTCACCCATCTGTTCAACGCGATGACGCCGTTCACCAGCCGCGAACCCGGCGTGGTCGGCGCAGCGCTGGAAGACGCGGCGAGCTGGTGCGGATTGATCGTCGACGGCCATCACGTACATCCGGCCGCCCTGCGCGTGGCCATCGCCGCCAAGGCGCCGCACAAGATGATGCTGGTCACCGACGCCATGCCGCCGGTCGGCTCCGACAACCCGAATTTCGTGCTCAAGGGCGAAACCATCACCGCCCGCGACGGCGTCTGCCAGACCGCCGACGGCACGCTGGCCGGTTCGGCGCTGGACATGGCCGGTGCCGTGCGCAACACCGTGAACATGGTCGGCGTCGCGTACGACGAAGCGGCACGCATGGCGTCGACCTATCCGGCCGCGTTCCTCGGCCTCGGCGGTACGCACGGACGCATCGCCGCGGGATGCCGGGCCGACTTCGTGGTGATGGATGACGCCTACGCCGTGGGCGAGACGTGGATCGGCGGCAAGCGGGTATTCGTCGCCGCCTGACGATGTCGCTTCGCAGGGTTCGCCGATACGATCGGCTCCCACCCCTTCGGTAGACAACCTTGCTACCGAAGGGGTGGGAGCCGATCGTATCGGCGAACCAAGGGTGCCTCTCGCGCAAAAAAAGCCGGCGACTCCGCGCCGGCTCGAGTACAGGGGAGAGGATGGAAAGCCGCCCGGATACGCTGCCCGGACGGCCGTGCGGGAGCCGTTAAAGCGAGAAGTCGTACCGCACTCCGAAGCGGAAGTACCGCGGCGACTGGAACGCGATCGGGCGACGGTAATCCGGATTCACCGCCGGCAGCCCGTTGGCGTCGACCGTATCCAGCTCACCGGTGTCCACCTGGCCCACCACGCGCTGCTTGCCCGCCACGTTGAATACGGCGGCGGTGAAGGCCAGCGGCTGCTCGGCCCCGGCCCACATCGGACGGTATTCAGCGTTGAGGTCGAGACTCCACGTCCACGGCAGGCGGCCACGCGAACCGCGGGGCGCCGGCTGGAAGCCGCATTCGAAATACGACGCGCCGTACTGGATGGCATCGACCGGATCCTGGCCCAGGCAGTTCTTCGGACGGCCGGTGGCCATCGCGACGTTGGCGCCGACCAGCCACTCGGGGCTGGCCTGCCAGTAACCGTAGGCCTTCAGCTGGTGCGTACGGTCGTTCGGCAGCGGGCCGTTCGAATACTGCATGATTTCCGGCGCGTCCCAGTCCTGCGTCACCGACGGGTCGAGCTGGCCGATGTCCGATTTCAGCTGGCCTTCGGAGTTGCCGTAGCTGCGCGAGAACGTGTAATCGACGCGACCGTACCAGTTGTCGGCCAACTGGTGCTCCAGGTAGAGCTCCAGCGAGTAGTACTTGCGCTTGAGCGGGGGGAACGCCACGCCGGCGGGCGAGGTGAAGTCGTCCTTGGTGAGGTGGAACGGCACCAGCGTGCCGTTGCCGTCCACGTCGACGTTGAAGGTGTTCGACTCGCCCGGATTGAACAGGTAGCAGCCCGGGATCGAGGCGTTGCTGATGTCGATGCCGTTACGCGCCGCGTACTTCTCGAAGGGACGACTGTCGCAGAAGTCGTCGATCGAGCTCCTCAGCTTGCGGTACGTGGCCTTGGCACCGAAGCTCCAGTTGGCGCCGAGGGCCTTGTCGAAGCCGAGGATGTACTCGTCCTGGTAGTACGCCTTGATGCCGACCGCCGCGATGGTCTTCGGATTCAGCGGCGTGCCGTCCTCGCCATTGAGATACGCGCGCGTGCCGATCTGTACCGGATCCGCCGGTGCCCCGGTGATGGGGTCGATTCGCGTATAGGTGTAGTACTCGGAGTAATACGTGGACGCCGATGCGCCGCGAATGGCCACGTTCGACGGAATCGCCAGGTGATAGCGGCCCGCGTTGGCGTACAGCTTGAACGTGGAATCGCCGAACACGTCCCAGGTGACGCCCAGGCGCGGGGCGAGCTGGTGGCGCTGCTTCACGTAGGTCTCGCCGTCGCCGTTGATGTTCTTGAACTGCTCGTTGCGCAGGCCGATGGACGCCATCCAGCGATCGGTGATCTGCCACTTGTCTTCGATGAACTGGGCCTCCTGCTCCACCTTCACGTTGGCGCCGGTCTGGAACAGGCGTTTCTGGGCGAAGTAGTCGACACCCGGCGGCACGACGATGCCACGGCTGGGGATGTCGCCGGCGGCGGCGTAGATCCAGCGATAGCCACCCTCGTAGATGTTGCCCGAGTAGGACTCCAGCGTCTGGTTGTCGACACCGGCGCGCAGGTCGTGGTCGCCCACGTGGTATTCCACGTCGAGGCGCCAGCCCTTGGTCTTGTCCTTCGCGCCGTCGCCGAGCACCGTGCCGTTGACCAGGCCGCAACCGACGATCTTCTCGCCGGCCGGGATGCCCGCGCGGTTGTCGAGGATCCACGGGCAGTTCGATGCACCGGCGTAGTTGAGGTTGCGCTCATGGCGCGTATAGCTGTGACCGTACAGCGCGTTGACGGTGAGTTCGTCGGTCAGGTACCCGGTGTACTTGCCGATGTAGACGTCGCCGCCCGGTGCCGAACCCGCGCCCGCGTCGAAGTTCTTCAGGTTGTCGGTGCCCAGGTACTGCGCACGGTTGCCGGTGGCGTAGTCGTACGCATACACGCTGCGCTCGATGTTCGACTTGTCGCCGAGGCCGGTCACTTCGAGCAGGTGGTTATCGGTGATGTTCCAGTCGATCTTGGCCATCCACTTGGTGGCCTTGGCTTCCTGGTTGGTGCGCTGCGCCGTGACGCTGTTCGAGGTGCTGGTGAGGTTGGAACGGGTGAAGTCGCCCGCGGCGAACAGGAACAGCTTGTCCTTGATCAGCGGACCGCTGATGTAGCCGGTGTACTGCGTGTCGCCGCTCTTGTTCTCCTCGCGGTACTGGTACAGCTCGCCGTTGGTGCGATAGATGTTCTTCGGATTCTGGCGCAGGCCCTTGGGCGTGACGTACAACCCGAAGCCGGCCTTCCACTCGTTGCCGCCGCGCTTGGTCACGATGTTGATCACGCCACCGGTGGAGCGGCCGTATTCGGCACCGTAGCCGCCGGTGTAGATCTGCTGCTGGTCGATGGCGTCGAACGGCAGGCTGGTGAAGCCCAGGCCGGTGAGCGCGTTGGTCACCGCGTAGCCGTTGATGTAGTACTGGTTTTCCGACGCCGACGAGCCACCGAACGAGGCCACGTTGCCGTAGCGGGAATCGCCCGATACCACGCCGGGCGCGAGAAGCGCGGCCGCGGTGACGTCACGCGCCAGCGGGATTTTCTGCAATTGCTGCGAGGTGAGCACGGTGCGCGAGTCGACCGACGAGACGTCGATCGCCGGCAGGGCGTTGCCGGTGACCTGCACGCCTTCGAGGGTCTGCGCCGAGGCGGTGGTCGCGGCGCTCGCGCCGGCGAAGGAAACGTCGACGCCGCCGCCGATGTTCACCTGCACGTTATCGCGAGTTTCCACCGTCTGGCCGCCGCGTTCGAGCGTGACCTTGTAACGGCCGATCGGCAGCGAGGGCACGCGGTAGCGGCCTTCGGCGTCGACGCCGGTGTCGCGGGCGAGACCGGTATCGAGATTTTCCAGGTGCACCGTGGCGCCCTCCGGCTGCGCGACGCGACCGAAGACCACGCCCGAGGCATTGGACTGCGCGAAGACGGAGCCGCTGGCGAAACAGAGCGCCAGGGCGACACAGAGAGTGGAACGGCGCGGCACGCGGCCGCCGGAATGGATGCGAAGCATGATGTGACCTCCCCGAAGTGAACCGCAAACGAGCCCTTCCACGGCATGGCCGGGCCCAACGTTTCAATCGACGCCGTCACACCCGCCCGGTATCTCTCCGGCTCGAGCGCCCCCTGTCAACGCAACATCTTGCGTTCGACAGCATCCCGTCCCGTTTACTCGCAAATGTTTGCGAATGTCAAGCTCTCGTTAGAAATTCGTGACTTGGACCCCGTCGGGGACTAAAGTGGCGCCCGTTCGGGTGTCCCGACCGGCGTTCGGCCGGCGGGATGAAACGGGAAGCCGGTGCGCCGCTTGGGCGGCAAGGCCGGCACTGCCCCCGCAACGGTAAGCGCAGGGAGGGAAGGCCCTCCTCGGACCGGCCATCGGCCACTGCCCTCGCGGGCGGGAAGGCGCCGGTCACGAGCCACGAGCGGTGGCGACGCGCGAGTCCGGAGACCGGCCCGAGTGGACGTCTCTTCTGAGAAAGGTCTCAGGGGAGCGTTTCCTGTTACGGACGATTCGCGGCGGGCGGATCCGGACAGCCCGGCGGCTTCGTCCGCGTGTGCCGTTCGCCTTCCTCCGCCACGACGTCCATCGCATCGTGATCGAGGAACCCGTTCCATGAAGAAGACCCTGCTCGCGGCGGCCCTGCTGTCGTCGATTTCCATCGTCGCCCACGCGGACGAGGCCGACCGGCTCGACCCGGTGGTGGTGACCGCCAACCGCGCGCCCACGCCGGCCGACGAGGTAATCGCCTCGGTCACCGTGATCTCCCGCGACGACATCGAGCGCATGCAGCCGGTGAGCGTGCAGGATATCCTCACCGGCTTGCCCGGCGTGGTGGTGTCCAACACCGGCGGCATCGGCCAGCAGACCTCGCTGTTCATGCGCGGCACCAACAGCGCGCACACCCTGGTGCTGCTCGACGGCGTGCGGGTGGGCACGGTGGGCGCCGGCCTGCCCGCGTACGAGCAGTTGCCGGTCGAGCAGATCGACCACATCGAGGTGGTGCGTGGCCCCCGCTCGAGCCTCTACGGTTCGGATGCCATCGGCGGCGTGATCCAGATCTTCACCCGCCACGGCGAGGCCGGGCAGGCGCCGACCCCGACCGTGTCGGTATCCGGCGGCAGCCACGGCTACACGGCGGGCCAGGTCGGCGTCTCCGGCGGCACGCGGCACGGCTGGTACAACGCCAGCCTGGGCGGCCAGTACACCGCCGGCATCAATGCCTGTCGCGTCGGCGCGGGGGACGTCTTCAAGGGCTGTTTCACCAACGAGCCCGACCACGACGCCTCGCGCACCTACAACGGCGCCCTCTCGGGCGGCTACCGCTGGGACGACGGTACCGAGCTGACCGGCAGCTGGCTGCGCAGCAAGGGCGACATCGAGTACGACGGCGACTTCCAGAACCTCACCCGCCGGTCGCAGCAGGTGGCCGGCGCGAAGCTGGCCTTCGACGTGGCGGCCGCCTGGCGCATGTCGGTAAGCCTGGGCCAGAACCAGGATCGCGCCGACAACTACCTCAACGGGATCGGCAAGGCGGTGCTCGACCCCGTCACCTTCGCGCCTGTCGTGGTGGACCCGGACAAGTACCGCGTCGGCTACCTGTATTCGAAGCGCAACCAGGCCTCCTGGCAGAACGATTTCACCCTCGCCACGGGCCAGACCCTGAGCGCCGGCGTGGATTTCCAGCAGGAGAAGCTGCGCAGCGATACCGATTACCTCAAGGACAAGCGCAACAACACCGGCGTTTTCGCGCTCTACCAGGGTGTGTTCGGCCCGCACGAGATCCAGCTGGTGGCCCGCCACGACCATAACGAGCAGTTCGGCAACCACGACACCGGCTCGGCCGCCTACGGTTTCTCCTTCGGCGAGGGCATGAAGGTCACCGCGTCGTACGGCAGCGCGTTCCACGCGCCCACGTTCAACGACGAGTTCTATCCCTACGGCGCGCCGGTCGACCTCAAGCCGGAGACCTCGCGCACGGCCGAGATCGGGTTGTCGGCCCACCGAGGCGTGTGGAACTGGGCCGTCAACGCCTACCAGACCAAGGTGGACGACCTGATCGGCTCCGATGCGCACTTCATTCCGGTCAACGTGAGCGAAGCACGCATCCGCGGGCTCGAGGGCCAGGTCGGTGCCGACGTCGACGGCTGGCACCTGCGCGGCTACGCCACCTTCCAGCAACCGAAGAACCGCGACGGCGGCGTCGAGCACGACAACCTGCTGGCCCGGCGCCCCGAGCGCACCGCCCGCGTGGACGTGGACAAGGACGTCGGTTCGTTCACGGTCGGCGGTTCGGTCTACGCGGCCGGATACAGCTACGACGATGCCGCCAATACCGAACGCCTGGGCGGTTACGCCACCGCGGACCTGCGCGCCACCTGGCACGTGGACCGCGACTGGAGCGTGCAGGGGCGCGTGGCGAACGTGGGCGACAAGCGTTACGAGACCGCCGCGTACTACAACCAGCTCGGTCGCACGTATTACCTCACCGTGCGCTTCTCGCCCTCGCGCTGAACCGTTCGCCGATGCGATCGGCTCCCACCCCTTCGGTAGCGGGCTCACTACCGAAGGGGTGTGAGCCGAAGCGGTGAGTAAGCAGGGACCGAAACGCCAGGCCCCTGCCTTCCGGCAGGGGCCTGACCATAGGCACACGCGACGGCATGGTGCCTTGGCGGATAAAGTTCGCGGGCGCGGGGAGGGTTTCCTCGCGATCACAGGGAGTCACGTGAACTTCTTCGCACCATTCATCCGCCGGCCGATCGGCACGTCGCTGCTGGCGGCGGGCCTCCTGCTGGCCGGTACGCTGGCCTACCAGTTGCTCGGCGTCGCGGCGCTGCCGTCCATCGACGTGCCGGCCGTGGCGGTGTTCGCCCAGTTGCCGGGCGCCAACGCGCAGACGATGGCATCGACCGTCATCGCCCCCCTGGAGCGCCACCTCGGCCGCATCCCCGGGGTGGACGAGATGTACTCCAGCAGCAACGACTCCAGCGGATTCGTGCGTGTGCGCTTCAACATGGCCCGCAACACGGACGCCGCCGCGCGCGACGTGCAGGCCGCGATCAACGCCTCGCTGGCCGACCTGCCCCAGATGCCGGCGCCGCCGCAGTACTTCAAGTTCGACACCAGCCAGATCCCGGTGCTGCTGGTGACGCTCACCTCCAAGACGATGCCGCCCGACCGGCTCTACGACATCGTCGATACGCAGATGAAGCCGGCGGTGGCGCAGATTCCGGGCGTGGCGCGCGTGCAGGTGTTCGGCGGCACGCCGCATGCCGTGCGCATCGAACTGGACACCCGCGCGCTGGCCGCCAAGGGGCTTACCGCCAACGACGTCGGCAATGCGCTGCGCGCGGCCAACGTCACCTCGCCGCAGGGCCTGTTGAGCGACGGCAAGACGCAGATGACCGTCATCGCCAACGACGGCCTGCACGAGCCGGAGGAGTTCGCGCGCATCCTCATCGCCTCGAAGAACGGCACGCCGGTGAGGCTGTCGGACATCGCCAAGGTCTACAGCGGCCAGCAGGACCAGTACCAGGCGGCGTGGTTCCAGGGCGAGCGCTCGGTGACGATGCAGATGAGCCGGCGCCCGGAGGCGAACGCCATCGCCACGGCCGAAGCCATCCGCGCGGCGCTGCCGCGTTTCCGCAGCATGCTGCCCGCCGACGTCGAGATCACCCCGATCTTCGACCTCACCCAGACCACGCAATCGGCACTGCACGAGGTCAAGGTCGCGCTGCTCATCAGCATCGTGATGGTGGTGCTGGTGATGCTGGTGTTCCTGCGCCGCCTGGGGCCGACGCTCATCGCCACGCTCAGCGTGCCCCTGTCGCTGGCCGGTGCGTTCGTGGTGATGTGGACGCTCGGCTACACGCTCAACACGCTGTCGCTCATGGCGCTGGTGCTCTGCATCGGCTTCGTGGTGGACGATGCCATCGTGGTGATCGAGAACATCGTGCGACACATGGAGAACGGCTCGGAGGCCATGCCCGCGTCGCTCGAAGGCGTGCGCGAGATCGGTTTCACGGTGATCTCGATCACGCTCTCGCTGGTGGCGGTGTTCGCGCCGCTGCTGTTCGGCAACAGCCTCATCACCAAGCTGCTGCGCGAGTTCTCGGTGACCCTGGCCGCGGCGGTACTGATTTCCGCCGTGGTATCGCTGACGCTCACGCCCGCGCTGTGCGCCTACTACCTCAGGCACGACGAACCCGGGCGCCAGCCGGGCCGCATGGAACGGGCCCTGGAGCGCTTCGACAAGGGCTTCCTGCGCCTCTACCAGCGCGGGCTCGACTGGGCCATGCACCATCGCCGCCTCATGCGCTGGCAGCCGCTCATCCTGCTCATCGCCACGATCGGTCTGGCCATCGCGGTGGTGAAGACCGCGGGCGGCAACTTCATGCCCGACGAAGACACCGGCATGCTGCAGGTGCAGGTCAACGCCGACGCCAATATCTCGCCCGAGGTGCTCACCACGCGCCTGAAGCGCGTGGCCGAGATCATGCAGAAAGACGCCACCGTCGCCGATGTCACGGCCATCCTCGGTGGCGACAACGGCGGCGCCGTGGGGAGCAACGGCGTGATGTTCGTCGACCTGAAGCCGAAGGGCAACGGACCGAACGAGCGCAAGGAGTCGTTGAAGTCCATCGTCGAGCGCCTGGGCAAGGAGTACGACAAGCTGCCCGACGTGCAGGTCTTCATGACGCCGATCCAGTTCCTGGGTGGCGGCGGCGGCAACAACAACCGCGGCCAGTACTCCTTCCAGCTGGTGAGCACCAGCGGCGAAGATCTCCAGCCCTGGACGCTCAAGCTCGTGCGCCACCTGCGCGGACTGAAGGAATTCCGCGACGTCGGCAGCGATTTCGACGTGACGGGCAAGCAGCAGATGCTCGAGGTGGACCGTAACGCCGCCGGCCGGCTCAACGTGAGCCTGGGCCAGGTCGATACCGCGCTGTACGGCGCGTTCGGGCAGAGCCAGATCTCGGTGATCTACTCGGACATCAACCAGTACTGGGTGGTGTTGACCGCCGCCGCAGCCGAAACGCTCACCGCCGACGCGCTGCTCAACACCTACGTGAAGAGCAGCACCGGCAAGATGATCCCGCTGTCGGCCGTGGCGAAGATCGCGCCGCGTGCCGCCCCCACCTCGGTCACCCACCAGAACCAGCTCGAATCGGCCGACATCACCTACAACCTCGCGCCGAAGATCACGCCCGACAAGGCCACGCCGCTGGTGGAACAGGCCGTGCGCGCGATCCACCTGCCCGAGGGCATCCGCATGGACGTCACCGGCACCAACCAGCGCATCCGCGACGCGCAGTCCAATGGCATGGTGCTGCTGATCGGTGCCATCCTCGCCGTCTACATCGTGCTGGGCGTGCTCTACGAGAGCCTGATCCACCCACTGACGATTCTCTCGACGCTGCCGGCCGCGGGTTGCGGTGCCTTCCTCGCGATGCTGGTCACGCAGACCCAGCTCACTCTGATGGCGATCATTTCAGTGCTGCTGCTCATCGGCATCGTGAAGAAGAACGCCATCCTCATGGTCGACTTCGCGCTGGTGGCCGAACGCGAACACGGCATGTCGCCGGTGGAGGCGATTCGTCAGGCCGCGCTGGTGCGTTTCCGCCCGATCACCATGACCACCCTCGTGGCGATGGGCGCGGCGTTGCCGCTGGCGATCGGCTTCGGCGTGGGTTCGGAAATGCGTCGCCCGCTGGGCATCGCCATCGTCGGTGGCCTGCTCGTGTCGCAGTTGCTCACCCTGCTGAGCACGCCCGCCATCTACCTGTTCAACCACGATCGCAAGGAGCGCAAGGCGCGTCGCAAGCACCGGCGCATGCTGCGTCGGCGCTACAAGCGCTGGCTTGCGATCCGCAAGGGCAAGAAGAAAAGGTAAAGAAAAGAAGGGCGCCGAGGCGCCCTTCTTTTCATACCGCCGCGGCGGCGGGAATCATCTTCGCCCGTTTCCACCGGCCGCTCTGGTAATACACCGCGGCGATGGCCAGCGATACCACCGAACTGACGGGAAAGCTCCACCAGATGGCGTCGGCGCCCCAGCTGGGTCCAAGCAGCACCGCGAAGGGATAGCGTACGCCCCACATCGAGATCGCCAGCGCCGCCAGCGGCATCATCACGGCACCGGTGGCGCGCACCACGCCGAACAACACGAAGGTCACGCCGAAGAGCAGGTACGACCACACCACCAGGCTGTTGAGATGGCGGGCGATGCCCAGGGCCGTGCTGTCCGAACCCAGGAAGATCGAGGCGGCCGCGCCGGCGAACACGTAGACGACGAGCACCAGCGTGCCGGTGAGCACGAGGCTGGCGAGGATGCCGACGCGACCGATCGAGGCGACGCGATCCCAGCGATGCGCGCCGACGTTCTGCGCCACCATCGACGACACCGCCATGCCCACCGCGAACGCGGGCATCTGGATGTAGTTCCACAGCTGCACGGCGGCGCCGTAGGCGGCCGTGGTCTGCGAGCCGTGTTCGTTCACGAGCGACATCATGATGATCGCCGACGAGGAGATCACGATCATCTGCGCGCCCATCGGCAGGCCCTTCAGCACCAGGGCCTTCAGGATGGCCGGATCGGGCTTCAGCAGGCCGATGTCGCCCGCGCGCAGGCAGAGGAAGTGCTGCTTGCGGTACATCCAGAACACCAGGCCGCCGAGCGAGAGCACCTGTGCGATGAGCGTCGCCACCGCCGATCCGGCGATGCCCAGCGCGGGCACGGGGCCCGCGCCGAAGAGAAAGAGCGGGTTGAGCGCGATGTCGAGCACCACGGACACGATCATGAAGGCGAACGGCGTGCGCGAGTCGCCCGCGCCGCGCAGCACCATCATGAGAAACGTGTAGAGATACATGAAGGGCAGGGCGAGGAAGATGATGCGCAGGTAGGCGATGGCGAACGGACGCGCATCGTCGGGGGTGCCCATCGCGTGCAGCATCGCCGGCGTGGCGAAGTAACCGGCCACGGACACCACCAGCGACACCGTCACGAAGAACGTCAGCCCCGTGCCGACGACGTGCCGCGCACCGTCGACGTCGCGCGCGCCCAAGGCCTGGCCGACCAGGATGGTGGTGGCCATGCCGATGCCCAGCACCACGCCGAGCAGGAAGAACAGCACGAGCGTCGCGTTCGCCGTGGCGGCGAACGCCGCCTCGCCGAGGTATCGACCCACCCACATCACGTTGACCGAGGCGTTGAGCGATTGCAGTACGTTCGTGCCCAGCATCGGCAGGGCGAACAGCAGGAGGGTCCGCGTGATCGGGCCCTCGACCAGGGCATTCCCGGCGGGGCGGTTCATTCGGCACCTTCCGCGCGCGTGGCGAGCGTGGTCACGTAATCGCGCACGTCGTCGGGCCACGCGGCGATCCATTCGGCGAAGCGCTCGGGTTCATGCCGGTGGAAGGCGCGGGAGGCTTCCTCGTAATGGGGCAGGTCGCCCGCCAGCGCGAACATCACGCGGTCCACCGCCTCGCGCCGCTGCCGCCGCCTGTCGGCGGGCGCGGCGTCGCGGCTGGCGGTTTCGACGAGGCGTCGCAGCGCCACCGACGCGCCGCCGGGTTGCGCGGCGAGCCAATCCCAATGGCGCGGCAACAAGGTGACCTCACGCGCCACCACGCCGAGACGCGGTCGGCCCGGCCCGCGTTTGACGGGAGCGTCGGGTTCCGGCGACATCAGGCGCCCGAGCACCTCCTGGAGAGCTCCCCGGTAGTCGACGTCGCGCGACCGGCCGGTGGTGTCGTCATAGATGATGGGCTGCGCGTCCGGATGCTCGTCGAGCAGGGATTTGCACTGTTCGGCCACGAGCGGGAGCGGGCCGGAGGCGATAAGGCGATGGCCGTCGAAAGCGGTGTAGGTCGTCATGGCGCGCATATTACCCGGGCTAAATGCGTGCCGCAATACTACCCGGGTTAAATTCCGCCAGGTCAGTGGGTTCCCCACGCATAGCTGTCCATCGACAGCACGCCGTAGGTGATACCGCCATCGATGGCCTTCGGCGCGTCCCCACCTGCCGCCCCGACGGCCACGAGCAGCGGCAGGTAATGCTCCTCGGTCGGATGCGCCCGGATGGCACTCGGCGCGAGGCGGCGATAGGCCAGCAACGACTTCACGTCGCCCGCGAGCACGGCCTCGCGGCTCCACGCGGCGAACTCGACGGCGTATGCCGCGTTCACGCCATCGCGGCGCACCTCGTAGAGGTTGTGCGTGAGGCTGCCCGAACCGACCACGGCGACACCGCGATCGCGCAGGCCGCCCAGCGCCTCGCCGAGCCGCAACGCGCCGGCCGTGTCGAGGTTGTGCGGCATCGATACCTGGATCACCGGCACGTCGGCATCGGGGCGCAGGTAGCGCATCGGCACCCAGGCACCATGGTCGTACCCGCGCTCGTCGTCCACCGTCGTCGCGAAGCCGTGGTCGATCAGCAGCGACGCGGTTTCCGCGGCGAGGGACGGCGCACCGGGTGCGTCATAGGTGAGCGAATAGAGCGCCGGGGGGAAGCCGCCGAAGTCGTGGATGGTCGAAGGCGTGGCCGCGCCGGTCACCCGCACGCCGCAGGTCTGCCAATGCGGCGAGACGACGACGATCGCCCTCGCGTCCGCCAGGTGGCTTTCACCCAGGTCGGTCAGGCGGGAGCCGAGCAGGCCGGGCTCCAGTGCGAAGGTGGGAGCACCGTGGGAGGCGAAGATGGCGGGCGCGCGAGTCATGGGTGAGCACCGTGGGGAAGGGGCGGGGGATGGCCACCTCACCAATGTAGGTGTTCGTCCGGGCGCGATAAATCCATGTTTCGCGAACGCATTGGCGCCCTATCGAAACGATGGCCCTCTTAGGACGCCACCGGATCGAGCGGAGCCGGACGCGCGCCCAACTGGTCCAGCGGCACCGCGCGCGAGAACAGCCAGCCCTGCATCGCCGTGCAACCCTCCGACAACAACCAGCGACGCTGCTTCTCGGTCTCCACGCCCTCGGCCACCACTTCGAGGTTGAGGCTGCGCGCGAGGAAGACGATGGACCGGCAGATCGAGGCGTCCACGTCGTCCTGCAAGAGCGTGCTGGTGAAATGCCGGTCGATCTTGATCTTGTCCAACGGCAGTCGCGACAGGTAGGTGAGGTTGGAATAGCCCGTGCCGAAGTCGTCGAGCGCGATGCTGACGCCCATCGCGCGCAGTTCGTGCAGGGTGCGGATCGCCCGCTCGGGCTCGAGCATGAAGGCGCTTTCGGTCAGCTCCAGTTCCAGCAACGAGGCGCTCGCGCCGGTTTCCATCAGTGCCTGGCGCACCTCGGCCACCAGGTCGGTATGCGCCAGCTGCATCGCCGACACGTTCACCGCGACGCGGCAATGCGGCCCGAGCACCTCGGCCACGCGACGCTGGCGGCGACAGGCCTCGCGCAGCACCCACTGGCCGATCTGCACGATGGCGCCGGTTTCCTCCAGCAGCGGCACGAGGCGGTCGGGCGAACCGAGGTCGCCCGGAGCCGACGGCCAGCGCAACAGGGCTTCCACGCCGATGACGCGGCCGTCGTCGCCCGAGTGCTGCGTCTGCCAGGCCAGCGACAATTCCTGGTCCAGGTGCGCGCCGGACAACCGCGTGAGCACCGTGAGCCGCGCCATCGCGGTGGCATGCATCTCCGGCGAATAGCGCTTCCAGGTGTGGCGGCCCGAGCGCTTGGCGTCGTACATGGCCGTATCGGCGTTGCGGATCAACGTATCGGCATCGGCACCGTCGCGGGTGGCGAAGGCCACGCCGATGCTGCACCTCAGGCGCTGGACCGTGCCGCCGACCTCGAGCGGTTCCTCGATGGCGTTCTGGATGCGCGGAAGCACGTCGAGCGCCTTGGCCGGCGAACAGGTGAACGGCAGCATCGCCACGAATTCGTCGCCGCCGAAACGGCCCACGTGGCCTTCGCCTTCCAGGGCGTCGCCCAGGCGCAGCGTGATGTCACGCAGCACCTGGTCGCCCAGTTCGTGGCCGAGCGCATCGTTGATGACCTTGAAATGGTCCAGGTCGATGAACAGCACCATCAGGCCCGAACCGTCCCGCGTGCTGTTCGCGATCATCCGTTGCAGGGTGCCGCGCAGCGAGCGACGGTTGGGCAAGCCGGTGAGCTCGTCGTGGGTGGCCTGGTAATTGAGGCGCTCCTCGTAGCGACGCTGCTCGGTCACGTCGCGCACGATCACCAGCGTGCCCCGGCCGCCGTCGCGCACCTCGGACAACGCCAGCTCCGCCTCGAAGGGCATGCCTTCCTCCGGTTCGAGCCAGGCGGTGACGCTGGCGCTCTCGCCACCGCGACGGATGGCGTCCAGCGCATCGTCATCCATGAACGCCGATGCCTCGCGGCCGACCAGCGTGCTGCCTTCGCGGCCCAGGCGCTGCTCGGCGAGGAGGTTGGCGTATTCGATACGGTCGTCGCGCACGATCACCAACGGCAGCGGCACGCGCGCCAGCAATTGGCGATAGGCGGCTTCGCTGGCGGCGAGGTCGCGATCGCTGTCGCGCAAGCGAAGACGCGTTTCGTGCAGGTCGGTGATTTCGGTGATCGTGCCGGCCAGGATCGACGCGCCTTCCTCGTCGGTGATGCGCGCTCCGCGCATGGTCACCTGCACCTCGCTGCCGTCGGGACGGCACAGCCGATGCTCGATGTCGTAGGGGCCGTCGCCGTGGTCGAAGCGATGCAGCCACTCGACGATCAAGGGCTGGTCGTCGGGATGCACGAGCTTGTAATAGGTGCCCTGGCGCCCCTCGACGCGCTCCGGCGGCAGGCCCGTGATCTCATGCACCTGACCGGACCAGGCGATGGTCCCGGTGCTGAGGTCCGCCTCCCATAGGCCGATGTGGCCGGTGCGTTGCACGTCGCCGAGGTGGCGCGCGGTGCGGGTGAGCGCGTCCACCAGCCGTACCTGGCGGCGATAGGCACGGGCGAACAGCGCGGCGCCGACGTTGAGGACCAGCACCAGCACCAACGTGGCGAGCATCGAGGGTTGCGCCTGGCGCATCCAGTCGTCGCGCACGCCGGCGCGATCCACGCCGATCACCACCACGAAGGGATAACGCGCCGACGCCGCGCGTGCGAAGAGGTGCTCCGCGTCTTCGTCGGAAACGGCGCCCCCGGCGATGGCCGGCGCGCCATGCCAGGGGGGAATGCCGTCGTCGCGACAGCTGACGAAGAAGCGGCCCTCGGGCGAGAACACGGCCATGCCGGCCCGGCCCAGCATCATGTGGCGCATGCCCTCGCGCACGCGCGCGGCCTCGATGAGGGTGCCGACGGCCGACGGATACGCGACCCGCGTATCGACGATCACGCGAAGGCTCGCGGCCATCGTGGGCGTGGCGGGGCTGATCGACACTCGCACCCCGGTGCCGAGCACCGTGCGACGGGGGACGTCCATGCTGGGCCTCCAATCGACGCTCGACGTGCCGACGGCGGCGACCGGTTCACCCTGCGCGTCGAGCGCGACGAAACCCGGCAGTTCGGGATGGCGCGCCAACACTTCCGTCAGGTGCTGACGAAGCGAGTCCTCCGCGGGTCCGTCAATGGCGTTGCGCAAGGCCAGGAGCGGGCCGAGGCTCGAGTCGATCTGCTGGTCCACGATCCGGACCAGCGCGCTCGCCGCCGCGGAGGCCTGCCTGCGCTGGCCGGCGAGCATGCGCTCGTAGCCATCGACCTGGAGCACGGCCACCAGCGCCACCACGCCGACCGACACCGCCAGGGAGACGGCCCACGTCGCCAGCCGTACCTGCCGGGCGCGCGCGTTTCTCGCTCCTGTTGGTCTGCCCCATCCCACCGTCCCAGTAACCCCGTCGTCCCGCTGAACCGCCCATGCCGACCGTCGGCATGGGGCACTCGTTGCGTCATTAACGGCAGGCCCGCGGCGGTCTTGAACGCACGCCACGGTCCGTATTGTCAAAACTCCGCACCCGCATCTTCCTACCATGTGTAGGAAAAATCTCAGCCCACCCCTTTATTCACGCAGGGTGAACACCATTTACCGAACGATTCAGTTCACAAACCTCCAGACCTCAAGGATTTTCGTCCCCATGCGCTCGTCCCGCCTCGCCCTCGGCGCTCTCGCCGCCCTGTCCCTCGCCGCCGCAGCCGCTCCGGCCGCCGCCGCCCACCTGGAAATTCAGGGCGGCCGAAGCTACATGGACGACCATGGAACGCCGGCCTTCTTCATCGAGTCGATCTTCGAACCCGAGCAGATGGGCCAGAGCCGCTTCACCTGGTCGCCGGACATTTCCATCGGCTACATCAAGGGCCGCGACATCGGCCGCTACCGCGATTCCCACCCCGGCGTGACCAACAACGTATGGATCGGCGCCGCCGGTGCGCGCTTCCACTACGGCAGCGCCGGCGACTGGTATCAGCCGCTGTTCTTCAGCTTCCAGGTGGCCGGCACCGCCGGCGGCCGCACTCAGGCCCTGTCCAGCGGCTACGAGTTCGTCAGCACGCTGGGTTACCAGTGGAAGAACGTCAGCTTCCAGGTTCGCCACATCTCCAACGGCAGCTTCAAGGAGCCGAACCGCGGCGAGACGATGGCGCTGGTGGGTGTGGGCTTCGATATCTGATTCTTACGAAAGCCTTCGCAAGAAAAAAGAGCCCGGTCGGCGACGGCCGGGCTTTTTTGTGGCTCGGCTTCCGCCATCGTTTTGGGTCCTTGGCGTTGAGGTACGGAGCAAGAGTGTATCTGCCCGTCATCCGAACTCACTCCTCAAGTCCGCGCGTACTCGCTCACCTCACCGGACCTACCCCTCACGTCGCTCCTGCGCAGGCAGGAGCCCAGCGCCTTGAACCCGGTCATCGCGGAGCAGTCATGCGGCTCGTAGCTCAAACGCCATAAAAATGCCCGGCGACACGATGTCACCGGGCATGTCTTACGACGATTCGCAGGACTCACTACCCGATCAGGAAGAGATGCAATCTATCGATTCCGAATCATGGCTCCCGGCTTCGCATTTTCGTCTAGAACACCCGAGAGAAAAGCAAGATCGATACGTCCACCGATATCAACAAACTTCCGCTGCAAAACAGCGCTCCCAGCCGTGTAATACTGAATTTTTAGCTGCTTGTCACCTACCCACAAAAGGTTGACCCCATAGGCTGATTCATTACGCACAGCATCATATAGAATCGCTACAACCTGTTCTTTAGAACACATCGACCCAGTCGGAACGACGCAAATCCGATACGTGTATGACGTCGTAGCGCCCTGATTCGTTTCCAGTACGATGGCATCTGCCCGATTAGACGGGCTAGATTTACGGGCAACCTCGTCCCCCTCGTCGCTACACCCCAACAGCGTCGCAACCGGTAGCAGTATCCACCAGCGCTTCCCTTTCACAACGCAATCCATACCACCTCTTTTATCACTGGCTTGAAGTACCGCTACAGGGACGAAGTGACCAGAGAAACAAATAGCAGCGGGATACTGAAGACATTCTTCATGATCCGTCCTTGATCTTCGGTGGAGAGGAAGCGATCGGCATAGCGTTTCGATCCATCGAAGCTTCGTGAATTCCGCCTTTTCGCGATAGAAGATCAGGTCGATGTCCGCTGTACGGCGGTGCCCGTGTCCATATGTGGGTGCCACCCCGGCGCCCTTTCACTTGGCGAGACGTCAGGCAGCCAAGCATGAAATGCTGTTCGTCGGTCGCTCATCATCTTCGCTTCTTGCTCCGGCACATGAGGCAACGTTTGCTACCGGGACTAGCAAGGCCATTCGCCGCAAATCAAAAAAGCCCGGCGACCTGATATCGCCTGGCTTCGGTTCGCAGCGAAAGCCGATGTGATGCTGTCGCCTGCTCTGACGTGAGGCGCTGGGTTCCTGCCTGCGCAGGAACGACGTGAGGGATAGGAGGGGTAAAGTATTCCGAGGGCACCGACTCCGTATCGTCCGCGAACGGCAGTTCGCCGGCCGCACCACGAAGATCATCGGCACTAAGGTTTGTACCGGGCCCTGCAATGCCATTCGCCGCAAACGAAAAAGCCCGGCGATCCGATATCGCCGGGCTTCGTTTCGTAGCAAAAGCCGATATGGTGTTGTCGCCTGCTCTGACGCCGGGCGCTGGGTTCCTGCGTGCGCAGGAACGACGTGAGGGGTAGGGAAGGGCTTAGTGTCCCGAGGCTGCCGGGCCAGCTTTCGCCGCGAATGGCGGCTTCGCCAGCCATACCACGAAGATCAGCGCCATGAAGATGAAGCCGAGCAGTTCGAACACTTCATTGAACGAGATCTGGTAGCCCTGCTGCGTGATCGCTTGGTTCAACGCGGCGGCCGCATACGTCGGATCGCCGTGGCCCATCTGCGCCAGCGCCTGCTGAGCATCGGGGTTGTACGGCGTGATGTTCTCGGCCAGCCGCTCGTGGTGCACGATCGCGCGGTGATCCCACAGGAACGTGGTGAGCGACGCCGCGAAGCTACCGCCCAACGTACGCAGGAACGTCGCCAGGCCGGAGCCCGCCGCGATCTCGCGTGGTTGCAG
Source organism: Luteibacter sp. CQ10 (assembly GCF_040900725.1). Taxonomy (NCBI): domain Bacteria; kingdom Pseudomonadati; phylum Pseudomonadota; class Gammaproteobacteria; order Lysobacterales; family Rhodanobacteraceae; genus Luteibacter; species Luteibacter sp. CQ10. The sequence goes on along the minus strand of NZ_JAEUYM010000002.1, from coordinate 773,488 downwards.
GTCGGATAGCAGGATCGACAGCACCGGCATGAAGAACAACGCCACGCCGAGGCCCTGGATCAGCTGCACGCCGGCCACGTGGTAGAAGTCCACGTCGAGGTAGAAGTCCGAACGCATGAAGCAGGTGGCGCCCATCACGATGAACGCGCCCGATGCGAGGATGCGCAGGTCCACCTTGTGCGCGTAGCGGCCCACGAACGGCGTAAGGATCACCGGCAGGATGCCCAGCGGTGCGGCGGCGAAACCGGCCCATGTCGACGTGTAGCCCACGTTGCGCTGCAACCACTGCGGCACGAGCAGGCCGATGGCGAAGAACGCCGCGTAGGCCAGCACGAGGCACAACGTGCCCATCGCGAAGTTGCGATGGCGGAAGAGCTTGAGGTTGACGATCGGATCCTTGTCGGTGAGTTCCCAGATCAGGAACACCGCCAGGCCGATCGCGGCGATGATCGCGGTAACGACGATGAAGGTGGAATTGAACCAGTCCTCGTCGTTGCCCTTGTCGAGCACCACCTGCAACGCGCCTACGCCGATGATGAGCGTGATGAGGCCGACGTAATCCACCTTCGGCTTCTCGGTGGTTTCCGGGCGTCCCTTCATCTGGTTGGCCACCACCATGCTCGCGAAGATGCCGATGGGCACGTTGATGAAGAAGATCCACGGCCAGGTGTAGTTGTCGGTGATCCAGCCACCGAGGATCGGGCCCGCGATGGGCGCCACCACGGTGACCATCGCCAGCAGCGCGAGCGCCATGCCGCGTTTGGCCGGTGGATAGATCGAGATCAGCAGCGACTGCGTGATCGGGTACATCGGACCCGCCACCGCACCCTGGATGGCGCGGAACAGGATCAGCATGCTCATGCTCTGCGCGATGCCGCACAGGAACGAGGCCAGCGAGAACAGCAACGTGGCCCACACGAACAGCTTGGTTTCGCCGAAGCGGCGGGTGAGGAAGCCGGTGAGCGGCAGGGCGATGGCGTTGCTCACCGCGAACGAGGTGATCACCCACGTGCTCTGGTTGGAGCTGACGCCCAGGTTGCCCGCGATGGTGGGCAGGGAGACGTTCGCGATCGTGGTGTCCAGCACCTGCATGAAGGTCGCGAGCGACAGTCCCACCGTGGACAACGCCAGATTGGGCGGTCGAAATTCGGTGCTCATGGATAAGCCTGGTCGTTGGAGGACGTGTCGAAGAGGCGTCGGGGTGCGGCATGCGCCGCACCCCGGTCACGCGCTTACTTCGGCGCCTTTTCCTGCTCGCCTTCGCCGGCCGACGCATTCTCGTGGATCACCTTGGCGATCTCGGCGTCGGCGCCCGCAAGGCGCTGTTCATATACGTCGGTGGAGAACTCGGGCTGGGTCGGCGCCTGCTTGGCCAGCAGCGGGCCGTTCTGGTCGTGCAGCGACACCGTCACCTTGGTGGAGAGGCCCAGGCGCAACGGCTTCTCGTCGAGCTGTTTCGGATCGGTGAACACCACGCGAACCGGCACGCGCTGCACGATCTTGATCCAGTTGCCGGTGGCGTTCTGCGCCGGCAGGATCGAGAACGCGCTGCCGCTGCCGATGCCCAGGCTGCGGATCTTCGCCTTGTACACCACGCTGCTGCCGTACAGGTCGGCGGTGACGTCCACCGGCTGTCCGATGCGCATGTGCTCCATCTGCGTTTCCTTGAAGTTGGCGTCGATCCACACTTCATGCAGCGGCACCACGGCCATCAGGGCCGCACCCGGCTGCACGCGCTGGCCGAGCTGCACGCTGCGCTTGGCGACGTAGCCGTCCACCGGCGCCACGATCACGGTGCGCGCTTCTTCGAGCAGGGCGTTACGCAGCTTGGCGGCGGCGGCGCGCACGTCGGGATGCGAAGCGACCACGGTATCGTCGACCAGCACCTTGCTGGTGCTGTAGCTCTGCTTGGCCGAGGCCAGGCTGCTTTCGGCGGAGGTCAGCGTGTCGAGCGCGTGGGAGAGTTCTTCGGCCGAGATGGCCCCCGACTTCGCGAGGTCGCGGCGACGGTTGTAGTCGGCACGGGCGCGATCGACGGCGGTCTGACGAACCGAGACATCGGCCTGGGCCGAACTCACGTTGTTGTAGAGGCCACGCACGCGACGCACGGTGTTGGCCAGCTCGGCGCGGGCGCTCTCGACCTGGATCTTCGCGTCGCTGTCGTCGAGTTTCACCATCACGTCGCCCTTGTGCACGAGGTCACCGTCGTCGGCGGTGATCGAAAGCACGGTGGCGGCGATCTGCGGCGTGATCTGCACGACGTTGCCGTTGACGTAGGCGTCGTCGGTGTCCTCGTACCAGCGGCCGTCGACGTAATACCAGACGGTCCAGGCGATCGCGGCGATGACGATCAGCACGACGAGAAGCTTGAGGAAGAACCCGCGACGGCTCTTCGGGGGCGGCGCGACGACGGCGCCGGCGGGGGCGGTGGTTTCTTGTGACATCGTTAGCTGCCTTGGGTAACTGTGATCAGTGGTGTTCCGGCGCCGTCGAAGCGACCGGCTGGTCGCCCGCCTCGGGGCGGAAACCGCCGCCGAGCGCCTGGATCAGTTGAACGGAGGTATCGACCTGCTGCGCCTGGAGCGAGGCCAGGCGCTGCTCGGATTCAAGCAGTTGCTGGCGCACCACGAGCGAGTCGAGGTAGCTGCCGACACCGGCCTTGTAACGCTGCTGGGCGAGGTCGTAGGCCTGCTGGGCGGCATCGCGGGCGCGCTGCTGCGCCTGGAGCTGAGTGCCGACCGAATCCAGCGCCGAGAGATCGTCGGCCACCTCGTTGAGCGCGCCGACCAGGATCTTGTTGTACTGGGCCACGGCGAGGTCGTATTGGGCGTCCTTGCTCGACAGGTTCGCGCGCAGGCGGCCGCCGTCGAAGATCGGCAGGCTGAAAGCGGGCAGCACCTGCCAGAAGCGGGCGCGCGAGTTGAACAGGTTGCTCGACCCGCCGGCGACCTGCGCGGCGAGGATGCCCAGGCTGACGTTGGGCAGGAACTCGGTCTTGGCTGCGGCGATGTCCTTCGACGAGGCCTCCACGCGCCAGCGCGCGGCGACGAGGTCGGCGCGATGGCCGAGCAGGTCGGCCGGCAGGTTGGCGGGCACCGCGACGGCGGTCGGGTTGAGGGTGGCCGGGCGCGCGATGTCGAGGCCACGATCCGGGCCCTTGCCGAGCAGCACGCTGAGCTGGCTGCGCGACGCGTCGATGGCGCGCTGGGCCACCGCCATCTCGCGTTCGGCCGACGCCACTTCGCTGTCGGACTGCTTGACCTGGATCTGGTTGTCGACGCCAGCGGCGACGCGCTGGCGCGTCAGGTCGCGCGAGGCGCGACTGCGATCCAGCTCGGCCCTGGCGACGTCCATCTGGGTGAATGCATAACCCAGCTGCACGTACGCGCGGGCGACGTTGGTGGACAGTTCGATACGCGCCGCGCGGGCGTCGATCTCGGCCGCGTGCTGCGCGCCGACCGCCGCTTCCCATGCGTCGCGCTTACCGCCCCAGAGGTCGATATCCCAACTGAAGTTGCCGTAGCCGTACTTGGTCCAGGAGAAGTGGTTGCCCAGCGGCGCGGGGAACAGCGTGCCCGGCAGATGCGCGCCGGCCACGCCCGCGCCCACGCTGGCGTCCGGGCCGCGCCCGGCGTTGGCCGCGTCGACCTGGGCCTGGGCCTGGCGCACGCGCGTATCGGCGGTGACGAGGTCCGGATTGTCCTTGAGCGCTTCTTCGATCAGCCCGCTGAGCTGGGCGTCACCGATGCCCGTCCACCAGTCGGCGGCGGGCCAGTTGGCCGGCGACACCTTGGCCAAGCTGCGCTCGGCATGGAGCGTGGACGGGTCGGTGAGCCTGCCCTGCGGATCCAGTCCACGGCTGGTGACGCAGCCGGAAAGGATCAATGCGGCCCCGACGGCCGCCACGAGAGTGTGCAGACGCATGCGTTTTGCCTCGAACGTGTGGGTTCAGTCTTTGTCGCGAAGCGCGTCGAGCACGCGCCCCAGGTAATCGTGCAGTTGCTCGCGCTCGGTGGCCGACAGGCCCCGTTGCGCCCGCTCGAGCGTGGCGGTGTTGCTCTCGTAGAGGTGCTTCCACAGCGCCTCGCCCGCCTCGGTCAGTTCGATGCGCAGGGCGCGCCGGTCCTGTTCGTGCGGCTGGCGGCGCAGGTAACCCTTCGATTCGAGCTGGTCGAGTTGGCGGGTCATGGCACCGCCGTCGAGATCCACGGCCCGGGCCAGCTCGGTGGCGGTCATCGGACCGCAGGCGGCCAGGCGCTTGAGCACGTGGAACTGGGTGAACTTGAGGTCGGCCCCTTGCGAGGCGAGGTCCGTCTCGATCGCGCGGACGATCTCGCTGCGAACCATGCCGATCAGGGCACCAAGGCTTTCGCGACCGTCCGGCTGGGGGCAATACATGTTCATGGCCGCATATTCTATTGCCCGAAATATAGTTGTCAAGGCAAATATACGGGGTTCGAATAGTTCAGGTTTCTACATATTCAGGTTTTCGTCGGCGAGCATCGCGGCGAGGGCCGGATCCTTTATGTCGAACAGTTCGAAAACACCCAGCGCCCGCAGGGTGGGCAATTGCGCCAACAGGCGCGGTTCCAGCCTGCGGAGCCGGTCTTCGGGGGTGCCCGGGTCGAGCATGGCATGCGCGCAGGCCACGAACGTGACCAGGGCATCGCCCGCTTCGCGCCCCTCGGTGGCTTCAGACAAGTCGGTGGTGACGAGACGGATCATGGGGACCTCCGGCGTCGGTTGCCCCTTGCACGGCCGTCAGGACGCCGCACGGGGCAGTTACTTGGGGAAGCAAATGTTAGCCGTGATAGGTAAAGGCCTGATAACGTTATCCGGCCAACTTATGTCGAGGATGGGCCAAGATGCACGATGAGCGCCTCCACCAACTCCTGGAAAGCCCGGACGGTCCGCCGCTGATCTGCTACGAAGCGCGCGGCGAGATTCCCCTGAAGGAAACCGAGTGGCATCGCCATGTGCGCGGGCAGTTCTACTACGTGGAGGAGGGCGTGTTCGTCTCGCGCACCGAGCGTGGATCCTGGTTGCTCCCGCCGCGCCGCGCGGGCTGGATGCCGCCGGGCGAGCTGCACACCGTGAGCATCGCGGGCCCCAGCCTGGCCTGGGGCGTGTTCATCGCACCGTCGATCGCGGGTTGCCTGCCCGACAAACCCTGCGTGATCGGCGTGGACGACATGCTGCGCGAGATCATCAAGCGCGCCGCGCGCTGGCCGCTGGACAGCGAGACCACGCCCGAACGCGAACGACTGCTCGCCGTGCTGCTCGACGAGATCCGCCGCGCGCCGGAAGAGGAGCTGCACCTGCCGATGCCGGTGGACCGCCGCCTGCGCCGCATCGCCATGGCGATGCTGGAGAATCCCGACGACACGCGTGGCATCGACGAGTGGGCGAGCTGGGCGGGCATGTCCACGCGCACGCTCACGCGACTGTTCCGCGAGGAAACGCAATGGAGCGTCGCGCAATGGCGCCAGCAGGCACGCCTCACCCGCGCGCTGGAACGCCTGGCGGTTGGCGAGCCCGTGGCGGTGGTGGCCGACGCACTCGGCTATGCCACGCCCAGCGCGTTCGTGGCGATGTTCCGCAAGGCCTTCGGCGATTCGCCGGGGCGTTACCTCGCACGCCAGGCCTCGGCCTGAAGAAAAGGCGGCATCGACGGCCGTCACGTACCGCCGATGCCGCGACGACCAGCGTGGATCGTCGAAATCGTCCATAGCGCCGTCAATCCACGACGGCGCCCACCTCATCGCGAGCGACCGACGGCTTGCACATCCACAGCGACTCGAAGGTGGCCGCCTGCCCGGTCCGTCGGTCGACCACGTCCATGGCGACGCGACCGTGCGCCCACGGGCCGTACTCTCCCGGGGTGCCGGCGTCGTAACAGGAGCGGGCACGGGTGTAGGTGCCGCTCGCCGGGTCTGTCATCGCGGCCTCTTCCGCACGGCATTGCGCCAACGCCTCGGTATAGGTGGGCATGCGATGCTCGCCGCTGACGAAGTGTTCTTCGCCGCAGTCGACGACGGCGGCGAACGCGGGCGTGAACAGGCAGGCCGAAACGATCAGCCCGGTGAGCCGTGGCATGCGCCTGAGTCCGTCTTGAAGCGATTCCATCGTCTGCCCTCGCGGATTCCCCGTATCGGAAGCGGAGAGTGGAGGACGGACGAAAGGCGTGGAATCAGACTATTCTGAAAATCCGTGAAGATGCCGTGCCGCGTGACGTGCGTCACGCCGGGAAGCGATATCCCACCCCGGCTTCGGTCTTCAACCAACGCGGCGTCGAGGGATCGTCGCCGAGTTTCTGGCGCAGTTTGCCCATCACGATGCGCAGGTAATGCGTGTCCTGCACATGGGTGGCGCCCCAGACCTCGCGCAGGATCTGCTGCTGGCTCACCACGCGGCCGGGATGCCGCACGAGCAGCGAGAGCACCGCGAATTCCTTGCGCGTGAGCGAGACGGGTTGCCCGTCGAGCGTCACCTCGCGACGGGCGAGATCCACTTCCAGGCGATCGTCGCGGTAGCGAACGGACGCCTCCGGCTCACCGCCCTTCGCGCTTTGCCTCAGGAGCACGCGCAGGCGGGCCATCAATTCCTGGATGCCGAACGGCTTGGTCACGTAATCGTTGGCCCCGGCATCGAGCGCTTTCACCTTTTCGCTTTCGGCATCGCGCACCGAAAGCATCACCACGGGCACGGTGCTCCAGCCGCGGATCTCACGCAGCACGTCGTGGCCCTCGAGATCGGGCAGGCCGATGTCGAGGATGACCACGTCGGGCGACTGGGTGGCCGCGAGGCCGAGGCCTTCCTCGCCCGTGGCGGCGAGCAGCACCTGGTAACCCTCGGCGCGCAGGCCGATGTCGAGGAAGCGGCGGATCTGGGCTTCGTCGTCGATCACCAGCACGCGGGGGGCGGTGGGGTTCATGGCGTGTCGTCGGGAGGGGGCGGCAAGGGCAGGGATACGCGAATGGTCGTGCCACCGCCCACGTTCGGCAAGGCCTCCACGCTGCCGCCGTGCGCGCCGATCATGCCGCGGCAGATGGCCAGGCCCAGGCCCGTGCCCTGCTTGCCGCGGTCGCCGCGCGACACGGAGTAGAACATGTCGAAGATGCGCGCCCGCTCGTCTTCGGGAATACCCGGCCCCCTGTCGGCCACGTCCACCAGCAGGCGGCCCGCCTCGGTGCGGACGATGACGCGCACCGCCTCGTTAGGCGGCGAGAAGCGCGCCGCGTTCTCCAGGATGTTGAACAGCGCCTGCTCGATGAGCGCCGGATGCACGTGCAGCAGCACCGTGTCTTGCGGCAGCGTGACGTCCACCCGGGTGTCGGTGAACAGCTTGCGCATGCGCGATACGGCCGCCGCCACGATCTCGCCCGCGTCCACCCAGTCGCGATGGAGCTGGAGCGTGCCGTGGCCGAGGCGGGTCATGTCCAGCAGGTTCTGGATGTAGCGATCCAGGCGCTGGCCTTCGCCGAGGATGGCCTGCAGCAGGTCGCGGCGCTCGTCCGCGGGCAGTTGCGCCTCGTAGCTCAGCAGCGTGCCCGCCGAGCCGATCATCGAGGCCAGCGGCGAGCGAAGGTCGTGCGACACCGACGAGAGCAGGGCGCTGCGCAGGCGCTCGGTTTCGCCCTGCACGCGGGCGCTCTCCAGTTCGTTGGCCAGGCGCGCGCGTTCCAGCGCCTGGCCGATGTCCTGCACCATCGCCAGCGCGAGGCCGCGCCGGTCGGCATCGGGCTCGCGCACCTCGGCCGGAAAACGCAAGGCGACCACGCCCAGGCGCTGCTGCTCGTTGCCCAGCGGCACCATCCAGCACGATGCCGCGTTGAGCGTGTCGGTGTAACGGCCCGCCGGCTCGGCGTGCACCTCGCTCCAGTCGGCGGCCGCGCGATCCTGGGTGGACAGTTCCAGCGTGCCGGGCGAGGACGTGACCACGACCAGCTGGCCCGCCGCGTCGCGGGCCAGCACGGCCACGTCGACGTCGAGCGTGCGACTCAGGGCGCGCGCGCCGACGGCGCGGATGCCGTCGCCATCCGCGCTGGTGGCCAGTTGCTGGCCCAGTGCGATGAGGGCCCGGCCGCGCACCTGCGCCGCGCGCAACGACGCCACCTGCCCCGCCAGCCGCGTGGCGAGGCGGCTGCATACCAGGGCCGCCGCGAGGAACAGCACCACCGCCAGCACGTCGTCGGCGTTGGCGATCGCCAGCGTGTAGCGCGGTGGCGCGAAGAAGAAGTTGTAGCCCAGGAAGCACAGCAGGGCCGTGTACACCGCCACGGCCATGCGCGTGCGCACCGCCACGGCGAGCACGGCGGTGAGGAAAATCAACGAGAGGTTGGCCACCGAAAGAAACCGGTCGGCGACGAACGACAGGCCCATCGCCACGGCCGTGGCGCCCGTCGCGAAGAGGTACTCGCGCTTCGCCCCCATGGTTCCGGCCAGGCGCATGCGCCGACGCGAGCGGGCCCGCTCGGTGGGCGTGGCGACGATGGTCAGTTCGAGGTGGGCACCGCGGCGTAACAGCTGCTGGGTGAGCGAATAACCCAGGCGGCGGGCGACGGGCCGCTCGCGCGTGCGGCCCACGATGATCTGGCCCACGCCCTCGCGATCGGCCCAGGCGAGCAGTTCGTCGGCCACGGCGTGACCGCGCAGGATCACCGACTCGCCGCCCAGGCGGCGGGCCAGGCGCATGGCGGCATCCACCCGCTCGCGGCGCTCGGGGTCGGTATGGCCGCGATCGACGAACACCACGCTCCACGGGGCGCCGCGCCGCTCGGCGATGCGCCGTGCGATGCGCACGAGGTATTCGCTCTGCGCGTGCCCGTCGATGGCGGCCATGCAACGACGGCGAACCGGCATGGCGCCGCCGCGCGCGAGCATGTGCTCGCGCAGGTCGCTGTCCACGTGCGCGGCCACGGTTTCCACCGCCAGTTCGCGCAGGGCGGCTAGGTTGGTCGGCGAGAAGAACGCATCCAGCGCCACCGCGGCGGTTTCCGGTACGTAGACCTTGCCCTGCTTCAGGCGGCCGATGAGTTCGCGCGGCGGCAGGTCGACCAGCACGATGTCGCGCGCGCGATCGAGGAAGGCATCGGGCACGGTCTCGCGCACGGCCACGTTGGTGATGCGGCGCACCTGGTCGTTGAGGCTTTCCAGGTGCTGCACGTTCAGCGCGGTGTACACCTCGATGCCCGCGTCGAGCAGTTCGGCGATGTCCTGCCAGCGACGCGCGTGACGGCCACCGGGCAGGTTGGTGTGGGCCAGCTCGTCGACGAGGATCACGGCGGGCTTGCGGGCCAGCGCGGCTTCGAGGTCGAACTCGCGGAAGTCGCGGCCGGCGTAACGCACCGGCCGGGTGGGCAGCACCTCCATGCCCTCGAGCAGCGCGGCCGTTTCCGCACGCCCGTGCGTTTCGACCAGGCCCACCACCACATCGATGCCCTGGCGACGCAGGTCGCGCGCGGCGGAGAGCATGGCGAAGGTCTTGCCCACGCCCGGCGCCGCGCCGAGGAACACCTTCAGGCGCTGGCCGATGTCATGCGACACCGCATGGAGCAGGGCATCGGCGCGGGCGTCTCGGGTGTCGGTCATGGGGATCCAGATTACTTGATACGGTGTCGTAGGCCCTGTTCGCCGATACGATCGGCTCCCACTCCTCCGGTAGCGAGGCTGCCGACATTCTTGCCTACCGGAGGGTAGAGCCGATCGTATCGGCGAACCCGGTTACCTCAGGCCATCGAGGGCCAGGTTCAGCTCCAGCACGTTGACCCGGGGCTCGCCCAGCACGCCGAGCTGCCGCCCCCGCGTGTTCGCCGCCACCACCTCGCGCACCTTGGCGGGATCCAGGCCACGCGCCCGCGCCACGCGCCCAACCTGGTACTCGGCCGCCGCCGGGCTGATCTCCGGATCGAGCCCGCTGCCCGACGCCGTGACCAGGTCGACCGGCACCGGCCGGGTATTGGTCGGATCGGCAGCACGCAAGGCGGCCATCCGCTGCTTCGCCGCGTCGGTCAGTGCGGGATGGGTCGGGCCCAGGTTGGAGCCCGACGAAGAGGCGCCGTTATCGGGACCGGGCGACGTGGCCGACGGCCGCGACCAGAAATATTTCGCCTCCGTGAACGCCTGGCCGACGAGCGCGGACCCTATGACGCGGCCGTCCTTGCGAACGAGGCTGCCATTCGCCTCCCCGGAAAACATCGCCCTGGCCAGGCCGGTGGTGATAAGGGGGTAGAGCACACCCGTTACCACGGTCATGAAGAGAAAGAGTACGGCGCATTGCCTGACGAGCTTGCCCATGTCGGTATCCTCAGAATGTTGCCTGGACCATCACCAGCCCGCGTGTCCCGCCGACGTCGCGCGTGTCGTCCGCGTCGACGAAGCTGGACACGTGTCGATAGAACGCGCCGTCGGTGGCGTGGGTCACCACGGCGCTGACCGACCAGTGCGGGTCGAACTGGTACTTGAGCGTCGCGGCGTAGTCGCTGTAGCTCGCATCGCGCGCGCCGTTCGCCAGGGACATCGCGAGCCCCGCGGGGTAATGCGTGCGGCCGGCGTGCAAGGCGAGCGACCATGCGGCATCGAGGGGAAAGATCGCATCGAGTTGCAGGTAGGTCGTGCCACGGGTGTCGCCGGTGTAGCCCTGTTCGCGATCGGCGGCGAAGTAATCGGTGAGCGAGCGGTTGTACTTGAGCGTGACGTTGCGCCAGGTGAGGGCGGCATTCGCCTCGGCGGTGTCGAACGAGCGTGACCGCAATCCGGCTTCACGGAGGTCGGCGCCGGGATACAGGTAGGCATAGATGCCTGCCCTCCACGACCAGTCCTCTCCGAGGGAGTGCCCAAAGCTCGCGTAGACGTCCCACTCCATCGATCCGCCGGGATAGCTCCTGTCGCTCACGCTGGACGCCCACGTGCCGGCGGCGAAGCCGGAGGGATGCACGTAGTCAGCGCCCCCCTGGATGGCGGGGTGGGCCCAGCTCTGCGTGATGCCGCGAAAGACGTAGTCGGAGACGACGGCAACGTTTCCGGTGACTGGCGATGCATCCTGCGCGCGTGCGCCAGGGGTGAGGCAGAGCGAAGCGATGGCTGCCGAGACGATCGGCAAAAGGGTTTTCATGATCGGTTCCGGGTAGTGCGTGTCAGATGCCGGCGTAGCCGCCGAGCACGTAGTCGTCGTCGACGCGACCCTCTATCGGGTCGCTGTCGGATCGCCCGCTGGGGGAGGCGATCGTGGGGTGGGTCTGTCGAGGGACCGCCAGCCTGACCTCCATGTCGACGTCCGAAGAATCTTCGATGAACACGGTGAGCTTCACGGTGTGCATGGTGATGACCTCTTTCATGCCAGCCCGAGCAGGACCAGCAGCATGTCGATGAGCTTGATGCCCGCGAACGGCACCGCGATGCCGCCGAGACCGTAGACGAGCAGGTTGCGCCGCAGGAGCGCACCGGCGCCGAGCGCACGATAGGCCACGCCCTTCAGCGCGAGCGGTATGAGGAAAACGATGATCAGCGCGTTGAAGATCACCGCCGAGAGGATCGCGCTCTGCGGCGTCGCCAGGCGCATCACGTTGAGCGTGTCCAGCGCCGGGTACGTGGTCGCGAACGCCGCCGGGATGATGGCGAAGTATTTGGCAATATCGTTGGCGACGGAAAAGGTGGTGAGCGCACCACGGGTGATCAGCATCTGCTTGCCGATCGCCACGATCTCGATCAGCTTGGTCGGGTTGGAATCCAGGTCGACCATGTTGCCGGCTTCCTTCGCCGCCTGCGTGCCGCTGTTCATGGCCACCGCCACATCGGCCTGTGCGAGGGCCGGCGCATCGTTGGTGCCGTCCCCGCACATCGCCACCAATCGGTTCTCGGCCTGGATGTCGCGTATCAGCCCGAGCTTGGCTTCCGGAGTGGCTTCGGCGAGAAAGTCGTCCACGCCGGCCTCGGCCGCGATCGCCGCCGCCGTGAGGGGGTTGTCGCCGGTGATCATGACCGTGCGGATGCCCATGCGGCGCATTTCCGCGAAACGCTCCTTGATACCGTCCTTGACGATGTCCTTGAGTTCGATCACCCCCAGGGTCAACGCGCCGTCCACGACCACCAGCGGAGTGGCGCCGCGACGCGCGACGTCTTCGGCCATGCGCTTGACCAACGGCGGCATGTGGCTCTCGTGCGCTTCGAGGTGGCGTTCCACCGCGTCCATCGCGCCCTTGCGGATGCGGCGGTCGCCGATGTCCACGCCGCTCATGCGAGTCTGCGCGGTGAAGGGCACGAAGAGGGCGCGGCCGTCGCGTTCGTGCTGACCGCCTCCACCCGACAGGCCGGCGGCCAGGGTCACGATGCTGCGTCCTTCCGGCGTCTCGTCGGCACGCGAGGCCAACTCCGCGGCTTGGGCCAGTTCACGCTCGTCGATGCCCGGCGCGGCGTGGAATGCCACCGCCTGGCGATTGCCCAGCGTGATCGTGCCGGTCTTATCCAGTAGCAGGACGTCGACGTCGCCGGCGGCTTCCACCGCGCGACCCGAGGTGGCGATCACGTTGGCCCGGATCATGCGATCCATGCCCGCGATGCCGATGGCCGAAAGCAGCGCACCGATGGTGGTCGGGATCAGGCACACCAGCAATGCGATCAGTACCGTCAAGGTGATGGGATTGCCGATGCCCGCGGCCTGAACGCTGTAGATCGAGTAGGGCAGGAGCGTGGCGCACGCCAGCAGGAAAATGAGCGTGAACTTCGCGAGCAGGATGGTCAGCGCGATTTCGTTGGGCGTCTTGCGCCGCGAGGCGCCTTCGACCATGGAAATCATGCGGTCGAGGAAACTCTCCCCCGGATTGCTGGTGATCCGGATGACGATCCAGTCCGACAGCACGCGCGTGCCGCCGGTGACGGCGCTGCGGTCGCCGCCGGATTCGCGAATGACCGGTGCCGACTCACCGGTGATCGCGCTTTCGTCGACGCTGGCCGCGCCTTCGACGATCTCGCCGTCCCCCGGGACGATGTCGCCCGCCTCTACCAGCACGAAGTGCCCCGCACGCAACTCGCTCGACGGCGTGAACACGATGGAGGCCGCCCGGTCGGCCGATGCCAGCTTCTTGGCCGCCACGTCGCGGCGCGAGCCGCGGAGCGCATCGGCCTGCGCCTTGCCCCGCCCTTCGGCCAAGGCTTCGGCGAAATTGGCGAAAAGCAGGGTGAACCAGAGCCACACGCTCACCCAGAAGATGAAGCCCGCGGGCGCCTCGCCGTGGCCGGCCAGCGCTTGCACCCAGAGCAGGGTGGTCAGCACGCTGCAGACGAACACCACGAACATGACCGGATTGCGGAACTGCAGGCGTGGCGACAATTTGAGGACCGCATCGCCGAGTGCGCGGGCGAGCAGGGCGCGATCGAAACTGCGCCGTTGGGAAGTCGAATGATTCATCGGATCAGTGCCCCGTCGAGGACATCAGGTGTTCGGCGATAGGCCCCAGGGCCAGCGCCGGCAGGAAGGTAAGCGCGCCGACCACGATGACCACGCAGGCCAGCAGCACCACGAACAACGGTGTATGCGTCGGCAGCGTGCCGGCGGAGGGCGGTACGTGGCGCTTGGCGGCCAGCGATCCGGCCATGGCGAGCATCGCGATGGCGAGCGGATAGCGGGCGAAGTACATGCAGATGCCCAGCAACGTGTTCCAGAAGGGCGTGTTCGCCGATAGTCCGCCGAATGCGCTGCCGTTGTTGTTCGACGCCGAACTGACCGCGTAGAGCATCTCGCTGAATCCGTGCGCGCCAGGATTGGCGACGCCCGCCACGCCTGCCGGCGACATCACGGCGACGGCGGTGCCGATGACGACCAGCGCGCAGGGAAGGAGGACGGCGAGGCTCGCCATCTTCATCTCGTGCGCCTCGATCTTCTTGCCGAGGTATTCCGGGGTGCGCCCCACCATGAGGCCGGCGATGAACACCGCCACGACGGCGAAGGCGAGCATGCCGTAGAGCCCCGAGCCGACGCCGCCGAAGATCACTTCGCCCAGTTGCATGAGCCACATCGGGACGAGGCCACCCAAAGGCGTGAGCGAGTCATGCATCGCGTTGACCGCGCCGCATGAAGCGGCCGTCGTCAAGGCGGCGAACAAGCCGGAAGACACGATGCCGAAGCGGGTTTCCTTGCCTTCCATGTTGCCTCCGCTCTGCGACGCGGAGGCGTGCGCATCGATGGCTAGCCCATGGAACGCCGGATTGCCTGCCTGCTCCGCCGAAACCAGGCCGACAAGCAGCGGTACGAAGATGAACAGCATGGTGGCGAGAATCGCCCAACCCTGGCGGCGGTCGCCCACCATCCTCCCGAAGGTGTAGCACAGGCTGGCGGGGATCAGGATCATTCCCAGCATTTCGAGGAAATTCGACAGCGGCGTGGGGTTTTCGTACGGATGGGCGGAGTTGGCGTTGAAGAAGCCGCCCCCGTTGGTGCCCAGCATCTTGATGGCGACTTGCGACGCCGCCGGTCCCATCGGCAGCACCTGCTCCTGCGTGGTTACCGGTCGCGTGACGGGCTTGCCGCCCGCATCGACCACCGGGTTGCCATTCGCGTCCTTGACGGGCTCTTCGTACGTCACCGCCTGCACGGTGGTGGCGTGCTCATAGGGGCGTACGTTCTGCACGACACCCTGGGATACCAGCAGCAAGGCCAGCAGCAACGAGAAAGGAAGCAGCACGTAGAGGGTCGCGCGGGTGAGGTCGACCCAGAAATTGCCCAGCGCAGCGGCACCCTTGCGCACGAAGCCGCGGATCACCGCCACGAGCACCGCGATGCCCGTGGCGGCCGAAAGGAAGTTCTGCACGCACAGGCCTACGGCCTGGGTGAAATAGCTCATCGTCGATTCACCGCCGTAGCCCTGCCAGTTGGTGTTGGTGGCGAAGCTGATCGCGGTGTTCATCGCCGAATCGGGAGTGATCGCTCCCATGTGCTCGGGGTTGAACGGAAGCCACGCCTGGGCGCGCTGGAGTAAGTACACGGCCAGCATGCCCATGACGTTGAAGCACAGCATGGCGAGCGCGTAGGTTTTCCAGGACATGTCCTGCCGGGGATCGACGCCGGATAGCCGATAGACCACGCGCTCGACGCGCGCGCCGAACCGGGTGACGCGATTGGGCGAATCATCGAAGACCAACGCCATGTAGCTGCCGACGGGCTTGACGAGCGCCAGCAGAACGACGAAATAGACGGCTATTTGGATCCAGTCGTTGGTACTCATTCGAACCACTCCGGCTTGAGCAGCGCGACGACCAGGTAGCCGACGAGGGCCACGGCGATGAGCCCGGCCAGCAGATAGGAAAGGGACATGGCGGCTTCCTCAGCGGCGACCCAGGCGGTCGCAGATCATCAGGAAGCCGATCGTCATGGCGGTGAGCACGACGATGAGGAGGACGTAAAGGAATTCCACGGTTGCGGTCCGTCGGTTGGGGACGGTGCGCATTCTTGGGTTTCGTGGATATTTACGGTGTATCGCCGTGGGGGCGAGGCGTAACGTTTGCGTAAATTTTCAGGTCGGGCCGATGAGATTCCGGCGAAAACCGATTGCCAGGCGCTGGATTCCTGCTTCCGCAGGAACCCAGCGCCTCGGTCCCACTACTGCGACAGGCGCTCCCGGAACAGCTCATCGATCCGCCGGTACTCGTCGAACCACGAATCGGCATGCACGAACCCGTGCCGTTCCATCGGATACAGCGACATCCAGAAGTTCTTCTTGTGCAGCTCGATGAACCGCTGATATAGCCGGATCGAATCGCTCGCCAGCACGTTGTCGTCGATCAGGCCGTGCTCGATCAGCAGGGGATCGGCCAGCTTGTCGGCATAGCGGATCGGCGAGCTGGTGGCATAGGCCTCCGGATCGAGCTGCGGGTCGTTGAGGATGTTCGAGGTGTATTCGTGGTTGTAGCTGGTCCAGTCGCTGACCGGGCGCAAGGCGGCGCCCGCCGCGAATTCACCCGGCGCGCGCAGGAGGGCCATCAGCGTCATGAAACCGCCGTAGCTGCCGCCGTAGATGCCCACGCGCTTGCCGTCGACTCCCTGCTGCTTCACCAGCCAGGCCTTGCCGTCGAGCAGGTCTTCCAGCTCGGGATGGCCCATCTTCCGGTAGATCGCCGTGCGCCAGTCGCGACCGTAGCCCTTCGACGCGCGGTAATCCATGTCGAGCACCACGTAACCGCGTTCCACCAGCAGGTTGTGGAACATCTGCTCGCGGAAATACGCCGGATAGGACAGGTGCACGTTCTGCAGGTAACCCGCGCCGTGCACGAAGAGCACGGCCGGTCGGCCCGTCGCACTGCCCTTGGCGTAGAGTTTCGCGTAGATCGTGCCCGCGCCGTGGGTGGAGGGAATCTCCACGATGCGCGGCGCCAGCCAGTCATGGGCCTTGTAAGCGGGCTTGAGCGTGTCGGTGAGGTCACGCGCGCCGTTGCCGTCGGTGCCGCTCACCGCCAGTTGCGAAGGCACGTAGGGCGAGGAATGCAGCACCGCCAGCATGCGGCCGTCGGGCGAGAGCGTGAAGTCGTCCATGCCTTCGTAGCGGGTGAGGCGCGCGAGGTCGCCGCCGGCCGACGGCACCTTGTAGACGTCGTAGCTGTACGGCGCCACCTTGTTGCTGCGCACGTAGAACGTGGCGCCATCGGGCGAGAGCACGGGGTGGTCCACTTCGAAACGCCCGTTCGTGAGCGCGCGCGGCTTGCCGTCGAGGGGGCGCACGTAGAGCTGCGAGTAGCCGCTTTCCTCGCTCAGGTACCACAGCGTGCGACCGTCGCGCAGCCAGCCGAAGTCGTTGTCGTCCCAATTGATCCAGGCGGTGTCGGTGAGGCGGTGACGGCTCACCAGCGCATGGCGGTCGAAATCCACCGTGGCGATCCAGCGATCCTTGTTGTCGATGGCGCGCAACTGCACGGCGACCTGGCCGCCGTCGTCGCTCCAGACGATGCCGGGGCTGTATTCGGCATTGACGATCAGCGGGCGCTTCTTGGGCGCAGCCAGCGCGTCGGCGCGCTCGGTCTTGCCGTCCTTGCGCAGGGCGGCCACGGTCTTCGCACGGATGTCGGCCAGCGGATCGTCGCCGATGCCGGGCAGCGATGCCGTGTCGAGGTCGAAGCTCAGGTGCCGGCGCAGGTCGAGCAGGCGCAGCGACTGCGGCGCCGGATCGTTGCGGCCCACGTAGGAGCGCGTGGCTTCGCTTTCGGCATAACCGGAGTCGGTCACGTAATGGGTGAGGTCGGCGATCTTGCCCGCGTCGACGTCCTTGGGCTGGGTGACCACGAGCATCCAGCGCCCATCCGGCGAGAGCGAGGTATCGGCCACGGTGAGGTTTTTGCCGAGGTAGAACGGCTCCGGTGCGCGGCCCGGGTCGACCGCCGCTAGCGCATCGGCATCGGCATGCATCGCGTCCTCGTCGCCGCGCAGCTTGCGGAGCGTCGAGAACAGCGCCTGCTGGTCTTCCTTGAGGTCGTCGTCCTTGCGTACCTTCGGATCGTCCTCGGTCTTCAGCACGGCGGCCGGTGCGGCGGCTCCCGAGCCGCTCCACACGAACCAATCGTTGCCGCTGCGATAGGTCAGCAGTCGGCCGTCGAGCGAGAAGCGTGGATCGCGCTCGGTCGCGGTGCTGCGGGTGACCTGCACGGTGGTGCCGCCGGCGAGATCGCGTACGAAGATGTCGCCATGGCGCACGAACGCCGCGCGGCGATGCGCTCGATCGAACACGGGTTGCGAGCCGTCGGCCGCCGCGACGGCGGCGGGATCGAGGCGCTCCGGCGCGCCGCCGGTGGCCGCCACGCGGTAGAGATCGCGCACGGGGCTGCCGTCGCGCTTGAGCGAGTAGTAGACGTGGCTGCCGTCGACGCTCCAGTAAGGCGTTTCTACCGCGGGGCCGATCCAGTCGGGGTCGGCCATGATCGTTTCCATGTCCAGCGGCGGGGAAGCGGCGAGCGCCGGTGCGGCGGACAGGGCGGTGAGGAGGGCGGCGGCGAGTACGCGCATCAGGACATTCCGCAAGTTACAAAACGGCGAGGATAACTCGATTCGCCGATACGATCGGCTCCCACCCCTTCGGTAGGAAGCTTGCTACCGAAGGGGTGGGAGCCGATCGTATCGGCGAAAGCACCCTGCCTCATGCACTCACTCCCGTAGCCGTTACTGCCGGCAGGGGTGCCGAAGGTCACCCCTTTGCTAGGCTCGGGCTCTCCTTCCTCCCCGGGGACATCCCATGCGCACCCTCTACCCTCGCCTGCTCGCCGCGAGCCTGCTCGTGGCCTGCGGCGCCCACGCCGCCACGAATACGCCGCCGCCGACGCCCAAGCGCATGGTGTCCGAAACCCTCGCCGGCATGCCGGTGAACGATCCCTACCGCTGGCTGGAAAACCCCGACGCGGCCGACGTGAAGCAGTGGATCGACGCGCAGAACGCCTACACGGAAGCCACCATCGGCAAGGCGCCGCTAGGCAAGGAGCTGAGCGCGCGCATCCGCGAGCTGGCGATCACCTCGACCACGCGCTCGTCGCCCACGCTGGCCGGCGGCACGCTGTTCTATTTCGAGAACACGCCCCCGCAGCCGCAGCCCGTGCTGGTGGCGAAGGCCTGGCCCGATGGACCGGTGCGTACCCTGGTCGACCTCAATAAGGGCGACGGCAACACCGCCATCACCGAATACTGGCCCTCGCCGAGCGGCCGCTACCTCGCCTACGGCACCGCCGAGGGCGGCAGCGAGTTGACCACCATCCACGTGCTCGACACGACCACCGGCAAGGCCTTGCCCGATGAACTGCCCTGGGCAGGCGGCGGCACCACGCCGCAGGCGCTGGCCTGGGATGCCGACGAGAAGGGCGTTACCTATGCCCGCTTCGACGCGCCCACTCAGGACAAGCCCCTGCGCGAGTTCGACGCCTACCTCGCCCACCACGTGCTCGGCCAGCCGGCGTCAAAAGACACCGTCGTCTTCGGCAAGGGCTACTCCGACGTGGCCGAATACGTTCTCCACGACGGCAACGGCGGCAAGAGCACGGCGCTGCTCGCCAACGAGGGCGACGGCGGCCCGGCCGAGGTGTTCCTGCGCAATGGCAACGGCGCGTTCCGCAAGCTGCTCGGTCACGACGCCGACGTGCGTTCGGCGAGCTGGGTGGGTAACCGCCTGTTCGTGGTGACCTTCGCCGGCGCGCCGCGCGGCAAGGTGGTGGCCTTCGATACCGACGGCAAGCGCAGCGATGTGCTGCCCGAAGGCGAGGGCGCCATCCAGCGCGTCACCGCGTTGGGCGACGGCTTCCTCGTGGTGCGCAGCGCCGGTCCCGACTGGTGGGCCGACCAGTACGACGGCAAGTCCGCCTTCGTGCGCCGCGTGCCCCTGCCCGCCACCGGCATCGTCATCGGTGGCGTGGCCGCCGAGAAGGGCCAGGCCAAGGCGCTCATCACCTATGCCGGCTGGACCGTGCCGCCGCACTGGGCCGAATACGACGGCAACACCGGTGCGCTCAAGACGGTGTTCGAGGTGAAACCGGCCGCCGATTACTCGAAGGTGCGCGTGACCCGCGTCGAAGGCACCTCCAAGGACGGCACCAAGATCCCCGTCACCGTGATCGCGATGGACGGCACCACGCCCAACGGCAAGCGCCCCACCATCCTGTATAGCTACGGCGGCTTCGACATTCCGGTGACGCCGAATTTCATCGGCCCGAACCTCGCCTGGATCGAACGCGGCGGCGTGCTCGCCTACGCGAACATCCGCGGCGGCAACGAATACGGCGAGGCCTGGCACGAACAGGGACAGAAGACGCGCAAGCAGAACGTGTTCGACGACTTCTATGCCGCCTCGCAGGCCTTGATCGCTACGAAGTGGACCGACACGAAGCACCTGGGCATCCTCGGCGGTAGCAACGGCGGCCTGCTGATGGGCGCCTCGCTCGTGCAGCATCCGGAACAGTACCGCGCGGTGGTGGCGATGGTCGGCATCTACGACGTGCCGCGCCACGAGACCGCCTTCGCCAACGGCCCCTACAACCGCAGCGAATACGGCTCGGTGAAGGATCCCGCCATCGCCAAGGCGATGCTCGCCTACTCGCCGTTGCATAACGTCAAGCCGAACACCAGGTACCCGGCCGTGCTGTTCACCACCGGCGCCAACGACCCGCGCGTGGCCCCGTGGCAGTCGCGCAAGTTCGCCGCCGCCGTGCAGGACGCCAGCACTTCGGGCTACCCCGTGCTGCTGCTCACCCGCATGAACGCCGGCCACGGCATCGGCGCGCCTTTCAGCCAGCGCGTGGGCAACGCGGCGCTGTCGATGACGTTCTTTGCCACGGAACTGGGCCTGGGCGAGTAACGCGTCCGGGCTCCAACCGCCGGGCACGCCGCATCAACTAGTTCTATAGTTGACAAGCGTGTCCGGCGCGCGTATCTCTATCGCGGCCGTAGTGGACGGGATGGGGCGCGCATGAAAATTCTCCTCACGGATCGGGAAGCGGACATCATGCACGTGCTGTGGACCCACGGTCCCTCGCTCGTGGCCGAGGTTCGCGAACACCTGGCGGACGACCTCGCCTACAACACGGTGCTCACGGTGTTGCGCACCCTCGAAGCCAAGGGCTACGTGGGACATGAGGAAGCGGGGCGCGGGCACCGGTACTTCGCCAGCGTCAAGCAGCAGGCGGCACGCAAGAACGCCGTGCAACACCTGACCGACAAGCTCTTCAAGGGTTCCGCGGAGCTGCTCTTCACGCATATGGTGACGGAGCAAAAACTGAGCGGCGAGCAGATACGACGCCTGCAGCAGTTGCTGGCCGAACATACCGGCAAGGACGCTTCGCGGTGATCGCATGGATGCTCTATGCCTTGCTGGTGTCGACGGCATTGAGCATCGCGGCGTTCGTGGCGGAGCATGCGGGCAGGGTCCGCGGAGGTGTCACGCGGTGGGCATGGGTGGCCGCGCTCGTCGGATCGCTTGTCCTGCCCACCGCGCTCGCCTTTGGCTCTTTGACCATTCCCGACATCATCGGGTCGACCCGTTCGCCGGCACCAATCGTCCTGCGCGACGTGACGTCGATTCCGACACCGGGTTTGTTGCTGGATGTCGATGGCGCCTTGCCGCTGGCCCGGACCGTCGACATCGACACGCTCGCGCAAGCGACCTGGGTGACGACGTCGGCTTTCATGGTGTCCCTGATGGCGGCGGCAAGCCTATGGCTGCGACGACGCAAGCGCGGATGGCGCGAAGCACGCCTTTGCGGCGAGCGCGTCCTCGTCGCGAGCGACGCCGGGCCGGCGGTCGTCGGCATCGTACGCTCTCGCATCGTCGTTCCCGCATGGTTGCTCCAGGTCGGCAAGGATCGGCAGCGATGCGCGATCGCGCATGAACGTTCGCACCTGTCGGCTCGCGACCCGCAAGTCGTCGCGCTGGCACTGGCGGTCGTCGCATGCATGCCGTGGAATCCCTGGCTGTGGTGGCAGTTCCATCGGCTGCGCCGCGCCATCGAGATCGACTGCGACGCCCGCGTCCTGCGGGACGGGCATGACCCCGTGGTGTACTGCGAGACGCTGCTCCACGTCGGCAGGCACCGTTCGCGCGCCACGCCGATCCTCCCGGCCATGTCGGCCTCCGCGTCCTTTCTCGAACGACGCATCCGCCAGATACTGCGCAGGCCGGGCCGGTGGGCCCGCGTGTCGGCCGCCACGCTGGGATGCGTGGCGTCGGCCATGGCCGTCGTCGCGGCACAGGTGACGCCGCCCGGCAACGTATTGGATCGCTACACGGGCTTCTACGAGATCAGCCCGATCTCACTCGTTACCGTCGAGCGCGAAGGCAACGGCCTCACGATCGGCATCACGGGACAGGTGTCCGTACCCCATCCCTTCCATGTCGTGCCCACCGGCGACGCACGGTTCGCGGTCGAGGGGAAAGAGGGGACTACGGTGCGTTTCGTCGACGATGCGCAAGGCCGGGCCCGTTCGATTCGTGGCGACGCAGGACGGACGCGACGTGATCGACCGGCCGCGTGTCGACACAGCCCGGGCCACCTGGATCCAGGCCGCGCTCGCGGCCCGCATCGAGGCAAATAAGCCTTTCCCGGGCAGCGAAAAGGCTTTGCAGCTGCTTCTCAGCGACACGCGCTCCAGCGCGGGAATGAGCGCCGAGCTGGCCCACGTTCGATCCGAGAACCGCGCCTTCCGCGAACGGTTCCTCGCCGATCTCGGCCCCGTGCAGTCGTATGCCTTCACCGGCGTCACGAAGTTCGGCTCCGACAGCTATCGCGTGATACGCCAGCACGACACGGAGACCGTCCTCCTGGTTCTCGACGAGGACGGGACGCTGGTGAGCGCCCTGCAATACACCGGAACCCGGAACTGGTAAGCCCCAAGGAGCCGTGAAGCCATGAAACGTCACGCATCGCGCTACGCCCTGTTGTCCTGTCTCGCGTGGGCGTCGTGCGCCACGGCGACCGCGAGAGCCGCCGACGCGCCGCCGGGCGTCCACGCGGGCACGCTGCAGGGAGCGTCCTACCGCATCGATATCCCCGCGAACTGGAACGGCGACCTGGTCATGCTGATGCACGGCTACCAACCGGTGGGCGCGCCCGTGACGACGCCGATGGAAGCGGCCGACGCCACGCCCGTGTTCCTGAAGAAGGGTTACGCGGTCGCGCAGAGCCAGTACGCCTCCCAGGGCTGGGCCGTTGGGGATGCCATCGCCGACAACGAGCGCCTGCGCCAGTACTTCACCCATACCTACGCACGCCCTTCGCATACCTACCTCTATGGCTTCTCGCTCGGAGGCCTGGCGGCGGCGGCCAGCATCGAACGCTATCCCCACGCCTACGCCGGCGCGATGATCACCTGCGGCCTGACGGTATCGACACCCGATTTCCTGGCACGTGGCGTCGTCGAGCCGCTCGTCGCGTTCGACGCGTTGTTCCCGGGCGTTCTGCCCGATCTGGCGGCGCCCGACTCACCGCCGTCGATCGCGCCGGACGCCATCGCCAAGGCCTTGCAGACGCGCCCGGACGAAGCGGCCCTGCTCGAAAAGCGCCTGCAGGAAACGCCGGAAACGCTGCCACCGCTCCTGGGTCTCTACTACATGGCGTTGCGTGAGCTGGAACAGCGCGCCGGCGGCATGCCCGTGGACAATCGCAAACAGGTTTACGAAGGCTTCGGCGACGACGCCGACGTCAACCGCCGCATCCATCGCTACACCGGTTCGCCGGCCGCCATGGCGTATGCCCGACGAAACGTTACGCTCACCGGCCACGTGGCCACGCCCGTGGTGATGCAATGGAACGTTTTCGACGAGACGGTACCGGCGCGGTTCCACGACGTGTATCCGCAGCAGATCCGCGCCGCGGGCAATGGCCGGTGGCTGACTGTCCTGCCGCCCACGGGCAACGGCCACTGCAACTTCACCGAAGCGGACACGGCTACCGCCTTCGATGTGCTCGTGGGCAAGGCCGGGGGCCGGTAGCGCCCTCGACACGCCGCACGCTCCGCCGCACTGGGGCCGCGATGGCGATCGCATCACGCGGAACACCCGTGGTTTCGTGCCGCACCTGTTCCGCTGAGGCGTTCGCCTCAGCGGACATGTCTGTCGAGAAACGGAAGCACGTAGCCGGCGATCGCATCGACCTGCTCTTCCCACGGAAAATGGCCGGCATCGAGCAGATGCACCTCCGCTTCGGGCACGTCGCGCCGATAGGCTTCGCCGCCCGCACCGATGAACGACGGATCATTCTTGCCCCACACCACCAGCGTCGGCGGACGATGGCTGCGCAGCCAGGCCTGCCAGGCGGGGTAGGCGGCCACGTTGGTGCGGTAGTCGTAGAGCAGCGACGCCTGGATCTCGCGTTGACCGGGACGGGCGAGATGCGCAATTTCGTCGCCCCATGCGTCGGGGTCGTATTTCTCCGGATGTGACGTACCCGCCGTATGGCGTTGTTCGGTCGCCGCGGGGGAGATGAAAGTCTCGAAGACCTCCGGATGGGCCTTGGGATCTTTCCAGTATTCGCCGATCAGTGTCCATTTCTTGCCGAGCCCTTCGGTGTACGCGTTGGCGTTGGACACCACCAGCGCGGTGACGCGCTCGGGATGCTTCAGCATGACGCGGAACCCGACCGGGCCGCCGTAGTCGTGGAGGTAGAGCGCGTACTTGCGCAAGCCCAGCGCGTCGAGGAAACCGTCGGTCGTCTCGGCCAGGTGATCGAACGTGTAGGCATACGCGTCCGGCGCGGGCGCGTCGCTCTGGCCGAAGCCCGGAAAGTCGGGCGCGATCAGGTGGTAACGCGTGGCCAGCAGCGGAAAGAGCGTGGCGAACTCGCGCGACGACGACGGAAAGCCGTGCAGGAGCACCAGCGTGGGCGCGTCCTTCGGGCCGGCCTCGCGGTAGAAGATGCGCACGCCGTCCACCGATACGTAGTGGTAGGTGGTGCTGGCATGCGTGGCTACGAGGGGTGCCGCCTGCGCGGCGGCGGCGAGCAGCATGCCGCCCGCGAGGATGCCCAGGGTCTTCATGTCGTCGTCTCGTCCGGAAAAGGGGATACACCCTGGTTCGCTCGGGCATCCCGTGGGGTTACATCACGACGTTCCTCCGTGGCTGCGTCGCGCGCCGGTGCTTCCGCTAGGATGCATGGCTGTCGAACTACGGACGAACCCCCATGCCCCTGCCCACCGTCGAACACGAAACCCAAGCCTCGCCCACCTGGTCGGTGATCTGGCTGCACGGCCTGGGCGCCGACGGCAACGACTTCGTGCCGATCGTGCCCGAGCTGGTCGATCCCTCGTGGCCGGGCGTGCGCTTCGTCTTTCCGCACGCGCCGGTGCGGCCGGTGACGGTGAACAACGGCGTGCCGATGCGCGCCTGGTACGACATCAAGGGCCTGGCCATCGCCGACAAGCAGGATGCCGAAGGCATCCGCGCCTCCATCGCCGAGGTGGAGTCGCTCATCGCGCGTGAGAACGAGCGCGGGGTGCCCACCTCGCATATCGTGCTGGCCGGCTTCTCGCAGGGTGGCGCCATGACGCTCTCCGCCGGCCTGCGCCACCGCGAAGCGCTGGCCGGGCTGCTCGTGCTTTCCGCCTACCTGCCGCTGCACGACGCCATCGAGGCCGAGCGCCATGGTGCCAACCACGCTACGCCGGTGTTCTGGGGCCACGGCACGGCCGATCCGGTGGTGCCGATGGCGCTGGGCCAGCAGTCGCGCGAATTCCTCGAAGCGCTCGGCCACCGCATCGACTGGCATACCTACCCGATGGGCCACCAGGTCAGCCTGCCCGAGATCGCCGACATCCGCGCCTGGCTGACGGAGCGCTTCGCCGGCGCGTGACCCGGCGCGCGCCGTAGCAGACGGGCATCCGGCATACTCCGCCGCATGCCCGCCGAGCCGCGCCCGTCCACGCCCCTGCCCGACTTCTGCAGCCTGCCCGTGCTGTTCGCGCTGCTCGTGGTCGGCGCGCTCACCGTCACCCTCATGCGGCTTGCGCCCGGCGCCACGGGCGGCTGGCGCGAATACTGCGCGGCCGTGCTGTTCACGAGCTGGCTGTCGATCCTGCTTACCGTGGCGCTGTGCAAGCTGCGCGCGCCGATGCAGCGGCTGCCGGGCCATTGGCCTTACGCCGCCGTCTGGCTGCTGCTGGTGGCGCTGACCGCGGTGGCCGCCGCCGTGCTGGAGTGGATCGACCGCGGCCTCGCACTCGGCATCGGCCCGTCGGCGCCGGCCCGCTTTACCCTCCAGGCCGGGCTGGCGGCCGGCCTCCTCGGCGCCTGCCTGCTGCGCTACTTCTACGTGGTGGCGCAATGGCAGGCCCGCGTCGCGGCGGAGGCGCAGGCGCAGGTGGCCGCGCTGCAGGCCCGCATCCGGCCGCATTTCCTCTTCAACAGCATGAACACCGTGGCCGCGCTGGTCGGCATCGACCCGCGCGCCGCGGAGCGTACCGTGGAAAACCTCGCCGAGCTGTTCCGCGCCGCCCTCGGCGACGATCGCGACGGCACGGGCACGCTCGGCGACGAGTGGCGCCTCGTCGACCGCTATCTCGACATCGAGGCGTTGCGCCTGGGTGGGCGCCTGCGCGTGGAGCGCCGCCTGGAAGCCTCCGAAGCGTTGCCGATGCCGCACCTGCTGTTGCAACCGCTGGTGGAAAACGCCATCCGCCATGGTATCCAGCCCCGCGTCGACGGCGGCCTGCTGCGCATCGTCGCGCGCGCCGTGCCCGGCGGCACGGAACTGTGCGTGGACAATCCCCTGCCGCCATCGCCCGCGCCGGCCGGCACGGGACATGGCCTGCGCAACGTGCGCGAGCGCGTGCGTTATCTCTACGGCGACCGTGCCCGCGTGCACGTCGAAACCGTCGGCGATCGCTTTGCCGTCACCCTGTTCCTGCCGGAGGCGGCGCATGCGCGTGCTGATCGCCGATGACGAACCGCTCGCGCGCACGCGGCTGGCCGCGTTGCTCGCGCACCATGGCGACGTCGAGGTCGTCGGCAGCGTCGCCGACGGCGAGGCGACGATCGCCGCGTGCTCGACGTTGCACCCCGACCTCGTGCTGCTCGACATCGACATGCCCGGCCTGCGCGGCACCGAGGCGGCGAAACGGCTCGCCGCCTTACCCGTGCGACCGCAGGTGGTGTTCTGCACGGCTTATGAAGCGCATGCCCTGCAGGCTTTCGACCTGGGCGCCACCGATTACCTGCTCAAGCCGGTGCGCGCCGAACGCCTCGAGGAAGCTCTGCGCCGTGTCGCGGCCCGGCTCACGGCCACGTCCGCGCCGATACCGTCGCCCGACGCATGGTTGCGCGCGCGCAGCGGCAACGGCGAATGGCGCATCGCGCTCGCCGACGTGATCTACCTGCTGGCCGACGAGAAATACGTCGCCGTGCACCATGTGGGCGGCACGCACCTGATCGACGATTCGCTGCGCCAGCTCGAAGCGGCGCACGGCGAACGTCTGGTACGCCTGCACCGCAATTGCCTGGTGCCGCGGCATCGCCTGCTCGGATTGAAGACCCTCGCCGACGGCCGCGTGCTGTCCCGGCTCGACGGCAGCGACGAAACCCCGGAAGTGAGCCGACGCAACCTGCCGGCCGTACGCCAGCTGCTGCGCGGCTGAGCGAAGGGCCATCGATTGGGCGACAATACCGGGCAACGCTCCATCCCTTCCAGGACCCCCATGACCGCACCGCTTCGCATCGCAACGCGCAAGAGCGCGCTGGCCCTATGGCAGGCCGAACACGTGGCCAGCCTCCTGCGGGCGGCCCATCCGGGGCTCGCCGTGGAACTGGTGCCGCTGTCCACGCGGGGCGACGAGATTCTCGACCGCTCGCTGGCCACCGTCGGCGGCAAGGGCCTGTTCCTCAAGGAACTGGAGATCGCGATGCAGGACGGCCGCGCCGACATCGCCGTGCATTCGCTCAAGGACGTGCCGGCCGAACTGGAGCCGGGCTTCACGCTGGCCGCGATCCTCGAGCGCGCCGACGCCGCCGATGCCTTCATCAGCAACGGTTACGAAAAGCTCTCCGACCTCCCGCACGGCGCGAAGGTCGGCACCTCGTCGCTGCGCCGGCAGGCGCAGGTGCACGCCCTGCGTCCCGACCTGCAGCTGCTCGACTTGCGCGGCAACGTGAACACGCGCCTGGCCAAGCTCGACGAAGGCCAGTACGACGCCATCATCCTCGCATGCGCGGGCGTGGAGCGCCTTGGCCTGGGCCATCGCATCCGCACGCGCCTGGCCAGCCCCGACTGGTTGCCCGCGCCGGGGCAGGGCGCGATCGCGGCGGAAGCCCGCGCCGACGACATTCGCACGATCGAGCTGCTGAAGGCCGTCGACGACGCGCACACGAGGCTCGCCATCGATGCCGAGCGCGCACTCAACGAGAAACTGGGTGGCAGCTGCGCGGTGGCGATCGGCGCGCTTTGCGTGCTGGGCGAGCGCGGGCTCACGCTGCATGGGCTGGTGGGGGATGCGGCCAGCGGCGAACTGGTTCGTGCCGAGGCCAGCATCGAAGGCGACCGACCCGTGGAGCTGGGGCATGAAGTGGCGGCGTTGTTGCTGTCGCAGGGCGCCGACGAGTTGCTCAAGCCCCAACGCTGATTCGCCGATGCGATCGGCTCCCACCCCTTCGATAGCCCCGTTGGGAAGATCCTGCTGCCATGGGCGTTACCCTCGGTAGCCGGGTCGCAAAAGCCCTGCTACCGAAGGGGTGGGAGCCGATCGCATCGGCGAAGGATTCGCGACGGACTCAGAAGTTGTAGACGAGGTTCGTCGTCATCAACTTGTCGGTGCTGACCGTGCCCGGCTGCGTATCGCTGTTGTAGCGGATCTGGTAACCCACCTTCAGCGCCATCTTCTTGGTCATGCTCACCGAGACGCCGATGTCGTTCTGGTAGTACTGGTTCTTCGAGCCCGCTTCGACCAGCAGCGTGTCTTCCAGCGCGGTGTTGTCGGTGAGGCGGTACTTGCCGTTCAACAGGCCACGACCCACCACCTCGCTTTCCGCGTCTGGCGTATAGCGCTCACTGACGGGGTTACCGTCCGCGCCCAGCACCGGGGTGCCGTCGGCATTGAGTACCGCGCGATCGGACTTGGCCGGCTGGTAGCGCTTGAAACCGGGACCGATTTCGAACGAAAGCTCGGCGCGCTCGTTCTTCAGGGCGATGTAGCCGTAGCCCACCGAGACGATGCCCTGCCAGGTGTTCGCGCCGAAGTCGTCGTGCTCGTAACGCGCGGCGGTCACCACGTAGCTGCGCGGATCGAACTTGTAGCCCACCGACGCGCCGGTGTCGTAGCGGTTGGCGGTGGTGCTGAACTTGTCGACGGTGTTGCCGTCGGGGTCGGTGACCGAGACCTCGCCCTTCGAACGTAGGCCGTTGAGGAAGAAGTTGTTCTTCCAGACCTCGTTTTCCTGGCTCAGGCCGAGCTTGGCGTTGGCGTTCTCCGAGCGGGAGTTGCCGCGCGAGGAGGCGAAACCGAATTCGCCCGAGCCGGTCCAGCCGCCGTTCTGCGAGGGGTTGGCATCCTGCGCCGGGGCGGCGGTGGCGGCGTCCTGGGCCTGCGCGGCGAGGGGCAGCGCGGCAAGGACGAGCGTGGCGATAAGCAGTTTTTTCATCGTCTACCCGAAGTGTGTTTGAAACAGGTTGTCATACGGCCGTCCAGACGGCCATGGGTGGCGCACCCCCGCGCCGAAATACCTTTGCCTAGCCCGTGGCCAACTGCGCGTAGGCCACGCCGTAGAGCCGATGCTCCAGACATTGACCGATAGCGCAGCTTAACGTCGCCACACCGGCCGTCAGCAGCTGAGTCGTGGGCTCGCCGTGGGTCACCAGCAGCACGCAGGGCAGGCCCACCGAGAGCGCCGCCACGCCGAAGCGGCTGCCCAGCAACGACAGGCCCCAGCGTCCGCCGACGATCCGCGCCTCCGCGCCGTTGTCGGCGGCGAACCGGCGCAGCGCCCGCCAGCGCATGCCCTCGACCACGCCCGCGGCCAGCGCGACCGCGAGCAATCCCAGCCGCCACAGATTCCCGGGGCCAGTGGGCATCTGCCCCTCGATGCACAGCCAGAACCACAGGCCTCCGGCGAAGAGGCCGGATACCGTGCGGCCGAAGGGCAGCAGGTTGGCCAGCGCCGCCAGGTCGGCCGACAGGGGGCGCGCCGCCGCGCGGGCCGTATAGACCAGGGTCGCCAGGCTGCACAGCGTAAGGGCCGCGCCGGCCAGGCGCGTGGCCCAGAAGTCGTTACCGCCCCGCGCCAGCCCGGCCAGCGCCAGCATGGGCAGGTAGTTGGCCATGGCGACCAGGCCTTCCCGCGTCGGCATCATCCGCTTCACCGGATTCCACCCGTGCCATTCCGGGGCGAATCGCAATCTCAGGCAGGTTGCGACCAGGCCCGTGCTTGCGAGCACCAGGCCGATGGCCAGCGGCACCAGTACCTCGCCGCGGCCGTCGGGGTACAGGCCCAGGGCCAGCGAGGTGCCCAGCACCATCCATAAGCCGTAACCGCCCGCCGTGGCGGTCTGGACGATCGCCATCGGAACGGAAAACAGGCTATGGGCGCGAGTCGCGTCGCCGTGGGGTTCATGCCGGTCCAGGGCGACGGACGACGCTTCGTTCGGTTCCGTCATGCTCGAGGGGCCTTGCGGCGAATCGCAAAGCAGCATTTTTGCGCCTATCGCCCCCGGGCGCAAACCCGGCCTCCCGCCCTTGCGGACGGCCCCGGCCGACGCCATGCTTGGTGCGCGTAGATACGGGCGTCACGACCCATTCGGTCACACTAGTTCGCGCATCCTTTTTCGCTCCACCTGCCGGCGACATCCATGGACCGCTACGAGCGCATTCTCACCCTGCACCGCCTGCTGAAATCGGCCCATTACCCGGTGCCGCTTTCCCGCCTCATGGACGAGCTGGAATGCTCGCGCGCCACGCTCTATCGCGATGTCGCCTTCCTGCGCGATGCGCTGGGCGCCCCGGTACAGAGCGTGGCCGGCGAACAGGCCTCGTTCCGCTACGAGGCCGGCGAGGGCGACAGCTTCGAGCTGCCGGGCCTGTGGCTGACCAGCGACGAGCTGGCCGCCCTGATGGCCCTGAACGAACTCATCGGGCGTTCCGACCCGGGCGTGCTGGCCGGCGCGCTCGCTCCGTTCAAGGCGCGCATCGAGCGCCTGCTCTCCGACCACGGCAGCGGCAAGTCGCTGCCGGTGGACCGCATCCGGGTGATTTCCTGGGGTGCGCGCAAGATGGACCAGCAGGTGTTCCGCGTGGTGGCCGGTGCCGTGCTCGAACGCAAGCAGCTCACCTTCCGCTACCGCGCGCGCACCACCAACGCCGACAGCAAGCGCAAGGTGTCGCCGCAGCGCCTCACCCACTACCGCGACAACTGGTACCTCGACGTGTGGGACCACGACCGCGAGGCGCTACGCAGCTTCGCCGTGGACCGCATCGCCGAACCCCACGCGCAGGATGCCCGCGCCCGCGACGTGGAGGAAGCCGAGCTCAACGACCTGCTCGCCTCCAGCTACGGCATCTTCGCCGGCAAGCCGAAAGCCTGGGCCGTGATCCGTTTCTCCTCGCACGCCGCGCGCTGGGTGGCCGACGAGCACTGGCATTCGCAGCAGAAGGGCGAGTGGATGCCCGACGGCCGCTACGAGCTGAAGGTGCCGTATTCCAACCCGCGCGAATTGCTGATGGACGTGCTCAAGTACGGGCCCGACGCGGAGGTGGTCTCGCCGCTGCCGTTGCGCGAGGAAATGAAGATCCTGCTCCAGCTCGCCCTCTCCGGCTACCAGAACGGGTCCGGTAATCAGCATTGAACGTTCCATGAGCGATTTCGACATCGCCGATCCCGGCGCCGTACCCGCGATCCAGGCCATTCCGCGCAAACCCCGCGTCGCGCTCGCGCTCGGCGCCGGCGCCGCGAAGGGGCTGGCCCACATCGGCGCGATCGAGGTGCTCGAAGAGCGCGGCTTCGAGATCGTCGCCATCGCCGGCACGTCGATGGGCGCCCTCATCGGCGGCATCTACGCGATGGGCAAGCTCGAGGTCTACCGCGACTGGGTGTCGACGCTCGCCCGCTTCGACGTGTTGCGGCTGGTCGACTGGAGTTTTTCCGGCGGCGGCTTCATCAAGGGCGACCGCATCATGGCTGCGCTGCGCGAGCTGATCGGCGAGGTGAACATCGAGGAACTGGCGATCCCCTACACGGCGGTCGCCACCGACCTGGATCGCGAACGCGAGGTGTGGCTCACGCGCGGTCCGCTGTTCGATGCGATCCGCGCGTCCATCGCCATCCCGACGCTGTTCCGCCCCTATGCGCACGAGGGCCGCCGCCTCGTCGACGGCGCGCTGCTCAATCCGCTGCCGGTGCTGCCGCTGATGCGCGAGGATGCCGACTACGTGGTGGCGGTGAGCGTCGATGGCGCGGCGGAATTGCAGAAGGCGCCGGAGAAGGACGTGACCGCGGTCGCCGACACGGGCTACGTCTCCAAACTGGGCCGCATGATCGGCAAGGTGCTGCCGCGCGGCGAGCCGAAGATACGAGACCCGGGGGCCTTCGAACTGATGACCCAGGCCATGGACCTCATGCAGGCCAACCTCTCGCGCCTGCGCCTGGCCGCCTACCAGCCCGATCTGCTGATCGAGCTGCCGCGCAACGTGTCCGCGGTGTACGAGTTCTATCGGGCGCGCGAGCTGATCGAGCTGGGGCGGAGGAAGACCGAGGAGGCGCTCAGCGGATGGGAACCGCGGGGCTTGCCTGTGCGCTGAGGCACGCTGGATTCGCCGATACGATCGGCTCCCACCCCTTCGATAGCCGGGTATCGAAGCCCTGCTGCCGATGATCCGTACGTCGGGAGACGAAGCACGAACCTGCCACCGGAGGGGTCGGAGCCCCTTCGGTAGTCGGCTATCGAAGTCCTGCTGCCGATGATCCGTACGTCGGGAGACGAAGCACGAACCTGGCCACCGGAGGGGTGGGGGCCCCTGCGGTAGCCGGGTATCAAAGTCCTGCTGCCGATGATCCGTACGTCGGGAGACGAAGCACGAACCTGGCTACCGAAGGGGTGGGAGCCGATCGTATCGGCGAATCGGTGTGTCAGATTTCCTCGGTGCGCGTGACCTTGGCCCGGCGCATCAGCCATGCCACGCCGCGCAGGTCGGCCAGCCCCACCCACAGGCGATCGAGCATGCCGTACTTCGACGTACCCGCCGTGCGTGGACGGTGGCCCACCGGCACGCTCTGGCTGGCGAAGCCCGCGCGCTTGACCAGGGCCGGCAGGTAGCGGTGCATGTGGTCGAAGTAGGGCAGGCGCAGGAAGGTGTCGCGTTCGAACAGCTTCAGGCCGCAACCGGTGTCCGGCGTGTCGTCGCGCAGCATGCGCGAGCGCACCGCGTTGGCGACCTTCGAGGAGATGCGCTTGTTGAAGCTGTCCCGACGGGTGATGCGCCAGCCGGCGAAGAGTTTCAGGTCGGGCGCCGCGCCGTCGCGCGCGGCGAGCAGCTTGGGGATGTCGGCCGGGTCGTTCTGGCCGTCGCCGTCGAGCGTGGCCACCCATGGCGCACGTGCGGCGCGCACGCCGTTCCACACGGCCGTGCTCTGCCCGCTGCGGGTCACGTGGCGGATGATGCGCAGCTCCGGATACTGCGCGCGTGCCGCCGTGAGCACCGCCACGCTGTCGTCGGTGCTGTCGTCGTCGACGTAGATGATCTCGAAGTCGATCCGGCCGCGCAGGGCCGATGCGATCTCGGCGAGGAGGGGCGGGATGTTGTCGCGCTCGTTGAAGACGGGCACGACCACGGCGAGGTCGGTCATCGCGGTTCCGGGCTAGGGGATTCGGGGCGGCATTATCGCCCAACCGGCGCCGGATGGGGCCGCGGACGCGGCCGGTCGTTCAGATCCGGCCCACGGCCTGCGGCACGGGCCCCTCGATGGCCGAGCGCCACGCGCGGGCCACGGCATCCATGGCGTGGCGGCTGGCGCCTTCCTGCGCCATCACCACCAGCGTGCCGCCATGCAGGGCCAGGGCGCGACCGTCCCAGCCCTCGCGGTGGAAACTCGTATCGGCGTCGCTCATCTTGCCCGGCATGTACAGCGCCACCACGGGCTCGTCGTTCATGCGGGTGACCACGTGCACCGCCGGGTACGGACCCACCATGCAGTCGTGCACGTAGGTGACGCCCTGCGGCGCCGGCCCCTTGAGCGAAACGGCGCGCCCGGCGAATCCGGCTTCCACCGCCGCATCGGCCATGGGAGCGGTCATCGCCAGGGAATCCGCCTCGTAGGGCATGTGCGCCACGGCGAGGGCGGGCAACGAGGTGGCATCGGCGTGGCGCCAGAGCATACCGCCGCCCATGACCACGATCAGCAACGAGGCGGCCATCGCCATCCAGGCGCGGCGGCGACCGACCTGGACGCGGCGCTCCGCCGTCGCCTGGGCGAGCAGGATGCGGTCGGCGAGCCCTTCCGGAACGGGCACGGCAAGCGCCGCCTCGAGGTCGTCGTCGAAGCGCTGTGCGCGCTGCCAGAAGGCGGCGCAGCCCTCGGTGCAGGTATCGCGGTGGGCGAGCAGTTCGGGATCGCGCGAACGCGGCTCGGCGCCGATGCGGCGGCGGAAGTCGAGACAGTTCATCGACGGACTCCCTCCGTGGTCGATTTCCCGCCGCCCAGCAGCTGCTTCAGGCGTTGGCGGGCACGAAAGAGCTGGGTCATCACGGCACCCGGCTGCTGGTCGGTGGCGGCGGCGATCTCGTCGCAGCTCATGCCCCCCAGCACCTGCATGGCGAGCGGCTCGCGGTATTTGTCAGGCAGCTTCAGCATGGCGTCTCGCACCTGTGCGGCGTCGCCGCTGCGTTCGGGGCTGGCGAAGGCGGCATCCTCGGGCACGCTGTCGTCCAGTTCCACGGTGTCGAAGCGCTTGCGCTCGTAGAGCCGCGCATGCTCGCGGCGAAGGATCGTGATGAGCCAGGGCTTGGCCGACTCGGCGTCGCGAAGGGCATCGAGGTTTTTCCAGGCGCGCAGGAAGGTCTCCTGGACCAGGTCCTGGGCGACGGTCTCCGAGCGCGACAGCCAGAAGGCGAACCGGTAGAGGTCGGCCGACAGGGCGCGCACCATGGCTTCGTACTGGCGCTGTTTCGGGTTCACGTTCCCTTTGACCGGCGCCATCGGCATTTCCTTACATCTCAGCGGATCTTGCTGAGGATGCCGTCCAGCTCGTCGTTGCTGTGGTAATGGATCACCAGCTTGCCCTTGCCGCCGCGGCCATGGGCCACTTCCACGCGGGTGGCGAAGCGCTCGGCCAGCTCACGCTCGAGGTTGGCGATGTTGGGGTCGGCCGGCATGGCCGACTTGGCCTTGCCCTTGGGCGCCAGCTGCGCCTTACGGGCGGCTTCTTCCAGCTCGCGCACCGTCCAGCCGTGGCGGGCGGCCTCGAGCGCCAGCGGCTCGGCCACGCTGGCCGGCAGCGTCAGCAGGGCGCGGGCGTGGCCCATCTCAAGCTTGCTCTCGTCGAGCAACTGCTTGATCGACGCCGGCAACTCCATCAGGCGCAGCAGGTTGGACACCGCCGCGCGGGAGCGGCCGACGGCATCGGCGGCCTGCTGGTGGGTGAGGTCGAATTCGTCGATCAGGCGCTGCAGGGCCTGGGCCTCTTCCAGCGGGGTGAGTTCCTGGCGCTGGATGTTCTCGATGAGGGCCATGGCGAGCACGGACTGCTCGGGCACGTCCTTCACCAGCGCGGGGATCTCGCTCATCGACGCGCGCTGCGCGGCGCGCCAGCGGCGCTCGCCGGCGATGAGTTCGTAGCTGTTCTTTCCGATGGCGCGCACGACCACCGGCTGGATCAGGCCCTGGGCCTTGATCGAGGCGGCGAGTTCGTCGAGGGCCTCGTCGTTCCAGTGGCGGCGCGGCTGATACTTGCCGGCCTGGATCTGGTGGATCGGCAGCGTGCGCAGCTCGCCTTCCTGCTCGATCACCGAGGGAGCGGCTTCCGGGCCGGTGCCGCCGCCGAGGAGGGCATCAAGGCCACGGCCCAGACCACGTTTCTTCGCTGCTGCCATGGGGTCTCCTTAAGGCGTCGTCGGGGTCGCGCCGCCGGCGTCGTTCGCCGCGTCGACGTCCACGGGGGTGTCGTCCGCCGTGCCCTGGGTGCGGGCCCGGTCGCGGCGGATGATCTCCCCGGCCAGGCCGATGTAGGCGATGGCGCCGCGCGAGCCGCGGTCGTAGAGATGGATGGGCTGCCCGTGGCTGGGCGCCTCGGCGAGGCGGACGTTGCGCGGGATGATCGAGCGCAGCACCTGGTCGCCGAAATGCTGGGTGAGCTGGGCGGATACCTCGTTGCCGAGGTTGTTGCGCACGTCGTACATGGTGCGCAGCAGGCCTTCGACCTCGAGCTTCGGGTTGAGGCGCTGGCGCACGGCCTGGATGGTGTCGAGCAGGCTCGACAGGCCTTCCAGCGCGAAGTACTCGCACTGCACGGGAATCAGCACGCCGTCGGCGGCCGTCAGCGCGTTGAGCGTGAGCAGGTGCAGCGAGGGCGGGCAGTCGATGAGGATGGTGTCGTAGCGGTCGGCCACCTTGGCCAGCTGATCCTTTAAGCGCTGCTCGCGGGCCATGCCGTCCATCAGCTTCAGCTCGGCGGCCGTGAGGTCGCCGTTGCCCGGCATCAGGTCGAACCCGGCCTCGGTGCGCACCAGGACGTCGGCGATCTCCGCCTCGTCGAGCAGCACCTCGCAGCCGTTGGGCTTGGCCTCGTGCTTATCCACGCCCGACGCCATCGTGGCGTTGCCCTGCGGGTCGAAGTCGACGAGCAGCACCTTGCGCTTCGCGGCGGCCAGCGCCGCGGCGAGGTTGACGGAGGTGGTGGTCTTGCCGACGCCGCCTTTCTGGTTGGCGACTGCGATGATGCGTGCCATGGAGGGTGGATAGCTACCGTGCGCGGAAAGGGCGGTAGCGTAGCATCCCGCTTCCCGGTGGGCGATCCGCCGGTAGTCGGCGGCCGGCGCCGGGCCCATCCCCGAAGCGATCGGCGTCCAGCCATGACATCAGCCAGATGCGATGAGGCGGCTACCGAAGGGGTGGGAGCCGATCGTATCGGCAATGCCCACGGAGCGGCGAAACGGAGTCGCTTAGGCAGCGCGCCGAATCACCACCAGATGACGCTCACCCTCCACCCCCGGCACCGCCAGCGCATGGATGGCCTCCACCCGAAACCCCTCGGGCACGCCAGCCAGCTCATCGTCGGGGTGCTTGCCCTTCATCGCCAGCCAGACGCCGCCGGGCGCCAGCAGGTGGCCGCCCCAGCCGAGCATGTCGGCCAGCGAGGCGAAGGCGCGGGCGGTGATGCATTCGAACGTGCCCTCGACGTCTTCCACGCGGCTCTGCAAGGCCTTCGCGTTGCCGAGTTTCAGCGAGCGGATGGCCTCGCGCAGGAAGCGGACTTTCTTGCCGTTGGAATCGACCATCAGCACCTCGCGCGCGGGTTCGGCGATGGCCAGCGGGATGCCGGGAAGTCCCGGACCGGTGCCAAGGTCGGCCAGGGAGCGGCCATGCACGTAGGGCAGGATCGTCAGCGAATCGAGCAGGTGGCGCGCGACCATGTCGCGATCGTCGCGGATGGCGGTGAGGTTGTAGGCCGAGTTCCAGCGTTCGAGCAGTTCGCGGTAATCGAGCAGGCGTTCGGCCGCATCGTCGGGCAGGGTGACGCGCAGGTCGGCGATGCCGCGTTCGAGCTGGTGGCGGAGGGTTTCGCGGGTGGTCATCGAGTGATCGTCTATGGCTGAGTGCTACGGCGCCGGCCTATAACGGACGCCTCGTCGTCATGCGCTCGTGGCGCGTTCGTTCAGGGGTAGCGCTCTGTCGCTTGGCACTGATTTTTATGCGCCGAGCGCGGCGAGAACATGTTCGGGATCCCTTTCGATCGCACGAAGAAGGGCCCGGGCTGGTCCCGTGGGTACGCGTCGTCCCTGTTCCCAATTGCGTAACGTGCCGAGCTCGACGTCGATGACTTTGGCAAATCTCGCCTGGGACAATTTGGTCAGCGTACGAATACGTTTCACCTGCTCGGAAACCACCACCGTTTCGCGAGAGGGCGCACGCACGCCTCGACGGATGTCATCCATCTGCGTCACGCTCTGCATGAGCTCGCTGAAAAGTTCTTCTTTCATCGTCAGCCCCACTTCTCGACAACCGATTTCAACGCCTTCTTCTGTTCCTCCGTGAGGTCGTCCATTTCACTCTTCGGATAGACCATGAGAAGCGCTATGTGCGACGCGCTAACGAAGTAATAGTAGATGACGCGCGCGCCTCCTCGCTTTCCCCGCCCCTTCGCGGCCACTCGGATTTTTCGAAGCCCGCCGGTGTTTCTGATGAGGTCACCCGCTTCCGGATTTTCGGCCAGCACACGCTGAAACTCGGCGTAGGACTCGTCGTCCAGAAGCTCGGTAATCTGTCTGGTGAAAAGGGGCGTTTCGATGAAAGCATGCGCAAAACTACGCCACTGACGCACGTGCGTCAATGGCGTACTTGCGATTCGAAGCTCAGGCCGCGTCGAGTTCGACGCGGGTGACCAGCATGCCGCGGGCGCGGAGCGAGCCGTTGACGGCGTGCTTGAGCTGGGTGCCGACGGCGCGGCGGTCGGCCGGGTGGGCCGTGGCGGTGTCGCGCAAGGCGGCCACGACGTTGCGGCGGATCATCTCGGGCGCTTCGTCGATCACCTCGTCGACCACTTCGGGTTCGAGCACCTGCCAGTAGACGGTGCCGCCTTCGAAGCGGAGTACCTGGCCGCCGAGGTCGATCTTGTGGGTCACCCGGTCGATCAGCGGCAGCACGAGGTGGGTACCCGCCGTCAGCAAACGGACCGCGCGGCCGGCGCGGCGCACGCTGTAGACCTGACCCTCGGGCACCTTGCGTAACGAAGCGACCGCCAGGGCGGAGGCTGCGACGAGGGTGGCAAGGAGAATGCTGGTCAACATGGCTGCTAATTCAAAAAGTTATCGGTTTCTTCTGTTGCGACGCACAAGAAGTGCGTTCACGTCGATGATCGAACAGGGGTGTTAATTCTAATTTAACGACTCGTCTTAACGCTAGTTTTACCGAACCCCCATGTTCAGTTAGCGGATGGCTTGGTCAAAACTTGAGCAGTGAGCACGATTTGACCAACCGCTGGCCTGAATAGGACTGGATCGCAGGCTTTTCGAGCTTCCCCTAAGCCCGGCGCCTGGCGTATGTACCTTAGGCGATTCGTCGTATGGGCCGGACCCTACGATTTGACGGCCAACGTCCAAATGATAATAATTATCAATCAGTCATCGACCGGTTGCGCCCCATGTCCCTGCTCGGTTGCCTGGCCGCCTTCGTCGCCATGGCGCTCGCCTACCTTTCCTC
Source organism: Luteibacter sp. CQ10 (assembly GCF_040900725.1). Lineage (NCBI taxonomy): Bacteria > Pseudomonadati > Pseudomonadota > Gammaproteobacteria > Lysobacterales > Rhodanobacteraceae > Luteibacter > Luteibacter sp. CQ10. Next base: position 734,654 of record NZ_JAEUYM010000002.1, on the reverse strand, counting down.
GCCCAACCAGCGCTGGCGGGTACGGCCGATGGGGCGCGGCGGGAAGGTCGTGGCCGCCCTGCTGGCATGCCTGGCCCTGACCGCCTGGATCGCCGGTGAAACCACGCTTCCCGGTATCGCCGCCGCCGTCACCGCCCTGATGGCGGGCGCCGTGGCGCTTCCCTACCTGCTGTGGCTGCTCCGCCCGGCCGGCGAACGAAAGCCCCGCTGATGCTCGCCAAGACCTTCGCCGGCATCGTGCTCGGCCTGCCGCTGTCGCTGGCCGTGATCTCTCTGGCCATCTGGATCTGGCCGGGGTCGAGCGAGGCGGTGGTCATACCTTTCTATATGGCGTTCTTCCCGCTGTGGGTCGCGGTGATGGCAGCCACCTACCTGTTCCGCAGCGGCGTACGCGCCTGGGCGTGGCTCGCCGCGGCCAACGTGGGGGCCTTCGCCGCGCTGTTCGCCGCCAAGCAGATGCTGCCGGGACTGTGACGATGAAAGCCGCCACCCTGCGCACCTTCACCACCGTGCACACCTGGACCGGACTGCTCGCCGGCTTCGCGCTGTTCGTGGCGTTCTACGCCGGCGCGCTCACGATGTTCCACGACGAGATCGATACCTGGGCGTTGCCGACGGCGAAAGCTGCGCACGACGAGACCATGCAGCGCGCGGCGCGCATGCTCGACGGCATCGTGGCGGCGCATCCGGCCGCGCGCGAGCAAGTGGGCGTGACTTATCCCGCACCCAAGGCGCCTTCGCAGCAGGTGACCGCCTACTGGCTGGACAGCGACGGCTGGAAGACGCAGACGCTCGCGCAGGGCACGCCGCACGACGCCGAAGACCACGAACACGGCCTCGCCGACTTCGTGTACGAGTTGCACTACGACCTCGGCATTCCCGAGATCGGCATCTACCTGATGGGCATCGTGAGCGTCATTTACGGCCTGGCCCTGCTCACCGGCCTGCTGATCCACCTGCCGCACCTCGTCCGCGACCTCTTCGCGCTGCGCCCGGGGCACAACCTCAAGCGCCTGTGGCAGGACGCGCACAACGTCATCGGCATCCTCAGCCTGCCGTTCCACATCGTGTTCGCGGTGACGGGCGCCCTGTTGTGCCTTACCACCGTGGCCTTGCTGGCCTTCAACACCGTGGCCTTCGACGGCAAGCTCATGGGCGCGTTCGACCGCATGACCAGTGCACTGCCGCCCACGCAGGACAAGGGCGGCACCGCCGTGATGCTCACGCCCGCCGAACTCGGTGCCCGCGCGCGCCGCGCCGCGATGGCCGCCGGCGCCGCCGATTTCGAGCCCGACTACATGCGCTACGTGCATTACGGCCGGCAGGGCGCGGCCGCGGAGGTGCGCGGCACGTCCACCAAGACGCTCGGCGAATACGGGATGGTGGCGCTCGACGCCGTGGACGGCCACGTGCTGAGAGTGCAGGTGAGTGGCGCTCGCGATGCCAACCACGCCACGTATTCCGCCATCTTCGGCCTGCACTTCGGTACCTTCGGCAACGTGTCTCTACGCTGGCTGTACTTCGTGCTCGGCCTCGCCGGCGCCTTCCTGTTCTATTCGGGCAACCTGCTCTACATCGAATCCCGCCGCAAACGCCGCCAGCCCGACCAGCCGTTGAAGGTGCGCGCGATGGCGACGGCCACCGTCGGCATCTGCATCGGCACCTGCCTCGCTATCTCGATGACCTTCGTCGCCAACGTGCTGGGACCGCTCATGGGCGGCGAACCCACTGCGTTCGTGCAGCCGGTGTTCTTCATCGTGCTGGCGGGCTCGGTCGTATGGACCTTCGCGCGCCGCCCGGCGCGTGCCGCCGTCGACTTGCTGTTCGCCACGGCGGTGGTGAGCATCGCGGTCGGCGTGCTCGACGTGTCGATCCACGGCGATCGCCTGCTGCGCAGCCTGGCCGAAGGGCGGTATGGCGTGCTGGGCGTCGATCTCGTCGCCATCGCCATGGGCCTCGGCTTCGGCTGGCTTGGACTGGCGACGCGCAAGCGAGTGCGCGAGGGTGATCCATGCAGCGTCTGGTACGGTCGCCCCAACAAGGCCGCCTTCACCGACAACGCGACTGCCGTCTGACCGACGCTAATTAAGCAAGACACCTTCCAAGCCCTCGTCGCACCGGCGCAGGCCGGTGCCTACGGCTACACACCCGACTATCGCGATACGCGTCCACGACCCGCTGTACGTACCCCACTACGCCAGCGCCATGCTTTGCGGCACCTCACCCCTCCTACCCCTCACGTCGCTCCTGCGAACGCAGGAGCCTAGCGCCTTGCGATCGGTTTTCGCGAGCGCGGTCATTCGGCTCTCAACCACGCACGAATCGCATCACCGACTCATCCTCTCATCGTGCATGATCGAATGCGCCTGCGCCGCGCACTGGATACCCGCCCGTGTCAACGCCGCGATGGCCTCCAGCGCCAGGCCCATCTTCGCGCAATCGACCGCATCGGCCTCATGCACCAGCTCAGAAAGCAATTGCGTCATTCCACGCGAATACTGCAACCATTCGGTCGCTTCGTTCAAAAGGTCGTGCGGCGTGGCGTTCTCGTCGGCAAGCATCGGATGCTCCTTGCATGGTTCGAGCGCATCGAACGTGGCATGCGATGCCCTGCATGCCACGGATCAACGGACTCACGAAGGTTCCGGCTACCCGTGAGCGGGCGCCGGTTGGCGTGATGAGTGAAGGGCGCGCGGCGTCAGCCGGTGACCGGGCGCACGTGACCTCGCCGGGTCGAGACGGCCAAGAAATGTCTCATGGCAACGGCAGGCGCCGCGGCGCTTCACTCGTGTCTGCGGGGAATACAGATGATCCGGTTGCCACCGGGGGGATCCGGCGGGCGTGCGAGTGCCGTATGATCAGGGGTACCCATGATCGACTCCTACTCAGTTGATTGTGGATAGCGGGTCGGAGGTGTTTGCCGCACCTTCGGCCCGCGCTTCTCACCGCTCAAGGCGATGGTTGTCTGCGAGACGTATGAACCGGCGACGCAGACAACGATGAGACCCTAACAAATCAGTGCAAAGTTGTCTGTAGGCGTCAGGAAAAAACTTACCTACTCATCGACATGCCCATGCCTTGCTGTTGAGAAAGTTCTGCTTCGCGCATGAGTTGTCGTTGCTGGATGGTCTGGTTCACGTCGTCGAGTTGCTGCAACGATTGCTCGATGGGTTGATCCATCGCCTTAGTGACATCCACCGCCGCCCAGCGCGTGCGTGGGTCGTCCAGATCGCCGTGAAAAGCTTCCTTGAGATGGATGATCGGCATCAAACCGCCGTTCTTGTCCTTGCCATAGTGCATGTGGGTCACCGAACGCAGGTTGTTCCTCTTGGCTTCGACCATCAATGCCGACGTCGTTCGTTCCATCTCCTCCTTGGATGCGTCGATGTTGGACTGCGCGTTGAGCTCGCCGAGCTGCAGATAGACGGATTGATACATCCGGTGATCCGGATGTCGTTCGTTGCGCGGATCATTCCTGGGATGGGCTTCGGCCTGCGGCTGGGGCTTCGCGATGATCGCTTCCCGTAACTGTTCCCGACGAAGGGATTCAATGAAGGCCATGGCTTCTCTCTCTTCCCGAAGACGCGCCGCGGCTCTCTCGTCTGCGCCGATGATTCCGGGAGTTACGTGACTCTGGGACTCATCGAAGGCCGCTGGCGCCCTCACCCCGATATCCATCGGCGGCGATTGCACAGGCGAGTTCCGGAACGCGTCGAAGGCATGAACATCGATACGTGCACTCCTCGACGGATCCTTCTCGGCGAGGATGGCCATGACCTCGGCCAGCGGCTTTTGGCTCGTGATGATTTCTTCTTGCACCATATCCATTCCGACCTCCTTGTGTGGCGCGTCTGTCGACGCGGCCTGTTGACCGATCAGTTGTTCGAAGCGAGGCGAAGCACCTTCCGGAATCAATGTTTCGTTTTCTTGCGAGATGGCCTCAACGTTACGCGACAGATGCTGCACGAATGCGGGTGTCTTTCTTCGCTCCAGTTCCGACACCATTTGCGGCGTGAGCTCAGGAATGGCAGTCATGTCGACTTTCACGGGATAGAGCGCCCCCACCGATGGCCCCAGCCTCTCATCGAAGGGCTCCGGAGGCTCGCAATAGACGATTCGTCGGCAGTCCGGTGCGGATGGCTGTGCACCAACGAATGTACGCTCGCCGTTCTTCTCGAACTCCGATACGCGGTAAAGCAAACGCATATGCTGCTGCGAGTCGTGAATGACATACCAAAGCGGATCCTTGGGCTCGGGTCTTCGCTCTAGCAACTTGTCTTCGCTAAAGGAGTTGATGTAATCGATCATCAGGTTGCCATTGCGAGTGGCAAGACCGTCGATGTGATAACTGCCACCAATATCCGAGTGTGCGCCAGGCGACCAAACCCCCAAGAACCGGCCGTCCTTCGAAAGCCCTGGCTCGATGATTAGTGTTGCAGGGAAATCGTTCCGTCGTTCATCACGTGCGTAGATCGCAAAACCAGACATTACCGAAGGCGGTAGGCGGCGATCGCGCTCGTGTGGCCGCCCAGTACCTACCGGATCGAAAAGTCCGACAGCCTGAATGATTTGCCCTGGATCCACATAGGGAGGCTTCGTGTAGTACCACACGTCGGGACCGTAGGCTCTACGTTCTATTTCAATCCCGGACGGGTCTTGGATACCACGCTCATGAACGAGTCGACTGAAACCAGCGGCCTCCTCAGCACCCCGGCTGAATCCCACGCTGATAACTGATATCGTCGATTCTGGATGTTCGGTTTTCCATTTGTAAGCTTGCCTTACGAGCAAATCGTACATCGCTTCGAGTCGAGCATCGTAGGTAAATCCGATAGCGCCATCGGCAGTTTTCACTAAATAGTTCTTTTGCGTGCCTGGACCGGGCACGTATCTAGCAGCTACGCGCGTGTCTTTGAATCCACGCCTAAGTTGATCGTAAATCAACCCGACGTTAGTGCCATGCATTGGGTCACCATCGATATCATTTCCGGTCCCATCAAAGTTAGCTATGAATAGCCTTTGATTCTTATCTTCTCGGGTTAGAAACTTAGGCGTACTAAGTGACGACAGCTGCTTTGCAATGTCATCGTAGGCCTCCCTATCTGCGTTAGATATGGGATGGCTATCGACTCCATCGGTAAGTCGACCCTGACCGTCCTTTCTATGCTTCTCCATGAAGTCTCTCATTAATATTTCTTGCTATGAACAAGAATTAGATCATCTTCGAAAAATGAATATGGATTCGAGGGCGTCTTAGGATAGTTAAGTGGAATCATCGCTCTCATATAGACGCGAATTTCTCGATCATCCACTGCGAGAATGACGTCGGGGCTCAGCACCGCGCCATCCATCTTGATTTCCTTTGGCGGCACGCGGTGAACCACCTGTTCGCTACCGAAGATTCTTCCTATATCGACATATGTCTCATGATGTACTCCGTCTAATGATCGCCATATCACGATTGCAGGATCCGGAAAATTTCGAATTCCACCGTAGCCGGCGTCAGCGGATTTCGACCAGTCACTTGGCACCGGAGGTGATCTCTTACCAGCCTGTATATCGGCATGGCGATAATTGTCGTAATCGACACGGCATTCGTAAGTATTGAAGCAGTAGGCGGAAAAATTGTGCTCCGCAAAGCGCACCCTTCCCTGTTTATCGGGCATGCCGGCGGGCGGGCCGAGCAACTTACACCCAACCAGGGGAACGATTAGAAGAGCCATCAAAGCCAATCTACAAGTGCGTGCAGAAGCGCTTATGCTCTCACCGAAGAGAAGCGTTCTTTTTTCCATATAAAAGCGTTTCTTCATCATTTTCGCTTTCTCACGAGATAGCCACCGCGAGCTCCGGCATGCCGTCGCTCTAAAAGTACTTCTCATAAACCTTGATGATCTCAACCAATTCCGGGTCGTGTGGATCAATCCGTGAGCCGTAGTGCTCGATCGGATGCTTAAGCTTGACCACGGTTCCCATGCTTACGGAGAGCCTCCGGTCGTCGACGAAGATGTCGATCCGCGGGTTCGGCATGATTTCGTTCGGCCGAATGTCCTTTGCCGGCACGTGATGGATGAAACGCTGCTCCCAGAGAATCTTGGCGAGATCGACATACGCCACATGCGGCTCGCCGTCTTTCGACTTCCAGGTCACTTTGGCCGGAGCCGGAAAGTTCTTCACCCTTGACTGCGTCACTTCTTTCAGTCGCGAGTTTTCTCCGAATGGCGCGGAAAGGGTATCTTCTGGTTCGGTGATTTGGACCCGTCCTGCGTATTCGATCTGGCATCCCCACGTGTCGAAGCAACGCGCACCGAAGTCGTGCTCGACAAAAGGAATGTCTCCGCTTTCGTTCAATCGGTTGGCGTGTGGTGGAAGTGCGTCGTCTTGATAGTCTCGCTCCTTGATCGGCTTGAGCTCGCCGAAGTACGGGGTAATTTCGCGATCGATGAATTCTTTGCTTCCTCCGCATACGATCAGATTCCCCTCCGCGTTCGAAGAGCATCCGCTCATGACGTTATTGCCCTCGCTTTTAGCTATAGAGGCCGGTTTTGTGCTTTTCATTTCGCACCCTGTCAGGGCGGCGATGGAAGCAAGCAATGCCAAATGTGTTTTCATGGAATTCCTTTCGTTCCGTTCGTGAATGGGCTTCCTTGCCCGTTACAACTCCTGCCCCGCGACTACTTGCTCATCAAATGCAGCACGTTAGGCTCGATCTTCGGCAACAACCTTTTCTTGAAATATCTCTCCTCGTAATACCGAATCTTGTCGCACATCACCGGATGCGGAATGCCTTCGTAGAAGAACACCTCCTTGTCCTTGCTCATCGCCTTCAACTCCTGCGGCAGCATCAGCGCCCGACGTTCTTCGCTATGGCTTCGGCTGACGTCGCCGCGCGTACGCGAGATGTTTTCCTTGCGCACCGTGGTGTAGCCGAGCATTTCGGAGTAGTCCGAGGCATCGCGTTGCTCGCGCGGCGTGTAGACGATCTGCAACGCATGGTTGGTCACGAACGTTCGCGCCACGTCGGCGCCATAGGTGGCCTCCAACTGGGACAGGCTCTGGATGATCGGCAGCAGGCGCAGGTTGTAGCCCGCGATGAACGACACTGCGTGCGCGAGGATCTCCACCTTGCCGATGGCGGTGAATTCGTCCATGAGCAGCAGGCATTGATGCTGCAGCTTCGCGTTCTGCTGCGGCAGCTCTTTCGTGTTGAGCTTGATGAGCTGGCTGAAGAACAGGTTGACCAGGATCCGGCACTCGGCGAGCTTGTTGGGCAGGATGCCGATGTAGATGGTGATCTTCTCTTCGCGCAGCTTGGTCAGGAGGAAATCGTTGCCGCTGGTGGCGGCGTCCACCACCGGGTTGAGGAAAATGTTCAGCGGCTCGCGGAAGCTGCCCATGATCGAGGCGAAGGTCTTTTCCTCCTGCGAGAGCAGGTTGGCGAAGGCGTTGCGGGTTTCGGCGCTGACGAAGCTCTTGGCGGAGAGCTCCCTCAGGTAGGCCTTGAGGTCGTCGCCTCCGCCCGACGACAGTTTGTACAGTCGACCGAGGCTCGGCTCGCTGGACTCGCCCCCTTGTGCACTCATCTCGTCGCGCTCCTCGAACATGTACATGGCAAAGGCCACGAACGCGTTGCGCGACTGGCTCACCCAGAACTTCTGGTCGCCCGAGCCGTCGGGGTAGAGGATTTCCGCGATCGACATGATGTCCGAGATACGGAACACCCCATCGGACACGTAATGGAGCGGATTCCAGCGCGACGTGCGCCGGTCCTCGGCGAACGGATTGAACAGGTGGACCTCCTGCCCCTGCTTGGCGCGCCATCCGCTGGTGAGGTCGAAGTTCTCCTGCTTGATGTCGAGCACCACGACGGAGCCTTCGTAGGTGAGCAGGTTGGGAATGACGATGCCCACGCCCTTGCCGCTGCGCGTGGGCGCGGCGAGCAGGGCGAACTGCTGGCCGGACATGTGCACGAGGCGCCGTCCCATGCGGCCGACGATGAGGCTGGTGTCGGTTCGGGTGAACATGCCTCGCCGGGCGAGGTCGATCGCGGTGGCGAAGCGGGCCTTGCCATGGAGGGATGCGGGTTTCCGGCGGAACAGGAGGGCGACGGCGCCGAGGAGCACTACCAGGGGCACGCCGACGCCTAGTGCCCCGGCGAGCTTGATGCGCCAGGCGAAGGGCGCGTAGGCGGGTTGATCGGCGACCAGGTAGTAACGCCACCAGATGTTCCAGGAGGGCGAGCCGTCGAGCCCCAGCAGGAAGTGGGTGAGGTGGGCCGATCCATACAGAGCCGCGACTCCGGCGGCCAGACACGCCGTCAGTGCGACGGCGACCTTTCCAAGGTGCATGTAACGAACGTCCTGTGCGAGGGCTCTTCATCCTTGGGGGAGGAGAATGGCAATGCAAACGTTTTGTTCTCGGATGGGCGGTCAGGCGAGGCCTGAGGCCGATCTCGGCCCGTTCGTCGTTTTCCTGTTGATATCAAAGACGAAATAGGAAACTACGAAACAGCTCAACATGCCACGTTTACGATGGCGTTTCTCAGGGCTCGGCCTACGCGGGTGGGGTTGTCGAGCTTGCATGCGGCGTGGTACCGGGATGACGTAAGTGCGATTTTCGCCAGCTCGGACGAGTGGCGCTGGGCTCCTGCTCTCGCGGGAGCGACGGTGCAGGTGGCTGGAACGTTGCTTCGACATCCGCTCCTGCGGCGCAATCGAACGGCTTGGGCCCGGATTTGACGGATTTTGCTCACGTCATCCAACGCGCTCGCTCGCGACTCGTTCAGTACGATGAAAGAACCGTCACGAGATCGTGCTGCGTTGCCGCAATCCACGCCAGGCCACTCAAATCGCTGACATCGAAGGATTTTTCGACCTCGCCCGGCAATTGGTATGCAACGTAAGCGGCGTTACTCGTGCGGCGCAACAACCCATTGATTTAACAAGCTTTACACCCTTGATGAAAACGTTTACGTTGCGCGCCCACAGGCCCCTCCGGGCCAGGGGCACAAGGGCGAGAACGCAGTGAGCGTAACGATCAAAGACGTCGCGAGGATGGCCAACGTGTCGGTGGCTTCGGTGTCGCGTGCCCTCAACGGGCACAGCGGCGTGACCGCCGAAACGCAGAAGCGCATCCGCGAGGTGGCAGCCCGCCTGCGTTACGTGCCGCACAGCGCCGCCCGCAGCCTGATCACCCGCCGCACCCAGACCATCGGTGCCTTGCTGCCCGACCTGCATGGCGCGTTCTTCTCCGAACTCATCCGCGGCATCGACCTGGCCGCGCGCAAGCGCGGCCTCTATCTGCTGGTGTCCAGCTCGCACGGCGACGCCACCGAGGCCGCCATCGCGCTGCGCGCCATGCAGGGCCGGGTGGATGGCCTGCTGGTGATGTCACCGCATGCCGATCGCGCCTTCCTCGACGAAAACCTGCCGATCGTGCTGCCCACGGTGCTGATCAACAGCCACGTGCGCTCGGAGCGGCATGCCGCGCTCGACGTGGACGACTACGGCGGCGCACTCGCGATGGTCGAGCACCTGACCGGGCTGGGCCGCAAGCGCATCGTCTTCATCGCCGGTCCCGAGGTGAACCACGACGTGCAGGAGCGCGAGCGCGGCTACCGCGACGCGCTCGCCCGGGCAGGCATGGGCGACACGGCCACGGTGCTGTCGGGTGACTTCACCGAAGAATCGGGCTATCGCGCCGGTCGTGAGGCGCTGGCGATGCAGCCGCGCCCCGATGCCATCTTCGCCGCCAACGACATGATGGCCATCGGCTGCCTTTCGGCGCTGGCGGAGGGGGGTGTGCGCACGCCGGACGACATCGCGGTGGTCGGCTTCGACGACATTCCGATGGCGCGCTACGTGTCGCCGCCGCTTACCACGGTGCGGCTGCGCATCGCCGAACTCGGCGCGCAGGCGCTCGACCTGCTGGCCGAACAGGTGGACGACGAAAGCGAACCGCCGGTGGCCGAACGCCGGTTGATACCGACCGAACTCGTCATCCGGTCGTCGTGCGGAGGCACGGCGAAACGGGGTTGAGACGATGGTGCCTCGGGGGCGCCGTCACGGATTCACGATAACCAGACACATAACGACAACGCCCGAATACCGGGAGGGGTGAGAGCCATGGGGAACCACGGAAACATGCTGTCCAAACACATCGCCATGGCGCTCGGCCTCGCGGCCGCCGCGGCCCTGGCGCCCACCGGCGCGCTCGCGCAGTCGAGCACCGCGACCATCCGCGGCCACGTCACCAACGCACCGGCGCAAGCCTCGGGCGAGGTGGTGGCCACCAACGTCAACACGGGCTTCGCCGCGCGCGTGCCCCTGCGTGAGAACGGCACCTATACGCTGGCCGGCCTCTCGCCGGGCACCTATCGCATCGACGCCACGGCCAACGGCACGCATGCGGTCAGCCAGACCGTCACCGTGCAGATCGGTCAGTCGCTCGTGCTCGACCTCGACGGCGGCGTGGCCACCGCCGCGCCGGCGAATGCCGCCAACCTCGAAGGCGTGACCGTCTCGGCCAATTCGCTGATCGAGACGCGCACCTCCGAAGTGGCCAGCAACATCACCACGCAGCAGATTCGCGACCTGCCGCAGAACTCGCGCAACTTCCTCAACTTCGCCGGCCTCACCCCGGGCATCAGCACGCCCAAGGACAAGAACTCGAAGTCGTTCAGCGCGGGCGGCCAGCCGTCGAACCAGACCAACGTGTTCATCGACGGCGCCAACCTGAAGAACAACATCCTCCAGGGCGGCCTGGTGGGCCAGGACGGTTCGCGCGGCAACCCGTTCTCGCAGGAAGCGATCCAGGAGTTCCGCGTGCTCACGCAGAACTACAAGGCCGAGTACGAGCAGGCCGGCACCGCCATCGTCTCGGCGGTGACGAAGTCGGGTACCAACGAGTTCCACGGGTCGGTGTACGACTTCCTGCAGACGCGCGGCATGGTCACGCAGGACGAGTTCTCCCGCCAGGTGAGCGACCAGAAGCCCGCGTATCGCCGCCAGCAGTACGGCGCGTCGCTCGGCGGTCCGATCATCAAGGACAAGCTGCAGTTCTTCATCAACTTCGAAGGCAACAAGGAAGACGCCAACAAGACCGTCTTCATCAACAACCCGACCTACGCGGACCGCTTCGCCCAGTACAACGGCACCTTCGCCGCGCCCTTCGACGAGAAGGTGTACTTCGGCAAGCTGAGCTGGCATCCGGACGACAAGAACGACGTCGACCTGAGCTACTCCAACCGCAAGGACAAGGAAACGATCAATTTCGGCGGCACCACCGCCTACGACGGCCGCCAGGAGCGCCTGAACAAGGTGACCGACCTGCTGCTCAAGTGGCAGTACCGCGGCGACGCCTTCGTCAACGAACTGCTGCTCGATCGCGGCGACTACAAGTACAACCCGCACCCGGTGAACCCCGACATCCCGTCGCAGAACTTCATCGGCATCGCGCAGATCGGCGGTTCGTCCAGCGTGCAGCAAAAGCAGCAGAACAATTTCACGCTGCGTGACGACGTGACCTTCGACGACGTCAACTGGCACGGCCAGCACGTGATCAAGACCGGCATCAAGATCGCCACGGTCAACCAGCACCTGCTGGAGAACAACAGCTCCACGCCGCAGTACAGCTACCGCCCGGATGCGCCCACCGGCCTGGATATTCCCTACTCGGCCGTCTACTCGCCGGACGGCAAGACCGCCAGCCTGAAGAACAAGCAGTACGGCATCTACGTGCAGGACGACTGGGACGTCACCGACCGCCTGCAGCTCAACCTCGGCGTGCGCTGGGATTACGAGACCAACGCGATCAACCGCTTCTACGTCACGCCGGACGACCAGGCCGCCGTGGTGCGCGCGCTTGGCCTGCCGGACAGCTACATCAGCAACGGCCACAACCGCAGCGCGTACAAGGGCGAGATCCAGCCGCGCCTGGGCTTCTCGCTCGACGTGAGCCCGAGCGGCGACCAGAGCACCACGGTGTTCGGCGGTGCCGGCCGTTACTACGACCGCACGCCGTACGACAACATCATCCAGGAATCCTTCCACGCGCAGTTCCCGTACTACAACTTCTTCTTCTCGGCCAACGGCGCGCCGAACCTGGAAGGCAATCCCACCACCGTGTGGCAGCCGCAGTACCTCACCCGGGCGGGCCTCGACGGCCTGATCCAGGGCGGCAACGCCGGCGGCGGCGAGATCGACCTGCTCAACAACAAGACCAAGCCCCCGTACACCGACCAGTTCAGCCTCGGCGTGCGCCAGACGATGGGCGACTGGGTGGGTTCGCTCACCTTGAGCCGACTGCTCGGCTATCGCCAGTTCACCTGGATCTTCGGCAACCGTCCGGCGCCCGATTACACCTCGATTCCGGTGGGCGCTTACAACACCGTACTCATCAACACCACGAAGAAATACACCTCCAGCTCGGTGCTCATTGGCATCGACAAGCCCTACACCGACACCTCGGGCTGGGGCGTGGGCATCGCGTACACGTACACCAACGCGAAGAAGCAGGGCAACGACGCCTATTCGCTCGACTACGCCACGCCGGGCGCGTACCCGTGGGGCCGCACCGCCGAGCGCAATCGCCTGGTGATCAACGGCACGGTGAAGCTGCCCTGGGACATCAAGCTGAGCACGCTCATCACGCTCGGCTCGGGCGATCCGTACGACGTGGTTTACGGCACGGCGTACAACGATCCGAACCGCGGCCCGCACATCGGTGCCGCCGCACCGAAGAAGGGCAACTTCATCATCCCGAACGCGTGGGGCTACCGCGACATGGACCTGGCCCTGTCGAAGACCTTCAACTTCGGCGGCACGCAGGCGCTGGAGATCCGCGCCGACGCGTTCAACGTGTTCAACTTCAAGAACTACGGTTGCTATACCACGCTCGTCACCGAGCCGAACTTCGGTCAGCCGGCCTGCATCATCGGCGTGACGCGCAGTTACCAGGTGGGTGCGCGGTACAGCTTCTGATGAAGCGATGGTCCCGCCCGTGCATGAGCACGGGCGGGAAAGCCCCGTTGCTCCTGCGTACGCAGGAGCCCAGCGCCGTGAGATGGGTTATCGCCCCATCGTCGCTGCGCGAGAAGCCGATGAAACGGCGTCGCCAAAACCATGGACCGGGGCGCTGGATTCCCGCGTTCGCGGGAATGACGTCGAGCGGCCATGTAAACGTTTACACGTCGTGTTAACTTCGCACGGCTCCTGTCTTCCCCGAGGATCGTCATGCAAGCCACCACGAAGAAACGCCTGTCCCTCGCTCTCGGCCTGATCCTGGCCGCGGTGATGCCACTGACGATGGCGCAGAAGGGCCAGGCACCCGCGAAGCATGCGGCAGTCGCCGCCCACGAATCGCACGCGATCCCCGCGTCGATCGCCGACCTGCAAAAGCGGACCTTCCAGTGGTTCTGGGACAGCGCCAACCCCGAGAACGGCCTCATCCCCGACCATTACCCCGGCGACTCCTTCGCCTCCATCGCCTCGGTCGGCTTCGGCCTCACCGCCTACGGCGTCGGCGTGGAACGCGGCTGGATCACCCGCGAACAGGCGGTGGATCGCACGCTGGCCACGTTGCGCTTCTTCAAGAACTCGCCGCAGGGCGACGCCGAGGAAGGCGAGACCGGCTACCACGGCTTCTACTATCACTTCCTCGACATGAAGACCGGCACGCGTTTCGCCAACTGGGTGGAGGTGTCGTCGGTAGATACCACGCTGCTGCTCGGCGGCGTGCTGTTCGCGCAGAGCTACTACGACCGCGACGACGCGAAGGAGAAGGAAATCCGCGACCTCGCCGACGCCATCTACCGCCGCGTGGACTGGACCTGGCTGCAGAAACGCGCGCCCCTCATCAGCATGGGCTGGACGCCGGGCGGCAAGACCATCCCGCACGACTGGGAGGGTTACAACGAAGGCATGCTGGTCTACCTGCTCGCGCTGGGCTCGCCCACGCACCCGGTGGGCGACGACGCGTGGAAGGCCTGGACGAAGACCTACGACAAGACCTGGGGTGAATTCCACGGCCAGACCTTCCTGAATTTCGCGCCGATGTTCGGCCACCAGTACAGCCATACGTGGGTCGACTTCCGCGGCATCCGCGACGCGTGGAGCGGCGCGCACGACCTGGATTACTTCGAGAACAGCCGTCGCGCCACGTATTCGCAGCAGGCCTACGCCATCGCCAATCCCGGCGGCTGGAAGGGCTACGGCAAGAACGTGTGGGGCCTCACCGCCAGCAACGGCCCCGGCGGCTTCGTGGTGAAGCAGGGCGACAAGGAAATCACCTTCCATGGCTACACCGCGCGCGGCGCGGGGCGTGATTACATCTCCGACGACGGCACCATCGTGCCGACCGCGGCCGGCGGTTCCATCGCCTTCGCGCCGGAGATCGTGATTCCCGCGCTGGAGGAAATGAAGAAGAAGTACGGCCAGTACATCTACACGAAGTACGGCTTCGTGGACGCGTTCAACCTCAGTTTCACCACCAAGGCCGACGTCCGCACCGGTCGTCTCATCCCCGGCGGCGGCTGGGCCGATACGGTGCACCTGGGCATCGACCAGGGCCCGATCGTGCTGATGATCGAGAACTACCGCAGCAACTTCGTCTGGGACGTGATGAAGAAGAACCCGTACATCCGCAAGGGCCTCCAGCGCGCGGGGTTTACCGGCGGCTGGCTGGATTCCGACGCGGCGGCCGAACTCTGGTGATGTCGTTCGGCCGCCGGTTTCGCCGTGCATGCGCGCTGGCGCTCGCCTGCGCCTTGCTTTGCGCGTGCGGAAAACCGGCCGAAGGCAGCCGTACGCTCACCTTCTGGACCATCGGCCGCGAAGGCGAAGCGGTGCGCCAGCTGCTGCCCGAGTTCGAACGCGAGCATCCGGGGCTGCACGTGGCCGTGCAACAGTTGCCGCTCACCGCCGCCCACCAGAAGCTGCTCACGGCGTATGCGGGCAACTCCACGCCGGACATCACCCAGTTGGGCAACACGTGGATTCCCGAGATGGTGGCGCTCGGCGCGCTGGAGCCGCTCGACGCGAGGGTGAAGGCGTCGCGCACCGTCGAGGCGAACGATTATTTCCCGGCCATCTGGTCCACCAACGTCATCGACGGCACGCTCTACGGCGTACCCTGGTACGTGGACACGCGCCTGCTGTTCTATCGCAAGGATCTCCTGGCGAAGGCGGGCTACGACCATCCGCCGCGCGACTGGGCCGAGTGGCAGGCCATGATGGCGAAGCTCGCGCAGCCGGTGGGCAAGGCCTACGGTGCACTGCTTCCCACCAACGAGTTCGAGCAGTTGCTCTGCCTCGCGCTCCAGCAGGACGATCCCCTGCTGCGCGACGGCGGGCGCTACGGTAACTTCCGCAGCGCGGGATTCAAGAAGGCGCTGGCGTTCTACGTGTCGATGTTCCGCGAACACCAGGCGCCGATGATGACCAACGTCGACATCGGCAACCCGTGGGCGGCGTTCGGCCAGGGCTTCTTTGCGTTCTACCTGTCCGGCCCGTGGAACATCGGCGAATTCCGCCATCGCCTTCCGCCCGAGCAGCAAGGGGACTGGGGCACAGCCACGTTGCCCGGTCCGAACGGGCCCGGTGCCTCGAACGCGGGCGGATCGAGCCTGGTGATCTATCGCAGTTCGCCGCACAAGGACGATGCATGGGCGCTGGTGGAATTCCTATCGCGCCCGGAGATCCAGGCACGTTTCTACGCCATCCTCGGCGACATGCCGCCGCGCCGCTCGTCGTGGCAGGCGCCGTCGCTGCGCGACGACGACAAGGCCGCGGCCTTCCGCGACCAGTTGGAGCGGGTGAAGGCCACGCCGCCCGTCGCCGAATGGGAGCGCATCGTCACCGAGATGCAGCTGGTGGCCGCGCGTGCCGCCCATGGCGACCTCACCGTCGACGAGGCCGCCGCGGAAATCGATCGCCGCGCCGACAAGCTGCTGGAAAAACGTCGCTGGATGCTCGACCACGGGGCCAAGCCATGACCGCATCGCGTGCCGCCTGGGTGTTCGTCACACCCGCGCTGGTGATCCTCGGCCTGTTCTTCCTGTTGCCGGTGATCGCCGCGTTGGTGCTTTCGCTCACCGATTACGACCTCTACGCGCTGGCGGACATCCGCAACCTGCGCTTCGTGGCGCTGGAAAACTACTGGACGTTGCTGCACCGGCCGTTGTTCTGGTCGGCGCTGGGACACACGGTGTACTTCGTGGTGGTGGGCGTGCCGCTGTCGATGGCGGCCTCGCTCGGTGCCGCCATGCTCCTCAACTCGCCGCTGGCCCGCTTCAAGGCCTTCTTCCGCACGGCACTGTTCGCCCCCGTGGTGACCACCGTGGTGGCGGTGGCCGTGATCTGGCGTTATCTCTTCAACACGCAGTACGGCCTGGTCAACTACGTGCTCGACCGCATGGGGCTGGGACACGTCGACTGGCTGGGCGATCCGCACTGGGCCATGCCCACCATCATCCTGTTCGCCGTGTGGAAGAACTTCGGCTACAACATGATCATTTTCATGGCGGGCTTGCAGGCCATTCCCGGCGATCTCTACGAGGCCGCACGCATCGACGGCGCCTCGCCGTTCGCGCAGTTCCGCCACATCACCCTTCCGATGCTGAGACCGACGATGACGATGGTGAGCATCCTCACCGTCTCGGGGTATTTCCAGCTCTTCGCCGAGCCGTACGTCATGACCGAAGGCGGCCCGCTGCAAAGCACCACCTCGGTGCTGTACCTGATGTACGAGGAAGGCTTCAAGTGGTGGAACCTGGGCTCGGCCTCGGCCGTGGCCTTCATCCTGTTCGTCATCATGTTCGCCGTCACGGCCACGATGCTTCGCTTGTCGAAGCGGGGAGAACCCGCATGAGCCCGCGTACCGCCAAGGCCATCGTCAACGGCCTGCTTTTCGCCGGCACGGCCGTCGCCATCGCCCCGTTGCTGTACATGGTGTCGGTCTCGTTCATGACACCGGGCGAGGCCAGCGCGTTGCCGCCACCGGTGCTGCCCGGGCATCCCACGCTGGCCAATTACCGCCAGTTGTTCATGAACGCGGGCATGGGACGCTACCTGTTCAACAGCCTGCTGATCTCCACGGCGATCACGCTGATCTCCCTGGCCTTCAACCTGATGGCCGGCTACGCCTTCGCCAAGCTCGAGTTCACCGGGCGCCAGCGCCTCTTCCAGGTGCTGCTGGGAGCGTTGGTGATTCCGGCACAGGTGGCGATGCTGCCGTTGTTCCTGTTGCTGAAGTACATGGGCCTGGTGAACACCTATGGCGCGGTGATCATACCGGCGCTGGCCACCATCTTCGGCATCTTCCTCGTGCGGCAGTACGCCAGCGGCATTCCGAACGACCTGCTCGAAGCGGCGCGCATCGACGGCGCGGGCGAGTTCCGCATCTTCGCCACCATCGTGATGCCGCTGCTGAAGCCGATCATGGTGACGCTGGCGATCTTCACCTTCCTCGCCGCGTGGAACGACTTCATGTGGCCGCTGATCGCGCTGACCGGTCAGGAGCACTACACGTTGCCCATCGCGCTGGCGTCGCTGTCGCGCGAACACGTGCAGGACAGCGAGCTGATGATGGCCGGTTCGGTGGTCACCATCCTGCCCGTGCTGGTGTTGTTCCTCGCCTTGCAGCGGTATTACCTGGAAGGCCTGCTGCTCGGTAGCGTGAAAGGGTGAGACCGTGAGGCGTTCGCGTTGCAGATCGCTTCAGACGTTCGTCGCACCGGCGCAGGCCGGTGCCCACGGCCCCGGTTTCCGCCCACGCGATACCGCGACAACCGATCGCCCCGGCGGCCTGCGCCGGTACGACGCGGTCGGTAAGAGCGCGCTCTTCGCCCTGGCTCTGATCGCATCGTGCGCGGCTTCCGCCACCGACAGATCCCGTTCGCTCGATCGCCTCGACGATGCGTCCGCCTGGACGGCCGCACATACCGACGATGTATCGGCCGCCGTGAGCAAGGGTCCCGATGGTGGCTTATGCCTCGCGTTCGATTTCCATGGCGTTTCCGGTTCGGCATCGATGCGACGAACGCTGCCCGTGGATTTTCCCGCTGGCTTCGCGCTGTCGTTCCGCGTGAAGGGCCACATGCCGCCGAACACGCTGCAGCTGAAGTTCATCGACGACAGCGGCGACAACGTGTGGTGGCACCAGACACCGGGCTTCGTGCCGTCGACCGCCTGGAAGCCCCTGGACATCACCAGCCGACAGGTGGAATTCGCCTGGGGGCCGGTGAAAGACCGGACTCTGCGCCGCACGCGCGACGTCGAGTTCATGGTCTACAAGGAGGCGCAGCCGAAGGGCGTCGCGGACGCGGGTGAGGTCTGCTTCGACGATCTTCGCCTCACGCCCCGTGCGCCGGAAGCGGTACCCGTGCCGCCGCCGACACCCAACGCCATGATCGAAGCGCGGGCCAAAGGCGTGCGCCGGGGTCTTTATCCGCGCGGATTTTCCGGCGAGCAATCCTACTGGACGATCGTCGGCGTCGATGGCGGCTCGCGCGATTCGGCGCTGATCTCCGAAGACGGCGCCGTCGAGACGACGCGAGGGGGCTTTTCCATCGAACCGTTTCTCATCGACGGCGGTCGTCTCGTAACCTGGGCCGACGTGGAGACCACGCAGTCGTTGCGCGATGGCTATCTGCCGATGCCTTCGGTCACGTGGAAACGCGGGGCCTTGTCGCTCACGACGACGGCGTTCGCCGAAGGGCATCCGGGCTCGTCGTCGCTGATACTCGCCTACCGCATCGCCAACGACGGCGCTACGGCGCGCGACGTGACGCTCGCGCTGGCCGCGCGTCCGTTCCAGGTCAATCCACCGACGCAGTTCCTCAATGCTCCCGGCGGCATCGCCGCCATCCACGACATGGCATGGGATGGGCGGTCGCTCACGGTCGACGGCACGCGGAAACTCATACCGCTTCAGCCGACGACCTGTTTCGTCCCTGCCTCACCCGCCGATCTCATGAAAGCCGGCTGCGCTGGTGATGGAGGCATGTCGCGGGTTCCATCACCCACGGCGTCGGCTCCCACGAGGGCGCATAATGCCGATGGGCTCGCGCAAGGGGCCTTGTTGTACCGCGTGCATGTTCCCGCACGCGGTCATGTCGATCTCGGCGTCGTCGTGCCCTCGCAGCCTGGTACGTCGTTCGCCCGGCCCGGCAACGCTAGCGCGTGGCTCGCCGAGCACGCCGACGCCGTCGCGTCACGATGGCGCGACACGCTCGACCGCGTCTCCATCACGGTACCGAAAGTGGCCCAGCCCATCGTCGACACGATGAAGAGCGGTATCGCCCAGATCCTGATGTCGCGCGACGGCCCCGCCTTGCAGCCGGGCACGCGCTCGTATTCGCGCACCTGGATACGGGACGGCGCGATGATGCTCGAGGGATTGCTTCGCACGGGGCACGAGGACGTCGCGGGCGAATTCGTCCGTTGGTATGCGCCGCATCAGTTTTCCAACGGCAAAGTGCCGTGCTGCGTGGATGCGCGCGGCTCCGATCCGGTGCCGGAGAACGACAGCCACGGTGAGCTCGTGTTCGCCATCGCCGAGCTTTGGCGATACACGCATGACCGCGCCGCGGCCAAGGCGCTGTATCCCCACGTGCGCAAGGCCGTCGCCTACATGGACGCGCTGCGTGCCTCCGAGCGCCAGCCGTTGCCCTTGTATGGCCTCATGCCCGCGTCGATCAGCCACGAGGGCTACTCGGCCAAGCCCATGCACTCGTACTGGGATGACTTCTGGGCGCTGAAGGGTTACGACGATGCGACGGACCTCGCACAGGCGTTGGGCCGTGACGACGATGCGAAGGCGTTCGGCGCGTCGCGCGACGCTTTCCGCACCGACCTGCACGCATCCATTGCCGCGGCGGTAAAGCGCAAGGGCATCGACTTCATCCCCGGCGCCGCCGAGCTGGGCGACTTCGACGCCACCTCGACCACCATCGCGGTGTCGCCGGGGGGCGAGCAGTCGCGGCTTCCGCAGCCGTTGCTGCATCGCACGTTCGAGAAATACTGGGAGGATTTCGTCGCGCGGCGCGACGGCAAGCGCGACTGGGACGACTATACGCCCTACGAGCTGCGCACCGTCGCCACCTTCGTGCGCCTGGGCTGGCGTGACCGCGTCACCGCCTTGCTCGACTTCTTCTTTGCCGACCGTCGTCCCGCGGCGTGGAACCAGTGGGCCGAGGTGGTGGGCCGCGATCCACGCAAGCCACGCTTCGTCGGCGACATGCCGCATGCGTGGATCGCGTCGGATTACGTGCGTTCGGCGCTGGACCTGTTCGCTTACGAACGCGATGCGGACCATGCCGTGGTGCTGGCGGCGGGGGTGCGGCCGGCGTGGCTCGAAGGTGACGGTATCGCGGTGCGCGATCTTCGGACGCCGTACGGGCGGCTGGGTTATACGCTGAAGGCGAAGGGCGGGGTGGTGGAACTGGTCGTCACCCAGCCGATCGAGCCGCCGGGTGGCCTGGTGCTCTCGTTGCCCTCGAGGGAGGTGACGGTGGGCGGCGGATCGACGAGGCTGGACGTCACGCTACCGTAGGATTCGCCGATACGATCGGCTCCCACCCCTTCGGTAGCCGCGCTTCGAGAGCTTGTCTGCCGGAGGGATGGGACGGCAATGGACCTTAATGCGTGGCCACGCGCGTGCGGAGCAACGCATCCACCGCCTGCTGCCATTCCGGCGAGCCCGGGTTCGCCTGCGGCGCTTCCTGTCCCAGCTTGCGATTCACGGCCTCGTTCCATTCAGGCGTTTCCGGGCGCGGGCCGTGACCGTCGTCGCTGATGGCGAGGGTCTTGTCCACCCAGGCATACCACTCCGGCGAGCCCAGGGCGGGATTGGCCGGCGAGGTCTTGCCCGGGGCGGGCGACGCGGCCGTGCTGGCGACGGCGGGCGCCGGCGCGGACGGTTCGGACGGAGAGCAGGCCGCGATGATCAGCGCGGCCGTAATCGGTATGACGGTGAAGAGAAAACGCATGGGCAGTGACATCCTCGCGACTGCATTTCCACCCATGCTAAGTACCGGAGTCCGTCCGGCAGCTAAATGGCATGGGGAACCGGGACGATTCGTTCAGCTTCGGGCGGCGACTTCGTCGATGTGGCGAAGCAGGTCGGCCGGATCTTCGAAGACCCGATAGGCACCCGCCCGCTCCAGCTCGTTCTCCCCGTAGCCACCGGACAGCAGGCCGATGCCGAGGGCCCGGGCGCGCTGGGCGGCCAGCATGTCCCAGATGGCGTCGCCGATGACCATGGCGTCGCGAATATCGGTGCCCAGCCGCTCGGCGGCGGTCACGAAGAGGTCCGGATCGGGCTTGGCGTGGCGCACCTGGTCGCGGGTGACCACGGGCACCTTGTTCGGATCGACGCCGAGCGCGGCGATGTTGTGCGCCGCCGTCTCCATGCGGCCGCTGGTGGCGATGGCCCAGGGAATGTTGGCATCGGTGAGCCATTTCAGCAGCGCCACCGCGCCGGGCAGCGGCTTGACCTGGCCCGCCTGCGCCAGCCGGGCGTAGGCCGCCGCGTGGTTGCGGCGCAGGCGATCGATGCGTTCCGGGGTGATGTCGGTGCCGGTCTCGCGCAGCAGGATATCGGTGAACAGGCCACCGCTCATGCCGATCTTGCGATGGATGCGCCACACGGAGAGGTCGATGCCCTCCATGTCGAGCGACTCCTTCCAGGCGAGCACATGCTGATAGACGCTGTCGACGAGGGTGCCGTCGAGGTCGAAGAGAAACGCGTGTTTTTGTCGGGACATGCCCGCCAGAGTAAGCCGGCTCGCGTGTCGAGCTCAAGGCTCCGACCAAACCCTTGCTCGGTAGGAGCCGCTTCAGCGTCGATCCGGAGTCACGACACTGTTGGGATCGCCGCTGAAGCAGCTCCTACCGGGCGAGGCGTCGCCCTCCTGGCCTAGAACTTCCCGGCGCGGAAGTCCGCGATGGCCTCGTGGATCTGCTCCGGCGTGTTCATCACGAAGGGGCCATACCGGGCCACCGGCTCGTCCAGCGGGCGGGCCGCCACAATCAGCAGGCGCGTGGCCGCGTCGCCGGCGCGCAGCGACACCGTGTCGCCGATGCGCGAGAACGCGCCCAGGTCGCCGCGAGCCAGCTCCTGGCCGGCCACCTGGGCGGGCGCGCCGTCGAAAACGTACGCGAACCCCGCGTGGCCTTCGGGCAAGGGCACGTCGAAGGTGGCATGCGGTTCCAGCGAGAGGTCGAGGTAGACCGGTGCCGTGGCTACGCCTCGGACCGCACCCTCGACACCCGCCAGTCCACCGGCGATCACGCGCGCGGTTACGCCGGGCGCAGGATGCACCACGGGGATCGCCGACGGATCGATGTCCTGGTAGCGCGGCGCCGTCATCTTGTCGGCTGCCGGCAGGTTCACCCACAACTGGAACCCCCACATGAGGCCTGCCTCCTGCCGGGGCATCTCCGAATGCAGGATGCCGCGCCCGGCCGTCATCCACTGGACGCTGCCGGGGCCGAGGTCGCCCGTGTTGCCGTGGTTGTCCTTGTGCCGCATGCGACCGGCGAGCATGTAGGTCACCGTTTCGAAGCCGCGGTGCGGGTGCTCGGGAAAGCCCTCGATGTAATCGCCGGCCTCGTCGCTGCGGAACTCGTCGAGCAGGAGGAACGGGTCCAGCGTGTCGAGCGCCGGTTGGCCGATGACGCGCTTGAGCTTCACGCCCGCGCCATCGGACGTGTCGACGCCGCGTACGCGGCGGATGATGTGGCGTTGGGTCATGGCGTGCTCCGGTAAGGCTTTGGACCGTGCACACGATGCGCCCTGGATACGGCGCTGCCAAGGCGCGTCGGGAGAACGATCTGTTTCGTCAAGGTGACGCGCTTCGCGCGGATCGCTCGCCTCAATGCACCCAATGCCCCGACCGCTGCCGAGGCGGGTGATCGTCGTCGCCGGCGCGCGGGCGCGTCATGGCCTTGATCTCGTCCTCGGTGGGCGGTTTGTCCTGCCAGTATTGGGCGACGGCGTTCAGCACCTCGGGCAACTGGCCCAGGCACTCGTCGTATTCGTCGTCGGTGAGCTTCTCGAACTCGGCGTCGGCCTGGAGCACGCCTTCGTCGACGGCCAACGCCATCACCGGTCCCAACAGCTGCATGAGGTCGGGGTCGCCGGCCAGACGGGCCTCCCACAGCCCGGCGCGCATGTCGATGCCGCGGCTGAAGCCCTCGCACCAGCCCGCCGCGGAAAGCATCGGGCCTTCCTCGGTATCGATCTCGCCCAGGATGGGCTCGTAGGCGTCGACGTCGAGTTCGGCCATGATCGAGTCGTTGAGCTTGGCCAGCAACGCCAGCGTGCGGTTGCCTTCGTCCTCGTCGTCGAACGCCTCGTGCAACACCTCGTGCAGCCATTCCTCGGGCTTGACCTCGAGCGGCCCCACCGCGATGGACGACAGCAAGCCATGCACGCCGTCGAGCATGAGATCGCCCTCGCTGCCGTGCTTGCGCAGGAAGATGTCGAGTTCTTCGAGCTCTTTGTCGTCGAGGGAGCTCGGCCATTCGGACTTGGGTGTGTTCAAAGCATAAGCTCCAGCGCGACGGGCGCGTGGTCGGACGGTTGTTCCCACTTGCGGGGCGCCTTGTCGATGATCGACGAGGTGGCTACGGATTTGAGCGCATCGCTGATCAAGATGAGGTCGATCCGCAGCCCCATGTTGCGGCGGAACGCGGCCTGGCGGTAGTCCCACCAGCTGAACTGGCCGGCCTCGTCGTTGAACAGGCGGAAGCTGTCGTGCAAGCCGGTGTCTAGGATGGCCTGCAGGGCCGCGCGCTCAGGCGGCGAGCAGAAGATGTCTTCGCCCCAGGCCACCGGATCGTATACGTCGCGGTCGTCACGGCAGATGTTGAAGTCGCCCAGCACCACCAGCTTCGGGTGTTTCGCGATCTCTTGCGCCACGAAGTCGCGCACTTTCTCCAGCCAATGGAGCTTGTAGGCGTATTTTTCGTCGCCCAGCGCCTTGCCGTTCACCACGTAGAGGTCGATGACGCGGACATCGCCCACGGTGGCCGCGAGAATGCGGCGCTGCGGGTCGTCGAGGGCGTCGATGTCGGTGACGACGTCGGTCGGCTCGTCCTTCGCCAGGATCGCGACGCCGTTATAGGTTTTCTGGCCGGAGTAGACCGACCGGTAACCCATGGCCGCGAGTTCGTCCACCGGGAACTTGTCGTCGGTGAGCTTGGTTTCCTGCAAGGCCACGATGTCCGGCTGCGCCTCGCCCAGCCATTGCTGGAGGTGGGGCAGGCGGACCTTGAGCGAGTTGACGTTCCATGAGGCGATCTTCATCGCGCCATTGTAAAGGAAACCCGGATGCCGCCTTGGCGATGTCCGGGTTCGACGTCAGGCCAGGCCGTAGCTGCGCAGCAGGGCCGTCGGCTCGGGTGCGCGGCCGCGGAAGGCCTCGAACGAGGCCAGCGCCGGACGCGTGGAGCCCACGGCCAGCACCTCGCGGCGGAAGCGCTCGCCGGTGGCGCGATCGAGCACCCCAGCCGCCTCGAACGGCTCGAAGGCGTCGGCCGAAAGCACCTCCGCCCACAGGTAGCTGTAGTAACCGGCCGAGTAGCCGCCCGCGAAGATGTGGCTGAACGCGTGCGGGAAACGCTGCCAGACCGGCGGATGCAGCACCGAGGTTTCCTTGCGTACCTCTTCGAGCACCTCCATCGGGCGGGCGCCCCTGGCCGGGTCGTATTCCAGGTGCAGGCGGAAGTCGAACAGGGCGAATTCGAGCTGGCGCACGAGGAACAGGCCGGCGTGGAAATGCCGCGCCTTCAGCATCTTCTCGTAGAGCTCGTCGGGCAGCGGCTCACCGGTGACGTAATGCCTGGCGAACAGGCGCAGCGCCTCGCGATCCCAGGCGAAGTTCTCCATGAACTGGCTGGGCAGCTCCACCGCGTCCCATTCCACGCCCTCGATGCCGGCGACGGAGGGGACGTCCACCTCGGTCAGCATGTGGTGCAGGCCGTGGCCGAATTCATGGAACAGCGTCAGCACGTCGTCGTGCGTCAGCAGCGCCGGCGCGCCGGCGGTGGGCGGCGGGAAATTGCAGGTGAGGAAGGCCACGGGCAACTGCAGGTGGTCGCCATCGCGGAAGCGATGTTCGCACACGTCCATCCACGCGCCACCACGCTTTCCGGAACGGGCATACAGGTCGACGTAGGCACCGGCGAACACGGTACCGTCGGCGTTCGCCAGATCGTAGTAGCGGACGTCCTTGTGCCAGGTGTCCACGTCGTCGCGCGGCTTGAAGGTGACGCCGTAGAGCTTCTCCACCACGGCGAACAAGCCGTCGACCACCTGCGGGGCGGGGAAATACGGCTTCAGCTGCTCTTCGTCGAGCGCATAGCGCTGCTGGCGCAGGCGCTCGGCGGCGAAGCCGATGTCCCAGGGTTCGAGATTTTCGATTTTCAGTTCGTCGGTGGCGAACCGGCGCAGGTCGGCCAGTTCCTCCTTCGCCTGCGGCTTGGCGCGCACGGCGAGGTCACTCAGGAACGTGAGCACGTCGTCGGGCGAGGACGCCATCTTGGTCGCCAGCGATTCCTCGGCGGCGTTGGCGAAGCCCAGCAGCTGCGCGGCCTCGTGGCGCAGGGCCATGATGCGCTCGATGCGCTCGGAGTTGTCGAACTTGCCCTTGTCCGGTCCCTGGTCGGAAGCGCGGGTCTGGTAGGCGTAGTAGACGTCGAAACGCAGGTCGCGATTCTCGGCATAGGTGAGCACCGCCTGCACGCTCGGCTGCTTCAGGGTGACGAGATACCCGTCGAGCTTGGCCTCGCGGGCGTATTCACGCAACACGGCGCGGCCCGACGCGGGGATACCCGCCAGATCGCGTTCGTCGGTGATGTGCTTGTGCCACGCTTCGGTGGCATCGAGCACGGCGTTGGAGAACTCGGTGGTGAGCCGGGACAGCTCCACGCCGATCTCGCGGAAGCGCGTGCGCGCCGGTTCTTCCAGGGCCACGCCCGAGAGGCGGAAATCGCGCAGCGCGTGTTCCACCGACGCCCTGGCGGCGACCGGCAGCCCGGCGAAGTCGTCTCGGTCGGCCACGGCCTGGGTGGCGGCATAGAGCGCGCGGTTCTGACCCACCTCGAGGCCGTGTTCGGTGAGCTTCTCCTCGGCGATGCCATGCGCCTTGCGCAGGGCTTCCGAATCGGCCACCGAATGCAGGTGGCTCACGGGCGCCCAGGCGCGGGCCATGGCCTGATCGAGGCGCTCCTGGGCGAGGATCACGTGCTCGAAGTCGCGCACGGCGCCCTCGGCGGTGATCTCGTCGATCCGTGCGCGCTCCTGGGCGATGAGCCGGTCGATGGCCGGTTCGACGTGCTCGGGCCGGATGGCCGAGAACGCGGGCAGGTCGCCGTTGGGGTCGAGCAGGGGATTGGTGGTGCTGTCCATGGGGATCTCCTTTCGGTTCCCAGCGTGGTGCTGTGGGGCGGGCAAATCAAGCACGGCCATCGCCGCTTCGTAGGGTTCGCCGATACGATCGGCTCCCACCCCTTCGGTAGCAGCCTTGCTACGGGGGCGAACCGTGTCCGTGCCCCTACGGAGCGGCGAGATAGTGGTCTTTCAGGCGCACATAGTTGGCCGCGGAGTAATAGAGTTGCTCCACCTGCCTGTCGCTCAGCAGGCGAACCATCTTCGCCGGATTGCCCACCCACAGCTCGCGCTCGCCGACCACCTTGCCCGGCGGCACCAGGGCGCCCGCCGCCACGAAGGCGTGCTTCCTCACCACCGCGCCGTCGAGCACGGTGGCGTGCATGCCGATGAGGCAGGCGTCCTCGATGGTGCAGGCATGGATCACCGCGCCGTGGCCGATGGTGACGTCCTCGCCGATCAGCGTGGGAAAACCGCCGGGCGTATAGGGGCCGTCGTGGGTGACGTGGATGATGGCGCCGTCCTGCAGGTTGCTGCGGGCACCGATGCGGATGTGGTGCACGTCGCCACGGGCGACGGCACCGGGCCAAACGGAGACGTCGTCGGCCAGTTCGACGTCGCCGATCACGGTGCTGGCCGGATCGACGTAGACGCGTGCGCCGAGGCGGGGAAGGATGCCTTTGAAGGACCGGAGGGGCATGGATGGAGAACCGTCAAGCGTGGCCTGCAAGCATAACGCTCTTGCGCTTTACACGGCCGCGTGGCGGCTCGCTCGCGCTCACATGAACTTGCCGCCCTTGATGCGGCCTTCCGCGTCCATCTCCGGGAAATAGCGGCTGTTGTTCATGCGGATCTCGCGCGTGGTCATCATGTCGGGCGTGACCAGCAGGACATCGGGGTAGGCCGCGCGAAACTGCTCGGGCGTGGGACGGGTGGCGATGAAGGCGTCGAAGGCCTTCACGTCGGTGACGAAGCCCGCCACCGGTTGCGGCCGCGGCTGCGTGGCGGGGGCGGTCTGGCAGGCGCTGAGCACGGCGCCGCCGAGGGCGGCCATGAAGAAGAGGATGCCGAAACGGTTCATGGGAGAGGCTCCTTGCCTTTGGGGGGAACGCCAAGTATCCCTCTTTCGGGGGTTGCGGACCATGAACGGCCCCGCAAACCCGTGCTCCTAGGGGGTATGGCGCCTCATCGCATCGGCCCTGGCTTCGTCCTCGGCCGTGACCACCTGCTGCTGCGCGTCGAGCTTGGCGCCCAGGATGATCAGCGTGTAGTTGGTGGGATCGAAGTCTCGCAGCAGGGCGATCTCGCGGCGCGCCTCGTCCAGCTGTCGACGATTGATCTGCTGCTCGATCTCCTGCGACGCGAACGGCAAGGTCTCGCGCAGGGCGTCCAGCGCGGTGGCGTTGCTTGCGTCGAGCTGAAGCACGCTCAGGTAGTACTCGTAGGCGTTGTTGCCCTGCGGCGCGACGAGGCGACCGTCCTTCGTCGCCTCGCGGGCGAGCCCCAGCAGGATGTCCACTTCACTGGAATGGCCCGACGGTGCCGCCGCATCGGTGAGCGTATCGGCCGCGCTCGAAGGCGCCGACAGGTGCTGGCCGCGCGTCATCAGCGTCGCCGTCACGGCCGCGATCACGATCACGCCCGCGACGGCGGCAAGAACCGCGCGACGGGGCATCGCGGCGGGAAGGGAGTCGAGCATGGGGTGATTCTCGTGGGGCATCCGCGACCAGGCCATCCCCCTGTCGGACGGCCCCGGCGGACGGATCACGGTATCGTCCGATTGTTGCAATCCGGTTGCCATGCGCGTGGGCGCATGCCGGTTTCCCGTCTGGACGTCCAAATGTGATGCCTGTCAGGTTTACTTTTCGGTAATGCGTATACCGTCGGCGGGCTGATCGACCGTGCTGTTGCGGCGTCAGGGGGAGCTTCGAAGCGGGGGAGTTCGGCGGGGGAATCCATCACTCACGCCAAGGGAGTCCACCGATGTTTCGCAGGTATCTCAACCAGCTCGCGCTCGCGGGGCTGACGACGGGCTGTGCCCTGTCGCTGCCGGCCGCCGCCGTCGAGCTGACGCAAGCGGCTCGCGCCGCCGCACCCGCCGCCACGGTCCGCGTGACCCGGCAGGTGGAGAAGACATCCACCTTCGCGCTACCCGGCGGCACGCCGGGCCCGGCCGCCGCACAGCACGACCAGGGTGCCATGGCGCCCACCGACGCCATCGACTCGATGACGCTCGTGCTCAAGCGCGACGACGACCGCGAGAAAGCCTTCCGCAGCTACCTGTCGAGCCTCAACCATCCCGGCTCGGGCCACTTCCACCAATGGCTCACCGCCGACCAGCTCGGCGAACGCTTCGGACCGGCGCCCCAGGACGTGCAGGCGGTGAAGCAATGGCTGGCGTCGCAGGGCCTCACGGTGTCCTACGTGTCGCGCGATCGCATGCGCATCGAATTCTCCGGTTCGGCGGCGGCGGTGACCAAGGCCTTCGCCACCGACCTGCATCGCTACGACCTCGACGGCAACCGCCGTTTCGCCAACCGCACGCCCGCGCGCGTGCCGGCGGCGCTGTCGACGGTGGTCGCCAGCGTGTCGCTGCACAACATCTTCCCCACCGCGCAGCACACGCCAATCACCCGCACGCAGTTCGACCGCAAGCAGGGCAAATGGATCACGCCGGCTACGGCGAAGGCGAATTTCACGGTGCCGCCGGGCACGTCGAATCCGAGCACCACGTACGACATGGTGCCGGCCGACTTCAACCAGGTGTACAACGTCAATCCGCTGTGGAAGCGTAGCCAGCCCGTACGCGGCGAGGGCCAGACCGTGGTGGTGCTCGAGCGCACCAACGTGCTGCCCGACGACGTGCGGCATTTCCGCGACGCATTCCTGCCGTCGGATGCGAAGGGCACGTTCAGCATCCTGCATCCGCTCGCCGGTGGCGAAGCGTGCGCCGATCCGGGCCTGACCGGCGACGAAGGTGAAGCCGCGCTCGATGCCGAATGGGCCGGTGCCGCCGCGCCCGACGCCGACATCGTGCTGGCCTCGTGCGCCGACAGCGGGGCCAGCTTCGGGCCGTTCATCGCCGCTTCGCGGTTGCTCGACGGCGGTCCCAACGGCGAACTGCCGGCGCCGGTGTGGAGCCTGAGCTACGGTGCTTGCGAAGCGCAGGATCCGTCCGACGCTTCGCTGGCCGACATCCTGTTCTCGGCGGCCGCCGCCGAGGGCGTCACCGTGTTCGTGTCCTCCGGCGACGGCGGTTCGACGCAGTGCGACCAGGGCGCGCTGTTCTGGTCGACGTCGGGCGCATCGGTGAACGGACTGGCCTCGTCACCGTCGGTGGTGGCCGTGGGCGGCACCGACTTCAACGACCTGGGCAAGCAGTCGACCTACTGGACGGCCAAGAACATGCCGTATTACCAGTCCGCGGTGAGCTACATCCCGGAGATGGCCTGGAACAACAGCTGCGCCAGCGAGCACCTCTATACGCTGCTGGGCTACGAGGACGGCGTCACCGCCTGCAACGACGGCTCGGGTCGCGGCGGCGATTTCCTCCAGGTCGGTGGCGCGGGCGGCGGTCCCAGCACGGTGTTCCAGCAGCCCGTGGAGCAGGTCGGCATCCACGGTTCGACCAACCACACCTCGCGCACGATTCCCGACGTGTCGCTGTTCTCCGCCAACGGCATCTTCGGCCATGCGCTGGTGTTCTGCATGTCCGACAGCGCCAACGGCGGCACTGCCTGCGACTTCCGCGATCCCGACGCCGTATTCGCCAATTCCGCCGGCGGTACCTCGTTCGCCGCACCGGCCATGGCGGGCGTGCAGGCGCTGATCAACCAGGCCAACGACACCCGCCACGGCAACATGCTGCCCGCGCTCTACGGCATCGCCGCGCGCCAGTTCGGCACGGTGGGTTCGCCCAACACCAAGATGCTCAACGCGTGCAACGCCAGCAACGGCAACACGGCCAGCCCCGAATGCGTGTTCTACAACGTGACCGAGGGCGACATCGTGCAACCCTGCGGCGCGGGCTCGATCAACTGCGACAGCGGCAAGAACCTCGCCAACGTCGTCGGCATCGTCGAGGGCGGCGATCCCACCACCGGCACGCTGGTGCCCGCCTGGCGCACCAACGTCGGCTACAGCCTCGCCACCGGCCTGGGCAGCATCAACGCGGCCAACCTCAGCGACGCCGTCGCCGACTGGTCCGCCCCGGCGCATCGCGGTTACCAGGCTCCGATGGACCTGTTCTCGCTCAAGAACCTCTTCACGAACGACGGTTACAGCGACTTCGCCTATGTCGATCCGGACAAGGGCCTGCTGCACTCGGTCGCGATGAAGGGTGCGGTCAGCCTTTACGACCAGACCCAGGCGATCGACGCGGGGCTCACCGTGGTCGCCTCGGGCGATTTCATTCCCGGCCTCGACGCGCTGTCGCTGAAGTCGAACGAACTGCTGCTGTTGGGTAGCGATAACCGCCTGCATGTATGGGTGTCGGCCGCCGACGGCGAGTACTTCACCTTCACCGTGGCCGATGCCATCCCCTCCAGCTGGAAGCTGCTGGGCGCGGGCGTGCACGACGACAGCGGCGTGCAGAAGCTGGTCTGGTTCGATACAGAGAAGGACCAGATCGTCTGGTGGGCGCTGGACCTCGATCCCACCACGCAGAACGACATCATCGTCACCGGCAAGTCGTGGCCGAAGAACGGCGTCGCGGGCGCCCAGCCGACGTTGGCCGACGTCGACGGCGACGGCTACACCGACATCGTCTGGACCTTCGTCAACGGCACCTCGGTCACGCTGTGGCGCGGCGACCGTCGCGACGGCTTCGTCAGCCTGAAACTGCCGGATCGTCCGGCCAACACGCGCCTGTTCGGCGTGGGCGACGTCGACGGCGACGGTACCACCGACTTGATCTGGACCAACACCGCCACCGGCGGCATCACGTGGTGGAACATGAACGGTCTCACCGTGACGGGTCGCCACGACCATGCGGTGCCCGCCGGGTACACGCTGCTTTCCGTAGCCGATTACGACGGTGATGGTCGCGCCGACCTGCTGTGGCGCGATGCCAACAGCCGCATCGTGCAGTGGCAGAGCACGGGAGGCGATTTCGCGTCGCTCCGCGTGGCCGATGCGTACGGCACCGCGCTCACGTTGGGTGCGAAGGCGATCGTGCCGGCCAACCGGTTCCAGGGGAGCCATCGGTTGACCCCGGCACTCTAAGCGTCCGGAAGGTAAGAAAGGGCCTGTTCCCTCTCGCGGGAACAGGCCCTCGTCATTCCGGTTTTCGGTCGTACGACATCGCTTCATCGGCGTTACGTCTGCAGCGATGTCGCGAAAACCAAACGCCCCGCGCTGGGTCCCTGCGTACGCAGGGACGACGGCTTTGAACATCCGATGGATGACGGAAAGCGCATGTCAGGCCAAGTCATTCCTGCGAACGCAGGAATCCAGCGCCCCGGTTTTCGGTCGTACGACATCGCCTCATCGGCTTTACGTCGCAGCGATGTCGCGAACACCGAATGCCCCGCGCTGGTTCCCGCGTACGCAGGGACGACGGCTCAGAACTTCGCGTTGAGACTCACGAAGTACTGCCGCGGCGCGCCCGCCATCAGCGTCTGGTTGTAGCCGTTCGGATCGAAGGCCACGTAGCCGTTCGTGCCGGTCGTCGCGAAATACCGCTTGTCCAGCAGGTTGGTCGCGTTGAGCCCAATGCTGAGTTCATCCACGCCCGCCACCGCGCCGAAGTCGTAGGCCACGCCGGCGTTCATCACCCAGTACGAGGGCACCGACGAATCGTTGGTGTAGGTGATGTAGCGGCGGCCCGTGTACTTGCCTTCGAGGTTCGCTCGCCAGCCCGCGATCTCGTAGCTCACGGAGCTGGAGAACATCGTCTTGGGCACGCCCACCACGTACTTGTCGGCGGTGGGAATGAGGCCGGAGCTCTGGTAGTCGTCCTGGTACGTCGAGTGGTTGTACGAGAACGAATTGAGCCAGGAAAGGCCGTGCACCGGCTTCCAGATGAAGGCCAGGTCGGCGCCGCGGCTCTTCACGTCGCCCACGTTGTTCAGCGACGAGGCGCAGGTGACCACGGCCGGGCAGGGCGTGGTGACGAGCAGGCGGTTTTCGAAGCGCGTATAGAACACGCCCACCGATGCCTCGAAGGTGTCGCCGTGGGCGCGATAGCCGAGCTGCCACGTCTGCGACTCTTCCGGCTTCAGGCGGCTCTTCGCATCGTCGAAGGCCTGCTGCGAGGTGCTGAAAGGCGTGATGCCGAACGCCGAGAGGTTTTTCGCGTACGACGCGTAGATGTCCTGGTTGGCGTCGAGCTTGTAGTCGGCGCCGGCCTGCGGCAGGAAGCCCTTGCTTGCGCGCATGCGGCCTTGCGCGTAGGAGGTGGTCGGCACCAGTGAGGTGGCGTCGGTGGTGACGCGCAGCGACTTGGCGCCGAAGTTGACGGTGAGCGCGTCGTCGAGGAGGTGCAGCGTGTCCTCGGCGTAGGCCATGCGTGTCTTGGTTTCGTAGTGTTGCAGGAACGCGCGCATGAAAGGCGCCTGGTCGTTGTAGACGACGTACAACGAGGTGTACTGGCCACCGAGCGGGAAGAAATTGCGCTCCTGGTTGGTGTTCGCGTCTTCGCCCCACACGCCGATCTCGACATCGTTGTTCGCCACGTTGAACTTCAACGCGGAGGTGATGCCGTAGCGGTCCAGGCCGTAGTCGGTGGTACGCATCGAGATGGGCACTGTCGGCGACGACGCCTGGTACGGCGTGGCCCATTGCCCCTCGCCGCGATCGGCGTGGTAGTAGCCCGTCGCGTCGAGCGTGGCGCCGCCGAGGTTGAACGAGCCGGAAAGACCTGCCAGGCCGTCGCGACGGATGCCGCCGCCGGCGTAGTAGGTGGCGTCGCCCTTGCCGTAATCGGCCGGCAGCGCATTCAGCACGGCCGGGTAATCGCCCTTGCCGTTCAGCGCGTTGGCGATCTGCACGGCGGTGTTCCAGTCCGGCTGGAGGTAATCCCAATCCCAGCCCAGCGCGCGCTGGCTGGTGAGGGACAGGTCCATGTAGTCGTATTCCTTGCGCTTGCTGCCGTCGGCGAACAGGCTGATGCGGTTGCCGTCGCCCCATTGATAGACGGCCTTGAGGTTGGCCTGGTTGCTCTTCTGGTCGCCGAAGCCCTTCCACTTGTCGGTGTCGGCGTGCACGAACGACAGGTACATCGAGAAGCCGCCGTGGTCGCCGGAATCGACGCGGGCGAAAGTGCGCCGCGTCGAATCCGAGCCCAGCACTTGGCTCACGCGCACGCCGGCCTTCATGTCCGGATCGGCCGAGTAGAACTGCACCGTGCCGCCGAGGTTGGTGTTCGACGCGGTGCCGAGCGCACCCGCGCCCTGCGCCAGCTCGACGGTGGCGAGGTTTTCGGAGGTGATCGCACGGGTGACCTGCAGGCCGTCGGTGACGCCGTAGCCCATCGTGCCCAGCGGAATGCCGTCGAGGGTGAAGCCCAGGCGCGACTGGTCGAAACCGTGCAGGTTGATCTGCGTGGACCACTCGTAGGCACCCCAGGGATCGGCGGCCTGGAACTGCACGCCGGGCAGCTTGTCCAGCGCCTTGAGCGGGCTGGAGCCTGGGGTCTGCTGGCGCACGATCTCGTCGACGCCGATGCTCTGGATTTGGCGCGTCTCGCCCGGAGCGATGACGGATACCGCTTCGAGCTGTTTCGCGTCGCGGCTGTCGGTGGTCGTGGCCGGCGTGGTGTCGTCGTCGGCCCTCGCGAGGCCTGCGTATAGGGAAAGGGCAAGGGCGGTGGCCAGGGCGGTGCGGGCGAACGTCATCGGGTGGACCTTCCGGGGAGGTGAGTCGCCCAGCGTCCCCGTTTCCCATGTAACGGCCTTTACGCCGATGTGACGTGGGGCTTACGTGTCCTTCACGCGATGCGGTTCGCTGACATCGTTCGGTCACACATTGATCGCCTCTCTCCGCGGGATTCGCCGATACGATCGGCTCCCACCCCTTCGGTAGCAGGCGTACTGCCAAAGGGGTGGGAGCCGATCGTATCGATGAATCGAGCTGGCCTCAGGCCAGCGCGGGGCTGTCCGCGATCTCCCGCTCGATGAAGTCCGGCGTGAACGCCGGTGCGTAACGCTTCACCACCGCGCCCGAGCGGTCGACGAGGAACTTGGTGAAGTTCCACTTGATGTCCTCGGCACCGAGCAATCCCGGCGCGGCGTGTTTGAGCGCGGCATACAGCGGATGCGTGCCCTCGCCGTTCACCTCGATTTTGGAGAACAGCGGAAAGCTCACCCCATAGGTGAGGTCGCAGAACGACTTGATCTCGGCATCGGCACCCGGTTCCTGGTGGCCGAACTGGTCGCACGGGAAGCCCAGGATCTCGAATCCCTGCCCGCGCATGCGCTGGTACATCGCCTCCAGTCCCTGGTATTGCGGGGTGAACTGGCAGCGCGAAGCGACGTTGACGATCAGCAGCGTCTTGCCGCGATACGCCTCCATCGAGAGCGTCTGGCCATCGATGGTGCGAACCTGGTGGTCGTAGATGGATGACATGGCGATTCCCCGTTCGTGATGCGCGAAGTGTCCACGTCATCGGCGAAGATGACCAATCGATTGATACGTTTGCCGCGATAGGCTCGTTCAATCAGGGAAGCGACGTCGCGTCCAGGCATCACGAGGGCGTTGCGGTTCATGCCGCCGTGGCCTTCTCCAGCGCCGCCAACCATGACAGCGCATGCGCGCGATCCGATCCGCACATGGCGGCTTCGGGTCGCAGGCCGCCGCAGACCTTCGGTCGCTCGGGGTGGCCGAAGATCGCGCAGCGGTTGTCGGCGGTGAGCTGTACGCAGCGCACGCCGGCCGGTTTGCCCTGCGGCATGCCGGGGATGGGCGAGCTGATCGACGGGGCGATGCAGCACGCGCCGCAACCGGGGCGGCAGGCCAGGGTCATGCTCAGTAACGCTGGCGCAGTTCGCGGTAGACCGGATCGGTGTCCGGGCGCTGCCCGTGCCAGCGTTCGAAGGCGTCGGCCGCCTGTTCCACCAGCATGCCCAGGCCGTCGCGGAACCAGTCGGGGCGCACGCCGGCGGCGATGGCCCAGCCCTTGAAGCCTGCCGAAGCGGTGCCGTAACACAGGTCGTAGGCCGTCGAATGGTCCTGCACGATGGACATCGGCAGGGCGAAGTCGCCGCCGGTGACGCCGATGGAGGTCGCATTGACCACGAGGTCGAAGCACTCGCCTTCCAGGCCGTCCCAGTAGCGCGTACGGCACCGGGCGGGTTCGCCGATGGCATCGGCGATCTCGTCGGCGCGCTCGGGCGTGCGGTTGACGATGGTGAGCGATCGCACCCCGGCGTCCATGAGGGCCCAGGCCACCGCCTTGGCGGCGCCGCCGGCGCCCAGCAGCAGGGCGTCGTGACCGCGCAGGTCGAAACCGTGGCGTTCGGTGATGTCACGCACGAAGCCGCTGCCGTCGGTGTTGTGCGCCTCGATGCCGCCACCGACCAGCGGGGTGAGGGTATTGGCCGAACCGGTGCGCGCGGCGGCTTCGGTATGCTTGTCGGCCAGGGCGAGGGCGACGTTCTTGTGCGGCAGGGTCACGTTGGCACCGAGCCCCCCCTCGGCGAAAAAGCGCTTTACCTGGGCGACGAAGTCTTCCGGCGCGGCGTCGATGGTCCGGTAATCGAGGGCGATGCCCAGCTGCGCCGCGAAAGCCGAGTGGATGTCGGGCGACAGCGAGTGCGCGATCGGATGACCGAACACGGCGTAACGGTGCGCTTCGGCGCTCATGGAGGCTCCTTCGATGGTTTGGCCTTGCCATTCTACCCAGCCGGTCGCGGTCCGTGAGACGGGGGCCGCCTAACGTGCGGTCCATGCCGCCACGGAGTCACGCCATGAACGACACGCTTTCGCCCCGCCGCATCCGCGCCCTCATCGCCATGGCCTGGCTGGCCGCCGGCGCGTTGCTGCTCCTGCTCACGCCGTTGTCGGCGCATAGCGAGACGTTGGGCTGGTCGCCCGTCTTCTGGCTGCTGCTGGCACCGGCGAGCGTGCTCGTGGCGATGCGGCCTCGGCTGCCATTGGAGTTGCTGGGGGCGTTGTGGCGGCGGTGACGAGACGTAGGGATTCACATCGCGAAAGCTGAGCGTTTCGCGCTGGGCTCCTGCGTTCGCGGGAGCGACGCGAGGGAATTCTATGGTGCGTCGTTCCCGCGAACGCGGGAACCCAGCGCCATGAATGCGGTTTTCGCGGAACCGGACCTACGGCTTTCAGCCTTTGATACCCAACCGCTTCAACTCCATCCGCCGCAGGAACTCCTGCATGATGCGCAGGTAGAGATCCTCGCCCAGGTAGGCATCCTCCACGCCCGCGTCGATCGATGGATTGTCGTTCACCTCGATCACCACCGGGCGGTCGCCCACCTGTTTGAGGTCCACCCCGTAGATTCCGTCTCCGATGGTCTGGGTGGCCTTCAGCGCCAGCTTCACCACCTCGCTCGGCGCCTCGCGCACGGGCACCGTGCGGAAGCCGCCCGACTTGGCCGTGCCCTTGGCGCCGTGGTTGTAGATCTGCCAGTGGCCGCGCGACATGAAGTACTGGCAGGCATAGAGCGGCTCATGGTTGAGCACGCCGACGCGCCAATCGAACTCGGTATAGAGGTATTCCTGCGCGATCACCAGGGAGCTGTGCGCGAACAGCTCGGATGCCGCCTTCTCCAGCGCCTCACGCGATTCCACTTTCACCACGCCGCGCGAGAACGAGCCGTCGGGAATCTTCAGCACGAGCGGCAGGCCCAGGCGGTCGGGCAACTCGCGCAACTGCTTCGGATCGTCGCGGTAGAGGATCTCGGTGGTCGGCGTGGCGAGCTTGCGCGACACCATCAGGTCGTTCAGGAATATCTTGTTCGTGCAGCGCAGGATCGAGGTGGGATCGTCCATCACCACCATGCCTTCCTTCTCCGCGCGATGGGCGAAGCGGTAGGTGTGGTTGTCGCTGGCCGTGGTCTCGCGGATGAACAGGCCGTCGTACTCGGCGAGGCGCTGGTAATCGTTGCGGCCGATCGGGTCGACTTCGATGCCCAGGTGCTTGCCCGCCTCGACGAAGTGCTTGAGCGCCTTCTTGTTCGACGGCGGCATCGCCTCGTTGGGGTCGACGAGCATGGCGATGTCGTAGCGGAAGCGCTTGCGCGTACGCGGCCGTCGCCAGATCTTGCGGGAAAACTTCTCCAGGGCGGTCGCGAACGCATCTTCCTGCGCGTCGTCGAGCGTGTGCAGGCCCACCGGCTTCACCGCCGATACCTGCCAGATCCGGTCGCGCTCGAATTCGATGCGCATGAGCGGGCAGGGGAACATGTCGAAGATCTGCCGGGCGAGGTCCTGCAGGTCGGGCAACGCGGTTTCGCCGAAGTAGACCAGCACCCCGAAATCGGTGGTGTCGCGACCGCCCGCGGGCAGGAACTTCTGCAGTTTCTGGTTGAGGTCGTCGATGTCCAGGCCGTAGAGCGAGCGGCGGCGCAGGTCGTTCACCGTGCGCACGGAAGGAATCACCTTGTGCCCGCGCGCCTCGGCCAGCAGCGACACGTAATAGCCCGTGCCCAGGTATTTGTAGCTGCGGCACAGGTTGATGACGTGCGTGCGCTCGTCGTCGCCGCCGACCGGCTCGCGGAGGTAGTCCATGGCGGTGACGACGTCGACGGACGGGTAATACGAGCCCCAGTCGGAGGCCTTCTCCACGACGATGACGAGCCGGCTCATGACACCTCTGAAGACGACGATCCGAGCGTCGTCGGCCCGCCATCGGGCCGAGGCGTTTCGCCGGTTGGCGGCAGTGTGTTCTCCGAGGTGACGGCGCACAAGCGGCCGTCGTGAAACCCATGAGGAAATGTTTAGGAAAAAGTCATTGATCGACGGGACAACGGGGTCTACAGTTCCGCGCTTGCCGATACCCCCGCCGGCCCCGCCGCCGTCCACCCCACCCGCGCCGGAGTTCCACCACGCATGCGTCCACCCCCGGTTACCGCCGCGGTACGCGTTCGTCGCGCCGAATTGAGCGATCTCGACGACCTGGTCGCCCTCGAGGAATCGAGCTTCGCCCAGGATCGCCTGAGCCGCGCCCAGTACCGCAAGCACCTGGACAGCCAAAGCGCCACCGTCCTCGTGGCCAGTGCCAACCACCGCCGCTTCCTCGGCACCGCCGTGGTGTTCTTCCGGAAGGGCACCACGGTGGCGCGCCTGTACTCGATCGCCACCAAGCCCGAGGCGCAGGGCAAGGGGGTGGGCTCGGCACTGGTCGCCGCCGCGGAAGACGCCGGTCGTGCGCACGGTTGCCGCGCCTTGCGCCTGGAAGTGCGCAAGGACAACGCCGTGGCCATCCGACTGTACGAACGCCTGGGCTATGAGCGCATCGGCGAATACGCGGCCTATTACGCCGACGGCGCGGATGCCTTCCGGTTCGAGAAACAGCTCTGAGGTCAGGGCTATACTGGTCGCCGCTAATGCCGGAACCGACCATGCGCCGATCGATGCTCCCTTGCGCCCTCGTCCTCGCCGCCCTGGCCCTGTCGGGCTGCGGCAACAAGGGCCCGTTGTTCATGCCGCCCCCGGCGGCGGCCGCCAAGCCGGCCACGCCCGCGCAGCCCGTGGTGCAACCGGCGCATACGTCCACCGTGGGCCCGGCGCCGGTGAGCACCACGTTCGCCCCGTTCAACCCCATCATCCACCAGTAACCGCCATGCCCATCCGATTCACCAAGATGCATGGAATCGGCAACGATTTCGTCGTGGTGGACTGGCGCGAGGATGCCGGGCACGTGCCCAACACCGCGCGCATCGTGGCGTTGTCCAACCGCCATACCGGCATCGGCTTCGACCAGCTGCTCAGCATCGAACCGGCGCGCGATCCCTCGTGCGCGTTCTACTACGGCATCTGGAACGCCGACGGCACGCCCTCGGGGCAGTGCGGCAACGGCGTGCGCTGCGTGGCGGCCTGGCTGGACCGCGAAGGCGCCATCGAGCGCAACGTGCCGGTTCGGCTGGAAAGCCCGTCCGGCCCGGTCACCGTGCGCGTGCTGGGCGAGGGCATCGTCACGGTGGACATGGGCGAGCCGGATTTCGATCCCGCGCACGTCCCGCTCGATCGCCCGCCCCATGCCACCTACACGCTCGAAGCCGACGGCGAGGAAGTGAGCTTCGGCGCCGTGTCGATGGGCAACCCGCACGCGGTGGTCTTCGTCGACGACGTGACCGACCCCCGCGTCGACCGTCTCGGCCCGCTGCTCACCCACCATCCCCTGTTTCCGCAGGGCGCCAACGTGGGCTTCGCGCAGCGCCTTGGCGCCAGCCACCTGCGCCTGCGCGTCCACGAGCGTGGCAGCGGCTGGACGCAGGCCTGCGGTACCGGCGCCTGTGCGGCGGCCGCGGTCGCCCATGCGCTGGGCCTCGCCGGCCCCGTGGTCGACGTCGACCTCCCCGGCGGCCGGCTCACCATCGAATGGCACGGACCGGGCCACACGCTGTGGATGACGGGACCGGCGGCGTTCGTTTTCGAAGGCGAGGTGTGACGCGGGCCTCCGAACGCGGCACACTGGACCCGGCAAGCACCCCATGAAGGACGTCATCCCCATGACCGACAGCGCGATCGACGGCGACCTCGACCCGGCCACCGTGGCGTCCTGGCTGCGCCGCCACCCCGATTTCCTCGCCGACTACCCCGAACTGGCCGATGCCCTCGTGCTGCCTACGCGCAACGGGCCGGCCACCTCGCTCGCCGTGCACCAGATGCGCTCGCTGCGCGAGAAAAACGCCGAACTGGACACGCGCCTGCGCGAACTCTCGACCGTCGCGGGCGAAAACGAGAAGCTCATGCGTCGCGTGCACGGCCTCATGCTGGCATTGCTAAGTGCCGGCGGCATCGAGGAAACGGTACGCAGCGTCGTGCGCCGGCTCACCGACGACTTCCAGTCCGAACGCGTGCGGCTCGTGTTTTTCGGCGACCTCGCCGGCCTGCCCGACGAACCCTGGCTGCTGCGCGAGTCGCGCGGCAGCGCGGGCCTGCCCGAGTTCGCCTCGTTCCTCGAACACGGCGAGCCGGTGGCGGGACGCCTCGCCCCCGAGAAGCTACACCGCCTGTTCGGGGCGGAAGCCGACGAAGTGCGCTCGGCCGCGCTGATGCGTGTCGGCCCCGATGCCATGCTCGCCATCGGCAGCCTGGATGCCGACCGCTTCCATCCCGGGATGGGCACGCTGTTCCTCGACATGATTTCCACCACCGTGGGGTCGGCGATCCAGCGGGCCCGGAAGGCCGCGTGACACCGCGCGAGGCCGTCGAGGCCTTCCTCCGCCATTTCTCGGCGGAGCGGGCCCCGTCGGCGCATACGCTCTCGGCGTATCGCCGCGACCTGGAAAAGCTGCTGCGTTTCATGGAAAACGAGGGGATCGCCGCCTTCGACGCCCTCGCGCCCGACCGCCTGCGCGGCATGATCGCCCGCGAACACCGCGGCGGCCTCGCGCCGAACAGCATCCAGCGCCTGCTCTCTGCCTGCCGCACGCTGTTCCGTTACCTCAACCGCGAAGGCCACCTCGCCCACGATCCGGCGGCAGGGGTGCGTGGTCCGAAGGTACGTCGCAAGCTGCCGCACGTGCTCGACGTGGACGAGGCCAAGCAACTGGTCGAAACCACGCTGGGCGATGTCCACGGTCCGCGCGACACCGCGATGATGGAACTGCTGTATTCCAGCGGCCTTCGCCTGTCCGAACTGTGCGGCCTGCGCTGGGGCGACCTCGACCTCGACGACGGCCAGGTCCGGGTGCTGGGCAAGGGCAACAAGACGCGCATCCTCCCGGTCGGACGCCATGCCGTGGCGGCGCTGCGCCAGCTTGCGAGCCTGGGAGGCACGGCCCCCGAGCAGCCCGTGTTCAAGGGCCGTGGCGACGGGCCGATCAGCCCGCGCACCGTGCAGAAGCGCCTCAGCCTGCTTTCGGCGGGCATGACCCACCACGTGCACCCGCACATGCTGCGGCACACCTTCGCCAGCCACATGCTCGAATCCTCCGGCGACCTGCGTTCGGTGCAGGAGCTGCTGGGGCATGCGGACATCGCCACCACGCAGATCTATACGCACCTGGATTTCCAGCACCTGGCGAAGGTGTACGACGCGGCGCATCCGCGGGCGAAGCGGAAAGCCTAACCGTGCGAGAGTAAGGCCCTTTGCGGTGCCACGCCCTGGGTTCCCGCGTACGCAGGAACGCCGTGCTACAAGATCGCCTGCCACGTCATTTCCCTCACATCGTCCCTGCGCACGCAGGGACCCAGAACCGTGCGCCCCGGTCTTCGCGAAAGCGTCTTCCCCTTGCCCGCGCAACGCCCGCCCCCACATCTGCCGTTCCACCCGGAAGCGAGAACCCCATGGAACCGATGCACGCCACGACCATCGTCTGCGTTCGCCGGGACGGCAAGGTCGTCCTCGGCAGCGACGGCCAGGTCACCCTCGGCAACACCGTCATGAAGTCCAACGCGCGCAAGGTGCGCCGCCTGGGCAAGGGCGACGTGCTGGCCGGCTTCGCCGGCGCCACCGCCGACGCCTTCACGCTGTTCGAGCTGTTCGAGGAGAAGCTGATCAAGCACGGCGGCAACCTCACCCGCGCGGCCGTGGAAATGGCCAAGGAATGGCGCACCGACCGCCGCCTGGGCCGCCTGGAGGCCATGCTGGCGGTGGCCGACAAGGAGGCGTCGCTTCTCATCTCGGGCAACGGCGACGTGCTCGAACCCGAGCACGGCCTCATCGCCATCGGTTCGGGTGGCCCGTACGCGCAGTCCGCCGCGCTGGCCCTGCTCGAGAACACCGACCTGGATGCACGCACGATCGTGGAGAAATCGCTGAAGATCGCTGGCGATATCTGCATCTATACCAACCACAACTATTCGATCGAAGAGCTCTGAGCGATGTCCGAACTCACTCCCCGCGAGATCGTCAACGAACTGGACCGCTACATCATCGGCCAGCACGACGCCAAGCGCGCCGTGGCCATCGCCTTGCGCAACCGCTGGCGCCGCATGCAGCTGGAACCGGGCATGCGCGACGAGGTCACGCCGAAGAACATCCTGATGATCGGCCCCACGGGCGTGGGCAAGACCGAGATCGCCCGCCGGCTGGCCACCCTCGCCAACGCGCCGTTCGTGAAGGTGGAAGCCACCAAGTTCACCGAAGTGGGCTACGTGGGCAAGGATGTCGAATCGATCATCCGCGACCTCGCCGACGTCTCCTACAAGCTCGTGCGCGAGCAGGGCAAGGCCCGCGTGCGCAGCCAGGCCGAGGATGCCGCCGAGGACCGTCTGCTCGACGCCCTCCTGCCGCGCCGCCAGGCCACCGGCTGGGACGATACCGGCGCCGCGCCGGCCATCGACAGTGACACCCGTCAGAAGCTGCGCAAGCAGCTCCGCGAAGGGGCGCTCGACGACCGCGAGATCGAGCTGGACTTCGCCATGAACGTCGGCGTGGAGATCATGACGCCGCCCGGCATGGAAGAGATGAGTCAGCAGCTGGGTCGCATGTTCCAGAACCTCGGCGGCAGCAAGTCGCAGAAGCGCAAGATGACCATTCGCCAGGCCCGGCCGCTGCTGGAAGAGGAAGAGGCCGGCAAGCTGCTCAACGACGACGAACTGCGCAGCCGCGCCGTGGATGCCGCCGAGCAGAACGGCATCGTCTTCATCGACGAGATCGACAAGGTGGCCCAGCGCTCCGAATGGGGCGGGGCGGGCGTGAGCCGCGAGGGCGTCCAGCGCGACCTGCTGCCGCTGGTGGAAGGTTCCACCGTCTCCACCAAGTACGGTCCGATCAAGACCGACCACATCCTGTTCATCGCCTCGGGCGCCTTCTCGCTGGCCAAGCCCTCCGACCTCATCCCGGAACTGCAGGGCCGCCTGCCGATCCGCGTGGAGTTGAGCGCGCTGTCGGTGGACGACTTCAAGCGCATCCTGCGCGAGCCGAACAACGCCCTGACCAAGCAATATGTTGCGCTGCTGCAAACCGAAGGCGTCACCCTGGCGTTCACCGACTCGGGCATCGACCGCCTGGCCGAGGTGGCCTTCCAGGTGAACGAGCGCACCGAAAACATCGGTGCCCGCCGCCTGCACACGGTCATGGAGCGGCTCCTGGAGCGCATCTCCTTCGAAGCTGCGGACAAATCCGGCGAAAACTACTCCATCGACGCCGAACATGTCGATAAATCGCTCTCGTCCCTGGTCAAGGACGAGGACCTGAGCCGTTACATCCTCTGAACAAGGGGGCCCCGGCCCCCTGCTAAACTATTGACCACTATGGGCAAGGTTATCCAACTCAAAACGAACGGCCAGCGGGCCTCCTTGCGCGAAGCGCAGGACAACCGCCAGCTGATTCGTATCTGGCGCGGCGAACTCGAACACGGCAGCTTCTGTGGCTACGTGGGTGGAGTGGGCCGCGAATTCTTCCTGCTGTGGGTCATCGGCGACGGCGTCAGCTATGACGGCATGTACATCATGCGGCATCGCGACATCTCCGAATACGAGGCACCCGACAAGCATGCCGGCTTCCTGGAGAAGGCGCTGGCGCTGAAGGGCATCGCCCCGACACCGCCGGACGACTTCCCGCTCGACGACATCACCCAGGTGATCAAGGCCGCCTCGGCCCATGCGCCGGTCATCGGCGTTCACGTGGACAGCGAAGACGAATCCGAGGTTTGCTACATCGGCCGGCTCGTCAGCGTGGAGGAGGAAGGCTTCAACATGCAGGAGATCACGCCCGACGCGGAATGGCTGCGCGAGCCGTCGTTCTTTGCCTGGGACGAGGTCTCCACCGTGAGCATGGAAGACGCCTACGCCACGTCGCTGCTGGCCGTGGCGGGCGACCCGCCGCCGCTGGAACGTGGCACCGGCGACGGCTTCGGCCACGCGCACTGAGATTCGCCGATACGATCGGCTCCCACCCCCTCGGTAGTGAGGCCGCTACCTAAGGGGTGGGAGCCGATCGTATCGGCGAAAAGCGTTTCGACGGAGCGTTGCGCTCCGGCCACCCCAGGCTTCCCATGCCACGCCCCACCGACATCACCCTGCACCAGGCGTCCCGCGTTCTTGAAGTGACGTTCGACAACGGCGAGCACTTCCGCCTCACCTACGAATACCTGCGCGTGAACTCCCCGAGCGCCGAAGTGCAGGGCCACGGCCCGGGTCAGAAAGTCCTCGTATCGGGCAAGCGCCACGTCGGCATTACCGCCGTCGAGCCCACCGGCCACTACGGCATCCTCATCCGCTTCGACGACGGCCATGCCAGCGGCATCTTCGGCTGGGATACCTTGTACGACCTCGGCCGCGCACACGACACCGCCTGGCCGGA
The DNA here is from genome assembly GCF_040900725.1 of Luteibacter sp. CQ10. NCBI lineage: Bacteria > Pseudomonadati > Pseudomonadota > Gammaproteobacteria > Lysobacterales > Rhodanobacteraceae > Luteibacter > Luteibacter sp. CQ10. The sequence continues at coordinate 689,891 of NZ_JAEUYM010000002.1, read as the reverse complement.
CTACCTCGCCCAGCTGGAAGCACGCGGACTTTCCCGCGAATGAACCCGCGCCGCCCGGCAATCCATCCATTCAAGGCAACCCGGGCACGCAAGGCGTATATTGCTCCGCCATCACGCCGCCCCCACCGGCGAACCGGAGCAAACTGACATGACGCGAATCGTCGTCGTCGGCAGCATCAACATGGACCTGGTCACCCTCGCGCCGCGCTTCGTTGCGCCGGGCGAAACCCTGACCGGCGAGCGCTTCCTCACCATTCCCGGCGGCAAGGGCGCCAACCAGGCCGTGGCCGCAGCGCGACTCGGTGCGCAGGTGGCGATGGTCGGCAACGTCGGCGACGACGCATTCGGCCAGCAGCTCTACGACGGTCTCAAGGCCGAGGGCATCGACGTGACCCACGTCGCCCGCGTCGACGGCGTGGGCAGCGGCACCGCCTCGATCACCGTGGCCGGCGGCGAGAACCAGATCGTCGTGGTGCCCGCCGCCAACGGCCAGGTCACGCCCGCGCAGGTGGAAGCCGCGCGCGACGTCATCCGCTGCGCCGACGCGCTGCTCGTGCAACTGGAAATCCCGCTCGACGCGGTGGATGCCACGCTGCGCATCGCGGAAGAAGAAGGCGTGCCGGTGATCCTCAACCCCGCGCCCGCGCAACGGCTGCCCGTGGATTGGTTGCGGCGCGTGCGCTTCCTCACGCCCAACCAGCACGAGCTGGCCGCCGTGCTCGGCGACGACGGCGACACCGACTTCCGCGAATTGATGCGCCGCGCGCCATGTCCGGTGGTGCTTACCCGCGGCGAGGATGGCGCATGGTTCCGTGACGGCGACGAAGCGCCGCGACACCAGGCCGGCTTCACGGTCGATGCGGTGGACAGCACGGGCGCCGGCGATACCTTCAACGCCGCGCTGGCCGTCTACCTGGCCCAAGGCCTCGACGTGGCCGTGCGCGGTGCCTGTGCCGCCGCCGCCATCAAGGTGTCGCGCCTCGGTGCGCAACCGGGCATGCCGCGCGCCGACGAGGTAACCGCCTTCCTGGAGACGCATCGATGAAACGCAGCGGCCTGCTGCATGCCGAACTCAACCGCGTGATCGCGGCGATGGGTCATACCGATACGTTGGTGATCGCCGACGTCGGTCTGCCCGTGCCGCCCGGCGTGCCCTGCATCGACCTGGCCGTACTGCCCGGCACGCCGTCGTTCGCGACGGTATTCGAGGCGGTGTATGCCGAACTCGCCGTGGAAAGCGCCACCGTGGCGAGCGAGATCCGCACGAAGAACCCCGCCCTCGTCGCGCTGGCCGAACGGCTCGCGAGCGAGGGCGTGGCCGTGCACGAACTCTCCCACGACGACCTCAAGCGACTGAGCGCCCGCGCGGTGGCCGTGGTGCGTACCGGCGAAACCTCGCCCTACGCGAACATCATCCTGCATGCGGGCGTGACCTTCTAATGGCCGCGCCGCTCATCCGCATGCACGACATCCACAAGGCCTTCGGCCCGGTGAAGGTGTTGGAGGGCGTCGACTTCGAACTGCTGCCGGGCGAAGTGCACGCGCTCATGGGCGAGAACGGCGCGGGCAAGTCCACGCTGATGAAGATCCTCACCGGCATCTACGCGCCGGACTCGGGCGACATCCAGGTGGACGGCAAGGCGGCGAGCATCGCCTCGCCGGCGGATGCCGAAAAGCACGGCATCGCCATCATCCACCAGGAACTGAACCTCATCCCCTCGCTGAGCATCGCGGACAACCTGTTCCTCGGCCGTGAGGTGCATCGCTTCGGCCTGCTCGACCGCAAGGCGATGGCCACGCGCGCGAAGGAGTGGCTCGCACGCGTGGGGATGGAAAAGCTCGATCCCGGCACGCTGGTGGAGCGCCTCTCGGTCGGCCGCCAGCAGATGGTGGAGATCGCCCGTGCGCTGGGCCAGAACGCCCGTGTGCTGATCATGGATGAGCCCACCGCCGCGCTCACCGAAAGCGAAACCGCGACGCTGTTCCAGCTGATCCGCGAACTGCGCGGGCAGGGCACGGGCATCGTCTACGTGTCGCACCGCATGGAGGAGATCTTCGCGCTGTGCGATCGCATCTCCGTGTTGCGCGACGGCCAGTTCGTCGGCACGCGCGACGTCCCGGGCCTCGCCTTCGACGAGGTGGTGAAGATGATGGTCGGGCGCACGCTCGACGCGCGCTTTCCCACCCGCACGCCGAACATCGGCAGCGTGCGCCTGAAGGTTGAGCACGTCACCGGCGGCATGGTGAAAGACGTCAGCTTCGACTTGCACGCGGGCGAGGTACTCGGCGTGGCCGGCCTGCTCGGCGCCGGTCGCACGGAGCTGGCGCGCCTGTTGTTCGGCCTCGACAAGATCGATTCGGGCACGGTCACGCTCGAAGGCAGCGTGGTCACGCCGACGTCGCCGAACGAGGCGATCCACGCCGGCTTCGGCTTCGTCACCGAGGACCGCAAGGCGCAAGGCCTCGTGCTCGACCTCAGCCTGCGCGAGAACGTGAGCCTGCCGCGCGTGCCCGCGCGTGCGGGCCTGGTCGATCGGCCCGCCGAGAAGAAGCAGACGCGCGGGCTCATCGATGCGCTGAAGATCCGCACGCGCGACATGGAACTCGACGTGCGCGCGCTGTCCGGCGGCAACCAGCAGAAGGTGGTGCTCGCCAAGTGGCTCGCGCTGAAGCCGCGCGTGCTCATCCTCGACGAACCCACGCGCGGCGTCGACGTGGGCGGCAAGGCCGAGATCTACCACATCATCAACCAACTGGCGGAGCAAGGCGTGGCCATTCTCATGATTTCCTCGGAACTGCCGGAGGTTCTCGCCATGAGCGACCGCATCCTGGTGATGCACGAGGGCCGCGTCACCGCCCTGCTCGACGCGCACGGCGCCACGCAGGAAACCGTGATGACCGCCGCGACCGGAGGCAAGTGACATGACGCAAGTGAACTGGAGCCGCGTGGCTCCGCTGCTCCAACGCCTCGGTTCGGTGATCGGCCTGTTGCTGCTCTTCATCGTGCTCTCGGTGATGAGCCCCGACTTCCTCACCACCGGCAACCTGCTCTCCGTGCTGCGCCAGGTGTCGATCAACGCGTTGATCGCCTTCGGCATGACCTTCGTGATCCTCGCCGGCGGCATCGATCTTTCCGTCGGCGCGATCCTCGCGCTCACCGGCGCGGTCACCGCGGGACTCATGGCCGCCGGCCACGGCATGCTGTTGTCGATGGGCGCGGGCCTGGGCCTGGGCCTCGTGCTGGGCATGGTCAATGGCGCGTTGGTGTCGTGGGGCAAGGTGGCGCCGTTCATCGCCACGCTCGGCACCATGACACTGCTGCGCGGCCTCACCCTGGTCTATACGCAGGGCACCCCGATTCCCGTCACCGACACCGGCTTCGCCCTGCTCGGGGGCGGCTACCTCGCCCACCTCATTCCGCTGCCGGTGGTGTGGATGTTCGTGGTGTTCGCGGTATGCGGCTTCCTGCTGCGTGGCACCGTGTTCGGCCGCCACGTGGTCGCGATCGGCGGCAACGAGGAAGCGGCGCGGCTCTCGGGCGTGCGCCTGCCGCCGATGAAGCTGGCCATCTATGGATTGTCCGGCCTCCTGTCGGCCGTCGCGGGCGTGGTGCTCACCTCGCGCCTGTATTCCGCGCAAGCCACGGCGGGCGCGGGGTACGAACTGGATGCCATCGCCTCGGTGGTGCTCGGCGGCACCAGCCTCGCGGGCGGCCGCGGCTGGCTGTTCGGCACCCTGGTCGGCGCGCTGCTGATCGGCTTCCTCAACAACGGCTTGAACCTGCTCGGCGTAAGTTCGTTCTACCAGCAGGTCGTCAAGGGCATCGTCATCCTGATCGCCGTTCTGCTCGATCGGCGCCAGTAATCACACGAGGGACACTCCCATGCGCAAACTCCACTTTCTCGCCGCCGCCGCGGCCACGCTCCTCGCCGCCTGTTCGCAGCAGGGCCCCGGCGAATCGGCGCCTTCATCCGCCTCCACGGCCGGCGGCGCCGCGCCGTCGGGCACGCCCGTGGTGGGCCTGGCGCTGTCCACGCAGAACAATCCGTTCTTCGTCGAACTGAAGAACGGTGCCGAGAGCGCCGCCAAGTCGGCCGGCGTGCAGTTGGTGGTGGTCGACGCGCAGGACGACCCCGCGCGACAGATTTCCAGCGTGGAAGACCTGATCCAGAAGCACGTCTCGGTGATCCTGCTCAACCCCACCGACTCCTCGGCACTGGCCGGTGCCGTGCAGTCCGCCCAGCGCGCCAACATCCCGGTGATCACGCTCGATCGCGGCGTCGACGGTGCGGAGGTCGCCTCGCACATCGCGTCGGACAACATCGCCGGCGGCAAGATGGCCGCCGACTTCCTCGCCAAGCAGCTCGACGGCAAGGGCAACATCATCGAGCTGCAGGGTGTGGCCGGTACCTCGGCGGCGCGTGAGCGCGGCAAGGGCTTCGACGACGCGATCGCCGCGACCGGCATGAAGATCGTGGCCCAGCAGCCGGCCAACTTCGATCGCGCGCAGGGCCTTTCGGTGAGCGAAAACCTGCTGCAGGCGCACGGCGACGTGCAGGCGATCTTCGCGCAGAACGACGAGATGGCGCTCGGCGCGGTCCAGGCGCTGGCGGGCAAGAACAAGAAGGTGCTCGTCGTCGGCTTCGACGGCACGCCCGACGGTAAGGCCGCGGTGCAGAACGGCGGCATGGCCGCCACCGTCGCGCAGCAGCCGGAAGAGATCGGCAAGCTCGGCGTGGAAACGGCGAAGAAGCTGATCGACAAGCAGCCGGTGGAGAAGACCATCGCGGTGCCGTTGAAGCTCCTTACCAAGGAGTGATCGGAAAGCCGTAGCGGCGTGGTCGCGAAGACCGCGCGCCAGGCGCTGGATTCCTGCGTTCGCAGGAATGACGGTAGGTCACTTCGAGGCACCTACCCCACGTCGTTCCCGCGAACGCGGGAACCCAGCCCCCTCGTCCGAGGACACCACAGCCCTGCTACGGCTCGTCAGCCCCGAGTGCGCGGCGATGGCAGGCAACCCCTCACGTCGTTCCTGCGAACGCAGAAACCCAGCGCCCCTCGTTCGAGGACACCACAGCCCTGCTACGGCTCGTCAGCCCCGAGTGCGCGGCGACGGCAGGCAACCCCTCACGTCGTTCCTGCGAACGCAGGAACCCAGCGCGCCTCGTCCGAGGATGCGACCGTCCATCCCACGGCTTTTCAATCCTGCGGCGCGGGCGCGATCACTTCGCGCTGTCCGTTGATCCCCATCGGCGACACGATACCCGCGCTCTCCATCGCCTCCACCAGCCGCGCCGCGCGGTTGTAGCCGATGCGGAACTGCCGCTGCACGAACGAGATCGACGCACGGCGCGTGCGCAACACGAACGCGGCCGCTTCGTCATAGAGCGGATCCAGCTCCGCGTCGATGCCATCCTCGCCGGATTCGCCGTCCATCGCCTCGCTCGGCGGACCGGCGAGAATCTCGTCCTTGTAATCCGGCTCGCCGAACTGCTTGAGCCAGGCCACGACGCGATGCACTTCCTCGTCGGCGACGAACGCGCCGTGGATACGCTGTGGATAGCCCGTGCCCGGCGGCAGGAACAGCATGTCGCCCTGGCCGAGCAGGCTCTCCGCGCCCATCTGGTCGAGGATGGTGCGCGAGTCGATCTTCGACGACACCTGGAAGGCCACGCGCGTGGGGATGTTCGCCTTGATGAGGCCGGTGATCACGTCGACCGACGGGCGCTGCGTGGCGAGGATCAGGTGGATGCCGGCGGCGCGCGCCTTCTGCGCCAGCCGCGCGATGAGTTCTTCGATCTTCTTGCCCGCGACCATCATGAGATCGGCCAGCTCGTCGATCACCACCACGATGGTCGGCAACGTATCGAGGTGTTCGGGCACTTCCGGATGGGCGGGGAACGGATTGAACAGCGGCTTGCCCATGGCGCGCGCCTCGCGCACCTTCTGGTTGAACCCGGCGAGGTTGCGCACGCGCAGCTCGGACATGAGCCGGTAGCGGTTTTCCATTTCCGCCACGCACCAGTTGAGCGCATTGGCGGCGAGCTTCATGTCGGTAACTACAGGCGCCAGCAGGTGCGGAATGCCCTCGTACACCGACAGCTCGAGCATCTTCGGGTCGATCATGATCATGCGCACGTCTTCGGGCGTGGCCTTGTACAGCATCGACAGGATCATGGCGTTCACCGCCACCGACTTGCCGGAGCCCGTGGTGCCCGCCACGAGCATGTGCGGTGCCTTCGCCAGGTCCGCCACTACCGGTTCGCCGGTGATGCCCTTGCCCATGGCGAGCGTGAGCCAGGAATCCGACTCGCGGTATTCGCCCGAATCGAGGATCTCCGACAAGGCGATCATCTGCCGCTGTTCGTTGGGCAGCTCCAGGCCCATGCAGGTCTTGCCGGGGATGGTTTCCACCACGCGGATGGAACTGCGGCCCAGGCCGCGGGCGAGATCCTTCATGAGCGCGACGATCTGGTTGCCGCGCACGCCCACGGCCGGTTCCACCTCGTAGCGCGTGATGACCGGACCGGCGGACGCGCCGACCACCTGTACCGGCACCTTGAACTCGCGCAAGCGCTGCTCGATCAGTTCGCCCGTTTCCATGAGTTCGTCATCGGAGACCGCCATGGCCGCATGCGTCGCCGGCGCCAGCAAGCTCAGCGGCGGAAGGCTCACCGAGCTGGCCGTGGCCGCGCGAAGCGCGCGCACCGGCGTGAGCGTGACAACGCGCTGCGTGGGCACGGGCGCATCGGCTTCGTCGTTCGCCGCGATCGCGAAACGGGACACCGGCGCGACGGGCGGCGGCGGCGGGATCACGGATTCCTCGACCACGGGCACCGTGGGCATCATGGGCGCCGGCGCGACGGGAGGCGTTTCCGTCGCCGCGGGTTCGGCTTCTTCGACCGCCGCCTGGGCCATCGCCTTCGGCGCCAGCCAGGGCTCGCGGATCACCGTATCGGCCTTCGCGCGATGACGTGGCGGTACCGGCGTGGCGAACGACGGACGCGGCGTCGGCGCGTTCACCGGCTCGGAACGTACCGGCTGGCTGCGCGCCGCTTCCACGCGAACGGGTTGCTTCGCCGGCGTGCGCGGCGGCGGGGCCTTGGCCCGACGGCGCGTGTCCTGCCGGCGCACCGCGCCGGACGTGCGGCGCGTGCCGCCGCGGTGGTCCCGTCGCGACACCATGCGACCGGTGAGGGCGATGGCCAGTACACCCACGGGCTCGAGCACGCGGGTGATGCGCGAAAGCGACTCGCCCCAGGACACGCCGAGGTACCAGGGCAGGGCGATGGCCCAGAGCGCCAGCGCGACCAGCGCCGCCGGCACGGCCATGGGGGCGAACGTCATGCCGAGCCAGTGGCAGACGACGCCGCCGACATTCGGGTCGTCGGTGAAATGCGTGATCACCAACCCCTCGAGCGATGCACTCGCGATCAGCACCAGGAAGAAGCCTGCCCAGAACCGGATGGCGCCCGGTCCCACGGTCGGCGACCGACGGCGGCGTGCGAGCGCCGCGCCGATGCGCCAGAGCAGGGGTAGTAACCAGAGAGTGGACAGTCCGAACGCGCCGAAGACGAAAGAAGCCATGCTTATCGCGGGTGGAGAATCGAGCGGGGGCCGTAGTTTAGCGTGCATTCGTGCGACGTGCCGCGCGAGTTCACGCTAAGCCGCTGTTGGAACAGAGCCAGTCCGAAAACTGATCACACCGCGCCGAAGCGAGCCGTGAAGCCAGTGTGGTCGTAAGCCATCACACGCAAGAACTGCGAGCCGGTCGCGATTTTCTGCATCCTGGCTCTTTCTGGTCAAAAAACCACCGGCGTCCTGTCGTAGTTTTTCGCGACCTTCCCCCAGCCGGAGCCTGCCATGCGCCGCGTTTCGCCGATCGTGTACGTGCTTGCCGGGGCGCTCGCCGCCCCTTGCGCCTTCCCCCAGACCGCACCGACCAACCTGGCACTGAACCGCCCCGTCACCGCCAGCAGCACCGAGAACCCCGTGGCCTTCAAGGCCGCCAACGCCAACGACGGCCGGACCGACACGCGCTGGTCGTCGGCGTTCTCCGATCCGCAGTGGATCTACGTCGACCTGGGCAGCACGCAAGCCGTGAACCGCGTCGTGCTCGACTGGGAGAACGCCCACGCCGTGTCGTATCGCATCGAGACCTCCGCCGACGGCCAGGCCTGGAATACCGTTTCCAGCCAGGCCAACGGCAAGGGCGGCATCGAGACGGTGGACTTCGCCACGGCGCAGGCCCGCTTCGTGCGCATGACGGGCCTCACCCGCAACACGCAGTACGGCTACTCGCTGCACGAATTCCAGGTGTTCGGCACGGGTGAGAGCACGCCGACCGACCCGACCGACCCGACCGATCCCACGGACCCCGGCGACCCGACCAACCCGGGCACGGGTCCCACCACGTCGTACAACGCACGCGTCACCGGTGCGCAGACCGAGCCCGCCGCACCCTTCGTCATCACCGACGTGGCCGCGTTCAACAACCCCTGGGGCCTGGATTTCCTGCCCGACGGGCGCGTCGTCGTCACCGAGAAGAGCGACCACATGTACGTCGTGACGGCAGCGGGTGTGAAGACCGCCATCGGCGGGCTGCCCGTGTCGGTCGGTGCCAACGGTGGCGGCGGACAGAGCGGCCTGCACGACGTGGCCGCCTCGCCGACCTTCGCCCAGGACCACACGCTGTGGTTCAGCTACGTGGCCAAAGCGGCCGATGGCAATAACCATCTCACGCTCGCCAAAGCGCGGCTCGACGAGTCGTCCCAGGGCGCGTCGCTCGCCAACCTCACCGTCGTCTGGCAGGAGCCGTCGACCTGGTCCGTTCGTGGCCAGCCCGGTGCGCGCATCGCCTTCGCGCCCGATGGGCAGCACGTGTTCCTCTCGGCCGGCGACGGCGACATCCCCGATGCGAAGGGCGATCGCGGTTCGCAGGCGCAGATGCCGGACACCGGCCTGGGCAAGATCATCCGCCTGAACCTCGACGGCAGCACGCCGGCCGACAACCCGAACGGCTCACAGCCGGGCATCGTCGGCCAGATCTGGGCTACCGGCTTCCGCAATCCCTATGGCCTGGCCTTCAGCGCCGACGGCAAGTTGTGGGAAACCGAGATGGGCCCGTCGTCGGGCGACGAGTTCAACCTCATCGTGAAGGGCGGCAACTACGGATGGCCGCTGGTCAGCAACGGCAACCACTACCCCAGCGATGCCTACATGCCCGGCCAGCCGTATCCGCGCCACGACAGCGCGCCGCAGTTCGTGCAGCCCGCGGCCTACTGGGGCTGGTTCCCCACCACCAACTCGATGTCGCCTTCGGGCCTGGCGTTCTATAACGGCAACCTCTTCCCGCAGTGGAAGGGCTCGGCGCTGCTCGGTTCCACCTCGTCGATCGCGCTGTATCGCGTGATCCTCGACGCGCAGGGTAACGTCACCGGCGTGGAGCGGTATGGGCGGGACGCCAACGGCGTGTATACCGGCAGCGTGCGTGCGCTGAAGGTGTCGCCATTCGATGGGAGCATCTGGTACGTGCGTGGCGGCAGCGACGGTGAGCTGCGGCGGATCACGCCGAAGGGCTGACGTTCGAGGCAACCCGGCTATCGCCGCTGAAGCGGCTCCTACCAAGCGAGTTGTCGCGATTTGCAGACATCTGCCCGGTAGGAGCCGCTCAGCGGCGATAGCCGGATGGCGACCATCCATCAAGCGCGATAGCGCTCCGCCACGTCCTTGTTCGACAGGTGCGGCAACAGCGCCATCCGCGCCTTCTCGTACGCCAGATACAGCGATTCGTCGTGCAACGGCGGAATCGTCACCAGCTCGCCCTTGTCGTAGCCACGCAGGGCGGCGTCGACCAGATCGGCCGTGTCCATCACCTTGCCCGGCAGCAACGTGTCGATGTTCTTGCCCGACTTCTCCCAGATCTCGGTGCGGGTCGCGCCCGGCGCCACCACCTGCACGCGCACGTTCGTGCCCTTCAGCTGGGCGGCGAGGCTGTGGGAGATGTTCACCAGGTGCGCCTTGCTGCCGCTGTAGATGCCGTCGAACATTTCGGGGCCGAACGCCAGCACCGAGGCGATGTTGATGATGCCGCCGGCGTTGCGCGCCTTGAAAGCCTTGGCCGCCACGGCCGACAGCAGGGTGGGAGCGGTGATGTTGATGGTGAGCAGCTGCTCGATCTTCGCCGAATCGTTGTCGAGGAAGCTTCCGGCCAACGATACGCCGGCATTGTTGACCAGCAGGGTGATCGAGCCGTCGGTCGCCAGTCGCTGCTCGACGGCGGCGATGTCCTCGCGCAGGGACAAGTCGGCGCGCAGCACCTCCACCTTGCGGCCGGTACGGTCGGTGATCTTCTTCGCCACGGCCTCGAGGGCCTCCTTGCGGCGAGCGACCAGGATCAGGTCGTAGCCGCGATCGGCCAACCGGTCGGCATAGATTTCGCCGATGCCCGTGGAAGCGCCCGTTACCAGGGCCGTGCCTTTGTTCGATGCCGTCATGGGAGTCTCTCCGTATCAGTTAGTTGCAAAGTGATAGTGACAACGTTGCGATACGATAGTGACGTTGCTACCATAATGCAATGGACCCCGAGAAACTTTCTTCCGGCACCTGCCCCATCTCCCGTGGCCTGGCCATGGTGGGAGACGCCTGGAGCGCCCTGATCCTGCGCGACGCCAGCCGTGGGATGACCCAGTTCGACCAGTTCCGCACCAGCCTGGGCATCGCGCCCAACATCCTTTCCCGCCGCCTGAAGTCGCTGACGGAAGCGGGCGTGCTGGAAAAGCGGCGCTACAGCGAGCGCCCGCCGCGCGACGAATATGTGCTGACCGAGGCCGGCCGAGCGTTCATCCCGATCCTGGCCGCCATGGGCGAGTGGGGTCGCCGATACAACGGTGGGGGCACGCCGTTGAGTTGCCTCGTGGCGGACGACACGGGTGAACAGGTACGCGCGAAGGTGATCGACGGCATCAGCGGCCGTCCCTTCGACGAGGTGCCCATGCGGCTGGTGATGCCTGTCGACGGTTCGAAAATTTCCTAGATTTTCGCTGGCGATTCAGTGCGCCGGTGTTTGCGACGAGCCGGCATAGACGACTTTCAACACGCACGCGTAATCGTCGCTCGGCATGAGATCCATGCTGGCGCGACGTGTCTCGAGGTGCGCGGGATCTTCGGTCGGCTGCCGTTTCATGGCCGACAGGTCGCCCGGCGTGTTCGACAGGTACTGGGTGCCGTAGCGTTGCGGTTTGCCCTCGGCGCGCAGCACGCGATCGATGAGCATCGCGACGTCGCCCTTGGGCAATTCGCCCCGTTTGGCCGCGGCCGTGATCGGCCCGAGCATCGAGGACTGGAACGCGTGGTCGCCATCGGCATGCTGCACGAGCAGGAAAGCCTCCTCGACGCCGTTCCCGCCGACCTGCGCCGCCGAGGGAAACCCCTTGGCGAATCGCCGTTTCATCCAGGCAAGGTTGTCGCGATCGGCCGCGAGCATGCGCTCGGCCTGGGGTTTGGCGCCCTGCGCTTCGATCCACGCGCGGCGGACGGCGGCATCGGCGTCGTGGCGCGCGTGCAGTTCGTCGCGAAATACGGGATCGAGAATGCCCTGCGGCGAAGGCGATTTGTTCGCATGCGCGGCGTCCATACGGTCCATCCAGGCCTGGGCCGAAGGGCATTGCGCCCGGATGGCATCGTCCTGGGCATCGGCGAACACCGGTAGGGAAGCGAGAAACAGCGTTGCCGCGAGCGCGCGACGAACGAAATGATGCGTCATGCCTACCTCCCTGTCAGATGCCGGGGCCGATCGCGGCCCCGGCATCCAGGGTGGCTCAGCCCTTGGGCATGGTAGCCATGTCGATCACGAAGCGGTAGCGAACGTCGTTCTTCACCAGACGCTTGTAGGTCTCGTTGATCGAGGCCATGTCGACCAGCTCGATGTCGGACACGATGTTGTGCTCGGCGCAGAAATCCATCATTTCCTGCGTTTCCGCCATGCCGCCGATCGCCGAGCCGGCGATGGTACGGCGCGGCAGCATGAGGCTGCCGCCGATCACGCCGTCGAGCGGGGTGAGCGCGCCGACCAGCACCATGGTGCCGTCGAGCTTGAGCAGCGAGGTGTACGGGTTGATGTCGTGCGATACCGGCACCGTGTTGAGCAGGAAGTCGAAGCTGGACGCGGCCTTCTGCATCGCCTCGGCGTCGGTGGAGATCAGCACCGCGTCGGCACCGAGCTTCTTCGCGTCGTCACCCTTGCTGGGCGAGGTGGTGATCATCGTCACGTGCGCGCCCATCGCCTTGGCGAACTTGACGCCCATGTGGCCGAGGCCACCCAGGCCGATGACGCCGACCTTCTGGCCCGGGCCCACCTTCCAATGGCGCAGCGGCGAATACGTGGTGATGCCCGCGCAGAGCAGCGGGGCCACGGCCTTGAGGTCGAGCTTTTCGGAGATCTTCACCGCGAAACGCTCTTCCACCACGATGGCGGTGGAGTAGCCGCCCTGGGTCACCGTCTTCCGGTCCTGCTCGGTGCCGTTGTAGGTGAAGCTGGTATGCACCTGGCAGTACTGCTCCAGATCGCGCTTGCACGACTCGCACTCGCGGCAGGAGTCGACCATGCAGCCGACGCCAGCCAGATCGCCCACCTTGAACTTCTTCACGTTCGGGCCGACGGCCACCACGCGGCCGACGATCTCGTGGCCCGGCACCATCGGGAAGTTCTCGGCCGGGGCGTTGCCCCAGTCGTTGCGCGCCTGGTGCAGGTCGGAGTGGCAGATGCCGCTGTAGAGGATCTCGATGTGGATATCGCTCGCGCCGACGTCGCGGCGGCTGAACGTATAGGGCACGAGGTCGGAGGTCGCGTCTTTGGCGGCGAAACCGTGGACTTCAAACATGGGAGCCATCCTCTTGAGTGGGTGGAACGATAGACAGCGCTAAACCATAATCCTTCAACAATGGAGCGGTCCAACGGGATTTCTGCAACGTATCGTTGAGGTAATCTGCACAATGATGCAGCCCGACAATCTTTCCCATCTCGCCGCTTTCGCCGCCGTCGCCCGCCACGCCAGCTTTCGCAAGGCGGGCGCGGAGCTGGCCCTTTCCACCTCGGCCATCAGCTACGCCATCCGCGGCCTGGAAGAACGGCTCGGCGTGATGCTGTTCCATCGGACGACGCGCAGCGTCTCGCTGACGGAGGCCGGGCGTCGCCTGTTCGAGCGCCTGCAGCCGGCCCTGCGCGACGTGAGCGAGGCCCTGGGCGAGATGAACGATTTCCGGGCCAAGCCGGCGGGCAACCTCCGGATCAACATGCCGCGAACAGCCGCTCAACTGCTGATGCCGCCGCTATTGTCCGTTTTCCTGAAACGCTACCCCGACATCCACTTTGAGGCGGTCGACAACGACGGCCTGATCGATATCGTGGCCGACGGCTACGACGCGGGCATCCGCCTGCACGAGGTGGTGCCCGAGGACATGGTAGCGGTGCCCTTCGGCCCGCCCCAGCGTCTGGCCTGCGTGGCCACGCCGGGCTACTTGGCCGGGCGGGGGCTTCCACAGCATCCCTACGAGCTGGCCACCCATGACTGCATCCGCTATCGCTTTCCCAGCGGTCGCATCTACAAATGGGAGTTCGAGCAGGGCGGCACCCGGCTGGAGATCGACGTGCGCGGCCGCTGTACGTTCGGCGACCTCGCCTATTGCGCGGAGGCCGCCCTATCCGGCACCGGTATCGCCATGGTGATCGAAGACCAGGTCACCGATCACCTGCGTGACGGACGACTGGTGCGGATGCTGGAAGACTGGTGCCCTCCTTACCCCGGTTACATGCTGTATTACCCACGCCAGCGACGGGTGACCTCGGCGCTGAGGGCGTTCATCGATCTCCTGCGTGAACTGGGGCCCGGACTCGGCCGGCATTCCTGAACCCGATCCGCGCCCACGTGTAGCGAACTCGGCGCGGAAACGCCGTATCCTATGGATGTCGCGGTGCAACATGGCATCGCCCGATCCCTCGTCCCCGAGATTCCACGATGTCCTCGTCCCCTGTGTCCCAACGGGTGGCCCCGCCCGTTCGCGCGCCCCACGTCGGCCTGGTGATCCTCGCCCTGGCCGTGGGCGGTTTCGCCATCGGCACCACCGAATTCGCCTCGATGAGCATGCTGCCGCTGTTCGCCGAAGGCCTCGGCATCGACGCGCCGACGGCCGGCCATGCGATCAGCGCGTATGCGCTGGGCGTGGTGGTCGGTGCCCCGGTGATCACGGTGATCGGTGCGCGCCTGCCGCGTCGTCGCCTGCTGCTGTTGCTGATGGCGATGTTCACGGTGTTCAACGGGCTGACCGGCTTGTCGCCCACGTATCACTGGATGCTGCTGTTCCGTTTTCTCGCCGGGTTGCCGCACGGCGCCTACTTCGGCGTGGCGGCGCTGGTGGCCAGCTCGCTCGTGCCGCCCAACCGGCGCACGCGTGCGGTGGGCCAGATGTTCCTCGGCCTCACCGTCGCCACCATCGCCGGCGTGCCGCTGGCGAGCTGGCTGGGCCAGGCGGTGGGCTGGCGCTGGAGCTTCGCGTTGGTGGCGGTGCTGGGGCTGATGACGATGAGCGCGGTCTTCGCGTTCGCACCGAATCCGCCGGCCGATTCGAAGGCGAGCCCGCTGCGCGAACTCGGCGCGCTGAAGCGTCCGCAGGTGTGGTTCACCCTCGGCATCGGCGCGATCGGTTTCGGCGGCATGTTCGCGGTGTACACCTATCTGGCCGATATCCTGCTGCGCGTGACGCACATGCCGCTCGGCACGGTGCCCTGGATCATGGGTGTGTTCGGCGTGGGCCTCACCCTCGGCAACATGATCGTACCGGTCTTCGCCGATCGCGCCTTGATGCGCACCGCCGGCGCGTTGCTGATCTGGGCCCTCGTCATGCTTGCCGTTTTCCCCTTCGCGGCTAGCAACGTATGGACGCTCGGCACGATGGTTTTCCTCATCGGCATCAGTGGCGCGCTCGCCACCGTGTTGCAGACGCGGCTGATGGACGTCGCCGGCGACGCGCAGGCATTGGCCGCGGCGCTCAACCATTCGGCGTTCAATACGGCGAACGCGCTAGGCCCGTTCCTCGGCGGCCTCGCCATCGCCCACGGCTACGGCTGGACGTCGCCGGCCTGGGTCGGTAGCGGGCTGGCCGTGTGCGGTTTGTTGTTGTGGAGCGTGTCGGTAGCCATGGATCGCCGGGATGCGGACACCACGGCGGTGGAACCCTGCTGAGTCGGGACAGCAAGTGACCGACGGCCTATTCTTGACGTGCCGTCACGGGTGTTAGCCTCCGGCCCGTCGTCCTGAAGGAAACGGGCATGAAAAACGTCGCGAGGCTGGCACTGGCGCTCGTCCTTTGTGTCTCCGGGGCAGCATTCGCCGCGACGCGAACGCCTTCTCCCGCGTTCCGCTTCCTGGGAAAGCCGGGCCCCCATCCGGTAGGGCTGAAAGTCGTCGATCAATACGACGCATCCCGGCGGTTCCCCGCATCGGCCGGTTCGCGTCCCTTGCAAACCCTCGTCTGGTATCCCGCCACCGAAAAAACCGGAGAGGCCATGACAGTCGGCGACTACGCCCGGCTGGCGGGCACGGAAATCCACTTCGACCGCGCGGACGAGAACAACCGGTGGATCGGCAAGCTCGCGACCTCCGCGCAGGACCCGCTATGGGCGGTGCGCGATGCCCCTCCGTCGAGTGGACGGTTTCCCGTGGTGGTCTACGCTCCCGGTCAATCGTCCGTGGCGTGGGACAATGCGGATCTCTGCGAATACCTGGCCAGCCAGGGCTACGTCGTTCTGGCCGTTCCTTCCCTGGGTGCCTCGACGCGCGACGCCGACGACAATCTCGACGACCTTCGTGCGGAAGCGCGCGACATCTTGTTTCTGGTCGACTACGCGCGCACGCTCCCGAATGCCGATGTCTCCCGGGTGGCGGTCGTGGGCTGGAGCTGGGGCGGACTGTCGAACGTTTTCGCCGCCGCGCACGACGATCGCATCAAGGCCCTGGTAGCGCTCGACGGCAGCCTGCGTTATTACCCCGGTCTGCTGAAGAAAGCCACGGACATCCATCCCGAGCGGATGAATATCCCGTTGCTGTTCTTCACGCGAGGCGACGTGTCTCTCGAGGACTGGAGTCGCTACGCCACGGCCGACAACGAAGGGCCGAGCGCACTCAACGCGTGGACGCACGGCGATCTCGTCACGGTGCACATGCTCGGCATGTCGCATCCCGAATTCTCGTCGATGACGCAGCGCGCGCACGACGATCGGAAATTCGCGGAGAACCGCATGGCCGATTACGACAGGGACGACGTCAACGTGAGCTATGCATGGGTCGCGCGTTATACGCTGGCGTTTCTCGATGCCAGCCTGGGCAAGGATCCCAACGGAATGGTCTTCCTCAAGAGTGATCCGGCATCGCACGGCGTACCCCGTCATTTCCTGACGATCGACGTACGCGCGGCCGCCGCGGCGCCTTGAACTTATTTGCCGATGCAGAACGATCCGAAGATCGCCCCGAGGAGATCGTCCGACGAATAGGTTCCGGTGATTTCACCAAGCGCCTGCTGAGCCTGGCGGAGTTCTTCGGCCGCGAGTTCGCCGGCATGTGAGTCGTGGAGGGCGGTAGCCGTTCTTTCCAGATGATCCCGGACGCGTTCGAGCGCTGCCACGTGGCGGCGGCGGGCGCTGAAGGCACCTTCACCCGCACCGGCGGTAGCGAGTTGCTTGAGTAGCGCACGCAGCGCCTCGAGACCTTCGCCAGTTCGGGCCGAGAGCCATAGCGTGTCGCCTTCGCGTCGCGCGGCAACGCGGCCGATGTCGATCTTGTTGACGATGGTGATGCGTGTGGCGTGTTCGGGTGTGCCGTCGAAGAAGACCTGGTCGGCTTCGGCGTGCTCGGCTTCGGTGACCAGGAGGGCGACGTCGCAGCGCTCGAGTTGCGCGCGTGCGCGACGGATGCCTTCGCGTTCCACCACGTCGTCGGAATCACGAAGGCCCGCGGTGTCGGCCAACTCCAGGGCGACGCCGTCGATGTGGATGGCTTCGCGGAGCACGTCGCGCGTGGTGCCCGCGATGTCGGTGACGATCGCGCGCTCCTGTCCTGCCAATGCATTGAGCAGGCTCGACTTGCCCGCATTCGGTCGGCCGACGATGGCGACGGCGATGCCGTCGTTCAGACGCACGCCGCGACGCGTTTCGATCAGCAAGTCGTCCAGATGCTTGCGAAGCGCCGCGAGGTTTTCGCCGATGACCGGATCGGCCAGGAAATCGATCTCTTCCTCGGGAAAGTCGATGGCCGCCTCGATGTGCACGCGCAGTGCGATGAGTTCGGCGAGCAGGTCGTCGACGCGGGCGGAGAACACGCCTTCCATCGAACGCAACGCGGCGCGCGCACCGGCACGCGACGTGGCCGCGACGAGATCGGCCACGGCCTCGGCCTGGGCGAGATCGAGCTTGCCGTTGAGGAAGGCGCGTTCGGTGAATTCGCCCGGCCTTGCGAGTCGAGCACCGAGTTCGATGCAGCGGCGGAGGAGGGCGTCGAGCAGGACGGCGCTGCCGTGGCCTTGCAGTTCCACCACGTGTTCGCCGGTGTACGACGCCGGGCCGGGAAAAGAGAGCAACAGGCCGCGATCGATCAGCTCGCCGTCGGCATCACGGAATGCCGCGAAGTGCGCATGCCGTGGCACGGGTTCGCGACCGAGCAGCGTGGTGGCGATCGTCGGCGCGAGGGGTCCGGAAACACGAACGGCACCGACACCCGCCGCGCCGGCGCCGGTGGCGATGGCCGCGATGGTGTCGGTGCCGTGGGTCATGCGGTTAGGCCGTGCGCGCCTTTTCGTGCGCGCGGTCGACGCTGCGGTTGATCCACCACTGCTGGAGCAGGCTGGCACCGCCGTTGACCGTCCAGTACAGCACCAGACCCGCCGGGAAGAAGGCGAAGAAGACACCGAAGATCAACGGCATCACCTTCATCATCTTGGCCTGGGTGGGATCCATGCCCGCGGTGGACATCATCCGCTGCGTGAGCAGGGTAACGATGAAGTACAGCACCGGCAGCACGTAGAACGGATCGGGCGCCGAGAGATCGTGGATCCATCCGAAGAACGGCGCATGGCGCAGTTCGATGGATTCGGACAGCACGCGAAGCAGGCCGATGAAGATCGGGAAGGTGATCAGGATGGGCAGGCAGCCCGCCATCGGGTTGATCTTCTCCTTCTTGTACAGCTCCATCATCGCCTGCTGCATCTTCATGCGATCGTCGCCGTAACGCTCCTTGAGCGCCTGCACGCGCGGCTGCAGCTTGCGCATGCGCGCACCGGAACGGAACTGCGCGTCGGTGAGCTTGAAGAGGGCGGTCTTGATGATCAGCACGAGCAGGATGATCGCCACGCCCCAGTTGCCGCTGATGGCATGGAGCTGCGAGAGCAGCCAGTGCAGCGGCGTGGCGATGATGGTCAGCCAGCCGTAGTTTGCGGTGAGGTCGAGGCCCGGGGCGATGGCATCGAGCGTGCCCTGCAGCTTCGGACCGATGTACAGGCGGGCCGGGCTGTCCGCGCTCTGGCCCGGCTGCACCTGGATCGCGGGACCGAAGGCACGCACGAGGTAACGCGGCGCGGCCGAGTTCGGATCGACGATGGCCGTGCTGTAGGTGACGTTCTGGTCGGCCGGCGGAATCCACGCGGCGAAGAAATAGTGCTGCAGCATGCTGATCCAACCGCCGGTGAAGGCGCGGTTGAGCGGTTTCTTCGCGAAGTCGGTGACGAGCAGGGATTCGAACTTGTTTTCGGGGCTGTACCAGCCCGCGCCGAAGAAGCTGTGCTGGGCGGGATCGGTGTAGCTCTTGAACCAGTTCGCCTTGGGCGGCGCGACGCGCTGCATCTGCTGATAGGCGTTGCCGGCCCATGCCGCCGACGAACCGTTCTCGATGTGCTGGTTGAAGTCCACCACGTACGCGCCGCGCTTGAGCGTGTAGCGCTTGGTCACCTTCACGCCGGAGGCGTCGGACCAGGTGAGATCGAGGCTGACCGTGTCTTGGCCCTCGACGAGTTTCGCGTCGGTGGTGGCGGCCTGGAAGAGGGCGCGATGATCCGGCGCGGCGCCCGTGCTGCTCACCAGGCCGTCCTGCACGGCGAAGAAGTCTGCTTCTCCGTCGTCGAGAAGGCGAGCCGGCGGCGGATTGGGATTTTTCTTGGTGACCGGCTCGCTCGGATACGCCAGGAGGTCGGAGCGCACGACGCTGCCACCGCGCGTGTCGATGGTCAGGCGCAGCACGTCGTTGGACAGCGTGACGAGCTCACCCTTGCCGGTCGGCGATGCGCTGTCGGTCGGCACCGCGGCGGGAGCGCCGGCGCCCGGCACGCCGCCATCGGCGGACTTGGCCGTGTCGGTCTGCGCCGTGGCGGCAGGGGGCTGCGGATGCGGACCGTAGTCCTTCTGCCACTCGGTCCACAGCAGGTACGCCACGAACATGAGCGCGAAAATGAGGAACGTGCGCGTTTGATTCATCAGCTTGGGCCAGATCCGAATGGCGCCCGGTCAATCGACCGGGAAAGGCGGGAAGGGCTTGGAACAGGTCAACGCGCGATTGTGCCGTCCGCACCCTCGCGCTTCAACGGCCGGATGCGGCGCAACAGCCCGTCGAGTTCGGCGAGCAGCGTGGATCCCGGCTCGTTGACGGCGGTGTCGCGGGCCATCACGAGGATGTCGACATGTGGCAGATCGGTGCGGACGCGGCGAAACGCCTCACGCGCCAGGCGCTTGATGCGGTTGCGATCGACGGCGCGCTTGGAGCAACGCTTGGAGATCGCGAGGCCGAGCCGGGCGGTGCCGGCGTCGTTGTTTCCGAAGCGCAAAAGAAAACAGCGGCCGCCGAGGCGACCGCTGACTGTTCGCAACGCGGCGAAGTCGGCGGCGCGGCGTAGCCGCGCATCGCGCGGCAGGGCTGCGGCACGCACGACCGGCGGACCGCTTACGGGATCAGACGCTTGCGACCCTTCGCACGACGCGCGTTCAGGATCTTGCGGCCATCGGCCGTGGCCATGCGGGCGCGGAAGCCGTGGGTACGGGCGCGCTTGAGCTTGCTGGGCTGGTAAGTACGCTTCATGGCGCTTACATCCGGGTGAAGATGAAAAAGGAGCGGAATTGTGCGCGACAATCCTTAGGACTGTCAAGCGCTTGGCGACAGGAGGTTTGCGGACGCGCCATCGGCGGCACACCGAGAGGGGGGCGGAACACTGGTAGACTTCGTCGTCCACCCCGCGCGCACGCGCCCCTTTCCGTGGCAAGAATACCCGATGAGTGATCTCTGGAGACGCTGTCTCGAGCGTCTTGAAGGCGAATTGAGCGCCGAGGACGTCCATACCTGGCTGATGCCGCTTCAGGCCAGGGAGGATGCGTTCGGCCTGCACCTTTACGCCCCCAATCCCTACTCGCTGGACACCGTCCGCGAGCAGTACCTCGGCCGCATACAGGCCATCGTCGAACACATCGGCGGCCAGGCCATCCCGGTGCGCCTGGAGGTCGGCTCGTCCGGCGGTCGCCCCGCGCCCGCGCGGCCCACGTCGTCGCCGGTCGCGGCGACCGCGCCACCGCCGGCGCCGCGCGTGGCCGAGCCGGCCGCGCAGGACCCCGCCCACGTCCACAATCTCGATCCGCATTACACGTTCGAAACCTTCGTCGAAGGCAAGTCGAACCAGCTCGGCAAGGCCGCGGCGATGCAGGTGGCGATGAATCCGGGTCGCGCCTACAACCCGCTGCTGCTCTACGGCGGCACCGGCCTGGGCAAGACCCACCTGATGCACGCGGCGGGCAACCTGCTGATGCGCAACAACCCCGAAGCGAAGGTGCTGTACCTGCGTTCGGAACAGTTCGTCAGCGGCATGGTGAAAGCGCTGCAACAAAAGAACATGGACGACTTCAAGCGCCGCTTCCGCTCGGTCGACGCGCTGCTGATCGACGACATCCAGTTCTTCGCCGGCAAGGACACCACGCAGGAAGAGTTCTTCCATACGTTCAATGCGCTGTTCGAAGCCAAGCAGCAGATCATCCTCACGTGCGACCGCTATCCGAAGGAACTGGACAAGCTCGAACCGCGGTTGAAGTCGCGCCTGGGCTGGGGCTTGTCGGTGGCGATCGAGCCCCCGGACTTCGAGACGCGCGCGGCCATCCTCCTGTCCAAGGCGGCGGACAAGGGCATGGAGGTATCCGACGACGTGGCGATGCTGCTCGCGCGGCGCATCCGCTCCAACGTGCGCGACCTCGAGGGCGCGCTCAACACGCTCGCGGCTCGCGCCAACTTCTATCGGAAGCCGATCACCACCGATTTCGCGGAAGAAACCCTGCGCGACCTGCTCAACACGCATGCGCAGGCGGTGACGGTGCCCAACATCCAGAAGACAGTGGCCGACTACTACCAGGTACGCCTGTCCGACCTGCTCTCCAAGCGCCGCGTGCGCTCGCTGGCGCGTCCCCGGCAGGTGGCCATGGCCCTGTCCAAGGAGCTCACCGAGCACAGCCTGCCGGAGATCGGTGAGGCGTTCGGCGGTCGCGACCATACGACGGTGCTCCATGCCTGCCGCACCATCCGTGGCTTCACGGAAAAGGACGTCCGCATGCGTCAGGACTGGGAGCAGCTGATCCGTATCTTGACGGGCTGAGAACCTGTGGATAATAGGTGGATGGACGGAGGACGGTTTTGGGTCCTGAAGTTATCCACAAGGCACCCACATGAAACCGGATGTGATGGCCATTCGATATCTAGAAAAAGTTGTTTGATTCGAAACGTTTTTTTCGACTTTTCAAGATATCCACCGGCCTAACAACCACCACTAAAGAATCTTTAAAAAACATTTAAAAGCAGGAGTAGGGGACGCATGCAATTCAGCATCCAGAGGGAAGTACTGCTCAAACCCCTCCAGCAGGTGGTGGGCGTCGTCGAACGTCGCCAGACATTGCCCGTGCTGGCCAACCTGCTGGTACGTGCTTCCGGCGGCGAGGTGTCCTTCACCGGCACGGATCTCGAAGTCGAGATGATCGCCACGACCGCCGCCGACAAGGTGCAGGAAGGCGAGATCACGATTCCGGCCCGCAAGCTGTTCGACATCGTTCGTGCGTTGCCCGACGGCGCCACCATCGACATCAAGTTGAACGGCGAACGCATCGCGCTTAACGCCGGCCGCAGCCGCTTCACGCTGGCGACCCTTCCCGCTGGCGAGTTTCCGACCATCGACGATATCGAGCTGGTCGAGCGGGTGACGCTGCCCGAAGACGTCTTGCGCGACCTGATGGATCGCACCGCCTTCGCGATGGCCAACCAGGACGTTCGCTATTACCTCAACGGCATGCTGCTCGATCTTCAGGAGCACACGCTTCGTTGCGTGGCTACGGACGGACATCGCCTGGCGCTGAAAGAAACCAAGCTGGAAAGCTCGGTGAGCGCGCGCCGCCAGATCATCATCCCGCGCAAGGGCGTGAACGAACTGATCGGCCTCCTCGAATCGGGCGAGGGTACCGTCGAGTTGGAGTTCGGTCGCAATCACCTGCGCGTACGGCGCGGTGGCGTCCAGTTCACGTCGAAGCTGATCGACGGCCGTTTTCCCGACTACGAGGCCGTCATTCCGCTGGGAGCCGACAAATCGGCCACGATCGAGCGTGACGTGCTGCGCAGCGCGCTGCAACGCGCGGCGATTCTCTCCAACGAGAAATACCGCGGCGTGAAGCTCGAGCTTTCGCCGAACCGCATCAAGATCGTGGCGCACAACCCCGAGCAGGAAGAAGCCCAGGAAGAAGTCGAAGCCGAGACCGTGGTCGACGAACTCGCCGTGGGCTTCAACGTCGGATACCTGTTGGACGCGTTGGGCGCACTTCGCGGCGACAAGGTGCGCATCAATCTTCGCGACGCGCAATCGAGCTGCCTCTTGCAGGAGGAGGGCAACGACGAAGCCCGCCACGTGGTGATGCCGCTTCGCCTCTGACCGGTCACGCGTTAAAGTTCGAGCCATGGCGCCGGAAAGTCATCGACTTTCCGGCGTTTTTCGTTGGCGATGGGATAAAAGGTAGGTCATGAGGTTCGAGTCATTACGAATCGCCGGTTTGCGATGCCTCGAATCGGTGGCTTTGAAACCCGCACCCGGAATCAACGTTTTCGTGGGCCCCAATGGCGCCGGAAAGACCAGCGTTCTGGAAGCCGCGTATTTGCTATCGCATGGCCGATCGTTTCGTGCCGGCTCGCGCGACGTGCTGCTCAAACGCGGTGCCAGCGCGCTTTCGGTGTTCGCCGAGGTGGCTGCACTTGATGGGAGCATCCGTCGGTTGGGGTTGGGACGTGAGTCGGGTCGCTGGCAGGCGAGGGTGGATGGCGACGTGGCGGCATCGCTCAGCTCGCTCGTGCAGGAGTGTGCGGTGGTCTGCTTTGAGCCTGGGTCGCACGACCTCGTCGCTGGCGCATCCGAGGAGCGCCGCCGTTACCTCGACTGGGGCTTGTTCCACGTGGAACACGATTTCGTAGGTCAATGGCGTCGCTATCAAAGGGCGCTTAAACAACGAAACGCTCTGCTTCGGCGGGGAGGTACGCCGGACGTGAACCTGCTGACGCCCTGGGAAGCCGAGCTTTCGGTCGCCGGCGAAGCCATCGGCCGTTATCGCCAGAACTACCTCGATGCGGTGCTGCCCCATATTCGGGCATTCACCGACGCCGTTCTTCCAGAAATGGGCGAGTTCAGTCTCAAGTATCGGCCGGGCTGGGACGACTCCCAGTCTTTGGCGGACGTGCTCGCCGACCGACGAGATAGGGATCTGTCTCGTGGGCACACTACGGTCGGGCCCCATCGAGCCGACTTCTCCTTGGCATTTGACCAGGCCCCGCTGCGGGAGCATTTGTCTCGCGGGCAGGAAAAGCTTTGCGCCCTGGCCTGTCTCCTCGGCCAAGCGTCGTTGTATGCCGAAACCCGGGGAGAATGGCCTGTCATCTGCCTCGACGACCTTGCATCGGAGCTTGATCGTACCCATCAAGAGTGGGTGGTGAATCAGTTATTGGGGCGTGACGCGCAAGTGTTCATCACGGGCACCGACGTTCCCGCCGCCCTGGCGGACCATCCCATCATCGTGTTCCACGTGGAACAAGGCCAAGTGGCGGCTTTGCTATAATCGTCCGACTGTCCCCCGCGTAACGGGCGGCCCAAGCCGCACGCCACGCCATGACCAGGCCTCGCATGAACGAACCTCTCGATCCGACGAACCCGAACGCCTACGACTCCGGCAGCATCAAGGTCCTAAAGGGCCTGGAGGCCGTCCGCAAGCGCCCGGGCATGTACATCGGCGATACCGATGACGGTACCGGCCTGCACCACATGGTTTTCGAGGTGGTGGACAACGCCATCGATGAAGCCCTCGCCGGCTACTGCGACTACGTGACGGTCACCATTCACGATGACGGCTCGGCCAGCGTGGCCGATAACGGCCGTGGCATCCCCGTCGATACCCACCCGGAAGAGGGCCGTTCCACGGCCGAGGTGGTGATGACGGTGCTCCATGCCGGCGGCAAGTTCGATGCGAACTCCTACAAGGTGTCCGGCGGCCTTCACGGCGTGGGCGTCTCGGTCGTGAACGCGCTCAGCGAAAAGCTCTGGCTCACGATCTGGCGCGACGGTGATGAGTGGACCCAGCAGTACGCCCATGGCGAGCCAGTGGCGCCGATCGCGGCGACGGCCACCGCGTCGCGTCGCGGCACGATGGTGCGTTTCCTGCCGAGCAAGCTCACCTTCACCAACAACAACGAGTTCCATTACGACATCCTCGCGAAGCGCCTCCGCGAGCTGGCATTCCTGAACTCGGGCGTCACCATCGAACTGGTCGACGAGCGCAACGATCGCAAGGACATCTTCGCCTACGAAGGCGGCATCAAGTCGTTCGTGCAGCACCTCTCCCAGCTCAAGACCGCGCTGCATCCCACGGTCATCAGTTTCAGCTCGTTTTCCGAAGGCATCACGGTCGAAGTGGCCATGCAATGGACCGATGCCTACCAGGAAACGATGTTCTGCTTCACCAACAACATCCCCCAGCGCGATGGCGGCACCCATCTGACGGGCTTCCGCGCCGCGCTGACGCGCACGCTGCAGAGCTACATCGAGAAGGAAAGCATCGCCAGGAACGCCAAGGTGGCGCTCTCGGGCGACGACATGCGCGAAGGCCTGATCGCCGTGCTCTCGGTGAAGGTGCCCGATCCGAAGTTCTCGTCGCAGACCAAGGACAAGCTGGTTTCCAGCGAGGTGAAGACGGCGGTGGAGCAGGTCGTCAACGACAAGCTCGCCGAATTCCTCCTGGAGCACCCCAACGAGGCCAAGGCCATCGCTTCCAAGGCGGTGGATGCGGCCCGTGCCCGTGAAGCCGCCCGCAAGGCCCGCGAAATGACCCGGCGCAAGGGCGCGCTGGACATCGCCGGCCTGCCGGGCAAGCTGGCCGACTGCCAGGAGAAGGATCCCGCGCTGTCCGAACTGTTCCTGGTGGAGGGTGATTCCGCAGGCGGCTCGGCCAAGCAGGGGCGCAACCGCCGCACGCAGGCCGTGCTTCCGTTGAAGGGCAAGATCCTCAACGTGGAAAAGGCCCGCTTCGACAAGATGATTTCCTCCGCCGAGGTCGGCACGCTGATCACCGCGCTCGGCACGGGCATCGGCAAGGAGGAATACAACCCCGACAAGCTGCGCTACCACCGCATCATCATCATGACCGACGCGGACGTGGACGGCTCGCACATCCGTACGCTGCTGCTGACCTTCTTCTACCGCCAGATGCCCGAGCTCATCGAGCGCGGCCACGTCTACATCGGCCTCCCGCCGCTGTATAAGGTGAAGCAGGGCAAGCAGGAGATGTACATCAAGGACGATGCGGTACTCAACGAGTACCTGATCGCCAGCGCGGTCGACCATGCCTCGCTCACGCCGGAAGAAGGCGCGCCTGGCATCGACGGCGTCACCCTCGAGAAGTTGTTGCGCGATTTCCAGTCGGCGCTCGACCAGATCGAACGCCTGAGCCACCGCTTCGATACGGCCACGCTCAACGCCATGATCGAACACGCTCCCCTGGAAGACGCCTTCTGGCAGGACGAAGCGGCCATGCAGGGCTGGCTCGACGGGGTGGCCGCTCGCCTGAGCGCCAGTGGACTGGGCAAGCCCACCTACAAACTACGGTTCCGTCCGGCCCTCAACGAGCAGGGCGCCGCGGTCGAAATCGAGCGCATGCAGCACGGTTTGAGCCATACGTGGATCATGCCGCAGGCGTTCTTCGGCGGCACCGAGTTCAAGGCCATCCACGGCATGTCTCGCCAGCTCGCCGAATTGCGTCTCCAACCGGGCGCCGTGGTTCGCCGGGGCAATGCCTCGCGTGGCGTGACCTCGTTTGCCGAGGTACGTAGCTGGCTGCTGGACGAAGCGAAGAAGGGCCGCACCATCCAGCGCTTCAAGGGTCTCGGCGAAATGAACCCGGAACAGCTGTGGGAAACCACCGTGAACCCGGAAACCCGGCGCATGCTCCAGGTGGGCATCGAGGATGCCGTGGCCGCCGACCAGATGTTCTCGATGCTGATGGGCGAAGCGGTGGAGCCGCGCCGCGACTTCATCGAGTCCAACGCGTTGAAGGTTGCCAACCTCGACGTGTAAATCACGCGCAAGTTGGCTGAAAAGACCAAGGCCCGGTTGTCTCGAACAACCGGGCCTTTGCTTTTTAAATCGTGACAGTTCGGGGGGACAAAAATAGCGATTTCAAGGGCTGAAAGATGGGTCGATTGGGTAAGCGCCAACGTTCTTCTAACAAGTCATTGTTTTGACGGATTTTTTTTGACGCGCTGCGACTTGTTCTTAGGAATCGAATCGGGTTAACCTCTGTAATCCCCCGGAGCACTTCCGTGTGCGACGAGTCCTTCAACAGAGGTCAGTCAATGAAACAGGGTTTCATCAAGATGGCGCTCGCTACCGCGATCGCACTTTCCTTTGCCAGCGGCGCCGCCATCGCGCGCGACAAGCAGCCGGCTCAGGATAAGAAAGAGGCGCTGTATCCCAACGCCACTCGTCAGGAGCCCAAGCTCGACCTCAAGAGCGAGAAGGACCAGAAGGCCATCAACGAAGGCCTCGACGCCGCCAACAACGGCGACAAGGACAAGGCCACGCAGATCCTCACGCCGCTCGCCGACGGCTCCGGCACGAGCAGCAAGTACGCCCAGGCGCTCGCGCTGCAGGGCCTGGCCAACATGAAGTACAACGATGGCGACGTCAAAGGCGCCATCAGCACGCTCAAGCAGGCGCTCGACATCGGCGTGATGCCGAACGACACCTACTTCCAGCTGAAGTACATGTACACCCAGTTCCTCGTGGCCGACGAGCAGTACGCGGCCGCCCTGCAGTCGCTGCAGGAATGGCGCAACGAAGGCAAGCGTGAAACCGCCGAGTCGTATGGCCTCGAAGGCAGCATCGACTATCGCCTCGAGAAGTATCCGGAAGCCATCGCCGCCATCACCAAGGCGAAGTCGATGCCCGACGCGAAGCCGCAGGCGTCGTGGGACCAGATCCTGATGGCGTCGTACTCCGAATCCGGACAGGGCGACAAGGCTGCCGCGATGGCCGCCGATGAGCTGTCGAAGAATCCGAACGACGCCACTGCGCTGAACAACGCCGCGTCGGCGCTGATCCAGGCGCAGAAGTATCCCGAGGCGATCGCGCTCTATGAGAAAGCGCATACCGCCGGCGCCATCAAGGATGAAAAGCAGTACATCAACTTCGCCAAGATCTACCTGATCGACGGCCAGGAAAACCAGGATCGCCAGAAGGGCAACGCCGTCAAGGCCGTCGCCGTCATCAAGGAAGGCATGGACAAGGGCGTGATCCAGAAGACGGCCGACAACTACAACCTGCTCGGCGATGCCGCCGTGACGGGCGACGACATGAAGGGTGCGCTGGCGGCCTATCAGCAGGCCGCGGGCGTCGCCACCAACGGCGAGCCGGCCCTGAAGGCCGCGCGCGTCCAGCTCCAGGAAAACCAGTTCGCCGCGGCTCAGAAGTCGGCGACGGATGCCATCAGCAAGGGCGTGCAGCATAAGGGCCAGGCCTACATGGTGCTCGCGGAAGCCAAGCGTGGTCAGAAAGACAAGCAGGGTGCGATCGCGGCCATGAAGGAAGCCGCCAAGGACCCTGAAACCTCTGCCAAGGCTAACGCCTGGTTGAAAACCGCAGGTAAGTAAAAAGGCGCTTGTAAAGTGCCTGAAGGGGGAGAAATGGAAAGCCATAAATCGTCCCTTCAGGTGCTATACAAACGCCATATGCTGGTGTAACTTGCGTATCTTTCCGCTTGCAGAAATCGGCGCTTTTTCGGCAATGTCAATCGCCGGGCGCCGGAAGTGCAGTGCGGGTCTCACTTCCCGCTTGATTAGCTCTTGATAGTGACTGATGGCCTCAAGTAACGAATCAACCGGCCAAGCGCCGTTTAGTTGGGGGCGCACAAGTGCGTTGGCAGTCGCCATCGCGCTGCACTCGTTCGCTTTCCTCGTGCTGGTAGCGCCGATGGCGCCGCCCAAGACGCAGGAAAAGCGCACGGATAAGGTCGTGCAGGTCGACTTCATCGAACCGCCGCCGCCGCCCCCGCCGCCGCCGCCGCCGCCTCCGGAACCCCCGAAGCAGCCGCCGCCGAAAATCATTCAGCAGGTGAAGCCGCCGCCGACACCGCCGCCGCCGGCTCCGCCGCCGCCGGCCGTCGAGGAGGCGAGCACGAACGCCGTTCCGGCTCCGCCGCCGGCGCCTCCCGCGCCGCCTGCACCGCCGGCGGATATCGCGCCGAGCGAAAATCTGTCGTACCGTCAGCGGAATCCCCCAAGGTATCCGCCGCAGGCGATTCGCCAGCGTCATGAAGGTACGGTGGTACTTCTGGTCCTTGTTGGTGTCGACGGTTCGCCGAAGGACATCAAGGTCGACCAGTCGAGCGGTTTCCGCGAATTGGACAAGGCTGCGGAGGATGCCGCAAGGAACTGGCGATTCAACCCGGGCAAGCGAGGCGGTCAGGCCGTCGAAGGCTATGCACGTGTCCCCGTTACGTTCAACCTAAACCAGCTGTAAGTTAGTCCTCACACTTACTTACATCTCCGTTAATGTTTGATTTCCCAAGGGTAGCGTTATGTTGCAAGACACCTCCGCTCAGCCTGCTAATCCAGGTCAGAACTCCAACGCCGACGCCCTCAAGCAGATGGGCTTCGACCACCTGATCCACAACTTCGACCCCCTGGGTTGGATTGTGTTCGTCGTGCTGGTCGTGATGTCGGTGCTCTCGTGGTACTTCATCGTCGCCAACTTCATCCGTAACAGCATGGTGCGTGCGCGCGCCGACAAGGTCATCCAGGGCTTCTGGAACACCGCGTCGACGCAGGACGCCATCCGCATGCTCGAAGAGCAGCCCAAGGGCGAACCGTTCTCGAAGATCGCTCTCGACGCCGCTTCGGCCGTTGCCCACCACCAGCAGGCTGCTGGCGGTCGCCTCGCCGAATCGCTGTCGCGTTCGGAATTCATCGATCGCGCCCTGCGCCAGGCCGTGTCTCGCGAGAGCCTGCGTCTGGAAGGCGGCCTGACCCTGCTCGCCACGGTCGGTTCGTCGGCTCCGTTCATCGGTCTTCTCGGTACCGTGTGGGGCATCTACCACGCGCTGATCGGCATCGCCGCGGCGGGTGAAGCCTCGATGGGCAAGGTTGCCGGCCCCGTCGGTGAGGCGCTGATCATGACCGCGTTCGGTCTGTTCACCGCTATCCCGGCCGTGCTCGCATACAACTTCTTCATGCGCTCCAACCGCCTGACCTACGCCCAGTTCGACGAATTCGCGCACGACCTGCACGACTTCTTCGCCACCGGCGCCCGTGTCGAAGGCACGAAGTAATTCGCTAGAGGATTCGACCCATGGCTATGAGCAGCGGGGGCAACTCCGGTGGTCCGATGTCGGAAATCAACGTCACGCCGCTCGTCGACGTGATGCTGGTTCTCCTGATCATCTTCATGATCACGGCGCCACTGATGTCCCACAAGGTCCAGATCGATCTGCCGAAGGCTAATCCGAACACCAAGGATGAGGCCCCGGTCGAGCCGATGGATCTCGCGGTCAAGCCGGACGGTACGTACTTCCTCAATGACAACGAAGTCAGCGAGGCTGAACTGAAGGCCCAGTTCGCGGTTGCGGCGGCGAAGTCGCCGCAGCCCGAGCTCCAGATCCGTGCCGACCGCACCACCGAGTACAAGGTGGTGAAGAAGATCCTTGGCGACGCCAAGGAAGCCGGTATGGTCCACGTCGGCTTCATGTCGACCGGCAAGGAGTAACGAACATGGCATTCAGCTCAGGCAACTCCGGTGGCCCGATGTCGGACATCAACGTCACGCCGCTCGTCGACGTGATGCTGGTGCTCCTGATCATCTTCATGATCACGGCTCCCCAGCTGTCGCATAAGATCAAGATCGATCTGCCGCAGCCGAATCCGAACATCGTCAACCCGGATAATCCGCCGGACCCCGTCCGTCTGCAGATTCGCCAGGATGGTTCGCTCTACTGGAACGATACGCCGGTCGACGAGCTGGGCCTCAAGGCCCAGATCGCGGTGATCGCCCAGCAGTCCAACCAGCCGGAACTGCAGATCGATGCGGATGACGCGGTTCAGTACGAGGTCGTGGCACGCGTGCTTTCCGACGCCAAGAGCCAGGGCCTGACCAAGATCGGTTTCGTCAACGCGCAGTAATCGATCGAAGTCGTCCGGTAAGACCAAAAACCCCGCCTCTAGGGCGGGGTTTTTTTTATGCAGTGTCCGGCGGAAACCGAATGCATCGCCACGCGTCCGCCTGCGCCGGCGACGTGTCCGGCCCTGGCGATCAGGCCAGGATATCCAGATACGCCCGAACGGTATTCGTCAGACCCTGGTACAGCGCCTCGCTGATCAGCGCGTGCCCGATCGATACCTCGGCGAGCCCGGGAATGGCGGCCTTGAAGCGCCCCAGATTGGCCTGGCTCAGATCGTGTCCCGCATTCACGGCCAGTCCCGCTTGCTGGGCGCGTTGCGCCGTATCGGCGAACGCTTTCAGCACCGACTCCACGTCGCGATCGCGACGGCGGGAAAACACCTCCGCATACGGACCGGTATACAGCTCGATACGCTGGATGCCGATAGCGACCGCCTCGGCGAACCCTTCGCCACCGGCGTCCACGAACACACTGACGCGGCAGCCCATCTCACGAAACGCGGTGACCACGGGTTTCAGCGTTTCGATGTCCTTGGTGAGATCGAAGCCGTGATCGGACGTGATCTGCCCGTCGCTGTCGGGAACGAGGGTGACCTGGGTCGGCTTCACCTCGGCGCACAAGGCGATCAGACCAGGATAATCGCCGCGAGCGGGCGCGAAGGGATTGCCCTCGATGTTGTATTCCACGCGGCCGCGCAACAAACCCGCCAGCGTGCGAACGTCGGCGGGCGTGACGTGGCGCTGGTCCGGACGCGGATGCACGGTAAGACCGCCGCAACCTGCATCGATGCAGGTGTTGGCCGCGGTGGCGATGTCGGGTTCGTGGCCGCCGCGCGAATTGCGCAACACGGCGATCTTGTTCAGGTTGACGCTGAGAAGGGTCATCGACGGTCCCAAAAAAAACGCACGCCGCCAGACGCGACGTGCGTAATGACTGTCTTCCCAGCATAACTCGCCAGCTCCGTATGGCGCACTCCACGGTTCCAGTGAATCAGACACACCTCGCCGGAAAAAGGTTCAAGGCGGATATGTGAAGACGCGCACGTTCCGTTCAGCACCTCGCCACGCCGCCGCGGCGACGGTGCCGTCGCCGGCGTCGAGGCATCGCACGCACCAGGAAGACGCCGGCCCGATATCGCCGTCGAACGCCTGGGGACGCAGCGTGTCGTCCTGGCTCATGAACGACACGCGATGCAAGCCATACGACAGGCCGCCGCCATGCGCCTTGAGCACGGCTTCCTTGTGCGTCCACAGGTCGAGAAACGCGGGCAGCCGTCGTTCGTCGCCCAGTGTCTCCAGCCATGCCGTCTCAGTGGGCGCAAAGAATCGACGCGCCAGTTCCAGCACGCGCGGGCGCGGGCGCACACGTTCCACGTCGATGCCCAGTTCGAAGCCCGCCGGTCCACGTCCTACCGCGAAGAGCGCCACATCGCGGCTGTGCGACCAGTTGAAGCCCAGGGTATTCCACGGCGCAGGCAGGACGGGTTTGCCATGCTCCTGCCGGATGACCGCCGGCGCGCCCGACCCCGCATAGGCCGAGAGAAGCGCGCCGAAGGGCGGTTCGGCACCCGCGGTGCCGGTCCAGGCCATGCGCCAGACGTGGATATCGTCGGGAGAAAGGAAAGGAACCTCGAAAGTCATCGCGCGATGCTATCCCACAACGGGGCGCCGCACGTCCTAGAATGGGGCCCGTACCATTCGGGGGAGCGACATCGGGTGATCGCAGGCTGGCTCTTGCTGCTGGTGGCGCTGCTATACGTCGGCATGCTGTTCGCCGTCGCGTACCTGGGCGACCGCCGTCCGTTCTACCCCCGCCAGCCCCGCCTTCGCCCCCTGGTCTACAGCCTCGCGCTGGCCGTCTACTGTTCGTCTTGGACCTTCTACGGCGCGGTGGGCACGGCGGCGCGTTCGGGCCTCTCCTACCTGCCGATCTACCTCGGCCCGTTGCTGCTGTTCGTGTTCGGGTTCGGCCTGCTCGAGCGGCTCGTCCTCGTGGCACGGGAACGCAACATCACCTCCATCGCCGACTTCATCGCCGCGCGTTTCGGCAAGTCGCACGGCCTCGCGGCGCTGGTCGCGGTGATCGCCGTCATCGCGATCATTCCGTACATCGCATTGCAGTTCAAAGCGGTGGCGATGTCGTTCGCCGTGCTGGGCGCCGGTGGCACCACGGGATGGTTCGGCGACACGGCCCTGTGGTGCGCGGCCTTGCTCGCCGTATTCGCGATCCTGTTCGGCACGCGCAACATCGACGCGACCGAGCACCACCACGGCATGATGCTCGCGGTGGCGCTGGAATCGCTGGTGAAGCTGCTGGCGTTCGTCGCCATCGGCATCTACGCCTGGATGCACGGGCCCGGCCTGGCCGAAACCGTGCGGGGCCCCATGCTGCAGCTGGAAAAGGGAAGCATGCCACCCGGTTTCGTCGCGCAGACGTTACTCGCGTTCTGCGCGATGTTCTGCCTGCCGAGGCAGTTCCAGATCGGCGTCGTGGAATGCGAAGACCCGCGCGATCTCCGCCGCGCGCGCGTGTTCTTTCCGCTTTACATGATCGTCATTTCCCTCGGTGTGTTGCCCATCGTCAGCGCGGGGCTCCACCTGCCGCAGGTGACGCAGGCGCACGTCGACGCCTGGGTGCTCAACCTTCCCATCGCGCTGGGCGACAAGGGCATCGCCCTGCTCGCCTTCGTCGGCGGATTTTCCGCCGCGACGGGCATGGTGATCGTGGCCGCCGTCGCGTTGGCTACCATGATCAGCAACGACCTCGTGATGCCCGCGCTGCTCCGCATCGAGCGGTTCGGCCTGGAGCGGCGCGGCGACCTGTCGAACATCGTGCTCCTGGTGCGCCGGGTGGCGATCGTCGGACTCGCGGCGTTGGCCTATTTCTATTACCGCATCATCGCCGATGCGGAAAACCTCGCCGCCACCGGCCTGTTGTCCTTCGCCGCGGTGGCGCAATTCGCACCCGCCATCGTGTCCGCGCTGTACTGGCGCGGCGCTAGCCGGGTAGGCGTCTACGTGGGCCTGCTCGCGGGCTTCCTCGTCTGGGGTTACACCTTGCTGCTGCCGGCGATGACGCGCGCGGGATGGCTCGATTCACGGTGGCTGGACCAGGGCCCTTTCGCGCTGGGCTGGTTGAAGCCCAACGAGCTATTCCACCTCACCGGCTGGGAGCCGGTGACGCACGGTACGTTCTGGTCCCTTTTCGTCAACGTGGGGTGCCTGGTCTTCTTGTCCCTCCGGTTTCGTCCGAGCGTCGCCGAACGCCTGCATGCGGCCCTGTTCGTGGATCCGTTCGTGCGCAGCGTGTCGGGCGCGGGCGACTGGCGCGGCCGCGTGACGGTACGCGACCTGGGCACCATCGCGGGGCGCATCGTGGGCGAACGCGTGACCGCGCGCGCGTTCAACGAATACGCGCAGCGCCACGGACTGACGCTCTCCCCCGGCGATGCCGCCGACCGGCCCCTGATACAGTTCACCGAACGCCTGCTTGCGAGCGCGGTCGGCGCGGCGAGCGCACGTCGCATCCTCATGGGCGCGCTGTCGGGTACGGGCCTGGACATCGCCGAAGCGATGGCACTGCTCGACGAGGCCTCGCAGGAACTCCGCTTCAATCGTGAACTGCTGTCCACCACGCTGGAAAACGTCTCCCAAGGCATCAGCGTGGTCGACGGCGACATGCGCCTGGTAGCCTGGAATCGACGCTATCTCGAGCTGTTCGATTATCCCGACGGCATGGTCTACGTCGGCTTGCCGGTGGCCGACCTGATTCGCTGGAACGCCGAGCACGGCGAATGCGGTCCCGGCGAAGTGGACGAGCACGTGGGTAAACGCATCCGCTACATGCGCGCGGGTTCGCCCCACGTGTTCCAGCGCGTGCGCCCCGACGGTACCGTGATCGAAATGCGCGGGCGCGCGCTCCCGGGCGGCGGTTTCGTCACCACGTTCACCGACGTCACGGCGTACAAGGCCGTCGAGCAGGCCTTGATCGACGCCAACGAAACGCTCGAGCAGCGCGTGGAAATGCGCACGGCCGAACTGAGCGAAGCACTGAGCGCCACGGCCATTGCACGTCGCGAAGCCGAAGCGGCCAACGCGTCGAAGACACGGTTCCTGGCGGCCGCCAGCCACGACCTCCTGCAACCGCTCAACGCCGCGCGACTGTTCACCTCCGCGCTGCGGCAGGACCCGACGCTGGACGGTGAAGCGGCAAAGCTCGCCGAACGCATCGATGCATCGTTCCGCGCGGCGGAAGACCTTCTCGACGCCTTGCTGGACGTGTCGCGACTCGATGCCGGGAGTTATCGGCCGGAGATCGCGCCGTTCGCCCTGGCCGACGTCTTCGATTCGCTCAAGCAGCAGTTCGCCGTGGTCGCCGAGCAGCGTGGCCTGTCGTTGCACGTCGTACCGACCGCACTCGCGGTGCGATCCGATGCGCAGCTGCTGAGGCGGATCATCGCCAACTTCCTCTCCAATGCCTTGCGCTATACCCGCGTGGGCGGCGTGGTGGTGGGTGCGCGCCGGGTCGGAAGCAACGTGCGTATCGAGGTATGGGATAGCGGCCCGGGCATCGCCGACGAACAGCAGGCCCGCATCTTCGGCGAGTTCCAGCGGCTCGAACGTCCCTCTCCCTGGGGCGAAAAAGGCCTCGGCCTGGGCCTGTCGATCTGCGATCGCCTGGCCGACATCCTCGGCCACACGCTCGGCCTGCGTTCCCGGGTGGGCCAGGGCAGCTGCTTCTCCATCACGGTGCCGCGTACCGAAGCGGTGGCGCGCAAGCGTACTCCATCGATGGCGCGTCCTGGCGGTGAACAGTTGCCCATCACGGTACTGTGCCTGGACAACGACGAGACCATTCTCGAAGGCATGCGCGCATTGCTGGGCCGCTGGGGCGTCGATTGCCGCACGGCGCTCGACGTGGCCGCCGCTGAGGCGATCCTGTCCACCACGCATGTGGATCTCATCCTCGCCGACTATCACCTGGGCGACGACGTGGACGGACTCGAGGCCTTGCGTTACCTGGAAACGAAAATATCGCCGTTGCCGCCGGCGGCGATGGTGACGGCCGACGGTAGCACCGAGCTGAAGCAGCGCGCGCGGGCGCTGGGGTATCCATTGCTGCACAAGCCGGTGCGGCCGGCGGCGTTGCGTGCGTTGCTGGTCGCGCTGGCCAAGCGAATCGGCACCCATGCCGCCTGACGGCGGTTCGCCGATGCGATCGGCTCCCACCCCTTCGGTAGCACGTCGATCGACATTTCCAGTCGCGAAAGCGTTACTTCCCTTCGGCTATGCCGGGCAACGCTTCCTTCTCCACATCCAGGTGACTCGCCGCCAACGCCACCTGCGTGCGATTGGACACGCCCAGCTTGCGCATGATCGCCGTCATGTGCGCTTTCACCGTCGCCTCGGATACGCCGAGGTCATACGCGATCTGCTTGTTCAGTAGCCCTTCGGCGATCATGTTGAGCACGCGGAATTGCTGCGGCGTGAGCGACGCCACGCGCGCCGCGACGTCGGCTTCGTCGGCCTTGAGTTCCACGTGACCAAGCACGAGCTGCGGCGGCAACCAGACATCGCCGTCGAGCACCGTGCGGACCGCTTCGACGATCGTTTCGACCGCCGCGGATTTGGGTATGTACGCGGATGCGCCATGCGCCAGCGCACGCCGGGCGATATGCGCTTCCTCGTGACCGGAGACGACGATGGTGGGCAACCCCGGATATTGCCCGCGGATATGGGCGAGCGCGGAATACCCGCGTGCGCCCGGCATGTGCAGGTCGAGCAGCAGCAGGTCGGCCTCGGGCATGGACTCGATCAGGGCGAACAACGCGGGCACGCTGTCCGCCGCGTGCACGGCGGCCCCCGGCACGGCCGCCAGCACCGCGCGCTGCAGGGCATCGCGGAACAGCGGATGATCGTCGGCGATGAGTACGTCGGACATGTCTACTTGACCAGACGCTCCTCCACGAGGCTCTTCACCACGCCAGGGTCCGCCAGCGTCGAAATGTCGCCGAGCTGGTCGGGCTGGTTCTCCGCGATCTTGCGCAGGATGCGGCGCATGATCTTGCCCGAGCGCGTCTTCGGCAGGCCGGGTGCCCACTGGAGGAAATCGGGTACCGCAAGCGCGCCGATGTCCTTGCGCACCTCGGCCACCAGTTCCTTGCGCAGTTCGTCGCTGCCGCTCTCTCCCGCGTTGAGGGTGACGAAGGCATAGATGCCCTGGCCCTTGATGTCGTGGTGGCAGCCGACCACGGCCGCTTCAGCCACCTTCGGATGGGCCACCAGCGCGCTCTCCACCTCGGCCGTGCCGATGCGATGGCCCGAGACGTTGATCACGTCGTCGACGCGTCCGGTGATCCAGTAATAGCCGTCGGCATCGCGACGCACGCCGTCACCCGTGAAGTAGTTGCCGGGATAGGTCTTGAAGTAGGTATCGATGAAGCGCTGGTGGTCGCCGTAGACGGTACGCATCTGGCCCGGCCACGAATCGGTGATGACCAGGTTGCCGCTGGCTTCGCCTTCCAGCGGCTTGCCGTCGGTGTCGACCACGGCGGGCTTCACGCCGAAGAACGGCAGGCTCGCCGAACCGGGCTTCAGGTCGATGGCGCCGGGCAACGGCGTGATCATGAAGCCGCCGGTTTCCGTCTGCCACCAAGTGTCCACGATGGGGCAACGCGCTTCACCCACCACTTCGTAGTACCACTTCCAGGCTTCCGGATTGATCGGTTCGCCCACGGTGCCGAGGATGCGAAGGCTCTTGCGGGAGGTCTTCTTCACCGGGCCGTCGCCCTCGCGCATCAACGCGCGGATGGCCGTGGGCGCCGTGTAGAACAGCGTGACCTTGTGCTTGTCGACCACCTGCCAGAAACGGCTGAAGTCGGGATAGTGCGGCACGCCGTCGAACATCACCACGGTGGCGCCGTTGGCGAGCGGGCCGTAGACCACGTAACTGTGGCCGGTGATCCAGCCCACGTCGGCGGTGCACCAGTAGACGTCGTCTTCGCGCAGGTCGAAGGTGAGTTCGTGCGTGAGGCTCGTATAGACGAGGTAACCGCCGCTGGTGTGCAGCACGCCCTTGGGCTGGCCGGTGGAGCCGGAGGTGTAGAGCGTGAACAGCGGATCTTCCGCGTTCATCGGCTCGGCCGGGCAATCGGTGGACTGGCCCTCCATCAGCGTGTGGTACCAGCGGTCGCGCGGCGGCTGCATGTGGATGGCGCCGCCGGTTCGGCGCACCACCACCACGGTTTCCACGCTGTTGGTGTTGGGCCGGGTGAGCGATTCGTCGACGTTGGCCTTCAGCGGGATCTTCTTGCCGCCGCGGCAGCCTTCGTCGGCGGTGACGATGAGCTTGGCCTTCGAATCGGCGATGCGGCTGGCCAGCGAATCGGGCGAGAAGCCGCCGAACACCACCGAGTGAATGGCGCCGATGCGCGCGCAGGCCAGCATGGCCACGGCCGCCTCGGGAATCATCGGCAGGTAGATCACCACGCGATCGCCCTTGGCCACGCCGAGGTTCTTCAGCGTGTTGGCGAACTTGCAGACCTCGCCGTGCAACTCGCGATAGCTGAGGCTGCGGCTTTCGCTCGGATCGTCGCCCTCGAAGATGATGGCGGTCTTGTCGCCCCGCTTGTCCAGGTGGCGATCCAGGCAGTTGGCGGCCACGTTGAGCTGACCGTCCTCATACCAGCGGATGTGCAGGTCGGCCGGGTCGTAGGAGACGTTCTTGATGGTCGTCGGCGGCACGATCCAGTCCAGGCGTCCGCTCATCCGCTTCCAGAAGCCGTTCGGATCCTGGATCGATTCGGCGTACATGCGCTCGTAATCGCCCTTGCTGACGTGGCCGATGGAGGGGTCGGCCGGGTACTTCTCGGACATGCGTGCTCCTGCTTGAACGTGGGTCGGCGAGGCCGTGGGACAGGCCATGGAGTTTACCTTCGCCGCGACGCACAAAGCGGCGAACCCCCTTCGACTTTGGTCGAGTTTCGACCTTTGGCGAATGGAACGCCCGCGCACGGCTGACCCATGCTCGGCTTGCCAATGGTTGGGGAGACCATGATGAAACCGATCCGTAACGGGGGGCGGAAGGCGATGGCCTTCAGCGTCGCATGTGCGTTGATGCTGCCGATGGCGGCCTTGCCGGACCTTGCCCACGCCCAGTCGAAATCGAAGAAGACCGCCGGCCGCGAGGCCGAACTCGAAGCCCGGGTCAACCAGCTCGAACAGCAGCTGGCCGAGCTGAAGGCGATGATCCAGGAACAGCGCGACGCCACCAGCCAGGCCACCGCCACGGCGCAGGCCGCGCAGACGCAGGCCCAGCAGACCGACGAGAAGGTCACCAAGGTCGAAAAGACCGTGGCCTCGGTCCCGGCCAAGCCCACGTTCACCACGGCGCCCGGCGTCTCGGTGGCGTTCCATGGCTTCATCAACGCCAATGCCTTCACCCAGAGCAAGGGTTACACCTTCGGCAACGGCGCCAACGCCGAATACCCGATTCCCGGTACCGGCGGCCGCGTGAACGATTCGCTCAGCGGCGTGGACGTGCGCAACACGCGCTTCTGGCTCGACTTCACCGGCGCCAAGCTCAACGAGAGCTGGAGCGGCGGCGGCCGCATCGAGATGGACTTCTTCGGCGGCTTCAACGGCACGGGACCGTACAGCCAGCAGCAGCCCACGCCCCGCCTGCGCCAGGCGTACATGGACATCACCAACGCCGACACCGGCACCACCTTCCGCATCGGCCAGATGTGGGATCTCATGTTCCCGCTGGAATACATCCCGCAGTCGCTCTCGCACATCGCCTTCCCGCTGGGCTACGGCACGGGCGTGATCGGCTGGCGCTACCCGGGCATCATCTGGATGCAGGACCTGAACCACGGCTCGGAAGGGGTGAAGTGGCGTTTCGATCTTGCCGCGTTCGAGGGAAGCTGGAACGGGCCGGGCAACACCACCAATTACCTCACCGCCGGCAACACGGGCTTCAAGCCGCAGGTGGAGGCGCGCCTCACCGCCAAGGGCGGCAACTGGCAGGCCTTCCTCGCCGGTCATTATTCCAAGCTCGACCTGCACGGCGTCGACGGCACGACGATCACGCCGATCAAGAGCAACATCAAGAGTACGGCGGTGGAGCTGGGCGGGATGTGGACGCCGGGCAACTTCATCCTCAAGAGCGCCGTCTACACGGGCAATGCCATCGGCCAGATCTTCGGCGACCTCTCGCAGTTCGGCGACATCAAGGACACGGGCGGCTACCTGCAGGTGGGCTACAAGTTCACGCCGCACTGGTCGGCCTACGGCACGTACGCCACCAGCAAGCCCGACAAGGACGACGTGTTGCGCTGGCGCGCCCCCAACACCGCGGCGCTGTTGAAGAACCGCCAGGGCGCGCTCAGCCTGCAATACACGGCCGGCGCCTACGACTTCAGCGTGGAGTGGATCCATTCCAACCTGGATTCGAGCACCACCAATGGCCTCGGCCGGCAGAAGACCTCCGCCAACGAGTTCACCCTCAACGGCAACTATCGTTTCTAACCGGAGACCGACATGGCGACCACCGCATCCGGCCTCCGCGCCGACGGCAGCATCGGTACCAGCCACCGGCGCGTGATTTTCGCGTCGAGCCTGGGCACCGTCTTCGAATGGTATGACTTCTATCTCTACGGCTCGCTCGCCGCGATCATCGGCAAGCAGTTCTTCACCGGACTGAACGAGACGAGCCAGTTCATCTTCGCCCTGCTCGCGTTCGCCGCCGGCTTCGCCGTGCGTCCGTTCGGCGCGATCGTATTCGGTCGCGTGGGCGATCTCATCGGCCGCAAGTACACGTTCCTCATCACCATCATCATCATGGGCACGTCCACCTTCCTGGTGGGCGTCTTGCCCGGGTACTCGACGATGGGAACGCTCGCGCCCGTGTTGCTCATCCTCCTGCGACTGCTGCAAGGCCTGGCGTTGGGCGGCGAGTACGGCGGCGCGGCCACCTACGTCGCCGAGCACGCGCCGCCGGGCAAGCGTGGCTTGTACACCAGCTTCATCCAGATCACCGCCACGTTCGGCTTGTTCCTCTCGCTGCTCGTGATCCTCGGCACGCGCCTGGGAATGGGTAGCGAAGCGTTCGAGGCGTGGGGTTGGCGCATCCCGTTCCTGCTTTCCGCCATCCTCGTCGGCGTGTCGGTGTACATCCGCATGCAGCTGCACGAGTCGCCGGTGTTCCAGCAGATGAAGGCCGAAGGCAAGCAGTCGAAGGCACCCCTGACCGAAGCCTTCGGCCAGTGGAAGAACCTGAAGCTGGTGATCCTGGCCCTGCTCGGCGCCACGGCCGGCCAGGCGGTGGTCTGGTACACGGGCCAGTTCTACTCGCTCTATTTCCTCACCCAGAGCCTGAAGATCGACGCCACCACGGCCAACCTGCTGATCGCCGCCGCCTTGCTCATCGGCACGCCGTTCTTCGTTTTCTTCGGTTGGTTGTCCGATCGCATCGGTCGCAAGACGGTGGTGCTCACGGGTTGCCTCATCGCCGCGCTGACGATGTTCCCGATCTTCAAGGGTCTTACCCACTTCGGCAATCCGGCGGTGGAAGCCGCCGCGGCCTCCGCGCCGGTGACCGTGGTGGCCGACCCGAACGCGTGCAGCTTCCAGTTCGATCCGGTGGGCAAGAAGACCTTCACCAGCTCCTGCGACGTGGCCAAGAGCGTGCTGGCGAAGAAAGGCATTCCGTACACCAACGCCGCCGCGGCGCCCGGAACGCTCGCCACGGTGAAGATCGGCGACGAAGTCATCGAATCGTTCGAGGGCAGCGCGCTCGCCAAGGCCGACTTCACCGCGAAGAACAAGGACTTCACCGACCGCGTGGCCGCGCAGGTGAAAGCGGCGGGCTACCCCGCCAAGGCCGATCCGGCGACGGCGAACTACCCGATGCTGGTGGTGCTGCTGGCGATCCTGGTCATCTACGTCACGATGGTCTACGGCCCGATCGCCGCATGGCTGGTGGAGATGTTCCCCACCCGTATCCGCTACACCTCGATGAGCCTGCCGTACCACATCGGCAACGGCTGGTTCGGCGGCTTCGTGCCCACCATCGGCTTCATGCTGGTGGCCTGGAAAGGCGACATCTACTACGGCCTCTGGTATCCGGTGGCGGTCGCCATGATGACCTTCGTGATCGGGCTGTTCTTCGTGCGCGAGACCAAGGACGTGCCGTTGGAGCACTGACGGTCGAACGTCCCGACGGCTGCCCGGGCCCCCGATTCGTCGGGGGCCTTTTCTTAGGGTGGACCTACACCGTGAAGCAGCAGCATCGTGGGCCGGGCTGAGTCGCTGGCTTCCCGACAGGCGATCCGCACGCCATCGATCGATACCGTGCGATACGCGACGGCGGCGGCAAAACGTTTCATGGGACGGCACCTGTGGGCTTGGAGTGACCGTACTCTAGGAAGACCGACGTTTCGCCGGCACCCTGCATCGTGCAATTCACCCTTGCGTGGACCGTACCGCTCACGCGTTGCATACCCCCGGTCCGTACGATCGGGGCATGATCCAACCCATCGACATCCTGCTCCGACTGGTGACCGCCGCCGTGCTCAGCGGCATCATCGGCGCGAATCGTGGCCGCCTGGAATGGACGGCCGGCCTGCGTACCCACATGCTGGTGGGCGTCGGCGCGGCACTCGCGATCGTGGTCTCGGCGTTCGGCTTCGCCGATGTGATCGACCAGCCGCACGTCGTGCTCGATCCCTCCCGCATCGCGGCCCAGGTCATCAGCGGCATCGGCTTCCTGGGTGCCGGCACCATCCTTTTCGTGGAGCGCGACCAGATCGTGCGCGGCCTGACCACGGCCGCCAGCCTCTGGGCCGTGGCATCGGTGGGACTGGCCGCGGGCGGCGGGCTTTACGTGGGTGCGGTGATCGCCACGGCGGTGATCTGGGTCATCCTCGCGATGCTCAAGCCGCTCGAGCGACGCATCGTCGGCAAGAAGGCCCGCCGCCCCCGATTGATCGCCCGCCTGGACGGCACCGCGCCGCTAGCCGAATGCGAGCGGACCGTGG
Organism: Luteibacter sp. CQ10; assembly: GCF_040900725.1. Classification (NCBI taxonomy): domain Bacteria; kingdom Pseudomonadati; phylum Pseudomonadota; class Gammaproteobacteria; order Lysobacterales; family Rhodanobacteraceae; genus Luteibacter; species Luteibacter sp. CQ10. The sequence continues at coordinate 647,100 of NZ_JAEUYM010000002.1, read as the reverse complement.
CGGGCTACCACCTGCCGGTGGTCCGGATGGTGCTGCGGCGCGAGGCCGACGGAGGCGATGCCGTCACCATCCTCTTCAGCCGCCCGGTGCAGGCCGAACGCCTCGCCGAACTGGCCGACGGTCTACGAACCCTGGAAGGGATCCGGTCGGTCGAATACGAGGTATCCGGCCAGACCGACGCGTTCCGCAACGAATAGCGGCTCGCAGCGCGTGAGACGGACATGACGTACATTTGTACGCATGTCCGAGCCCCTCCCCACCCTCCGCGTTCACAAAGGCCGGGGCGCCGCCTCCAACCCGGAGGGGCGCTTCGAATCCACGCGCCACCAGGCCGAAGACGACGGCTGGTACCGCGAAACCGACGAGCGCCGCCCCGCCACCGAGGTGCGCGAGGAGCTGGCGCGCAGCGTCATCAGCCGCAACGACTCCCCCGACGTCGGCTTCGACCAGGCGCTCAATCCGTACCGAGGCTGCGAGCATGGGTGCATCTACTGCTACGCGCGGCCTTCGCACTCGTACCTCAACCTGTCGCCCGGCCTCGACTTCGAGACCAAGCTGTTCGCCAAGACCAACTTGGCCGAAACGCTGCGCGCCGAGCTAGCGAAGAAGAACTACGTCTGCAAGCCGATCAACATCGGCAGCAACACGGATCCCTACCAGCCCATCGAAAAACGCTGGCGCCTCACCCGCGCCGCGCTGGCGCTGCTCGACGAGTGCAACCATCCGTGCACCATCGTCACCAAGAACGCGCTGATCGAGCGCGACCTCGACATCCTTGCGCCGATGGCGAAACGAAATCTCGTGCAAGTGTTCATTTCCATCAACTCACTCGACAACAAGCTGGCATCGAAGCTGGAGCCGCGCGCCTCCGCCCCGCATCGGCGCATGCAGGCGGTGAAAGCGATGCACGACGCCGGCGTACCCGTAGGCGTGATGGTGGCGCCGCTCATCCCCGCGCTCAACGAGCGCGACGTGGAAGCCATCATCGAACAGGCGGCGGCAAACGGCGCGAACTCCATCGGCTATACCTGCGTGCGCCTGCCGCACGAGTTGAAGCAACTGTTCCGCGAGTGGCTGGAGCAGCACTTTCCCGATCGCGCGGCACACGTCATCAGCCTGATCCAGCAGATGAACGGCGGCAAGGATTACGACTCGAACTTCGCCACGCGCATGCGGGGGCAGGGGATCTTCGCGGACATCATTCGCAAGCGGGTGCAGGTGGCGTGTCGCAAGGCGGGGTTGCACCGGGCGTGGGATACGGTGCTGGATACGTCGAAGTTCGTGGCGCCGCGGGTTCATTCGCCGCAAGGTGAGTTGTTTTGAGTAGAACAATCACGACGGTTCGTCACAGCGTGTCGAGAAAGGCCCGAAGATCGGATCGCTCCTGAGCGGTAAGTCCTATCGGATATCCGGTGTCGAGGCCTCGATAATAAACCTCCCTGTCCACTAAAATTAGCTTATGCATTGAAGCGTGGCGGCTCAAATTGAATGAATGCGCAGCAATACATGCGGGGGAATGATGACTGCTAAGCGTTTGGGGTTACTTATAGCCATTTCTATCCCATGGCTTGCCGGCCTTTGGATCTCCTATTGGAGCGGCTTCGATCGAAGCTATGTGCTTATGCACTCGGAGAATGTTCAGCAAGCTAAAGTTGACGTTATTAAAGGTCGAGAATTGCTTAAAATTTTGTCGAAGGATGAGACCAAGAAGGCTACGGAGTTCATAGCTGTTGATATGGCGCAGAACCAGCTGTTTGCCCAAGATGGCGATGTCCACGACAACTTTTGGGTCCGAATCCGTCAAGTGGTGCTTCCATTTGAGTATCTTGAATTTATTCGAATTCATGAAGGTACTTCGCATGGCACTTCGAAGAACCGGGCGCAAGCAGTGCACTAAATGACTCGCTGACTGCCAATTTCGGAAGGGTCTGCAGTCAACTATATGCTTGGCAGGCCTGATGTCTCATCGTCTACCCCAGAAAAAGACGCAGGCAGGGTGTCGGCGCGGCTCCAAAGTGAACACTTTCTAGATCGTCATAAAATGCTGGTGCATCTACTGCTACGCGCGCCCTTCGCACTCGTACCTCAACCTCTCGCCCGGCCTCGACTTCGAGACCAAGTTGTTCGCCAAGACCAACCTGGCCGAAACGCTGCGCGCCGAGCTAGCGAAGAAGAACTACATCTGCAAGCCGATCAACATCGGTAGCAACACGGATTCCTACCAGCCCATCGAAAAACGCTGGTGCCTCACCCGCGCCGCGCTGGCGCTGCTCGACGAGTGCAACCATCCGTGCACCACTGTTACCAAGAACGCGCTGATCGAGCGCGACCTCGACATCCTCGCGCCGATGGCCGAGCGAAACCTGGTGCAAGTGTTCATTTCAATCAACTCACTCGACAACAAGCTGGGATTCGAACTTCGCCACGCGCATGCGGGGGCAGGGGATCTTCGCGGACATCATTCGCAAGCGTGTGCAGGTGGCGTGCCGTAAGGCGGGGGTGCACCGGGCGTGGGATACGGTGCTGGATACGTCGAAGTTCGTGGCGCCGCGGATTTATTCGCCGCAAGGTGAGCTGTTTTAGATACGTGCACTTGTCCGAGCCCGCGTCATCAACCCCGGGATGAGCGCTGTGCCTCGACAAGGCGATGCCGCTGTGTGAGCGGCATCGCGGCTGGCAGCGCGCCGGTTACGGAAGCGGCAAACTGATCGAATGGGACTTCATCGAAGCCGACAGGCTGGGAAACGGGTCCACGCCCGACATGGTGGTGATATCGCTCACCGACACCACCGTGCAGGCGTACTGCTGGAGGTTGGTGCAGAGGTAGGCGCCCGCGCCGACGCCCGGCTCGTAGATGGCCTTCCACGTATAGTCGGGCACCTTCACCTTGTCGGCACCGATGGTGGCGGTCGAACCCGGCTCGAACGCCGGACCGGTCACCACGTAGACTTCGCCCTGGTCCGTCGCGACCGAACGCACGTAGGTTTCGATGCGCTCCCATTGGCCCGCGTTGAGCGCATGGAACTGCGGCACCACGTTGGCCATCGAGAAGGTTTCCTTCTCGTTCGACAGCGTCGAGGCGTCGCCGGCTGGCGACATGTGGCCGCGGTCGTAACCGCTGTTCGTGTAGTCGGACGACTGCGAGCGATCCGCCGTCGGGATCTCGGTTTCCGCGTGCCACGTACCGGTACGGCCGATGGAGTCCGCGCCGGCGATCTGCTTGGCGGTGAGATGTTCCGCCGAATACAGCGGGCCCTTGGTGACGCCCGACGCCAGCAGCGCGTACTCGGTATGGCATACCTCGGTGGTGCGTGCGGTCAATGACATATCGATGGCCGGTTCGGTGCCACCGGTAAACAGATCAGGACACGCGGTGCCCGCGTAGCACGAGCCGGACACGACGAAGCACGCGACGAACAGCCAACCGCCCAGACGATTCATGTGGTTTTCCCCAGTGATGTCGTCCGGCGAGTCTAGGCGCGTCATGTTTCAGTCCCGCGCGAATCGTTCGCATGAACCTGCGGAATTACTGGTTTTGTGACAAACGGCATGTCGACCGTGCCTTTTCCGGATGGGGGCATGACCGAACGCGGTTTTGTGTTTTGCGCAACCGAGGGGTGGGCCTGTCGAGTCGACGATTCCGCTGAAGCCGTCTTCGGCCGGGCTTGGCATCCAACGGGTGAACGCCGGCAAGGATTACATCACTAAATCCGTCAAGCGCTTCCGCGTGGCAGAAGGTACTTGCGGACATCACTCGTGATTCGTAAGCGGCCACCGGCGGCTTCACAGAGGGCGGGCTCCATTGATGAGCGTGTGGCATGGGCCTGCCGTATGGCCTGCGTGACCGACGATATAGACGGGCTGCGTTTGCGCTACGAGTCCCTCTTGGGCGATCTTGGAGTTATGCTTTCGGCAGGTCAGGTGCAGAGGATCATCATTGCCCGCGCCATCTACCGTCGACCTTCCCTCCTGATCATGGACGAGGGTACGGCAAACCTTGATGTGGCAACGGAAGCACGTGTGCTCGCTAATCTTCGTGCGTTGCGCATCACCATCGTGCACGCGGCGCACCGCAGGCAGGTCGTCGAGGACGCCACCATGGTCCTCGACATGACGCCCGGTCGGACGATGCACGCCACGCCACGAGAAACCACGGAATCGATCGAATGAAGCAGCATCTTCCCGCCGCATGGCTCGGCCTTCTCCTCGCCGGACGACTTGCCGTCGCAGCGGACGTCACACCCCCCCACCTCGAACGTGCGAGCGTCGCCAGCAACGGCGATCAGGGCGACCTATTCTCGGTACGTCCCGAGTTGCCGGGCGACGGGAGCGAGGTTGCCTTCATCTCGATGGCCTCGAACCTCGCCAAAGGCGTAAGCATGCCGGGTATGAGCATCTACCTCCGTGACCCGCGTGCGCACGTGACGCGCCTTGTCAGCGCCACGTCCACCGGTATACGTGCCAACGCCGCCAGCGTCGATCCCGCATTCTCCGGCGACGGTCGTTTCGTGGTCTTCGCGTCCAGCGCCACGAACCTCGTCAGCCAGAGCACGTTCGGGCACAAGCAGGTGTACCGAAAGAACCTTCAGTCCGGGGCGGTGGACATCGTGAGCCTGGACACGGACGGAGAGGCTGGTGGCCTGGATAGCGCCAATCCGGTGGTCTCGGCGGATGGATCGCGGATCGTTTTCGTATCCTTCTCCTCGCTCGCGCCAGGGTGTCGCGTGGGCATGCCCAACGTGTATCTTCGCGATATACCGCATGCGACAACGACGTGCATGAGCACCGGCTTCGACGGTCAGCTTGCCAACGGGCCCAGCCAACAGCCGACCATTTCGGGCAACGGTGCACGCGTAGCTTTCTCCTCGTCGGCGAGCAACCTTGTCGCGCTGGACGGCAATCATACCGACGACGTCTTCGTACGCGATGTGGCGAACGGCACGACAATACGGGCGAGCACGGGCGAGCACGGCGAGGAAGGCAACGGTCCAAGCATCGAGCCTTCCTTGTCGACGGATGGCATGCGCCTCGTCTTCAGTTCATCCGCTTCCAATCTGGTAGGCGGCGTGGGAGCGGGACAGCAGCGTGTTTATTTGCGGGATTTCCGCAGCGGCTCGATGTCGTTGGCGGGGCCCGAGGGAGCGCACCTGGCCGATGCGTGGAGCGGTCAGCCGAGGATATCGGCCGATGGCCGCGTCGTCGTGTTCCTCTCGGCCGCCACCAATCTCGACCGGCTGGCGACCAACGGCAAGCGCAACATCTATCGTTGGTATGTCGGGGACCGGAGCATCCACCGTGTTTCGATACCCCAGGGCGGCGGGGAACTCGACGGGGACTGTTTTCAACCGGCCATCTCCGCGGATGGCTCCGTGGTCGCATTTCGGTCCAATGCAACCAACCTGGTGACCGGCGATTCGAACCTGACGGACGACGTATTCGTCGAAGTACGATGAAATCCGCCTGCGGCAAGGCGAGTACGTCATAGGTGCACGTTGCGGCATGAGCAGCGCGCGGATCTGCCTCGCCTGTTATTCGATGGAAAGTTCAACTCGTCCGTTTGCAGATGGCAGTCGGCGAGACCGGAGAGGATTTTTTTGCCGAGGACGCTTCGGACAGTTTGCACCCGCTGCGGCCCTGTCGCCTGGAGTGAGCTGTTCTGAACAAGCGACATCTGCTTGCTGATAGACAGAAGCACGTTCAGAAACGGAACTTATCGGTCGGTCGACCAAAGCGGCGGTGAGCCGATGGTCTCCTTCAGATGGTCGAGAACGAGTCGTACGGTCGCGGAGGGCTTGGCGAGCGCTCGTAGCGCATAGATTCCCACCTCCGCGCGGGGGCGCGCGTTCTCGAGCGTGACTTCGATCAGCGTGCCTTCGTTGATATCCGGGCCCACCACCCAGTCGGGCAGGTAGGCCACGCCCATGCCCGCCAACGCCGCCAGGCGCATGGCTTCGAAGTCGTCGCACGCGAAGCCCGCGCGCTGCCCGCCGTGCCCGACGGGGTGCCCGAGGACCTCGGTCCAGCACAGCAGGTCTGCACCATGCATCTTGTCGATGAGGCACACCTGCGCCAGCTCGTCCGGGGTCGCCGGTAGCGGCCGCGCGTCGAAGAACGAGGGGTGCGCGCAAAGGACGCGCTTCTGCGTCGCCAACCTCGTCGCGATCAGCGCGCTGTCGGCGAGGTCGCCGATGCGGATCACGAGATCCAGGCGCTCTGCCACGGGATCGGCCAGGCGCTCGGTGAGGTCGAGCTCGAAACGTAGCGCCGGGTATCGTTTGGCGAGCGCCGTCATGACGGGAATCACGTACCGCTTGCCGAACGTCGGAAAGCACGCGAGCCGAAAGACCCCGGCGATATCACCGCCAATCGAAGCGATCTCCTGATGGGCGTCGGCGAGCTCGTCGAGAATCCGCCGTGCCCGAACCAGCAACGCCTCACCCGCGTCCGTCAGCGTCAGGAGGCGTGTCGAGCGCAGGAACAGGGGCGTGCCGAGTTGGGATTCGAGCATGTCGATCTGACGTGAGACGGACGACGGCTGCATGCCCCGGCGGCGTGCGGCACCCGAGAAGCTGCCCTCGCGGACCACGTCGACGAAGATGCCCAGGAATTCCGCGAATCGCTCCGATTGCATCTATGCATTCCACGCAAAGCCGTTGACGGCGATCGACGGATTATCAACCAGATGCATGGCCCGTAGCCTTTTCCCATGACGAAGGCACTCCCGCCTCATGAGGAAACCACCATGAACAAGGCATACGACCCCCTGCATCTCTTCATCGGCGGCCAATGGCTTCAGGCCGGCACCCGCGATACCGTCCCGGTCATCAACCCGGCCGATGGCTCGGTGCTTGCCCGCGTGCCTCTTGCCACCAAGGCCGACCTCGATCTGGCCCTGAAGACGGCAGAGTCGGCTGCGGTCGGTTGGCGAAACACGTTCCCCGATGAGCGGGCCGCCATCCTGCGTCGCGCCGGCGCGCTCATTCACGAACGTGCGCCCCAGATTGCCCGCCTGCTGACCCTCGAAGAGGGCAAGCCGCTCGCCGAGGCGCTGGACGAGGTCCACAGGGCGGGTGAGTACTTCGAGTGGTTCGCCGAGGAAGCGCGACGCATCGACGGTCGCGTGGTGCCCGCCAATCGCCCGGGGGTCCAGCAGCTGGTGAAGCGGCAGGCGATCGGTCCGGTGGCGGCCTTTACGCCATGGAACTTCCCGGCCATCACACCCGCCCGCAAGCTCTCCGCCGCGCTTGCCGCCGGCTGTCCGGTCATCATCAAGCCGGGGGAGGAGTCGCCGGCCACGGCCCTGGCGCTCGCTCGTGCGCTCGACGATGCCGGTCTGCCCAAAGGCGTCCTCCAGGTCGTTTTCGGGGTGCCCGACATGGTTTCGGCCCACCTGATCGCTTCGCCGATCATTCGCAAGGTGACCTTTACCGGGTCGGTGCCGGTCGGACGCCTGCTCTCGGCGAGGGCGGCGGAGGGCGTCAGGCCCATCACCTTGGAGCTTGGCGGCCACGGCCCCGTGCTCGTCTTCAAGGACGCGGACATCGAGGCGGCCGCTGTCGGTGGCGTCGCCAATCGTTTCCGCGGCACGGGTCAGGTCTGTATCTCGTCGACACGCTTCCTCATACAGCGTGAGGTCTACGATGCCTTTACCGAGCGGTTCGTTACCGCCACGCGGGAGCTGACGGTCGGCAACGGCCTCACGGAAGGCGTGCAGGTCGGCCCACTGGCCAACGCGCGCCAACTCGAAAAAATGGAACAGCTCGTCGCCGACGCGGTAGCGCACGGCGCTCGCGTCCTGACCGGTGGAAAGCGTGTTCCCGGCCCCGGCTACTTCTTCGAACCGACCGTGCTCGCCGATGTGCCGCTGGAAGCACGCGTCATGCAAGAGGAGCCGTTTGGCCCGATCGCGATTCTTCGTCCGTTCGATACCCTCGAAGACGGATTGGAGGAAGCCAATCGCCTTCCCTATGGGCTGTCGGCGTATGCGTTTACCCGCGATGCGCGTACCGCCATCGACGTGGGTGACGGCCTGGAAGCGGGAATGATCGGTATCAACCAGTACCGGATCATCGCCACGGAGCTGCCGTTCGGTGGGCTGAAGGAGAGCGGCCACGGCTCCGAAGGTGGCGCGGAAGGCATCGGCTATTACCTGACCAGCAAATTCATCAGCCAGGCTTGAGGAGAGCGACATGTCCAAGATCGATTTCACGAGTCCGCGCGAGTCCGCACGCGCCTTCACCCCGAAGCTCACGGGTTTCGTCGAGGAGCCGCTTTATTCGAAAGTGTGGTCCGATACCGACCTGGCGCCGCGTGACCGCTCACTGATCACGATCGCCACGCTCATCGCCGGAGGCCACGCCGATGAACTGCCTGCACACCTTCGACGCGCGGTCGAAAATGGCGTTACCGAGCGGGAACTGTCCGGCCTGATCACGCACATGGCCTTCTACGCCGGGTTTCCCGCGGCCATCACGGCCTCGGCGATCGCGAATGCTACGCTCGGTGCGATTAAGGAGAACAACGGATGAAAGCGATCGACTTCAACGCATTCGGCGACGCCGACGTCCTCTCGCTCGTCGATGCGCCCGACCCGGTGCCGCGTGCCACGGACCTTCTCGTGAAGGTCCATGCCGCAGGCGTCAATCGCGCGGATCTACTGCTACGAACCGGCCACTATGGCCGTCCCGACTTCGGTGACTCCCGCCTCATCGGTCTGGAGATGGCGGGCGAGGTCGTCGCGACGGGCGAAGACGTCAAAGGCTTCAAGGTCGGCGATCGAGTGATGGGTATTACCGGCGGCGGCGCCTATGCGGAACTCGCACGCATCGACTACCGCATGGCCATGCCTGTCCCCGAATCCCTGGACTATGTCCACGCCGCGGCGATCCCCGAGGTGTTCGTGACGGCCCACGAGGCGCTGATCCACCTCGGGCGGCTACAGGCATCGGACTCGGTCCTGATTCATGCCGCCGCCGGCGGCGTCGGCTCGGCCGCCGTGCAACTCGCACGGGCTACCGGCGCGCGAATCTTCGCCACGACCGAAGCGCACAAGGCGGGGCGTGTGCATGATCTCGGTGCGGACGTCGTCATCGACTACAAAAACGAGGACTTCGCGGAAATCATCGAGAAGGCGACCGACGGTGCCGGCGTCAACGTCATCGTGGATTTCATCGGCGCCCCGTACTTCGCGCGAGACATCCAGTCGCTGGCTTACGGTGGCCGCCTCGTGCAGGTCGGCCTGCTTGCCGGCGGCAAGGAGGCGACGATCGATCTGGAGCGGATGCTCTACCGGCATTTGCAAATACTGGGTACGGTCATGAAGTCACGCGAGCAACCCGTCAAGCACGGGATGGTCGCCCGGTTCCGGGATGCCTGGCTCGGGCGCTTCGCCAGTGGCGATCTGGTACCGGTGATTGATAGCGTCTTTCCCCTCAGCGACGCCGCGGGTGCGCACCGGCGTATGGAAACCAATGAAAGCGTCGGTAAGATCATCCTGACGAACTGACCATTCGGTTCGGAAAGGTATGGCGCTACCGAGCAACGCTTATCGAAAGAGATGACCGGCATGGACGCCGCAGATCGCGCGCTTGCGGGTCGATCCAGCCGAACTGCAATGCAAGTCAAAGCGTTTCGAGAAATGCCCGAAAGTCGGACCGCTCTTAGGCATGAGCCCGACAGGATAACCAGGCGTCGTCGAGCGTAGCCACTCTGCTATCGTGCCCCCGTTGCGCTTCATCAGGACGCGTCACCATCCGCTCTCCCTGCGTCCCCGGACAGAGGGTCGTTCGAAGACTCCTCGGGTAAGCTCAAGAACTCGCCTTGGGCGAATGTGGGATTCTGAAGTACATGGAAAAGAAAGCAATATTCAAATATGGGAACCTTCTGCGCATTATTGGGTTTCTTTCGATAGTTATAGTCGCCATGGCGCTCTACGCCTTTATGCGAGCGATCGAAACCTTCCGAGAGGGAGATGAGATTTATTTTGTAATTGGAGTTCCCCTCATAGGAGCCTTTGTTGCCTTTCCTTTGCTAGCTTATCGCGACGTGGTGCTTTCGGAAGAAGGAATCGGACGAGCGTTATTTGGCTTTCGGATGGGATTCACACGTTGGGATAATATCGTTAGTGTTCGCTGTGGCGTTATCTCTAATAAGGATCGCACAGTAACGAGTTATCATCTACGGACAAAAGCCGCTAGTCCGTTTGGTGGGGTCAGCGTCATGTCCATGATCGAAGATGTAGATGCGCTGACGGAGGCGATAAGCAATGAGGTTAGGAACAGGAGAATTCCTGTGTTTGCTTGGGAAGGCAGCGTGCTGGTGGAACTTGATTATCTACCCCCACCAACCAAGGGGCCTGCGGCGTGGAACTGATATGAGGCTTCTAGTGCCGTTGTAATCTTTGTTACCTTGCTTCTCGTGGGACGCGTGACCTCGCTTTTTCATTTTCTTAGACATTGTCGTTTCCGGATAGGGTATCTCCACCCCTTCTGCGGCCAACCGGGTCGACGCTTAAGATGGGCGGAAATTGACTGCGTCACTTATCACATCAGTCAGCGTGGCGGTTATAACTACCGCATCAGACCAGCAAGGCGCCCGCTTATTCGGTCTATCTACCTTAGTCTTGAATTAGCGACATTGCTCAGCTCATAGAAGTCTTGAATGCTAAGTTATTGAGGAGAAATATTCCGATACTAGAAGGGCCGGGAGACTCTCGTGTTCGAGCGTTTGCCGAATGTGGACTAGCGCTAAGGTATACTCCATACGACGGTTTCTATTTTTTCGATATCGTTGCTGGCATGGGCCGCGTCGGTGGTGAGTCTAACAACTTAAAATACATCACAGGCGTCGAAGCACTTACTACCGGTGAGGTTATGCCCATTAGTATGCTGAAAGTGAACGCGGGCCCAGAAATTCCGGACGTGCTGGGAGTATCCGGAGGGGGTGATATTTACCATTCATGCGACGAAGCTGGATTTTATCTGCACTTTGGCTTGGACGCTTTTGGCGAGCATGCTGCGTTTGGCTTTGGCTTTGGGATGAAACTATAAAATGAACCCAAATAGGCATGCCTCTTTAAATCGCCTTACCGATAGAGTGGAAATTTTCATTAAACCTTACGCGGGCAAAGTAGTCGCCTTTTCGGGTTAATTCTGTTCATATTGGCAATCGCACACGTCGTCTTCTCAGACGGGCAGATGAGGCACTTGGACACGATAGTAATCGCGTGGTCATTGCCGACTTGCGCGTTGGCGGGTTATATAGGTTGGCTGATTTGGGGGAGGCAGGAAATTGTAATAATGAAAGAAGATATAAGAGCAGCTTTCAAAATTGGGCCTTTGGTTCTTGGGATTACTCGCATCATGCAACGCCGACATTTGGTGGCTGCATACTACGTGGAAGTCAAAAGAACTTTCAGGAATTCGAGGTTTGTGTCTCGCAAGCTTGTTCTGAAGGGGGCAGGCGGACCATTTATTTCGACGATTGCACTACCTGATGATTCGGCAGCTTCATGGATATGTGATGAGTTAGGCGTGCCAATGAATAAATCTAGACGAGAAAGCATCTGATAAAAACAGCATGAGTTTAAGGAAAGATATGGCTATTTCCGTTTTCGGGATCGTTTGAGTAGCTGGTGCATGAGGCAATTGAAGCGCAATTGCGGTCCCGAAGCGTGCAAAGCCACGATAAGCGTGTTGATGGTAACGCTCTTCAGTGACTTCCACGCCAGCGTCAGCGTCTGAACGGCCGAATGTGGTAACCGCCCGGATCGTGGCTGACGGGCAGCGGGAGTAAGAACCAACTTGATCGCCTAGCGCTTAATCGGGCTACTGTGGTGCACCCTTGCCTACAACGACCCGGTAGTAACAGGTCTTGCGGCACGGCGTCGGAGATCGCCTTGTGTCCCATATCGCCAGGGCGCAGGTAGTCGCCTGAGTCGAAGGAGGGGCCCATCCGGGCATGGTCACCAGGGTCCCGCAGTGCCGCATCGATATCGATCACGGTGTCGAAAGCGCCGCTAAATCTTTGATGTATATTAGCCCCCTTTTCAGCCGATTAATCGGCGATTTAGTGACCTTCAAGTTGTTCCGATGTACTGGGGTAGTTCAATTGGCAACGGTATCGCCGAATGCAACAATGCGTGCGATAACAACGGTAATCTCAGAGGATTAACATCGCCGAGTGGCGTGAAAATCTCCTGTGGTTCTGGTGCCATGAATCGGAGGATTTCCCGTACTGTTGTGGCATAGCGCACAACGTCGAGCAAGCGACTTCCTTTCATCAGTTGAGCATCATGATCCATAATGCCGTACGCCGCCCGGTCAGTGGATATATTTCTCAAGCGATCCGGAAACTCCAACTTTGCTATCCCATGGATGGCTAAGTTTCGCTTATGACGGGAAACGTGACCGTCTGCTGGGTTTACCCTTAGCAATGGGCGATACGAATCGTGAGTCTTGGTCGCCTAAAAACTCGCTACCAGATCACCGATCCGGTCACGCATCCAGCGCTGCCCCGGATGGGCATGGGTCCGTTCGTGCCATAGCATGCCGACATCGAAAGGCGGCACCGGGATGGGCGCATCGACGATGTGCAGCGACTCGGGGGATCCGCGCACCAGGCGCTCCGGTACGAGCGCAACGACGTCCGACGTCGCTACGATGCGAGGTATGAACAGGAAGGACGGCGTCGAAAGTACGACGCGGCGTGTATGCCCGAGTGCCGCGAGCATGCCGTCGACCTGGGTGGTGAACGTCCCGCCACGGAGCGAGACGACGACCTGATCGAGCGCGACGAATCGTTCGACCGTCATCGGTCGTTCGAAGGCAGGGTGTCCCTTGCGACCGATCAGTACGTAACGCTCCGAATACAGCAAGCGATAGCGCACCGACTCGGGGCCATGGTCGGGCGTCATGAGTGCCATGTCGACCTCGCCCGTGCTCATTTGCGCATCGAGATGTTCGGGACTCAGATGGCGAACGGCAAGACGAATGCCGGGGGCGGCCTGGCTCAGATCGGCCGCCAGGGGCTGGATCACCGCCGCCTGCACGTAGTCGGTGCAGGCGATGGTCAGGGTCAGGTTCGCGGCCAGCGGATCGAACGGGCGATGGACATCGAGCGTCTTGCGAACCTCGTCCAACGCTTGGCAAAGCGCGGGCAGGAGCTCGACCGCCATGGCCGTCGGAACCATGCCTCGCCGCGTGGGCAGAAGCAACGGGTCGCCGAACAGATCCCTCAGCCTGGCCAGCTGGGCGCTCACGGCCGGCTGGCTCAGGTGCAGTCGCTCGGCGGCGCGCGTCACGTTCCGTTCGAGGAGCAAGGTCTCCAGCGTGGTGAGCAGATTGAGGTCCAGCCGTTTCATGGTATCCATGGCTTGGATACTAGGAGATAAAAATGGTGATTTCACGGATGGCTGAAGCGGGTCGACACTGCCTTGCATGCATCGCCGTACCCGAAGGAGCCATACCATGATCCACCGCGAGCGAAAGAAGGTCCTGCTGGTCTCTGCCCACCCCGAGCCCACCTCCCTGACCCGGCAACTCGCCGAGCAATCGGCGGAAACGCTCGCAGCGTCAGGATGCGAGGTGCTTCATTCCGACCTTTATGGCATGGGATGGAAGGCCGTCTTCGACGGGAACGACTTCCCGGAGCGCCTGAATCCCGAGCGCTTGTCGTTGATCGACGAGTCCGGGCATGCCTTCGCCCGAAAAAGCCAGACGGACGACGTCGAGGAAGAGCAGCGGAAGCTGGGCGAAGCCGATGCCTTGATCCTGCACTTTCCCCTGTGGTGGTTCGGCATGCCGGCGATCTTGAAAGGCTGGATCGAACGGGTATGGGCGTTCGGCCTGGCTTACGGCTTCCGCGGCGCGGGGAATGCCCATCGTTATGGCGAAGGCGGTTTCGCCGGTAAGCGCGCGTTGCTGGCGGTGTCGGTCGGTGGCCCGGCGGTGGATTATTCGCCTCGGGGGATCAACGGTCCGCTCGACCAGCTTCTGTTTCCCGTCACCCACGGCACGCTGTTCTACCCCGGCATGCAGGTGTTGCCGACCTACGCGGTCTATGGCGCGGCGCGGCTCGATGATGCCGGTGTCGCCGCCGCTCGCGCCGGCTGGGCCGAGCGCGTGAGACGGCTATTCGAGGACGAACCCATCCCGTTCCGTTCGCAGAACGGCGGGGATTACCCGGATCGCCACGTATTGGCACCGACCGTGGCGCCGGGTCAGGAAGGTCTCGGCGCACACGTCGCCTTACCGTCGCGGGTTTTTGCCTGTGATGGCCTGGGGTAACAACAGGTCCAGAGGCACGGTATCGGACATCGCCTTGTTTCCCGCGTCGCCAGGGTGCAGGTGGTCACCCGAGTCGAAGGAGGGGGCCATCCGGGCGTGGTCACCCGGGTCCCGCAGCGCCGCGTCGATATCGATCACGGCATCGAAAGCGCCGCTGCGCCGGATCCACGCATTGACCTGCTGGCGCAGCGCGTCCTTCTCAGGTTGGTAGTAATCACTCAACGGCGAATCGGGAAGCGCGCCGCGAAAGGGCGTGAGAGTGGCGCCGATGACCCGCACACCACGGAGGTGGGCGCGGAATATCAGTTGCGCATAGCCCGAGGTGATCGCGTCGAGCGTCGGCCGCGGCGACGTCGGCGCGAACGCCGTGCCCGGCCAGGCGATGTCGTTGATGCCGAGCATGACGATCACCGTCTTCACGCCCGGCTGAGCGAGCACGTCGCGATCGAACCGGGCCAGTGCGTTCACGCCCATGCCATCGGAAAGCAGCCGGGCGCCCGATATCCCCGCGTTGACGACGGCGACACCGTGTGGCGCCAGGCGTGCCGCGAGGTAATCCGGCCATCGATGGTCGGCATCCAGGCTCGCGGTCGCGCCATCGGTGATGGAGTCGCCGATCACCGCGACGGCGGTACGCGTCGACGGTCCCTCGACCTGTACGCCGCTTAGGAAGAGACGCGCCGTGGTGGTAACGGCATCGGCGTCGGTCGGCAGGATGCCCGAGGCGGTCACATCTCCGCGTGCGATCCAGCCCGTCTGGCGCCCATCCCAATGGAACGTGGTGACGGGCGTGACGCTCGGGAGGTGGAAACTCACCACCAGGCGGGAGAGCGCGGTGACGGGCAGGTCGATCGGATCGCTGACCGCTTCCGCACCCGCCGGGATCGTGGTGGTCTCGTGGCCGTTGAAGGTCGCTCGCATCGGATGGTCGACCGAGGTGGCCTGGTTCGATGGGCGGCCTACCGTCGTATGGCCGATGACCAAAGGCTGCGCGCCATAGGCGTTCGACAGGACGATGCGTATGCGCGGACCACCCAGACTGACGCGCACCACTTGCCGGACGGTCTGATCGTTGAGCGCGGCAGGTACGTGGGACGGAAACAGGAAGGTCGCATCCCAGACGGGTTGGGGGCTGGCCTGCCACGTGGACACCCAGGTCGTCGGGAGCGCCGTCGCCGCGTTGGCGCCTTGACAGAAGAGCCATAGGGCGGACAACGCGGGCAACGCACGGCGCACGCTAAGGGTCATGGGGAAAGGCATGTCGTGATGTCCTGAAAGCGAATGCCTCCATGGTGCTCACGGACACCACCTTGGAATAGACGGCCCTCTGGCATAGCATCTGTGAATTCGATTCACCGTGAGGTCGCTATGCCGCGAACGCCGCTGAACCGGTCGGGTGAGCTCGAGATGTTCGTCCGCGTGGTGGAGCGGGGCGGCTTCTCCGCAGCCGCCCGGGACACCCACATGACCCCGTCGGCCGTCAGCAAGTTGGTGGCACGCCTGGAGAGCCGTCTCGGCTCACGTCTGATCAACCGGTCGACGCGGCAATTCCAGGTCACCGCCGAGGGCTGCGTGTTCTACGAACGCGGTGTACGCATCCTGGCGGACCTCGACGAAGCGGAACGAAACGCGGGTTCGCAGGACCGGCCGCGCGGCAGGATCCGTGTGAACGCGAACGTGCCCTTCGGACATCATTTCCTTCTACCGCTCGTTCCCGAGTTCCTTGCGCTCTATCCCGACGTCACGCTCGATATCGTCCTCACCGATGCGGTGATCGACATCCTCGAACAGCGCACCGACGTCGCCGTCCGTGCCGGTCCGCTCAAGGATTCCAGCCTCGTGGCCCGACGATTGGGCGGGACGCGCATGGTCGTCGTCGGTGCTCCCGACTACCTGGCGCGTCGTGGTGTTCCGGAAACGATCGGCGACCTCGACGATCACAACCTCCTGGGCGCGACGTACGTGCGAGCCCAGCCCGGATGGCCGTTCCGCGACGGGTCGGAAACAACGACCGTTCCGGTGCGGGGAAACGTGCAGGCCAGCGACGGCGAGGCGCTACGGCGTCTCGCCGTCGCTGGAACGGGACTGGCCCGGCTGGCGGCGTTCCAGGTTCGTGACGACGTGGCGCGCGGCAGGTTGATACCCGTGCTCGAAGCCCTCAATCCGGGGGACGTCGAGGAAATGCACGCCGTCTACGTGGGCCAGGGTGGCCGCGTTCCTCAGCGCGTTCGGATATTCCTCGACTTCCTGAAAACAAAGATGGACGGCGAAGGTATGTCCCGTTAGTTCGAGCGACGGGCGCATCGAATGCCGCAGATGTCAAACGAGACCGTCGATGGCCTTCAGCGGTTGCAGCACGATATCGGCGATCGCGGACACGCCCACCTTGAAAGCCACCTGGTATTCCGGATCGGCGACCATCTCCTTGAATGCGGTACGGCGCGGATACCGGACGAGCACCACGGCATCCCAGCCCTGCGCCCGCCCTTCGGTGAGCACCGACAAGCCGTCACCGCCGAACACGATGCCCGCGCCGAACCGGGCCAGGATGGGTTTGGCCATGCCGAGGTATTCCAGGTACCGCTCCCGCCCCCCGTCTGCCTCGAACCGTATGAGATTCAGCATGACGACGGGATCGCCGTCCTCTTCGGACAGGAACGTCTCGATAGCGGTTTGCGATAGTGAAACCATGGGGTTGTCCTCCGGCATATACGTGGTGGCTGAAATCCATGGATAGCACGCCGGTGTGCCAGAAACTGTCAGTAGTGTTGGCCCATCGCCCCTGCAACGGTGCACGCGAGATGGAGCGGTACGATGGCACGCGCGCGGAGCGCGAAACTGATTTCGCGCGTGAAGGATCGTCTTCACATCGACCGCGCGGTCAATCCACTACGACCCATCCCCGGTGATAGAGTGGCCAAAAGCCAAGCGTCGCCGTGAGACCCGATGCGTATCCAGCGCTGGACCCCCGCCCTCTACGTTGGCTTGATCGCTGCGCAGACCGCCGTGGCGCTTTCGCCGTCGCTGCGGCAGTTGTCATGGAGTTACGCCGTCGTACTTGTGGCGATCGCCCTGACGGTACTGCTCTGCGCCCGGCGCATCCGCCTTGCGGTCCCCCATAACAAGCCGCTTTGGTCGCTCCTGCTCTTCAGTTTGCTCGCCAGGGGCTCGGCGATGGCCCTTTTGCTATTCGATAGCCTGGAGAACGCCGAAGGGACGCTGATCATGGCGGATCCTACCCTTTGGTTCTGCATCTCCAGCCTGAGCCTGGTCGCGGCGGCAGCTTACGACCCCGCCACGCCGCTTTTGCGGTGGACGACGGCGATCGACTGGCTGATTGGAGGCCTGGCGGCGGCCTTGTTCTACGGGGTAACCCGGCAACCCGAACTGGCCCGGGAACCAGCGACACTCATCATCCTGTTCGATATTCTCGACGGATTCGTCGCCTGCTTCGCGGGCATACGCCTGCTTGGAACGCGCCGCGTCGATGAACGCCGGTTCTATGCGGTTCTCTTCGTCATCACGCTGACCGACGCGGTCGCAGCGGCAGCGCACAACCGCCTGCTGTTCGTGACCGATTCTTACCTACCCGAGCTACTCCTGTTGTTGCCCTTGGCCTGCCTGGGCGTTCTGCTCGCACGACGAAGACCGCAGTGGCTTCGGAATATCCGTCCCACGACGACCCTTCGTCGGCTCTCCGTGAGTGCGAGGCCGATGGCACTGTGCCTGATGACTTGCGCGGCGGCCGTCGTGCTCGCCAGGTTCAAACCGGCCCTGGGGCTGTGGTCGATCATCACCACCCTGGTGTTGTTCGTCGGGCGGGCCACGATCGTCGCCTGGTACCAACTCTCCGTGGAAGACCAGCTTCGCAAGCTTCGACGCAGCCTTCAGCACGCCGCTGCACATGACCCATTGACCCGCATTCGCAACCGGCGTGGCATCTTTCAGTGGATGGAGCGGGAGTACCGGATGACACGCCACGAGGACGGTTTCTGTGTCGCCATGATCGATGTGGATTTCTTCAAACTCTACAACGATCGATTCGGCCACCAGGCGGGAGACGAATGCCTGATTCGCGTCGGCCGTGCGTTGGCGGATGCGTCCGCGACACTCGGTCGCGGTGCGGTCGGGCGTATCGGGGGAGAGGAGTTCCTTGTCGCCATCGGTGGTATCGACAGGTCGTCCGCCTTTCAATTCCTGGACGGTATCCGTGCAGCATTCGCCGATGGGCAGGCCATCGCAAACCAAGGCCATGAGCCCATCACGCTAAGCATGGGAGTGGCGTTTGCCGAGGGACAGACGTGGCCCTCGCTGGAGATGCTGCTGCGACGCGCGGATGAGGCCCTCTACGCCGCGAAATCCCGTGGACGTAATCGCGTGATGGTCCATGGCCTCATGGAAAACGACAGACCCTTTCCATCGAGCGATGGCGATGCACGGTGGTTGGAAAAGGGATAGTCAGGCAGGCACATATACTGTGCCGCGCGGAACGCACGGCAAGCCCGAGCAAGTCAACTTGTTCACCGAACTGAAGCCCGAGGACACCATGGCCCCATCGCAAAGCGAAAACCCTTCCATTCTCATCGTCGGCGCATCCCGAGGATTAGGCCGTGCGCTCGCGGAAGCGTTCCTGGCGAAAGGGTGGAACGTGACGGGGACGGTCCGCGGAGACGGTCACACCCCGTTGCACGATCTGGTCGGCACGCACGACGGCCGACTGGCGATTGAGCGAATGGACATGACGGTGGCCGAAGACATCGCGGCGCTACGCGCTCGCCGGGCGAACGAGCGCTTCGACATCCTTTTCGTCAATGCCGGCACCACGAACGAACATCCCGACGATACCATCGCGGAGGTCACGACCGACGAGTTCACCCACGTCATGGTCACCAACGCGCTGAGCCCGATGCGTGTCATCGAAGGTCTCGAATCGCTGGTGAACGACGACGGCCTCATCGGCGTGATGTCGTCGGGCCAGGGAAGTATCGCCAACAACGAACGTGGCGGCCGCGAGCTGTATCGCGGATCGAAAGCGGCGTTGAATCAATTCATGCGCAGCTACGCCGCCCGCCACGCCGGCTCACGCCGGGCGCTGCTCCTGCTGGCGCCCGGATGGATCCGCACCGACCTAGGCGGTGATGACGCGCCCTATACCGTCGAAGAGAGCATTCCGCTCATCCTCGATGTGATACTGAAAAAGCGCAGTCGGCCTGGCCTCGAGTATCTTGATCGGAACGGGCTCACCGTACCGTGGTGAGCCCGCTCGACCACGCCTGGAACCGACGTCTCAGCCCGTCAGATCGAATCGATCGCAGGCGTCTGCCATGGCCAACGCATGCGCCGAATCGCGAGGAAGCGCGTGCCCGTCATGGGACGGTTCGTCCACCCGCCTCGAGGTGATGTCCGCACCGGCGGACATCGTCTTATGCACCGGACATCGATCCGCGATTTCCATCAGGCGCGCCGTCTGCGCTTCATCCAGCGCACCCTCGATGTAAATGCCGCGGTCGAAGCGGTCGCGGCCGGTACGCGCGTCGCGGCTGTGCAATACGGCGACCTGCACTTTTTCCAGCGGCAGGCCCTTCCGGCGCGCATACATCTGCATCGTCATCGCGGTGCATGCACCGAGCGCGGCGCCGAGAAGTTCGTAGGGCGTGGGTCCGGATGCGAGGCCGCCCAACTCGGTCGGTTCATCGACGTAAAACGTGGGGCCCTGCGCCGCCACCGACACCTGGTGGGTGCCGGTGCCGGTGGTTTCGACCACGACGGGTTTGGGAGAGGTTGCCATGGCGCAGTTTCTTACGGCCCCAGGTACATCGCTTCGATGTTGAACCCGTCAGGGTCCAGCACGAAGGCGGCGTAATAGTTGTCCTGGTAGTGCGAGCGGATGCCCGGAGGACCATTCTCGATCCCACCCGCGTCGACGGCCGCCTCATAGAAACGCTTCACCGCATCGCGGCTGTCCGCGGCGAACGCCACGTGCCCGTCGCCGGGCTTGCCGTGGTCGTGGATCCACAGGCTCGGATAGCCATCGCGTCCGAAACCGTGGCGGGTGCGACCGTTGTTCTCGCGGGTGATGATCAACGTCACGCCCAGCGGGGCGAGGGCCTGCTCATAGAAGCGGCGTGATACCTCGGCATCTTTCACGGCAAATTCGATGTGATCGATCAACGACATAGTCATTCCTGGCGTGGTGGCGCGCTCGGCCACGTCATCGGTCACCGGAATGTCGCATGAAACGCCCCGCGGATGCAGCCATGCGGCCCGTGGGAATCTCCCACGTCGGCGATGTCCGCAGGCGGCGCGGGAATCGAGGGCGAAGACGGTTCCCCGAACCGCTCGAAGGCGCCTTTCCGTCGATGCGGCTGATTGCAGCGCAACATGACGGCCTACATATGACCCCGCCGCCCGGTCACCGCCCCGTGGCGAAGCCCGCTTTTTCGGCACGTAGAGCCGGCAAGTGCCTGTAAGCAAGGGCGTGCCGCGTTCTTGTTGCGCCGCGGCTTGCAGGTACGCGTTTGCGTATTAATCTTAAAATACTACAAATGGAAGATCGGCCCGGTTGCCTTGGGGAAGGGTGGGGTCGGTGGCCGTAAGCCGCGGTGAGGCCGTCACGAGGGATGACCGCGCCGATGGACACGACGCTTTGCACGTCCGAAAAAAAGCTATTTCACATAGAGGGGAGGAAAGTCATGCAGCTCACGAAGATGGCGTTCGCGGTTCGCGCGGCGCTGGTTGCGACGGGTGTCATCGGGATGGCCGGCTACGCCGTGCAGGCAAGCGCCCAGGCGGCCCCCGCCGCAAGTTCCACGAGCGCCGCGCCCGCCACGCCAGCTCCGCAGGACGATGCGACCAAGAAAGCCCAGGACAAGAAGGTGACCGACCTCGGCGCCATGACCGTGACCGGTCAGCTGGCGGCGTTGCAGCGCGCGCAGGAGATCAAGCGCGACGCGGTCAACGTGGTCGACTCGATCTCGGCCGAGGAAACGGGCAAGTTCCCCGATCCCAACGTCGCCGACGCCTTGCAGCGCGTTCCCGGCGTATCGGTGAATCGCAGCGGCGGTGAGTCGAGCCAGATCGCCGTGCGCGGCTTCGGTCCGGAATTCGTCGCCGTCACGGTCAACAACCGGCAGATGGCCACGGCCTCCGGCTCGCGTGCGTTCAACTTCGACGTGCTGCCCTCCGAAATCATCAGCGTGGCGCAGGTCAACAAGACCTCGTCGGCCGACATTCCCGAAGTGGACATCGGCGGCGTGGTCAACATCCAGACCGCGCGCCCGCTCGACTTCACCGGCATCCACGGCGCCTGGAGCGCGGCCGGCGTCAACAGCAACATCGACGGCGACTGGAAGGGCAAGACCACGCCCAAGGCCTCGGGCGTGTTCGGTTGGACCAACAACGACCACACCTTCGGCTACATGGTTTCGGCCACGTACTACAAGCGCAAGGATACGCAGATCAACACCCAGGCGAACTCCTGGTACGCCGATCAGAACATTTCGCAGTCCGCCGGCCTGGCCGATCCCAATTACCAGCACGTCGCCGTTCCCGAGACGCTGCAGAGCAACTTCATCGACGAGACGCGTACCCGCAAGGGCGTGAGCGGTGCGATCGACTGGAAGCCGATCGACCGCCTGACCGTGCAGCTCGATACGCTCTACTCGAGCTACAAGGTCGACAACCTCCAGCGCGCGTTCGGCGAGTACGGCAACACCAACGACATCCAGTCGCTCACCACCGACGAGAACAACACGGTCACCAGCTTCACGCGCAAGGCCCAGAGCAACTCGACGATGGCCAACGACTACATCCTGTCGTCGAGCCCGAGCTACGAGAAGAGCTACCAGAACGGCCTGAACCTGGGCTTCGACATCGACCCCAACACCAAGCTGAGCCTGGACGTCTCCAGCTCCAAGGCGTGGAACAAGGTCAGCCCCGACGGCTACTTCCTCGTGATGGGCGCGAAGAACTTCGGCGTCAACCCGACCTGGACCAACGGTGGCGACAACCGCCCGCCGGCCTACTCCAACATCCTGTCCACGACCGACCTGACCAACCTGGACGCGCATTGCTGCAACGCGGGTTCGGGCAACAACGTCACCAACAAGGTCGACCAGTACCAGCTCAAGCTGGACAAGAGCTTCACCGACGGCATGCTGGCGCGGTTGGTGTTCGGCGGCGAGTACACCCGGCAGTCCGTGACGTCGGTGAGCTACGGCACGCCGAACGGCATCCTGTGCAACGCGTATTGCGGCTACAACGTTCCCGTGGATCCGAATGCGGTGGGTGCCTACCTCTACACGCCGCCGGATCGCGTCAAGGGCGTCACCTCGGCGGGCCTGCCGGACCAGTGGGTCGCCTACGACCCGCGCGCGTACCTGGCCTGGCTGGCCTCACCGGCGGCCTACAACCAGCTGCCGGCCGACAAGCGCGACGCCCTGCTCGCCGGGCTCGCGGCCAACGGCGGCAACCTCGACGCGGCCATCAACCCGGGCAGCTACAACAAAGTGGCCGAGAAGCAGAAGTCCTTCTTCGCCAAGGCCGAACTCGAAGGCACCCTGTGGAACATCCCCTGGGGCCTCGACCTGGGCATGCGCTACGTGAACGTGACCTCCACCTCCACGGCCATCAACCAGCCGCCGATCAGCTATCGCATCGACCCGAACGACACCAGCAACGGCCAGGTCGCCTACGGCGGTCTGCAGCCGCAGTCGGCCGATGGCGGTTACCACAAGTGGTTGCCGTCGCTGAACTTCAAGTGGAACCTGCTCGACAACCTGATTTACCGCTTCGCGTACTCCAAGACGCTGACGCCGCCCCAGCTGAGCAACCTGTACTACAACACCAGCTTCGGCACGCGCCCGAATTCGCTGACGATTTCGCGCGGCAACCCGGCGCTGCAGCCCTACACGTCGACCAACTTCGACATGGGCCTGGAGTGGTACATCAACGATGCGAGCTACCTCGCGGTCGAAGGCTTCCACAAGAAGGTCGGCAACTTCACCACGCTGGTGAGCACGCCTACCACGTTCCTGAACGACTCGGCCAGCGGCAACCCGCTGACCTGGACGCTCACCCAGCCGGTCAACCTCAACTCGTCGAAGATCTACGGCGAGGAAGTGACCTTCAACTACCAGTTCAAGAACGTGCTGCCCGATCCGTTCGACGGGCTGGGCATGGCCTTCAACTACACGCACGTGTCGAGCAGCACCTCGCTCAGCCCGGGCCTGATCTCCACCCAGGGCGCGTTCGCGGTGCCGGGCATCGGTAATTCGGGCAACCTCAGCGCGTATTACGAGAAGGGCCCCGTGCAGGTGCGCCTGGCCTACAACTGGCGCGGTTCGTACCTGGAGAGCATCTCGTACGGCGCCGGCGCGCAGCCTGCCACGCGCACGTCCTACGGCCAGCTCGACCTCAGCGCGAGCTACGCGATCAACAAGAACCTGTCGGTCTTCGTCTCCGGCACCAACCTCACCCACGAGCATCTGTACGACTACTCGGTGTACCGCAACCGCTTCCTCTATGCCGAAGCGGACGGCACGCAGTACACCATCGGCGTGCGCGGCACCTTCTGATCCACGGAGTATCGATGAACGTTTCCATGACAACGCTTCTGCGAGGCGCGGCGCTCGGCATGCTCATGGGCGTGCTCGGCGTCGTCGCCGCCCCTGCGAACGCCGCGCAATCCACGCCGGCGCTCCCGCAGATGGGCTTCAACAACTGGAACTCCACGCATTGCCGCGATGAATTCAACGAGGACATGATCCGCGGCATCGCCGACAAGTTCGTCAGCCTCGGCCTGAAGGATGCGGGCTACCAGTACGTCAACATCGACGACTGCTGGGCGAACTGGCAGCGCGACAAGGATGGGCACCTGCAGCCCAACCCGAAGCGCTTCCCCAGCGGCATCAAGGCGCTGGCGGCCTACATCCACTCCAAGGGCCTGAAGTTCGGCCTGTACTCGAGCGCCGGTACCTCCACCTGCGAGCCGCTGAAGGAAAACCGTGGTTTTCCGGGTGGCCTGGGCCACGAGAAGGACGACGCGAAGTCGTTCGCCTCGTGGGACGTGGATTACCTCAAGTACGACAACTGCAACAACCAGAAGATCGACGCGAAGAAGCGTTATACCGCCATGGCCGACGCCCTGCGCGAAAGCGGGCGGGAGATCTTCTTCAGCATGTGCGAATGGGGCGAGAACAAGCCCTGGCTGTGGGCCGGCAAGGCACCCGTCGAAGCCGGTTCCTGGCGTACCACGGGTGACATCACCGACACCTACGCGTCGATGCTGAAGATCTTCAAGCAGAACGTGGTGCTCGACCAGTACGCGAGCATGGGGCACTGGAACGACCCCGACATGCTCGAAGTGGGTAACGGCGGCATGACCGACGTCGAATACCAGAGCCACTTCAGCCTGTGGTCGATCATGAACTCGCCGCTGCTGATCGGCACGGATCTACGTAAGATCAAGCCCGATGCGCTGAAGATCCTGCTCAACAAGGATGTCATCGCCGTCAACCAGGATCCGCTCGGCGTTCAGGGCAAGCAGGTGAGCGATGCCGGCGGCATCCACGTCATCGTCAAGCCGATGAAGGACGGCTCGCATGCCGTGGCCGTGTTCAACGAGAACGACGCGGCGAAGGATGTCAACGTGACGGTCGCCGACCTCGGGCTGAAAGCGGGTAGCTACACCATGCGCGACCTATGGGCGCACACGGATGCGAAGGGCGACGGTTCGATCAAGGTGAACCTGGCACCGCATGCCACGGTGATGTACCGGATCAGCGAGTAATCGCGCTTAGGGCAAGCCCGTTCGCCGATACGATCGGCTCCCACCCCTTCGGTAGTCAGGTTGTCGAAACCTTGCGACCGAAGGGGTGGGAGCCGACCGTGTCGGCGAATCCGACGGAGCTATCGGCTACGCTGTTTCTTCAGGTTGCTGCGCGAGTCCGACACCATGCGGTTCATGGCCTGCCTGGCCACCTCGGGGTGACGGCGACGGATGGACTCGTACACCTTGTAGTGCTGCGGCAGCGCGTTCTTGAAGTTCGCTGAATTCCGCGCAGATAGCACGAAGTAAGTACCCAGGGCACTCTCGATCACCGAGAACAGCGACGACATCAGCTCGTTGTTCGTCGCCCGCAACACGGCCTCATGGAAGGCCAGATCGGCTACCGCCCATGCGTCCAGGGTCTCGGCGGCCGCCATGGCCTCGTAGGCCGACTCGATCACCGCGAGCTGTTCGTCGGTGCGGCGCCTCGCCGCCGCGGCCGCCGCGGCGGGCTCGATGAGTTCGCGCATTTCCACCAGTTTCTCGACGAAGGCATCGGTGGGCATGGACTCGCAGCGCCAGGCGAGCACGTCGGCATCGAGCTGGTTCCAGTACATCTCCTCGCGCACGCGCGTGCCGGTCTTCTGGCGCGATTCGATCAAGCCCTTCGCCGACAGGACCTTCATGGCTTCGCGCAACGCGGTGCGGCTGACGCTCATCCGCTCGGCCAGCACTTCTTCGCGAGGGAGGTTCTGTCCGATGGCCAGCTCGCCGCTGACGATCAAGCGGCCCAGCTCCTGGATGACCTGGTGATGCAGGTTCCGTACGACCGCCAGTTTCACCATCTGCCGATCCCCTATCGGAAAGCCCGGTATTTGTCCTACAAATACTGCTTCGTGACTTATAGCAGATCGAACGTCCAGCGTCATTGATGGCCATGCCGACCGTCGAGGGCACCGGAGGATCCTCGCACCGCCTGGAGTATCATCGGCGGCCCATGACGCCCCCGACGAACGCCGCGACCGCTTCCGAACCCGGCTTCATCCTTACGCGCCACTGGCGCGATACCCATGAAGGCGCTGAAGTCGAATTCTGGGTCACGACCGCGCGGGGCCCTTCGCTGGTGTCGGTGCCGGCGCATCCGTCGGTGGCCTTCGTTCAAGCGTCGCGTCGCGAGGATATCGAGGCGGCGATCGGCGGAGATCGCTCGGTAACGCTGAAGCCCTTGCCGATGAAGACCTTCGACGGGGAGCCGGTGCTTGGCCTGTACACGAAGGGCTACCGGACCATGCTTCGCCTGGAGAAGCGACTCGCGGAAAAGGGCGTGGCGGTTCACGAGGCCGACATACGGCCCGCCGATCGGTACCTGATGGAGCGCTTCATCACGGCGTCGGTCACCGTCGACACCGTGCCGGACGGGCGGCGGCGGATCCGGGCCGCCGACGCGTGGCGTCCCTCGCTACGCACCGTGTCGCTCGATATCGAGACCAGCGAGCGTGGCGAACTGTATTCCGTCGCCCTGGAAGGCTGCGGCCAGCGGCAGGTCTACATGCTCGGCGAGGCACCGTCCGGTGATGCCTCGCCCGACGGCTTCGACCTGACCTACTGCGCGGACCGAGCGCAGATGATCATGGCGTTGAACGCGTGGTTTCGCGAACACGACCCCGACGCGATCATCGGCTGGAACCTGGTGCAGTTCGACCTCAAGATGCTCCAGGCCTGCGCCGATCGGTGCGGGCGGGTGCTCGCGCTGGGACGCGGGGGACGGCCCATCGAATGGCGCGATCACCGGCGCCGCGAAGGCTTCGTGTTCGCCTCCATCCCCGGGCGGCTCGCCATCGACGGCATCGAGGCGATGCGGGCCGCGATGTGGTCGTTTCCTTCCTTCAGCCTCGAAACCGTCGCGCAGTCGCTGTTGGGCGAAGGCAAGTCCGTGGACGACCCGTGGCATCGCATGGCCGAGATCGAACGGCGCTTCCGTGAAGACAAGCCCGCATTGGCCGCCTACAACCTCAAGGACTGCGAGCTGGTCACGCGGATCTTCGACAAGGCGACGTTGCTGGACTTCGCGCTGGAGCGGGCGAACGCCACCGGCCTGCAGGCCGATCACTTCGGGGGATCGATCGCCGCCTTCAGCCACCACTACCTGCCGCGCATGCATCGCGCGGGATACGTGGCGCCGAATGTCGGCGACGGTTCGGGGCCATCCTATCCGGGTGGCTTCGTGATGGATTCGCGCCCCGGACTCTACGACTCCGTGCTCGTGCTGGACTATAAGAGCCTGTATCCGTCGATCATCCGCACCTTTCTGGTCGACCCGGTGGGATTGGCGGAAGGACGCGACGACGAGGATGCCGTTCAAGGCCCCAACGGGACGCGGTTCTCGCGTACCAGGCATTGCCTGCCGGGCATCATCGAAGCCCTGTGGACGAGTCGGGACAAGGCCAAGAAGGCCGGCAACCAACCGCTCTCGCAGGCATTCAAGCTGCTGATGAATGCCTTCGTGGGTGTGCTCGGCGCTTCCGGCGCGCGCTTCTTCGATCCCAAGGTGGCCGCCGCCGTGACCCTCCGCGGGCACGAGATCATGCGCGACACGCGCACGCTCGTGGAAGAAGCGGGCTACGAAGCCATCTACGGCGACACCGACTCGATCTTCATCTGGTTGGGGCGTGCGCATGCCGAAGACGAGGCCATGGCGGTGGCCGGTCGGCTGGTCGAACGGATCAACCGGTGGTGGACGGACCACCTCGCGTCGTCGATGCGCATCGAGAGCTTCCTCGAAATCGAGTTCGACACGCACTACCGGCGATTCTTCATGCCGACGATCCGCGGCAGCGAGCTGGGCAGCAAGAAACGGTATGCCGGCCTCACGGTGGCCGATGACGGGAGCGACGAGCTGGTGTTCCGTGGCCTCGAAACGGTACGAAGCGACTGGACCCCGCTCGCCCAGCGTTTCCAGCGGGAGCTGTTCGGGCGGATATTCCGTGGCGAGCCGTACGTGGACTTCATCCGCGGCTACCTGAAGGCCTTGCACGCGGGCGAGATGGACGACCTGCTGGTCTATCGCAAGCGGCTTCGCGGCAAGCTCAGCTCGTACGAGAGCATCACGCCGCCGCAGGTACGCGCCGCGCGGCTCGCCGACGAGCATCATGCACGGCAGGGGCGGCCGCTGCGCTATCAGAACGGCGGGTGGATCGCCTACGTCATGACCGTCAGCGGACCGGAGCCGCTCGAGGCCAGGCATTCGACGATCGACCACGAGCACTATGTCGACCATCAGCTGGCGCCGATCGCGGATGCGATCCTGGCCCCCCTGGGCGACAGCTTCGCGAGCCTCGCCAGCCGGCAGGTCGAGCTGTTCTGAAAGCGTGGGGCCGGCGCGACGCCGCTATGGCGTGTGTCGCATCAATCCGTGCGTGAAGAGATAGGCTGCCGTCTGGTAATAGGCCACGGCGTCGTCGCCGTTTTCCTTGTTCGGATGCTCCGCAGGCTCGGCGTCGCCGCTCACCCTGTCCGGAATCAGTTCCTTCACCGGTTGCCGCGGCACGAGCGAATCCAGCCGGTCGCCGCGCAGGTAGCCCAGTTCCTGATAGGTGCTGACGAAGGCCCGCTCACGCCCGGGCTCCAGCTTGAAGAGATCGTAGCCGTAGAACCGCGAGGTATAGCTGAAACCCAGCATGCCCAGCAGCGTCGGCGGAATGTCGATCTGGCTCATCAGCCGGTCGACGCGCCCCGGCGCGATATGCTTCGGCGAATAGATGTACAGCGGGATGTGGTAGCGATTGAGCGGCAGGCTGGTCTTGCCCGCGCTGGTGGCGCAGTGATCGGCCGTGATGACGAACACGGTATCGTCGAACCACGGTTTGCTCGCGGCGCGCTTGAGGAAATCGGCGATCGCCCAGTCGGTGTACTGCACGGCGGCCGGCCGCGTGCCCTGCGGAAGGGGTACGCGACCCTTGGGGAACGTGAAAGGCCGGTGGTTCGACGTGGTCATCACGTGGCCGAAGTACGGCTTGCCCTTCGCGTAGGCGTCGTCCATGCGCTTGATGACGAGGGAGAACAGGTCTTCGTCGGCCACGCCCCAGACGTTTTCCGCGTGGATGTCCTTCGCGTCGATCACGTTCCGGTCGATGGCGTCGTAGCCGTTGCTCGAGAAGAAGTGATTCATGTTGTCGAAGTAGCCGTAGCCACCGTAGACGAATTCGGACGTGTAGCCCTTTGCGTTGAATACGTCGGCCAGCGACCAGAGGTGCTCGTTGTCCGGACGCTTGACGATGGACTCGCCGGGCGTCGGCGGCACCGAGAGCGACAGCGCCTCCAGGCCGCGCACCGTGCGCGTGCCGTTGGCGTAGAGCTGCGTGAAGAACAGGCTCTTCGACGCCAGCGCATCGAGGTTCGGCATGAGATGCCGATGCTTGGACACGTCCAGCCCCTCGACGTAATCGCCCGACAGGCTCTCGACGCTGATCAGGACGACGTTGAGCTTCTTTTCCGGACCCGCGCCCTCGATGCGGCGCGTGATGTCCATGGGATCGTCGCTGGTGAACGTGGCATCCGGCGTCTTCAGAAGGGTGCGAAGGCGACCGAAGGCCTGCTTGTCGGGAAGCGACGGGTAGTACTTGGCGTAGTCGAGCTCGTTGTCCCGAAAGGCCGCGAAGAACTGGTAGATGCCGTTGCCCGCGAGTTCGTTGACGTAGTTGTTTCGCGATTGGTCTTTCATCGAGGCGTCGAACGCGAAGCTGACGCCCACGGTCAGCACGAGCCATGCGGCCACGACGCCAGTGCGTGCCAGGAAGCGCGAACCCTCGTCGCGGGGCGCGATGCGCCGGCGACTCGCCCAGATCACGGCGACCGTCGCGAGCACCAGCAGTATCGTCCACGTCGCGATCGGATACGACTCGCGGATATTGCCAACCACCTCGTGGGTGTAGACCAGGTAATCCACCGCGATGAAGTTGAAGCGCGCGCCGAATTCGCCCCAGAACACCAGCTCGGCCGCGCCCAGGTACAGCACGCCGAAGGCGAGGATGAAGGCGAAGGCGGTAAAGATGCGTCGCCCCCACGTGGATACGTAAGCCCGGCGCGGAACGAGCCACAGCACCAGCAGCATCGGCCAGCCGACGTAGAGCAGGGTGATCAGGTCGTAACCCAGGCCCACGCCGAACACGTAAAGCCAATCGATGACGTCGTGCGGCACGCCCTTGCCCGTCTTGACCAGGAGGATCAGCCGAACGAGGAAGGCGACGGCGACGAACAGCGCGCCGAACCATGCAAGGGGTTGGAAGCGCTGGCGAAGAGCGCCGAAGGATGCCGAAACCAATGAAGGATGCCTTGTGAACGAGGCCAGGCCGTTACGGCTGGCACGCGCCAAGCCTAGGAGCGGAGGCTTACGTC
Organism: Luteibacter sp. CQ10; assembly: GCF_040900725.1. Lineage (NCBI taxonomy): Bacteria > Pseudomonadati > Pseudomonadota > Gammaproteobacteria > Lysobacterales > Rhodanobacteraceae > Luteibacter > Luteibacter sp. CQ10. The sequence goes on along the minus strand of NZ_JAEUYM010000002.1, from coordinate 616,653 downwards.
TGCCTTTCCCTTTCCTTATAACGACCTTAGCAAGAACTTTCGACCAAGGGTCACATCATGGACTCTGACGGAGAAGAGCGTCGGATCTTGCGCGTAGCGCGGCCGAAAACGCGTATCGACAAGCTCATCGCAGCGTCACCGTGGCGGCCCGCTCCCGATGAATCGGCAGGGTCCGTCCTCAGGCCGGAACGCCGATGGTGCGCAGAATCCGCTCGGCGGCTTGCCGGGCCGCGATGACGGCATCGCCGTCGGTGGTCTGTATGGCCAGGTTCATGCCGCCATAGGGTGCATAGCGGCGCGCATCGGTGGTGCCGAACAGTCCGATCGTCACGGCGCTCGTGGCGCCGGCGAGGTGCATCACGCCGCAGTCGGCGCTGACGTACATCCCCGCAGCGTCGATGAAGGCGGCGAGTTTGCGTACGTCGCTGGTGAAATACGTGGGGTAGCGGCTGCCCACGCGCGACTGGCCGTCGGCGGCCACCAGCTCGACGATGCGCAGGGGGCCGGTGAGGGAGGTCACTTCAGCCAGGAACGTCGACCACCAGCCCTCGTCGTAGCGCTTCGCGCCCGTGGCATTGGGAAAGATGGCCAGCACCGGTGCCGTTTCCGGGTACGAGGAGGACACCACGCGCCGTAGCGTGGCGCGTCCGGTCCTGAGCTCGTCTTCCGACAGGCGCAGGTCCAGGGGAGGCATCGGAAGCGTCGTATCCGCGCCCAGCGCCCATCGAAGCGCGTGCACGGGCCGCGCGGCCAGGTGCATCGGCACGGCGTCACCCGCGGCATCGACGCGCAGACGGAAGCGGGCCACGCTCATCGAGGCGAGTATCCTGCCCGAGGACGATCCCGACGCGGCGTCGATGACCAGGTCGTAGCGTTTCTTGCGCAACGCGAGGAGGGTTCCGATCGTGGCCAGCGGATGGCGGACCGCCTTGCGGTGGAGGAGGAACGTATCGCCCAGCATGGCGTAGCCGCCGTAGATGTCGAGCGTGGCCGAGCCGGCGCCGAGCACGTCGATTTCCGCGCCGGGATAGACGCGTTCCAGCTCCGCCATCAGCGGCGTCATCAGCACGGTATTGCCCAGCCGATGGTTGGGCCGGCACACCAGTACGCGCTGGATGCCGATCCGGGGAAGCGCGCCCGCCGTCACGTCGTTGCGCGCGGGGGGAACCAGTCTGTTCACCAGCCAGCGGACGGCACGGCGGCGCCATTGCTGGAGCGAACCGTGGTTCGGAACGCGCCCGGACGACACCGAGGAGGCCTGCGCGAGGGGTAACGTGCTTGTCATAGACGCTGCTCTTGGCCTGGACCACCCAGATACCGCGCCTACGATGCCAGCCGAACCTTAGCGGTTCCTGTGATGCGACGCGTCCGGCGCGCCGGGCGGCGGAGCGCTGCGGCCGTTCCGGCAAGGGCGTCGCGACCGGGGAGCCCCGGCGACGCATGCGTGGAAAAGTGCGAGAAAGCCGTCGCCAGGGTGTGCTACAGAAGTGCGCCGACGCGGATCCCCGCGGCCGGACTCCTCGACCAGCGCCACTTGACCAGGACAACCCGCCATGGCGATTCGACCCGTTCCCGCCTCGTTTTTCGGCATCGTGCTGGGCCTCGTGGGCCTGGGCGCCGATTGGCGCTGGGCGTCGCATCTATGGAACATGCCGCCGATCGTCGGCGAAGCCATCATGGCGGCAGGTTTCGTCGTATGGGCGCTGCTCATCGCCTCGTACCTGCTCAAGTGGGTGACGGATCGACGCGAAGCCGTGGCGGAAGCCATGCATCCGGTGCAGTGCTGTTTCATCGGCCTGGCCCCGGCGAGCACCGCGCTCATGGGTGTCGTGCTGGCGCCGTATTCGCACGTGGGGGCGATGGCGTTCCTGTGGATCGGTGCCGTCGCCCACGTGCTCTTCAGCGTATGGCGCCTGGGCGGCATGCTGCAGGGCGACCGCGAGATGACCACCGTCACGCCGGTCATCTACCTGCCGTCGGTGGCCGGTAACTTCATCGTCGCGATCGTCGCGGGTGCGCTCGGCCATCCGTCCTACGGCATCCTGTTCCTGGGCGCCGGCGGCTTCGCCTGGCTGGCGCTGGAGTCGGTGATCGTCAATCGCATGTTCCACGCCGTGCCGTTGCCGGTGCCGCTGCGACCCACGCTGGGCATCCAGCTCGCGCCGCCCGTGGTGGCCGTCACCGCCTGGCTGGCGATCGATCCGGGCATGCCCGGCCCCTTCGTCCAGGCGATGTGGGGTTACGGCCTCTTCCAGCTGTTCGTGTTGATCCGCCTGTTGCCCTGGATCACGAAGCAGCCGTTCGCACCGAGCTATTGGGCTTTCAGCTTCGGATTGACCGCGATCTCGGCAGGCGCGATCCAGATGGTGTCGCGCGGCGTGACGGGAGCCATCGCGGTGATCGCACCGGTGATCTTCGCCCTGACCAACATCGCGATGGCGCTGATCGCCATCGGCACGGTGGTGCGCATCGCGCAGGGAAAACTGTTGCCGCCGAAGACGGCGTGACCCGGCCTACCCAGGGGTGGGCACCGGATCGAGCAGGTTTCCGCGGATGGCCGCCAGCACGTCGTCTTCGGTGTCCAGGTCCTGGACGAGCCCGTCATCGCGAACGGAGCGGACGTCTCCCGTGCGCCACAGCTCGCGGAATCCCCGGTCGCCTTCGAGCGACGAGGCGCGCCGCATCGTCGCGGGCCGAAGGACGACAGGAACGCCGCGGATCGGACCATAAGCACTGACCACGTCGCATTCGCCGTCGTAAGCGGCAAGCAACGCCTGCAGATGGGCCTCGGAAAGCGCTGGTTGATCCACCACCGTGACCAGCACCGGCAACGCGCGGCCTTCGAGTGCGTCCGATGCCCGCCGCAGCGACGACGCCATGCCGCTGGCCCAGCGGGCGTTGATCAACACGTCGCCGTCCGGCAGCTGCGCCGCCAGCGTATCGGCGAACGCGCCCAGCACCACGATAAGCCTTTCCGGCCGAGTCGACGCCACGAGCCGCCGGGTGCGCGCGAGAAGGGTCTCTCCGCCGATGGTGAGATTCTGCTTGATCCGTCCGAGCCGACGGCTTCCGCCGGCCGCCAGGATCACCGCATCGTGCCGCTGCATCCTGATGCCTTCCGCGCGTGGTGGTTTCATGAAAGCTACACCAAGCGGGGCCTGGATTCTGGTATCTGTGATCGCAGCACGCATCCTTCGACTACCCGCCGGCATCGAGGTAACGCCATGGATTCCAACGATCTGCAGGTTTCCCGCCGCGGATTCCTGAAACTCAGCGCGGTGTCCGCCACCGTGGCCGCGTCGCCTCCGCTGCTCGCGAAAATGGCCACGGCCGACGGGGGCCGTCCCCCGGTCATGGCGCAGGTGGCGATGGAGGTCAACGGCAAGCCGCAGACGCTCGAGCTGGACACGCGCACGACGCTGCTCGACGCCCTTCGCGAGCACATGCACCTCACCGGTACCAAGAAGGGTTGCGACCATGGTCAATGCGGTGCCTGCACGGTGCTGGTCGACGGGCGACGGATCAACAGCTGCCTCACCCTCGCCGTGATGCACCAGGGCGCCAAGGTCACCACCATCGAAGGCCTGGGCACACCCGACAAGCTGCATCCGATGCAGGCCGCCTTCGTCAAGCACGACGGTTACCAGTGCGGCTACTGCACACCCGGACAGATATGCAGCGCCGTCGGCGTGCTCGACGAGATACGGCGCGACGTGCCCAGCCACGTCACCGCCGACCTGGGGTCGAAGGCCGCGGTGGGAGAGGTCGAACTGCGCGAGCGCATGAGCGGCAACATCTGCCGGTGCGGCGCGTATTCCAACATCATCGAGGCGATGACCGAGGTCGCCGGGAGCAAGGCATGAAACCGTTCACCTACGAACGTGCCACCTCCCCGGCCCAGGCGGCCGCCGCGGCGGCACGCACGCGCAACACGAAATTCATCGCCGGCGGCACCAACCTGCTCGATCTCATGAAGATCGGCGTGGAGGAGCCGGACCACCTGGTCGACGTCAACGGCCTGGACCTGGACACGATCTCGAAAACCGACGACGGCGGCCTGCGCATCGGCGCCCTGGTACGCAACACCGATCTCGCCGCCGACCGCATCGTGCGCAGCGACTACGCCGTGCTCTCGCGCGCGCTGCTCGCCGGTGCGTCGGGCCAGTTGCGCAACAAGGCGACCACGGCGGGCAACCTGCTCCAGCGCACGCGTTGCCCGTATTTCTACGACACGCATCAAGCCTGCAACAAGCGGCTCCCCGGCAGCGGTTGCGCGGCGCTCGGCGGCTTCAGCCGTTCGCACGCCATCGTCGGCGTCAGCAAGGCATGCATCGCCGCGCACCCCAGCGACATGGCCGTGGCGATGCGATTGCTCGATGCCAAGGTGGAAACCGTGCAGCCAGACGGCAAGGCCCGCAGCATACCCATCGCCGACTTCTACGTGCTGCCTGGCAACACGCCGAACGTGGAGAACACGCTCCAGCCTGGTGAACTCATCACCGCGGTGACGCTGCCCAGGCCGTTGGGAGGTACGCACGTCTATCACAAGGTGCGCGACCGGGCTTCGTACGCGTTCGCCCTGGTCTCCGTGGCGGCCGTGGTGCAGAAGGACGGCAGCGGTCGCGTGGCCCTCGGCGGCGTGGCGCCCGAGCCGTGGCGCGTCGAGGCCGCGGAGGCCGAACTGCCGCAGGGCGCGAAGGCCGTCACGGCCCGCCTGCTGGCCGGCGCGCAAACGACCCAACACAACGCCATGAAGGTTCCGCTGGTCGAACGCACGCTTGCCTCCGTGCTGGCGCAAGCGAAGGGGTGATGCCATGAAATTCGATACGCCCGCCACCATCAATCCCATCGATCGCCTCAAGGTCGTCGGCAAGCCCCATCCACGCGTCGAGGGGCCGCTCAAGACGACCGGCACCGCGCGCTATGCCTATGAGCGCCACGACGCGGTACCCGACCACGCCTACGGGTACATCGTGCCGGCGACGATCGGCAAGGGGCGCGTGCTTTCCATCGATACCAGCCGCGCAAGGCGCGCGCCGGGCGTGCTGGCGATCGTCACGGCGAAGGACGCCGGCGCTCTCGGCAAGGGCAAGTACAACACCGCCAAGCTGCTCGGCGGCCCCGAGGTCCAGCATTACCACCAGGCCCTCGCGGTGGTGGTGGCCGATACCTTCGAGCAGGCGCGTTGGGCCGCTTCGCTGGTGAAGGTGGAATACGCCCGCGAGAAAGGCGCGTTCGACCTGGCGGCCGCGAAAGGCTCGGCCACCAAGCCAGGCGACGACGCGGACAGCGCGGTCGGCGACTTCGCGGGGGCCTATGCAGGCGCTCCGGTGAAGTTGGACGCCACTTACACCACGCCCGACCAGTCGCACGCCATGATGGAACCGCATGCCTCCATCGCGGCGTGGGAAGGCGACAAGGTCACGATCTGGACGGCCAACCAGATGATCGCCTGGAGCAAGGGCGACGTGGCGGCCACGCTCGGCCTGCCCAAGGACAACGTCCGTCTGATCTCGCCCTATATCGGTGGCGGTTTCGGCGGCAAGCTTTTCGTCCGCGCGGACGCCTTGCTGGCCGCGCTCGGCGCGCGGGCCGCGAAGCGGCCGGTGGCCGTCACCCTGCCTCGGCCGGTGATGTTCAACAACACCACGCACCGGCCGGCCACGATCCAGCGCATCCGCATCGGCGCCGGCGAAGACGGCAAGATCACGGCGATCGGTCACGAAAGCTGGTCGGGCGATCTCAAGGGCGGCGGTCCGGAAACCGCGGTGAACCAGACCCGCCTGCTCTACGCGGGCGCCAACCGCATGACCGCGATGCGCCTCGCCGTGCTCGATCTGCCCGAAGGCAATGCGATGCGCGCGCCAGGCGAAGCGCCCGGCCTGATGGCGCTGGAAATCGCCATCGACGAAATGGCCGAGAAACTGAAGCTCGACCCGGTGCAGTTCCGCATCCTCAACGACACCCAGGTGGACCCGGAAAAACCGGAACGCCCGTTCTCGCAGCGCAACTTCGTGCAATGCATGCGCGAGGGTGCCGACCGTTTCGGCTGGAAGAACCGCTCGTCCACACCGGGCACGAAGCGCGACGGCGCCTGGCTGGTCGGCATGGGCGTGGCCTCGGCTTTTCGCAATAACCTCGTGATGAAATCGGGCGCGCGCGTGCGGCTGGCCGCCGATGGAACGGCCACCGTCGAGACCGACATGACCGACATCGGCACGGGCAGCTACACCATCATCGCGCAGACCGCCGCCGAGATGCTCGGGCTGCCCATCGAGAAGGTGGTGGTGAAGCTGGGCGATTCGGACTTTCCCGTCTCCGCGGGATCGGGCGGCCAGTGGGGCGGCAACAGTTCCACCGCGGGCGTCTACGCGGCCTGCGTGAAGCTGCGCGAGAACGTGGCGAAGAACCTCGGCCTCGATCCGGCGACGGCGGTGTTCGAGGAAGGCAAGGTCAGCGCGGGGGGACGCAGCCTGCCGCTGGCGCAAGCCGCCGCGAAGGGTGAGGTGGTGGGCGAGGACACCATGGAATACGGCGACCTCGAAAAGCGTTTCCAGCAATCCACCTTCGGTGCGCATTTCGTCGAGGTAGGCGTGCACGCCGCCACCGGCGAGATCCGCGTACGGCGCATGCTGGCCGTTTGCGCCGCGGGACGCATCCTCAACCCGACCTCGGCACGCAGCCAGGTCATCGGCGCGATGACCATGGGCGTCGGCGCGGCGCTCATGGAAGAGCTCGTGGTCGACAAGCGGCTTGGCTTCTTCGTGAACCACGACCTGGCCGGCTACGAAGTGCCGGTGCACGCGGACATCCCCCACCAGGAGGTCGTGTTCCTCGACGAGACCGATCCGAAGTCCTCACCGATGAAGGCCAAGGGGGTGGGCGAGCTGGGCATCTGCGGCGTGGCCGCGGCGATCGCCAATGCCGTGTACAACGCCACCGGCGTGCGCGTGCGCGATTACCCGGTCACGCTCGATAAGTTGCTGAGAGGATTGCCCACGGTTTGACGCTTTTCGCCGATACGATCGGCTCCCTTCCCTGGTAGAACGTCTGCCACCGAAGGAGTGGGAGTCGATCGTATCGGCGAATTCCTGCGAAGCGCGATCCCGCGTCAATGGATCGCGCCGTCGCGGTCGCGCAAGGGCCCGCCGGAGCGGTCATGGATCGTCGCGACGATCTCCGCGGCGATGGCCAGCGCGATCTCCGTCGGGGTTTCCGAGCCGATGTCCAGTCCGGCCGGCGCGTGGACGGTGCGGCCGGACAGCCGCTCGCCCTCGTGCATGCGCCGCACGCGGTCGCGCGAGCCGATGACGCCGACGTAGGTCAGCGGCGTATCGCGTAGCGCGTGGATGTAGGCCATGTCCTGTTCGAGGTTGTGGGTCATCACCACCACCGAGGTATATGCGTCGAACGGGTAGTGCCGGGTCAGGGCATCGGGACTCGCGCATACCGTGTGCACCTCGCCCGGAAGGGTCGGCAGGCGCAGGCGGTCGGGGTTCGAGTCGACCAGGGTCACGGGCCAACCCAGGGCGGTCGCCAGCGGGAGCATGGCATGGGCCGCCGCGCTGCTGCCGATCACGACGAGGCGGTGCAACGGTGCGACCAGCTCGACCAGCACCTCGGCGGTTCCACGCGACGTTTGCAGCGAAAACGTGGACGACCGGGCATCGTGGTCGGATACGGTGGCGGCGAGCGCCTCGTCCAGCACGGGGTCGCCGATGCCGTCATAGTGCCGTTCCCCGCCGAACCAGACCTGGCGTCGAGGCGGCACGGCCTGCCCGTTCTGGGCGAACAGGGTCACGAGGCGTCCCGGACGGCGCCGCCGGATACCCTCGTCGAGGGCATCGACGAAGTCGAGGCAACGAGGCCCCACCAACGGCTCGATCAGGATGTCCAGCTCGCCGCCGCACCCCATCTCGATCATCAGGTCCAGGCCGTTCGCCGCGTTGTACCGCACGATCCGCGGGGTGCCGTCGCGCATGGCGTCCCGCGCGCGCTCGACGATGTCGCGCTGCGGGCATCCGCCGGACAGTTCACAGACGATGCCGCCGTCGTCGTGCACGAGCATGCTCGTGCCTACGCGGCGGAACGTGGATCCGCGAGTACGGGTGAGCGTGGCCAGCGCGCCCGTGCGTGACCGTTCACGCAGGTCGATGAGCGCGTCGACCAGCGTGCGCAGTTCGTGGGCCGAGTTCATGGGTGTCGTGCGGTCCCTGCGATAAAGGAAGCCACTATGAAGCCTTTTTCATCGCCGCTGGGTCAAGCACCGGACATCAAGGCGCCCAAGACGCCCCGTCGAGGCTTGCTGCCGGACGTCGCGGCCGCGCTCCCGGCCGTTCATGGCATCGCGACCCTTTCTATACACGCGTGAGCGCAGGTTGGCCTGACCATTCAAGCCGGGGTCCGCCATGGTCAGCAAGAAGAAGAGCGCCGATGCGTCGGCAGCGAGCGAGTCGCGTGGAAACGGGGACGAACTCCACCAGGAAGCCGGAGGCTCGCATGCCCCGTTGACGACCAACCAAGGCGTCGCCGTCAGCGACGACCAGAACTCGCTGAAGATCGGTGAGCGCGGCCCCGTGTTGCTGGAGGATTTCATCCTCCGCGAGAAGATCACCCATTTCGACCACGAACGCATCCCGGAGCGCATCGTCCACGCGCGCGGCTCGGCGGCGCATGGGTACTTCGAACTGACGGCCTCGCTGGCCGACTACACCACCGCCCGGGTGCTCACCGAGGTCGGCGAGCGCACGCCCGTGTTCACCCGTTTCTCCACGGTGGCGGGCGGTGCGGGATCGGTGGACACGCCGCGCGACGTGCGCGGCTTCGCGGTGAAGCTGTATACCAAGGAAGGCAACTGGGACCTGGTGGGCAACAACATCCCCGTGTTCTTCATCCAGGATGCGATCAAGTTTCCCGACCTGATCCACGCCGTGAAGATGGAACCCGATCGCGGGTTCCCGCAGGCGGCCAGCGCCCACGACACGTTCTGGGATTTCATTTCCCTCACGCCCGAAGCCTTCCACATGATCATGTGGGCGATGTCCGACCGGGCCATCCCCCGGTCGCTGCGCATGATCGAGGGCTTCGGCATCCACTCGTTCCGCCTGGTGAATGCCAAGGGCAAGAGCACGTTCGTGAAGTTCCATTGGCGGCCCAAGCTGGGCCTGCAATCCACCGTATGGGACGAGGCGGTGAAGCTGGCGGGCGCCGATCCAGACTTCCATCGCCGCGATCTCTTCGAGTCGATCCAGGCGGGCAACTTCCCCGAATGGGAGCTCGGCGTGCAGTTGTTCACTGAGGAACAGGCGGCCAAGTTCCCCTTCGATCACCTGGACGCCACCAAGCTCATCCCCGAGGAGCTGGTTCCCCTGAAGATCGTCGGCCGGATGGTGCTGGACCGTTGGCCCGACAACTTCTTCGCCGAAACCGAGCAGGTGGCGTACTGCCCCTCGCACCTGGTGCCGGGCATCGATTTCAGCAACGACCCGTTGTTGCAGGGGCGGCTGTTCTCCTACCTGGACACCCAGCTGTCCCGCCTGGGCTCGCCCAATTTCCACCAGTTGCCCATCAACGCGCCGAAGTGCCCGTTCGCGAACAACCAGCGCGACGCTCACATGCAGCACCAGGTGCCGAAGGGACGCGTGGCTTATGGCCCGAGTTCGCTGGAGGGCGATACGCCACGCGAGGACCCACGCCGCGGCTTCCGCTCGTTCGCCGCCGAGGAAGCCGGGGCGCGTGGCCGCATTCGTGCGGAAACCTTCGCCGATCACTACAGCCAGGCTAGGCTGTTCTACACCAGCCAGACCGTCTACGAGCAGGCGCACATCGCCTCCGCGCTGGTCTTCGAATTGTCCAAGGTGGAAACGCTGCACGTGCGCCAGGCCGTGGTCGGCCATCTTCGTCATGTTGACGAAGACCTCGCCAAGCGGGTCGCCGACGGCCTGGCGCTGGACAAGCTCCCGCCGGCGCCCAAGGCGAAGGCCGCACTCGTCGAGATGAAGCCGTCCCCGGCGCTGCAGATCATCGGCAAGATGAAGGCCACGCTCGAGGGACGCACGGTCGGCATCCTCATCGACGACGGTTCCGACGCGGCATCGGTCGCGAGCGTCAGGAAGGCGGCGGAGAACGCCGGCGCCACGGTGAAGATCGTGGCACCGAAGGTGGGCGGCGCCCGTCTGTCGGACGGCGGCAAGATGGAGGCCGACGGCCAGTTGGCCGGCACCCCGTCGATCAACTTCGATGCCGTCGCCGTGGTGCTGGGTGCCGAGGGCGCCAAGGCATTGGCCAAGGAAGCCGCCGCCGTCGACTTCGTGCGCGACGCCTTCGGCCACCTCAAGGCCATCGGCCTCGATGCGGGCGGCCGGAGCCTGTTCGAGGCGGCCGGCCTGGAGGCCGACGAAGGCGTGTTCGACCTGGCGAAGCACAAGGCGTTCATCGAGGGTGCGAAGGGACGTTTCTTCGACCGCGAAGCGAAAGTGCGCCTCCTGGCCTGAAGCACTCCCACGGCGAGGGGCCGGTCGAACGGCCGGCCCCTCGCCGTGGGTTACCCGATGCGCGGCGTGAGCAGGTCGGCGAAGCCCACCCGGTGGAGCATCTCGGCTTTGATCCGGTCCATCACGGTGAACACGACGTCCGCGCCGTCCTGGGTCGGATCGACGTGCACCCGGAAGGGACGCTCACCGAAGGGTTTGGCGACGAGATCGACGATGGCGTCGGCCACCAGCTCGGCGCGGGCGCTGTCCGGCACGATCTCGGCGAACGCGGAGTTCACCTGTTCGATGAAGCCGCGGTACGGGCTGTCAGGGGCGTCCTGGTATTCGGCCAGGCGGGCCGTGTCGGCTGGCGGCGCGGTGTGGGCGAAGTGGTTGGTGCCGTTGGTGAAGGCTCCGGGCACGACGATGGAGGTTTCGATGCCCCAGCGTGCGAGTTCCCGGGCGTACTGGATGGCGATGGCGTCCATGGCCGCCTTGGCACCGAAATACGGCGCGAGGTAAGGCGGCGTGCCACCGGTGACCGAGGACGACGAGACCCAGATCACCAACCCTTTTCGTTGCCTGCGCAGCTGGGGAAGGGCGGCGCGGTTGACGCGCTGGGTGCTGAGCACGTTGACGTCGTAGACCTGGGCGTACTGCTCGGGGGTGAAGGCTTCGGCGGGGCCGGACACCATGTGCCCCGCGTTGTGCATCAGCACGTCGATGCGGCCGGCGTCCGCGATGACGGTGGCGACGGCGGCATCGACCGAGTCCTGGTCCTGCACGTCCATCTCGACGGTGCGCAGGTCGACGCCGTGGTCCTTCGCGAAAGTCGCCATCTCGGCGACCACGGTGGCGTTGCGCCCGGTGGTGGCACGCATCGACGCATAGACGGTATGTCCGGCGCGGGCCAGGGCTTCGGCGGTGAGGCGGCCGAAGCCGCTCGATGCGCCGGTGATGAGGATGACGTTGTTGGGGGTCATGGCGGTATCTCCCGATGGGGATGCGTGGGGGAAGGAAAGGCGGGCCGACGTCAGATGATTCCGCCGTTGGCGCGCAGCACCTGGCCGTTCACCCAGCCGCCGTCGGCGCCGGTGAGGAAGGACACGACGGCAGCGATGTCGTCGGGCTGGCCGAGGCGCTCCAGGGGAGCCGCCTTGGCGAGGCGATCGACCACCTCCTGCGGCTTGCCGTCGAGGAAAAGCCGGGTCGCGGTGGGCCCGGGGGCCACGGCGTTCACCGTGATGTTCCGGCCGCGCAGTTCCTTGGCGAGGATGTGGGTCATCGCCTCCACGGCGGCCTTGGTGGCCGCATACACGCCGTAGGTCGGCATGAGCAGGCCTACGAGGCTGCTGCTCAGGTTGATGATCCGGCCACCGTCGCGCAGGCGTCGGGAGGCTTCGCGCAGCGTGTTGAAGGTGCCCTTGAGGTTGACGGCGATGTGGCTGTCGAACAGCGCGTCGCTGCTTTCCGCTAGCGTTTCCAGGTTCATGATGCCGGCGTTGTTCACCAGTACGTCGAGTCCCCCGAACGCGGCTTCGGCGTTGTCGAAGAGGCGGGCGACGGCGGCCGGGTCGGTCACGTCGGCCTGGGCGGTCACGGCGCGGCCGCCGTCCCGTTCGATCTTCCGGGCGAGCGCTTCGGCGTCGTCCGCGCCGCCGGCGAAGTTCAGCAGGACGTTAAAGCCGTCCCTGGCCAGGCGTTCCGCGATCGCGGCGCCGATGCCGCGGGAGGCGCCGGTGACGAGGGCGGTCCGGGCTTGATTCGTGTTCATGGCGTGGTCTCCGATAAGTGCCCTGGGGGGGCGTGGAGACAGTCTGTGCCGGAGGTCGGGATAGATAATCCACCCGGGTTGGGTTTTACTGTTTTGCGCCCACGAACAATGCTCAAGGGAGGGGACATGGATCGGCTCGACGTGATGAAGCTCTTCGTCCGCGTGGTGGAGCGGCGCAGCTTCACCCAGGCGGCGAACGACATGGAGGTGCCGCGTTCCACCTGCACCAAGGTGATTCGCGACCTGGAAATCCGCCTTGGCACGCGCCTGTTGCAGCGAACCACCCGCGTGGTGCGCCCCACGCTGGACGGCGAGGCGTATTACCAGCGTTGCATCGCCATCCTCGACGACGTGGAAGACGCCGACGGCGCCTTTCGCGACCTGGCGCCGAAAGGCCTTCTGCGCGTGGAAGTGCAGGGCACGCTGGCACGTCACTTCCTGGTGCCCGCGTTGCCGTCGTTCTTCGCGCAATACCCCGACATCGAACTGTCGATGAGCGAAAGCGACCGCTGGGTGGATCTCGTGCAGGAGGGCGTGGACTGCGCGCTGCGCTACGGCCGTCCTCGCGACAGCGAACTGGTGGCGCGCAAGGTCGCCGAACTCGACCGCCTCACCGTCGCCACACCGGAATACCTGGAAAAATTCGGCACGCCCGCGACCGTCGATCACCTCGAGGGCCATCGCGTGGTGGGGCTGCGCTCGATCACCAGCGGCTTGGTGACACCGCTGGAATTCCGCGTCAACGGCGAACTGCGCACGGTGACGCTGCCGGGTCCCTTCACGGTTACCGGCACGGAGAGTTACCTCGCCGGCATCCGCCTGGGCCTGGGCATAGCGCAGGTGCCGCGCTTCCACGTCGAGGACGCGTTACGCGAAGGACGTCTGGTGGAGATCCTCAAGGACACGCCGCCGCCGAGCGTGCCCGTCTCGCTGCTCTATTCGCGCGTGCGCCAGCTCTCGCCGCGCGTGCGCGTCTTCCTGGACTGGGCCGCGCGCGAATTCGCCCTGTGCATCCCGTCGATGCGGGAGCACTGAACACCGTGGCGACGCGCATCGTCTGCATGCTCGCCTACGAGGGCGCGCAGTCGCTCGACATCAGCGGGCCGCTCGAAGTGTTCGCTCTGGCCAGCCGACAGGCGCAGGAAGACGGTCTCGCCCAGGCGCCCTTGTATCGCACGCAGGTGCTGACCAGGGACGGCGGCGCGGTGGCCCTGTCTTCCGGCATGCGCTTGTTGCCCGACCATGCGTGCGCGGCGATGCCCCGGGATACCGACACGCTGCTGGTCTGTGGCGGCATGGGCGATGCGGTGGACCGGGCCCGTGACGACGGCGCGCTGGTCGACTGGCTGCGGGGTGCCGCAAGACGGGTACGCCGCATCGCCTCGGTGTGCAGCGGTGCCCTGTTGCTGGCGGAAACCGGCGTGCTCGACGGATGCGAAGCCACCACGCACTGGAGCGACGTGCGTGAATTGCGCGAGCGCTATCGCGCGGTCAGGGTGGTGCCCGATGCCATCTATACGCGTACGGGCGAGGTCTGGACCTCGGCCGGCATTACGACCGGCATGGACCTCGCGCTGGCCATGGTCACGGCCGACCACGGCGCGGCGCTGGCGTTGAAGGTCGCGCGGCGCATGGTGATGGCGAGCAAGCGCTCGGGCGGGCAGAGCCAGATCAGCGCGGAACTGGCCGCCCTCGACCTGCCCGACCAGCTCCATGAACTCGCGAACTGGATTCGTGAAAACCTGCGCTCACGCCTCGACGCCGACCTGCTCGCGGAGCGCCTGCACATGAGCACGCGCCAGTTCGGCCGTCGCTTCGGCGCGGCCTTCGGAACCACGCCGCAGAAATACATCGAGGGTTTACGCGTGGAACAGGCCAAGCCCCTGCTGGAAAGCACGCGCAAGGACGTCAAGCGCGTGGCCGCCGAGTGCGGGTTTCCCTCCGCCGAAGCCATGCGCCGGGCGTTCGTGCGTCACCTGGGCATGGCGCCTAGCGACTATCGGCAGCGTCTGTCCGGCGAATGACGATGTCCGTCGCGGCGGCCACGATGTCCGCATGCGAGGGATGCCGTTCGCTACCGTGTCGATCGCATTCCATCTTGGGGAGATCTTCGATGCGTTCGACCGTGTTGCGTTTCGTCGCGATCGTGCTGGCGCTTTTCGCCGGCGCCGCCTTCGCCGCCCATGAACCGATGAACGAGCCCGTGGTGCGGGTGGGCATCGTGTTGTTCGACGGCGTGCAGATCATCGATTTTTCCGGACCGTACGAGGTATTCGGCACGGCCGGGTTCGGCGTGGTCACGCTCTCGCCCGACGGCAAGCCGGTGAAGACGGCCATGGGCCTCACCGTGACGCCCGACGCGAGCTTCGCCGGTGCACCACCCTTCGACGTGCTGCTGGTGCCCGGCGGTGACGTCGCCGACGCGCAGAAGGATCCGCGCATACTCGACTTCATCCGCAAGCGTGCGGGGTCGTCGCGCTACACGATGTCGGTGTGTACCGGCGCCTTCATCCTCGGCTCGAGCGGCCTGCTCGATGGCCTCAAAGCCACCACGTTCACGCCGCGGATCGACGGGCTCGCCGCGGCGTTCCCGAAGATCGACGTCGTTCGCGACGTGCGTTGGGCCGACAACGGCAAGATCATCACCTCGGCGGGCCTGTCCTCGGGCATCGATGCGGCGTTGCACCTCGTGGCGCGCCTGCGCGGCACGGAATACGCGCGCACCACGGCGATGCGCCTGGAATACGACTGGAAGCCCGAGGGTGGCTTCGTTCGCTCGCGCATGGCCGACCGGTATACGCCGCAGAAGCTGTATGCACAGGTCGAGTTTCCCAAGGACATGAAGAGCGAGGACATCTATACGTATGGCGACGAACACCATTGGCGCAGCCGCTTCCGGGTGACCTCGGCGACACCGGCCCCGGCGCTGGTCGAGCGGATCGCGGCGGGCATCGAGCGTTTCGGCGGCTGGACGCGGCAGGGAAAGGATGCGCGTTGGACGAGCCGACAGGAAGGCCACGACGTGACGCTGAGCATCGCCACGGCCCCTGGGAAAATGGCTGGAACGTTCGAGATGGAAGTGGATATCGACGTGGGGGCCTAAGGCACGGCCGGAGAACCCGGCTCTGGGCTCCTGCGCGCGCAGGAGCGACGTGAGATTTCTTGTGCGCGGCGGTGAATCTTTTAGCCGGTCGTTCCTGCGCACGCTGGAACCCAGAGCCCCAGTCTCCATTCAAGCCCCAGACCGCAATACTTGCAAACTAAAATGACGACCATAATAATTGATAATACGACCGTCATTTCACCGGTAACCCCGTGTCCGCCATCGCCGAAACCACCGCCCCGTCCGCGCGCAAAAAGCGGCTGAAGCCCGTCATCGCCGCCGCCGTCATCCTCGCGGTACTGACTTATGCGGCCTGGTGGTGGGCGAACGCCCGCTTCGTCGAAGACACCGACGATGCCTACGTGGGCGGCGACATCACCGTGATCGGCTCGAAGGTGGCCGGTTACGTGAGCGACGTGGTCGTGGTTGACAACCAGGCCGTGCACCGTGGCGACCTCCTGGTGAAGCTCGACGATCGCGACTATCGCGCGGCCCTCGATAAGGCCCTGGCCGCCGTGGCAGCGCAGGACGCCGCGTTGCGCAACCTCGACGCCACGGAAAACCTCCAGCGCAGCGTGATCGACCAGGCGCTGGCCGGCGTCAGCGGCGCGCGGGCGGAAGCGACCCGGTCGAAGCTCGACGACGAACGCTTCCGCCAACTGGTGGGGCGGGGCGCGGTGTCGGTGGAGAGCGCGCAGCGCGCCCAGGCCGACTTCCAGACCGCCCGGGCCACCACGGCGAAGGCGACCGCGGCGGTCAGCGAGGCGCGCCGCCGGCTCGACGTGATCGACACCGAGCGGCACCAGGTGGAAGCCGCGCTGGCCCAGGCGCGGGCCGAGGCCGAACAGGCCAGGCTCAATCTTTCCTATACCGAACTGCGCGCACCGGTGGACGGCGTGGTCGGCAACCGCAAGGCGCGCGTCGGCAGCTACGTCACCGCGGGCAGCCAGATGCTGGTGGTGGTTCCCGCCCGGGGCCTATGGGTGGACGCGAACTTCAAGGAAGACCAGCTCGCCCGCATGCGCGTGGGACAGGCGGTGGACATCCGTGCCGACGTGATGCCCGACAAGGTCTTCCATGGGCACCTGGCCAGCCTCGCTCCGGCCACCGGCGCGCAGTTCAGCATCCTCCCGCCGGAGAACGCCACGGGCAATTTCACCAAAATCGTGCAGCGCGTGCCCGTGCGCGTGACGCTGGACGGCAACGATGGCGACCTGGGTATCCTGCGCCCCGGCCTCTCGGTGACGACGCGGATCGATACGCGCGCGCCATGAGCCCCGTCGCACACCTGTCGCCAGCGCAGAAGGTGTTCGCCTTCGCCACGATGTGCCTGGGCATGTTCATCGCATTGCTCGATATCCAGATCGTCTCGGCGTCGCTGCGTGACATCGGCGGCGGACTGTCGGCGGGTGCGGACGACACCGCATGGGTGCAGACCAGCTACCTCATCGCCGAGATCGTGGTCATTCCGCTGTCGGGCTGGCTGAGCCGGGTGTTTTCGACGCGCTGGCTGTTCGCGGCATCCGCGGCGGGCTTCACGCTCACCAGTTTGCTGTGCGGCATCGCCTGGGACATCCAGAGCATGATCGCGTTTCGTGCCGCGCAGGGTTTCCTCGGTGGCTCGATGATCCCCCTGGTGTTCACCACGGCGTTCGTCTTTTTCGAAGGCAAGCAGCGCGTGGTCGCGGCCGCCACCATCGGCGCATTGGCTTCGCTGGCGCCGACGTTGGGGCCGACCCTGGGCGGCTGGATCACCGACAACTATTCGTGGCACTGGCTGTTCTTCATCAACTTGCTGCCCGGCGCGTTCGTCACGGTGGCGGTGCCGATGTTCGTGAAGATCGACCAGCCCGATCTTTCGTTATTGCGCGTGGGCGATTGGCCGGGCATCGCGCTGATCGCCACCAGCCTGGCCTGCCTGGAATACACGCTGGAAGAAGGGCCGCGCTGGAACTGGATGGACGACGCCGTCATCCGCGCCACGGCGTGGATCGGCGCGATCTCGGGCGTGCTGTTCGTATGGCGCGCGCTCACCGCGGAGCATCCGATCGTCGACCTGCGTGCCTTGCGTGACCGCAACTTCGCGCTCGGTTGCTTCTTCTCGTTCGTGACGGGTATCGGACTGTTCGCGACGATCTACCTCACGCCGTTGTTCCTGGGACGCGTGGAAGGCTACAGCGCCCTGCAGATCGGCCAGGCCGTGTTCTCGACGGGCGTGTTCCAGATCCTCACCATCCCCGTGTACGCGATGCTGGCCAACCGCGTCGACCTGCGCTGGATCCTGATGATCGGACTGGCGATGTTCACCGCGTCGATGTTCGAGTTCACGCCGATCACGCACGACTGGAGCGCGCGCGAACTGCTCTTTCCGCAGGCGTTGCGCGGCATGGCCCAGCAACTTTCCGTGCCGCCCATCGTGACGCTGACGCTCGGCGGCCTACCCCCCGCGCGATTGCGCCAGGCCTCGGGCCTGTTCAACCTCATGCGCAACCTCGGCGGCGCGATCGGCATCGCCGCCTGCGCCACCCTGCTCAACGACCGCACCAACCTCCATTTCCAGCGCATGGCGGAGCACCTGAACGCCACCAACGAGGCGATGAACGGGTTTTTCGCCACGATTCCCGATGCGCAGCAGGGGCTCGCGCGACTGTGGCAACTGACCTATCGCGAGGCGCAGACGCTGACCTACAGCGACGCGTTCCACGTGATGATGCTTTGTTTCGCGGCGGCGACGGTACTCGTGCCCCTGATGCGGCGCGTGCAGCCGCCGAAGGCGCCGTCGGCGGATGCGCATTGAGAGCCGCACCACCGTTTCGCGAAAACCGGTTGTCCGGCGCAGGCCGGCGCCCACGGCGATACGCGCGGCTTTCGCCCGACGGTTGCCCGTCGAAAGATGGCGGCTCCTGGGTTAGCATCGACGTTCCACGATGGGAGGGAAAGATCGATGCGGCTTCGTACGATGCTCGGGTGCGCCCTGCTGGCGCTGACGACGGCAGGCGCGGTACAGGCGGGAAATCCGGTTTTCCCCGGCTGGTACGCCGACCCCGAAGCGGCCATCTTCGAAAACCAGTACTGGATCTACCCCACCACGTCGTTGCGCTACAGCGAGCAGCAGGGTTTCGACGCGTTCTCGTCGCCCGACCTCGTACACTGGACGAAACACGCCAAGGTGCTCGACATCAAGGCGATCTCGTGGGCGAAGAAGGCGCTCTGGGCGCCGGCGCTGGTGAACAAGGACGGCAAGTACTATTTCTTCTTCGCCGCCAACGACATCCAGAGCGACAAGGAACTCGGCGGCATCGGCGTGGCCGTGGCCGACAAGCCCGACGGCCCGTTCAAGGACCTTCTCGGGAAGCCGTTGATCGGCGCGTTCCACAACGGCGCGCAGCCGATCGACCAGTTCGTGTTCCACGACGACGACGGCACCTGGTACATGATCTACGGCGGCTGGAAGCACGCCAATATCGTGCGGTTGAAGCCGGATTTCACCGGCGTGGAGCCCATGGCCGACGGCACCGTGTACAAGGAGATCACGCCGGAGAAGTACGTCGAAGGGCCGCTGATGTTCAAGCGGAACGGCCATTACTACCTCATGTGGTCCGAAGGCGGCTGGACGGGCCCGGATTATTCCGTGGCCTATGCCATCGCCGACAAGCCCACCGGGCCGTTCAAGCGCATCGGCAAGATCCTCCAGCAGGATCCGGCCATCGCCACCGGTGCCGGCCACCATTCGTTGTTCCACGTGGTCGACGACGACAGCTGGTATATCGTCTACCACCGCCATCCGCTCGGCGACACCGACGGCAATCACCGCCAGGTGGCGATCGACCGGATGGTCTTCGACAAGGACGGGAAGATCCTGCCGGTGAAGATGACCAACGAGGGCGTTCCCGCGCGTCGGTTGCGCTGACGCACGGGAACGCCGGTCGGCTTATGACTGCGTGTCGTCGACGATCTCCACGTCGGGGAAGGCGCGGCGCACGCACTGCACGTAGTCGCCGTCCTTCAGCGCCGAATGCGCGGTCTGGTAGGTGACGAGCTTGCAGCCCGGTTCCTGGGTCCAGTTGTTTTCCCAGTAGATCGGCAGGGCGCCCGCGCCGTTCTCGGCGAACTCCTTCATGCCGCGGCAGCCGAGCTTCTCGTTCGGCTCCAGCGGCACGCCGAGCTTGGCCGCGAAAGCGCGGTAGTAGGTGATGCGGTTGGCCGACGCGGCGTGCTCGGGACCGGTGCCGCCGCATTCGACGCCGCCGTTCATGATCATGGTGGTGACGCCGAAGCCCGGCGAGCGACCGTCGGCCAGGTCGGCGGCATTCGGCTGCCAGGTGCCGTCGATCACGTGGAGCATCGAAGGCTTGGGCGGCTGCGGATAGGTATAGAAGAAGCTCGCGCTGGCCAGGTTGAGCCAGGTGTCCGCCACGCGCTCGGGCGAATCCAGCAGCAGGTGCACGTCACCGTACATGGCCTCGGAGAACGGGCCGTAATTGAAGTGGTACGACAGCTGCTTCGCGCCGCGACCGAAGTAGCTCTTGTAGCGCCCGTCGGGCCAGGTGCCGCACGGCCAGGCTTCGGTGCTCCAGCCGTTGGCGCCGCATTCGCCGTTATAGCCGCTCTTGGTCTCGTCGAAGCCCATCTCGCGCACGTGCATGAGGCCCTGGCGGTATTCCTCCTGTTCACGCCACGACTCGTGGCCGCCGGTTTCCTGGGCGAAGTGGGCGAACATCGTCGCGAGCGTCTTGCGGCAGATGGCGTCGGCGTCGCGGCCGTCGTCGTAGTCGGCACACATCGACGGGAACTTGGCCACTGCCTGGAGGAAGCCGTGATAGGTGTACTCGGGCTGGCGCAACGGGAACAGGTAATCGAACGTGGCCTCGTCGACGATCGACTCCACGCGGCGCACGTTGGCCGGGTTTTGCGGGCGGCCGGGATTCACCGCTTCCACCGTGGCGTTGTCGAGCGTGCGGATGGAGCGGCGCACCGACTGCATGAGCGGACTGGCGGTCAGCGCGGCCTCGTCGGCGAGCAATCGGCTCAGCAGCACCTCGCGCGGCTCGCCGGGCGTACCGGGCTCGCCCGGATTCCCGGGGCCGGGTTCGCCCGGCGGCGGGGACACCGGCTCGCCCGGGCAACCGGTGGGCGTGCCCGTGGCGACGCGTTCCCACGAGGTATCCCATGGGTTGGGTGCGGTATCGACGTGGTCGGGCGTATGGCCCGGCGGGGTCCACCACTTGGCGCGGTAGGTCTGGTTTTTCCAGTTCACCACGCAGTTTTCGACGTAGATTTGAGAAGAATCGTAGTCGAGGGCGGCGGCGAGAGGGGAGATCAAAGCCGAAGCGACGGCGAGAGCCGCGCAGAGGGCGCGGCGGCGGGGAAGGGGCGTCATGACGGCATCCTTGGCTCGTATGGATGGGGAAGGTGCTTGCCACAAGGGGCAAGAGTCACGCTATCAGCGGACACCTTCGCTCGACATGGAAGCTTTCTGAAAATCCTTTGCGAATAAGCTCATAGAGCAGGCGAACGGCGCCGGAGCGCGCGGGGGACGCTTGATGAGGCTCGACATTTCAATCCGCAAGGAGGCGTTAGAATGGTTGCCGGTGGAACCATCCCGGGGAGTTAGCAACATGCGTTATGAGAAAGGCCACAAGGAGCAGACCCGACAGCGGATCGTCGAGGCGGCCTCCGAGCGGTTTCGTGCCGACGGTATCGATGCCGTCGGCGTGGTCAGCCTGATGAACGACGTCGGGCTCACCCAGGGAGGGTTCTACAACCACTTCGGTTCGAAGGAAGATCTCGTCCGCGAATGCGTGGCCACCGGTTCGAGCGCTTCGGTGCAGAAGATGTCGTCGAAGGTGGCGGCGTCCCGCGGCGAACCCTGGCGCGCGCTGGTCGGCGCCTATCTTTCGGCGGAGCACCGCGACCATCCGGAAACCGGTTGCGTTGCCGCCACGCTGTCCGGCGAGATGGCGCGGCGCCCTGACAGCACGCGCGAAGCGTTCACCGACGGCTACACCGAAATGGTCGAGCTCATCATGTCCACGTTGCCCGACACCGTGCGCGGCAAGCGCCGCCGCACGCTGGCGATGACGGTGTTCGCTTCGTTGGTGGGCAGCATGTCGCTGGCCCGCGCGGTGGCCGACCCGGGCCTGTCCGACGACATCCTCTCGCTGGGACGACAGGCGGCCCTGGAGCTCATCGACGCGGGCTGATCCGAACGGATCGCTCCCACCCCTGCGGTCGGTGGTGCTTTCGGGTATCAGCGCGCCGGCACCGGCGGCTTGCCCATGGCCGCCGTCTTCTCCGCGATCTTCGCCCGGATGGCCGGCAGGGCGGCCAGCGCGGCGCGCTCGCCTTCGAGGATCGCCACGTTTTTCTGGTCGAAGTCGGTCGGCCCGATCTGGCCCACCTTCGGGCGGATCACCACGTCGGCGCGAGAAAGCTCCTGCTCGGCCAGCTTGCGTCCCATGATGGTGATCGACTGGCCGACGATGCCCACCATGCTGCCGGGATTGCTGCCGTCGGGACGCGCGGAGATGTCCACCGCGATGACGATGTCGGCGCCGAGCTGGCGCGCGGCGTCCACCGGCACCGGACTTACCACGCCGCCGTCGACGAAATGCCTGCCGTTGATTTCCACCGGCTCGAACACGCCGGGAATGCTGCTCGACGCGCGCACGGCCTGGCCCGCGTTGCCACGGATGAAGACGGCGCGCTCACCGTTTTCCAGTTGCGTGGCGACGGCGGCGAAGGGTTTGGCCAGCTTTTCGATCGGCCGCTGGCCGAGCAGCCGGTTCACGTAATCCTGCAGTTTCTGGCCCTGCACCAGGCCGCCGGAGAAGAAACGCACGTCGCGGATGCTGCCTTCGTCGAGGGCGAAGGCCTGTTCCTGGAGACGGAAGGCATCCATGCCGCTCGCATAGAGCGCACCCACCACGCTGCCCGCGCTGGTGCCCGAGACCACGTCGGGATGGATGCCGCTGGCCTCGAGCATCTTGATGACACCGATGTGCGCGAAACCCTTGGCCGCGCCGCCGCCCAATGCCAGGCCGATGCGAGGTTTGGCGGCGAGTACGGGCACGGCGGTATCAAGCCGCGTATCGGCCTTGTGGCCTCCGCAACCGGCGAGCAGGACGGCGAGGAAGGGTACGAGCCAGGAACGGACGCTGCGCGGGGTCATGGGAGGGGCGAATGGGAAGGCGGGTGGATGATCGGGCCGCGAGGCGGCGCCCGGCGGGCGTAAAGGTGGCGGAACACGGGCGGTATGCATCGCCGATACGACCGGCCTCCCGTGGCAAGGTCCGAATGACCTGCCTACCGAAGGGGTGGGAGCCGATCGTATCGGCGAATCCCGCGGAGCGATCAGCCCCGGGTTCCGTCGGCTTCCAGGTGATACCGCGTGGCGATCTCCACCTCGTTCTTCGACCCCAGGAACACCGGCACGCGCTGGTGCAGGCCCGTGGGCTGGATGTCCATGATGCGCTCGCGGCCCGTGGTGGCGGCGCCGCCCGCCTGCTCGACGATGAAGGCCATGGGATTGGCTTCGTACATCAGGCGCAGCTTGCCGGTGGCGCCCTTGCCGGTGATCTTGGCGTCCAGCGGATAGAAGAACACGCCGCCGCGGGTGATGATGCGATGCACGTCGGCCACCATCGAGGCGACCCAGCGCATGTTGAAGTCGCGTCCGCGCGGGCCCTCGGTGCCGGCCAGCAGTTCGCCCACGTAGCGTTGCATCGGGGCTTCCCAGTGGCGCTGGTTCGACATGTTGATGGCGAACTCGCCCGTGTCGGCGGGAATGGTGATGTCGCGCTTGGTGAGGATGAAGCTGCCGATCTCGCGGTCGAGGGTGAACTCGCTCACGCCGTGGCCGAAGGTCAGCACCAGCAGGGTGCTCGGGCCGTACACCACGTAACCGGCCGCCACCTGCTCGGTGCCCGGCTGGAGGAAGTCGGCGGTGGTGGCTTCGGTCACGCCGTCGGGGCAGCGCAGCACGGAGAAGATGGTGCCCACCGACACGTTCACGTCGATGTTCGACGAACCGTCGAGCGGATCGAACAGCAACAGGTGGTGGCCCTTCGGGTAAGCGTCGGGAATCGGCTGCGGATCTTCCATTTCCTCCGACGCGCAGGCGGCCAGGTGGCCGCCCCAGGCGTTGGCCTCGAGCAGGATCTCGTTGGAGATCACGTCGAGCTTCTTCTGCGCCTCGCCCTGCACGTTGTCCGACCCGGCATTGCCCAGCACGCCGCCGAGGGCGCCCTTGCCGGTGGCCACCGAGATGCGCTTGCAGGCGCGGGCCACCACTTCGATCAGCAGGCTCAGCTCGCTGGTGATGCGGTCGGCGCGCTTGGCTTCGATCAGGAACTGGATCAATGAAATCGATTTCGTCATCGGGACGGGCTCTGGCGCGAAAACGTCCATTGTAGGGGCTGCTGACAGCACGTTGTCAGTAGCCCCCGCCCATGATCGCCCTACCGAGCCACCGGGAGGGGACCCGCATGTATCGCTTCCTTGAACGACTTGCCGACCTGTACGCGCCGCTGTCCCGCTGCGGCCTGCTGACGGACGGACCCGTGCCGTGGGACCGGCTCCGCGCCACCATCGACGAACCCCAGAGGGAGAAAGCCATGAACAGCCAGCGCATCGTTTTCCATCACGCGCCGCACAGCCGCTCCACCAGCACCTTGATGCTTCTGGAAGAGCTGGGTGCGCAGTACGACATGCACCTGCTCAATCTTTCCGCGGGCGAGAGCCGGCGCCCGGCTTTCCTGAAGGTCAACCCGATGGGCAAGGTGCCGGCCATCGTGCACCTGGGCAGCCTGGTGACCGAACGCACGGCGATCTTCAGCTACCTGGCCGACCTGTTTCCCGAAGCCGGATTGGCGCCGGGGCTGTCCGACCGGCTGCGCGGCCCCTACCTGCGCTGGTTGGCCTTCTACGGCAGCTGCTTCGAGCCGGCGGTGATGGACCGCCACCTCAAGCATGCGCCCGCGCCCCTGGCGTATTGCCCCTACGGCGATTTCGACACCGTGCTGGACATGGTCCGCACGCAGCTCGCCACGGGGCCGTGGCTGCTCGGCGAACGCTTCACGGCGGCGGACATCCTCTGGGGCAATGCGCTCGAGTGGACGATGGGCACGGGCCTGATGCCCCGCGAAGACGTCTTCGAGAGCTACGTGGCCCGCCTGTCGGCTCGCCCGGCCATCCGCCGCGCCGCCGACCAGGACGCGGCCCTGGCCCGCGCGCAGAACCGCGCGGCGGCGTGAGGACGTGGCCATGGGCGTCCGTGACCTTCATCGCTTCCCGCGCGCCGCGCGGAAAGCGATGATGCGCCGATGCGCCGCGCCGATCGCCTGTTCCTCATCATCAACGCCCTGCGCGGGCGGCGCACGGCCTTGCCCGCGCGGCAACTGGCCGACATGCTCGAGGTCTCCCCACGCACCGTCTATCGCGACGTGGCCGACCTCCAGCTCTCCGGCGTGCCCATCGAGGGCGAGGCTGGCGTCGGCTACATGCTGCGCAAGGGCTCGGACATCCCTCCGCTGATGTTTTCCGCCGACGAACTCGAAGCCCTCGTGGCCGGTACGCGTTTCGTTCGCTCCTTCGCCGGCGAACGGCTGGCGCGCGAGGCACAGTCGGCACTCATCAAGATCGAGGCGGTGCTGCCACCCGAGCTGCGCGAGCGCTCGGCCAAGTCGAAGATCTTCGCGCCCATCTGGCGCGATCCCGAACAGAACCGCATCGCCGCGATGCTCGACTGCCTGCACGAGGCGGTGCTGGGGCGGCGCGTGCTGTGCCTTGAGTACCGGGACGTCGAAGGCCGCGCGAGCACGCGCGAGGTGGAACCGTTGTGCCTGTCGTTCTGGGGCGGCTCGTGGACGTTGGGCGCCTGGTGCCGGCATCGGCAGGCGTTCCGCAACTTCCGGCCGGATCGGGTGGAGAGCTGCAGGGAGTCGGGCGAGACGTTCGCGGATCTGCCGGGGCGCGATCTACAGGCGTACCTGGATACGATGCGCGTTTACTACGCCGGGTTGGAGTGATGTCGCGGTCGTGATTCGCCGATGCGATCGGCTCCCACCCCTTCGGTGGCAAGGTTTCGATAGCCCTGCTACCGAAGGGGTGGGAGCCGATCGTATCGGCGAAGGCCGCGCGACATGACCCATGGCGGTGGAGCGGCATCATGGCCGGTGCGATCATCGGGCCTTTCCCCGTCACCGGAACCCCCATGTCCCCCTGGCTCCGCACCCTCGCCTTCGCCGGCCTCGTCGCCGGCACCGCCCATGCCTCCACCGCCGACGACGCCTTCAAGTCGATCTACGAGAAGGAGTGGGCCTGGCGCAACGGCCAGGCGGGCATCCTCACCTCCGGTGAAGCGCAGCCGGGCGGCGGCCGCCTGGACACAGTCGACGCGGCGAGCCAGGACAAGCGCCTGGTCTACTGGAACGACGTGCTGGCGCAGCTCGACCGCATCGATCCGAAGGCGTTGAGCGATGGCGAGCGCATCAACTTCGCCATCTATCGCGAGCAGATCCGCAACCTCGCCGCCGCGCAGACGTTCAAGCAGTGGCAGATGCCGTTCAACAGCGACTCGGCGTTCTGGTCCGACGTGGGCTACGTGTTGCAGGGCGACAACCTGCGCACGGTGCAGGATTACCGCAATTACATCGCGCACCTGAAGCAGGTGCCTGCCTGGATGGACCAGGAAATCGCCAACATGCGCCTTGGCCTCGCGCGTGGTTTCACGGTACCGCGCGCCGTGCTCGATGGTCGCGACGCTTCCATCGCCGCCGTGGCCGGGCTGAAAAAGCCCGAGGACAGCGCGCTCTACCGGCCCTTCGCCACGCTGCCGAAGACGATGCCCGCCGCCGACGCCGATGCACTGCGTGCGGAAGCCCGCCAGGCCATCGCCGAAGGCGTGATCCCCGCCTACGCGAAGCTCCTGGCTTTCTTCCGCGACGAGTACGTGCCGAAGGCGCGGCCGACCCTGGCCGCCGAATCGCTGCCCGACGGCAAGGACTACTACCGCCAGCAGATCCGCGAGTACACCACGCTCGACCTCTCGCCCGATGAGATCCATGCCATCGGCCTGCGCGAGGTGGCGAAGATCCACGCGCAGATGCTGGATACGATGAAGGAAACCGGTTTCAAGGGCGATTTCCCCGCGTTCCTGCAGTTCCTGCGAACCGACCCGCAGTTCTATGCGAAGACGCCCGACGAACTGCTGATGCGCACCGCCTGGGTCGCCAAGCAGGTGGACGGGAAGCTCGGTAACTACTTCGGCCTGCTGCCGCGCCAGCGCTTCGCCATCGAGCCGGTGCCGGCCGACATCGCGCCGTATTACACCTCCGGCCGCGGCGGCGCCGACACGTATCTGGTGAACACCTACGACCTGCCGTCGCGTCCGCTGTTCAACATGCCCGCGCTCACGCTGCACGAGTCGATGCCGGGCCATGCGCTGCAACTGGCCTTGTCGGCCGAACAGCAGGGCCTGCCGCCGTTTCGTCGCGATGGCTACATTTCCGCCTACGGCGAGGGTTGGGCGCTGTATTCGGAATACCTCGGCAACGAGATGGGCATCTACCACACGCCGTACGAGCGCTTCGGCTATCTCACCTACCAGATGTGGCGCGCCTGCCGCCTCGTGGTCGACACGGGCATCCACCACAAGGGCTGGACGCGCCAACAGGCCATCGACTACCTCACCCGGAACACGGCGCTCAGCCAGCGCGAGATCGCCAACGAGGTGGATCGCTACATCAGCTGGCCGGGGCAGGCGCTGTCGTACGAACTGGGTTACCTGAAGATCCTCGAGCTGCGCGAACGCGCGGAGAAGGCATTGGGCGGCAAGTTCGACCTGCGCGCGTTCCACGACACGATCCTCGCCCTGGGCTCGGTGCCGTTGCCGGTGCTGGAGGAGCGCATCGATGCCTGGATCGCCTCGCGGAAATGAAGTCATCGCAGTGGGCTTGGCAGCGGTAGCGCAAACACTCCACCAATGGTGTAAACTTCATCACAACTCCACAGGTGAAGCCGAAGATGCGCCCCGCCATCCATGCCGAACCGCTCCACGCCGCCGACCTCGGCGGCCCGGCCCTCAGGGCCTTCTTCGCGCTGGCCGAGCACTGGAAGCTCAAGGCCGCCGAGCAGCGCACCCTCCTGGGCGATCCGCCCGAATCCACCTACTTCAAGTGGAAGAAACAGCAGGACGGCACCCTCTCGCGCGACGCCATCGAACGCATCAGCTACCTGCTCGGCATCTGGAAAGACCTGCAGATCCTCTTTCCCGATCCCGCCCAGGCCGACGCCTGGGTGCGCAAGCCCAACCAGGCGGCCCTGTTCGGCGGACGCTCCGCGCTCGATCGCATGCTCTCGGGGAACGTGGCCGACCTCTACGTCGTGCGGCAATACCTCGACGCCCAGCGCGGTTGGAACGGATGAGCGCGCTGCCGCCGCAGCGGCGAATCCGCTGGGCCCAGGCCTACCGCATCGTTCCCAGCCGTTTCCCGCCGGTGGGATTGTTCGACCGCATCGCCGATCCGGCGGACATCGACGCGGTGATGGCCGTCGAATCCCTCACCAACCCGCGCCTGCGCGACGAAATGGGCGCGCTCAGCCTCGTGCCGCCGGCACGGCGCGTGTCGGGCCCGGGCACCACGCCGATCATGGCCGCGTTCGCCCACATCCCGCCCGAAGGCAGCCGTTTCTCCGACGGTCACTGGGGCGTGTTCTACGCGGCCCACAGCATCCCCACCGCCATCGAGGAGACGGTATTCCATCGCGAGGCCTTCCTGGCCGCGACGAAGGAGCCGCCCACCGACGTGCAGGTGCGTTGCTACAAGACCGCCGTCAGCGCCAGGCTGCACGACATCCGTGGCGGCTGGGGCGCCGAACACGATCCGGATTCGTACGCCGCCAGCGTGCGGCTGGCGCGCAGTCTCCGCGACGACGGCTCCAACGGCATCGTCTACGACAGCGCGCGGCATCCCGGCGGCGAATGCGTGGCGGCGTTCTATCCCGACGTGGTGGCGCCCTGCGTGCAGGCCGAGCACTTCATCTATCGCTGGAACGGCAAGCGTATCGAGGCGGTGCTCAAGGTCACCGCGGTGGAGCGTGGTTTGCCCCCGAAAGCCTGAGGAGGTACGGTCGGACGGATGAAACGTCCGATCTTCGCCCTCGCTCTTCTCGGCCTCGCTTTCGGCGCCGCCGCCCGCGACAACGATCACGCCCGCTGGGAATCCGACATCCAGGCCTTCGAGGCCACCGACAAGGCCAGCCCGCCCCCGGAGCACGCCGTGCTCTTCGTGGGCAGCTCGTCGATCCGCATGTGGACCTCGCTGGCCACCGACTTTCCGACCTACCGCACGATCAATCGCGGTTTCGGCGGCTCGGACATGGACGACGCCACCGCCTTCGCCGACCGCATCGTGAAGCCTTACCACCCGGTCGCGATCGTGGTCTATGCCGGTGACAACGACCTGGAAGGCGGCGACAGCCCGGAGAAGGTGCGCGACGACTTCACCGCCTTCGTGGCCAAGGTGCGCAAGGACGAACCCGACGTGCCGATCGCCTTCATCTCGATCAAGCCGAGCGTGGCCCGTGCGAACCTGCTGTCCCAGGTCGCCGAAGCCAACCGATTGATCCGCGACTGGTCGATGCACCAGAAAGGCGTGGCCTTCCTCGACGTCGCGCCCGCCATGCTCGATAAGAACGGTCAGCCCAGGCCGGAATTGTTCATCGAGGACGGCCTGCACATGAACCCGAAAGGCTACGCGCTATGGGTCGCCCAGGTGCGCCCGTGGCTGGCCGACCACGCGACGGGCGCCGAAGTTAAACAGACCCCAAACGCGGCCACCCGGTGATACGGGAACTTCACGGCTCCGCCCTTATCTAAGTATTCGATCGCCGAGAGGCGACCTGTTGGCAAACAGGCCGAACCATTCGCCTGATTGTCCCGGGTCCCGTCATTTCCCCTGATGACCTGGACCCGACGCGACCCCGGCAGCTCCTCCCCTGGCTGCCGGGGTTTTATTTTGCCTGCGATATATGCCGTCCACCTGCCGAAGGGCTACGGGTGGGCGAGGACCCTGTCCGCGAACCCTCCGCCTGTCGTGCATACGAATGAGGCCATGCAGTGATCGGGCGAGCGGTCGAAAACCGCCCGGATCACTGCATGGCCTCATTCGCGATAGCCACTGCCCTTCGGTAGATGGCCCGGATAAACCCCGTCAGATCGGCTTGATCGACGTATCGAACGCCCGCCAATGCCCGTCGTTGCCCTCGATGTTCAGGACCACCCGCGCCGGCCTGCGTCCGGACTCGATGCGCTGCCCTTCGGCAAGCGCGCACGCCAGCGCGTCGTCGCGCGAGCAGAATTCACCGAATTCGGTCTCGTTCTTCTGCAGCAACCACAGACCCGGACCGACGGAAGCGAAAGGAATATCGAAAACGACCACGATGCATCCACCCTGATTTCAACAACGTGGGTGCATCGTAGAGGGACGTTCGTTAGGCCGCCGTTGAGCTTTAGTTGTCCGCGCCGGCGGCGAAGCCTTCGCGGGTGCCGGCCTGGAACACCTTGTCGCCCGGGAGCACGTCCGCGGCCGCCACCGGCACGCCACCGGCCAGCCTGGCGTAGATGGGCGTGAAATCGGGCCGGGTGGCGTCGAACAGCTGCTGGAAATCGTCGATCACGAAGTAGGTCTGCTGGAAGGTGTCGATGCGGTACTTGGTATTCATCACCCGCTCCAGGTCGAACCCGATGCGGTTGGGCGCCTTCGAATCGATGGAGTAGATCGACTCGCCTTTCGAGCTGACGATGCCGGCGCCGTAGATGCGCAGGCCCGCGTCGGTGCGGATCAGGCCGAACTCCACCGTGTACCAGTACAGGCGCGTGAGGTTCATCAGCGCGTCCGGGCCGATGGCGTGGGCCTTCATGCCGCCCTTGCCGTAAGCCTGCATGTAATCGGCGAACACCGGGTTGAGCAGCAACGGCACGTGGCCGAAGAGGTCGTGGAACAGGTCCGGCTCGGAGAGGTAGTCCAGCTGCTCGGGCTTGCGAATCCACCAGCTCACCGGAAAGCGACGGTTGGCCAGGTGGTCGAAGAACACCTCGTCGGGCAACAGGCCTTCCACGGCCACGATGGTCCAGCCGGTAGCCTTGCCCAGCACCTCGTTGAGGTCGTCGAAGCGCGGGATGCCGCCCTCGCCCATGCCGAAGGTATCCAGGCCGTCGAGAAACTCCTGGCAGGCATAGGCCGGCAGCAGCTCGCGCTGGCGACGGTACAGGGTGTCCCAGACCTCATGGTCGGTCTTCGTGTAGCTCGCCCATGGCTGCTCGACGGTGCCCGTCGCGTAGACGGGCACGTATCCGCGGTCGGTCTGCTGGTGTTCGACGCGGCGGGGGGTGTCCATGGCGGGCCTCCTGGGTGCGGTGGGATGGGTCGAACAACAGCTTAGCCAGAATCGCGCACAACAGGCTTGTTTTGTTGCATGGAAGCTCGCCATCTGTGCAATGATCAGGCAATCAGGACCGAAAAGAAGACAGAATCATGCAAGCCAGCCTCGACCGCACCGACCTGCGCATCCTTGCCGTGCTCCAGGCCAACGGTCGGATCACCAACGCCGACCTCGCCACCGAGGTGAACCTTTCCCCCTCGGCCTGCCTGCGCCGGGTACAGAAGCTGGAAGCCGATGGCGTGATCGCCGGTTACGGGGCGCGTCTGGAACCGCGGGCCCTGGGGTTGGGCCTCCAGGCCTTCGTGCGCGTGCAACTGAGCCACCATGAATCGCCCGCCATCGACGCCTTCACCGACCGGGTCTCCGCCTGGGAGGAGGTCGTGGCCTGCTATGCGCTCACCGGCGACATGGACTACCTGTTGCAGGTCTACGTGGCCGACCTCGACGGATTCTCGCGTTTCCTGCTCGATCGCCTGCTCAATGCCTCGGGCGTGGCCGACGTGAATACCAGCTTCGTGCTGCGCACCGTCAAGGCTTCCACGGCCCTGCCGCTGGGCTCCGCCACCGCATAAAGCCCCGTAAGCGCCCGATAGACAAAAACAATCGGTGTTTCCCCTAGCGGGCGAGGTCGCCCATCGTTAATCTTGTCCGCTCGATGGAAGCCGCCACCGCCAACCTGACCCCTCGCGACCGCCTGCGTCCCCTGCGTTACGTCTGGCGGGTGCCCTTGCTCGTGCTCCACGTTCTGTTCGGCATCCTGATCTGCGCCCTGATCCTGAGTTGGGCGGGCGGGGTGATGAAGAACGGCCGCGAGCCGCTGGCCCATCGCACCATCCGCATGTGGTCGACAATGCTGCTGCGCATCTTCGGTTTCCGCAGCCGCCGATTCGGCACGCCGCTGCCCGACCCGGTGCTGTTCGTGGCCAACCACACCTCCTGGCTCGACATCGAATTGCTGCACTCCCAGCGCGCCGCCTGCTTCGTGGCCAAGGCGGAAATCGCCAATTGGCCGCTGGTGGGCTGGATGGCCTCGCGCGGCGGCACGATCTTCCACCGTCGCGGCAACAACCACTCGCTCGCCTCGGTGATGGCGGTGATGGTGCAACGCCTGCGCGAAGGCCGCTCGGTGGCCGTGTTCCCCGAGGGCGGCACCGGCCACAACGGGGTGCTGCGCGTGTTCCATGCACGCATCTTCCAGGCGGCGCTCGACGCCGACGTGCCCGTGCAGCCGGTGGCCCTGCGCTTCGCTCGCCACGGCCGCCGCATCGTCGACGCGGGTTTTCGCGAGGGCGAGAGCTTCATGGGCAACTTCCTCCGCCTGCTCGGCGAGGCCCCGCTCGATGTCGAGGTGCATTTCCTCGAGCCGGTGGCGATGTCGCCCGACGGCCGTCGCCGCATGGCCGAAGCCTCGCGTGAGCGCATCGCCGCCGCGCTGGAAGACGGCGCCGTCGTATGAGCCTGCCGAAAGGCTCCGATTTCGTTCCTCCCTGGCCCCTGCGCAGCGGCCATGTCCAGACGATGCTCTCATCCAGCGGCGTGCGCCGTCGGCTGCTGCCCAAGCGCGCCCACAAGGTGCAGGAGAACGCCCACGAAGTGCTCATCGACGTGGGCCAGGGCGATCGCCTGAGCGGGCGCTACACGGCGCAGACCACCGGCGCCGAATCACGCGGCCTGGCCATCCTCTTCCATGGCTGGGAAGGCAGCGTCGATTCCACCTACGTGCTGCAGACCGGCAGCCGTCTGCTCGAAGACGGCTGGGACGTTTTCCGGCTCAACTTCCGTGACCACGGTGACAGCCACGGGCTCAACGAAGCGCTGTTCCATTCGTGCCGCATCGACGAGGTGGTGATCGCGCTGGGCGAGATATCGCGCATGTTCCCGTCGCGCGCGGTGGGTATCGCCGGGTTTTCGCTCGGGGGCAATTTCGCGTTGCGTGCCGCCATGATGGCGCCCTCGCAGGATATCGCCATCGACTACGTGATGGCGGTATGCCCCATCATCGACCCCAGCGAGGGCCTGTTCTCCCTGGAAAGCTCGGCGCCGTGGTTCTATCGCACGTACTTCATGCAGAAGTGGCGCCGTTCGTTGCGCATGAAGCAGCAGGCGTTTCCGCAGCAGACCTATTTCGAACTGGACGAACTCAACCAGAACATGCGCGACCTCACGCGCTCGCTGGTGCTGCGCCACACCGATTTCGGTTCGCTCGAAGCCTATCTCGACGGTTATTCGGTAGCGGGGGATCGCTTGATGGGCCTGCACGTTCCCGCCACCATCCTCACCTCGCGCGACGATCCCGTGATCCCCGTCGCCGCCTTCGACCAGTTGCGCCTGCCTCCCAACGTGGAGCTGGACATCACGAAATACGGCGGCCACTGCGGGTTCATCCGCGACTTCAGCATGACCAGCTTCACCGACGACTACATCGCTGCCCGCTTCGACGCGATACGGCGCTGACCTGGCTTTCGCGAACGGCGGGCTAACCTGAGTCTTCGATGCATCGCGCTGTCGGCGACGGGATCGCTGAAAGAAGCAGAGGCCGTTTCGCCGATGCCTGCGGGTCGGACGACGAGAACGGCGCCATCCATCGACTCTCCTCCACGAAGCAAGAAGGACATCCCCATGCGCCTCAAGAGCGACAGCATCGAACACGGCAAGCCGATCCCCGCGAACAACGCCTTCATGGAAATCGGCGGCGAGCGCATCAAGCCCGCCGGCAACGCCACTCCCCATTTGGCCTGGACCGAAGTGCCCGCCGCGGCGAAGTCCTTCGCGATCGCGGTGATCGACACCGACGTGCCGTCGAAGCCCGACAACGTCAACGTCGAAGGCCGCGAGGTGCCCCGCGACCTGCCGCGCGTGGAATTCGTGCACTGGCTCATGGCCAACATCCCGGTCGAATGCCGTGAGCTGGCCGAGGGCGCCTGCGGCGAAGGCATCGTGCCGCGTGGCAAGGGCAACGGAAAGCTGAAGGACGACCTGGTCGGGCCGCCGGGCACGGTGCAAGGCCTCAACGACTACACCGGCTGGTTCAAGGGCGACACGGACATGGAAGGCCACTACCACGGCTACGACGGCCCGTGCCCCCCGTGGAACGACACGATCGCCCACCACTACCACTTTCACGTCTATGCGCTGGACGTGGAAACGGTGGCGCTGGAAAACGGCTTTACGCTGGCCGAATTCCGTGAAGTCATCAAGGGTCACGTCATCGACGAGGCCGTGCTCACGGGCACCTATTCGCTCAACCCGAAAGTGAAGGCGTGACGGCGTCGTGAAGCGCTTGCTGAACGCCGCGCCGCCGGCGTTCAGCACGTTCACGCGGCATGCGCGCCGCGCGGGATTTAAATGATCCCGCGTACTAACGACGGAGACGCTGCCATGCTGCACTACGCCCTCATTTTCCTCGTGATCGCGATCATCGCGGCCGTCTTCGGCTTCGGCGGCATCGCCGGCACGGCGGCCGGTATCGCGAAGATCCTTTTCGTTATCTTCCTGATCCTGGCAATTATTTCGTTCTTCCGGGGACGCGGCGCGCCGTGACCTGCCTGTCACCCCCTGCCCATTAACCTGACCTGCCCGATCCGATGGAGATGTCTACCATGAGCAAGCCCGAGGACCGCGTTGCCAACGCCGCGACCGCCGCCGCGAATACCCTTTCAGCCGCCGAGCGCATCGAAGAGCGTGCCGAGCGCGTGAAGCAGGCCACTTCCGACGCCGTCGACCGCACGAAGGACGCCGTGGATCGCGCGGCGGACAAGGTCGAAAGCGGCCTGCACACCGCCACCGACAAGGCCGCCCACGGTGCCACGCGCGCCGCCGAAAAGGCGGAGGAAGCCAAGCTGCGCGGCAAGGAGGCTTACGACGATGCGGTCGACCGCGCGAACGACTGGCTCGACGTCGCTCGCGACTATGTGCGTGAAAAGCCGGTACAGTCCGTCGCGATGGCCATTGCCGCCGGTTGGCTCGCAGGCCGGATTTTCCGTAACTGATTCGCTGGCCCGGGGGACGACGCATGCGGGAAGATAGTCCCTCGGGGCTCGGTGGCGACGATGAGGCGGTGGACCCGCGGCCCGGGGCGGCGACGCCGACCTGGTTCGACGATGTTCGCCGCCTCGGCGTCGGCTTGAAGAATCTGTTCGGCGCCCAGCTGAAGCTGGCGCTGGCGGAGATCGGGCTCGCTCGCAGCGGCATCGTCATGATGCTGTTCATGGGGTTGGCGGCCATCGTGTTCGCCGTGGCGCTGGGCTTCACGCTGCTGGCCCTGGCCGGCTGGGGCCTGGCGCAGTGGTTCGGCTCGTGGGCGTGGGCGCTGACGGCGCTGGCCGGCCTTCAGTTGATCCTGCTGGTGCTGTCGATCCTGGTATTCCGCCGCGGCATGCACTGGCTTACCCTTCCCGCCACGCGTGCCGAAATCGCCACCCTGGCGAGGGAAGCGGCGACACGGGGCAGGGCGGAAAGCGAGCGCGCCGAGGATTAAACAATGGGTATTTTCAGCAATATGGCGAAAGTCGCCGAAGCCCGGGCCAAGGTCGTCATCGCACGCGAGGAAACCGTGGCGCCCGCCGCCTCGCTTATTGCCCGGGGTTACGAACACCCGCTCACCGTGGTGGGCCTGGCCGCCGGTTCCGGCTTTTTGCTGGGCACGGCGAAGGTCAATCCGCTCGCCGTGCCGGGCGTGAGTGGCCTGGTCGCGGGCGGTAGCGCGGACATCGTCGGCAAGCTCCTTTCCATGGCCGCCGGGAGCCTCCTGGGCGACTTCGCGGGCGACGCAGCCGACGTCGCCGCCGAGTCGCCGTGACCGACGCCGCCAGTCCGCTCCCCACGCCGCTCGCATCCACGGCGGCGCCCGGTTCGGCCGTGTCGTCGCTGGTGGCGCGACCGCGCCGCAAGGCGGGGGCAGGGCGCAGCACCCGGCGCATCTCGCGCCATCTTCGTGCCATCCGCATTTCGCTTACCGGGATCATCCTGCTGGCGGTGGTCTACACCATCGCCATCGGCAAATCGTTGCTGGTGCCGCTGGTGCTGGCGGCTTTCCTCGGCCTGGCGCTGAATCCGATCGTCGCGACTGCCGCGCGCTGGCGCGTGCCCCGATGGCTCGCGGCCGTCACGTTGATGATTTTGCTGGGCGCCGGCATCGTCACCGCCGTGGCGACCCTGTCGCAGCCGGCGATGAACTGGTTCCACGACGCCCCCACCGCGATGCGTTCGCTGGCGCCGAAGATCAAGCCGCTCACGCAGCAGATCGAAGCGGCCAGCCGCGCCACGCAATCGCTGGCCGGCGGAGTGGTCACGCGCGCGGTCCAACAGCCCAACAGTCTGGCCTTCACCGCATGGGACGTCATGTCCACTGCGCCGAAAATCGTCGCCAGCGTACTGACCGTGGCGCTGCTGGTGTTCTTTTTCCTCGTGTATGGCGACGAAATCCTGCGCCGGGCGGTGGAGATATCGCCCACGTTCGAATACAAGCGGCACACGGTGAGCATCGTGCGCAGCATCCAGGTAGAGGTGTCGAGCTACCTGCTGCTCACCGTCGCGATCAACGTCACCTTGGGCCTGGTCACCTCGGGCATGCTGTATTTCTATGACGTACCCGACCCCCTACTGTGGGGATGCTTCGCCACGGTGGCGAACTTCATTCCTTACGTCGGTTCGATCACCACGACGGCGGTGCTGGCCGTGGTCGGCTCGCTGCATTTCCAGCAGGTCGGCACGGCCTTGCTGCCCGCCATGACCTTCGCGGGCATCACGGCCGTGGAAGGCAACATGATCACGCCGATGCTACAGGGGCGCCGTTCGCGGCTTTCGCCCGTCGCGATCCTGCTGTGGCTGCTCATCTGGGGCTGGTTGTGGGGCATTCCCGGCGCGCTGCTCGCGGTGCCGATGCTGACGTGCGTGAAGCTCATCACCGCGCGGCTGCGCGGGTGGACGTGGTTCGCGCATATCATTTCGCGTTAGAGCCGATGGTGTGTCATCGCTCCGTGGCGTAAACGGCGCTGGGTTCCTGCGTGCGCAGGAACGACGTTATTTCGTGCGTAACGGTGAATCGTATGGATCGTCGTTCCTGCGCACGCAGGAACCCAGCGCCTTGTGTCCGGGCAAGCGACACCGCTTACTACGCCCATTCACCAGCCGATCCTCATGCGATCCCGGTAGAACTCGCCGTTCCCCGCCTCGCGTTCCTGCAACAACGCCGCCCACACGATGCCTTCGGCGGCCTCGGCCACCGGCCGTCCGCCGCTGCCGCCTAGCGTCGTGGCGGTCCAGCCGGGCGACACCGCGTTGATGAGGATGCCGCTGCCGGCCATTTCCTTCGCCACCACTTGCGTGTACGCGTTGAGTGCGGCCTTCGACACGCGATAGGCGGGTGCCGTGTCGCAGCACATCGCCACGGTGGCGCATTCGCTGGATACGTTCACCACGCGTCCATAGCCGTGACGGCGCATGAGTGGCAGCGCGGCGCCGGTAAGACGCCACGCGCCGAGCAGGTTCACCTCGAGCGCGTCGCGGATCCGATCGAGGTCGGGCCGCGCCGCGCGTGCGTCGTGGTCGAAATAACCGCCCGCGTTGTTCACCAGGATGTCCAGGCGACCGGTGCGGCCCTCGATCTGCGCGATGGCGCTTTCCACGTCGGCGGACTTCGTCACGTCGAGCTTCAATGCATGGGCATCGCCGCCGAGCGCGCGAACGGCCTTCAAGGCTTTCTCGTTCTTGCCCGGCTCGCGCATGCCCATGAACACGGTGATGCCGCAGGAGGCGAGTTGCTTGCTCACCTCCAGGCCGATGCCGCGATTGGCGCCGCTCACCAACGCCACGCGCTGGTTGAGCGGCGGTTCCACCACCGTGGCGGCGGAACGGGTTTCACGCACCGGCAGGCGATGGACCTTGGCCGGGCTCATGGGGCTTTCGCAACCTCGCTGCACGAGGTATCGCCACAGGCTTCCCAGCCGCCACCGAGCGCCTTGTACAGCTGCACGGCACGCACGTTGATCGCGGCTTCGGCTTCGGCGAGCTGGTCTTCGGCCGAGAGCTGGGTGCGCTCGGCATCGAGCAGCTCGAGGTAATCGGTGCGGCCGGCGTCGTAGCGAAGCTTCGCCAGTTCCGCCGCGCGACGGCTCTCCTTTGCCTGCACGATCAGCTTTTCCACCCGCACGCGCTGCTGGTTGAAGCCGACCAGCGAATTGTCGACGTCCTCCAGCGCGGTCAGCACGGTGCGGTCATAGTTGGCGCGCGCTTCTTCCGCACGCGCCTTGGCACCCTTCACGCCGGAGTTCACCCGCTGCACGTTGAGGCCCGACCACGCGATGCTCGGCGCGATCGAGAACGCACGCGTATCGGCACCGCCGAAATCGTTGCTGCGCCCGGCGAGGAAACCGATGAAGCCGCCCAGCGAGATGTGCGGGAACCAGTCGGCCTTGGCCACGCCGATGCGCGCGTTGGCGGCGGCCAGCTCACGCTCGGCCACGCGGATGTCCGGGCGGCGGGCCAGCACCGCGTCCGCACCGCCGATGGCGATACTTACGTCGATGGGCTTGAACGTGGTGGGCGACAGGTCGACGTCGAGTTCGCCCGGGCGCACGCCCAACAGCACCGCGATGCGGAACTGGTCGGCTTGCGACTGCGTTTCGAGCACGGGCAACTGCGCTTCGACGGCGGCTAGGCGGGCCTTGGCGCTGGCCAGGTCCTGCTCGGCGCCGGTGCCGACCTCCACGCGCGCCGAGATCACCTTCAGCGAATCCTGCTGGTTGGCGATGTCGCGTTTGGCCACGTCGATGCGCAGCTGCGTGCCGCGCAGGTCGAAGTAGTTGCGCGCGACTTCGGCGAACAACGTGACCTGCGCGTCGTGCAACGACGCCTCGCCGGCGGCGGCATCGGCGCGCGCGGCTTCCACCTGGCGACGGATGCCGCCGAACAGGTCGAGCTCCCACGACGCATCGAAGCCGGCCTGGTACGTCGTGACCGTGGTGCGCTGGTCGGTGAAGCCGGGTTGCTGCCCACGGGCCCGCGAATAATCGATGCCCGTTTCGATGTCGGGAATCTGCTGCGACTTCGCCGTACCCAGGGCGGCGCGCGCCTGGTTCAGGCGCGCCACCGCGATCTTCAGGTCGGGCGCATTCGCCGCGGCGCGCTGGATCAGCGTGTCGAGCGTCGGGTCGCCGAACTGCTTCCACCACTGGGCCTGGAAATCCACGGTGGTCTGGTGCGCCGGATCGACGCCTTGCAGCGTGACCGGCGCTTCCTTCGGCGCGTGGTAGTCCGCGCCCACGCTCGCGCAACCGGCGAGCACGAGGGCGGCGAACAGGGCGGTGCTACGGAACAGGGTTTTCATGGATCAGGACTCCCGTGCCGCGTGTTCGAGAAGACGGCGTTCGCGGCGAGCGGCGCGGCGGGCGGCCGAACGCTCGTTCATGCCACGGATCAGCACGTAGAACAGCGGGGTGAAGATGAGGCCGAAGAAGGTCACGCCGAGCATGCCCGCGAACACCGCCACGCCCATGGCATGGCGCATTTCCGCACCGGCGCCATGCGAGGTCACCAGCGGCACCACGCCCATGATGAAGGCGAACGAGGTCATGAGGATCGGACGCAGTCGCAGGCGGGCGGCCTCGAGCACGGCATCGACGCGGTTCATGCCCTCGATTTCCGCCTCGCGGGCGAACTCGACGATCAGGATCGCGTTCTTGCACGCCAGGCCCACCAGCACGATCAGGCCGATCTGGGTGAAGATGTTGTTGTCGCCGCCGGTGACGATCACGCCCGCGATGGCCGAGAGCAGCACCATCGGCACGATCAGGATCACGGCCAGCGGCAGGCTCAGGCTCTCGTACAGCGACGCCAGCACCAGGAACACCAGCAACACCGACAGCGGGAACACCAGCACCGCCGTATTGCCGGCGAGGATCTGCTGGTAGGTCAGCTCCGTCCACTCGTAGGTCATGCCGTTGGGCAGGTTGGCCTTGACCAGTTTCTCCATCGCTTCCTGCGCCTGGCCGGTGCTGTAGCCCGGTGCCGCGCCACCGTTGATTTCGGCGGTGGGGAAACCGTTGTAATGCTGCACGCGATCCGGGCCGTTGCTCTGGCGCACGGTGACGAACGACCCCAGCGGCACGAGGTCGCCGTTGGCATTGCGCGTCTTCAGGTCGGCGATGTCGGACGGCTCGTGGCGGAACGACGGCTCCGCCGACACGTTCACCTGGTAGGTGCGGCCGAAGCGGTTGAAGTCGTTCACGTAGAGCGAGCCGAGGTAGGCCTGCATCGTCTGGAACACGTCGCCCAGGTCGATGCCTTCGCTCTTGGCCTTCTCGCGATCCACGTCGGCATCGAACTGCGGCACGCTCACCTGGTAGCTGGAGAACAGGCCGAACAGTTCCGGCGTCTTGTGGCTGGCGGCGATGATGCCCTGGGTCTGCTTGTACAGTTCCTCGAAGCCCATGTCGCCGCGGTCTTCGATCTGCATGCGGAAACCGCCGATCGTGCCGAGGCCGTTGACCGGCGGCGGCGGGAAGATCGCGATGTAGGCGTCCTGGATGCCGGCGAACTGCTGGTTGAGGCGCGCGACGATGGCATTGGCCGAGAGGTTCGCGTCACGGCGGTCCTCGAACGGCTTCAGCGTCACGAAGACGATGCCCGAGTTGGTGCTGTTGGTGAAACCGTTGATCGACAGGCCCGGGAACTGCACGGCGCTTTCCGCACCGGGATCCTTCAGGGCGATGTCGCCCATCTTGCGGATCACCGCTTCGGTGCGATCGAGCGACGCCGCGTCGGGCAGTTGCGCGAAGGCCACCAGGTACTGCTTGTCCTGCGGCGGCACGAAGCCGGTGGGCGTCTTCATGAAGCCGAACACGCCCAGGGCGACGAGACCGGCGTAGATCACCAGCACGACGGCCGAGAAACGCAGGATCTTCTTCACGCCGCCGACGTAGCCGTGGGCCGCGCGTTCGAACGTGCGGTTGAACGGGCGGAAGATCCAGCCGAGGTAGCGCTCCATCCACAGCGTGAGCCGGTCCTTGGGCTCGTCGCGACCCTTGAGCAGGATGGCCGACAGCGCCGGGCTGAGGGTGAGCGAGTTGAACGCCGAGATCACCGTGGAGATGGCGATGGTCAGCGCGAACTGACGGTAGAACTGGCCGGTGAGGCCGCTGATGAAAGCCGCCGGCACGAACACGGCGCAGAGCACCAGCGCCGTGGCGACGATGGGGCCGGTCACTTCCTTCATGGCCTGGCGCGTAGCCAGCTTGGGTTCGAGCCCGTGCTCGATGTGTCGCTCGACGTTTTCCACCACGACGATGGCGTCGTCCACCACGATGCCGATGGCCAGCACCAGGCCGAACAGCGACAGCGCGTTGAGCGAGAAGCCCACCAGGTACATCACGGCGAACGTGCCGATCAGGGAGACCGGGACGGCCACCAGCGGGATGATCGAGGCACGCCAGGTCTGCAGGAACAGGATCACCACCAGCACGACGAGCACGATCGCCTCGAACAGCGTGTGCACCACGGCCTCGATCGAGCCGCGCACGAACACGGTCGGGTCGTAGACGATGGAGTAGTCCACGCCCTGCGGGAAGTCCTTCTTCAGTTCCGCCATCTCCTTGCGCACTTCGTCGGAGATCGCGATCGCGTTCGAGCCCGGGCGCTGGAAGATGGGAATCGCCACCGCCTCCTTGTTGTTGAGCAGGCTGCGCAGCGCGTAGTTGTTCGAACCCAGTTCCACGCGGGCCACGTCACGCAGGTGCGTGACCGAGCCGGTGGGGTCGCTGCGCACGATGATGTTGAGGAAGTCGTCCTCGGTGACGAGGCGGCCGCGCGTATTGATGTTCACCTGGAAGGCGTTGTCGTTGCGGCCCGGGGGCGCGTTGAGCGCACCGGCGGCCACTTCGATGTTCTGCTCGCGGATCGCCTTCACCACGTCGCCCGTGGTGAGGTTGCGGATGGCGAGCTTTTCCGGGTTCATCCAGATGCGCATGCTGTACTCGCCCGCGCCGAACAGCTGCACGTCGCCGACGCCGTCGAGGCGGGCGAGCTGGTCCTTGATGCGCGTGCGGGCGTAGTTCGACAGGTAGAGCATGTCGTACCGGCTGTCCGGCGAGGTCAGGTGCACCACCATCGTGAGGTCGGGCGAGCTCTTGGTGGTGGTCACGCCCAGGCGCTGCACTTCCTCGGGCAGGCGCGGCAGGGCCTGCGCAACGCGGTTCTGCGTCTGCACCTGCGCGTTGTCCAGGTCGGTGCCCAGGGCGAAGGTGACGGTGAGCGTCATCGTGCCGTCGCTGGTCGACTGCGAGGAGGTGTAGAGCATGCCTTCCACGCCGTTGATCTGCTCTTCGAGCGGCGTGGCGACGGTCTCGGCGATCACCTTGGGGTTGGCGCCGGGATAGGTGGCCTTCACCACCACGGTGGGGGGCACCACTTCCGGGTATTCGCTGATCGGCAGCTTGAACACGGCGATACCGCCCGCGATCAGGAACAGCACCGACAGCACGCCCGCCAGGATCGGGCGTTCGACGAAGAATTGCGCGATTTTCATGGGAGGATCAGTCCTGGTTCTGCGCCACGCTGTCGACGCCCGCCGGACGCGAGGCCACGTTCTGGCCGGCGTTGGGCACGAGCGATGCCATCGCGACACGCTTGGGGTTCACCTCGACGCCCGGACGCACGTGCTGGAGGCCGTTGACCACCACCACGTCGTCGGCGCCGAGGCCGTCGTCGACCACGCGCAGGCCGTCCACGAGGGCACCGGTGGACACGCGGCGGTAAGCCACCTTCTTGTCCTTGCCCACCACGTAGACGTACTTGTTGCCCAGGTCGGTGCCCACCGCCTTGTCGTCGATCAGCGCGCGCGGCACGGGGTTGCCGCTGCGCAGTTCGACGCGGGCGAAGAGGCCGGCGGTGAAGGCGCCATCGGCGTTGGGGAACACGGCGCGCAGGCGGATCGTGCCGGCACCGGCACGCACCTGGTTGTCGATGAAGTCGATCTTGCCGGCGTGCGGATAGCCGCTCTCGTCGGCCAGACCCATCTGTACTTCCGGCGCGCGGCCGTTCTGGCGGCGCAGGCGGTCGAGCTTGAGGAAGGTCTGTTCGTCGACGTCGAAGTACACGTACATCGGATCGACCGTCACCACGCTGGTCAGCGTATCGCTGGGCGTCACGAGGTTGCCCGGGGTGATGCGCTGGTTGCTCACGCGGCCGTCGACGGGCGCGCGTACCTCGGTGAACGAGAGATTGAGGCGGGCGGCGTCGAGCGCCGCCTGCACCGAGGCGACCTGCGCGCGTGCGCTGGCGGCGGCGGTGTCCAGGCGATCGGCTTCCTCCTGGGACACGGCGTGCTGCGCCACGAGCTTGGCCCCGCGGGCGGCGTTGGCGTCCGCGTTCTTCGCTTCGGCCCTGGCCTGCACCAGGTTCGCGGCCAGGCGATCGGCCTCGGCCTTGTACGGGCGCGGGTCGATGGTGAAGAGCAGGTCGCCCTTCTTCACCGTGGCGCCTTCGTGGAAGTGCGTCGAAT
Source organism: Luteibacter sp. CQ10 (assembly GCF_040900725.1). Taxonomy (NCBI): domain Bacteria; kingdom Pseudomonadati; phylum Pseudomonadota; class Gammaproteobacteria; order Lysobacterales; family Rhodanobacteraceae; genus Luteibacter; species Luteibacter sp. CQ10. Next base: position 573,364 of record NZ_JAEUYM010000002.1, on the reverse strand, counting down.
CGATGTAGCCGCTCACCCGGGCCTTCACGTCGATGGTGTCCACGGCCTGCACGCGGCCGGTGAACGAGGCGCTGTCGGTGACCGGACGCAGCAGCACCTGGGCGACGGTGACCTCCGGGGCCGGCGGTGCGGCGGCGGGTTCGGCCGCGCGGGTGGGCCCGCCCGCGCTCAGCCAGATGGCCGAGGCGACGGCGACCGCGAGGGCGGAAGAACCGAACAGGATTTTCTTCTTCATGGCTGTCCTGGATGAGTCGGTAAGGGATCGGATAAGACGTTGCGGTGCGGCAGGATGTGACCTCAACATTGGTTGAGGTCAAGCCGGACCACTTCAGGTGGCGAAATCTAGGTCTTGCTCGTCAAGCGAAAAATGGGTCTACAATCACCTCGCCTGTGACGGTCAGTCACGAATTCGAAGATTCCGAGGTCGACGATGGAAGATTTTTCGGCGATAAGCGTTTTCGTACGGGTGGTCGAAGCCAAGAGCTTTTCCGCTGCGGCGCAGCATCTGGAGATGACCCCCTCGGGTGTCAGCCGCGCCATTTCCCGCCTCGAGGAAAGCCTCGGCGCGCGGTTGTTCTTTCGCTCCACGCGATCCTTGCGTTTGACCGACGATGGCTCCGCGTTCTATGCGCGTTGCAAGGAGATCCTTGCCGATCTCACTGAGGCCACCGAAGCGCTGGGCTACGCCCGGACCAAGCCCGCGGGCAAGTTGCGGGTGGCCGCGTCATCGGCCGTGGGACGCTCCGCGATCATCCCCAACCTGGTCGAGTTCGAACGGCGCTACCCCGATATCCGGCTCGAACTGACCATGTGCGATTACCCCTTCGACTTGAACGAAGAGGGTTTCGACTGCGCCATACGCATGGGCGAGCTGGCCGATTCGAGCCTCATCGCGCGCAAGATCGGCCATTTCAGCAACGTGCTGTGCGCCGCGCCGGCCTATCTCCAGCGCCACGGCACACCGGGCAGCATCGACGACCTCAAGTCCCACCGCACGATCAATTTCGTCTATCCCACCACCGGCAAGCCCTATCAGTGGCAGTTCGACACGCCGGGCGGCCGCGTGGCGGTGGACGTCGACGCGCACATGCTGATCAACGACGGCGAATCGGTGATCCAGGCGGCCGTGGCCGGCCTGGGCATCATCCAGACCCCGCATTGCCTCGCCGCCAACGCGCTGGCGAAGGGCCAGTTGGAGATCGTCATGCCCGACACGATCTCGACCGGTTCGAACCTGTGGATCGTCTACCCGCAGAAGAGGCATCTCTCGGCGCGCGTGCAGGCCTTCATCGAGTGGACCAGCGAACTGTTCCAGCGCACCAGCGATCCGCAGTGCCGGATCATGGCGCAGCAGGAAGCCGAGCTGCGCCTGCGCCGGCAGCAGCTCCTTGAGCAGAAAACCGTGGAGATTGCGGAGGTCGCCTGATCCGCCGTCGCTCCTGCGTTCGTAGGAGCGAGGGCCAGGCTCAGCCGCCCGCCGGCAGGAAAAGCAGCAACGCGATACCCAACACGATGCGATAGATCGCGAAGGGCGTGAAGCGGTGCGAGCGGATGTAACCGAGCAGCCACTTCACCGCGGCGAACGCGACGACGGTGGACACCACGAAGGCCACGCCGAGTCCGGCCCAGTCCTCTCCCGCCGCGCCGCCATGGCTGAACGTCTTCAGCAGTTCGTAGCCGGTGGCCGCGTACATGGTGGGAATACCCACGAGGAAGGCGAATTCCGTCGCCGCCGCGCGGTTGTTGGTGCCGGCGAGCATGGCGACGAAGATCGTCGACGCCGACCGCGAGGTACCCGGGAAAATACCCGCCACCATCTGCGCGAGGCCGACGAGGATCGCCACGCGCCACGTGATGGCGGTGCGTTCGGGATGCTTCCCGGCGAGCTTTTCGGCCGCCATCATCCACACGCCGCCGATGATCAGCGCCCAGGCGATCGGGGTGATCGTCTCGGGCAGCTTGAAGCCGAGCTTGGTCGCGATCAGGCCGAGCACCGCGGTGATGAGGAAGGCCACGGCCAGCTTGGCGACGTAGTCGCGCGTTTCCGGGCGGCGCCAGTTCAGCACGAAGCTCCACAGCGTGCGCCAATAGATGAAGGTGACCGCCAGGATCGCACCCGCCTGGATCGCGACGTTGAACAGGTCCGATCGCGCGCCGAGCCAGCGCTCGGCGATCAACAGGTGGCCGGTGCTGGAGATGGGAAGGAACTCGGTGATGCCCTCGACGATGCCGAGCAGGATGGCGCTGATGAAGTCGTTCACGTGACTGGCTTTTTCGTTGGGGACGACGCCATAGCTTAGCGGCTTGCCGTCACATCGTGCCCACGCGATGCCTGCAAATGTGCACGGCGCCCACTTCGCACGAACTTGCAGACCGACATGGCGTTGCTTCCGTTCCGCATCCGTCGCCCGCGCGGCGGCCCTTGCCTGATCGCCCTCGCGGCGGCGTTCTCGCTCGCCGCCTGCGCACCGCCCGTACGGCCGCCCGCCTTCGTGCCACGCGAGGAGGTGCCGCTGGCCGGTCTTCCCACGGGCCGGGCCGGTTGGCCGCCGACCGAATGGTGGCGCCGCTACGGCGACGACCAGCTCGACCGCGTGATCGCGCTCGCCATGCGCGGCTCGCCGAACATGGAACAGGCCGAGGCCCGCTATCGAGCCGCCTTGCGCGCCGTGGATTCGGCGAAGGCCGAACTCAACCCGCAGGTGCGCGGGTTGCTGAGCGGCAACCACGGCTACAACGACGTCACGCTGCGTGGACAGGCGCCCGGCGCCACCGGTAGTGCTCAGGGATTCCAGCTCAGCCCGGGCAGCAGCTGGAGCAACAGCGGTGCCGCCGGCGCGCTGGCGACGTGGGATCTCGACCTGTGGGGCAAGCAGAAGGACGCCGTGGCCGCCGCGGTGGGACAGGCGCGCGCCGCCGAGGCCGAGCGCGCATCGGCGGCGACCTCGCTTCAATACAACGTGAGCAACACCTATTTCGACTGGCAGGCCCAGCAGGCCCGCCTCGCCGTGGCCCGGCACGCGGTACGCAGCGCGGAGGATTATCGCGAGCTGGTGCAACTGCGCGTGCATGGCGGCCTGGACGACCCCACCGCCCTCGACCAGGCCGATGCCCAGCTCGCCCAACAGCGCGGAGCCATCGCCCAACTCGAGGGTGCGGCGCGGCTTGACCTGGTGCAGCTCGCCGCCCTGGCGGGCGTCTCGCTGAACGAGCTCGGCGAGCTCGCCCCACGGTCGTTGCCCACGGCCGACACCGAGCTTCCGTCCGATGCGCGGCTGGGCCTCATCGCGCGCCGCCCCGACATCGCGGCGGCGCGCTGGCAGATCGAGGCCTCGGCGAAGAACATCGACCAGGCGCGCAAGGCGTACTACCCCGACGTGAGCCTCACCGCGCTCGGCGCGTACCTGCGGACCTATCCGGACCTGGGCTCGGGCACGCGTACCGACCTGACGCTGGGCGGGATCGGTCCGTCCATCCAGTTGCCGATCTTCAGCGGTGGGCGTCTGCGCGCGCAGTATGAAGGCGCGCAGGCACAACTGGACACCGCGGTGGCCCAATACGATGGCGCCGTGGTGCAGGCGGCGGGTGAGGTCGCCCAAGGCGTGGAAACCCTGCGCATGCTCGATGCGCGCGGCGTGCAGCAGGATCGCCAGCTCGAAGCCGCGCGTGCACAGCAGCGCCGTGCGGGCGACCGCCGCTCCAAGGGCCTCATCGACGACCGCGACTGGCTGCGTGCCGACATGCAGGTAGACCAGCAGCGCGACGCGCGCCTTCAGATCGACAGCCAGACGCTGTCGGCCAACCTTTCCCTGATCCATGCACTGGGTGGCGGCTACCGCGCCGACGACCTGCCCGATCTTCCGGCCGCGGCGGCCGGCAAGGAATCCACGCGATGACCACCGAGAACGACGAACCGCGCGACGAAGGCACGAACGCACCGCTGCCCTACAAGTACCGCTACAAGTATCTGCACAAGTACGGCGACGAGAGCGATCCCGAGCGTGACGACAAGGACGACGACAAGGACGAGAACAAGGACGGCGACGACGGGAAGGACGGCGACGACGGGAAGGACGGCGAAAACAAGGATGGCGACAAGAAGGACGGCGACAAGAAAGAGGACAAGGACGATCCGAAAGCCAAGCGCAAGAAGATCATCGTCCTGTCCATCATCGCCGCCGTCTTCCTGCTCGCCGGCCTGACCTGGCTGCTGCTTTACATCTTCGTGTTCACGCAGCGCGAGAAGACCGACGACGCCTACGTCAAGGGCGACATGGTGACGATCTCCTCGCGCGTGGCCGGCACCGTGGTCGAAGTGGCGGTGGAGGAAACCGAGCGCGTGCACGCGGGACAGGTGCTGGTGCGCCTGGACCCGGTCGACGCGAAGGTGGCGCTGATGAACGCCGAGGGCCAGCTCGCGCAGGCCGTGCGCGAGGCGCAGGCGCGCCAGCAGCAAGCCAACCAGGCCGATGCCGCCATTCCGCAGCGTCGCGCGCAGTACGAACAGGCCCGCGACGAATACAACCGTCGACACCCGCTGCTCGAGCGCCGCGCGGTCTCCGCCGAGGAAGTGGACACCGGCAAACGCCAGATGCAGCAGGCCTATGCGGCCTTACAGGCGGCCGAACGCGAAGCCGCCGCCGCGCACGCGCAGGTGGACGGTACCTCGGTGGAGAACTTCCCCGCCGTGATCCAGGCCCGTTCGCAATTCCGCAACGCATGGGTAAACAGCGGACGCAACGCCATCGTCTCGCCCATCGAAGGTTACGCCGCACGACGCCAGGTGCAGGTGGGCCAGCGCATCCAGCCGGGGCAGGACCTGCTCACCGTGGTGCCGCTACAAGACCTCTGGGTGGACGCCAACTTCAAGGAAACCCAGCTGGAGCACATCCGCATCGGCCAGCCGGTGAAAATCACCACGGACATGTATTCCGACTTCGAATACCACGGCAAGGTCGTGGGCCTGAACGCCGGTACCGGCAGCGCGTTCTCGTTGCTCCCGGCCGAAAACGCCACCGGCAACTGGATCAAGGTGGTGCAGCGACTGCCCGTGCGCGTGGCGATCGACGCGGAAGACCTGCGCAAGCATCCGCTGCGGGTGGGCCTGTCCACCTACGTCACGGTGGACACGCACGATCGCGACGGCAAGGTGCTGGCCGAGACGCCGCGCAGCAAGCCGCTGGCGAGCACCAACGTCTACGAGCAGGAAATGGGCGAAGCCGACGAGCGCGCGCAGGAGATCATCCGCGAGAACACGGTCGCCGTGCCCACCCCGGTTCCGGCCAAGCGCGGCTGACGCATGGCCGGCGCGAAAGGCCAGGGCGCTACGCCGCCCCCGATGCATGGCGGGCAGCTCGCGCTGCTCACGGCGGGCGTGGCGTTGGCGACGTTCATGGAAGTGCTCGACATTTCCATCGTCAACGTCTCGGTGCGTACCATCGCCGGCAACCTCGGCGTCAGCAGCAACGAAGGCACCATGGCGATCAGCGCCTACTCCATGGCGAGCGCCGTGATGCAGCCGCTGACGGGTTGGGTGGCGAAACGATTCGGTGAGGTGCGCACCTTCAGCGTGTCGGTGTTGCTGTTCGTGATCTTCTCGGCGATGTGCGGACTGTCGCAGAGCATGCCGATGCTGATCGTGTTCCGCCTCCTGCAGGGCGCGGTCTCCGGCCCCATGGTGCCGTTGTCGCAGACGCTGCTGCTCAATAACTACCCGCCCGCGCGGCGGCCGATCGCGCTGGCGCTATGGGCGATGACGGTGGTGGTCGCACCCGTGTTCGGCCCCATCCTCGGCGGCTGGATCACGGACAACTACCACTGGTCGTGGATCTTCTTCATCAACATCCCCGTCGGCCTGTTCGCGCTCATCATCACCATCACGCTGCTGCGTGGCCGCGAATCGAAGGTGGTGAAGATTCCCGTCGACGCGGTCGGCCTGTTCCTGCTGGCGGTCGGCGTGGGCTGCCTGCAATTCATGCTCGACAACGGCAACGACGACGACTGGTTCAGCTCCAACCTCATCACGGTGCTGGCGATCGTGGCGCTGGTGTGCCTCACCTTCCTCGTGGCCTGGGAGCTGATGCACAAGAACCCGGTGGTGGAACTGCGCCTGCTGGGCAAACGCAACTTCCTCGTCGGCGTGTTGTGCCTGTCGTTGGGCATGTTCGCCTTCTTCGGCGGCACGGTGGTGATGCCGCAATGGGTGCAGGAGGTGCTCGGCTACAACGCCACCTGGGCGGGCTTCGTGGTCGCGCCCATCGGGCTATTGGCGATCTTCATGTCGCCCCTCGTCGGCGCGTTCCAGAGCCGCTTCGACCTGCGCGTGCTCAACACCGTGGGCTTCGCGATCTTCGCCGCGGCGTCCTTCTGGATGTCCACGCTGAGCACGAACGCTCCTTACCACGAACTGGCCGAGCCCCGTTTCATGATGGGCGCGGGCGTGGCGTTGTTCTTCGTGCCGGTGAACCAGATCATTCTCTCGGGCATTCCCGACGAGCAGGTGGCGAGCGCCTCGGGCCTGTCGAACTTCTTCCGAACCCTGGCGGGCAGCATCGCCACGGCGGTGAGCACCACGATGTACTCGCATCGCACCACGTTCCACCATGCGGTACTGACCGAGCACGTCGTATCCGGGGACCGCACGACGATGGAGTACCTCGATCGTTTCCAGGCGGGCGGTATTCAAGGCCCGGTGGCCAACGCCGCCTTGAACCGCATCGTGGACATGCAGGCGGCGACGTTGGCGGTGAACGATGTCTTCTGGATCTTCGGGCTGATGTTCGGACTGGCGATGATCGCCATCTGGTTTGCGAAGCCGCCGTTTGCGTCGGGCGGCACACCTGCGCACTGAAGTCTGCGGTAGGCAGCTTCTTGATCATCGCGCGCGTTACCTCTCCGGAAGCTCTTTTATGTTGTCGGAGATTGGTTGCGAAGGATCAAGTCCCTTTAGCAGGTCGGCGCTTGGTATTTTCTCAATGATACGTTCACTTCCCCCCGGTGCTTGCCCAGTCTGCGGCGGCACATAGCGCTCTTGCCCATAACTCGGTTTCGCATAGGCTCGCTCCGAGTCGGATACGGTTTCCTTTCGTGCAAGTATGTCCGGCAAGGCGGCTTGCAGCTTCTTGATATCCCGAACTTCCAGTTCGCTTGCCAGCTTGAGGACGTCTTCGTATGCGGTAGCCATGAGATCGACACTCCTTTGTGTGAGTCACCGGAATACGCTTCTCGACACAAAGCATCCATAGGATCAACGAAGTAGGCTGAAATCCGATCTCGTGGCTTATTCAGACCCCAAGGGCGTTCCATGCCATTTCCGCATGGAAGATGCCGGTACGGACGTGCCGCGGGAGCCGGCTTCATCGGCTCCCGCGGAAAACGTCACGCCTCGGAGAAGTCCAGCGTCTCGGTCAAATCGCCCGGTGCAGGCCCACCCGCCGCGACCATCGCGTCCTCGCGCATCTTCAAACCGGGCAGCTTTTCCAGCTTGAACCGCCGCGTGAGGAAACGCGCGATCGAACCGGTGTCGTACACCGTGTGCTCCACGTGCCCCTTCTTCGCGAACGGCGATACCACCAGCGCCGGAATGCGCGTGCCCGGCCCCCAGCGATCGCCCTTGGGCGGCGCCACGTGATCCCACCAGCCGCCGTTCTCGTCGAAGGTGACGATCACCAGCATGTTCTTCCACTGCGGGCTCTTGCGCAGTTCGTGCACGATGGCACCGATGTGGCGGTCGCCCGCTTCCACGTCGGAATAGCCGGCGTGCATGTTGAGGTCGCCCTGCGGCTTGTAGAACGTGACCGTGGGCAGCTTGCCCGCCGCCACGTCGGCGAGGAAATGGTTCGTCTTTGCCGTCTCGCCGAGACCGCCGTCGCGCAGATGGCGCTTGCGCGCTTCGGTGCCGGGCGCGAGCCCCTCGAAATAATTCAGCGGCTGGTGATGCGCCTGGAAGTTCGGCGTGGACGGAAAGCTGCCGTCGTCGCTGTCGCCATGCCCGTCGAGCGCGGCCTGGAAGCCGCCGGCGTACCAGGCCCAGTCCACGTTCTTCGCCGAGAGCATGTCGCCGATGTGCTTGTGCTTCTGCGGCACGAGGTTGTTCGGGCTGCTCATGTCGGCCAGCAGGGGATGCTTGCGGTCGACGTTGAAGCCCGGCGAATACGGCGGGCCCATCGTACCCACCGCGAAGAAGTCCGGCGTGAGCGTGGCATGGTGGGCGAACTTCGGCTTGCCCTGCATCGCGCTGGCCGGGGACTCGTCGGACAGCTTCAGGCGGGGATCGTCTGCCTTGCCGCTCTGGGTGACGGCGATGCTGAACTGCGCAGGGCTCTTGTCCGCGTCCGGATAGATCGGCGGCTGTGCGGCCACGAGGTACTGGTGGTTGAGGAACGAGCCGCCGAAGGCGCCCATGAAAAAGCGGTCGCACAGCGTGAACTGCTCGGCCAGGCGCCACAGGCGCAGGTGCACCGGCGTCTCGGCGTAATGGCCCATCACCAGCGCGCCGCTGTCGCCCCAGGCAACGAAGCCGTCGTTCTTGCCGCCGTTGATCTGCGCCTGGTTGTTGTAGAAGGCGTGCACGAGGTCGCGCGTGATCACGCCGTGCGGCAGAGGCGTGCCGTCGGGCATGCGCAGCGCCCACGGCGCGTTGGGCAGGCCCGTCAGGTCCTTCTCGGCCACCTTGTACGTGCGGTGGGCCACGCTCTGCTCATGCGGCACCATGCCGCCCCAGATGGGAGGCAACGTATCGAAGGGCTTGCCGTCGCGGTCGATCTGCCGCGTGCGTTCCGGCGGCAGCGACGACAGCGGTTCCTTCACGCCGGGGAAGTCGCCGAACAGATTGTTGAAGCTGCGATTCTCGGCGTAGATCACCACCACGTGGTCGATATGCTTTTCGAGCAGGGCGTCGAGCTCGGCTCCGGCCGGGGCGGTCGATGCGGCCTTGCCCGCGGCACCGGCCACCTCGTTCACGCCACCCAGCGCGAGCAGGGCGCCGGTGGAGGCCATGCCGCCCAGCAGGCGGCGGCGCCCGGCGTCGGGCGTGTCGTCTTCGTGTTTTTTCGTCATCGGTCGAAACTTGGGGAAGAGGTAGCGGCCGCCGGCCGCCGGATGATTTACGGACCGTAGACAAAAACCATGTCGGGCTGATGGCGTCAACCCTTTCCGATTGGTGCATACGCTGCCGAATTGCACCGATATGGTGCAATTCGGCAATCCGTTCGGGGCCGGTCTATGATGCCTGGGCTCGGCCCAGGGCGCCCCGTCGATGGCGGAGCCGCTGGCACAGCGATTGCTAAACGCATTCCGCCCCCTACCCAATTCGAGGTCCGTATGTCCGCCGCTTCCAAAGTGCTGAACCTCATCCAGGAAGAGAACATCGAGTTCGTCGACCTGCGCTTCGCCGACATGCTCGGCAAGCACCACCACGTGACCTTCCCGGCCCACGCCATCGATGAGGGCACCTTCGAAGACGGCAAGATGTTCGACGGCTCGTCGATCCCCGGCTGGAAGGGCATCAACGAATCGGACATGGTGCTCCTGCCCGATCCGGAAACCGCGCACCTGGATCCGTTCAGCGCCCACAAGCAGCTGATCCTGCATTGCGACGTGCTCGAGCCGAGCACCATGCAGGCCTACGGCCGCGACCCGCGCTCGATCGCCAAGCGCGCCGAGGCGTTCCTGAAGTCCACCGGCATCGCCGACACGGCGTTCTTCGGTCCGGAGCCCGAGTTCTTCATCTTCGACTCGATCCGCTGGCAGAACGACATGGGCCGCGTGTTCTACGAGATCAACTCCGAAGAGGCCGCCTGGTCGTCGCGCTACAAGTACGACGGCACCAACACCGGCCATCGCCCGGGCGTGAAGGGCGGTTACTTCCCGGTGAGCCCGGTGGACAGCCTGGGCGACCTGCGCGCCGACATGTGCAAGGTGCTCGAATCGCTGGGCCAGGTGGTGGAAGTGCACCACCACGAAGTGGCCAACGCCGGCCAGTGCGAGATCGGCACCCGTTTCAACACGCTGGTGAGGAAGGCCGACGAACTGATGACGATGAAGTACGTCATCAAGAACGTGGCCCACCAGCAGGGCAAGACCGTCACCTTCATGCCCAAGCCGATCGTCGGCGACAACGGCTCGGGCATGCACGTGCACCAGTCGCTGTCGAAGAACGGCGAAAACCTCTTCGCGGGCGACCTCTACGGCGGCCTGTCGCAGACGGCGCTGTGGTACATCGGCGGCATCTTCAAGCATGCCAAGGCCATCAACGCCTTCGCCAACTCCACCACCAACAGCTACAAGCGCCTCGTGCCGGGCTTCGAAGCGCCGGTGATGCTCGCCTACTCGGCGCGCAACCGTTCGGCGTCGTGCCGCATCCCGTACGTGTCCAGCCCGAAGGGCCGTCGCATCGAAATCCGTTTCCCGGACCCGATGCAGTCGGGCTATCTCACCTTCACGGTGCTCATGATGGCCGGTCTCGACGGCATCCTGAACAAGATCGACCCGGGTGCGCCGGCCGACAAGGATCTCTACGACCTGCCGCCGGAAGAAGAGAAGAACATCCCGCAGGTCTGCGCCAGCCTCGACGAGGCACTGAGCGCGCTCGACAAGGATCGCGAATTCCTCAAGGCGGGCGGCGTGTTCACCGACGACTTCATCGACGGCTACATCGCGCTGAAGATGCAGGAAGTCACGCGTTACCGCGCGAGCACCCACCCGCTCGAGTTCCAGATGTACTACGCGATCTGATCGCTTGCTCGAATGAGAACGAAGGGGCGCTCCGGCGCCCCTTTTGTTTTTGCGTGGTTTCCTGCCAGGGGTGAGTTCCCTACGGAAGGGTGGGAGGATTCAGTTCATTCGCCAGCGGCTGTGCCGCGAGAACCGGCTCACGTCGACATGGATGACCTCGTGCGTTTCCTGCCGGATGGATAACTAGAGTTCGTCGTGAGGTGGCGACGTCGGCTTCGGCGGCGTGCCTATCGGCACCGGATCGACGATGGGTCGCGGCGTGCCGGGCAATGCATCGAAAGGGTTGTCGACGACGCTGTCGCAGGCGAACACCCGGGAAGACGCCGTGGGCATCGCACCGGTGAGGAGATAACGGGCGGCCGCGCGCTCGATGCAGGGCGAGACGGTGAAGTTGAACACGCCATGCAGCGTGGAACTCCGTACCAGCAGCATGCGTGCGTTGGGGAAGCCGTGAACGATCGACGTCGCGCCGGGCAGGGGCGTGGTCACGTCCTTGTCGGACTGGATCAGCAGGAAGGGCTCGGCGCGCTTCAGCGGCGAGAGGTCCGGCACGCGCGAGGTAGGCCCGCCCCACTGGGAGCAGATGGCTTCCTCGAAGATATCCGATCCATTGGCATGGAGATCGGTCGCCGCGATGCGTTTCGCGGCTTCGCGTATGTCCCGTTCGCTGCGATCCCAGCGTTGATCGTTGCAGGACGTGATGGTGCGAACCGAGTCGCCCGACGATCCCTCGCGCGGGAAGGCGCCGACGGGCGGCTTCACGTAAAGCACCTCGGACAACAGGCTCGCGTCCCAGCGCATGCGGCTGTCGATGAGCGGGTCGTTGCTGAAGCGCGCTCGTTGGACGAGCCGGCGCATGAGTTCATGGGACGGCCGCGGCTCCTGCCGCCACCACTGGGCAACCCGTAGCGCGGTAGCGAGTTTCGCGGGGGTATCGATATTCCGCACCCAGCGTTCGCGCGGGAGGTCGGGGAAGTCATCGATCTCGCGGGCGATGGTGTCACGGTCGCCGACGAGCCCGTGGCGAGCGAGATCGTTGAAGAGCGGCGTCACGACGTCGTCCTGAAACGCCCTGCGTCGCGCCTGTCGGGCCAGGGCGAGCGCCCCGGCGTAACCGTGGGTGAAATCCATGCTCGAGTCGAGAAGGAGACGGCCGATGCGTTGCGGATAGATGGACGCGTACCACGCTCCGACCATCCCGCCGTAGGAAATGCCGTAGAAATGGATCGTGTCGTCGCCCAGCATGTCCCGCACGAAGTCCATGTCGTGCACGTGCTGCTCGGTGTTGATGAACGGCTCGCGCGATTGAGCCATGCAGGCCGCGGCCGTGGCGCGCGCCTCGTCCATCATGCGCGCCCAGTTTTCGTCGTCCAGGTGCGTGGGAAGGAAGGCGAACCGGTGCGGCAGGGGCGGTACGCACGTGAGCGGCTCGCTGCCGACGAGCCCACGCGGAATGACGGCGACCAGGTCGAAACGTTCCGCCAGGCGACGCTTGTCGCCATCGACCGGGTCGGTGAGGCGGGCACTGCTCCAACGCTCGGCGAGGTTGCGCAGCAGTTTGCCCGGATGGGCGCCCGGACCACCGGGATGGAAGAAGATGGCGCCCTCGCGGGCGAAGGGCAGTGCGGCCCGGATACGGATCACGCCGACGCTCATCGAGCGACCGTCGGGCTGGACGTGATCGTACGGCGCGTTCACCGTGGCGCATTGAAGGCGGTCGCCGAGCGTGGAGGATGGCGTTCCCGTCCAGCCGGCCGGGCATGGCCCCCAGGCGAGCGCGGGTACGGGCGCTGCGGAGGCGGCGGAAGCGGCGGCGAGCGCGAAGACGAATCCGGCGATCCTTCGCATGTTCAACGGCGTGGCTCCTTGCATGGCGTCGGTGGATCAGAGTTCGTCGTGCGGGGCTGGGGCCGGTCGATCGGCCGGCACAGGCGCGGTCGTCGGCGGACGGGATGGGCCCGGCAACGCGTGGATCGGGTGGATGAAACGATCGTCACAGGCGAGGACGCGCGACGAGGTGGCGGGCAGTTCGCCCGTCAGCAGGTAATGGGATGCCGTCCGCTCGATGCAGGACGACGTGGTGAAATTGAACAGCGCATGCTGCGCGGAATCTTTCACCAGCAGCATGTGCGCGTTCGCGAAGCGGTCGAGGATGAACGATGCGCCCTGCAGGGGCGTCACGCTGTCTTTCTCCGATTGCAGGAGCAGGAAAGGCGCGGCGCGTTCCAGGACGGCCAGATCCGGCTGGCGTGCGCTGGCGCCTCCCCAGCGTGAGCAAGTCACTTCCTCTAGGGTCTCCAGGCCGGTGAACGCGACATAACGCGTGGCATCGCTCAAGGCGGTCCAGCGGATGTCGCTCTCGTCGCGAAGCCACGGCACGTCGTTGCAGGCCGTGATCACCCGCACCGAATCGCCTTCGGGTCCCAGCACGAAACCAGGCCGCGTCGGCGGCGGGGTGTAGAGCGCGGCGACCGCCTGGATGGCCTCCCAGCGGATGCGCCGGTGAAGCGACGGGTCCGGGCTGAACGTCGCCGCTTCGAGGAGGCGGGACATGCCGGACACCGTCTCCTGCGGATGGTCGCGCCACCACTTGGTGACGCGAAGGGCCGCCGCCAGACGAACGGGATCGGTCAATCGACCCGCCCATTTCTCGCGGAGCGTATCCGGAAGACCGGCGATCGCGTATTCGACCGCATCGGCATCGTTGCCCAGGCCGAAACGCGAGGGATCATCCAGTAGCGGACCGACGGTGTCGTTCACGAAGGACGCCTGCCGCGCCGCCAGGGACATGCGCACGGCCGCTCGGTAGTCGTGCGTGAAATCCATGCTCGAATCGAGCAGCAGGCGGCCGGCATGCGCGGGATACATCGACGCGTACCATGCGGCCACCCTGCCACCGTAGGAAATGCCATAGATATGGATGCGGTCATCGCCGAGCGCCCGTCGCACCCAGTCCATGTCGTGCGCATGTTGTTCGGTATTGACGTAGCGCGCCTGGTAAGGCGCGGAACAGGCGTCGGCGATCGCCTGGCCTTCTTCCATGACGAGGCGCCAGTTCGCGTCGTCCAGGTGGGTGGGAAGGTACGCGAAGCGGGGCGGCAGTCCCGTGACACAGCGGATCGCGCCGGCACCGCGCAGGCCACGCGGCACGACGGCGATGAGGTCGAAGCGCTCGGCCAGGCGTCGTTTGTCGCCGTGGGCCGGGTCGTCGGCATCCGTCGTCGACCAGCTTTCGGCCAGCGAGCGAAGCAGTTTTCCCGAAAGTGCGCCCGGTCCTCCGCGATTGAAGGCGATGACGCCTTCGCGCTCCGCGGCGTGGGCGGCACGTATGCGGACGACTTCCACGTCGATGGTGCGGCCATCGGGTGCGACATGGTCCAGTGGTGCGTTCATGACGCCGCACTGGAGGCGGTCGCCGAGCACGCCGGACGGGGTGCCGACGAGGCTTTCCTCGCACGGTCCCCAGCGGATGTCGGGAGCCTGGGAGGCGATGGACGGTGAAGAAAGCGCCAGCGCGCACAGCGTGCCCGCGATGGTGGTATGCCTGAAGCGACGGAACATGCACGGACCCATGTGGTGAAGCAGGGCAGGCATGCTATGTGGGCTCGCCCTCGTCACCTATCGGGGCGAGCCCTCGGCGGAAACGCCGTTTTGCCGGGATGCGCGTAGGCGTGCGCCGGCACGCGGCTACTGCATGTGCCATCCATGGCTCACGAGCAACGATTGCCCGGTGAGCGCGTTCGATCCGAAGCCGGCGAGGAAGAGCGCGGTGTCGGCGATGTCCTCGAGCGTGGTGAACTCCGCATCGACCGTGTCGCGCAGCATCACGTCGCGCACGACCTGCGCTTCGGGGATGCCCAGTTCCCTGGCCTGCTCGGGAATCTGCTTTTCCACCAGGGGCGTGCGCACGAAGCCGGGGCAGATGACGTTCGCGCGGATGCGATGCTCCGCGCCTTCCTTCGCGATGACGCGTGCGAGGCCGAGCAGTCCGTGCTTCGCCGCGACATACGGCGCCTTGAACTTGGATGCGACGTGCGAATGCGCGGAACCCATGAGGATGATCGACCCGCCGCGACCCGCGGCCATCATCTGGCGCATCGCCGCGCGCGAGGTGAGGAATGCGCCATCCATGTGGATGGCCAGCATGCGCTTCCAGTCGGCGAACGAGAGATCGACCAGCGGCGAGATGATCTGTATGCCCGCGTTGCTTACCAGGATGTCGACGGGGCCTCGTTCGCGCTCGACGCGCGCGAAACCCTCGTCCACGTGGGATTCGTCGGCGACATCCATGGCGATGCCCAGCGCGCCGTTCCCCAGGGCATCCGCGGTGTCACGGGCCTTGTCCGCGGCGATGTCCGCGACGACGACGTTCGCGCCGGCGTTGGCGTAGGCCTCGGCGATGGCGCGGCCGATGCCGCTGGCCGCGCCGGTAACGAGGGCGATCTTGCCTTTGAGGTCGTGCATGGGGGGGGGCTCCGATGAGGAAAAGCCCTCATACGGTAGCGCGAAGACCGTCCGCTCGGTGCCTACCGCAAAGCGTCCGGTGTCAGCCCTCGGCTTCCAGCACGAAGGAGGCGGGCTCGCCCTGCGCGGACGACGCCGCGATCCACACGTCGAATCGACCCGGCTCGGCCTCGAACGTGCGGCCATCCACGTGCGTGAAGGCCAGGTCCGCTCGCGTGAGCTCGAACACCACGTCCTCGGCGGCGCCCGGCGCGAGCAGGATCTTGCGGAACGCCTTCAGTTCGCGCACCGGCCGTACGCGGCTGGCGACGCGATCGTGCACGTAGAGCTGCACGGTTTCCTCGCCGGCCACCGCGCCGGTGTTCATCACCGTGGCACTGACCACGATGGTTTCGTTCCAGCGCACGCTCGCCTTCACCGTCGGTGCCGTGTAGGCGAACGTGGTGTAGCTCAGTCCATGGCCGAAGGGATACAGCGCCTCGAAGGTCACCTCGCGATAGCGCGCCTTGAACGCCGGCGGCTGGTCGGCCAATTCGGGGCGGCCCGTGCGCGGGTGGTTGTAGAAGAACGGCTGCTGGCCCGGATCCTGCGGGAAGCTCACCGGCAGGCGCGCGGAAGGGTTGTAGTCGCCGAAGACGACGTCGGCGATGGCCGGCCCGGTCTGCGTGCCGAGGAACCAGGTGACGAGGATGGCATGGGCCTCGCGAACGGCACCCTGGAGCGCGAGCGCGCGCCCGTTCTTCAACAGCACCACCACCGGCGTGCCCGTGGCGATCACGGCCTCCGCCAGCGCCTGCTGCGCGGCGGGCACCACGATCTGCGTGCGCGCCTGCGCTTCGCCGGAATAGTTCTGCGGTTCGCCGATGGCCAGCAGCACCACCTCGGCGCGGCGTGCCGCGGCCACCGCGGCGTCGATGCCACCTTCCAGCGGGGCTTCGATGCCCGAGCCGTCCACCACCTCGAGGGAAGCGTCACCGGCGAGCGCGTCGCGGATGCCGGCTTCGATGTCGACGTAACGGGTCTTGTCGCCGAACAGCGTCCAGCAACCCTCGATGTTGTCGCGGTCGCGCGCGAACGGTCCGATCAACGCGATCCGCGCATGCTTGCGCAACGGCAACGTCCCGTCGTTCTTCAGCATCACGATGGAGCGGCGCGCGGCATCGCGGGCCAGCGCCGTATGCGCGGGGAGGGTGGATACGTCGGACTCGGCCTTCGGATCGAGCGATCGGTAGGGATCGTCGAGCAGGCCGATGGCCTGTTTCACGCAAAGCACCCGGCGCACGCCCTCGTCGAGTACATCCATGGGCACGTCGCCCTTTTCCACGAGGTCGGCCAGGTGCGCGCCGTAGAACCCGCTCTGCATGCTCATGTCCACGCCGGCGACGAAGGCCAGCCGCGTCGCATCGCGTTCGTCTTCGGCGAAGCCGTGTGCGATGAGCTCCATGTCGGCGGTGTAATCGGAGACGACGAAACCACGGAAGCCCCACTCGTCACGCAGGATGCCGGTCATCAGCTCGCGGTTGGCCGAGGCCGGTACGCCGTTGATGTCGTTGAAGGCGCTCATGATCGTCAACGCGCCCGCGTCGATGGCGGCCTTGAACGGCGGCAGGTGCACGTCGCGCAAGGTCTGCGGGGCGATGTCCACCGTGTTGTATTCCATGCCGCCGGCCACCGCGCCGTAGGCGGCGAAATGCTTCGGCGTGGCCAGCAGGGAATCGCGCGCGGTGAGGTCGTCGCCCTGGAAACCGCGCACGCGCGCCGCGGCGAACGCGGCGCCCAGCACCACGTCTTCACCGGCGCCTTCGGCGACGCGGCCCCAGCGTTGGTCGCGGGCGATATCCATCGCCGGCGCGAAGGTCCAGTGCACGCCCGCGGCCGTCGCCTCCACGGCGGTGGCCCGCGCCGTGCGTTCGGCGAGGCCCGGCTCGAAGCTGGCCGCCTCGCCCAGGGGGATCGGAAAGACCGTGCGCATGCCGTGGATCACGTCGGAGCCGAACAGCAACGGGATACCGAGCCGGCTCTCTTCGACCGCCACGCGTTGCGCCTCCCGGCCTTCCGCCGCGCCGACGCCGTTGAACAGCGCGCCGACCCTGCCCGCGCGGATCTGGTCGAGCACCTCGGCCGCACCGCGCGCATTCACCTCGGGATTGATGTCGGGGGCGAAGGGGCGAACGGCATCGGCGAACACACCGAGCTGGCCGACCTTCTCCTCGAGGGTCATGCGGTCGATCAGGGCTTCGATGCGGGGATGTCGGTTCATGGCGGTCATTTGGGGACGGTAGGGCGGGCCGGCAGCGGGCTAGCATACCGGCACGGGCCCGGCGAGTGGGCACGTAAATGCCGTTACTCGTAAACGATTACGTCGTTGGGCGCCATCGTCTTCACGGCGGTGAACGCTTAAAGGGAGGCTTGCTCCACCACGGCGACCACGGTTCGCCACATGTCGCAGTCGCCGTCGCTGAGCATATCGACGAGGTAGGCCACCAGCGCGATGCTGGCGAAACCCCTGCGCATGGCTCCCACCGCCGTTCCCATCGCGGCCGCCTTGCGTCCGAGGAAGCGTCCCGCGCGCTCCAGGAAGCCGAGGCGCCGGGCGATGCGATGCACTTCCCGGGCCACCTGCGGTTCGACGTTGAGGGCTTCCCCGCGGATCAGGTCGCCCAAGGCATCCGTGCGGCCGGTGAAATAGGGCCCCACGCCCGTGGTGAAAAGCACCCAGTCGCGGGCCTGGGCTTGGGCGAGGGTCATGATCTCGCTGGGATCTTCCTCGAAGTCGATGAACCCCACGCCCCGTTCGTCCACCGTGATGTTGCGGGCGAAAGCCTGGCCAAGGTACCCGCCATGGCGGTGCAGTTCGCCGATGGCCCGCGCCGTCTGCCTGACGAGGATGTCCGCGTCGTTGGCGCTCTTCAGGCGCTTGAGCCGATGGGCAAGCGTTGGCCCCATGTCGCTGAGGATGAGGCTGCGCGGACCCTCGCCGAGCACGCGTGGCACCGGAGCGCCGCATGCGCGCAGTGCCTCGATGCGGCGCAGTTCGATTTCCTTGGCTTTCTCGCCGGCATGCCGTGGCGGGGAGCGCAGCGCGGCGAGGTCGAGACGTGCCGCCAGGCCATTCCACACACGGACCATGGCCGGGCGGATCAAGGTGTCGGGGTCGTAGCGCTTCAGCCAGGCGATGCGGCCGCCCAATGAAAATTTCTGAACCATGGGGAGAATCTCCATACGTGCCGGGCCGCGTTGCATGGATGCCCTGCGCGATCCGAAAAAACACCGCGACGTTCCCAGGGCCGCGTTCCATCCCCTTAAGCTCATTATAAGCTTAGTTTTTGCTTAATAAAATCGATTCAATCCTTGCGTGAGCACTTGTGAGGAATTCGTTAGTTCCAACGCATCGTCAAGCGTTTCCGGCAAACGCGCCATACCTTTCTTGCCTTCCCCGCGCAGACACGACAATCGTCCCGTGCGGGCGCAGCATCCCAAAAAATAAGCGGCGCCTGGCCCCCAGCAGCGAGGTCGAACCGTGTCCGTGGAGTCAACCAGCGCGATCGTCCAGATGCGCGGCATCGGCAAGGTGTTTCGGGCCGGCGCCATGGAAAACAACGTACTGACGGATATCCACTTGGACATCCGTTCCGGTGAATTCATCTCCATCGCCGGTCCATCGGGGTGCGGAAAAACCACGTTGCTGTCCCTCATGGGGCTGCTCGACACGCCGAGCCATGGCGAACTCCGGGTGGCGGGCCATTCGGTGACCCACCTGGGACGCAAGGAGCGGGCGATACTGCGCAACCGGCACATCGGCTTCGTTTTCCAGTCGTTCAACCTCATCGACGACCTCACCGTGGCCGATAACGTGGCCTTGCCGCTGACCTTCCGAACGGGCGTGCGGCGAAACGAACGGGCCGAGCGGGCAGCGGATGCGCTCAGCAACGTGGGCATGGCGCATTGCAGGAATCTGTACCCTGGGCAGTTGTCCGGCGGCCAGCAGCAGCGGGTGGCGGTGGCGCGCGCCCTCGTCGGCGACCCGGCCATCCTCCTGGCCGACGAACCCACGGGCAACCTCGACCTGCGCCACGGCGAAATCGTCATGGCGTTGCTCAGCCGCCTACACGGATCGGGCCGCACCATCTGCATGGTGACCCACGACGAGCGTTTCGGATTCGTGGCCGACCGCCTCATTCACATGCTCGATGGACAGGTGGTGGACGAGAGCACTTACCTGCAGCTCAAGCACGAAGCGGAATGCGGCCTCGACGAACGACGCACGATGGAATCGTCTCGTTGATGGCCGCCATGCGCGAACTGTTCCGCGTTCGGCGGGGTGCGATGCGTCGAGCCGGCTCGCTGGCCCTGGCCTCGCTGAACCTTGCGCTCGGCGTGGCGGCGACCGTGGGAGCGTTCGCCCTGGTCGACAGCCTGATCCTGCATCGGCCGCCGTTTCCCGATCACGACCGCGTCGTGCTCTATGGCGAACGGCCCCCCAACGGACAGGTGCGCTACGCCTCGCCGATGCTATACCAGGACGTGGGCCAGCCCGACACGGTCGAATCGCGTGGAATCGCGCGCACGCCCGAATCGGTGAACGTAAGCGCGAACGGCACCGTCTCCCTGGCGACGGCACAGCGAGTGGATGCAGGATTCCTGCCCACGCTGGGGGTTCGCCCGGCGCTGGGCGAAGGGCTGTCGGGACGAGGCGACGAGGTGCTCCTTTCCCATGGTTTCTGGGTGCGCCGATGGCATGCGGACCCGCATGCCATCGGCAAGACACTCATCGTCAATGGCCGGCCCACCCCGATCCGAGGCGTTCTCCCGGAGAATTACCGGCTTTTTACCGAAGTGGACCTGTTCCTGCCGCTCGACCTCGCCCGGCATGTCGGTGACAACGCCGCAAACATGACGGCGGTGGCCCGGCTCAAGCCTGGCGTGGATGCCTCGGTCTTCTCGCGAAAGGTCTTTGACGTCACTCGTGCGAACGCGGCCACGCTCCGGGTCGGTCCGACGCGGCTGCCGCTGCATGGCGCCACGCCCCTGGACGCCCAGGTGACGGGCGAAGCCAAGCCGCCGTTATTGCTGTTTTTCGCGTGCTCCTGCGCCGTGCTGGCCATCGCGGGGCTGAATCTGTCGAACCTGCTGCTGGTGCGCGCCGTCGCGCGGTCGCGCGAGGTCGCGGTGCGCGTCGCCCTGGGCGCGCACGGCTGGCGGCCGTGGCTTCCCGCGATCGGCGAAACCTTGCTGATCGCCCTTCTCGCGACGTTGGTGGGTGTACCCCTGGGACGGATCGTGGCGAACGTGTTCGGCGGCTTCGTTCCCGACGAATGGCTGATTTCCCCGCAAGCCATTCAGTTCGATTGGCATAGCTGCCTGTTCGGTATCGCCGTCACCGCGCTCACGGTAGGCATCGCCGTCGTCGCCGGATTGCCGCATGGCAACTTCGAAGGGTTGCCACGTGGCCGGATTCTTCCCATGCGCCGGTTCGTGGGTGGCTACGCCGGACGCGGGACGCGTTGGGGAACGAACGTATTGCAGACGGCGCTGGCCGTCGTGCTGCTCCTGCTTAGCGTGACCGCGACGGTAAGGCTGTGGGCGCTCGGTCGCGTGCCGATGGGTTTCGATGTCGACGCTGCGCAGGCATTCGAGATCAAGGCCGATAGCACGCAGTTTCCCCGCGTGGGCGACGTGGCCACGCTGTTCGATGCGATTGCGGCAAAATTGTCGGGCATTCCCGGCATCGATGCCGTCGGCGTGTCGAACCACTTGCCGGCCAGCGGAAGCTTCGTCATGCCCTTCGCCGCGCCGGACGGTTCGGTGCGCTACGTGCAATACGCGCTCGCCACGCCTGGGGCGTTGCAGGCCATGGGGCTGCATCTGCGATCGGGGCGCTATCTCGACGCCACCGACACCGGTGGGACGCCGCGCGTCGCCGTGGTAAACGAGGCCTACATGAAGGCCTTCGCGGTCAAAGGTGTGGGCGACACCGTCGTGCCTGCGTCGAAACTTTCGCCGAACGCACCGCTGCGCATCGTCGGCGTGGTGGGCGATACCCGCCACGCGGGTCCGGCGCAGCCCCCGGAACCGACCGTTTTCATCCCCCTGGCCCAGGCATGGGAGAGTTCGTTCGATTTCATTCGTCGATACTTGCCTACGTACATCGTTGTGCGCGGAACCGCCGCCGAGAGCCTGGGCACCAACGAAGTGTACGAGGCGGTCCACGGCGTCGCGCCCTACGTCGCGGTCGCGGCGGGGCGGACCCTGCGAGCCGATGTGAACGCGGTAATCGCCGGCTACCGGAGGGATGCGGTGGTTTCCGTCACCTTCGCGCTCCTCGCCTTGCTTCTGGCATGCACGGGGTTGTACTCGAGCCAGTCCGTGGAGGTCATGCTGAGGCGTCACGACTTCGCGTTGCGCTGCGCGCTGGGCGCCACGCCCATGGACCTCGCGGGCGTGGTCGTATCCCGCAACGTGCGCACGACCATGGTGGGCGCGACCCTGGGCCTGGGCGTTTCGCTGCTGGCGCATCAGGGTGTCTTTGGCACCTCGTACGCGTTGGAGGGCAAGATCGACATGGCGGTGGCCGCTTCGGCCTGCGCGGCGATGCTGCTTGCGGCCGTCGCCGCCAGCGGTCCACCCGCCTTGCGTGCGGCGCGAATCGACGCCATACATGTCATAAGGGAAGGATGAAGCGATGGATACCCTCTTCCGGCCCGCCGAAGGAGTTGCCATGAATCGCCCGGACACGCGACCACCCGTTCTCGTCGTCGACGACCATCCTGACGTACGCCTGGCGATGCGCGTGCTGCTGCGCACGGAGAACATCCCGTCGCTCGAGGTGGACTCGCCCGGCGCGGCGCTGGACGCCGTATCGCGAAGCGAGTTCTCGTGCGCGGTGCTCGACCTCAATTACAGTGCGGACACCACCTCGGGCAACGAAGGCCTCGCGCTGGTGGGACGATTGCGCGAAGAAGTGCCCGAGCTGCCCCTGGTCGTCATGACGGCATGGGGAAGCATCGACCTGGCCGTGAAGGCGATGCGCCTGGGCGCCGCCGACTTCATCGAAAAGCCATGGAGCAATGCGCGCATGATGCACACCGTGCGCGCCCAGCTGGCGCTGCGCGAGATGCGCGAGGAAAACCTGCGGCTGCGCCGCGAAGCGTCGCTGTCGCGGGAGTCGTCGGACGTGCTGAGGATCTGCGAATCCTCTTCGATGCGGCGCGTGGTCGAGTTGGTCTCGCGGGTCGCCAGGACCCATGCGAACGTACTCCTCCTGGGCGAAAACGGCACCGGCAAGTCACTTTTCGCACGTGAGCTGCACGCGCTCTCGCCACGCGTGGAGGAGCCGCTCATCCGCGTGGACATGGGAAGCCTTCCCGAATCCCGCTTCGTCGACGAAATGCTGGGCGAAGAGCGCCCTTTGCCCAGGCCCGGGCGGTTCGAACTGGCCCATCGCGGTACGCTCATCCTCGAGGAAGTGGGCAACATCGCCCTGTCCAACCAGGTGAAGCTGCTGCGTGTGATCGAAGAGGGCGAGCTGGAACGGAGCGGGTCCACCCGTACCCGCCGTGTGGACGTGCGGGTTATTTCCACCAGCAATGCCGACCTGGAAGCGGCCATACGCGCGAGCCGCTTTCGCCGCGATTTGCTCTATCGCCTCAACGCCATGCAGGTTCGGTTGCCGCCCCTGCGCGAGCGCGTCGAAGACATCGTTCCGTTGGCCCGGCATTTCCTGCTTCGCGAATGCCGCCGGCTAGGTCGCGATGCGATGGTATTCGCGCCGTCCGCCGAACGCTCCATGCGGACGTACGCCTGGCCAGGCAACGTGCGAGAGCTGGAGCATGCCGTCGAACGCGCGATGCTGCTGGCTACGGGCAAGGAACTCGATGCCGCCGACCTGGCGCTGAGCCGCTCGACCGACATACCGCTGGTGCTCGACAGCCTCACCTTGCCGGATGCGGAAGAAATGCTGATCCGCAACGCGCTCGAGCGAAACGACCACAACCTCCAACGTGCCGCCGAGGCCTTGGGCATTTCACGCCAGGCGCTCTACCGTCGCCTGGACAAGCATCGTTCGAAGAGCCATTCCGAACAGGTGGATTAGGAACGGGGCCCGGGCCATGAAGGCTTTCCTGACGCAATCCGACTCGTGGGCCGATCCGGTGCGGATGCGCCAACGTGCCATCCTCTGGGCGTTCGGCTTCGCCTGGCCGGGCCTTCTGGCGATCGTGCTGCTGCTCACCCTGGAACGTCTTCCGGTGAACGCGCGGGTAGCGATCGGCGTGGGCGGCGTCGCGGGCATGGCCCTGATGGGCTGGTGGCTCGGCAAGCGCCTGCTGTTCACGCTGGAAACCGCGCTCGCCTTACTGACCTCGTTGCGTGAGGGCGACTACGGCCTTCGTGGGCACGAGCCCAGCGGGGGCGGCCCCCTGCGGGGACTGGTTTGCCAAGTGAACCTGCTGTCCGACGAACTGCGTATCGGTCGACGCAAGCGCACCGAGGCGTCGCATCTGTTGGGCAAGTTGCTCGTGTCGCTCAACAGCGCCGTCTTCGTCGTGGACGACGAGAGGCGCCTGCGACTGATCAATCCCGCCGGGCGACGCCTCATGGGCGCCGACCGCACGGGGGTCATCGGACGACCCGCGACCGAACTGGGGATGGATCCCTTGATGGCGGCCACGGACGACACGATCCTGCACCAGCCGTTCCAGGCCGTCGCCGGACGATGGGCCGTGCGGCGGTCGGCCTGGCACAGCGACGGGCGGGAACACACGCTCATCATGCTCCACGACCTCAGCGTGGCCTTGAGCGAGGAGGAGCGCCGCGCTTGGCAACGCCTGCTGCGGGTGCTGAGCCATGAATTGAACAACTCGCTGACACCGATCGGTTCGCTCTCGGGAAGCCTGTCGACCATGCTCGACGTGGATGCCCAGGACACGAAGGAGGTGCTTCGCGAAGGCCTCGATGCCATCGGGCGACGCGCCGAATCGCTGGCCCGGTTTCTTTCCGGCTACGGTCGCCTGGCCGGGTTGCCGCCACTGCAGCGACGGGTTTTCCGTCTGGACGAATCGCTCCTGCGCCTGGTGCGCCTGGAGGATCGTCGGCCGATCCGGGTACTGGGACGCACGCCGGTGACGATCTGCGGTGACGAAGACCAACTCGGCCAGGCGTTCATCAACCTCATGCGCAATGCGGTGGAGGCGACGCTGAAGATCGGCGGTGACGTACGCCTGAACTGGTGGGTGGAGATCGCCGACATCGTGGTGCGCATCGAGGACGACGGCGTCGGCCTGCCCGCGAGCGATGGCCTCTTCGTGCCGTTCTTCACTACCAAGCCCGAGGGTTCCGGCATCGGACTGAGCCTGACCCGGTTGATCGTGGAGGCCCACGGGGGCCGGGTGCACCTCGCCTCGGGCGCCACGGGGCGCGGGGCCGTCGCCACCGTGCACCTGCCGCGTGGCAGCCTGGATCGTCCGTCCACGGACAACGGTGTCCGCATCCGGACGACGACATGACCGGAATCGATGCGTGACCGAAAAAAAGCCGTGCAACACGGTATTTTCCGGCAAATGAGGGGTCGCGTCCGTTGCGGCGTCCCGGTGCCGATTCCAGAATCGCGCCGCACTCCGCACTCCCGCGGGGTGCACGGTCATCACGGAAGGATAGGGACATGAACCATGTACTTGGCTTGCAATTGCTGCAACAGGACACGGAAGCGGGTGCGATCACGGACGTCACCAACCCCAGTGCGTGCAGTCTGACGAGTTGCTGTTTCGGCAACGTCGACGCGTTCAACGAGTGAGTCGGGCATGTCCTGACGAAACGTGACCGGGCGAAGGTCCCCTGCGCAGAGTCGCGGTGGATGTCGCCGCAGAAATCAAGGGAGACGAAGGTGTGTGGAGCGACGTCCGGGTCGCTCCACACACTGGGTTCTGTTGAAACGGCAAAGGGACGGCGCGTCATGGAACCTCGAATGGATCTGCTTCCGTACACGGGCGTGGACCGTGACTTTTTCGATACCCATGGCAGCCGCCCCATCGATGAGGGCGACTTCGTCGACGCCGTCCGCCGCATCGTGCGCAGGCACGACAGTCACAAACAAAGATGCCGAAGCTGGAACCTCGAGCGCAGCGGGATCTGGGTGCAGTGCATGCCTTCCGACGCCGCGTTGCCCATGCAGGGTTGGAAGATCCACGTGTCGTCGGTCGTCGCCACCGCGCGGATCGTGCTGTCGATCGCCGCGGCGGTGCTCGTCGAAAACGGCGTCGCATTCAAGTTCGCCGCTGACGCGGCCATGCTCGGGCACGTCAACGGCAAGCGCTGGCCGCGCGGTGGATCCGGCAAATTCATGACGATCTATCCGCGCGATACGGATCAATTCAGGCGCGTGCTGGAGGACCTGCATGCATCCCTTTCGGGCTACGTGGGGCCCTATGTACTGACCGATCGTCGCTACCGCGATTCCCACGTGTTGTACTACCGCTACGGCGGTATCCGTGGCGAACCGAGCATCGGTATCGACGGACGGGCGCAATGGATGCTGGTACGCCCTGACGGTTCCCGCGAAATCGACTCGCGGCAGCCGGGCTTTCGCCTGCCAGAATGGCTGCGCGATCCGTTCCCGTCCGACGGCGAGGGAACGGCGGGTCCCGTGTCGATCGGTGGTGGCCGGTTTCGCATGCACCGCGCGTTGTCGTTTTCGTCGGCCGGCGGCATCTACCTCGCCGACGACCTGGACGAGGGGCGGCGGGTGATCGTCAAGGAAGCGCGCCCCTACATCGGTGGCGCCGATGCCGCCACGGGAACGTTGCGCAAGGAGTTCCGCCTTCTTCGCCTCCTGGCTCCCATGGGCGTCGCCCCTCGACCCGTGGCGCATTTCCGGGAGTGGGAACATACCTTTCTCGTCGAGGAGTACCTCGAGGGCGAAACGTTGCGCCGCTGGCTTGGGCGCCGATACCCGTGGCTGAAGACCCGCGCTACCCGTGCCGATGTCGCGGTGTTCCTGGGCGACCTGTGCAAGGTATTCACGAACCTGGCAACCGTCATCGATCGCGTGCATGGAATCGGCGTCTCGCTGGGCGACCTCTCATTCCACAACTGCATCGTCGACGGCGAGGGCGGGGTGCGAATCATCGACCTGGAAGCTTGCGCCGAAGACGGCCTCGACGTGTCGCCCGATCTGCTCACGCCGGGCTTCGCCCCCGCCGTGCCGCGACGAAGAGATCATGCGGCAGCGTGTGCCGACGACCACTACGCGTTCGGTGCCAACCTGCTCGCGGCGATGATGCCGGTCAACGCGATGCTGCCGCTGGACCGCGGCGCCGCGCTGCGTTTCACGTCGCGAATGGTGAGGGACATGGGTTATCCCGCGGAGATCGCCGATGCGATCGTCGGCCTGCTTGCCGACGATCCCAAGCGCCGGCCGCGTCCGCTGGATGCGATGGCGCGGATCAGGGGTGCCGTCGAACACCTCGACGGCGGCAATCCGCCGGTTCCCCATCGCGGGATGCCCCATCCGCTCGCCTGCGATCCTTCCGCGGAACTGTTTCGCTTCATCGAGGATCGCGCCGCCCATGCCAGGCCCGACCGTTACGTGCCGGCGGGCGCCGAAATCTTCCAGACGCATCCGTGGGGCGTGGCCCACGGCGCCTCGGGCGTCCTGCACGCCTTCCTGAGGGGACGGCGCACGCCGCCGTCCGGACTCGTCGACTACGTGCTCGACGGCACGCGGAGTTCGCGCTCGCGAGGCGTGGACCTGGCCAACGGTGACAGTGGCATCGCCTGGGTGCTTTACGACGCGGGGCAGGGCGACACCGCCACGGCACTGCTGCGACGATCGTCGGATACGCCCATCGAATGGAGTGCCCATGGGCTGCATGCGGGTCAGTCCGGGTGGGGGCTGGCGCGGCTGAAGGCGTGGTACGAAACGGCAGACGGCGTCTTTCTTCGCGAAGCCATCATGGCGGGCGACGCGTTGCTTGCCGCCGCGGTCGACGACGACCATGGCCTGCACTGGCCGGAGAACGATGCGAAGCCGGTGGGCTTGGCCCATGGCGCATCGGGTGTCGCGCTGTTTCTGCTGCACCTGCACCTGGTCACGGGTGAAACACGCTTCATCGTCGGGGCGCGGCGCGCGTTGGCTTACGACTTCGCGCAGCGATGCCTCAATGTCGACGGCGACCCGACCTGGCCGCTGCAGGTCGGACACGGCACCGTCACGCCGTACCTTCGTCACGGCACGGCGGGCGTAGTCGCGGTGGCCGCGCGCATGCTGGCCGCCACTGGCGACCCCGGCTACCGCGATATGGTGATGGCGGCCGAGGCTGACCTGTTCCGCCCGCATGCCGTTTGCCCCGGGCGACAGGACGGACTGGCGGGTATCGGCGAAACCCTGCTCGACCTGGCCGCCTATCTACCCGACCGTGCGGCGATCTATCGACGCGAGGCCCATCGCGTGGCGAGCGGTATCGAGCCTTTCCTGGTGCGACGCCAGGGTGGACTGGCCGTGCCGGGCAGGGAACTGGTTCGCCTCAGTTGCGACTTCGCCACCGGCAGCGCGGGCGTCGCCGCCTTCTTCGATCGCCTGTGGCGCGGCGGTGCGGCGTCGTTCATGCTCGACGAGCACATGCCGTCGGTGGCGCATGCGTCCACCGAAGCGGCGTGACATCGCTCGCGCGACCTAGAGCCTGAACTTCGCCTCCGCCAGGAAGGTGCGCGACGGATACGGGTAATAGACGTAATAGCGGCGATCGGTGAGGTTGTCGACGCCCACGCCCAGTTCCAGGTGGTCGCTCGCCTTCCAGGTCACCTTCGCGTCGAAGGTGAGGAAGTCGCTCGCGCCGCCGAAGGTGTCCGGATCGATGTCGCTATGGTCCAGCGTGTTGTACTGGCGCCCCGAGTAACGCCCGGCCAGGCTCAGCGTCGTGCGCGCGTCGGCGTGGAGCGTCGCCACCACGTTGGCCCGCCAGCGCGGGATGCGATAGAACTGCTTGCCCACCGATGCCGGGTTGCGCGGGTTGCTCACGGTGGTGGCCTGCGTATAGGCGGCATTGGCCGTGAGGTCGAGCCACGACCAGGCCACGCCGGTGCCGTCGTAGCTGGCCTCCGCGCCGCGAGTGCGCACCAGCGCCACGTTCTGCACGCGGGTGACGTTGGGAAACACGGTGACGTCGGTCTGGCTGAACAGGGTGTTGCGCGTATCGCTGCGGAACACGGTGAAGCGCGTGACACCGTTGCCGCGATACCACTCGGCGGACAACTCCCGCGAGAGGTCGTTTTCCGGTTTCAGGTTCGGATCGTTGTTGATGAGCGAGATGCCGTTGAAGGTGCCCTGGAACAGTTCGCTCACCGTGGGGAAGCGGTAGGCCCGGGCGCCCGACAGCCGCAGGGTGAGTTCGTCGCTAGCCGCGTACGCCAGCGACAGCTTGGGCGAGGTATGCGATTCCTTGCGTTGCGGGTAGCCGGTGCGAGCGGCCGCGGTGGCCCGCCATCCGCCGAAGGCCCGCCATTGCTCGTAGCGCGCTCCGGCGGTGAGGCGCCAGCGTTCGTCGAGCTGCCAGGCGTCCTGCAGGTAGACGGCCTGCGTCTGCGTACTGCCGCCGTTGCCGCCCGTGAAGCCGCCCGCGGCACCGTCGCGCCAGTCGTCCAGCGCAAGGTTCGCGTTGCGCAGGCGATAGCCGTCAAAGTGGTAGCCGAAGCTCACGGCATGGGTGTTCGCGCCGCCGCTATCGGGGGTGCGGCTGGCGCGCAGGTCGAAGGTGCGCCAGCGGCTGCCGTCGCCTGCGGTGAGCAGGCCGGGGCCATCGTCGTCGAACGCGGAAGCGACGCGGTCGCGATTGCGGTCCATGTCGAAATACGACGCATCGCCCGCCACGTTCCAGCCGCTGTCCCGGTGGGTCCCCAGCGAGATGCCGTAGAGTTCGTTGCGACTCTGGCGGGTGCTCGGCGCGAAGAAGTTGGCCGGCAGCACGTAGCGGCGGCCGTCGATCGTCACCGGCCCCGAATACACCGTCCGTCCGGCGGCGTCGCGCAGGAAACTCTCCGTGCGATGGGAAAGATCCTGTTTCCAGTAGCCTGCCGTCACGCCGCCGGTAAGGTCCGGCGTGATGTCATAGGTGAGTCGCAGGTGCGCCTCGTCCTGGCTCGTCGCTTCCTGGCCCTCGCTGTTGATGCCCAACACTTCGCGCGGCAGGCCGTTGGGGCCGGTATCGCCGATGGCGCCGCTCACGACGGGCGCGGCGCCCGTCGCCGTCGAGCGGTTCTGCGTGGCGTACACCAGCGGCTGGCCGTTGGATTGCAGGTGCGACACGCCGACCAGGAACGCGAACCTGCCGCTGCGGTCGCCCAGCGTGGCGCTCTGGCGGCTGCCGCCATAGTCGCGGGCCACGCCATAGGTATCCACGTGCTGGGTGAAGCCCTGCACGTCGGCGGTGACTTCGAGCTTGTCGGGCATGCGCGTGGTCATCAGCACGGTGGCGCCGATGGCGTTGCCTGGATAGAGCGCCGAATAGGCGCCGTAGATCACCTCGACGCGGGCGAGGTTCTCGGGAAAGGCCATCGACCAGCGCGGCGGATTGGCCCAGTTGTTGCCCAGCAGGTTGGAAAGCAGCATGCCGTCGAGGTAGACGAGGCCGCGCGCGCTCTGCTGGTTGCTGGTGCCGCGCACGGAGAACGTCGCGTTCTCGTCGCCGATGAAGCGCTTGCGGATGCCGAAGGCGGGCAGGTACTTCAGCGCATCTTCGGTATTGACGACGTTGAGGCGGTCGAGTTGTTCGGCCGTGACCGTTTCGACGGCCGATGGCATGTCAGGGTCGACGGCGCTGGCTTGCCGGGCGGCGGAGACGCGCACCTCGCGCAGCGCGGTGGCGTGTTGCGGATCGTCGGCGGCGTGCGCCGACAGGGTGCCCGCGCCGAGGGCGCAGGCGATGGCGCGCGCAAGCGCGCGGCCATCGGGCGAAAGGATGGGCATGGCTAAGGGTCCGTGTCGTTGTCGGATCGAAGGCGATCAGGATCGAACGACGTCGGGTGGGCCACGCGAGGGGGGAAGGAGAAATGCCACGCGATGGAAACCGCGCGTGACGGGGCGGAGCGACGGCGGCGGCGCCACCACGAAGGCCACGCCATGCACGAAGAACGTACCGCCGAGGGTCGGCGTGCTGGCGAAGAGCGTGCAATACCCGCAGGCCTCGTCGCCTTCGTCGTGCCGACCGCCGCCGTGATGATGGTGTTCGTGCCCGGCGGCGACGTGACCGCACATCGCGGTCAACTCGGGAAAGACGCAGGCCTCGGCGGTACGCGAGATCGTGGGCGCGAGCACGGCGATCCAGACGGCGAATGCCGCCATCCACGACCACCAGCGATGTCCGGCCACGCGACGCACGTCGACGTCCCCTCTTCACGACCCTGGACCAGGGTCCAGGGATGATGGCATGGCGCGGCGTGAACGCGATGCGACACGGTGTCGCGTCGCTCGTCGCGCCGGCGCAGGCCGGTGCCTAAGGTTGCGTGGAGCGCGATATAGTTTCGTCACTTTCATTCTGGACTCTCCCCATGCGGCTGCGCCCCCTCGTCGCGCTCCTCCTGCTGTCCGTGCCCACGCTGGCGAGCGCCGACGACCTCGTGGTGTCCGCCGCCGCCAGCCTCACCGACGCATTCCATGCGATGGGCAAGGCCTTCGAGGCGAAGCATCCGGGGACCCACGTGGTGCTCAATGTCGCCGCCTCCGACGTGCTGCTGCGGCAGATCGCCAACGGTGCGCCGGCCGACGTGTTCGCGTCGGCCGACGAGGAGGCCATGGACAAGGCCGTGGCGGCGAAAGCCGTGGAGGCCGCCACGCGCGAGGACTTCGCCCGCAACGCGCTGGTGCTGATCGTGCCGAAGGAGGGCCGCGGCCCCATCGGCAAGGTGGACGATCTCAAGGACGCTTCGGTCAGGCGCGTGGCCTACGGCGACCCCGCGTCGGTGCCGGCGGGACGCTACACCCGGGCCGCGCTGGAAAAGCTCGGCCTGTGGGAGGCGGTGTTGGCCAAGGGCGTGCTGGCGCAGAACGTGCGACAGGGCCTCGACTACGTGGCGCGCGGCGAGGTGGACGCCGGCTTCGTTTTCGCCACCGACGCCGCCGTCGCAAAAGATAAGGTCACGGTCGCCGCCACCGTACCCACGCCTACGCCTATCCGCTATCCCATCGCGGTGGTCGCGGGATCGAAGCAGGCCGGCGAGGCGAAGGCGTTCCAGGCGTTCGTGCGTTCTCCCGAGGGCACGGCGATCCTCCGTGGCTTCGGCTTCGGCGAGCCCTGAGGCCACGTGGACGGCATCTGGGAACCGCTGCTCCTGTCGCTCAAGGTCGCCGGTTGGGCGACGGCGATCAACCTCGTGCTGGGCACGGCGGTGGCCTGGGGGCTGTCGCGATGGCGATCGCCCGCACGCGAGCTGGTCGATTCCATCCTCACCTTGCCGTTGGTGCTGCCGCCGACGGTGATGGGTTACTACCTGCTCGTGCTGTTCGGTCGGCGCGGAACGTTCGGCTCATGGCTCGACGGCCTGGGCATCCATCTGGTGTTCACCTGGCAGGGGGCGGTCGTCGCTTCCACGCTGGTGGCGTTTCCACTGGTGCAGAAAGCCGCCCGTGCGGCCTTCGAGGCGGTGGACCCGCAAATGGAAAGCGCTGCTCGCGTGCTCGGCCTTCGCGAGGCGGCGGTGTTCTTTCGCGTGTCGTTGCCTTTGGCCGCGCGCGGGATCACCGCGGGCGCCTTGCTCGCCTTCGCGCGCGCCATGGGTGAATTCGGCGCCACCTTGATGATCGCGGGCAACCTGCCGGGACGCACGCAGACGCTTTCCGTGGCGATCTACGCGGCCGTGCAGGCGGGCGACGATGCCGGCGCGGCGACGATGGTGGCGGTGACGTCGGCGACGTGCGTGGCCGCCCTGCTGCTGGCTGGATGGCTGGCGCCGCAACACGCGAAGAGGCCGCGCGCATGAGCGTCGACGTCGACATCCGCCTGGCGCTCGGCGACGCGGGCAAGCGCTTCGAACTGGACGTGGCGTTCACCTCGTCGCATCGGCGCATCGTGCTCTACGGCCCGTCGGGGGCTGGCAAGAGCGTTGCGCTGCGCACCATCGCGGGCCTGCTCAAACCCGATGCCGGCCACGTGCGCGTGGACGGTCGCACGCTTTTCGACACCGGCATCGACGTGCCGCCGCGCGATCGCGGCGTGGCCTACGTTTTCCAGGACTACGCGCTCTTTCCGCACCTGACGGTGGCCCAGAACGTCGGCTTCGCCATCGCGCGCGGTTGGATCAACCCTCGGCGTCATGCACGAAACGATCGCGTGGCGCACTGGCTTGACCTGTTCGAGCTGGGCGCCGTCGCCGACCATTACCCGGCGCAGGTATCCGGCGGCCAACGCCAGCGCACCGCGTTGGCCCGCGCGCTGATCGCCGAGCCTCGCATCGTTCTGCTCGACGAACCGTTTTCCGCGCTCGATCCCGCGTTGCGCGGTCGCATGCGCGACGAACTGCGTGCGCTCCAGGCGAGGCTCGACCTCCAGCTCATGGTGATCACGCACGATCCGGCCGACGTCGAGGCGCTCGACGGGCACACCATCGGGATTCGCGACGGGCGGGTCGAGAGCCGAGGGTGACTTGTGGCGGAAGGGATCGCGGGGGATCATGCCCGCCTTCGACCTTCCCACGAGCGACGCGGTGACCCCGACGCACGACAACACGACCGGCAAGCCGCTGGCGAGCCGCGCGGCGAAATACGCCTTCACCCTCGCCTTCGTGGGCGTCGCGGTGTTCCTGCTGCATCGCTATATCGAGCGCATGGCCTGGCACGACGTGCGCGACGCCATCGACCGCATCCCGCGCTGGCACGTGATCGCCTCGGTCGCCAGCACGCTCGTCAGCTGGAGCTGCCTGGCCATCTACGACGCGATGGCCGTGGAGACGGTGGTGCCGGGCAAGGTGTCGCTGAAGATGAAGATCTTCTCCGGTTTCGTGGTGCACGCCATCACCAACGCCCTGGGCTTCCACGCCATCACGGGTACCGCGGTGCGCTACCGGATGCTCTCGCGGCTGGGCCTGAGCACGCCCGACGTCGCCCGCGTGGTGGGCCTGGTGGGCTTCGCCGTCGGCATGGGTTTCGCCGCGACGATCTGCCTGGCGCTCATGCTCGAACCGTCCATCGCCAATGGCTGGGGTCGCTGGCTGGGCACGGCGATCATCGTGCTCTTCGTGTTTTTGCTGCGCTGGCTGGCCGGCATGCACGACGAACTGCGGATATGGAAGTTCACCACGCCGGTGCCGTCCGCCCGCTCGGCGGGTGCGCAGATGGCGCTGGGCGTGGTCGAGATGACCGGCGCGACCGCGGCCATGTACTTCCTGGTGCCCCCGGACATCGCCGGTCACTTCCTCGACTTCGCGCCGATCTACGTGGGCGCCATCATCGCCGGCATCATCAGCAACACGCCCGGCGGCATCGGTGCCTTCGAGGCGCTGACGCTCGCCGCCTTCCCGCAGGAGCAACGCGCTCAGGTGCTTGCCGCGCTGCTGGCCTACCGCGTCATCTACGGCCTCGGTCCCGCCTTGTTGTCGTCGCTGGCGCTGTGCATCTTCGAGCTCGCGCGGCGCCGGAGCGCGGCATGAGATTCTCGGCACGTCTTGCGATCGTCTTCGCCGTCCTGCTGCTGGCCGCCTGTGCCACGCCGCATGCGCGCCGCACCGACGTGCTGTTCTGGAACCAGGGCGAGCGGGAAGTGGCTTTCCGCGCCATGGAAACACGCTACGCGAGCAACGTGGTGCGGCATGGCACGGCGCACCCCCTGCCGCCGGGCGAGCCGTTGCGGCCGCGTTTCGACGACGGCCTCTCGCTCGACGACTACATGCGCGAACACCACGTGGCCGGCATCATGGTGTTGCAGGACGGCCGCGTCCGGCTCGAGCGCTATGGCCTGGGCGCCACGCCGGACACGCGCTGGACCTCCTTCTCCGTCGCCAAGTCGTTTACCTCGACGCTGGTCGGTGCCGCCTTGCGCGACGGCAGCATTCACGGTCTCGACGACAAGGTGACGCGCTATATCCCCGAGCTGGCCACGGGCGCCTATCGCGACGTGACGGTGCGCCAGTTGCTCACGATGACCTCGGGCGTACGCTGGAACGAGGATTACGCCGATCCGCGCTCCGACGTGGCACGCATGTACGAAGGCGAGCGCCAGCCGGGCGTGCCCCTGCTCGTGACCTACATGTCGAAACTGCCGCGCGAATTCGCGCCGGGCGAGCATTGGGTCTACAAGACCGGCGAGACCGACCTGGTCGGCATCCTCGTCGAGCGCGCCACCGGACGCACGCTGGCCGATTACCTTTCCGACACGGTCTGGAAGCCGTACGGCATGGCCGCGGACGCGCGCTGGCTGAAGGATGACGTCGACGGCACCGAAGCGGGCGGCTCGGGCGTCTCCGCCACGTTGGCCGACTATGCCCGCATGGGCCAGTTCCTCCTCGATGGCGGCGTGGCGGCCGGCCGGCCCGTGCTGGCCGATGGCTGGATCGAGGACGCCACGCGGCGACACGCCGACATCGGCGTGCCGGGCCGAGGCTACGGCTACCAATGGTGGACCTACGACGACGGCTCCTATGCCGGCATCGGCATCTTCGGCCAGCTGCTGCACGTCGACCCGAAGCGCCACCTGGTGATCGTGCAGCTCGCCGCGTGGCCCGTGGCCACCGACGACGCGCAGGCGAAGGATCGCGCGGCTTTCGTCCAAGCCGTGATCCGGGCGCTGGGGGAGTAGACTAGGCCATCCCCGCCGTCCCGCACCCGCTCATGGAACTCTCCTGGAACGACCTCACCTGCACGCCTGACAAGGCGGCCATCGAAGCCCTCGCCGACGCGTGGCGCTGGCGCATCGGCGACGCGTTCACGCCGCTGGTGTTCACCGCCCTCGGCGACATGTTCTACGAAGCCGACGAAGGCGGCGTGTACTGGCTCAACACCGGCACCGCCGAGGTGGAGCGCGTGGCCGACGACGTCGACGACTTCAACGCCCGCCTGCGCGAGGACGTGGCCGAGGACTGGCTGCTGCCGCCCCTGATCGAGGCGCTGATCGAGGCCGGAAAAACCCGCGAAGCCGGCGAGTGCTACACGTACGTCACGTTGCCGATCTTCGCCGAGGGCGAATACGCCGTCGACAACCTCAATCCGGTGTCGGCACGCGAGCACTTCGAGCTGACCGGATCGATCCTGCAGCAACTGCAGGACGTGCCGGATGGCACGAAGGTGAACATCGACGTGACGCACTGACCGAAATCGCGCATCGCCCAGAGCGCCGCATCGTTCACCGCCGCTCGCGAAACGAGCTCACGTCGTTCCTGCGCACGCAGGAACCCACGGCGGCGCGTTCGGACGAGCGTCGCCTTTCAGGCGATCAGGCACGCATCCGCCCGGTGCGTCAGCAGGGTCTTCTCCCGCTCGTTGCGCGTCATCGAGGCGGCACGCAGAAAGGCCTCCCGCGCATCGCCCAGCCGCCCCAGTCGGTAAAGCAGATCCCCCTGCACGCTGGGCAGGAGGTGGTAGTCCTTCAAAACCGGGTCGTCGAGCAACGACTCCACGATGACGAGTGCCGACGAAGGACCGTCCGCCATCGACACGGCGACCGCGCGATTGAGTTCCACCACGGGGGATGGCATGACTTCCACGAGTTCGGCATAGAGCGCGGCGATGCGCGGCCAATCGGTGTCGTCCGCCCGCGCGGCCCTTGCATGGCACGCGGCGATGGCCGCCTGCAGGGCATAGGGCCCGCGCGCGCCACCGAGGCGCTCCGCGCGTTCGAGCGCCTTCAGGCCACGGCCGATCAGCAGGCGATCCCAGCGACCGCGATCCTGGTCGAGCAACAGCACGGGTTCGCCGTCGCTGCCGGTGCGCGCGCCGGTACGCGACGCCTGGATCTCCATCAGCGCGACGAGGCCGTGGACTTCCGGTTCGCCGGGCATCAGTTCCGCCAGCACGCGGCCGAGCCGCAAGGCCTCGTCGCAGAGGGCCGGACGCATCCAGTCGCCGCCGGCGGTCGCCGCGTAGCCCTCGTTGAACACGAGGTACACCACGCGCAGCACGGCAGAGAGCCGTTCACCCAGCGCGTCGCCGCGCGGCACCTCATAAGCGACCGCCGAATCGGCCAGGCTGCGCTTGGCCCGCACGATGCGCTGGGCCACGGTCGCCTCGGGCACGAGGAAGGCGCGGGCGATCTCGTCGGTGGACAGCCCGCCGAGCAGCCGAAGCGTGAGGGCCACCCGCGCTTCGATCGAAATCACCGGATGGCAGGCGGTGAAGATCAATCGCAGCATGTCGTCGCCGATATCGTCGTCGAGTGCGTCGATCAGGGCGTCGTCGGCGGATTCAAGGAGGCCTTCCATGTCCTGGCCCAAGGCCTCGAGCTTGCGCCCGGCCATGCGTTCGCGGCGAATGCGATCCACCGCGCGATGCTTCGCCGTCTGCGTGAGCCAGGCACCGGGGTTCTTCGGCACGCCTTCGCCGGGCCAGCGTTCGAGTGCGGCCACCAGGGCATCCTGCGCCAGCTCCTCGGCGAGGTCGATGTCGCGCACCATCCGGGCGATGGTGGCGACGATGCGTGGCGACTCGATCTTCCAGATCGCGTCGATGGCGCGGTGGGTATCGTGCGTCGTCATAGGCCACGCATGACAGCATTCGCCGTCATGCGTGGCAAGCCGCATCGCGTCATGGCGGCATGAGTTCTTCCATGCGGTACAGCTCGCGGATTTCCAGGCGGGCATCGTCCCCGTCGGGGAACGGGTAGGTCTTCGCCCAGGCGATGACGTCGTCGAGGGTATCCACCCGAAGGACCCAGAAGCCCGCGACCATTTCCTTGATCTCGGCGAACGGGCCGTCGACGACCGTCGCGTGGCCTTTGGAAAAACTCACGCGCTTCGCGTGCCGGCTGGACGACAGGCCCTGGCCGCCGATGAGGAAGCCGGCCTCCTGTCCCGCACGGTTGGCTTCGGCCATGCGGCCGAGGATGTCGGGGCCGGGGTTCCAGTCGGTTTCGCTGCGCTCGTTCGCCTTGAGCATCACGACGTAACGCGGCGTCTCGTCATTGCCCTCGGCGATGTCGTTGAAACAGCTCAACCCGCCGGGGCAACCGATCGGCCGGATCTCCACGGTCGCTTCGCCGTGCGCGTCTTCGGCAGGCCATCCCCTCACCCAATCGACGGCCTCGTCGATCGAGGCGGCCTCGATGATGCTGAAGCCGGCCACCAACTCCCGGGCTTCGGCGAACGGACCATCGACGACGATGGCCTCGCGTCCCGGCCCGAAACGAACGCGCACGCCGTCGCGGCTGGGCTTGAGCCCCTCGCCGGCGAGGAAGCGCCCTTCCGCCGCCAATACGTCCACGTGGTCGGCCATCGCCTCGATGAGTTCGCGATGGGGCGCCACGCCGGCCTCGCTGTCGGGATCCGCTTTACGGACGATCAGGAACTGCATGGTTCAGGGCCTCTTGGATCCGTCATCGACGTTGATCATCCAGGACACGCCGAAGCGGTCATCGAACATGGCGAAGCCTTTCGACCAGAAGGTTTCCTGGAAGGGCATCTCCACCTTGCCGCCCCTGGACAAGGCCTCGAACACCTTCTTGCCTTGCTCCACCTCGGTGAAGTTGAGGTTGATCTTGAAGCCCTGCACCGTGCCGTCTTCCATGCCGTCCGATCCCATGATCGACTGGCCGTCGATCTCGAGGTTCACGTGCATCACCTTGTCGCCCATGGCGGCGAGTTGCTCGGGCGACGGTCCGCACCCTTCTCCGCCCGTGCTTTCGTGGCCTTCCTGTGGAGGCATGTCCTTGAAGTGGTGCAGTTCGACGATCTTTCCGCCGAGCACCTCCTCATAGAACCGGAAGGCCTGTTCGCAGTTTTTCGGAAAAATGTAAGGCTGGATCTTCATGTCCGTCTCCTTCGTCGATGGTGGGCTTAGCGGCGTGAAGCGATGTCGGCACGCAGGCGCTCTTCCTGCTCGCGGGCCTCGGGCGTGAATTCGGTGCCGAAGTCCTCGGCTTCGAAGACCTGGCGGATCTCGATCTCGCTGGTGCCGTCCTCGAACGGGTTGGGGCAACGCTTGACCCACTCGATGCACTCGTCGAGCGAGCGTGTCTGGAACAGCCAGAAGCCGGCGATCAGTTCGCGGGTTTCGGCGAAGGGGCCGTCGATCACCTCCCGACGATCGCCCGAGAAGCGGATCCGCGCTCCCTTGGCGCTGGGTTGCAGGCCTTCCCCGGCCAGCATCACCCCGGCCTTGACCAGCTCCTCGTTGTAGTTGCCCATCGCCGTGAGCAAGGCCTCGCTGGGCATGTCGCCGGCTTCGGAGGATCGGGTGGCACGTACCATCACCATGAAACGCATGGGGTTTCTCCTTTGTTGCGGGCCGGGACGTTCCCTGCCTTCATGGGTACGTCGATTGTGCGCCGCGTGAATCGACACGGGCGAACATCTTTTTCGCCGTGCATCTTGGGCTGGTTTTCCGGGTCATTTCCATGGCCATGTCAGGTGCCTCCAAAACGCCCGAACGGTGGCGGGGCTGTGTCAGAATCGGTCACGGCCGCGACGGGAGACGCGGCCAGACTATGAAATACGGGGACCTCACACGACCGCCGCCACCACCTCCGCGGAGGGCGCCGCCGTGTGCCGGTCCCGGCCACCAACCCTTAAGGATCGGAAGGGAACCATGGACCTGCTGCGTTTCATCCTCATGCTGCCCGTGCGCCTCGTGCGCGGATTGTTCTGGCTGCTCGGCCGGCTACTCCGGCCCATCGTCGGCGGCATGGCGTGGTCGGCTCCCGCGTGGGTGCCCGCGACGGGACGAGTCGCGCGCCACCATCCCCTCAAATTCGCAGGCACCGTCGCGGGCGTGCTGGTGCTCGCGGCCGCGGCCTGGTTCGGCTGGCACTGGTGGCAGAACCGGCCGCGACCCGTGGAGCCCAACCGCGTCACGTTCGAGGCGCCTGCGCCGGAAGTGACCGACTACTCGCGTACGCCGGCGGTCATCCATCCCCTGACCATCACCTTTTCGGCCTCGGCGGCCCGGCTGGAGTCGCTGGGCAAGCCGGTGACCGACGGGATCGCCATGGACCCGAAGCTGGCGGGCCAGTGGACCTGGGAAAACGACCGCACGTTGAAGTTCGTGCCGGCGAACGACTGGCCGGTGGGTCGAAAGATCGACATCCGCTTCGACACGGCGAAGATGTTCGCGCCCCACGTGCTGATGGCCGACGACCACCTGGCCGTCGCCACCGCGCCGTTCACGGCGAAGCTGGTCAACGGTGAGTTCTATCAGGACCCGCAGGACCCCACCCGCAAGAAGACGATCATGCAGATCGGCTTCAACTATCCGGTGGATGCCGCCCAGTTCGAAAAGCGCGTGGCCCTCGACCTGCGCGGCCACGACGAAAAGCACGGCTCGCCGCTTCGCTTCAGCGTCACCTACGACGAGCATCGCCTCAACGCGTTCATCCATTCCCAGCCCCTGCAACTGCCCCGAGACGACGGGGCGGTGGGCCTGAAGCTCGACGACGGCGTAGTCAGCAGCCGCGGCGGTGACGGCACGGACAAGCCGCTGGAAACCGCGGTGAAGGTGCCCGGCCTCTACAGCCTCACCCTCGACGAGATGTCGGCCACTCTGGTCGACAATGAGCGCTACGAGCCCGAGCAGGTCGTGGTGATGAACTTCGGCGGCGCCGTGAGCGACGCTGCGCTGGCGAAACACGTGCACGCGTGGATCGTGCCGCCCGGCGACAAGTATGCGGGCGTCGAGAACATCGGCGACGCCGACCTGAAGACGTTCACCGTCGTGAAGCCGGAGATGGTGCCCACCGAGAACGACTGGGCGCAGGCGCAGAGCTTCCGCTACCACGCGCAGCCGGGCCAGCGCATCTACGTGCGCGTGGACAAGGGCATCACCTCGTTCGGCGGCTACGTGATGGCCAAGGCGCGCGCCGAAATCCTCACCGTGCCGGATTACCCGCGCCTGCTCCGCTTCATGGCCGACGGTTCGCTGCTGTCGCTCTCCGGCGACAAGCGCATCTCGGTGGTGTCGCGCAACATGCCCGGCATGCGCATGGAAGTCGGTCGCGTGCTGCCCGACCAGCTGCAGCATCTGGTCACGCTCAACAACGGCTCCTATACGAAGCCGGAAATGTACGGCTTTTCGGCCGACCATATCGTCGACCGTTTCGTGAAGAAGGTGTCCTTCCCCGACGAAGGACCGGGCAGGGCGCATTACGAGGGCATGGACCTCGGCCCCTACCTCGCCAGCGGCAAGCGCGGCGTGTTCCTGCTGAAGCTTTCCGGTTACGACGCCAAGGCGGAGCGGGACGCGCGCGAGCGCAGGCAGAAGGCGGCTCGCGAAGCCGCGGCCCGCGAGGCGGGTGGCGACCCCGACGCCGCGGCGGCCGCCGTGGCCGATACCGACGACGACAACGGGTACGTACCCTACGATTTCCCGAAGGACGAGCGGCTCGTGGTCATCACCGACCTGGGCGTGATCGCCAAGCGTTCGGCCGACGGCAGCCAGGATATCTTCGTGCAGTCGATCCGTTCGGGCTCCCCGGTGGGCGGCGCCTCGGTCGCGGTGATCGCGAAGAACGGCAGCACCCTGTTCACCCAGACCACGGGTGCCGATGGCCGCGCGCACTTCACCGATCTGAAAGGCTTCACGCAGGAGAAGGCACCCGCGATGTACGTGGTGCGCCAGGGCGAGGATCTCTCCTTCCTCCCGGTGAGCGCCTACGACCGCACGCTCGATTTCTCCCGTTTCGACATCGGCGGCGAGCCGAACGCGCACAGCCAGGGCCAGCTGTCGGGCTACCTCTTTTCCGACCGGGGCATCTACCGGCCGGGCGACCTGTTCCATATCGGCATGATCGTGCGCGCCAACAGCTGGACGCGCAGCGTGGCGGGCATGCCGCTGATCGCCGAAGTGGTGGACCCGCGCGGTACCACGGTGAGCCAGCGCAACGTGTCGATGGATACGGCGGGGTTCGCCGAACTGGACCACACCACGGCCGAGACCTCGCCCACCGGCAACTGGACGGTCAATCTCTACATCGCCCGCGACGGCAAGCCGTACTCGCAGATCGGCAGCACCACGGTGCAGGTGAAGGAGTTCCAGCCCGATCGCATGAAGGTGTCGGCGAAGCTTTCCACCGCCGTGGCCGAGGGCTGGGTGAAGCCGGACGACCTCAAGGCGCTGGTCGACGCGCAGAACCTGTTCGGCACGCCGGCGGCGGACCGTCGCGTGGAAGGCTTGCTCACCCTGCGGCCGGCCTTCCCGTCGTTCCCGAGCTATCGCGACTACCACTTCTACGACATCCGCCGCGCGAAGGAAGGTTTCGAGGAAAAGCTCGCCGACGCGAAGACCGACGATAAGGGCCATGCGGAGTTCAAGCTCGACCTGTCGAAGTACGCCGACGCCACCTACCAGCTCTATTTCCTCGCCAAGGCCTACGAGGCCGAGGGCGGCCGCAGCGTGGCCGCCGCCACGCAGGGCATGGTCTCGTCCAACGCATGGCTGGTGGGATACAAGGCCGTGGACAACCTGGACTACGTGAGCCGTGACGCCGTTCGCAAGGTGAATCTCGTCGCCATCGATCCCAGCGCCAAGCGCATCGATCTCGGTGGCCTCAAGCAGGCCATCGTCGAGACGCGTTACGTGTCGGTGCTCACCAAGCAGGACTCGGGTGTCTACAAGTACGAGTCGAAGGCTCGCGAAACCACGCTGTCGGAAACGCCGCTGACCATCCCGGCCTCGGGCACGGACGTAGCCCTTCCGACGGACAAGCCAGGCAATTTCGCCCTCGTGGTGAAGAACGCGGACGGCAAGGAGGTCAATCGCGTGGCCTGGTCGGTGGCGGGCGAGGGCAACGTCTCGCGTTCGCTCGAGCGCAACGCGGAACTCCAGCTCTCGTTGTCGAAGAAAGACTATGCGCCGGGCGAGACCGTGGACGTGGCCATTCGAGCGCCTTACGCCGGTAGCGGCCTCATCACCATCGAGCGCGACAAGGTCTACGCGCACGCCTGGTTCCACGCCGACACCACCAGCTCGGTGCAGCACATCAGCGTGCCCGCCGACTTCGAGGGCAACGGTTACATCAACGTGCAGTACGTGCGCGACCCGTCGTCGGACGAGATATTCATGAGCCCGCTCTCGTTCGGCGTGGTGCCCTTCTCGGTCAACATGGACGCCCGCCGCAACGCCATCGCGGTGGAATCGCCGTCGCTGGTGAAACCCGGCGAAACGGTCACCTTCCACGTCACGTCGCCGACGCCCACCCGCGCGGTGGTGTTCGCGGTGGACGAAGGCATCCTGCAGGTGGCCCGCTACAAGCTGGGCGATCCGCTGCAGTATTTCTTCCGCAAGCGGATGCTCGAGGTAACCACGTCGCAGATCCTCGACCTCATCATTCCCGACTTCCAGAAGCTGATGTCGATGGCCGCGCCCGGCGGCGATGCCGACGGGGCCATCGGGCGGCAGCTCAATCCGTTCCGTCGCAAGCGCGACAAGCCGGTGGCCTACTGGTCGGGCATCGTCGACGTGGACGGCTCGCGCGACCTCACCTACACCGTGCCCGACTACTTCAACGGCAAGCTCCGGGTGATGGCCGTAAGCGTATCGCCGGACAAGATCGGCACGTTCGAAGGCGCCACCACGGTGCGCGGCGATTTCGTTCTCTCGCCGAACGTGCCCACCACGCTCGCCCCCGGCGACGAGGCCGAGATCAGCGTCGGTGTGGCCAACAACCTCACCGGCCTGGGCGGCAAGGCGATACCGGTCGCGGTGAACCTCGCCGTCGGTCCCCAACTGCAGGTGGTGGGCGATGCCTCGAAAACCCTGAGCCTGGGCGAGATGCGCGAAGGCGTGGCCGTCTTCCGCGTGCGCGCCACGGACACGCTGGGTTCGGGCCACCTGGGCTTCACTGCGAGCGCCGGCGGAAAATCGGCGAAGCAGGGCATCGACCTGTCGATACGCCCGGCGTCGCCGATGCGCACCGAGCTGGCGTTCGGGCGCATCGATGCGCACGCTCGTGGTGACGTCACCGGTTTGCGCGACATGCACGAGGAATACGCCCGTCGCGACGCGGCGTTCTCCAGCGTGCCGGTCGTGCTGGCGCGCGGCCTGGCCGCTTACCTCGTCGATTTCCCTCACTACTGCACCGAACAGGTGATCAGCGCGGCGATGCCCGCGCTCATCCTCGGCCAGCGTCCCGAATTCGGTGACGTGAAGCCCGCGCGGATGATCGGGGACGACACGCCACCCGCCGACCCGGTAGCGGCCCTGTTCGACGTACTGCACGCACGACAGAACGGGCAGGGCGGTTTCGGCCTGTGGACCGCGACGCCTGACACGAATATCTTCGCCACCGATTACGCGGTGCACTATCTCGTCGAAGCGGCCGATCGTGGCGTGGCCGTGCCGCGGGACATGCTCGCCTCGGCGAACAACGCCCTGAAGCAGATCGCCGCCGACGACAGCGACGACTCGCTCGCGGGCATGCGCCAGCGTGCCTATGCGATCTACCTGCTGACCCGCCAGGGCAATGTCACCACCAACGACCTGGCTTCGTTGCAGCGTCGACTGCAGGAAGCGCATGCGAAGGCGTGGAAGGACGACCTCGCCGCGGCCTGGCTTGCCGCGTCGTATCAGCTCTTGCACCAGGAAAAGCTGGCCGCGCAGCTCATCGCCGGTCCGCGGCAGCTGCTGGTGCGCAAGCCCACCGACGAAGCCTACGCGTACGCGTCCTACTACGACCCGGTGACCCGCGACGCCTCGGTGCTCTACCTGCTGGCGAAGCACTTCCCCGAGCAGGCGCGTTCGCTGCCGCCGGAGATCGTGGACAACCTCGTGCGGCCGCTCGGCAAGGGCCACTACAACACCTTGTCGTCCGGCATGATCATCCTTGCGCTCGATGCCTGGGCGAAGGACGCCGGCGGCGACGTCGGCAAGCTGTCGATTGGCGCGGTGGACGCCACCGGCCGCGTCACGCCCGCCGGCACCGTGAAGGGTTCGCTGGTGGATGCGCATTGGAAGGCGGGTACCCAGCGTTTGCGACTGGTCAACGACGCGGACGTGGCGGCGTGGTATGCGGTC
The DNA here is from genome assembly GCF_040900725.1 of Luteibacter sp. CQ10. Classification (NCBI taxonomy): domain Bacteria; kingdom Pseudomonadati; phylum Pseudomonadota; class Gammaproteobacteria; order Lysobacterales; family Rhodanobacteraceae; genus Luteibacter; species Luteibacter sp. CQ10. The sequence goes on along the minus strand of NZ_JAEUYM010000002.1, from coordinate 529,035 downwards.
TCGCAGGCGGGCTTCGACCGGAAGCCCTCCACGGTGACGCGCAAGGACGGGCTGGAGATCACGCGCAGTTACACCGATGCCAAGGGCAAGGCCATCGATACGCTGGCCACGGGCGACGAGGTCGACGTGCACGTACGCATCCGCTCGACGACCCATGAAGGCGTAAGCGATGTCGCCATCGTCGATCTGTTGCCCGGTGGCTTCGAACCGGTGCTGGATACATCACCGACCGCCGACGCGGAACCCGCGACGCAGGCCGAGCCGGAAGAGGCGCCGGGCGACGCGTCGATGGAAGGCGAGGGCGACGAAGGCGGCGATGCGGACGACGCGCCGGCCTGGCACTCGCCCATCGGCAATCCCGAATCCACATGGAAGCCGGACTACGCCGACGTTCGCGAGGACCGCGTGGTGGTCTACGGCTACGCGGATCCCGACGTGAAGGAGTTCGTCTATCGCATCAAGGCCACGAACGCGGGCACGTTCGTCATCCCGCCCGTCTTCGCCGAGTCGCTCTACGACCGCGGCGTGCAGGCGATGGCGCCCGGCGGTGGCAGCTTGAAGGTGGAACGCAAACCTTAACGATTCGCTACGTCCCATCCCGGACAGGGTCCGCGATGGGACGTAGCGATGAATCCGCCGATGAGACAGATCCTCCGCACCCACTGGCACAATTTCCTTGCCGCGCTGCTGCTCATCGGTGCCGTGCTCGTCGGCTTTCGCCTGTGGCCGCATGACCCGTTGCGCGCCTGGTTTCCCTCATCGACGGCGATCTACGACGCTGACGGCCATCTGCTCCGGCTCACCCTCGCCAGCGACGACCGCTATCGCCTCTGGGTGCCGCTGGAAGATATCTCGCCTTCGCTCGTCGACGGCGTGCTGCTGCATGAAGACCGCTGGTTTCGATGGCATCCCGGCGTGTCGGCCTGGGGCCTGCTACGCGGCGCGTGGGTCACCTATATGCGCCACGGCAGTCCGCAGGGCGGGTCGACGATCACGATGCAGCTGGCCCGCCTGATCTGGCGCCTGGACACGCGCCATCCCGCGGGCAAGTTGATACAGGCGGCGCGCGCCGTGCAGTTGGAGCTCCTGTATTCCAAGCACGACATCCTCGAGGCCTATCTCAACGCCGCGCCCTACGGCCGCAACGTCGAGGGTGTGGGCGCGGCGAGCCTCGCCTACTTCGGCAAGCCGCCGTCCCGGCTCAGCCTGCCCGAAGCCTTGACGCTCGCGGTGATCCCCCAGGAACCCGCGCGTGGCGTGCCGGGACGCATCAACGGCAGCACGGTGATCGCCGCCAACCTGAAGGCCTCGCGCGACCGGCTGTTCGAACGCTGGGCGGCAGGGCACCCCGTCGACGAATCCGCCAGGCCGCTCTTCGACCTGCCGCTGCGTTTGCGTTCGTTGTCGCGCCTGCCGTTCGAAGCGCCGCATTTCGTCGAACAGGTGCTGGCCGAACGCCGGCTCGACGGCGGCGACGACATGCGCGTGACGACCACGCTCGACCTCGGCCTGCAGCGCAGCCTCGAACGTCAGGTGCGCCAGTACGTGGAGCACGCCGGCGACCGAGGCATCCGCAATGCCGCCGCCCTGCTCATCGATACGCGCGACATGGGCGTGAAGGCGATGGTCGGTTCGGCGGATTACTTCGATGCGTCGATCTTCGGCCAGGTCAACGGTACGCTGGCGAAACGATCGCCCGGCTCCACCCTGAAGCCCTTCATCTACGCCCTCGGTTTCGACCAGGGCCTGTTGCATCCGGAAACCGTCTTGCGCGACGTGCCGTCCGCTTTCGGGCCCTATACGCCGGAGAATTTCGACGGACATTTCCTCGGGCCCGTCACCGCGACGCAGGCCCTCGTACGCAGCCGCAACATCCCCGCGGTACAGGTGGCCTCGCGACTAGGGCATCCCAACCTCTATGAGTTCCTTCGCGACGCCGGCATCTCGCGCATGGCGAGCGAGCAGCATTACGGTCTCGCGCTGGTACTGGGGGGCGGCGAAGTCACCATGCAGGAGCTGGGCGGTCTGTACGCGATGCTGGCCAACCGTGGCGAATGGCGTCCGTTGCGCATGCTTGCCGACGCGCCCCGTACGAAGGGCACGCGCCTGCTGAGCGAAGAGGCGGCCTTCATGGTGATGGACATGCTGCGGCAGAACCCGCGTCCGGACGACGTGGTGGCCGCGCAGCCGTCGCGACTGCCGCTGTACTGGAAGACGGGAACCTCGTGGAGCTTTCGCGATGCGTGGACGGCGGGGAGTTTCGGTCCTTACGTGCTGGTGGTGTGGGTCGGCAATTTCGACGGGTCGGGCAACCCGGCCTTCATCGGCGTGGAAGCCGCCGCACCGCTCTTTTTTCGCATCGCCGATGCACTTCGCGCCGAACGGCCGGGGCTGGTCGAGCCCGTGCGACGCAACCCGCCGAACCTGCGCCGCGTGCCCATCTGCATCGCCAGCGGTGATTTGCCCAATGCATGGTGCCCCCAGGTGGGCAGCACGTGGTTCATTCCCGGCAAGTCACCCATTCGCGTAAGCACCGTGCACCGACCGGTCGTCGTCGACACGCATACGGGCAAGCCGGCCTGTCCTCCCTATGATCCGTCGCGCACGCGCACCGAGGTGTACGAGTACTGGCCATCCGACCTGGCGCGCGTCTTCGCGCAGGCCGGCATGCCGCGCCGCGCGCCGCCGCCGTTGCCCGATTGCCAGGGCGGCGGGCAGGTGGCGGGCGATCCCCCGAGCATCACCTCCCCGCTGAAGGGCAGCACCTACCAGATTCGCGTATCGCGACTGGGCAGCGAGAAGATCGCCTTCTCCGCGACCAGCGACGCGAGTGCCCGTATGCTCTACTGGTTCGTGGACGATGCCTATCTCGGCAGCGCGGCTCCCGGGCAAGCGTTGATGTGGGCGCCCGATCGCAGCGGGCGCTTCCTGATCCGCGCGGTGGACGATCGTGGGCGTCGCGATTCGCGCGAGTTGCGGGTCGGCGTGATGGAATAAGGCAAGTCGTGCGCATATTCGGCAGGTGCCATTCAGTGGCGTCTGCCGAGGGTCGATAAGGAAGGCCGGCATCGGTTCAGAGGGATTCCCACATGGCTCACGCGCTTCTCAAGGGTATCCGTTCCCTTTTTCCGGGCACGGCGGACGATGTCCGCGGCAAGCTCGATGCGATCAATCGCACCCAGGCGGTGATCGAATTCGCACTCGACGGCACCATCGTTGCCGCCAATCGGAACTTCCTCGATGCCATGGGCTACGAGGAGGGCGACATCCTCGGCCATCATCACCGTGTCTTCGTCGATCCGCAGGAAGCGGCATCGGCGGAATACGCCGCGTTCTGGGAGCGTTTGCGCACGGGGCGGCCCGACGTGGGCCTCTATCGACGCCTGGGCGCCGGAGGGCGCGAGGTGTGGATCCAGGCCAGCTACAACCCGGTACTCGACCGCTGGGGCCGTCCGGTCAAGGTGGTGAAGTTCGCCACCGACGTCACCGAGCAGCGCCTGCGTACCGCCGACATGGAGGGCCGCCTGGCGGCCATCGACAAGGCACAGGCCGTGGTGAGCTTCACGCTCGACGGTATCATCCTCGAGGCCAACGACAATTTCCTCGCCACCATGGGCTACGCCCGTGAGGACGTGGTCGGCCAGCACCACCGCATGTTCGTGGATGCCGCGGATCGTGAAAGTTCGGAATACCGCCACTTCTGGGAGAAGCTCGGGCGTGGCGAATACGACGCGTCGCTCTATCGACGGGTGGATAGCCGCGGCCGTGAAGTGTGGATCCAGGGCACCTATAACCCGATATTCGACATGGCGGGCCGACCGTTCAAGGTGGTGAAGTACGCTACCGACGTCACGGCGCAGACGCGGGCCACGCGCACCCTTCACACCTCGCTCGCCGAGCTCGCCGACACCGTGCCGGCCATCGCCGAACAGGCGAGGATCACCAATGCCCTGGCGACCGAGGCCAGCCGCTCGGCGAGCGACGGCAGCGCGATGGTGGATGCGGTGATCGCTACGATGTCCGCCATCCAGGATGGCGCACGCGACATCGCCGAGATCGTCGGCCTGATCGATTCCATCGCTTTCCAGACCAATATCCTCGCCCTCAACGCCGCCATCGAGGCCGCCCGTTCGGGAGGCCAGGGACGCGGCTTCGCCGTGGTAGCGCATGAAGTGCGCATGTTGTCGCAACGCAGTTCGGAGTCGGCCCGGGACATCCGCGAGCTCATCGAGCGTACGCTGGAGCGGGTGCGGGAGGGCAACGAACGCAGCGGCGAAGCCGGCGAAGCCATGCGCGCCATCCTGACCTGCGTGTCGTCGCTGTTCGATCGGGTATCCGACGTGGCTCGCGCCACCCAGTTCCAGGCCGGCGGCATCGACACCGTGCGCAGGGCAGTGGCGGAGCTGGCCTGAGCGACGTATCGTCGGGCCGATTCCGACCGGAGCCAGCGCCATGCCCAGCACCGTCATTCCCTGCCTGCGATACCGCGACGCCCTCGGCGCCATCGATTTTCTCTGCAAGGCGTTCGGTTTCGAAAGGCACGCCGTTTACGTCAATGAGAACGACGGGCGCCTCGTCGATCATGCGCAGCTCACCTACGGGGACGGCATGGTCATGCTGGGTTCGGTGCGTGACGATACGCCATTCGCCCGGCACATGGTGCAGCCCGATGAAGTCATGGGCCGCGAAACGCAATGCGCCTGCGTGACGGTGAGGGGCGACTTGCGGACGCACTACGAGCGCGCGAGGAACGCGGGTGCCGTCATCGTCGACGACTACGAAGAAAAGGACTACGGCGGTGCGGGCTATTCGGCGCGCGACCCGGAAGGCCACCTTTGGTACTTCGGAACCTACGATCCCTGGACTATCGCCTGACGGCGGCCTCGTGACGGTACATGTAGGCCGACGGAAGGAACCGGCGCAAGACATGACGACAACGAAGCGATCACGGTCCCGGTTCGCGAGGTGGTGGTGGGCTCTGGTATACCTGTGCGCCCACCCCCCACGGAGCCTCCGATGTCCTCGTTCGCCACCTATCCCAGCCTGCTCGACCGTACCGTGCTCATCACCGGCGGTGCCAGCGGCATCGGCGAATCCTTCGTCGCGCACTTCGCCGCGCAGGGCGCGAAGGTGGCCTTCCTCGACATCGCCGAGGATGCCGGCACGGCCCTGGCTGCACGCCTGGCCGATAGCCGCCACGCCCCCCTGTTCATCCGTTGCGACCTGACCGACGTGGATGCCCTGCGCGATGCGGTGGCACGGGTGCGCGACGCGTTCGGCCCGGTCGGGGTGCTGGTCAACAACGCGGCCAACGACGTGCGCCATGAGATCGCCGACACCAGCGTGGACGATTTCGATCGCAGCATCGCCACCAACCTGCGCCACCAATACTTCGCGACCCAGGCGGTCATGCCCGACATGCGCCTGGCGGGGGAGGGTTCCATCATCTGCCTGGGGTCGACCGGCTGGATGAAGAAAAACGCCGGATACCCGATGTACGCCACCGCGAAGGCGGCCATCGTCGGCTTCGTATACGGCATGGCACGTGAGCTCGGTCACGACCGCATCCGCATCAATTGCCTGGTGCCGGGCTGGGTCATCACCGACAAACAGCGCGAACTGTGGCTGGACGACGAGGGCGAAGCCGAAATCCGCCGGGTGCAGTGCCTTCCCGGTCATCTCATGCCGGAGGATCTTGCGAGGATGGCGCTGTTTCTTGCCGCCGACGACAGCCGCATGTGCACGGGACAGAACTTCATCGTGGACGGCGGCTGGGTCTGAACGATCACGGCGGACAGACACGGCCGCGACGGGATCCATACATCACGCGGCATCCAATGCCATGAATCCTTTCCTTCTCCAAGGGTTCACGACTTATGGACGTCGCCATCAAACAACAGGCCGAGGCCGCCCACCCCAAGGCGGCCGTGGTCACCACGTGCATACTCGCCGCACTGGCCGGCCTCATGTTCGGGTTGGACATCGGCGTCATCTCGGGCGCGCAGCAGTTCATCCAGGCCGAATTCAAGATCGACGATCACATGATCGAATGGATCGTCAGTGCGATGATGGCCGGTGCGGCCGTCGGTGCGCTGGGTGCCGGCTGGATGTCCGCCTCGCTGGGTCGCAAGCGGTCGCTCCTTCTGGGCGGCGTGCTGTTCATCGCGGGATCGTTGTTCTGTGCCTCGGCATGGAGCCCCGAGATCCTCATCGTCGCGCGCTTCATCCTGGGCCTCGCGATCGGCATCGCCACCTTCACCGCACCGCTCTATCTCGCCGAAGTCGCGCCCGAGCGCATCCGTGGTGCGATGATCTCCACCTACCAGTTGATGATCACCACCGGCATCCTGCTGGCCTTCCTCTCCGATACCGCGTTCAGCGCGTCGGGCAATTGGCGCTGGATGCTGGGCATCATCGCCGCCCCGGGCGTGCTTTTCCTCGTAGGCCTTTTCTTTCTCCCCGACAGTCCGCGTTGGCTCCTTCTGAAAGGGAGGCGCGAGGATGCGCAGATCGTGCTGGCGAAGCTTCGCGGTGACCAGGGCGTGGTGGAAAAAGAAGTGGCCGACATCGAGGAGCAGCTGAAGACGCCCCAGCACGGGTGGAGCATGTTCCGCGAAAACCCCAACTTCCGCCGGTCCGTAGGCCTTGGCGTGTTATTGCAGGCCATGCAGCAGTTCACGGGCATGAACGTGGTGATGTACTACGCGCCGCGCATCTTCAAGGACATGGGGTACGACACCCATGCGCAGATGTGGTTCACCGCCGCTGTGGGACTTACCAACGTGCTGGCCACCCTCATCGCGTTCGGCCTGGTGGATCGCCTCGGACGGAAGCCCATCCTGTACGCGGGTTTCGCCATCATGGCCGTTGGCCTGGGCGTGGTCGGCACGATGATGGGCATGGGTATCCATTCGCGGGGTGAGCAATTCTTTACCGTGGGGATGTTGCTGCTCTTCATCGTCGGATTCGCCATGTCGGCCGGTCCGCTCATCTGGACCCTGTGTTCCGAGGTGCAGCCGCTGAAGGGACGTGACTTCGGCATCGCCTGCTCGACCTTCACCAACTGGGTGACCAACATGATCGTGGGCGCCACGTTCCTCAGCCTGCTCAGCGGCTTCGGCAATGCACAGACGTTCTGGCTATATGCCGCGCTCAACGCCGTGTTCATCATCTTCACGTTCTGGCTCGTGCCGGAAACCAAGGGCGTGACGCTGGAGCAGATCGAACGCAACTTGATGAAGGGCAAGCCGCTGCGTCAGATCGGCCGGTGAAACGCCATGTGCGCGCATAGCACATTCGACTAGGCGTATGTCTGAGAAAAACGGTGAAACATCCGTTTCAACGCGTCGGCGAATCGGCAAAAAAACCTGATTTTTGAGAATCTTTCTATATGTAACCCTGTTTGATTCCGACAAACTTTCCACGTGGTTGCGGTACGCCTACGCACCGTCACCACGTGGGGCCGCGTCACGCCGTCCCGTTGCCGGGGCAAGCCGGCTCGGCCAGTCGAAATCAGTACAAGGTCAATTGGATGAACCTCAAGGCAATCACTTCCGCCCTGCTCCTGGCAGGGTTCGCCGCCTCGCCCGCCTTTGCGGAAAGCGGAACGATCAACTTCACCGGGTCGATCGCGAACGTCACCTGCACCATCAATGGCGGCAGCAACGCGCCCCTCGTGGCCGACATCGGCAGTATCAGCGCTGGCGACCTTTCCAACGTAGGCGATCGTCAAGGCAAGGCGTCCATCGTCATCACCGTGGGCGCCCCGGGCGAAACCTCGTGCCCGAACGGCACCCGCGTGTGGGCCCGCTTCGATGAAGATCCGACCCTCGTCGATCTCGTTACCGGCATGGTCAAGGTCACCCAGGGCCCCAACGCGGCGGCTGGCGTCCAGATTCGTCTGTTCAACGAAAACAACGAACCGATGCACCTCAAGGACGACCAGAAGATCTTCAAGAAGACGGTCCAGGACAACCAGGCGACCATCATTCACACCGCTTCCTATGAGGCGATCGGTCCGGTCACGGCTGGCACGGCGAATGGACTGGTTCGTTACACGGTCAATTACGAGCCGGCGGGTTAAGTCAATCAGGGAAAAGCTGCCGGCCTATGGCCGGCGGCTTCATCAAGGATATCGATCATGGCTAGAACGACGGGTTCGAAAAGACCGTGGGCCGCTCTCATGGGGTTCGTATTTTTGACGGTCTCCATGTCATCGGGTGCCAGTGTGGTCATGAATGCCACGCGTTACGTCTACCGTTTCATTTTCGCGTGGCGGCATGCCCCGTTCCGTCGGGGCTCATCGCACGGTTCACCTTTGGCGTGAAGGGCGACGGCGCATCGTCGAATCCGGAGTGGTTCTCGCTTCCTGGAGGACCGGCGCAGGTCGCGATGCAACTGGGTACGTCCAACTTCCAGAACATTGCCCCGGCGTCGCCGCTGTCGCTGTCCGCCCTGGGCAGTGGGCAGCAGTACACGTTTCACGCCCGCCTCAGGCAGACCGGGGTCGGCGTAAGGGGCGGTCGGTTTTCCCGCAATCTACGTTTAATGGTGGAATATCTATGAATCATCGAATGGGCGGCATCGTCCTGCTGGCGGCATTGGCCGGAGGATGCTCTCCCGTGACGGGCATCGGCACGCGCGAGGGCGGTGTCGATACGCCGGTGAGACGCATCGACGTGGTGTCCCTCTTGCCGCTGCATCCGGCGGCGGATGCGCGTCTTCGGAAGGATGCCGCGACGTTTGCCGGTACGCTGGCCCGTCGCCTGCGCGCATCCCGCTTCGATGCGGTGCCCCTCGACGTCTCCGGGATGGTGCGGCGGGATGACCTGCCCGTGGAAGTACGCCTTCGCGACGACGGCATCGTGCGGCATGTGGATGGCGTGCTTCCCGAGAGAGCCTTGCTGGCCCTCCCGGCGGAACGCGAGGGCCATCGGCTGGTGCTGTTCCCGGCGCGGCTGGCGACCGACCGTCCCACCGGCGTCACCGTGGGAACGCTGCAATGGCGATTGGAAGCCACGAGCGGCGGCGCCCCGTTGGCGAGGGGCGTCCTGCGTTACACGGTCGATGCCAGGGGCTTTCCCGGTCAGACGTTGGCGGGCGAGCTGGTGGCCGAACTGGAGCGCCTGGGCGTGCGCGGTGGCGATGCCGCGCTAGACTAGGGCGCTTTCCCGCTATCAGATGTCCGCCATGCGTAATCCCCTGCAGGAACAACTCCTCAAGGCCGGGCTGGTCAAGAAAGACAAAGTGGCCAAGGTCGTGCGAGACCAGGCGAAGCAGCGCCAGGGCAAGGCGCCGGCTGCTCCGGCCGAGGAAAAGGTCGACGCGCAGCGCCTGCAGGCGGAACGCGCCGAGCGCGACCGGGCGCTGGCCGCCGAACGGAATGCCGAGGCCCGGGCGAGAGAGATCCGGGCCCAGGTACGCCAGATCGTCGAGTCGTCCCGGCTCAAGCGCCACGGCGACATCGCTTACCGTTTCACCGACGGCGACCGCATCTCCAGTGTGCTGGTCGACGACGGGCAGCGCACCCAGCTCGCCGCGGGCACGCTGGCCATCGTTCGCCACGGCGAAGGGTTCGAGCTGGTGCCGCGCGCGGCGGCGGACAAGATCCACCTCAGGGCGCCGGAACTGATCGCGCTCGACCACGGTCGCGTAGAGGGCGATCCGCCGCCTCCGGGCGACGACGATGACGAGTACTACAAGCAGTTCGTGGTACCCGACGATCTCACCTGGTGATGCCGTGACGATCCTCGTCACCGGCAGCGCGGGCCACCTCGGCGAAGCGATCGTTCGTCGCTTGCGTGCCGAAGGCCGCGATGCGAGGGGACTGGATATCAAACCCTCGCCGTTCACCGACGTGGTGGGCTCCATCGCCGACGAGGGATTCGTTCGCGACGCGATGTCCGGCGCGAACGCGGTGATCCACTGCGCCACCTTGCACAAGCCGCACGTCGCCACGCACGGCAAGCGCCAGTTCGTGGACACCAACGTGGCCGGCACGCTGGCCTTGCTCGAGGCCGCGGTCGCACATGGCGTGCGCTCGTTCGTGTTCACCAGCACCACCAGCGCGTTCGGCGCGGCACTCTCGCCCGCGCAAGGCGAACCGGCCGCATGGATCGACGAAACCGTGCAGCCCGTGCCGAAGAACATCTACGGCGCCACCAAGATCGCCGCCGAGGGATTGTGCGAACTGGTCGCACGCAACGAACGCCTGCCCGTACTGGTATTGCGCACCTCGCGTTTCTTTCCCGAAGACGACGACAATGCCACCGTGCGCGCGGGGTACGACACGCTCAACATGCAGGCCAATGAGCTGCTCTATCGTCGCGCGGACATCGCAGACATGGTCGATGCGCACCTGCTCGCCGTCGGACGCGCGCCCACGATGCGCTTCGGCCGGTACATCGTATCGGCGCCAACGCCTTTCGGGCGTGGCGACGTCGCCGACTTGCGCCTCGACGCCGCCGCGGTCGTGCGCAGGTATTTTCCCGGCGTCGATGCGCTTTATGCCGCGCGTGGCTGGAAACTCCTGCCGTCGATCGATCGTGTCTACGACAGTGCCCGTGCCGTCCGTGACCTGGGCTGGAAGCCGACGCGCGATTTCGCCTTCGTGCTGGATTGCCTGCGCGAAGGGAAGGACTTCCGTAGCGAAGAAGCCCTGTCCGTCGGCAGGAAGGGCTACCACGACGAGGTATTCGTCGAAGGACCTTATCCCGTCGCGGATTGATCCGCGACGCCACGGCGACTAGCCGCGTGCCTCAGTCGCGCCATCTCGAGGAAGCCCAGTCCCAGGTGGCGCTTGAAGGTGCGGCGTACCGTCGAGGGCTCGTAACCCAGGGCCATGAGGTCGTCTTCGGACCAGATCCGCGCCGGCTCATCCTCGAGTCGGCGCAGCAGGGCGGACACCATGGGCTCGCGCTGGCCGAAGGGCTCCAGGGGCCGGCAACGCAGGCAGGGCCGGAAGCCGGCCTCGAAGCAGGCGGCCACCGAATCGTGGAAGCGCACGTTTTCCAGGGTGGGTTTCGGAGCCGGGCAGGTGAGTCGGCAGAATGTGCCGGTGCCGGTCATGCCCGCATAGATGAGCCCGTCGTAGGCCGGGTCGCGGTCGAGCAGGGCACGGTAAAGGGTGTCGTGGTCGGGCGGATCGAAAAGCATGGGTACAGGGTACCCGACGAGGTCGGGGCGGCGGGGATCGGAACGTTGTCCGATCCCCGCGCCGTCGTCAGGCGGCCGGTTTGGGCCGCTCGGTCTCCAGCGCCTTGTTGATGCGCAGGGCCACCAGGGTGCAGACCACGCCCGACAGCAGGTAACCGCTCACCGCGACGAGACCGAACCGCTCCGACAGGCCCAGGGCCACCAGCGGGGCGAAGGCCGCGCCGAACAGCCAGGCGAAGTCGGTGGTGAGGGCGGCGCCGGTGTAACGGTAGCGGCGGGCGAAATTGGCCGTGACCGTGCCGGCCGCCTGGCCGTAGGACAGGCCGAGCAGGGCGAAACCGATCACCAGGAACAGATCCTGCGCCACCTTGCCGCCGTCGAGCAGGAACGGCGAGGCGATGGCGAACAGGCCGATCAGCACGGCCATGGTGCCCAGGGTGTTGCGGCGACCGATCTTGTCCGCGATGACGCCCGAGGCCACCGTGGCCAGGATCGCCACGCACGCGCCCACCAGCTGCACGATCAACACGTTATTGATGTCCTGCGAGCGCGACAGGGCGATCCAGGAGAGGGGGAACACCGTCACGATGTGGAACAGCGCGTAGCTGGCCAGGGCGGCGAAGGCGCCGATGAACAGGTTGTAGCCCTGGGCCTGGAACATCTCGATGGTGCCGATGGGCTCCAGCTCGCGCTCTTCCAGCAGCTGGGTGTATTCCTCGGTCACCACCAGGCGCAGGCGGGCGAAGAGGGCCACCACGTTGATGGCGAAGGCCACGAAGAACGGGTAGCGCCAGCCCCAGCCGAGGAAATCCTCGCGCGACAGCTGGGTGTTCAGGAAGAGGAACAGGGCGCCGGCGATCAGGAAGCCCATCGGCGCGCCGAGCTGGCCCAGCATCGAGTACCAGCCGCGGCGGCCCTTGGGGGCGTTCAGCGCCAGCAGGGAGGGCAGGCCGTCCCAGGAGCCGCCCAGGGCGATGCCCTGGATGAAGCGCAGCACCGCCAGCACGACGATGACCCCGTACCCGCCGGACGTGTTGGTCGGCAGGAAGGCGATGCATACCGTCGAGGTGCCCAGCAGGAACAGCGAGGCCGTGAGCTTGGTGCTACGGCTCCAATGGCGCTGGATCGCCATGAACAGCGTGGTGCCGATGGGCCGGGCGATGAAGGCCAGCGAGAAGATGGCGAAAGCCAGCAGGATGCCGTCCAGCTGGCTCAGGAACGGAAAGAACACCGACGGGAACACAAGCACCGAGGCGATGCCGTAGGTGAAGAAGTCGAAATATTCCGAGGCGCGGCCGATGACCACGCCCACGGCGATCTCGCCGGGAGCGACCGCCGCATGGGCGGCGCCGCCATGGTGGTGAGCCAGGTCCTTCTGGGCCTGGACGCCGGGATCCACGTGATGGGCATGTGAAAGGCTTGACATCGTGTTACTACCCTGTTTCATGGCGTTGGGGACAGCATAGCGAAGATCGGGCGGGAAGGATTCCCCCTCCCCGCATGGGGCATGGGACAATGTGTCCTATGGCCGTGACAGGTGGAACGGCGTACCTTTTTGTGTCCCCACGATCTACTCCCATCATGCGAATGTCCATGAAGCTGTTGCGCGGATTGCTGATCCCCGCCCTGGCCCTGCTCTTGTCGGGCTGCGATGCCGTGCTGCTCTCGCCATCCGGCGACATCGCCCGCCAGCAGCGCGACCTTATCGCCATCTCCGTGGTGCTGATGTTGATCATCATCATCCCGGTCATCGCGCTGACCCTGCTCTTCGCCTGGAAGTACCGGGAGTCGAACAAGGCCGCCCACGGGGAGTACGACCCGGACTGGAACCACTCCACCGTGCTGGAGCTGATCGTCTGGTCGGCCCCGCTGATGATCATCATCGCCCTGGGCGCGATCACCTGGACGAGCACCCACAAGCTCGACCCCTACCGCCCCATCGACCAGCTCGACGCGTCGCGGTCGGTCGCCGCCGGCACCAAGCCCCTGGTGGTGGAGGTGGTGGCCCTCGACTGGAAGTGGCTGTTCCTCTATCCGGAACAGGGCATCGCCACGGTCAACGAGATGGCCGCCCCGGTCGATCGTCCCATCGAATTCCACATCACGGCCTCCAACGTGATGAACGCCTTCTTCGTGCCCTCGCTGGCCGGCATGATCTACGCGATGCCGGGCATGGAGACGCAGCTGCATGCGGTGATGAACAAAACCGGCGATTTCGCCGGCCTGTCGGCCAATTACAGCGGTGCCGGCTTCTCCGACATGACCTTCCGCTTCCACAGCCTGTCCAACGCCGATTTCGACGGCTGGGTGGCCAAGGCCCGCGCCAGCGGCGCCGAGCTGGGCCGCGACGATTACCTCAAGCTCGAGCAGCCCAGCGAGCGCGAGCCGGTGCGCTATTACGCCAGCGTCAGCAAGGGTCTGTACAACGCCATCCTCAACCGCTGCGTCGAGTCCAACCGCATGTGCCAGAGCGACATGATGGCGCTCGACAAGCAGGGCGGCCAGGGCATCGTCGGCGCCTACAACCTCGCCTCCAGCGTCGGCCTCCGTTCGCGCCTGGGCCTCACCGAGGCCGAGAAGCGCTACGTCGGCGCGCTCTGCCTGACCCGCGACGCCGACGTGGCGGCCGCCCCTGCCGGGCGCTCGCGCTGAGCGCGCCCCATCGAATTCAAGCCTAGCCGAGCCCGGTAATGAACACGCCCGATCTAGTAAAACTGATCTTCGGCCGCCTCTCCCTGGAGGCGATCCCTTATCACGAGCCGATTCTCATCGGCACCTTCGCCATGGTCGCCATCGGCGGCATCGCCGTCCTGGGTCTCATCACCAAGGCGAAGCTGTGGGGCTACCTCTGGAAGGAGTGGTTCACCAGCATCGATCACAAGAAGATCGGCATCATGTACATGGTGCTGGGCATCGTGATGCTGCTGCGCGGCTTCGCCGACGCGCTGATGATGCGCGCCCAGCAGGCCATCGCCTTCAACGGCAACCCCGGCTTCCTGCCGCCGCACCACTACGACCAGATCTTCACCGCCCACGGCGTGATCATGATCTTCTTCGTGGCGATGCCGCTGGTCACGGGCCTGATGAACTACGTGGTGCCGCTGCAGATCGGCGCGCGCGACGTGGCGTTCCCGTTCCTCAACAACTTCAGCTTCTGGATGACCGTGTCCGGCGCGATGCTGGTGATGGCGTCGCTGTTCGTCGGTGAATTCGCGCGTACCGGCTGGCTGGCCTATCCGCCGCTGTCCGGCCTCGCGCAGAGCCCCGACGTAGGCGTCGACTACTACATATGGTCGCTACAGGTGGCCGGCGTGGGCACCACGTTGTCGGGCATCAACCTGATCGCCACCATCGTCAAGATGCGCGCGCCGGGCATGACCATGATGCGGATGCCCGTGTTCACCTGGACCTCGCTCTGCACCAACGTGCTGATCGTCGCCGCCTTCCCGGTGCTCACCGCAGTGCTGGTGCTGCTCTCGCTCGACCGCTACGCGGGCACCAACTTCTTCACGAACGACTTCGGCGGCAACCCGATGATGTACGTGAACCTGATCTGGATCTGGGGCCATCCCGAGGTCTACATCCTGATCCTGCCGCTGTTCGGTGCCTTCTCCGAGATCGTGCCCACCTACAGCCGCAAGCGCCTGTTCGGCTACGCCTCGATGGTGTACGCCACCGTGGTGATCACCGTGCTGTCGTACCTGGTGTGGCTGCACCACTTCTTCACCATGGGTTCGGGCGCGAGCGTCAACTCGTTCTTCGGCATCACCACGATGATCATCTCGATCCCGACGGGCGCGAAGATCTTCAACTGGCTGTTCACGATGTATCGTGGCCGCATCAAGTTCGAAGTGCCGATGCTGTGGACGATCGGTTTCATGATCACCTTCGTCATCGGCGGCATGACCGGCGTGATGCTCGCGGTGCCCCCGGCCGACTTCCTGCTGCACAACAGCCTGTTCCTGATCGCGCACTTCCACAACGTGATCATCGGCGGCGTGGTGTTCGGCGTGTTCGCCGCCATCAACTACTGGTTCCCCAAGGCCTTCGGTTACAAGCTCGATCCGTTCTGGGGCAAGTGCTCGTTCTGGTTCTGGTTCATCGGGTTCTACGTGGCCTTCATGCCGCTGTACGTGCTGGGCTTCATGGGCGTCACGCGCCGCATGAACCACTTCGAGGATCCCTCGCTGCAGATTTGGTTCCAGATCGCCGCGTTCGGTGCCGTCCTCATCGCGCTGGGCATCGGCTCGTTCCTGATGCAGCTGTTCGTCAGCTGGAAGCGTCGCGAGCAACTGCGCGACGTCAGCGGCGATCCGTGGGGCGGCCGCACGCTGGAGTGGTCCACCTCCTCGCCGCCGCCGGTCTACAACTTCGCCTTCACCCCGGTGGTGCACGACCTCGACGCCTGGGCGCAGATGAAGGATCACCACGCCGAGCGTCGCACCGAGGGTTACCTGCCGATCCACATGCCCAAGAACACGGGCGCGGGCATCATCATCGCGGGCTTCGCCTTCGTGCTGGGCTTCGCCATGATCTGGCACATGTTCCTCGTGGCGGGTCTCGCCTTCCTGGGCCTGCTGGTGACGGCCATCGGCCATACGTTCAACTACAAGCGTGACTACTACATCCCGGCGGACGTGGTCGAACGCACCGAGACCGCCCGTACGGAAGAGCTCGCCGCCCATGTCTGATATGCATGCCACGTCTTCCGCGGGCACCGCGGACTCCAAGCTCCAGTTCTGGATGAAGGAAGACCATCACCCGGCCAACGGCACGTTGCTCGGGTTCTGGATCTACCTGATGAGCGACTGCCTCATCTTCGCCTGCCTGTTCGCCACCTACGGCGTGCTCGGCCGCAGCTACGCGGGTGGCCCCTCGGGTGCCGATCTCTTCGAGCTGCCGCTGGTCGCCGTCAACACCAGCATGCTGCTGCTGTCTTCCATCACCTACGGCTTCGCCGTGCTGGAGATGCAGAAGAACCGCAAGGGCACGATGATGGCCTGGCTCATCGTCACCGGCCTGTTCGGCGCGGCGTTCCTCGGCATCGAGCTCTACGAGTTCGCCCACCTCATCCACGAGGGCGCGGGCCCGCAGCGCAGCGCGTTCCTGTCGTCGTTCTTCACGCTGGTGGGCACCCACGGCCTGCACGTCACCTTCGGCATCATCTGGCTCATCACGCTGCTGTTCCAGGTGGGCAAGCTCGGCCTCACGCCGGCCAACAAGCGCCGCATCATGTGCCTGTCGATGTTCTGGCATTTCCTCGACGTCGTGTGGATCGGCGTCTTCACCTTCGTTTACCTGATGGGAGTGCTGCAGTGAGCACGCACGTCGATTCGCACGATCACCACGACGATCACGGTCATCACGAGGACGACGCGCCGCACAGCACCCTCAAGGGGTACATGACGGGTTTCTTCCTGGCGGTGGTGCTCACGGCCATTCCGTTCTGGCTGGTGATGGGCAAGGTCATCCCCAACGCACAGACGCTGGCGGTGGTGCTGCTCATCTTCGGCGCCATCCAGATCGTCGTGCACATGATCTACTTCCTGCACATGGACACCAAGGCGCAGGGCGGCTGGAACATGCTGGCGCTGATCTTCACGCTGGTGCTGGTGGTGATCACGCTGTCCGGCTCGATCTGGGTGATGTACCACCTCAACGCCAACATGATGCCGGGCATGACGCACGACATGACCCAGCAGGTGAAGAACCTGCCTTGAGCGCACCGGCCTCCCATGACGCGAAGACGCCGCGCCGATCGCGCGGCGTCTTCGTTCTGGGCCTGCTGGCGCTGTTCGGCGTGGTGCTGTTCGCGGGCTTCGTCGCCCTGGGCACATGGCAGGTGCACCGTCGCGCGTGGAAGCACGAGCTCATCGCGCGTGTCGATGCGCGCGTGCATGCCGAACCGGTGGACGCGCCCGGTCGCGGCCAATGGCCGCGGGTCGATGCCGCCAACGACGAATACCGTCGCGTGAAGCTCAGCGGCACCTTCCTCGAGGACAAGAGCGTGCGCGTGCGCGCCAGCACCGAGCTGGGCCTGGGCTCGTGGCTGCTCACGCCCATGCGCCGGGCGAACGGCGAGGTGGTGATCGTCAACCGCGGTTTCGTTTCGCCCACGTGGTGCGCGGGCAAGGCCGATTGCCTGCTGGGCCCGTCTGGCGACACCACGGTAACGGGGCTGTTGCGTATCAGCGAACCCAAGGGCGCCTTCCTGCAGGACAACCAGCCGGCGGCCGATCGTTGGTTCTCGCGCGACGTCGCCGCCATCGCGAAAGCCAAGGGCCTGGGCGACACGGCCCCTTATTTCATCGACGCCGACGCGGCTTCTTCGCCCGCCGGGGGCGACGGCGGCGATGGCCCGGTGGGCGGGCTCACGGTGATCGCCTTCCCCGACAACCACCTTCAATACGCCATCACGTGGTATGCCCTGGCCGGGTTGACCCTGGTGGGGGCGTGGATCGTCTGGCGCGACGAGGGGCGCAAGCGCGGACGCTGAGCCCCCAAGTGGCATCCTCCTGCTCGGTAGGAGCCGCTTCAGCGGCGATCGCACGTCACGACATTGTTAGGAATCGCCGATAAATCGGCTCCTACCGAGCAAACGCCGTTTCAATTCCCGGGGCCTGGGACGTCTAAGGGATATGCAGTCCCGCTATCACGCCCCCCGCGCCTTGCACGATCTGCCCCTGGGCTGGAGCCAGCCTTCCGGACAGAATGGTTTCCGGCTCATGCTGGAGCACCTGCGCCGTCGCGCCGCGCTCCGCCGACGCCAGCCGTTGCCCGAAAGCCGCCTGCGTTACCTGCTGGGTAGCTTGTCGGGCTGGCCGCGGCAGGCCGCGTGGCTGCGATTGATTGCGGCGTCGCGTGACGTGCGGGCGGCGGCGGAGTTCAATCCCCGTCTTTACGAGCGCTGGCGCTCGCACTACATCTCACGAGGGCTCGATCCGGCAACCCGTGGCCGGATCGTCGAGGCGCATTACCGCTTCATCAACCGCGAATTTCCCGAACGCCTGCGCGATCGCCTGCTCAAAGGCCATGACGTGCGCCTGGCCACCTTGCCGCTGGGCGAGGGACGGATGGCGTACCTCCATGCGCGCGCCCCCGAGGACGAGCGCAGCGGTGAGCTGGGCCTGTATCTGCTCAACGGCGACAAGGAAGTGGTGTCGTCCTGCGCGATCACCTTCGCCGGCGCGGAGGGGCTGCTCATCGGCGCGGTACGAGGTTCCTGGGCCTACCTGGGACGCGGCGCGATGGCCGGTTTCACCCGTGCCAGCGGCGGAATGCGGCCGCGCGACCTGCTGTTGTCCGTGGTCCGCGCACTGGCCACCTACTATGGCATCGAGCGCATTCGCGGCGTCTCGGACGACGCGCGGCCCGTCGAGCGCCGTGCGGATGGCGCGTCGACCGCCCACGATCCGTTCTGGCGTCGTCATGGCGGTACGCCAGGAGACGACGGCTTTTACGAGATCCCCTGCCTGCCCCTGGTGCAGGGCCGCGCCCACGTGGAAGCGTTCAGGCGGGAGGCCTGCGAGGTCACGCTGCGCGCCTTCGCGCGGCAGGCCTAGAAATCGTAGCTGCCCGTGAGCAGCACCACGCGGCCCTGCCGGATCGGTACGAAGGTCTCGTCGAAGTTCACCGCATAGAGCGTGCGATCCAGCAGGTTTTTAACCCCCAGGGTGACGCGCCAGTTCTCCCCATAGCGCGATACGTTCGCTTCCACGCTGGCCTGGCCCGGGATGCCGAAGTACTGGCCATCGGTGCTGGTCCGGCCGAGGCTGCGGCTGCGCGCGAGGATGCCGGCGGCCACGCCCCACGGCTTCGACGCGCCGTTGCCGAAACGGTAGCTCGCCCAGGCCGCGGCCTGGTGCCGGGGCGCGCCGGTGGCGCGCGTGTCGTCGTGATTGCGGATGCGCGTCTCGGTGAGGCTGGCGAGCACGTCGAGGTTGGGTGCCACGCGACCGGCGAATTCCACCTCGAGGCCGCGATTGGTCTGGCCCGGCCCGGGGGTGGCGAAGAACGGCGGTTCGGGCGAGACCAGGCTGACGCTGTGGTCGACGCGGATGCGGTAGAGCGCGGCGGTCAGGCGGGCGCGCTGGTCGAAGAGGTCGAACTTGCCGCCCACTTCCACCTGGCGTGAGGTGGCCGCCGGCAAGGGCTGTCCATCCTTGCCCAACAGCGGATTCGGCTGGAAGCCGGTGGAGGTGTCGGCGTAGAGCGACACGTCCGGGGTGAGCTTGTAGACGACGCCGAGCTTCGGAATCCAGCGCGATTTATCCACCCGGCGCGGGCCGCCGTCCGCATAGCGCGTCTGAAGGCGATAGTCGGTGCGACGCATCGCGGCCAGCACGTTCCAGCGATCGCCGATGGCGATCTGGTCCTGCAGGTAGATACCGGAGTTGGTCTGCCATGAACCGGCCAGTGGCTGCACCTTGGTACCGCCCGACGCCAGCGACTTCAGGCTGGCGAAGCCCGCATTCAGGCTGAGGTCTTCGCCGGTGCGCAGGTCGAAGGCCACTGGGCGGGTGATCACGAAGGAGTCGCCGCCCTGGGTCGTTTCACTGATGTCGTCCTGCTGGACGTTGGAGGCGCCGCTGTCGCCCGAGTGCGTGCGGGCCAGATCCACGCCCAGCAGCACATCGTGGGTGACGTCGCCATGGCGGAAGCGCGCCGAGAGGTCGTTCTGCCAGGTCCAGTAGTCGGCCGAATAGCGAAAGCGGCGGGCCACGGGCGAGAGCATGCCGAAGAGGGGATTGGCGTCGTACGACCAGTTGCGTCCGTCGCTGCGCTGGCGAACGTATTGACCTCGGCTATGGAAGGTCCAGTCGTCCGCGAAGGCGTGGTCCACCTCGAACACCGCGCGCGTGGTACGGAACGAGGCCACGTCGCTGGGCGTATCGGGCAGGTCGCGATAAGGCGAGGCCGACGACAGCGAAGGACCGAGCAGCACGGTGTGCTCCGGCCCGGGGATACGGTTGTCGACGAATTCCCACCCTCCCATGACTCGGGTAACGCCGTCGCTCCAGGCCAGAGACGGCGCGAGGTAGCTGCCGCGCCCGCCACCGTCGCCCTGCGGCGTCCTGGCGCCACGCTGTCCGGCGGCCACGAGGCGATACGTGACCCGGCCGTCCCGTGACGCGCTACCGGCCAGGTCGATGCCTAACCGAGCGCCGTCGTATTCGCCCACGGAGTAGGTGAGCTGGCGCACTGTGTCCGCCTGCGGGCGCTTCATCACCACGTTGATGGAGCCGCCGAAATTGTTGTTCTGCGAGGTGTCGCCGAGGATCGCTTCCGGTCCGCGCAGCACTTCCACGCGCTCGATGCCGATCAGCGGGGGAAGGTCTTCCGTGCGCGCGACGCCGTTGGGCATCCCGTCGGTCATGCCGTGGCCGGCGTCGAAGCCGCGGATGAGAAAGAGCGGCGAGCTGCCGTAACCGTCGACGTACTGCACGCCGGCGACGTAGCGCGCCACGTCGCCCAGCGCGACGGCCTGCTGCGATTCGATGACCTCGCGATTGACCACGCTGACCGACTGCGGCACGTCGGCCAGCGAGGTGTCGGTGCGTGTCGCCGAGCGGGTGGTATCGGTCTTGAACCCACCGTCGGTGATCAGCCCGCGCACGTCGACCGTCGCCAGCGGCACCACGCTTCCGGTATCGAGGGTCACGTCGGGGTCCAGCGGGGTGGCGTCGCCCTGCTTCTGCTTCTGGCGCACCACCACCGTATGCGGATCGTACGACTCGCGTTCGAGGTCGGTGCCTTCGAGCAATTCGTCGAGCGCGGCGTTCGGCGTCAGCACGCCCTGGGCACCGCTCGAACGCCAGTTGGCGATCGAGCCCGACGCGGTGAGCACCTGCACGTTGGTCTGCTTGCCCCAGGCGAGCAAGGCCGTGGCCAGGGGCTGGGGAGCGATAGCGAAGGAGATCGCCGCGCCCGGCACGCCGACGGCGGGGTCAGGTGCCGGCCCGTTCGCCGCGCCCGCGGGCAGCGCGAGAACCAGCGCGAATGCGCCGGTGGTGATGCGCCGACGCCCGCGAACCGAGTACTGCAAGACTGACGGCCCCAAACGGAATGTGTTTCAGCGCGGCTTGGCACTCCGCGTGGTCGAAGTCTGGTGGGCGAGCTCGAGCCGGTCGGCGTGAGACTCCACCCTCACGGGAAACACGCGGGGAAGCGCGGCAACCCAACTGTCGATGGTATCGACCTGGACCGTGCCGGTAAACGTCAGCTTGCCCAGGTCGGGATCGGCCAGCCGAATCGGTCGCTTGCTGTAGCGGCTGACGTTGGCCAGCACCGAATCCAGCGGCTCGTTCACGAATTCCAGCCGGTTGCCGCGCCAGGCCAGGGCGCTGTCCGGGTTCACGTCGAGGATCCGCATGGCCTGGGTCGCGGGATCGAACGACACCTGGCGCCCGGCGCCCAGTTCGACCGGGCCGAGGTCGCCGCCCTCCTGCGCCGGGGACACGCGTACGCGCCCCTCGGTGACCGTCACGGTCACCCGGTCGCCGGTACGGCGCACGTTGAACGCCGTGCCCAGGTCACGAATACGCAGCGGACCGGCGTTGACCACGAACGGTCGCTCGGCGTGTGCCACGCGGAAGAAAGCCTCGCCGGCGTCGAGGTCGACGGCGCGGACCTCCCGGCCGTAATGGGCGGTCACCGAACTGGCGCCGCCCAGCTCGATGCTGGAACCGTCGGGCAGGGAAATATCGCGGTGGCCGCCCAGTGCGCTCGCGTACTGGCGGGGAGCCTGGGCGGACGGGCTGCGCCAGGCGAGGAACAGCCCGGCGGCCGCGACGGCCACCGCCACGCCGGCCGCGATGCCGAACGCCAGCCGAGGCCGCTGCGCACGGGCGCGAGGGGCCGGGGAAAAACGGGCGACGAAGGCGCTGCGCTCGGCGGCACCCATGGTGCCCAGGCTCTCGGCGAGCGCGGCGACCCGGTCGAAGGCCGGGGCATGGCGCGGATCGGCCTCGAGCCAGTCGCTCCACTGGAGCCAGGCCTGCTCGGGCAGGGCGGGGTCGCGAAGTCGCGCCCACCAGTCCGCCGCCGTATGGTCGATGTGCCGGTCAGGACCGGAAGAAAGGGTGTTCATCGGGGACTCTCCGCACGGTCGCGGCGTTCGCGGCAATGCGCCAGGGCATTGCCGACGTGGTAGCGCACCATGCGCTCGCTGAGGTTCATGTCGCGGGCGATCGAGGCGAAATCCCGCCCGTCGATCACGTGCATCACGAAGGCCCGGCTGGTTTTCGCCGGCAGTTCGTCCAGCGCTTCGCGCAGGTCGCGCCATTGCTCCACCGCCGAGGCGTGCTGCTCCGGGATCGGCGTGACGTGCCAGTCGTCGTGTTCGGGATCGACCGGTGCCGCGGCACGCACGTTGCGCATGCGCAGCTTGTCGACCGCCAGGTTGGCCGCGGCGCGGAACAGGAAGGCGCGCGGCGAGTCGATGGCCGTGCCAGGCCCCAGGGTCAGCAGCTTCAGGTAGACCTCCTGCGCCACTTCCTGGGCGTCGGCGAGCGAGTTCAGCCGGGCCCGGAGGAAGGCCACGAGTGCCGCATTGTGTTCGCGAAACAGGGCCACGACCTGGGTCGCCCGCGTGTCGCTGGCCGACGGACCCGCCGGCTCGGTTGGATCCATGGTTTGCCTGACCGCGTTCATGGGGCTGGGTGATTCTAAGAGGTTCGCACGGTGGGAAATCGGCGCCCGTACGGGCAGGAACGAACGCCGATTTCCGCACCGGCGAAACCCCTAGACGTGCGAGCCGGCGAAAATTGAAATCGCCACGTCGCATGGGCGGTTGGGAGGTGCGACGTTTAAGATAAACCTCATGGTGATCCGCGGGGGCTTGGCGCCCGATCGCTCGTGTCGGGACGGACGACGTCCTTCCACGCCCACCTTGCCGAAAATCGATAAGGAGTTTGTAAGGGTCTCGACAGGGGTGTCCGCTAGCATGGTGGCAGACCCGACCAGCCACGGCCTGCATGCTCTCCCACGACGAACGTTCTTCTCGCCGCGAATTCGGCTGGTTCATGCTCATCGCCCTGGTGGTGCTGGCCGCCGGCATCGGCATGCGTGGCCCGTGGCCGCCCGACGAGCCCCGTTTCGCGCTGGTGGCCCGGCAGATGCTCGAATCCGGCCAGTGGCTGTTCCCCCACCGCGGCATGGAACTCTACGCCGACAAGCCGCCGGTGCTGATGTGGACCGAAGCCTTCTGGATGTGGCTCACCGGCGGCTGGCGCGGCGCGTTCCTGCTCACCTCGCTGTTCTCGGGCCTGGGCACGCTCGCGGTGCTGTGGTACCTCGGCCGCCGCCTGTGGGATGCCCGCACCGGCCTGTACGCCGCCGCCATCGTGCTGGCGTCGATGCAGTTCGTCGAAGTGGTCAAGCACGCGCAGATCGACCCGCTGAACCTGTTCTGGATCACCCTGGGCAACGCCGGCATCCTCGTCCATTGCCTGCGCGGGCCGAACTGGCGCATGTACTGGCTGGGCTGCTTCGCGGCCGGCCTGGGGGTGATCACCAAGGGCGTGGGCGTCATCGCCCTGCTGATGCTGCTGCCCTACGTGGGAATGCGCATGCGCCGCTGGCCGGGCGTCACGCTCACGCAGGGCGACGGCTGGCGCTGGGCCGGTGGTGCGCTGGCCTTCCTTCTCGCCATCGCGCTGTGGCTGGTGCCGATGCTGGCCACGGCCTACGGCAAGGGCACGCCGGAATACCTCGCCTACGTGCAGGACATCCTCTTCCACCAGACCGCCGATCGCTACGCGAACTCGTGGATGCACGAGGAGAAGCCCTGGTTCTTCCTTCTGGTGATCCTGCGCACGTGGATACCCACGTGGATCCTCGCCGTCTTCATCGTGCCGCGTTGGCGCGACGCCTGGCGCCTGCGCGATCCGCGCGTGTGGATGCCGCTGCTCTGGTTCGTACTGGTGCTGGTGTTCTTCTCCATTCCGCGCGGCAAGCGCGAGATCTACCTGGTGCCCGCGCTGCCGATGGTCGCGCTGGCGATGGCGCCCTACGTCGGCGAACTGCTGAAGACCCGCTGGCTGCAGCGGCTCGGGTTCTGGCTGGCGATCGCGTGTGCGGCGGTGTTCGGCGGGGCGGGGCTGTGGGCATGGAAGACCGCGCCGAAGATCGCGCGGCGCCTCGCCGAAGGGTATGAGTTGCCGGACCACGGCGCCGCGCTGTGGATCTGCGTGGCCCTGGTCGGTGCCGGTTTCCTCGTTTCGGCAGGGATCTTCCGGCCACGTCGTGGCGTAGCCGCGCTGCTGGGCGGCATCGCGCTGGGCTGGATCATCTGGCCGCTGGGCAGTTATCCCCTGCTCGACGGCAACCAGTCGACGAGCCAGCTGATGACCGAGGCCGACGAGGCCATCGGCCCGGACGGCCAACTGGGGCTGGTGTCCTGGCGCGAGGAAATCCTCCTGCAGGCACGCCGCCCGGTGGCCGAATTCGGTTTCGCGCGCGACGCTACCGAGCAGCTGCGCGACGCACGCGCATGGCAGGCGGCCGATCCCGCGCACCGCTGGATTCTCATCAACGACCAGGCGATCGACCGCTGCGTGATCGACGGGAAGGTGCGGCACCTGGGCAATGCCAATCGCATGAGCATGTCGTTGCTTCCCGGTGACGCCTTCCGTGCCGGTTGCGTGGATGCGCCAGTGTCGGCCCGTTCGACCGACTGATCGCGGGACGCCGGAAGGTCAGATACCGGCGTACCACTCGTAACCGCGGTCTTCCCAGTACCCGCCCTCGCCGCCGAAGAGCGCGGCGTAACTGTCGACCACTTCGATGCGCATGAGGTACTTGGCCTGCTTGTAGCCCAGTTGGCGTTCCACGCGCAGGCGCAAGGGCGCGCCGTGCGCGACGGGCAGGTCCTTGCCGTTCATGCCATAGGCAAGGATCGTCTGCGGATGGTAGGCGTCCACCAGGTCGATGCTTTCGTAGTAACGCCCGCTACCGTCGAGTGTCTTTTCCAGCTCGTCGGCGCAATGGAACACGACGAAGCGTGCGCCCGGCTTCAGGCCCGCGACGTCCAGCACGTGTTTCAGCGGGACACCTTGCCACTTTCCGATCGCGCTCCATCCCTCCACGCAATCGTGGCGGGTGATCTGCGTGCGCGAGGGAAAGCGCTTGAGTTCCGCCAGCGACAGCCGCTGCGGCCGTTGCACCAGCCCGTCGACCTGTAGCCGCCAGTCGGCGAAACCGTGTTCGAGGAGCTGGGCGTACTCGTCCGAGTCGGGCATCTGCGAGCCGTTCGCGCGAAACACCGGCGAGAGATCGGCCTCGGTGTATTCGGGAGCGAGCGCGTGCCGACCTTGCAGCAACCGTTGGGCGCCCAGGGTCAGCTTCTCGGTCTGACCCAGCACGGCGTCACCGCTTGCGCTCTCCGTGATGCGGTCGCAGCCGGCGAGGGCGAGGGCTCCTGTGCCCAGGGCGATGCCGCGGAGAAAACGTCGACGCGACGGATCGAGGCTCACGATTCGGTTCCTTCATCATCAATGGCGTAACGGCCGGTCACCATCGAACGCAGGTTGTTCCACACGCCCGATACCAGCACCATGACCACGTGGACCACCACGAACGCCACCAGCAGCGTCGCGGTGATGAAATGCAGCGACCGCGCGGACGGCCGTCCGCCGAACAGGCCGGGAAGAAACGGGAACGCGGCATCGAGTCCCGGTGACATGGTCAGGCCGGTCAGCACCATGAGTGGAATCAGCACGAAGATGACCGCCAGGTAGCTGATCTTCTGCAAGGCGTTGTAACGACGCGCTTCCGCGCCATGGGCGAAACGCAGGCGCGCATGGTCGCGTATCTCGCGCCACAGGTGGCGTGGGGCCAACTGATCGCGGTCGGGCAGGAGGTCGCGGCGAAAATGGCGGCGCAAGACGCCATGGACGAGATAGACCAGGCCGTTGGTCACCAGCAGCCAGGCGAAGAAGAAGTGCCAATGACGTCCCGCGCCGAGGTCGTGATACGACGGCACCGTAAGCCAGGTGGGAAAGGCGCGGGCGGTCGGGGTGCCGTCTTCGCCGGACACGCCGAGCACGCCGGTGGTCTCGATGCGCAGGCTGCCGAGCTGGAGATAACCGTGCAGCTCGTTCCCCGTACTCGTGCTGCCGATCGACAGGAACGCGTGGTCGGGGTCGGCGCCGAACTTGCCCCAGTACAGGCGAGGGTGGGCGTTGAAGATCTGCAGGCCGCTGAGCAGCAGGCACGACAGGCACAGCACGTTGAGCCAGTGGGTGATGCGCACCGTCAGCGAGTGCCGCCGCAGGTAGCGGCGTGTCGGTGGTGCCACGGCGTCGGTCGGGACGGAAGCGGACATGCGGCGGTCCTCCTGCACGGGCCAGCCGGACGGCCGGCCCGTGCGTTGGATGTTACATGGGGGGAACGACGCCGTTCTTGCCCACGACCACCTGGCCGGTGACCACGCTGCCGTCGGCGTTCTTGTCGGCCGAGATGAACACCACCGCGCCCGGCGTGAGGTCGGCCGGGGTGGCCGGCGCCAGCGTCACCACCGGCGTGCCGTTGGGCACCGAGATCTTCTTTTCCTTGCCCTGATAGGTCATCGTGACCGTGCTGCCGTCGACCGACTTCACCAGGTCGCCCACGGTCGCGTTGGTCATGGTGCTGTTGGGCTTGAGATCCCAACCGTAGCTGCCCTCGCCCAGGCCCTTGAGCTGCGGCGGCAGGATCAGCACCTCGAGCGCGCCGTCACCGCCTTCCGACTTCGGCAGCGAAGCGATGCCCACGTAGTCGCCGGTCTTGATGTCGCTGACTTGCGCCTTGGCCACGGCGGAAATCTTCCAGCCGTCCTTCAGCGTCACGGTGACGGGCTTGCCTTCACGCGACTGTACCTGGAGCTGATTACCCGAGAGCGAGGTGACGGTGCCGCGCACGCGCACCTTGTCGGCAGCGCCGGCGGCAGATGCCGTGGAAGCGCCGACGAGAAGCAGGGCGGTGGTGACGCAAAGGGCGAGAAACCTGGAACGGTGGATGTGCATGCGGATCTCCTTGGTGGGACGGCGGGGGAGCCGGCCCGACGGGTCTATCGGGGGAAGGTCGAAACACGTGCGGCGTATGGCCACGGACCGTATCTTCTACCGACTAGTAGGTAGAGTCAACAGGTCAGGCGCGGCTACCCTGGCGCATCGGAAGGCGCGCCTCGGGACGGTGACGGATAGGCCCCCGCCGGGCGGCGTTCGTACGGTTAGCGCTTGGGCGCCTCGGCCCGTGTACGCGCCAGCATGCGTTCGTACTTTTTCTTCGTGCGCGACGCATTGTGCGAACGGCTCATCGAGCAGTGCGGGATCAGGTTCTTCTCGCCGAAGCCATCGATCATGATCAGCCGCGGGCCGCCGCGCGAATCCTCGCCGTAGACCACGTTCCACGCGTGCAGGTCGGCCGCGATCACGTCGTGGGCCAGCAAGCGGGCGTAGAACTCCTCCAGCGCGGCCTGCGTGCGGTCGGTGAACCCCTCGGCCTGCACCCAGGCGTGCAGGGTGGGGGCGAGCCGTCCGTCTTGCGTGCGCACCTTTTCCACCACCTGTCCCAGGCCGATGTCGGTCATCTCGATGCCCACCACGCGGGCCAGCGGCGAGGTGGCGTAGTCGCCCTTGTGGATGCTGGTGACGTATTCACGGAATTCGCGCACGAAATCCTTATAGGGGCCGCTGCGGGCGAGGCGGCGAATCCAGGGGCCGTTGTCCCAGCGCTCGGCGATGGACGCGGTGGAAATGACCTTGATCAGCAGATCCGGATCGTCCGGGTGCTGGTAAACCTCGCGCACGTGTCCCGTGGCGATCGGTTCGGCCTGGGCCAGTCTGAACATCGTCGATCCTCGTGAGGCGCCCGAAAGGCTGCCGTAAGTTGCTGACAGGGCATGGAGTGTAGAGTCACGAGCCCGTACCATGGGATTTTTCCCAATCCGCGCGGTGGCCACCGCGCCCACCTGCCGGATTCGAGCCTTGCGCAAGCTTACATGGCGTTTCCTCGCCGCCGTCCTGGTTTTCCTCACGCTGTCACGCCTCGGCCTTTCGCTGTGGCAATGGTCGCGCGTCCACGATGCCGGCGGCCTCTGGCCGGTACTGTTCGGCGGCTGGCGCATCGATCTTTCGCTGGTGGCGATGGTGGTGGCCCTGCCGGCGCTGCTCTCGCCCTGGCTCGGCCATCGCGCGTGGCCCACGCGCATCGCCGCATGGTGGTACCGCGTGTGGTGGTTGCTGTTCGCGCTGTTGGAGGTGTCCACGCCCCAGTTCATCGTCGAATACGACACGCGCCCCAATCGCCTGTATTTCGAGTACCTCACCAGCCCGAACGAAGTGGCCGCCATGCTCTGGCACGGCTACAAGCTCTCGGTGGGCGCCGGTCTCGTGGCGCTCGTGCTGATCGGCTGGATCGGTTTCCGCCTGTTGCCCACGCGCTCGCCGGACCGTCGTCCCATGCGCTTCGTGTGGCGGCCGGTGGTTACCGCGCTCACCTTCGCCGTGCTGTTCCTGGCCGGCCGCGGCACCTTGCAGCACCGCCCGCTCAACGCGTCGCAGGTGGCCTTCACCAACGACGCGATGGTCAACACCCTGCCTCTGAACTCGCTCTATAACGTGCTCAACGCGGCCATTGCGCTGGGTAACGAGCGGTCGGCCTCGGCGGTGTACGGCAAGCTGGACGAGACCGAGATGAACGACATCGTGCGAGCGACGGCGGGCCTCGACGGCCAGCCGCTCGATCCGCGGTATCCGAGCCTGCACAGGCAGGAGGCCACCCGCCAGGGCGACAAGCCGCTCAATCTCGTGATCATCCTCGAGGAAAGCCTCGGCGCGCAGTTCGTCGGAAGCCTCGGCGGCGCGGGTTACACGCCCGAGCTGGACAAGCTCTCGCACGACGGCTGGTGGCTCACCCGCACCTACGCCACGGGCACGCGCTCGGCGCGCGGCCTGGAGGCGGTCACCACCGGCTTCCTGCCCACCCCCGCCGAAGCCGTGCTGAAGCTGCCGCGCAGCCAGCGCGATTTCTTCACGCTCGGCGCGTTGCTCGACACCTTCGGCTACCACACGCGCTTCCTCTACGGCGGCGAGGCGCATTTCGACAACATGCGTTCGTTCTTCTACGGCAATGGTTTCAACGAAGTGGTCGACAGCGCCAATTTCGAAACCAAGCCGGGCTTCGTGGGCTCGTGGGGCGCCTCCGACGAAGACATGTTCAAGGAACTGCACCAGCGGTTGCTCGACGACGGCGACAAGCCCACGTTGACCGTCGCCTTCTCGGTATCCAACCACACGCCGTGGGAATACCCCGCCGGTCGCATCCAGCCGCAGGGTGATCCGGCGAGCAACGCCAATGCCGTGCGCTACGCCGACTGGTCCATCGGCCGCTTCTTCGAGAAGGCGAAACAATCGCCGTACTGGAACCACACCGTGTTCCTCATCGTGGCCGACCACGATGCGCGCGTGTTCGGCGCGAGCCTGGTGCCGGTGCGACATTTCCACATTCCGGCGTTGATCCTCGGCGCGGGCGTGCCGGTGAAGAAAGACGACCACATCGTCAGCCAGGTCGACCTTGCGCCCACCTTGCTCTCGCTCATCGGCATCAGCAGCGAGCATCCGATGCTCGGCGCGGACCTCACCAAGCGCTATCCCGACCGCGCGATCATGCAGTACGGCGACAACTACGGCTATCTGAAGGACGACACGCTCGTCGTGCTGCGTCCCAACCAGCCGGCCACGCAGTATCGCTACGTCGTGGACGGCGAGAAGCTGGAGCCGGAGGCGGTCGACCCGCAGCTGGAAAAGACCGTGCTGGCGCATGCGCTGTGGCCGAGCTGGGCCTACGGCAAGCAGCGCTATCGGTTGGCGCCGAAGGAAACGGCCACCCGGTAAGGCCTTCGCAACCCCTTCGGTAGCGGACTGACTACCGAAGGGGTGGGAGCCGATCGTATCGGCGAAGGCAGGCCGGGCGGTATCTCCACCCATCAGTCACGGTTGACCCGTTCCGTGCACCCATGCTGTACTGCATGAACTAGTACACATGGTGCACCAAGATGGCCCGTACCCAGGCATTGCCCATCCAGATCGCCACGGGCGATTCCCGCCCCATCGGCCGGCAGATCGTCGACGCCGTACGCATGCGCATCGCCACCGGGGAGCTTCGCCCGGGGGCGCAACTGCCCAGCGTCCGGGGCCTGGCCCAGCAGCTCACCATCAACCCGAACACGGTCGCCAAGGCCTACGCCGAACTCACCGCCGAAGGCTGGCTGGAGTCGCGGCAGGGGCTGGGGCTCTACGTTGCCGAGCCGCGACAGAGATGGAGCGGCGTCGAGCGCGACCGGCGCATGGACGATGCCGTGCAGGCCTTCGTGCACGAAGTGGTGGCACTGGATTACCCGCCCGACCGGGCGCTCGGGCGCCTGGAAAAAGCGCTGGCGATCCTGGCGAAGAAAACGGCCTGAAAAAGGGGAAGGGGGAATTCGCATGAACGACGAACCGGTCATCCGCACCCGAGCGCTGTGCAAGCGTTACGGCCGCAAGGTGGCGATCGATCACCTCGATCTCGTCATCGAGCGCGGCAACATCCACGCCATCGTCGGCGCGAACGGCGCGGGCAAGTCCACGTTGTTTCGCATCCTCCTGGGCTTCATGCCGGCCACGTCGGGCGAGGCGTTCATCCTCGGCCGCGACTGCCGCTCGCTGACGCCCGCCGACCGCGAGCGCATCGGCTTCGTCAACGAGGAACACACCTTGCCGGGCTGGATGACGGTCGACGCGGTCACCGCCATGCAGCGGCGCCTGTACCGGCACTGGAGCCAGGATGCCTTCGACGAAACCATCGGACACTACAACGTGCTTGGCGGCCAGAAGGTTTCGCAGCTGTCGCGCGGCGAGCGTGCGGGGTTCAACCTCGCCTTGACGCTCGCGCAGCAGCCCGAACTGCTCGTATTCGACGAGCCCACGCTCGGCCTGGACGTGGTCGCCAAGCGCGCCTTCCTGGAAACGCTGCTCTACTCCAACGCCACGCGCGATTGCACGGTGGTGTACTGCTCGCACCAGATGGAGGAAATCGAGCGGGTGGCCGACAACCTCATCATCATGGAGCGTGGCGCACTGCGAAACATGTCGCCACCCGACGATTTCCGCGCCCGCGTGTCCTGCTGGGTGGCGGACATCCCCTTTCGCGGCCCCGATCCGCGGCTCGTGCCAGGCCTTCTCGAGGCGCAGCGCATCGATGGACTGCATCACTACCTCGTACTCGACCAGGGCGACGACTTCGCGGAATTCCTGCGCAGTTGCGGCGCGCGCGACGTGCATGCCATGCCGGTGAGCCTCGACCGCGCGGTCAACGGCTTTCTTGCCAAGCACCACGCGATGCCCACCGCGGCCTGAGGAGAAAGACATGCTCGACATCGCCCGTTCCGAATGGATGCGCTACCGCTGGTGGTTTCTCGCCTGTGCGCTCGCTCACGTCCTCGTCCTGGTGTTCTTCAACCGTCTCGTCGACCTGGGGCAGCAGCCACTCAACGTGTACCGCCTCTTCGCCGGCGTCTATGCGCTCGCGGGGCTGCTGCTGGGGCTGCACCAGATGGGCACCTGGCGCAGGCCCAACCAGTGGCTCAACCTCCTGCATCGCCCCTTGGCACCCAGGCGCATCGCGATCGCGCTGCTCGCGACGGCGGGTGCGGGGCTGGCCGTGTCCGTCGCCCTGCCGACGCTGGCGACCGTGGCCTGGCAGGCTTGGGGCACGGCACGCGTGGTCGATCCACGCCACGTGATGCTTCCCCTCGGCGGATGGCTGATTGCCCTATGCGGATACGCTGCGGGCGCGTACGGCATGCTGGCCAACCGGCGTTATGCGGCGAGCGCGCTGGTGCTGCTGTGCTGGGTCGGTGCGGCGCACGCCACGGGCATCGGTGCCATCGGTGTGCAACTGCTGGCTTGCGCGTGCGGCATCGCGATGGTGCTGGTCGCTTTCCGGCCGGATCTCGGCGCACCGCCGCGCGGCTTCCTTTCCACGGTGCTCGTGGCGTTGCCGGTGCAGGTCGGCGTCTATGTCGGCATCCTCGTGCTGGCGTTTCTCGCCGAACTGCTCTGGATCATGCTCGGCACGCATCCGGCGAACATGGTGACGCCGCCGCGCGGCGGATACACCGAAACCGAGCGCATGGCGCCGCGTGAGCGCATGCTGGCGGGGCTCGCGGGCGCCACCCTCGCCGACGCACCGTTGTGGCGCGAACAGGTCGCCTTGTCCGAGGTCCATGCGATGGGCCGCCTCTTCGTCGACCTGCCCGTGCGCGGGGCGATGAGCAACGGTGTCGATGCCGAATTCGACGACGCCGACGCACGCGTTCGCTGGACCTTCAGCCATGCCGCCATGCGCTACCAGGGAAGGAACATGGCCGACGGCCGCGCGGCGGGGACGCTCGGGATCGGCGCCGACGGCCAAGCGTTTGCCGCGATTCCCACGGTGACGGATCCGCTGCCGGGCATGGGGCATGGCGATATGACGATCGTCGCGGGGAACACGCTCTATCGTTACGTCGCGTCCGTGCGTCGCGTCGTGCCGCGCATCGCGCTACCCGAGGGCGAATACCTGCTCGGCATCACGTCCGTCGGCGGCAGCCTGGTGGCGCAGGGCGACAAGGCGGTCTACGTCTTCGACGGTCGCCACCTCGTCGACGGCGACGGCCTGCTCGCGCCTCGCCAGCGCATCGCGATACCCGGCGCGCCGGGCGACCTGACTCGCGCCGAGCTGGTGGAGGCGGTCGACGGTTACCTGCTCTCGTTCACGTTTACCTGGCACGCCTCCGACATGCGCGGTGTAGCGCCCTACCAGACGGTGCTGTGGGTCAGCGACGCGGGCAAGGTCGTTCCCGTCGCCACGCGCACGATGGGCTCGGACTATCCCTTGCTCCACCGGTACCGGAGCTGGTGGCCCTCTCCCGCGCTGTACGTCGTACGCGAGGTCGCCACGCATCTCTTCGCCCGTGCCGATCCGATCCAGCGTACCGATGCGCCGCCCGTTCCCGTGCAGGTACGGCTGTGGGCGGCGATGGGAATGCTGGCGAGCCTGGTGGCGGGCGCATGGATGGTGCGCAGGCGCCGCCTGTCCCTTCCCGCCGCCGTCGCCTGGACGGCGGCATGCGGACTGATCGGACCGCCCGCCGTCGTCAGCCTGGGGCTGATCGTGCCCGCCGCCGAGCGCGACACCGCAAGCGTCCCCGCCATCGCCTGATCGACCACCGGAGATACCCGTCATGATCACGTTCCGGCCCTGGCTGGGAGCGCTCTTCGCGCTCGTCTTCTCGATGCCGATCCTGGGTAACGATTTCCAGCACGACGTACGGATCGAAGCGGCCCGTGCGGTCGCGACGCGATTCCCTCGCGAGGCGTTTCTCCAGAAGCCGTCCATCGTCGCGACGGCGATGGCGCCCGATGGCGGGAGCGTGGCGTTCCTGCGCGGCGGCGACGATGCACGGAGCGTCTGGATCCTCGATGTCGCCACGGGCGGGGAGCGCATGCTGCTGGCGCATACCGAAGCCACACGGGTCGCGTGGACGCGCGACAGCCGGTGGTTGGTCGTCGCCTCGCCGGGCAGGCTGTCCGTCCTGTCGGCCATCGGCCGGGGCGCGCGAGTGCTCACGACGCTGAGTGGCCCGGAAGCGCGTGAATTCCTCGACCCCGATCCGTCCCGAGCGGCGGTCCTCGTGCGCGAGCGGACGCTCGATTCGCTGGGGCGTCCGGCGGGCTGGCGCCTGTCGCGAATCGACGTGAGTGGTGCGTCGACGGTGCTCGACGAAAGCCCGCAACGCATCACTGGTTACGCCTTCGCCGGCGAACGGCTCGCCTACGTGCAGCACATGCGCGATACGTCGATCGTCACCGTGCGTATCGACGCGTCGGGAAGGCGTACCGACGTCCTGCGTTGCGAGGTACTGCGTCGATGCACCTTGTGGCCCGTGGTGGGCGAGGGCGACCGGGTTTTCCTGCTCGGCGACGTGGGCGGCCATCTTCGCCGGTTGCAACGCCTGCGTGCCGACGGAACGCTCCAGGAGATCGCCGCCGATCCCGATGGCGAGGCCGACATCGACGACGTCTCGGCACGTCCGGAGGATGGGCTGCCCGCGATCCTCACCTTTCGCGGCGCCGTCGCCGGCAGCACGGCGCTGGACGACGTGACCGGCGAACGTTTGCGTTCGATCGAACGTCTTCTTCCGCGGCATGCGCTGTCCTTCGACACGGGCCGCTCGCATTGGCTCGTGGTAGAGCGAGGCGGCGCGATGCAAGGAACGCGCTATCACCTGTTCGACACGTCGACGGGACGCCTGACCGACATACTCGCGGATGCGCCGCGCCATGCCCGCGATGGCCGCCCGGGTCGGTGGCTTCCCGAAGACGCGATGGCACGGCAGCTTCCGTTCGAGTGGACGGCGTCGGACGGCATGCGCCTGTACGGCTTCGTCCGCATTCCGCCCGGTGAGGACGCGAGCCGTCTTCCGGTCGCCGTGCTGGTGCATGGCGGCCCATGGAACCATGTCGATCCCGACGAATTCGGCGCGGGCTATTCGGCGTTTCTCGCCAACCGTGGCTATGTCGTGTTCGAGCCCAACTTCCGGGGCTCCACGGGGTTCGGCAGGGACTACCTCCTGGCACCCCACGGTGATTTCGGCAACGGCCGCGTACAGCGTGACATCGAGGAAGGCGTGCACGCTCTCCTCGATGCGGGTGTAGGCGATGCCGATCGCGTCGCCATGGTGGGCGCCTCGTTCGGTGGATACGCGACGCTGCTGGCCTTGACCTGGCAATCGGACCTGTTCAAGGCGGGCGTCGCCTTCGTGCCACCGGCGGATTTCGCCTGGGACCTGACCTGGATCGGTCGCACCTCGGAAGCGAACCGGCTCTCGCGCGAATTGCCCTATGAACGCTGGATGGCGGCGATGTCGCTGGACCTCGCCGACCCGGCCGCCATGCGGCGGCTGCACGCGCAATCGCCGTTGTCGAACGCGTGGCGCATGAAGCGTCCGTTGCTCATGATCGCCGGCGGCCGCGACCAGCGCGTCGCATTGCGCGGGGTGCTGGGTTATGCGGCGAACCTGCATCGGCTCGGTCGCGAGGTGACGCTCGTGGTCGATCCCGACGCGGGGCACGTCAACGAGCGCGCCGTGGCGAGCGAGGTGGGGTTTTACCTGATGGCCGACATGTTGCACCGTCATATCGGCGGACTGGCCGACGATGCGCCGGATGCGGAGATGGCGGGTTACATCGAGAGCAACACGCTCTTGCGGCGAGCTATCGCGACGAAGTGACGTGCCCGTCCAGCGTCCGATGCACGATCTCCGCCAACGCCGCCTGCGAATAGGGCTTGGCCAGTCGCGGAATCTCCAGCTGCGTGCCCATGGGCAGTTCCGCATAGCCGGTCGCCATGATCACCGGTAGGGTCGGCCAGCGCTCCTGGAGGCGGAGCACCAGTTGCGCGCCCGTCATGCGCGGCATGGCGTGGTCGGTGATCACCAGGTCCACGGGCGTGCGTTCGAGTACGCGCAAGGCCTCTTCCGCCGACGATGTCGATAAGACGCGATAACCGAGATCTTCGAGCATCTCGACGGTGGTGGATCGCACGAGGTCGTCGTCGTCGACGCTGAGCACGGTGCGCAGGTTGCC
The DNA here is from genome assembly GCF_040900725.1 of Luteibacter sp. CQ10. Classification (NCBI taxonomy): domain Bacteria; kingdom Pseudomonadati; phylum Pseudomonadota; class Gammaproteobacteria; order Lysobacterales; family Rhodanobacteraceae; genus Luteibacter; species Luteibacter sp. CQ10. Next base: position 493,234 of record NZ_JAEUYM010000002.1, on the reverse strand, counting down.
GTCACCCGTCCGCAACACGGGTATCGCGTCGTCCAGCGTGCGCAGCGCGGATGCCGGGCCGTCGACGGCAGGCAGCCAGATTTCCGCCGTGGTGCCTTCCCCGGGCACGCTGTGCAACAGGAGCGCACCGCCCGACTGTTCGGCCAGGCCGTGCACCATCGACAGTCCGAGTCCCGTTCCCTTGCCGACCCCCTTGGTGGTGAAGAACGGTTCGGTCGCCCGCTTGAGCGTCGGCTCGTCCATGCCGCTGCCGGAGTCGGAGAGGGCCAGGCGCACGTAGTGGCCCGGGGCGAGTTGCGCCATGGCGTCCTGAAGCCATACCTCGTCGGTGGCGATCACCAGCCGGCCGGCGCCGTCCATCGCGTCGCGCGCGTTCACCGCCAGATTGAGCAGGGCGGTTTCGATCTGGTTCGCGTCCACCTCCACGGCCGGCAGATGCGGGCCGAAATGGGCCTCGACGGTCACCGTGGAGCCCAGCGATCGCTGCATCAGATCGGCCATGCCGTCGACCAGCATGCGCAGGTCGACGCGCTCGGTTTTCAGTTCCTGTCGCCGCGCGAAAGCCAGCATGCGACCGGTGAGCGAGCTGCCGCGTTCGGCGCCGGCGCGCGCGTTGTCGAGCAGGCGAAGGAGCAGGGGCTCTTGCGGCATGCGCTCGCGAAGCAATTCGAGGCTGCCCTGGACGGCCATCAGGAGGTTGTTGAAGTCGTGCGCGATGCCGCCCGTGAGGCTGCCGAGCGCTTCCATTTTCTGCACCTGCATCAGCGCCTGTTCCGCCTTGATGCGGGCGGTCTTCTCCACCGCTTCGGGCACCATGGCGGTGACGTCGCCACGCTCGTTCACCACCGGGCGAAGCGAAAAATCGAAAGCCCGTACGCCCGTGGGCAGGTTGAGGGTCATGCTGATGTTCTCGGTGGCCCCGCCAGCCACGCGGCGCACGGCCGTTTCCACGGTTTCGGGCATGCCGGGCGTATCGGTGAACCATGGCGTGAGCCAGAACGGCAGCCCGGCCACGTCCTCCAGCGTGACGCCGATGCCGGCCAGTGCCGTGCCGTTGATGTAGAGCAGCGTGCCGTCCGCCGACATCAGTCCCTGGTAGAGGTGCGAGGTTTCGAAGATGGTGCGGATGTTCGCTTCGCTGCGCTCCAGGGCGGCGGTGCGTTCGGCCACCTGGGCTTCCAGCTCCTCGCGGAATCGCCGCTCGCCGTCGCGCGTGACGGCTTCTGCGCGTGCACGCTCGATGTGCGCCCAGCAACGTTCGGAGACTTCGGCAAGCAGCGCGAGTTCGCGCGGCGTCCAGGATCGGGGCGACGCGTCATGGATGGCCATGAGCGCGGTGAGGCGGCCCTCCTTGATGAGGGGCACGCAAATCGTCGCGGCCAGCCCGATCGACAGAAACGTCGCGGCTTCGTCGGGGGACAGTTCGGCGGCATTGTCATGCAGCACGAGCGGCAGGCCGGCGTGCAGGTCGCGCACGGCGCGCTTGCCGAAAGCACTGAGCCGGTAATGGCCGACGATGCTCGTCGCGCCGGCTGTCGCCCAATCGCCACGAATGGTGAAACCGTCCTCGTCCGCATCCATGTCGGCATAGGCGCAGACCGATACGCCGAGATACTCGCCGAGCATGCGTGCGGTGATCGCCATGATCCGGTCGGCGTCGGTCGTTTCGGCCGTGCGCTTGCCCAGCTCGTCGAGGAAGCGCAGGCGCTCTTCGCTTTCGCGTACCCGTTGTTCCGCGCGGACGCGTTCGGTGGTTTCCACCACGATGGCGATCACGCCACCCGGCTGTCCGGTCTCGTCGAGCACCGGCGAGTAGTCGAGGTTCATCCACACCGGCTCGGGCTTGCCGTGCCGTTCGAGCGTGAGTTCCTGGTCGCGGTAGGCCAGCGTGCCGCCGGCCAGGCCGACCCGCATCACGTTGTCGTTGAAGTCGGCGATCTCCGCCCAGCCCTTGCGGACTTCCGAGCCCAGAAGGCGCGGATGTCGGCTGCCCGCGAAGACGGAATAGGCGTCGTTGTAGATCATGATGCCGCGCTCGCCCCACAGCAGCACGATCGGTACCGGCGAGAGCAGCAACAGGGCCGTGGCCGTGCGCAGGCTCTGCGGCCACTGTCCGATGTGGCCGAGCCCGGTGGTGCTCCAGTCGAAGGCGCGTATGAGCGCGCCGGTCTCGCCCCCGGCATCCAGCCAGGAAAGATCGCTATCCGGTCCCTGCTTGGGGGGCGACTCGCTCATCGACGACAACGTTCCATAGGCTTGTCGTACCGAATATATGCATAGCGGATGTGAGGGATTTCGCAAGAGCCGCCGGGGAACGCTTCTCCTGGCCGTGACGTCAGGTCGACACGGCGCTGCCGCAGTTTCCGCAGAACCGGTCGCCCATGCCGACCGGCGTCGCGCAGGAGGGGCAGCCCAGCGCCGCGATCGCCGCTACGTGGGCTGGGCCGACGGTGGCGGCGAGGCTGCCGGCCGCGGGCGCGACCGGATGGTTCAGGCTACCGAGCAAGGCCGCTTTCTGCAGGTCCGTTTTCGACGTGGGCGCCACGATGACGCTCTGCTCCTGGGCGAAGGCGGTCAGGTGATCCACCAGTTGCCTGGCGAGCACGGGAAGCCCGCGCAGGCCGGTGACGAGGCGCGCGGAATCCTTTCCGAAAATGACGCTGTCCAGTTCGGCTGCCCAGACTCGCAGTGTCATGGTCTCGATGTTGATGACCTGCTTTTCCGTCTTCACGCGGTCGTTGAACGTGTTGCCCACGTCCATGCGGGCCGACTGGTAATTGCCCTGCATCTCGATCCAGACGACGCGCGAGGTGAAGTCGAAGCGCTGCCAGAGCACGTGACCGGCGCGTACGCAATACGAACCCAGGGTCAGCATCGCCAACCCGAACGTCAGCAGCGAGAACAGGCGCGGCTCCAGCGTGGCCGGATCGAAACGTACGCCGAAGACGAGGATCCAGGCCGTGGCGAGGGCGGTGAAGCTCAGTCCGGCGACGTCGAGCCAGGCTATCCAGCGGAAGCGCGGAAGACGGAATGCGCTGGCGATGTCGAGCCTGCGTTGCTCCGCGGCCGGGAGAGGCTGGGTTTCTTCCACCAGTTCGGCCTGGAACGTGCCCACGCCGCCGCCCACCAGCGGAAGGATGCGGGCATAACGTCGGTTGGGTATGCGTTCCACCCAGTCGTCCTGCAGCGTACGGTCGAGTTCATCCATCAATTGCTTGGGATGGCAATTCATCGACAGGCTGGTCTGCTCCCGCGCCATGTTGGTGGCGGGCGGCCCGCTCATCTGGTTCATCAGGGCGAGGAAGTACATGCCGACGCTCGCGAGCGCCGCCAGTAGCAGGAAAAGCGTTTGCGTTTCCAGCGAAAGCCATCCGATGTCGGGAAGCGCGTGCGAGACCATCGGCAAGAGCACCGGGCCGAAGATGGCCATGAGCACCAGCACGATGAGACCGCGTAGCCCGACATCGGCCTTCGCCGCCGCACCGGCTTCGAGCGGGCGCAGCAGCAGCGCGACGCTGAAGCCGAAATAGAACAGGCCGATCCATGCCGACGCCTGCCGGTCGGACAAGCCGAGCCATGCAATCAGGAAGGAAACGAGCGTCACCACGATGACGATGCCGGTCTGGAATTGCCGTTGCGCGATGTGCTGGACGGGACGCGGCGCGAAGATCAGTTCGCGGATCCACGCATACAGCAATCCATTGAGCGGGCCGCCGGGCTCGGGGTAGGTCAGTGCGTTCTGACGTAGCGTCTCCTTGATCTCGTCCGAGTGCGTGGTCTTGCCCACGGCATCCGGGGCAAGCTCCGGCGCGAGTCCCGCGGGCAGGCCGCGTCCGAAGAAAAAGCGGAGTTGCAGGAATAGGCGTCGACCTTTCCTCAGTCCCGTGACGAGCAGCCCCAGGCCGATCAGCAGCGGCAGCATGCTTTGCATGCCGTGTCCATGCGACATGCTTCCCCGGCTGACGATGAGAAGCGTGAGGCCTCCCAGTGTCAGCAACGCGCTCGTGCCGGCGAGGAACCAGTTTTCCACGTAGAGCGGATTGGGAAAATCCATCCGCTGGCTATCGGCATTGTATTCGTACGACATGGATCGACGTTCCTTCGAATGGAATATTCCGGGGCGCGCAAACACGATGCCGCGATGATGCTCGCGTATGAATGCCTTGCACGCTTCCCCTGAGATTTGTAAGCATAGACGTACGTCGTGGCGATGTCATGGCGTGACGGGAGCGCAACGCATCAGGAATGACCAGGGGAATCGGATACGCATTTTCGGAAGCGACCTGCATGCAGGCGTCGCTCATACGGCGTTCCCGCAGGCTTTCAACAGCGTGTCGCGAATTTGTCGCGCGTCATTATGTCGTCGCGAAAAGACATGTCGCGCGGTGGATTCTGCATGTCGATCGCGCGTCGTCCATCGAAGGAGAATAAAGCCATGAAGTGCATGCAATGCGGGCAGGCGCACGAAGGGGATACCCGGTTCTGTCGGGCCTGTGGAACGCGCATCGAGGCGGTCGCCGAGCCGGTGGCTTGCGCCGGATGCGGATCGGCGCTGGCGCCGGGAGCGCGATTCTGCAAGCAGTGCGGAACACCGTCCGTACCGGCGACCGCCGCGAACGCTTCGCCGGTTACCGGACTCGTCGAACCCGAATCCACGCGATCCGCTGTCGTGGAAGATCGGCCCGACGACGCGCCGCATACCGTCGAACCGACGGTCGTCGACGAATCCGGCGCCGGGGCCGCCGCTCCCGGACCGATCGAGAGCCGTCCCCGCATGCGCGGGCCGCTTATCGCCGCGGCGGTCATCGGCGCGGTCGTCATCGCCGGTGGCGTCGTCACCTGGATGTTCCTGCGCGGCGACGCCGGGCAGCGGTCCGTTGACGCCCCCGTCGCGTCCGCGTCCGCGCCCGCGCCGGTCCGTGTCGAAACGCCGGCCGCGCCTGCCGCCGCGCCCGTGGCCGCGCCCGTCGTCGAGGCACCGAAGCCCCCGGAGGACACGCGGCAGTCCGAGCAGCCTGCGCCGCCGGTGGCGGAGGCTCCGCGCCAGGAGGCGGCGAAGGTGGCCGACGTGGACGCCAAGTCCCCCGAGGTCGATCGCGCGCGTCGCGTCGGGCGTACCCGTGCGCGCCCTGTCACCGGGGACGACGGAACGCCGGTGAAGGAGGCTCCCATGAGGGACGTCGCCTTGAACCTCGTGCGCGAGGGCGAGCGTGCGTATTCCCGGCAGGATTATTCCACCGCTATCGCCAATGCACGGGCCGCGCTGGGCGTGAGCCCAGGGTTCGACCGCGCCAGGAAATTGCTCGACGAGTCCCAGCGGGCGCAACAGCAAGCCATGAACAGCATTTCCATCCAGTGAAGGAAGACGTCGCCTTGAACGCCATTCATCGTTCCATCCGCCTCTGTGGCGCGCTTACCGTCAGCGCCGTGCTCGGTGTCGTCGCGGGATGCGCGCAGGTGCCGCCATCATCCGGCAACGTCCGTCCAGGGCAGCCGGTCGCACGGCCGCAGGCGTCGTCCGGCTGCGACACCGGCACCGCCGCCGTCGTCGGTGCCCTCGCCGGGGCTTTCTTCGGCAAGGGCAAAGGGCACCTCGTCGGTGCCGCCGTCGGTGCCGGCGTGGGCGCGATCGCCTGCACCGCTTACAACTATCACGCCCGGCAGATTCGCGATCACGCCGCCGTGGAAGCGGACTATCGGCGCGAGCGCGGTTCGCTTCCCGAGATGAACACGGTGTCGTCGTATCGCAGCAGCTTGCAGCCGTCGGAGACGGTACGCGCAGGTAGCCCGGTCGCCCTGGAATCCAGCATCGTCGTGGTCAACGGCACCCATGACCAGGTACCGAAGCTGGCCGAAACGTTGACCCTGTATTCGCCCGACGGAAAGCCGTTGTCCACGGTGACGAAACAGGCGACCGACATCGGCGGCACGGGCGAATACCAGACCAACTTCAGTTTCAACCTGCCCAAGGGCATCCAGGGCGGGCGCTATACGGTGCGTTCGTCGTTGTCGATGAACGACAAGGTGGTAAAGACCAACGAGATGCCCATGCTGGTGGTGGGCTGATGAACACCACGGATGGATCCGCCCACACCCCTCGCATCGGTCTGTTGGTCCGCTGTTACGAAGGCCTTCGCAACGGGCGCGCCTTCGCGATGCTGGCCATCGGTATCGTCGCGGCAGGAGCGCTCATGGCGCTGGCCGGTTCACTGACCATGCGGGTCGGCTTCCTCGTGGGTGTCCTGCCGATGATCGCCGCCGTGGCGGTGTGCCTGGCGGGCATCAACGGCGCCGGGCTGCTTCTCCTCGACCAGGCGGACGGTGCGCCGTCGCGCAGCTTCGGGGCGGCGTTCTTCGGCGGCCTGCACAGCACATGGACCGCGCTGCTGGCATTCCTGCTGCTAGGCCTCGGCCTGTGCGGCGTACTCCTGCTGATGTACCTGCTTTCGCTCCTGGCACGGATTCCCGGCGTCGGTCCGCTGTTCGCGTTTGTCCTCACGGGCCCCGGCGCCATCGTGCTGGCGTTCTGCTACGGGATGCTCGCGCTGGGCATTCCGCTGGTACTCGTCGCGGTATGGCGCGGTGCCGGCGTGTTTGCCGCGCTCGGTCGCGCGGTGGACATCGTGGTGAAGCGTCCGCTGGATACCCTTCTGCACTTCGTGCTTCTGGCGCTTCTCATCGCGCCGGTGGCGGCATTCGTCGGTTGCCTGCTCGGCCTCACCTCCACGCTGAGCGTGACGATGTTCGGTGGTGGCGGCTCGTTGTTCATGCCGCGCCAGCGTATCTACGGCGGATTCGGCGGAAGTCCCCTCGACGGTGCGTTCGACCAGCTCCAGTCGGCCGGTGCGGCAGGAGCCTCGGTGGGGATGATCATGCTGGTGGTGGTGGCGCTCTTCGTGCTGGTGGGCTTGCTGGGTTACATCATGATCCACGACTCGCTGGCGACCGGGCTGGAGGGCACCTCGGAAGATCGCCTGCAAGCCGGGATGTCCACGGTCCGGCGCGCGCTGGAGACGCATCGCCCCCAGGCCACGACGAAAGGACCGGCGTCCCCCGTCAATCCGGTTCGCGATTGCGCGGGATGCGGTGCCCGTATGACGGAAGGCGATCGCTTTTGCGGAGAATGCGGACAGGCCGGCTGATGCCAGCGGCACGCGCGGAGCTCAACGCATTGCGCGTGTCCGCGCCGCATCCATCGCCCGGCACAGCGCCTCGACGCTGGGCAGTATCGACGGTGACGGCGAGGCCAGGGTGGGGGCGTCCACCACGAATACGTTGCCGTGCTTGACCGCGGGAAGGAACGTGCTGCGCTTCCAGCCGTCCAGTGAGTCGCCGTCGTTGCCGCCCGTGACGATGACCTCGGGCGCGCGGGCGAGCACGGCTTCGCGCGTGACCGTGGGCGCGGCCTGGTTCAGGTCGGCGAAGAGGTTGTCGCCGCCGCACAGGTCGAGGGCATCGTCGATGATCTGCGCGTGGCCGACGGTCATCAGCGGGCGGTCCCAGATCTGGTAGAACACCTTCAGTCGCTTCTTGCCCGCATAGGTGGCGCGCAGCGCCGCCAGCGAGGCCTCGAAGGCGGCGGCGTGCTTCGCGGCGACGTCGTCGGTGCCGGCCAGCACGCCGAAACGTCGCGTCGCGGGCGCGATGTCGGCCAGGCGGGTGGTTTCCGCATAAAAGATCGGCATGCCGAGGCGGGACAGTTTCTCCACCTGCACCGCGGGTGTGCCGCTCTTCCAGACGAGAACGATGTCGGGCTTGAGCGCGACGATGCGCTCGAGGTCGATCGTCGTGGCATCGCTCACCACGGGAATGCGCCTGGCCGCTTCCGGGTGCTCGCTGTATCGCGACGTGCCGACGACGTAGGCCCCCGCGCCGGCCGCGAAGAGCGCGTCGGTGATGTTCGGCGCGAGGCTGACGATGCGGTGCGCCGGCGCCGGTAGCGTCACGGTGCGGCCGGCGTCGTCGGTGACGCTGACGGCGGCTCGTGCCGATGCGCTGATCGCGAGCAGGGCGATAAGGAGCGGTCGGATCATAGGTGGGTATCCGTGAGGCGGCCCGCGCGGAAGAATCGCTCGCCGCCGAGTTCGATGCCCTGGATGGGATGGTGGAACGCGGCGCTCAGGTGTTCGCTGGTGATCACTTCGTCGGCAGGACCGGCCAGGGCATGACCGCGGCCGTCGAGGAGGATGGCATGCGTGGCGTGCTGCGCAGCCAGGTTGATGTCGTGCACGGTGTAGACCACGGAACGTCCCTCGTGCGTCGCCGCCCGCATCAACTCGTGGAGCGTCTTCATCTGGTGGTGCAGGTCGAGCGACGAGAGCGGTTCGTCGAGCAGCATCACGTCGACCTCCTGGGTGAACAGCGCGGCGATGTTCACGCGCTGGCGTTCGCCGCCGGAGAGCGTGGTGATGTCGCGTTCGGCGAGTTCGTCCAGTTCGAAGGTGGCGAGAGCACGGCGCACCGGCGTGTCGTCTTCATCGCCCCAGGCCCAGAAAGGCAGGCGAGGATGGCGCGCAGCGGCCACCGCTTCCATCACCGTAAGGCTGAAGGCGTCCACGATCGACTGGGGCAGGAAACCGCGTCGGCGGGCCAGTTCCATCGGCGTGTAATCGCCGACCTCGCGGCCGTCGAGACGCACGCTGCCGCCGTCGGGATCGCGCAGGCCGGCCAGTGTACGCAACAGGGTGGACTTGCCCGCGCCGTTGGGGCCCAGCACGCAGTGCACCTGACCGGGTTCGATGTGCAGGTCGAGGCACTCGACCAGAACGCGCCCTCGTACCGCCAGTTGAAGGCGTTGGGCCGTCAGCATGGGCGATGGGAGTGGCGGACGCGCGGCGAGCTTGACTTATTCACGTTGATTACTTAATTATGTCCAAAGTCCATGGACAGTGGACGGGCTTGGAGTGATCCATATGAAAAGTCAAGATCTCTTGCTCCTGCTCAAAATCGCCAGCCTGACCCGCCCCGAGACGCCATTCGCACTGCGTACGGAGGGATGGCAGGACTGGGAGCGCCTTTATGATCCGGACGATTCCCATGCCGAAGCTCCCGCCGCGACTTCCTTGCCCAGCGATGCGCCCGTGGACTTCAGCGTGCGGGGCTTGGCGCTTTCCACGGGAATCAGCAAGTCGCAGGTAAGTATATCGATGCGTCATTGCATCGACATAGGCTTGATGATCGCGGCGCGCGAGGGCGCGCCTTCCGTCAACCGTCGCGGCCTGTTCGAATTCCTCGTCTATGGCGCGAGATATGTCTTTCCCGTCAGGCCGGGTGCACCGACGCGTGGCATCGCCACCGGCGTATCCGCTCCCGTTTTCCAGGGAAAGCTATATACGGCGGCAGATTCGATGGCGGCCCAGGTCTGGCCGGACCCACGCGGGAATACGATGGGACAGGCCGTGACCCCATTGAGCGCATCCGTACCTTTCGCCGTTCGTCAGGACCCGACGTTGTATGCGCTGCTTGCGTTGCTCGACGCGATACGGCTCGGCGCCGCGAGGGAACGTGGTATCGCGGAGCGCGAACTGCGCCGGTTGCTGTCCATAAGGGAATGAAGCGTGTCCATAGCGAATAAGCGAATGATCGCCGAGGTGGCCCGTCGTCTCGGCCCCATCCTCGACGAAGTGGTGCTCGTGGGCGGCTGCTCGACCGGCCTGCTGCTTACCGACGAACTCTTTCTCGGGGATATCCGCCATACGGAAGACGTCGACCTCATCGTACACGTGGTGGGCATGGTCCAGTGGTACAACCTGCAAACGCGCCTGCGAAAGCAGGGATTCACCGACGACATGGACGACGGCTCGCCCATGTGCGCCATGAAGTGCGGAGAAATACGTGTCGACTTCATGCCCGACGACGAGACTGTCCTTGGATTCTCCAACCGCTGGTACGCGGCCGCCCTGGCGAGCGCATCGCCGATGGACGTGGACGGTTTCGTGGTCAGGCTCGTATCGCCGGCCTGTTTCGTGGCGACCAAGCTTGAAGCCTATGCGGGACGAGGCAACGGTGATCCGATGACGAGCCGGGATGTCGAGGATTTGCTGACGTTGTTCGGAGGTCGTCGCGAGATCATCGGGGAAATCGGGTCTGCCGAAGAAGCGATGCGCGCCTACATGGTGCACGGTCTATCGGCCCTGCTCGACGAAAACGGATTCGACTACGCGGTACAGGACGTCGTACGGGGCGATCCGGTGAAGCAGGAGATCATCATGCATCGCCTCCGTCGCGTGATCGTTGGCGAACGCGATGAATAGACCCGGCTATTCATGGACGAGTCGTCGTGGCGTCACGCAGCAGGTCAACCTGGATGCGGGGGCCGTTGTCTTGGGGCGTGGTTTCACGCTGGCGTTCGTCGTGGACACCGCGAGTCCATCGCCCAGTCATGGATCATTCGCCCGGGATTTCGCGGGTGGGATAGCACGTGCCGCGGCCTCACATGACAACCCTTCGTTCGACCTATGCACGAAGCTGTGCGAAGAAGAACGGAACCGGCGACGCGGAAGCTTCCCCGGAGAAAGGTTCTGCTTCGCGATGCTGCACATCGACCATGCAAGCCATATCGGGTGGACGCTCAGCAGCGGGGATTGCAGGATCGGACGCTATCGTGGGACACGCGAGGCCGACTGGCTCACACCGGTGCATTGCGCCGCCACCCTCTACGGGGAAACCTTCACCCGGGAACATCTCAACCATCCGGATCATCGCGCCGTCACCCGGATCGTGAGCGCGCGACGATACGCTCCGCAATCGTCGGGCCCCTTCCACGCCGCCGATGGCGACTGGATCCTGGCCACGGACGGTTATTGGACGAGGGACATTTCAGGCCACGAAAGCGATGCTGCACCTGACGACGATTGCAGCGCGCTGATTTTGATGGAGCGATCCCTTGAGCGGCGGGTCGACAGCGATGTCGAGAATTTCCTCGACGTCAGTGCCGCTTGACCAGCAGGAAAAGGAAGGTCGGTACGCCGATCACCGCCATCACCGCGCCCACCGGGAGCTGGATGGGGTCGGCGACCACGCGTGAGATCGTGTCGGCGACCACCACGAGGATGCCGCCGCCGATGGCGCTGGCCGGTACCAGCACGCGCTGATCGTTGCCCACCAGCCGGCGCAGCGCGTGCGGCACCACCAGGCCGACGAAACCCACCGTACCGGCGGTGGTGACGGCGACGGCGGTGGCGATGGAGGCGAAGGCGAAGATGGCCGACTTCACCACGTTGGGCCGCACGCCCAGCGCGCTGGCCGATTCCTCGCCACGGGCGAGCAGGTTGAGCTGGCGGCCGAGCGGGACGATCGCCAGCAGGCAGGCGAGGAGGCAGGCGAACGGCAGCAGCCAATACGCCACGCCGCTGAGGTCACCCATCATCCAGAACAGCATGCCGCGCAGGTTACGGTCGGGAGCCAGCACCAGCATCATGCTGACGATGGCGCCGAAACCGGCGGCCAGCATCACGCCGATGAGGATGAGGTCGGTGGCGTCGTCGCGATGCGTGGCGCGCTGGCGCGACAGCAGGTCGCGATGGGCCAGCACGAACACCGCCACGCAGGCAAACAACGCGCCCGTCGCCGCGCCCGCGGCGACCAGCATGGCACCCGCCCCGGCCAGCATGGCGCCGAGCGCCCCCACGGCGGCGCCGCCCGAAAGGCCCAGCGTGTAAGGGTCCGCCAGTGGATTGCGGACCAGCACCTGCATGAGGCAACCGGACATCGCCAGCAACCCGCCCACGCCGAAGGCCGCCACGGCACGGGGCACGCGCAACTCCCAGACGATGGCGTGCATCGGCGTGTCGCCGCTCGTGGTCAGCGCCGTCCAGGCGTCGGCGAATCGCGTATCGACGCCACCCAGGAGGATCGAGGCCAGCAACACCGCCGCGGCGACCACGCCCATGGCGCCCCACAGACGCACGGCCGCACCGAAAGTGGCGATGCGAGGCGCTTGGCGGGAAAGGGAAGGGCGTGGCACGTCGTCGATGGGCCTTGTCGTGAACCCGTCAGGATAAAGGAACGGCGCGACCAGGGCAGCGAGTCGGCAACGATGGCAAGCCCAAGCGCGTCGATCGGGCGGGTTTCGACCGTCGGCCCATGCACCGCGAAGCGGCGTTCGCCGTCGCTGCGGCGGAAGGCGCGCATACGGTTTCCCTTCTCCACCTTCTGGGCGGTCGGTGAGACGCAAGAGCCAAATGATGCGCTTCTGGAGGCTTAAGGAACTCGTTCGGGTGGCGGAGACTATGCGTCACCGGGAGGCCGAACGGCCGGGCTCCCCTCCAGAGGATCACTGTCATGTTGGACTGGCTCGACTACCGCAAGAAGCTGACCAAGCGTATCGGCGAACTGGGTGCCCTCAGCCCCGATACCCTCAAGGGTTACCAGACGCTATCGGGCGCCGGTGCCAAGGCCGACCTGCTCGGCCCCAAGGTGCGCGAACTGATCGCGCTGGCGGTCTCGGTGACCACCCGTTGCGACGGCTGTATCACGGTGCATTCCGCCGAAGCGTTGAAGCACGGCGCGACCAAGGAGGAGATCGCCGAAGCACTGGGCGTGGCCGTGGCGTTGAACGCCGGAGCGACCATGGTTTACTCGGCACGCGTCATGGACGCCGTGCAAGCCCACGGTGAGAAGTGAGCAACGTCATGAAACAGGCATTCGAGAGGGCGCTTGGCGCCCTCGCAAAAACGGATCGCGTGGGCATCACGCTCATGCGCCTGGCGATCGCCATCGTGTTCATGTGGATCGGCGCGCTGAAGTTCGTTCCCTACGAAGCGGACAGCATTACGCCGTTCGTAGCCAACAGTCCGGTGATGTCGTTCTTCTACGAGCATCCGACGGAGTACAAGGCGCACCTCACCCATGAGGGCGAACTCGATCCGGCGAAACGCGAGTGGCAGACGGCGAACAACACGTACGGCTTCTCCACCGGGCTGGGCGTGGTCGAGTGGGTCATCGCGTTGCTCGTGCTGGCTTACCCGGTGTCGAAGCGGCTTGGTCTGCTCGGTGCGTTTCTTTCCTTCGCGACGACGTTGGTCACGCTATCGTTCCTGGTAACGACACCCGAAGCATGGGTGGGTGCGCTCGGTGACGCCCAGCACGGTTTCCCGTATCTGTCGGGTGCCGGTCGCCTGGTGCTCAAGGACACGATGATGCTGGCCGGTGCGTGGATCATCGGTGTGGATGCCGCCAGGGGCATCCTGGCCGAGCGGAAGGAAAAGGCGGCCATCGCCGTGAATGGCGCGCGCGTGGCGCTGCGCTGAACGTGCGGATGTGAAAAGGCCCCGGCTTCGTGAGCCGGGGCCTTCGTTTTGCCGGGGAATCAGTTCAGCGGCCTGACCCAGATGTTGCGGAAGCTGATGGGCTGCGAATGGTCGCCATGGGCCTGAAGCTTGATCGGCGCGTCGGCATAGGGCTTGTACTTGGGCTTGCCGATGTAGAAGGTTTCACCCGTGAGTTCGGTGTGGTTCTGCACCAGCACGCCATTGTGGAACAGCGTGACGTAGGCCGGCGACTTGACCGTGCCGTCGGCGGCGAACACCGGCGCCGTCCAGACGATGTCATAGGTCTGCCATTCGCCCGGCGGACGCATCGCGTTGACCAGCGGCGCGGCCTGCTTGTAGACGCTGCCCGCCTGCCCGTTGACATAGGTGGGGTTCTTCCACGAGTCCATGATCTGGACCTCGTAGCCCTCGTCGCCGGGACCGGTCGACGCGAGGAACACGCCGCTGTTGCCGCGGCCCTGGCCTTCGCCGGTGATGTCCTTGGGCACCTGCCATTCCAGGTGGAGCTGGTAGTTCTTGAACTTCTGCTTCGTCTGGATGTTGCCCGAGGTCTTGTCGACCGTCAGCACGCCATCGTGCACCTTCCAGTGCGCGGGCGAATGATCCTTCGATGCTTCCCAGGCGGCGACGTCGAGGCCATCGAACAACACGACGGCATCGGAGGGCGGCGCACCGGCGGTCTTGCCGGGCGACACGACCTTGGGTACGGGCTCCCACTGCTCGGTGGCCTTGGGGTCGTCCTGTGCGGACGCCGAACCGGCGGCCAGAACGAGGAAAAGCGCAGCGCTCGTGCGCAGGACAGTCATACCGTGCATATCTTGAAGGCCTCGGCAAACGATTCGAAGGGGTCGGGTCCCGCGGGCATGAATTCATGCGCGATGTAACCCTGGTAGTTCAGGTCGGCGATCGCCTTGGCGATGGCGTGGTAGTTGAGTTCCTGGGTGCCGTCGATCTCGTGACGGCCCGGTACGCCGCCCGTGTGGAAATGACCGATCCACTGGATGTTGTCGCGGATGGTGCGGATCACGTCGCCTTCCATGATCTGCATGTGATAGATGTCGTAGAGCAGCTTGACGTTGGGCGAGCCGATGCCCTTCATCACCTCGGCACCGAACCTCGTGCTGTCGCCCTGGTAGCCGTGGTGGTCGACCTTGCTGTTGAGCAGTTCGACGCAAAGGGTGACGCTGTTCTCGGCGGCGAAAGGGGCGATCTTCGACAGTCCGGCCACGCAGTTGTCGAGGGCCTTGCGATCGTCGATGCCCGCCTTGCGATTACCGAACATGGTGATCACGTTCTTCACGCCCGCCTTCTTCGCGAGGGGAATCGTGGTCTCCAGTTCCTTCAGCAGCTGGGCGTGGTTGGCCGGGTCGTTGAAACCCATCTCGATGAAGTTGTCGCGCTTGGCGGGATACCCCATCGTCACGGCCAGGCCGCTGTCGATCACCGTCGACCATTCGTCGACGTAGAGCAGGTCGACGCCGGCGAAGCCCAGGGCCTTGAGGCGTCTGCACAACTCGGGCAGCGGTGCCTTCGAGGTCCAGCGGCTCAACGATTGCTTGAGTCGTCCGGGCCCCGGTTTGGCCGAAACGGCCTTGCCGGACACGGTGTCGGCGGAGGCTAGCAGCGGCGCGGCGCCGAATGCGGCAGCGGCGGTGGCGAGATGCCCCAGCGCCGCGCGGCGGCCGATGTCGGGGGAGTGGTCCGATGTGGTCATTCGAGTCCCAGGATGGTTCGGTTGAATGCCCGGTCGCTGCCGCTCGAGGCGAAGTCGTCGAAGGCGCGCTCGGTGACCTTGATGATGTGCTGGCGGATGAAGGGTGCGCCTTCCTTCGCGCCTTGCTGGCCGTCCTTGATGCAGCATTCCCACTCGAGCACGGCCCAGCCGGGATAGTCGTACTGGGCGAGCTTGCTGAAGATGGCGCCGAAGTCGATCTGTCCGTCGCCCAGCGAGCGGAAGCGGCCGGGGCGGTCGATCCAGGACTGGTAGCCGCCGTAGACCCCCGAGCGCCCGTTCGGACGGAATTCGGCGTCCTTCACGTGGAAAGCGCGAATCCGCTCGTGGTAGTTGTCGATGAACTGCAGGTAGTCCATCTGCTGCAGCACCATGTGGCTCGGATCGAAAAGGATGTTCGCTCGCGGGTGATGATCCACGGCATCGAGGAACCGCTCGAAGGTCGCGCCGTCGTGCAGGTCTTCGCCCGGGTGCAGCTCGTAGCAGACATCGACGCCGACGTCGTCGAAGGCGTCGAGGATCGGCTTCCAGCGCCGGCCGAGTTCGGCGAAGGCTTCCTCGACCAGGCCCGCGGGACGTTGCGGCCACGGATAGAACAATTGCCAGGCCAGCGCGCCGGAGAACGTCGCATGCGCCGTCAGGCCGAGGTGATGGCTGGCCTTCGCCGCGAGCTTGAGCTGTCGCACCGCCCATTCCTGGCGCTGCTGCGGATGGCCGCGCAGCTCGGGCGGGGCGAAGCCGTCGAACAGGCGATCGTAGGCGGGGTGCGACGCCACCAGCTGACCTTGCAGGTGCGTGGACAGTTCGGTCACCGCCAGGCCGTGCTCGGCGAGCATGCCGGTGATGTCGTCACAGTACCCCTTGCTGGACGCCGCCTTCTCCAGGTCGAACAGGCGGGCGTCGTTGGAGGGGATCTGCACGCCCACGAAGCCGAGCGACGCCGCCCAGCGGGCGATGTCGGGCAAGGTGTTGAACGGCGCCTCGTCGGATGCGAACTGGGCGAGGAAGATGCCCGGGCCCTTGAGTGTCTTCATGTCAGATCTTCAGTGAGGTCTCTTCGGCCCAGGCCTTGCCGTTACCCGCCTGGGACAGCGGGATATCGCCCTTCCAGGCGCCGGGCACGGGATCGTACTGAAGCACCTGCGTGCAACCGGGTTGCGACAGGAAGAAGCCCAGCATCGCCAGCTTCTTGCTCATGAGCACGAAATCCGCCGCGGGAGCCGGCTTGCCGCCCTTGGGAACGGCGAGGCCTTCGGCATGCAGCTTCGTCACCAGCGCCTTGCGCTGGGCGTCGTCGAGCTGGAGGAACGGCTTGCCGCCCGCCTTGTCGAACGCGGCCATCGCGGTGAGGTAACGCTGTTGCTCGGTCTTGGTGTAGACGGCCTTGAACATCTGGTCGGCGAACAACGGCACGCCCGCGTCGACGGCGCCCGGCGTATCGGTGCGCGGGATCACGATGTCCGATACGGCGCCGACCAGGCCGTACTGGGCCGGCGTGAAGAATTCGGGCTTCGCGCCCGGCTTCTGCGACGCGGCGTGCGCGTCGAAGACGGCCAGCAACGACGGCCCCGCGATCGCGCCCACGGCGAGCGCGGACATGCTTTTCAACCATTCGCGACGATTCATGGTGTCGGTCCTCAGATGTTGCCGCGCTTGAGTTCTTCCACGGCGTGGTTGGCCGCGCGCGCGGTCATCGCCATGTAAGTCAGGGACGGGTTCTGGCAGGCGGACGACGCCATCGCCGAGCCGTCGGTCACGTAGACGTTCTTGCAGGCGTGCATCTGGTTCCAGCCGTTGAGCACCGAGGTCTTCGGATCGCGGCCCATGCGCGCGGTACCCATCTCGTGGATACCCGCGCCCACGTTGGCCTTGATCTTGAACGAGTTCACGTCGCGGTAGCCGGCGGAGGTGAGCATTTCCATCGCGTCGTCGATGATCGCCTTGCCGATCATGAGCTCGTTTTCCTGGTGCGCGGCGTCGAAGTTGAGCACGGGCAGGCCGTACTTGTCCTTGTGGTTGCGATCCAGGGTCACGAAGTTCTTGTGGTTCGGCAGCATCTCGCCGAAGCCCATCATCGACACGTACCACGGGCCGGGCTCCTGCGCGGCGCGCTTGAGGTCTTCGCCCAGGGCCTGCTGGTCCACGAGGCGCGTCCAGTCCTGGCGGCCCGCGCCGCCCTGGAAGCCGAAGCCGCGCAGGTACTTCTGCTTGTCGTTGCCCACGTTGCGGTAGCGCGGGATGTAGAAGCCGTTGGGACGGCGTCCGGAGTAGTAGCGGTCTTCATGGCCTTCGACCATGGCGCGCGCGCCGGTGCCGAACAGGTGGTCCATGATGTTGTGGCCGAGTTCGCCGCTGTCGTTGCCGAAGCCGTTGGGGAAACGGCTCGAGGTCGAGTTCATCAGGATGTGCGCCGTGCCGAAGGTGGAGGCGCACATGAAGATCACCTTCGCGAAGTATTCGGTCTGGTGGCCGGTCTCGGCATCGAGCACGCGCACGCCGGTGGCCTTGCCCTTGTCGTTGTCGTAGATGAGTTCGTAGACGATGGCGTTGGTCACCATGGTCATGTTGCCGGTGCGCTCGGCCGAGGGCAGGGTCGACGAATTGCTGCTGAAGTAGCCGCCGAACGGACAGCCGCGCATGCACAGGTTGCGGTACTGACAGGTGCCGCGCTGCGGGCTCTGGTCGTGCTTGAGCGGTTCGGAGAGATTGGCGGTGCGGCCGATGATGAGCTTGCGATGGAATTTGTCGTTGAGCTTGCCCTGGAAATCCTTCTCGACGCAGTTGAGTTCCATCGGCTTGAGGAACTTGCCGTCCGGCAACTGGGCCAGTCCGTCGGTGTTGCCGCTGACGCCGATGAAGTGCTCGACGTAGTCGTACCACGGCGCGAGGTCCGCATAGCGGATGGGCCAGTCAACGCCCACGCCTTCCTTGCCGTTCGCTTCGAAATCCAGGTCGCCCAGGCGATAGCTCTGGCGTCCCCACATCAACGAGCGGCCGCCCACGTGGTAGCCGCGGAACCAGTCGAAGGGCTTGGTTTCCTCGTAGGGATTGTCGATGTCGTCGACGAACCAGTGCTTGGTGGACTGGGTGATGCCGTAGAACGACGGACGGGTGTGCTTGGGCCAGCGGGCGATGTCTGCCTGCGTCGGCTCGTCGCCGTACGGGAGTTCCCAGGGCGCCTTCATCGCCGTCGGGTAATCGAGGTGCTTGACCATCGGGCCGCGCTCGAGCACGAGCGTCTTCAGGCCCTTCTCGGTGAGTTCCTTGGCGGCCCAGCCGCCGCTGACGCCGGTACCGACGACGATGGCGTCGAATGTGTTCTTTTCCATGCGGGTTCCTCAGCGCAGCGGGCGCAGGTAATCGAAGTCGACACGCGCGGCGTCGAGCGAGCTCATGCGGGCGAACGGGCCTTCCTGTTCGACGAAGCAATGCTTCAGGCCGGCGGCGTCGGCCGCCGCCATGATCGGCTTGTAGTCGAGCGTGCCGCGGCCCAGTTCCGCACCCGGGTAATCCTTGGCGTTGCCGGGCAGGAAATCCTTTGCGTGCATCAACGGGATGCGACCGGGGTTGGCCTTGAAGTAGTCGGCGGGATTCTTGCCGCCCGCGTGCACCCAGCCGCAGTCGAGTTCGAACTTGACGAGGGCATGGTCGGTTTCCGCGAGCAGCACGTCGTAATACACCTTGCCGCCGCCCACGTCGGTGAACTCGGCATGGTGGTTGTGATACGCGTACTGCAGCCCGGCCGCCTTGGCCTTCTCGCCGAGCCGGTTGGCGTATTCGGCGGTGCGCTTGGCGTCGTCGAGCGTGTAGGTCGGATCGCCACCGCCCTTTTCCTTCTGCATCATCGAGGGCAGCATGCTGCTGACGATGTATTGGCAACCGAGCACGTGCGCCGCGTCGACGCTCTTGTCGAAGCCCAGGCTGTCGCAGTGCAGGCTGGGGCAGGCCAGCCCGGCTTCCTTGAGCTGGTCGCGCAGGGTCTGGGCGGTGCTGGTGATGATCGCCTCGATCTCCGAGTAGCCGATCGACTTCAGCGTCTTGAGGGTACCCACGGGGTCTTTCTGGTAAGCATCGAGCACCATGTAGAGCTGGATGCCCATGGTCTTGCCCTTGGAAGCGGCGGCGAGAAGTCGTCCGGGCGCGCCGAGGCCGAGCCCCAGCGCCGTGCCGCACAGCGCGGATCGCGCCAGGAATTGCCTGCGAGTCAACATGAAACGTGCTCCTCCAATCAATGGGCTTGGGTCGCGGGCGCGGGCGCCGCCACCTTGCGATCCTTGAACATCACGACGAACAAGACGAAAACGAAGGCGGCAAAGGCGCCGGCGATCAGCCAGATCGAGGTCCAGTCGTGCGCCGCGTCGCCCCGGGTATAGGTCTGCACCACCACGCCGGACAACCACGAGCCGACGAACATGCCCAGGCCATACGTCAGGAAGGTGATGAGGCCCTGCGTGGCCGCGCGCAACGCGGGTGGCGCCTCGCGATCGATGTAGATCTGGCCGACGACGAAGAAGAAGTCGAAGCAGATGCCGTGGAGCACGATGCCGAGCCAGAACATCCACATCATGCTGCCGGCGTCGCCGTAGGCGAACAGCACGTAGCGGACCACCCAGGCCAGCATGCCCACGGCGAGCATCCACTTCACGCCCAGGCGGCGGAAGAACCACGGGATGAGCAGCATGCAGAACAGTTCGGACATCTGCCCGCCGGTCATCTTGCCGGCGGCGTTGACCACGCCCGCTTCGTTGAGGAAGAGGTTGGTGAAGGCATAATAGAACTGCAGGGGAATGCAGATCAGGAACGACGCCAGCGCGAACACCGCCATCGAGCGCTCGCGGAGCAGGTGCAACGATTCCAGCGGCAGCGCATGGCGCATCTCGAAGCGCGTATGGCGCGCGAGCGGCGGCGTCGGCGGCAGGGTGAAGCAGTAGACCGCCATCACGACGGAGAGGCCGGCGGCCAGGAGCAGCGGAGAGGCCGTGGCTTCCACGCCCCACGCACCCACGGCCAGTCCCACCAGGATCCAGCCGATGCTGCCGAACACGCGGATCGCACCGAATTCCTCCTGCGGATCCTTGATGTGCCGCATGGCGAGCGAGGCGGTCAGCGCCAGCGTCGGCATGTAGCAGAGGCTGTAGGCCAGCAGGGGGGCGTAGACCATCGCGAACGAGGTCTGCTGCGCGGCGACCACCAGCAGCACCGCACCGAGCAGGTGGAGCAGGGTGAGCACGCGGCGCGTATCGAAGAGTCGATCGGCGAGCAGGCCGACGAACAACGGCGAGATGATGGCGCCGATGGCGGTCGTGCCCGCGACGGCGCCGATTTCCGTACCGGTGAAATGCAGCGTCTTGCCCAGCCACGTACCGACCGTGACGTACCACGCGCCCCAGATCGCGAATTCGAACAGCATCATCACTCTAAGGCGCCACTTCATCCGCGTTTCCTCGTTGTACGTGGGGTTTCGAGAGGGTCTTCGACCGCCTGCCAGACACCGCCGGAAGCATGGCTTCGGAGCATCGCATCGACCACCAGGCTGTTGCGGTAGCCGTCGGCGAAGGTAGGCAGGGCGAGGGGTTTCGTATCGGACGTGGCACCGCGACGGATCCACGCGTAGGCATCGGCGATCACGTTGCGGAAGGCATCCGCCCAGGCTTCCGGATGGCCCGCGGGCAGATGCGCGTAACCGCGCGCGGCGGGATCGAGCAGGGACGGGTCGCGCGTGAGCACCGTGTTGGGCTTCGCGTGGTGGCCGATCCACAGTTCGTTGGGTTGTTCCTGCCGCCAGGCCAGCGAGGCTTCACGGCCGTTCACTTCCAGACGCAGGTCGTTCTTGTGGCCGGGAAGCACCTGGCCGACGGTGACGCAGCCGCGCGCGCCGTTGTCGAAACGCAGCAGCACGGTGGCGAGGTCTTCGCTGGTGATCTTGCGCTTTTGCGCGGGTTTCTTCGTCGCGCCCGCGAAGGCCTTGGCCGATGCGGCGGGTACTTCGCGCACGGGCACGACGGTGTGCAGGTCGGCGAGCACGGCGCTGATGCGCGCGCCGGTCACGTGCTCGGCCAGGTCGCACCAATGCGAGCCGATGTCACCGAGCGCGGAACTGGCGCCGCCGAGCTTCGGATCGAGCCGCCATGAGTAGGTGCGCTCGTCGGTCAGCCAATCCTGCAGGTAGGCACCGTGCACGAACACCGCCGGACCGACCTTGCCCTTGGCGATCATCGACCGCGCCTGCTGCACCAGCGGGTAGCCGCGATAGTTGAAGGTGACGACGTGGGCGAGGCCGGACGCGCGTGCCGCCTCGTACAGCTCGCGTGCTTCCTGCATGCTGCCGGCGAGCGGCTTGTCGGAAATCACGTGCTTGCCGGCGCGCAGCGCCGCCAGCGACACCTCGCGATGCAGGTGGTTGGGCGTGGTGTTGTGGATCACCTGCACGGCCGGGTCGGCCAGCAAGTCCTCGTATCGCCCGTAGGCCTGTCCCACGCCCAGCTCGCGCGCCCGTTTTCGTGCCGATTCGAGGCTGGAGCCGGCGATGCCGACGATCTGGACGTTGCCCAGGCGGCGCACGGCATCGAGGTGATGCGCGGCGATGAAGCCGGGGCCGATCAGCCCCATGCCGAGTTGTTTCATCGGTTTGCCGTCCTGGCGCTTGTCGCGATCGACTGGCCTGCCATTTTTCCCCCGATGTACCTCCGCCCCCGAATGTATTCGATTACATTTTCAGGGCATCGGCGGTGTGTCGTGTGATCTGTGTGGAAAGGTGTCGCCCCATGGGCCGCAACGTCTCAGCGCGGCCCGAACATGCCAAGATATGTAGCAGATGGATAAACGCCTATGCAACGATTTCATGTAATCCATTACATTGCGCTGCACAAAAAGGGGCCGGGACGCGTGAGTTCAGACGAGGGCAAGCGTAAGGGGAAGGGGGCGTCGGCTCATGCTGCACCGCAGCCCGTGCGCGTGCGTACGGTCAAGGAGATCGCCGCCATCGCCAACGTGTCGGTAGCCACGGTATCGCGGGCGTTGCAGCGGCCGGAGATCGTCAGCGAAGAAACCCGCCTGCGCATCCACGAGGTGGTCAAGCGGCTGGGGTATACGCCGAACGCGCTCGCCCGCAACCTGCGCACGGCGCGCACGCGGCTCATCGTCGCGCTGGTGCCCGACATCTCCAACCCGTTCTTCTCCGAGGTGATCCGCGGTATCGAGCAGGTGGCCTACGAGACGGGCTACTCGGTGCTGCTGGGCGAGACGCAGAGCAACCTGGTGCGCGAACAGGCCTACGCCGAGATGGTGGCCGCGCGCCAGGCCGACGGCATCATCACCATGTTCCATCGCATTCCGTCGATTCCCGTGGGTGGGCGCCTGCCGCTGGTCAACGCCTGCGAGTACGTCAGGGACAGCGAGATCTCCAGCGTCTACATCGACAACGTCGCCGCGGCACGCGCCGCCGTCGACTACCTCGTGACGTTGGGGCATCGCGAGATCGCCTTCATCGCGGGCCCCTCGTCGAGCCCGATCTGCGTCGACCGCGAAGAGGGGTACCACCAGGCCCTGGAGCGGGCGGGCATCGTTTTCAACGAGACGCTGACCGCCGTCGGCGACTTCTCGATCGAGGCGGGGGAGCGCGCCATCGAGCTGTTCCTGTCGCAGGGCCATGCCTTCAGCGCGGTGTTCTGCTCCAACGACGAGATGGCGATCGGCGCGATGCGCGCCCTGATCTCGCGCGGTCTGCGTGTGCCGGAAGACGTGTCCGTCGTCGGTTTCGACGACATTCGCTTCTCGCGCTATACGTCGCCGTCGTTGACCACGGTCGCCCAGCCGAAGAATGCGCTGGGTCGCGAGGCGATGACCATGCTGATCGAACTGCTCAACGATCCCGAGGTGCCGCCGCGCAAGCGAGTGCTCTCGGCCGATCTGGTGGTGCGTGGTTCCACCGGGCCTCGCGGTGGAACGCAGGGACCCGCGGGTTGATGCGGGCCATGGGGGACGACCCGATCCCGTGACGACGATGCAGGTCGGGGCGTAGATAGGCCGCGGTAAGCGATTCCGGCAGATTTTTTTCCAGGGGTTCCTCGGGCGGCATGCCAGCCATCGGCGTGCGACCGTGTCTGGCGTCCTGATGGGGCCATTCGCGGTCACCCGTGGCAGGATGCCTTCGGGCGATCGATCGATGGGGGCGTCTATGGGATCCGGTTCGAGGGCGGGTCGCTACCTGGGCTACGGAGCGCTCCTGCTCGTGCCTGCCGTCGTTCAGTTCGGCTTGCCCCGGCTCGCCGGAAGCGAGATGCCCGAGCTTTCCTACTACCTCATGCTTTTCGCCGCGCTCGCGGCGGCCGTGACAGCCCTGGGCTACTCGCGCACGCCGTTCTTCGAGCGGCGCCCGATCATCTGCCTCGCGCTGGGACTTGGCTTGTGGGTGGTCGGCATGGGGAATGCGATCGCGAATTCGGACACCGAGAGGAACCTTATCTCGACGTACGTCTATTTCGTGAGCTATGGCCTCCCGTTGCTTTATGCCGCGGTCGTCACCCCGGACGAACCCACGACGGCGTCACGCCGCCTGGTGGATGTCGTATTGCTGGCGCTGCTCGCCATCCTTTGTTACCTGGGCGTGCGCGATCTCAAGGATGAGCACGGCTTCCTGATGAGCGCCTACGAACCCTGGGTAGCCCTCGCGTTCGATGCGGAGAACGCGATCCTGTTCCTGGTCTTTCTCGTTCGGACGCTTGCGGCAACGGACGAGCGGGAATACCGGTCCTTCAAGGTGGTGACGGTGTTCCTCGGTATCTACGCGTTGACCGCCGCCTTGCACAACCATGTCGATCCCGGCGAGGCATCCCGAGCCATTGCCGCCGTCATGGATACGCTCCCGGTCTTGAGCTTCAGTAGCCTGATCTGTCTTCTTCATGGACATCGGCGGCCCGCCGCATTCGACCCGGCCCGGCGCCTCGGGATGCGTCACCTGGCCGCCGGCTTCGCACCGGGTGTCCTCCTGGCCGCGATATTCGCGTTCAGCGTCGGCATTCGTGGATCGAAGAGCCTGGCGGGACAGCTCGTGCTGGCACTGGCCATGCTGATGTACGTGATCCGCGTGGTGCAAACCCAGTTCTGGCTTGCGGCGACGCGCGACCGTCTCGTCAAGGCGCTCGCCACCGTGGAACGCATGTCCCTTCTCGACGTGTTGACGGGCATCCCGAACCGTCGCGCGTTCGAGCTTGCCTTGGGAGAGCGGCTTCGTGAGTCCGTGCGGGATGGTAAGCCGGTCAGTGCGCTCATGATCGACGTCGACCTGTTCAAGCGCTTCAACGACAGTCGTGGTCACCTGGATGGCGACGAGGCCTTGGCGGCGGTGGCCAGGCTTCTGGCGGGATCGTTGCGCCGCCCGGCGGACTTCATCGCTCGATACGGTGGAGAAGAGTTCGTGGTGCTTCTGCCCCATACGGCGGACGACGGGGCGCAGGTCGTCGCGCGGCGCATGAATCGATCGGTGTATGACGCGGCGCTCACGTTCGAACTGGGGATCGACCAACGAGTGACGGTGAGCATCGGTATCGCCACCACCGATGAACTCGACGGGGAGGACCTGATGAGACGGGCCGACGTGGCGCTGTATCGAGCCAAGGCCGAGGGCCGGAATGGCTGCAGGGCAGATGCCGGGCGGCCCGTCGCCCCGTTGCCTTAGGCCGGCCGGCCGGGGAGGCGGCCCGCTCTGTATCCGAATGTATCAGGACGATCGAGGCCTACATTCGGAGACAAAACCGGGGGCGGCGCGACACGACGCCGATACCGGGCGGGACGAGGATGTAACCCAACGAGGCGCACCGCGCATCGTCCCCTCCCGCCGCTTTCGAGGATCCGCCATGTCCGCCAACACCGTTTCGCTCCCCTCCGCCGTTCGCCGCACCCTCCGTTCGAGCGCATGGCTGTTCGCCGCGGGCATGCTGCTGAGCGGTGCCGCATCGGCCGCGCCGGCCGGCACCTCGCCCGAACTGGTCGCGAACAAGCACGTCCACGCCGGCGACCTGAACGTCGGCTACGCCGACATCGGTCCGGCCGACGGCGAGGTCGTCATCCTGCTGCACGGCTGGCCCTACGACATCAACAGCTACGCCGAGGTAGCGCCGAAGCTGGCCGCCAAGGGCTATCGCGTGATCGTTCCGAACCTGCGCGGCTACGGCAATACGCGTTTCCTCTCCGACAAGACGCCGCGCAACGCCGAACCGGCCGCCCTGGCATCGGACGTGGTCGCGCTGATGGACGCCCTGAAGATCAAGAAGGCGACTTTGGCGGGGTTCGACTGGGGCGCGCGTTCCGCGGACATCGTCGCCGCCTTGTGGCCCGAGCGCGTGAAAGCCCTGGTCTCCGTCAGCGGCTACCTCATCGGCAGCCAGGAATCCGGCCGCCAGCCGCTGCCGCCGTCGGCCGAGCTGCAGTGGTGGTACCAGTACTACTTCGCCACGGCGCGCGGCCGGGACGGCTACGCCCGGTACACCCACGATTTCGCCAAGCAGATCTGGAAGCTCGCCTCCCCGCAGTGGAAGTTCGACGACGCCACGTTCGATCGCAGCGCGGCGAACCTGGATAACCCGGACCACGTCGCGATCACGATCCACAACTACCGCTGGCGCCTGGGCCTGGCCGAAGGCGAGCCCAAGTACGCCGCGCTGGAACAACGCCTCGCGCAGGCGCCGGTGATCACGGTACCCACGATCACCATCGAGGGCGACGCCAACGGTGCGCCGCACCCGAAACCGGAGGACTATGCGAAGAAGTTCGTGGGCAAGTACGAGCACCGCACCTTCACCGGCGGCATCGGCCACGACGCGCCGCAGGAAGACCCGGCCGAGTTCACCCAGGCCGTGATCGACGCCACGCACCTGTAACGCCAGCCGGAGGGAACGCGCCATGAAGATCGTCTACGTCATCGCATCGCTCGCGACCGTCGCCGCCGTGGCGCTGGGCATCGCCGCCACCGTCCATGCCAGGGAGGGCGACCATGGACCGGCATCCCCCATCTACGGCGTGCAGCTTCCCGAGGGCTACCGCGATTGGCCGTTCATCGCCCCCGCCCAGGAAGCGGCGCCTTTGAACGAGTTGCGCGTGGTCGTCGGCAACCCGACGGCCATGCGCGCGTACCGCGAGAACATCCGGCCGTTTCCCGACGGCACCGTGCTGGTGAAGCTGGCCTGGAAGCACGAGCCGTCGCCGGATTTCGCGCCGGCGTCCATCCCGGGCGCGGCGACCACCGTGCAGGTGATGGTCAAGGATTCCCGTAAATACGCCAGCACCGGCGGCTGGGGCTACGGGCGCTTCGTCGACGGCAAGCCGGTGGACGAAGCGCAGCACCGCACGTGCCACGCCTGCCACGCCGCACGCGTCAGCGACCGCGATTTCGTGTTCACCCGGTACGCGAAGTGATCGGGTTCGGGCGTGAGCCTTCGATGGGGCCCATGGCTGCGGGAGGAACCAGTGCGATGACGGTCCAGCCAGGCTTCGGTTCGAGGGGATGTCGCTCCGTGGCGACACGCAGTTCCCCTCGCGTTCCGATCCCGAACAGCAGCAGAGTGTCCGCCCCATATTGGGCCATGAAGCTTGATGCGTCGAACGCCTCGCTCAGGCGGGTGGTCTTGATTCGCCAGCCCTCGCGCAGCAGGTCGTCGAACCGTGCGTGGGTCATGTCGTCGGAGAACAGGGCGGGCGCGAGGAGACTGCCCGCCAGCGAGGCGCGCTGGTGGCTTTCCTCGGGCGACAGGTTGCGCAGGCGGAACACCTTGTCGCGTCCGAACTCTTCCCGGTAGTGGACGCTGACCAGCGAATTCAGTTCGCGGTGCGTGGACATGGCCAGCAGGTGGCCGATACCGGCCAGGTCGAGGTGGCGGTCGGCCGCCTGCGAAGCGGGATTGCCGAAGAACGTGGGCACGCCTTCCATGCGCGCCGTGCGGATGCCGTGCCAGTCGTCGTCCGCGACGATCACGCGCAACCCTTCGATGGCGTTCAGTGCGCGCGCCACTTCCAGCGCGACGGCGTTGGCGCCGTAGAGCAGGACACCGCGCGGTTCGGGCTCGGCGACGCGAAGCCAGCGCGCGAGCGGTCGCGCGGTGGCGCTCTGGAAGACCACGGTGCCGATGATCATGAGAAAGACCAGCGGCACGAGCTTGTCCGCCCCGGCCATGCCGGTGTGCTCGAGACGGATCGCGAACAACGCGGAGACCGAGGCGGCCACGATGCCGCGCGGCGCGACCCATCCCACGAGCGCGCGCTCCCGCCAGGTCAGTCCGCTGCCGAGGCTGGACACGAAGACGGAGAGGGGCCTGATCACGCATTGCGCCACGGCGAAGATGGCCAGCCCCGCGTAGAGCGAGCCATCGGGGAGCGGCCAGTCGAGGCGCGCGGCGAGCAGGATGAAGAGCGACGACACGAGGAGGGTCGTGAGATGCTCCTTGAAATCCATGATGTCGTCGATGTGCACGTCGCGCATGTTGCCCAGTGCGATGCCCATGATGGTCACGGCGAGCAGGCCCGACTCGTGGGCCGCCGCGTTCGACACGCTGAAGGTCATCAGCACGGCGGCCAGCGTGCCGAAGTTCTGGAGGTACTCCGGTATCCAGTGCCGCCGCAGGAGATTGCCGTGGATGAATGCGGCCAGTGCGCCCACCACCGCGCCGCAGGCCACCGTGCCGAGGAACACCTGCACCGAGTGCCCCTCGCGGTGCGAGGCGATCGCCTCGTAGACCAGCACCGCGAACAAGGCACCGATCGGATCGATGACGATGCCTTCCCAGCGCAACACGCTCGCGATGCGCGCGTTGGGCCGGACGGTGCGTAGCATCGGCGCGATCACCGTGGGGCCGGTAACGCAGGTGAGCGCCCCGAACAGGAACGACAGATCCCACCCAAGCCCGCCGATGTAATGGGCCGCGCCGGCCAGCAGGGCCAGCGCCAACAAGGCGCCATAGGTGACCAGCCCCCGCACGGCATGGCCGATGCCCTTCAGTTCGTGCACGCGCAGCGTGAGACTGCCTTCGAAAAGGATCACGGCCACCGCCAGGGACACGACCGGAAAGAGCAGGTCGCCCATCACCTTGTCGGGCCGCAGCAACCCGGTGACCGGTCCGGCCACGATGCCGGCCAGGAGCAGGAACAGGATGGCCGGCAGGCGCACCCGCCAGGCCAGCCACTGGCAGAAGAACCCGATGACGAGCATCAGGGTCAGCAGCATTCCGAGTTCGATCGCCATGGGGGCCCTGGGCTGAGGAGGGTAGAGTTCGCGCCGAGCGCGGCCGTCGCGGCGCAGCCTACGAAGGGCTATGTGAAACGGTTGGGATGCCGTCCCTTGCGCAGCGGATCGAGAAGACCCTTCAGGCCGTTGTGGTCGAGCTCCAGGGCCAGTGCCAGCAGCGTGCCCAACTGGCCGGGCGGGAAGCCCTTGCGGGCGTACCAGGCAAGGTACGCGCCCGGCAGGTCGGCGATGAGCCGGCCCTGGTATTTCCCGTAGGGCATGGTGACCGTCACCAGGTGCTGGAGGTCTTCGGCGTTCAATGGCGGCTCCATGGGTTCGATCCAGGTATCCTCCGGACTCCCTTCACGGAAGGAACGGTTATGACATGCCTGCCGAAAGCCCTTGCCCTGGCGTTCGTCGTGCTGGCTTCGCCGCCCATTCTAGCGGCAGCGCCGGCGCAGCCGTTGCTGGGCGACTGGGCGCTGGATACCTCCCGCATGCCCATGCCGCCGGATCAGCGCCCGAAGAGCGTCCGGTTCGCGTTCGCGGACGCGGGTGCAGGCAAGCTGTCGGTGCACGTCGACATCGTGTATGCGCCGGGTTCGGAGGTCCATTCGGTCGCGACGGTGGCGCTCGACGGACGTCCGGCGATCGTCGAGAACAGCCCGGAAGCGGATCACGTCTCCGTCAAGCGGCCCACGCCCGGCGTCGTGGTCATGGCCTTGCAGAAGGAGGGAATCCTCGTTTCGACGCGAATCTATGCCGTGACGCCCGACGGCCGTGGCCTCGTCGAAACGGCCGTCTATCCTGGCGATAAAGATGTTCCCGTCATGCGGACGAACTACTTCACGCGGGTTCGCTAGGTCGCGAGGCGGCGTATATCGCTTCCGTCGCGAGATAAGCCTCGGCGATCCTTTCACCGGCTCGCCTGAGGTTCGCTTCGGTTACCCCGGCATAGCTGAGCACCAGCGTGACGTGATCGGGAGGCGCTTGATGGAGTCGCTCGGCGGTTTCCCGGCACGCATGGTGCTGGTCGACAACGCCACGACCCACGGCGTGATGTTCGACGACAATCCCTGTACGACCGATGTCGAGTTCGGCTACCTGAATGCGGGAGTGATGCCGGCGTGGGACGTGGTCTGCCAGGCTAAGCCAATGCACTCCTTTGTACGACAAGCCATGGCCGACGCCCTCGAAAGCATCCAAATCGATGGGCGGAGGGTTCCAGCCCGCACGATGGGTTACCGTGACTTTACGGCCCATATCGCCCTACATCTGCGGGTCGAACATGAACATCCGTAGCTCCTGCGCGCATCGGCAAGCCTTTGCGATGCGCGCAGCCCAGGCTACGGCTTCTTCGCGCGACGCCAGCTCGAGCACCGCAAAGCCTCCATCCAGCGGGGGCGCCCACGGATAGCCTCCGCCGGCTACCGCGCCGTCCCCGGCGACGAGAACGGGCGGCACGCTTTCATCGATGCCGCCGGCGAATACGTAGACGCCGGCGGCTTTCGCCTCTTCGATCACGGCGTGTGCATCCCGTCCCACGGCTCCCAGCTCGCCGTCGGGCACGACCATCGCGGCACTGGGGAAGGAGATCAGGTACTTGGCCATGTCGTCTTCTCTGCCATGTGGAACGTCGGCGGCTACAGCGTCCAGCCCTGGCGATACTCGCGGCTGAGGAACTGGTTGGCTTCCGGCCGGTTGGTGATGCGCATGTTCTGCGCGTCGTATTCGATGCGCCCGCCCGCGCGCAACGAGACGACGCCCAGGAGCATGACTTCGGTCAGCTGCGCGGCATACGAGAACGGCGACGACGCCTGCGTCTTGCCCTTGCAGGCGTCCACCCAGTTCATCTCGTGTGAGGTCTTGATGCGTGCGTACTTCTGCGGGGGCGTACCCACCGAGTCGTGCAGCGACTGCGGCAGGAGGCGCGGGTTGTCGCCGTAGGTCTCGTGCACCAGCTTGCCCTTGTCGCCGACGTAGAGCACGCCGCCGTCCCTCATCTGCCCGGCACCCAGCGCTTCCAGGCCCGGCGGGAGCAAGGCGCCGTCGTACCAGGTGAGTCGCACCGGCGGCCTGTCGCCGCGGGCCGGGAAGTCGTAATACGTCATCGTCGCCATGGGATACGACGCGTTGTCGAACGGCGTCGAGACGGTTTCCACGGCGGTCGGGAAACCCAGGTCCAGCGACCAGAACGGCGAATCGATCAGGTGCGCGCCCATGTCGCCGATGGCACCCACGCCCCAGTCCACCCAGCCGCGCCAGTTGAACGGGTGATACACGGGGTGGTAATCGACGACGGGGCCGGGGCCGAGGAAGAGGTCCCAGGCGAGTCCCTGCGGCAGCGGGTAGTTGCCGGCCATGGCGTTGGCGAGCCGGTCGGTCACCGCATCCATGTCCCACTTCGAGGCGTCCGGCTGCGGCCTGGGTATCGGGCGTGGAATGCCTTGCGGCCAGTAGGCCAGCGGACGGTTCGTCCACGCATGCACCTCGCGCACGGTGCCGATCGCATCGGCGGCGATGTATTCGTTGATCAGGCGGGCGTCGTCGGACGAATGCCCCTGGTTGCCCATCTGCGTGACGAGCTTCGGGTTGTCCTTCGCCTTGCGGGCCAGCTCGCGGGCTTCGTGGATCGACCACGTCAGCGGTTTCTGCACGTACACGTGCTTGCCAAGACTCATCGCCGTGCTGGCGAGCGTCGCATGCAGGTGATCCGGAGTGGCGATCACCACCGCGTCGATGTCCTTCTGCTGGTCGAACATCCGGCGGAAATCGGTGTAGCGCTTGATGGAGCCGTACTTCTGCGAAAGCAGCTTCGTGTGCTCGATCTCGTCTTGCAGCTTCAGGCGTTTCGCCGGCGTTTCGGCCTTGGCGAGGCGGGCCTGCATGTCGCCCACCTCGCCGAACATGTCGCGGAACGACTTGTCCGTGTAGTTCCAGTCCACGTCGCACAAGGCGACGATGTTCTCACCGGCGAGTGCGCGGATATTGTTCTTGCCCATGCCGCCGACGCCGATGCCGGCGATGTTCAATCGATCGCTGGGCGCCGTGTGAAGGGGACCGCCCAGGACATGGCGGGGCACGATCATCAAGCCGGTGGCAGCGAGTGCCGTGCCGGTAAGAAAGCTTCGGCGTGACACGTTCACGTCGGCGTGTGCGTTTGCGGTGGTGTCCCCAGGGCGTTGGCCTTGCTGCTCGTTCTCGACGTTCGATTCATCCGTCATGGGCGCTGCAATCTCCGTTGGGAAATCGGTGGGATGGAAAGCGGTCCGGAAGGCATCCGGATCCATCAAGGAAGATCGATTTCTTAACGCAGATTGCGTTCAGATGCCAGTAATCATCGAGGGAACCGCCGACTGGCACCGAAAAATGCGTGACGTTGCACCGCAATCACGGGGAAATACGCCTCACCGCATCACCCAGGCGATGGCCGCGCTGGCAGGTAGCACCAGGAAAAACAGAACCACGCCCAGGCATCCGCCCGCTCGCCCTCCAGGCATGCTCCTATCGGGAAGGCGGCGCGGTTGGGTAGCGAGCCATGCGCGATGGCACGTGCCGCAGAAGAAACGTGTCTTGCCGGCGCGCCACGCGTCGATCGTGCCTCGGTTGTGCGGAGACACTTTGCGGCAGCGCCCGCACGTGAACATGGTAGTCGGCGGTCGTCGCGACGTTTTAAGGAACCGGGCGACAAGGAAGGCGACGATGACGACGATCGCCAACAAGGATGTGATTCGGTCCATGGCGTCCGGGATCCCCTCTTCGCTCAAACCACCGATGTCGGAACGTCCTGACGAACGATCATAGCGGCCCCTCTGGCGACATGCTGCTGCGGCACGTCTTGACACCGGTGTCAGTCCCGTTACACCCTGATGTGGAATCCGGTGCGGGGGCACCTGGATGGCGGGATTCGCCCATGGGGTTCGACGGGGTGGGGAAATCGGGGATGCAATTTCTTGCGGGCGATATCGGCGGCACGAATGGCCACGTCGCGCTCATGCGCGCCGCCGACGACGGCTCGGGCGTCATCGAGACGCTCGCCTATCGCGTGTTCTCCTGTGCCGCCTTCCCCTCGCTCGCCGACCTCGTCCAGGCATTCGTCGATGCCGAGGTGCGCACGCCGGTGTCCCACTGCGTGCTGGCCTGCGCCGGGCAGGTGGTGGGCGACGAGGTGGTCAACGATAACCTCGCCTGGGCCGTCCGGCCCGACACGTTGCGCGCCAGGCTCGGCCTGGCCGAGGTCGCGCTGCTGAACGATTTCGAGGCCATGGGCTACGCCATCGACGGTCCGCTGGCCGCGAGCGGCCGGCACCTGTGCGGTCCGCGCGGGCGTGGCCCGGGGGCGTCATTGGTGGTCGGCCCGGGCACGGGACTGGGCGCGGCCGTATCCGTGCCCGGCGTGCCCCATGCGACGGTCCTCACGACGGAAGCCGGCCAGATGGACTTCGCCCCCCATTCGCTGCGCGAGCGCGAGGTGCTGGCATGGCTGGCGCCCGATGGCGGTTACGTACCGGTCGAAACCATCGTGTCGGGGCCAGGGCTGCTGACCGTCTACTCGGCGCTATGCGCGCTCGATGGCGAAGCGCCCGCGCTGGCGACACCGAAAGCCGTCACGGCGGCGGCCGCCGCCCAAGCCGACCGGCACGCGGTCGAGGCGGTGGCACTGTTCTGCGCCGCGCTGGGCGGTTTCATCGGCAGCCTTGCGATGACGTACATCCCGACGGGCGGTGTTTTCCTGGCCGGCGGCTTCCTCTCGTCGATGTTCGACCTGCTCAAGCGCAGCGCGTTCGAAGAGCGCTTCCTGCATGGACGTAGCGTGCGGGCCTTGCTGGCGCAAGTGCCGGTGTGGGTCACCGAGCACGGTTCTCACGGCGTGCAGGGCGCGGCTCGCTGGTACATGCGCCATCGCGAGCCGTACGGCGCCCTGGCGACGGAAGGCGCCGCCGCATGAGGTCGGGCGCGCCGACGACACGCCACCGCCGCTTCGTCGCGGCATGCGTGGCCGTCTTCGTCGGTGCGGTATCCATGCATGCATCCGCCGCGCCGACCTGGTCGCTGGTGCCGCTGCCCGCCATCATGACGCCGGCCGGCAATGGCACGGTCGACATCGGCGACGGTACGGGAATCGACGTGCGCGGGAACGATGCCGCCATGGCGACCGTCGTCGAAAACTTCATGCAGCGCGTCGCACGCGTGCGCGGGTTGACGCTGCGCAAGCCGGCGCGGGAGGGGGCACCGGTGGCGATCACCTTCGACGTTCGGCCGAATGCCGCCGTCACGGGTGACGAAGGCTATGCGATCGACATCGGCGAGCACGGCATCGTGGTTACAGCGCGTACCGCGCGCGGTGCGTTCTACGGAAGCGTTACCGTGTGGCAACTGCTGACCCAGCCGGGCTGGACGCGTGGTGCCGTCGCCCACGTACCTTACGGCAAGATCGAAGACCATCCCCGTTTCGCATGGCGTGCGCTGCTGCTCGATTCCAGTCGGCACTACCAGAGCGCCGAGGAGATCAAGCGGCTGATCGACGGCATGTCGCTCGACAAGCTCAACGTGCTCGTGTGGCACATCACCGACGACCAGGGCTGGCGCCTGCCAGTGCCGAAGTATCCGGAACTGTCCACGGTCGGCGGCTGTCGCGAGGCCGTGGGTAACGACGCCGAGGTATCGGGCGCCCGATCGACGCCCTATTGCAAGGTCTACACGGCCGACGAGATACGCGGCATCGTGCGTTACGCGGCCGAGCGTTACATCGAGATCGTGCCGGAGATCGATCTCCCCGGACATTCGCAGGCCGCCATTGCCGCCTATCCTTGGCTCGGCGTGACGGGCAAGCGTCCGCCGGTGTGGACGGATTGGGGCGTGAGTCCCTGGTTGCTCGCCCCGAACGCGAAGACCCTGCGCTTCGTCGACGACGTGATGGACGAGGTGATGCGCCTGTTTCCGTCACGCTACGTTTCCATCGGCGGTGACGAGGCGGACAAGCAGCAATGGAATGCTTCGCCCGAGGCCAACGCGCAGATGAAGGCGCTGAAGCTCGCCAGCATGGACGAGCTGCAAGGCTGGTTCATGCAACAGGTCGCCACCTATCTCGTCGCCCATGGTCGCACGCCCGTGGGCTGGGACGATGAAGTGGCCGCCGGCGTCGCCTTGCCTCGCGAGCAGGTGGTGATGTCCTGGCACGGCGATCACGACGAGCGCGTGGCCGTGGCCGCGCTGCGCCAGGGTCACGACGTGGTGATGACACCGCAGGAATCGCTGTACTTCGACCACCGGCAATCCGGGCATCCGGACGAATGGGCCGGGCCGCCGCCCGAGGTGACGCTGCGCCAGTCTTACGACACACCACTGGTGCCCCCGGGTACGACCGCGGAGGACGCCACGCATATCATCGGCGTGCAGGGCGGCCTCTGGGCCGAGCAGATGCTGACGTTCGCGCACATACAGCACGCCGCGTTCCCGCGCATCGCCGCGCTGGCGGAGCTGGGCTGGTCGCCGGCCGCCTCCCATGACTGGAACGGCTTCCTGGTACGACTCCCCGCCGAGATGGCGCGTTATCGCGCCTTGGGGATCGACGTCGCGGATAGCGCGTTCGCGCCGACGTTCGCTGTATCGCGTGCGTCGGGTGGGGGCTTTCGCGTCGTTCTCGCCAACCAGACCGATAGCGATGGCATGCGCTATACCACCGATGGCACCGAACCCGTCGCCACGTCCGCGACGTATGCGCGGCCGCTCACGTTGCCCGCGGGCACGACCGTGCGGGTGGCGACGTTCGCGCCGGACGGCAAGGTGCTCGCCGCGGCCCGGTCGGTACGGCTGGAGGAGAGCACCGTGTTGACCCGTGATGGCGCCGCGCTGGACACCTGCTCGGGCGAGCCACCCTCGCGCTTGCAAGGGGCTCGGCCCGCGCATGGCCCGAGCCCGGTGTACGCGGTCGAAATCGGCAACGCGTGCTGGGTCTGGCCGAAGGCGGACGTGCAGCGTGCCACGCACGTCGGCGTGACGGCGGAAAAGCTGCCGTGGCGCTATGGCGATGAAGCCCGCGGCGCGGTGGTGCGTGGCACCCGTGGTGAGGATAGCGTCATCGAGGTGCACGCGAACGCCTGCGACGGCCCGCGACTGGCCATGTTGCCGCTGGGCCACGCGGCGGCACCGGGTAAGCAGGTGCGTGTGGAGGCGAGCCTCGCCGCGCCGATAGCGGCGGACGTGCATGGCGTGTGCGTATTTGCGACGGGCGATCCACGCGAGGGGCAGTGGGCGCTGGGAAAGATTGCGTTCTCGAAGTAGGGCGGCGCGCGGGGGCGCGCCGTGGGTTGGGGAAAACATAAAAACATCGGCACCACGACGGCGTGCGCTTTCGGGCACGTCCGGTCATGACGCGTTTCCGACAGGCACCAGTCACGAGGTCACGGCACATGTCCACCGCACTTCGCAAGCATCCCTTGTCGTTCGCCATCACGGTCACGCTGTTGGCCGTCGCGTCCACGGCGGCAGGCGCATCCACCTTCTTCGATGCGCAGCAGGACGGGCAACCCGCCCAGGCCGCCTCCACGCCTTCCCCGCCGCCGCCGGGCGCGGCGAAAAAGGGCGACGGCCAGGAGGATACGGCGAAGCCTCCCGTCGAGCTGTCGGGCGTCACGGTCACCGGCGTGCGCGCCTCGCAGATGAAGGCGATCGACGTGAAGCGCGATGCCGACAAGATCCAGGACAGCATCACCGCCGAAAACATCGGCGCGCTGCCCGATACGACCATCACCGATTCGCTCCAGCGCATCACCGGCGTGCAGATCAATCGAGACGCGGGCGTGGGCACCTCGGTGGACGTGCGCGGCCTACCCCAGGTGGGCACCATGCTCAACGGCGAGGTGTTCATCACCGCGGACCAGATCGATTCCCAGCAGCCCGATTTCAGCATGCTGCCGTCCACGCTGTTCCATGGCGCGGACGTGGTCAAATCGGCCACCGCCAACGAAACCGACGCGGGTATCAGTGGTGCGAT
Source organism: Luteibacter sp. CQ10 (assembly GCF_040900725.1). Lineage (NCBI taxonomy): Bacteria > Pseudomonadati > Pseudomonadota > Gammaproteobacteria > Lysobacterales > Rhodanobacteraceae > Luteibacter > Luteibacter sp. CQ10. Next base: position 457,022 of record NZ_JAEUYM010000002.1, on the reverse strand, counting down.
CGACTTGCATACCTATCGCCCCTGGGATCTTCCTTCCGGCTTCACGTACAGCTACTCGGCCAATGGGGAGCGGGGGTCGACCACGAAGCACACGGGGCCGGAGGCCAATGGTCTGTTCTCTTACAACGACAACGGCCGTTGGGGTTTCCTGCTGTCGGGCGACTACTCCGATACCCGGCGCATGAACTCCAGCGAGGGCCTGGACCAGTACGGCGCCGTGCTCAACGGCGAGAACGCGGCGAGCGCCGGCGGCTACAACGGCTTCCTCACGCCATGGAACGGCGCGCCGATTCCGTCGCAGATCGTGCAGAACGCCGACGGCAGCGTGGACGTGAACGGCGACGGCAAATCCAACGGCGTGTTCCTGGGCAGCCAGAACTTCGGCATCAACCAGATCATCACCCAGCGCAAGCGCAAGTCGGGCAACGCATCGTTTCAGTTCGACATCGGCAATGGCTTCAGCCTGACGAGCGATTACTTCTACTCGTCGCAGCACGAGTTCGACCGGAACGTGGGCGTGCAGTTCAACTCCACCAACTGGCAGGGCGCGACGTACGTGCCGCTGCAGTCGCAGGATACCGGCCGTCCGGCACTGGGGTCGTACGGCACGCCCGAGCCTGGCTGGGAAGGGTCGAACATCTACACCACGCAGGTGTACCAGAAGTGGCCGGGCGACGTGGAGTCGTATTCGTCGATGATCCGCAAGTTCTCCCAGGCGAAGAACCTCAACCTGCAATTGGATTACGACAACGGCGGCCCGTTCACCGCGACGCTGCGCGGCATCCACGACACGGCGTCGCAGTCGCTGCAGGAAACCGACGTCAACATTTCCGATTCGGACGGCGCCCTGTGGCCCAACGTGCTGGCGGACGGCGTGCCGGACGACGCCGTGCCGCCCGGGACGATGGTCTATCCCGCGGAACTGGGCGGCAACCGGGTATTCAACGCCACCGGCATCCCGCAGAACACGATTCCCATCGTGGCCGACTTCCGCGGCCGCTACCTGAAGATCGACACGCCCGCCGAGCTGGCCGCCGCGTTCGCCAATCCCGCCGCGTGGACGATGAAGACGCTCGAATCGTCGGGCAACTACGACCGCAAGGTGGCCCTCAACGCCTTGCGGTTCGACGGCAAGTTCGACTTCAACGACGGTTTCAAGCTCGAGTTCGGCCTGCGCAACAGCATCCGCGACGCGGACAACAAGGGCTACACGTTCGAGACGCCGGTCTATGCCGGCATGGGCGCGAGCGATCCGAACGGCTGCCTGGTGCGATACGTCGGTGCCGACGTGGTGCTGAACAGCGGATCGTGTACGGCCGGAAACGAGCAGGGCTACTTCCGTGCTGGGCCCTTGTCGGCCATCTCCATGCCGAACACCGCCACGCCGCTGTCCAGCAACTTCAAGGCCTACAACAACCTGCTCGGCTCCGGCATCGACTTCTGGGCGCTCGATCCCGATTCCATGAAGAATCCGGAGGCGTTCTGGAAGTCGCTCTATCCCGGGACCGTGCGGGTCGGTGAGCCGGGCACCACGTGGGGCGTGCGTCTGAAGGAGCTGACCGGCTACCTCCAGGGCGACTTCAACGGCACGATCGGCGACATGACCTACAGTGGCAACGTGGGCGTGCGCATCATCCACAGCAAGCTCGACGTGACGCAGCACCTGAGCGGCGACCCGGGCGCCTACGGCGACGAACCCGAAGATGTGGGCACGGACGTCACCAAACGGTCGTATCGCGACGTGCTGCCGTCGGCGAACTTCGCGCTGGACGTGACCGACAGCCTGAAGTTCCGCCTGGCGTATTCGAAGAACATGATGCCGCTGAACCTCAGCACCTGGGCCGGCGGCCTGCAGCTGAACTACTCGCTGTCCGAAACGCCTGACGGCCCCGTGTTCCGCGTAGCCAACGGCACGTCCACCGGCAACCCGAATCTCAATCCCTGGCGTTCCACCAACTTCGGGGCCTCGGCGGAGTACTACATCAACCCCACGAGCATGGTGAGCCTCGCGCTGTTCCGCATCAACGTGGACAGTTTCATCAAGAACGGCAGCGTCACCAACTGCACGCTGCCCGACGAGGACGGCGTGGTGCGTAACCACTGCATCGTCATCACCCAGCCCGTGCAGGGCACGGGCAACAGCATCAAGGGCGCGGAGTTCGACTACCGCCAGGGCTTCACCTTCCTGCCGGGCATCCTGTCGAAGACGGGCATGGAAGTGAATGCCACCTACGCGCCAAGCAACTCCGGCGAGCGGGACCTCGCCGGCAAGAAGATCCCGTTCCAGGACAACTCCACCAAGTCGGGCAACTTCATCCTGTGGTACCAGGACGACCGTTTCCAGGCCCGCGTGGCCTACAACTACCGTTCGCGGCGCGCCGTGGCCGATAGCGTCGGCGGCATCACGGGGCTGGAGATGTACGAGGCGCCGCAGAAGTACATCGACGCGTCGGTCTCGTACAAGTTCGCCAAGCAGCTGGAAGTGTTCCTCAACGGCACCAACCTGACCAACGAGTACCAGCGCTACTATCTCACGTGGTCGAACCAGCCCGGGCACTCGACGTTCTCCGAGCGCATGTTCATGCTCGGCATCCGCGGCCAGTGGTAAGGGAACCCATGAACGAACGACAGTTCCATCGATCGATCGGCGTTTTCTCGGGCACCGCCATCAACATGACCCAGATGTGCGGCATCGGTCCGTTCATCACCATCCCGCTGATGGTGGCGGCGATGGGCGGACCCCAGGCCATCGTGGGCTGGATCGTGGGCGCGTTGCTGGCGATGGCCGACGGACTGGTATGGGCGGAGCTGGGCGCGGCCATGCCCGGTTCCGGCGGTACCTACGTGTACCTGCGCAGGGCCTTCCAGGCGCGCAGCGGCAAACTCATGCCGTTCCTCTTCATCTGGACGATGCTGCTGGCCATCCCCTTGCTGATGTCCACCGGCATCATCGGCATGGTGGAGTACCTTCAGTTCTTCTTTCCGAACATGGGCTGGTGGACGTCGCACCTCGTCGGCGTGGCGGCGACGGGGCTGGTGACATGGATGCTCTACCGCCGCATCGAATCGGTGCGCGTCATCACGATCGCCCTGTGGGTGATCATGCTCGTCTCGATCGTCGGCGTGGCGGCCGCCGGGTTCTCGCACTTCGATGCGAAACTGGCCTTCGGTTTTCCGCCGGATGCGTTCGGTCCGCGTTTCTTCGCCGGGCTAGGAGCGGGCCTCATCATCGGCGTTTACGACTACCTGGGCTACAACACCACGGCCTACATCGGCGATGAGCTGCGCGATCCCGGGCGTACCATGCCGCGCACCATCATCATCTCGATCACGGCGATGATGGTGGTCTATCTCCTGCTCAACATCAGCGTGCTGGGCGTGGCGCCATGGAAGGAGATCGCCGCGTCCAAATCCGTCGCCTCGCTCGTGGTCGAGCGAAGCTGGGGCCATGCGGCCGCCGCGGTGATGACGGTGCTCATCATCGTCACGGCACTGGCGTCGGTGTTCACCGGTCTGCTCGGCGGCTCGCGCGTGCCGTTCGAGGCGGCGCGCGACAAGGTGTTCCTTTCGACGTTCGGCCGGCTCCATGCGAAGGAAGGCTTTCCCCACGTCGCCTTGCTGACCATGGGTGCGGTCACGGCCATCGGTACCTTCTTCGACCTGACCGAAGTCATCAACATGCTGCTGACGGCAATCATCCTGGTACAGTCCATCGCCCAGGTGGTCGCGTTGATCCTGCTGCGCCGGCGCGAGCCCGAGCTTCACCGGCCCTATCGGCAATGGCTTTATCCGGTGCCCTGCCTCATCGCGCTGGTGGGTTGGGTTTACGTCTACGTATCCGCCTCGACGTTGTCTCTGATGCTGTCGGGCGCGTGGATCGTCGCCGGCCTGGTGGTCTTCATGGTGTGGGCGCGGGTGAACGCCGCGTGGCCCTTCGCACCGATCGAGGTCCAACGCACGGCAGCCGGGGAGCATTGACGCCATGCAGAACGCAGTACGAGCGGTGGCCGCCGCCGCCATCGTGACGGGCCTGGCCTTCGGTTCGGTGGCGACAGCGCGTACCACCTACGCCGATACGCGCGTCGCGGGGCAGGCCGGTACCGTGAGCCCCATCGGCCGTTGGCAGATCCAGGACATCGCACGAGCGCCGCAGGACGGCGTGGCGGTTTCCGCCAACAGCTTCGCCGCCAAGACATGGTATCCGGTCACGGGCCGCGCGACGGTCATGGCCGGATTGCTGGAAAACGACGCCTTCGCCTTCGACGTGTTCCATGGCGACAACCTGCGCGCCGTGCAGGTGCCCGAGGCCAGCGGCAACCTGTTCGTGACGCCGTGGTGGTACCGCGCCGGCTTCGAGTTGCCGAAAACGCCCGGAAACCGGCACACCCTGCTGCGCACCCACGGGATCATCTCGGCGGCGGATGCGTGGGTGAACGGGCAGAAGGTCGCCGATCGCGCGGACCTCTCCGGTGCCTATCCCGAGCACGACATCGACGTGACGCGATGGGTGCACGCGGGTGCCAACGCCGTGGCCTTCAAGGTGTATCCGGGCGATCCGCGCATGAGCCTGTCCATCGGCTGGGTCGACTGGAACCCCACGCCACCGGACAACAACATGGGTCCCTGGCGCGGCGTGGACATCGTCCAGACCGGGCCCGTGGCGCTGAGCGCACCGTACGTGGCCACGACGTTGTCGGCGGACTTGAAGCAGGCGACGCTGGCCGTGAGCGTCACGGCGACGAACCTGGATACGGTGGCCCACGACGCCACCATCTCGGGCACCGCCGCCGACAAGCCCGTGGAGCAGACCGTCCGTCTCGCCCCGGGCGAGGTGAAGCGCGTGGCGCTCGCCGCCGGATCGACCCCTGCCGTGAGATTGGACGACCCCAAGGTATGGTGGCCCATCGGCATGGGCGAGCATCCGCTTTACCGGATGGCCGTGACCGCGACGGTCGACGGTGCCACGTCGGATCGCGCGACGACGACGTTCGGCGTGCGACGCGTCGAGTCCAGGCTCACCAAGCAGGGCTACCGCCAGTTCATCGTCAATGGGCAGCCTCTGCTGATACGCGGCGGCGGCTGGGCACCCGACATGTTCCTGCGCGACGATCCCGCGCGCATGGAGGCGGAGTTCAGCTACGTGGTGAACCTCGGCATCAACACCATCCGCAGCGAAGGCAAGCTGGAGAACGACCGGTTCTACGATCTGGCCGACCGCCATGGCATCCTCGTGCTGGCCGGCTGGGAATGTTGCGACAAGTGGGAAGCCGCCGCGAAGACGGGCGGTGAGCCATGGACCGATGCCGACATGCGCGTGGCCCAGGCCTCGATGGCCACCGAAGCCCGCCTGTTGCGCAACCACCCCTCGGTGATCGGCTTCTACATCGGCAGCGACCACCCGCCGCCGCCGGCGCTGTCGAAGATGTACACGGATACGCTTCGCGCCGAAGGCTGGACCCTTCCCGTCATCTCCGCCGCCGTGGACGACACCACCGAGGAAGCCGGTCCGTCCGGGATGAAGATGGCCGGTCCCTACGACTGGATACCGCCGTCGTACTGGTATGGGGACAAGCTGGGCGCGGCGTTCGGTTTCGATTCGGAAGTGAGTGCGGGGGCGGACATCCCCCGCCTGGAAGACGTGCAGCGCATGCTGTCGGTGCAGGAGCAGGAAGCCCTGTGGAAGTACCCGGAGGCCCGGCAGTACCATGCCTCGGCCGATTGGTCGACGTTCGCCGTGCTGACGCCGTTCGACACGGCACTGGCGAAGCGCTACGGCGCCTTCAGCGGCCTCGCCGATTACGTGGCGAAGGCCCAGCTCGACAACTACGACAACGTGCGTGCGCAATTCGAAGCCTTCAACGCGCGCATGGGCGCCGACAATCCGGCCACCGGCGTCATCTACTGGATGCTCAACAATGCGTGGCCGTCGCTGCACTGGCATCTCTACGACTACTACATGAATCCGGCCGGCGCGTACTACGGCGCCAAGAAAGCCAATGAACCCGTGCACATCCAGTACGCGTACGACTCGCGCTCCATCGTGGTGGTGAATCACACGCTGGACGTGCGCCATGGTTTGCAGGCTTCAGTGAAGGTCCGCAACCTCGACGGCAGCGTGCGTTACGGGAAGCAGGTGCAGGGCATCGAGCTGCCGGGCAACCATGCGCAATCGGTGCTCGACCTGCCGTCGATCGCGGGACTGTCCACCACCTATTTCGTGGAACTGGAACTGGCCGACGCCGATGGCAAGGCCGTGAGCCGCAACGTCTATTGGCTGTCCACGCGGGCAGACACCCTCGATTGGGCGAAGTCGAACTGGTATCTCACCCCGGTGACGCAGTACGGCGATTTCACCGCCTTGGCGTCGATGCCGAAGGCCACCCGCGAGGTGCGCGCCTCGACCGTGCGCGAAGGCGACGAGGAGGTCACCACCGTGACGCTGTCGGTGCCCGCGTCGTCGCCGTCGGCCGCCGTGCAGGAGCACCTGGCGATCCGTCGCGGCACCAAGGGCGACCTTGCGCTGCCCGTGAGGTGGACTGACAATGACGTCACGCTCTGGCCCGGCGAATCCGTCGTGCTCACGGCGCGTTACCCGGCGCAGGGCACGGCCGGCGCGGTGGTCGAGGTATCCGGTTGGAACACGCCCGTGGGCCAGGTGGCCGCGGAAGTCACCCAGGGAACGAAGCATTGAAGAGGCCTTCATGTCGCGCGTGACCATCAACGATGTGGCTCGTGCGTCCGATACGTCGAAGAAGACCGTCTCCCGCGTGCTCAACCAGGAACCGGGCGTGCGCAAGGAAGTGCGCGACCGCGTGATGGTCGCCGTCGCCGAGCTCAACTATCGCCCGCTCGCGTCGGCGCGCAGCCTGGCGTCCAATCGTTCCTTCATGATCGGGCTGCTCTACGACAATCTCTCGCCCAGCTACGTCATGGAGGTGCAGGCGGGCGTGCAGGAGGCCTGCGAAGCGCACCAGTACAGCATGATGGTGCAGCCCCTCGACTCCAAGGCGCGGGACTTCATGGAGCGCGTCGAAGGCATCCTGTGGCGGCACCGCCCGGACGGCCTGATCCTCACGCCACCCATCACCGACCATCCGGCGCTGTTGCGGCACCTGCGCGCCACCGGGCTGCCGTTCGCGTCGATCGCGCCGCACAAGTCCAAGGGCATCGTCGGCGTCATCCTGCAGGAGCGTAAGGCCGCCGCGGCGATGGTGGATCACCTGGTGGCCCTGGGGCACCGTCGCATCGCGCACATCATCGGCGACCCGAAACACGGCGCGGGCGTATGGCGCCTTGCGGGATACCGCGACGGGCTCAAGCGGGCCGGGATCGATGAGCGTGCCGACTACATGGTGCAGGGCCAGTTCTCGTTCGAATCCGGCGTGAAGGCGGCCCGTCAGCTACTGCGCCTGAAGCAGCGGCCCACGGCGATCTTCGCAGCCGACGACGACATGGCCGTCGGTGCCATCTGGGCCGCCGCCGAGGCAGGCGTGCAGGTGCCCGGCGAGGTATCCATCTGCGGTTTCGACGACACCTCCATCGCTACCCGCGTGTGGCCGCTGCTCACCACGGTGCACCAGCCGGTGCGCGACATGGGCAAACGCGCCACGGAAGAACTCCTGCTGGGCCTGCTCGGCAAGGGCGAGCCCCGTATGGTCGAAGTCGATTACCAAATGCGCCTGCGTGCATCCACGGCGCCCGCACCCCGATAGAGGAAGCACCGCATGTCCGAGCGCCGGTTCCATTTCATCTCCGGCCTGCCGCGCGCGGGCACCACGCTGCTCGCCGCCATCCTCAACCAGAACCCGCGCTTCCGCGCCGGCATGACCAGTCCCCTGGCCGACATCATGGGCGTGGTGGTGGCCGAGGCCAGCAGTAAGAACGATTTCGCCTTCGACGTCACCGACGCACAGCGCGTGGCCGTGTTGCGTGGGTTGGTGGAGAACTTCTACTCAGTCGATACGCGCCCCGAGGCGGTGTTCGACATGAGTCGCCTATGGTGCAGTCGCATGGGACTGCTCGATGCGCTCTTCCCCGGCGTGAAGGTGATCGCCTGCGTACGCCAGTTGGCTTGGGTACTAGACAGCATGGAGCGGCTGGTGCAGAAGCAGCCGGTGAGCGTCAGCAAGGTGTTTCGCTTCGACACGAATACGACGGTGTATTCGCGCGTGGAGGCGTTGACCGATCCGCGCGGCATGGTCGGATTCGCGTACCAGGCGACGAAGGAGGCGTTCTACGGTGAATACGCGAAAGACCACCTGCTGCTGCTTACCTACGAGAGCCTGGTGCGCGATCCGGAAGCCGCCATGCGTGCGGTCTATAAATTCCTGGGTGAGCCCTGGTTCGATCACGACTTCGACAACATCCAATACAGCGCAGACGAATTCGACGCGCGCGTGGGCATGCCCGGGCTGCACGTCGTCCGTGCCAAGGTCGAGGCCGTCGAGCGGACGCCGGTGCTGCCGCGCGAGGTCTTCGGGCGTTTCGCCAACGAGGCGTTCTGGGCGGATCCGAAGAACAACGTCAACCAGGTGACCATCGTCTGAGTATGCCGATCGCGCCGCATGGGGGTGTGCTCAAGGAGCTGTACCTGCCGGAAAGGGAGGCGCTCGAAGCGAGGCGCGCATGCGGGGCGCTGCCCAGCGTGGTGCTGGATCATCGACAGCTCTGCGATCTGGAGTTGTTGCTCGACGGGGCGTTCTCGCCGCTCGAAGGATTCATGGGGCAGGGGGATTACGACGCCGTCGTCGACACCCTCCGCCTGGCCGATGGCACCCTTTGGCCGATGCCGATCACGCTCGATGTCGCCGAAGACGTCGCGGCGTCGCTGTCGGTCGGGCAGGATGTCGTGCTGCGAGATGTCCAAGGCACCGCGTACGCGTTGCTTACCCTGAGCGATATCTTTCGTCCGGATAAAGAGCGCGAAGCGTCCAGGGTGTACGGCACGCTGGATCGCCAGCATCCAGGCGTCACGGACTTACTGCGGCGGGGCCGTGTCTGCCTCGGCGGCTGCGTTCGCGGCCTGCAACGTATGGCCCATTACGACTTCACGGACCTGCGAACCACTCCCCGGGAGATGCGCGCCTATCTCGCCGAACGCGGCTGGGATCGCATCGTCGCCTTCCAGACACGCAATCCATTGCACCGCGCGCATGTGGAACTGACGCGGCGAGCCATGGAAGCGGTGGATGGCAAGCTCCTGTTGCATCCTGTCGTGGGTCGCACCAAGGACGGCGACATCGACACGTACACACGCGTCCGCTGCTATCGGGCCTTGCTTGCGCATTATCCTGCAGACTCGGTCAAGCTGTCGGTCCTCCCGCTGGCCATGCGCATGGCGGGCCCGCGCGAAGCGCTTTGGCACGCCATCATCCGGAAGAACTTCGGAGCGAACCACTTCATCGTCGGGCGTGATCACGCGGGGCCGGGAAAGGACGCATCGGGACGGCCGTTCTATGAGCCGCTGGCCGCGCAGGCCTTGGTCCAGGCTTACGCCGACGAGTTGGGCATCACGGTGCTTCCCTTCGCGCCCATGGTCTATTCACCCGCCCGGCACGCTTACGTCTCCACCGACGAGTTGCAGCCCGGCGAAGCCATGAACGACGTGTCGGGAACCGAACTGCGCAGGCACCTGCGCGAAGGCAGTCCCATCCCGGAATGGTTTACCTACCCGGAAGTGGAAGCCATTCTCCGCCGGCGCTTCCCGCGTCCGGAGAGTCGGGGATGCGCCATCTTCTTCACCGGACTGTCCGGGGCGGGCAAGTCGACCATCGCGCAGGCGCTTAGGGCCGCCATTCTCAAAAATACGGGGCGGCAGGTCACCCTGCTCGACGGCGACGAGGTACGGAAGACGCTCTCGGCAGGCCTGGGCTTTTCACGCGCGGACCGCTCCGCCAACATTCTCAGGATCGCGTACGTCGCCTCGGAAATCGTGCGTCACGGTGGTTTCGCCATTTGCGCGCCGATTGCGCCGTATGCCGCCGACCGGGAAGCGGCCCGTGCGCTGGTCGAGGCCCATGGCGATTTCATCGAGGTGCACGTCAGCACGAGCCTCGAGGTCTGCGAAGCACGCGACACCAAGGGGCTGTATGCGCAGGCGCGTTCGGGCGCGCTCAAGCACTTCACGGGCGTCAGCGATCCCTATGAGGCGCCCGAAGCTCCTGATCTCCGCCTGGACGGCGCGGAAGACACCCCTGCGGATCTCGCCGCCCGAATCGTCGTCGCGCTTCGCGGGCGACAGCTGATCGTCTAGACCGATTCACGGCCGAGTTTCCCGCAAAAAGTTACGCATGGCCGATGGCCTGAACTGAAACGTCCTTGTCACTCGGGCGACCTACGGTGGGCTGCTCGACAGGTCATCAGCGATCGTTCCCATGGACCATTCCCGACGCCGTTTCCTGGGCGTCGCCGGCGGATTCGCCGGCGCGTGCGTTCTCGTCGATCCGTGGCGCGTGTCCCGGGCAATGGATATGCCGATGAAGCAACGGATGGCCATGCCGGCCCTGGCGGCGCCGAACGTGCCGCTGGTGAACCCGGTGACCATGGCGAAGTTCGTCGATGCGTTGCCGGTGCCGCCGGTCGCCTCGCCAACGGGCAAGCGTACCCATGCCGGTTTCGGCGACCGGCAGCTGCCGTTCTACCGGATGCCGATGCGGGCGTTCAGCGCCAGGGTGCATCGGGATCTGCCGCCGACGCCGCAATGGGGCTACGCGGGGTCGACGCCAGGCCCCACGATCGTGACCCGACGTGGCGAGCCGGTGTTGGTGGAATGGGCCAACGAGCTTCCGATCCGGCATTTCCTGCCGATCGATCATGGTATTCACGGCGCGGAGAAATCCAAGCCCGACGTACGCACCATCACCCACGTGCACGGCGCGCGTGTTTCCGCACCGAACGACGGCTGGCCCGAAGACTGGTACGTGCCGGGTGAATCGGTGACCGCCCTTTATCCGGGAGACCAGGACGCCGCCACCTTGTGGTACCACGATCACGCCATGGGCATCACGCGCCTGAATATCTACGCGGGCCTGTTCGGCAGTTTCCATGTGCATGACGACGACGAGCAGGCCCTGGGACTGCCCTCGGGCGAATTCGACATTCCGTTGATGCTCTACGATCGCCTGCTCGCCAGGAGCGGGAAGCTCTACTACCCGGTGTCGGACGATCCCGAGGCGCCCTGGGTGCCCGAATGCCGCGGCGACGCGGTGCTCTGCAACGGCAAGCTGTATCCGTATCTCGAGGTGGAACCGCGCCGCTACCGCTTCCGGCTGATCAATACGGCCAACACCCGCTTCTTCAACCTGTCGCTGTCGCACGGCAAGCCGTTTCAGCAGATCGGCAGCGACCAGGGGCTGCTCGCGGCGCCCACCGATCGCTTGGCCATCGAACTCTATCCCGCCGAACGTGCTGAGGTGATCGTCGATTTCAGCGCATATGCGGGCCAGTCGGTGCAGCTGCGCCACCAGGCCGACGGCATCGTCGAGTTTCGCGTTCGCGCCAAGGGTCGCCGCGATACCTCGGTGGTACCGGCCGCGTTGCGCCCGGTCGAGCGAATCGATCCCTCCACGGCGGTGCAGGATCGCGTGCTTGCGCTGGGCGAACAGGACGACTCCGGCGGCAATCCGATGACGATGCTGCTCGACGGGAAGATGTGGAGCGATCCCATCAGCGAAAAGCCGAAGAAGGGCACGGTCGAAACCTGGACCTTCGTCAACGTGACGGGCGACGCGCATCCCATCCACCTTCACCTCGTGCGCTTCCAGATACTGGAACGCCGCCCCTTCGACCTCTTCGCGTGGAACGCCCGCAAGGAGCTGACGTTCACCGGGCCGTCGTTACCACCGGCCGCGCACGAGGCCGGCTGGAAGGACACCGTGCGCTGCGATCCCGGGACGGTCACGCGCATCATCGCCCGCTTCGACGGCGAGCCGGGCAAATACGTGTGGCATTGCCATTACCTCGAACACGAGGACAACGAAATGATGCGTCCTTACGAACTCGTCTGAGCGCGTTCGATGCCACGCCGCGGAACTCACGATTGTCCGCAATATCTTGCGTTGACGCGTGGCCGTCATCACGCTCTCGTGCATTGTCTCCCGCGCGACAACGATTCGTCACATGCGGGGCCGATGCTCGCGGACGTCGACGGGCCATCCAGAACCTGGTCGACAGGCATCAGGGGGACGACTTCCTTAGGGAGAGATTCACGATGTTTACTTGGTTGCGCCGCACACGGCTTTCGCCGTTGTTGATGGGTGCGCTTTCCGTCGGCCTTGCCGGCATCGTCAGCGCACAGGACACCACCCCACCCGATCACGATGCGACGTTCCGCCAGAACGTGCCCGTGGCTCCCTTCAAGAATCCGGTCGGCCTTCCCGGCGGCATCGTCGTGCTGCACAAGCCGCACCCGGGTCAGGACAACAGCGACGACACCGCCACACCGATCAAGCACGTGATCCTGCTGATCGGCGAAAACCGCACGTTCGACCACGTGTACGGAACCTACACCGCACCGAAGGGACAGTCGGTGGATAACCTTCTGTCGAAGGGCATCGTCAACGCCGACGGTACGCCGGGCCCGAACGTGGATCGTGCCGCGCAGTTCATGGCTTCGAGCACCGGCAAGTTCGACATGTCGCCGAAGAAGGCGGGCCGGTACAAGACGCTTCCGCAAATGAACACCGGTGGCGCCCCCACCACGGCACCCTTTGCGTCCGCGGCGCAGGCGCGGGCCGTCGAGCCGGCCCTGCCCGACGATACCTACGACATGCTGGCCTCCGGCGGCACGGGATTGCCCAACCGCGTCGTGGATACCCGTTTCCCGGCCAAGCTCGCCAACGCGCCGGTCGACATGCATGCGTCGATCAGCTACGACGCCTACGCCAACAGCCCCGTGCACCGCTTCTTCCAGATGTGGCAACAGCTCGATTGCGACACCAGGGCCGCCACGCCGGACAACCCCAGCGGTTGTCGTAACGACCTGTTCCCCTGGGTCGAGACCACCATCGGCGCAGGAAGCAACGGCAAGGCGCTGCCCGCGAACTTCACCGACCAGACCACCGGTGAAGGCGCCACGGCCATGCAGTTCCTCAACATGGCCCAGGGCGATGCGCCTTACTTCAAGGAGCTGGCGCAGACCTACGCCTTGAGCGACAACTTCCACCAGTCGGTCATGGGCGGCACGGGTGCCAACCACATCATGCTGGGCTTCGGCACCCTGATCTACTACGCCGACGCCAGCGGGCACCCGGCCACCCCGCCGGAAAACCAGATCGAAAACCCGGACGCGCAGTTCGGTACCAACAACTGGTGGGTGCAGGACGGCTACAGTGGTGGTTCGTACGTCAATTGCTCCGACGAAAGCCAGCCGGGCGTGAAGCAGATCAGGAACTACCTGCGCTCGCTGCCGTACGAAACGTTCAAGGGCACGGACTGCAAGGCCAAGGCCTACTACCTGGTGAACAACTACAACCCAGGCTACCTCGGTGACGGCACGCCGGCTCCGTTGGGCGATGACCAGTTCACCATTCCGCCGACCACGCAGGAGAACCTGGCGCTGCTGCTGGAGAAGCACCACGTGTCCTGGAAGTACTACGGCGAAGGCTTCGATGACGGCAAGGAAGACGGTGAGGGCGGCACCTTCTGCAACATCTGCGATCCTTTCCTGTACTCCACCCAGGTGATGACCAATCCGGAACTCCGTGCCAAGAACCAGGACCTCAACGACCTGTACGACGACATCAGGAACGGTACGCTGCCGGCGGTGTCCATCGCCAAGCCGGACGGCATCCTGGACGGTCACCCGGCTTCGTCGAAGCTCGACCTGTTCGAAGGCTACGTGCGCAAGATCGTCGAGATGGCCAAGGCCAACCCGAAGGTGTGGGACGACACCGTGATCATGGTGACCTTCGACGAAGGCGGCGGCTACTACGACTCCGGCTACATCCAGCCGATCGACTTCTTCGGCGACGGCACGCGCATTCCGCTGCTGGTGGTGTCGAAATACTCCCAGGGCGGCAAGGTGGTGCATACCTATTACGACCATGTCTCGTTCGACAAATTCGTCGAGGCCAACTGGAAGCTAAAGGACCAGATCTCGGCGCGTAGCCGAGACAACCTGCCCAATCCGGTGACGTTCAGGAAGAACCCCTATGTGCCGGTGAACGCACCGGCCATCGGTAACCTCATGGACATGTTCAACTTCACGCGGAAGGACGTCAGCGACGTCACCGCGATCGCGGACTGATCGCCGGCCGCTCGCGAGATACCGACCCTGCCCGCGGAAGCGGGCGGGGTCTTGGTGAGGCAAGGAGTCGAATGATGATGACGTTTTACCCGGCCAGGCGGCGGGTTGCCGCCATGCGCCTGACTCGGCGGGTTGCCGCCGCCGCGTGTGCCTTCGCGCTGACCACGATCGCAACGGTCCACGCCGATCCCGGCGACTTTGGCGCCATGCCCGGTTTGTGGAAGATCCTCGTCCGCCACGTGAGCAACGGCAAGGCCGGCGCGCCGGAGGTGCAATGGCATTGCGTGGATGAAGGCGCCGATCCCTGGACCACGTTCGCCGCCTGGACACCGGCGGAGGGCGAGTGCGCCGCCACGGACCAGCAACGCCGCAGTACCTCGCTGGCGTGGAAGCTCACCTGCAAGGGGGCTCCGGCGGCTTCGGCGCGCGTGGACTTCGACAGCGCCAAGCACTACACCGGCAGCGTCACGGTCGAAGGCCGCGGCGAGGTCACGCAGGTGGAAGGTCAGCGTTATGCCGCCTGCACCAGTCCACAGGACTAGCGCGGCGGCCACGACGACGCCCGTGTGTCGGGCGCGCCGGGACGCCGAACGGTAGGTCCGGCGCGCAGGTACCTCGCTTCCGCGGCGTTAGCCCTTACAGTCGGAACGACCCGACCACGGCCTTGAGCGTCACGGTCTGGTCCTCCATGGCCTTCGCCGCCGCGGCGGCCTCTTCGACCAGGGCCGCGTTCTGCTGGGTCATGTCGTCCAGCTGGGTGACCGTGCGGCTGACCTGGTCGATGCCTTGGCTCTGTTCCTGGCTGGCGGCCATGATCTCGTCCATGTACGCCGCCACGTGGCGTACGTGCGTGGTGAGATCCCGGATCGTCGTGCCGGCGTGCGACACCAGCTCCGCACCACGCGCCACATCGTCGGACGCACCCGCGATAAGCTGCTTGATGTCGCGCGCGGCTTTCGCCGAACTCTGCGCGAGGTTACGCACCTCGCCCGCCACGACGGCGAACCCGCGGCCTTGCTCGCCGGCACGTGCGGCTTCCACCGATGCGTTCAAGGCGAGCAGGTTGGTCTGGAAGGCGATGCCATCGATCACGCCCACGATCTCGTTGATGCGCGCCGACGAGGCGCTGATCGCATCCATGGTCTCGACCACCTGGTCGACCACCTCACCGCCGCGCTGCGCCGCACCGGCGGCGTCGCGGGCCAGGGTATTGGCCTGCTTCGCGTTATCGGCGTTCTGGCGCACGGTGGCGGTCAGCTCTTCCATCGACGCCGCGGTCTCTTCCAGGGAACTGGCCTGTTCTTCGGTACGCTGGGAAAGGTCCATGTTGCCGCTGGCGATCTGGGTGGCGGCCGATGCGATGGCGGTGGTGCTGCCGTGGATCTGCCGCATCATGCCTTGCAAACGTTCAACGAACGCGTTGAAGCTGGCGACCACGGCGTTGTACTCGCTGCCGCTGCCTTCCGGCAGGCGCCGGGTTAGGTCGGCATCGCCGGAGTTGAGCGTATCGATGTTGGTACGCAGCACGCCCAGCTGCTTCATCAGCAGGCGGATACCCACGATGAGCGCGGCCACCAACAGCAACGCCATCGGCAACTGCACCTCGGCCAGCCGTAGCAGGATCTGCGAGCTTTGCTGCGTGATCAGCGCCGTAGGCAGGCTCGTCGCGATGAACCACGGCGTGCCGGCAATCGGCTGCATGAATAACGTGCGCGCACCCTTGTCGTCGTAATCGGTTTCAAAGGGCGCGTGTTTCAGGTTCGGCATGACGCGGGCGACTTCCGCCGCCATGGGCGACGAGCCGGCGACATCGGCGAGCTTCTTCAGGACGATATCGTCCTTGATGTAGGTGCTGTTGCTGACGATGGTGCCGTTGGCTTCGACGATCAGGATCTGACCGTTGACACGCTTTTCCATGTCGGCGACGAGGTGATTGAAGAAGCCCAGGGTAACGTCGATGGTGGCGACGCCGAAGACATCGTTACCCTTGTAGATGGCCATGGCGCAGTTGGTGCGCGGCTGGGCGCTGGCGTCGTCCTTGTAGGCATTGGCCCAAAGGCAATGTCCTTTCGGCGCATCCAGTCCGTTCTTGTACCAGCTCTGTTCCCAATACTTGAGGGCCGTGGGCTCGTTCCAGTGCGTGTTCACCTGAAGGTGGTTGGAAGCGTCGCGCGCGTAGAACGTGCTGTCGCGCTCCTTGGCCGGGTCGCGCTTGAAGGGCAGGGGCCAGATGCCGCCGCCGAATACGTCCGGATCGCCGTACTGGTCGACCAGGCCGGGCTGCAGGCGGTCGATCGCGGCGCTATCCATGAGCGGCACGGCCTGGGTGATGCTGCGCTGCTGCGCCTCCACCTGGTGCAGCTTGGTGGTGATCACCACGCCGATCTCGTTCACGTTACGGCTGACCAGGGCCGCCTCGGACCGGCGCAGCTCCGGGGTGATGAACGTATGGATCATCACGAGGGTCAGCGCGACGAGCAGGATGAAATAGCCAGCGAGCAGAGCGATACCGCGCGACTGGGTGGAGCGGAAGGCATTCATGGAGGAAGGTGATCACGGCAAGCTGGGACAGCCTTCATCGGCCGATCCTTCCCGCGCTTGAGGCGTTTATGTGTCCGTTTCACGAATCTCATGCGGTGGTGATTCGCGAAGACATCGGCGTCCGAAAGGCGCGTTGTCCAGCGCCCGTGCAAGGTTCGATCAATCCCGGTCGATGCGGAACCGCATGGACCGGAAATCCAGGGTGAAACCCGCCGCATTCGCCCAAAGATCCTGCCCGAAATTACCGAACATGGGCGGACCGCCCGGCCCGGGACGGCTCGCCGTCTGGATGCGCACGTTCTTGAGGGTGAGTTCTTCCTTGCCGAGCATGAACGTCCATTCGGGTTGGGTGACCGTATCGAATTCCCGCGCGCCGCCGATGCCCGCCGACGACTGCCGGGAGCGCGGCCAAGTGGCCGCGCGATCCTTGACCGTCGCCCAGTAGGCGGAGGACAGGCCCGTGGTGCTCGCACCCGTATCCAACGCCAGTGGCACCATATCGCCCCCGGTGGAGGCCATGACGACCGGTGTCAGGCCGTCCATATAGATCCGCACGCCATCTTCGATGGGGGCGGATGGGGATCCGATCGAGATCGCCTTGTCACCATGAAAGCGGATCTGGCCGAGCGCCTGGAACACGGGGTAGCCGAACGCGGCTGAAATCTGGTGTTCCGTGGTGGGCAGCTTGATGTGCAGGAGATCGTCGCGAGCCACCAATACGGCCACGTTGCGGAGCGTGACGCTACCCAGGTGAATCTCTTTCACGATCGCCACCCTGCTTTGTACCGTGGCGCCGGTACTGGAGGCGACGCCGCCGCCCGCGCCCTTGACGGTCAGGCCGAGCCGCTTGGCGAAGCTTTCGCTGACCACCGAATAATTCGCACCCAGGTCCAACATCCACGATCCCTGGACGCCGTTCGCCACGGCGTCGACGTCCAGCGTGCCGAGGGGATTGCGCCGTATGGGCAGTCGGGACTCGCCCGAAAAACTCACGGTCTGGGGCGGTAGACCGCTGAGGCCACTGGCCAGGGACAAGACGTCTCTTATGCCCTGCACCTCGTCGGGAGCGATGTCTTTCGCATGGTGTTCGAGGGCTTCGCGCAGGGCATGGGCCTGGTCCGCGTACGACGAGGTTTTCTGGTAATCGTCGGACAGGATGAGCAGGGCGTTGGCCGATAGCGTCGAACGTCGTTGCTCCAATTCGGGCAGGGCCCGCTGAAGGGCACGCCTCGACCCTGCGATGTCGTTCATTCGATTGGCGACGAGGCCCCTTACGTAGTCGCCCTCGGCCGTATCGGGCAACGTGGGCAAGAGCGCCGTCACCTCATTCATCCGCCAGGCGTCGAGTGCCGCCACGGTCTGGGCTACGGGATCGGGCTGCGTTGCCGTGGCGGCGGGCACGCCGGCGCAGGCGAGCATGGCCAGCAGATACTGGAAAGGACGTGTGTTCACGAGCGGGGCCTTCGGGGGAGGTGAGGGACGCGCCGCGTGAGCGGCGCTAGCGCTGTCGATGAAGTCGGCTTGGGCGGCCCGGCACGGCGAACCGTCGGGTTCATGGTTGCGCCATGACCTCATCATCGGTACTATTCGTAAATTAGATATTACTTTCTGTTTTACAGAAAACTATAGCCATCCCATGATGAAAACACAACGCTTGCAACGGCATGCCCGACGATTGCGTTTCGCGACGCTGGCGGCCGGTGCGTTGCTCGTGCTGATGGTGCTGGGTGGCATCGTCCTGCCGGACAACGGAGTCATCCGGGTGAGCGGGGCGGAGCTGCCCCACGCCTGGAACGTCATGATCAGCGCCATCGTGATCGGGCTGGCCGTGCTCAGCCTCGTCTCGCTGGCGAGGATGTTGGGCGCGGTGGAGGCGGGCGGCCTGTTCGCCAGGCCGGTGACGCGCGGGTTTCGTCGCTTCGCGCTGCTGTACCTGCTGTCCATCGTCGCGGACCTGTCGTTGCCACCGATGGTGCAGCTGGGCTTACTGCTGGCGAACGGAGGTCACGGTCTGGTGACGGTCGGCTTCGACAATGCGCGCGTGCTTTCGCTGGCCGTCGCGGCGCTTCTCTTCTTCATCGCGCGCCTGTTCGACGAGGCGCAGCGCTTCGAAGAAGACAGCCGCGGCATCGTCTAAGGCCGCCCATGGGAATCGTCGTCCGCCTCGACCTCATGTTGGCCTTGCGCAAGGTGCGGTCGCGCGACCTGGCGGCGCACGTGGGCATCACGGAAAGCAATCTGTCGCTGTTGAAATCCGGCAAGGTGCGCGGCATCCGTTTCGCCACGCTCGCGGCGATTTGCGAGTACCTGGACTGCCAGCCCGGCGATCTATTGGTTTACGACCCGGAAGAGCCCGACGCGCTGTAGACGCATCCGGCGCGACGGACGGTGTTTCACTCGGTCGTCGCGAGCATGGCGTCAGCCAGTTCGATCAATGCGCGCAGCCTGTCCATCCGCTTGAGGTCCTGGTGGTATCCGACCCATATATCCCTGCCTGGCGGCGATCCGCCGGCATCGATGCGCAGCAAGCCCGCCGTCGCGTCGCCCAAGGGACGGGGCAGCACCGCCAGCCCCGCGCCTCGCAGGCACATCTGCGCCTGCACCGATCGGCTGGTGCTGGAAAACGTGCGACGCGCCTCGGGGAATCGCTCCCGCATCCACGCGACATCGGGGAAATGCGACTGCGCTTCGTTCATGAAGATGAGTCCGACGGATGCGGGGTCGTCGGTCATCCGTTCTATCGTGGTGGACGATCCATAGAGCCCGTAGTGCATTCGCATCAGGCGACGCTGGACGATGTCCGGCTCGGTAAACGGCACGAGACGGAACGCGACGTCCACATCGCGACGAGCGAGATCCGACAGGCGATATCCCGCGATCACCTCGGGCACGACGGCGGGATGCTGTCTGGCCAGTTCCATGAACACGGGTGCGAGTACGTAGCCCGCGAACCACTCGGCGCATCCAATGCGAAGAACACCCTCCAGGCGTTCGTGGTTTCCCGAGAGCCGACGCTCCACCGAAAGCGCGGACTGCTCCATCGCTTCGGCAGCCGCCACGATACCGTCGCCGGCGTCGGTCAGGACGAGCCCGTCGGACGTTCGTCGAAACAGGGCCTGGCCCGCCTCGTCCTCGAGCACCTTGATGCGCCGTCCCACGGTCGGATGGCTTACCCCCAGGCGACGTGCCGCTTCACCGTAGGATCCGCTCCTGAGCACGGCAAGGAAGATGCGGACGTCGCTCCATTCCATGCACACGCCTTAGTCGGGAAGTGGGGGAAATATGCAACAGCCGGGCTCGGTGGGCAAGCTGGACAGGGCGCCCTTACGCAGCTTCAGGAAGAGTCGTCGCGTGCATAAGTGTAAGCCGAACCTGCATCCATGACAGTCCTCAGGCGCCCACGAACGGCTCATCATGGTGGCAGTGAGTTCGATGGCCGGTACCACGGCCGAAACCCTGAACCTGATCTGCCGCTTGCCATGGGGCTGAGTACCAAGGCGATGGCATGGAGATCCCTTGATGTCGGATAACGATATGCGCGTGTCGGTCTACGTGACCTACGTTGGCGTCCCGAGTGATCGCTTCGATCGCGCCTACTATGAAGAAACCCATCTTCCCCTCGTGATGCGTGCATGGGAGAAATATGGTTTGCTGGGCGCGTCGGCCTTCTTCCCGTCGGTCGGCCACGCCGGAACCTTGGCGATATGCGAATGCCTCTTTCGTGACGAGGCCGCCATCCAGGCGGCCTTCACGTCGGAAGAAGCCGCGTCCGTCATGGCGGACGTGGTCATGTTCACCGACCTGTCTCCCGCACGCGTTCGAGTGGCACCCCTCTGACCCTCACCTTCAGGACACGCGAATGCCATCCCGGATGCTTGCCGCCCTGGCGCTACTTCTCTTCTTCCACGCCACGGAAGCGCAGGTAGCATAGGTCAGCGCCGTCCAGGTCGGCAGTGACATTCCCAAGGATTGGCGACAACCCGCCGTCGACCAGGACTTCGTCAAGCGCGAGGTGATGATCCCGATGCGCGATGGCGTGAAGCTGCACACGGTGATCGTGGTTCCGCGAGGATCGAACGGGGCACCGATGGTGCTCGAGCGGACGCCCTACGACGCCAACTCGTTCTTGTCGACCGATGGCGCCAGACTCCGCGACCGGCTTTTCCCGGGCGACCGCGTATGGGCGGATCATGGCTACATCCTCGTCGCCCAGGATATCCGCGGCAAGTACGGTTCCGAAGGCACGTACGTGATGACCCGGCCGCCGATCGGTCCGCTCAATCCGACGAGGACCGACGATACGACGGACGCCTACGACACCATCGACTGGCTCGTGAAGCACGTCCCGGAAAGCAATGGCCGCGTCGGCATGATCGGCTCGTCCTACGACGGATGGGCCGTGGTCATGGCGCTGCTGCATCCGCATCCGGCGATGAAGGTGGCTGCGCCCGAAAGCCCGATGATCGACGGCTGAATGGGGGACGACTGGTTCCAGTACGGCGCGTTCCGGCAAAAAATGTTCGATTATTTCGCCGAGCAGACCGGCGCGAAAGGAAAGGGCAACCCCATTTTCCGAGCGGGCCGCGACGACTATCAGGACATGCTCGATGCCGGCTCGGCGGGCGCGTATGCCGCGGCGCACGGCATCGACCGCCTTCCGTGGTGGCAACGCCTGTCGACACACCCTTCTTACGATGCGCTATGGCAGGGACAGGCGCTCGACAAGCTCATCGCCGCGCATCCCTCCAACGTTCCGACGATGTGGTTGCAAGGCTTATGGGATCAAGAGGACATCTACGGGGCCATCCACGCCTGGGAAGCACTGAAGGCGAAGGGCATGGCGGCGACCAATCACCTTGCCATGGGGCCCTGGTATCACAGCCAGGTCAACGGTCGTGCCGATGCGCTGGGTCCGTTGAAGTGGAGTGGCGACACGGCCGCCTACTTTCGGCGCGAGGTGTTGCTGCCGTTCTTCGACACGTATCTGCGCGACCGGAAACCCTCGCGGCCCACGCCACACGTGATCATCTACAACCCGGCGGAGGATCGATGGGAACGGTTCGCCGATTGGCCCGGCGCGGGCCCCGACGAACTCACGCCCATGTATCTCCAGCCGAAGGGCGGCCTCGCGCGAAATCGTCCAGCCACGGGTCACGACAGCTACGTCTCCGATCCCGGCAAGCCGGTACCGTTCGAGCCGCTTCCGGTCAGGATGGGCGACCACGCAAGCTGGGCGACGTGGCTGGTGCAGGATCAGCGCTTCGTTTCTACCCGGCCTGACGTGCTGAGCTACCAGACACCGGTGCTCGACGCGCCCGTGCGTGTGGAGGGGGCGCCGGTCGCCGATATGTTTTTGAGTACGACCGGTAGCGACACCGATGTCGTCTTCAAGGTCATCGACGTGTATCCCCCAAGCAACGCGGACGCACCCGAACTCTCCGGCTATCAGCTACCGATAAGCCTCGCGATTTTCCGGGGGCGATATCGGGAAAGCTTCGAACATCCGAGCGCCATTCCCGAGGGTGTGGTGCAGGAATACACCTTCCGCCTACCGACGGTGAACTACACGTTCCTGCCAGGGCATCGGATCATGGTGCAGGTGCAGTCGTCGCTTTTCCCGCTGTACGACCGGAATCCGCAGACCTACGTACCCAACATCTTCTTTGCCAGGCCCGACGACTATCGGCCGGCTACCGTGTCGATCGAACACGGGGCGCAAGGGGCGAGCGCCGTGCTCTTGCCTATCGTTCCATCGTCGACCGCCATCAGCCCGTAAGGAACGTCCGCGGCCGAACGAATTTGCACGTCGAGCTTTCCTGTTTGTCAGTTCCCGATCATTTGTGTTCTTGATAATTTGAATCCATCGGCACGATGTGCCGACCGCGTTGGTGTCGACATCGATACCAGGCTTCCCTCCCGCGAAGCAGCGCCCATCGACCGATCGACGAGCCGGAAGCCATTGGGTTTCGCTTCCGCTTGCCCGCTCGTTCACACATGCGACGGAGACGGATATGCAGATTGGATTCATAGGTCTTGGCAGCATGGGTACCGCCATGGCCCTCAACCTGGTCAAGGCTGGACACGAGGTGCTTGCCTGGAATCGCAGTGAGGTCTCCCCGGACACGATACCGGGGGTCCGGCTGCTCGGCAGTCCGCAGGAGGCGTTTCAGGCGGAGGTCGTTTTCACCATGCTGTCGGACGATGCGGCGATTCGGGAGGTGGTGGTCGACGCCGGCCTGATACGGGGTGCTCGTCGAGGACTCATCCACGTCGTCACTTCCACGATCTCCGTCGCGTTCGCAAGGGAGCTGGCGAGCCTGCACGAGGAGGCAGGGCTTGGTTACGTTTCCGCACCGGTGCTCGGACGGCCGAACGTCGCGGCAAGCGGACAGCTCAACATCCTGGCCGCCGGCAAGCCCGATACGGTGGCCGCCATCGAGCCCGTGCTGGCGCCGCTCAGCAAAAAGGTGTGGAAGCTCGGCGTCGAACCGGCCCAGGCCAACGCCGCCAAACTCGCGGCCAACATGATGATCGCCATGGCGATCGAAGCCATGGTCGAGGGCATCGCACTGACCGAAAGCGTGGGTCTCGACCGCACCGATTTCTTCGAGCTCATCCTCGGCACGCTGTTCGCCGGCCGCGCTTATGAAAGCTATAGCGCACAGTTGACCGAGCGCAGGTTCGAGCCGGGGTTCAAGGCAAAACTCGCGCTCAAGGACATGCGCCTCGCGAGTGCGCTGAGCGAGGAAGCGGGTCATACGCTGCCGATGCTCGCCGTCGTTCGTGAACGGTTGGTCAGCGTCGTATCGGCGGGCCTCGGAGAGAAAGACTGGTCGGTCATGGCGGAAGTCCCGCATCGCGGCGATGAAGCGCCATCGTCGCACCCTGGGAGCGTGGAGCACGACGCATGAAGACCTGGCTCATTACCGGCTGTTCGAGCGGATTCGGTCGGCGACTCGCGCTTGCCGCGGCAGAGCGTGGCGACCGGGTGGTCGCCACTGCGCGGAACGTCGACGACCTTCGCGACATGACTCTCCCCTTCGAGGGACGCATGATCGCGTTACCGCTCGACGTGACCGATGCGGCATCGGTGCGTGCCGCCGTGGCGAAGGCCTTGGAAACGTTCGGTGGCATCGACGTCCTCGTCAACAACGCTGGCTATGGGTTGTTCGGCGCGATCGAAGAGGGTACGCCCGACGAATACCGTCCGCTGTTCGAGGTGAACGTCTTCGGCCTGATCGAGACGACGAGAGCCGTCCTGCCGACGCTGCGGCGCCATGGCGGAACGATCGTCAACATGTCCTCCGGAGCCGGCATCGCGGGCAGCGGCGGGGGTGGCTATTACAACGCCACCAAGTTTGCCGTCGAAGGGTTATCCGAAGCGTTGGCGGGTGAGCTCAGCCCGTTCGGCGTGCGGGTGATCCTGGCCGAGCCGGGACCGTTCCGAACCGAGTTCCTGGGCCGCTCGATCACCATGGCGGCGAACGAGATGCCGGAATACGCGGCCAGTTCCCGGCGCCATTACCGCGAGACGAACGACGGCCGTCAAGCCGGCGATCCCGATAAGGCCGTTGCCGTGATCCTGCAGGCCGTCGATGCCGAGGAGCCACCGTTGCATCTTCCGCTCGGTCCCGTCGCCCACGGGATCGCCGAGCGCAAGCTCGCCGCTTTCCGCAAGGACATCGATGCATGGCGCGACGTATCGATCGATACCGATTTCGACCGGTCCTGAGCGCGGACGCCACGGCGCTTCGTATGCCACGTTTTGATGGAGTGCGAACATGTATCCAACGTTGAAAGGTTTTAGCCAACAACTGATTCCGGTGAACGGCATCAAGATCAATGCCGTTACCGGCGGCAAGGGGCCGCCCATCCTCCTGCTCCACGGCTGGCCCGAAACCTGGTGGGAATGGCATCACGTGATGCCGCGGCTCGCCGAGCATTTCAGCGTGGTCGCCATCGACCTGCGCGGTGCCGGCTTCTCCGATTGCCCGCTCGACGGTTACGACAAGGCAACGATGGCCAGCGACGCGCACGAAGTCATGCGCTCGCTGGGCCATGATCGCTACGCCGTGTGCGGACACGACATCGGCGGCATGGTCGCGTTGCCCCAGGCGGCCTTGTTTCGCGACTCGGTCACCCATCTGGCGGTACTCGACGTTCCGCTGCCGGGCTGGAGCGGATGGGAGGAGACCATCGCAAAGCTCTGGCACTTCTCGTTCCATATGAGCCGCGACGTGCCGGAGCGAATGATCCACGGACGCGAGTACGACTATATCTCGGCGTTCATGGCCGAGCGGTTCTACGACCACGGCAGCTTCGACACGGCCGACATCGATATCTTCGCGAAAGCCATGGCGCTCCCCGGGCGGACACGTGGCGGCATGGAGTGGTATCGGACGCTCGCCGCCGATCACGCGGCCGCGCTGGAGTACAAGAAACGCCCCATCGAGATACCCGTCCTCGCCCTGGGCGGAGAACAACGATTCGGCCCGCGGATGGTGCCGATGCTGCGTGAGTTCGCGAACGACGTATCGGGCGGCTCGATCCCGCGGTGCGGTCACTACGTCGCGGACGAGCGGCCTGACGAGGTGGCCGCTGCGCTGATCGAGTTCATCACAGCCAAGTGATTCGAGACGATGCGTTCGCAAGCCTTCGAACGCACAACGCTCCGATCAAGACTTTTCTAAACGTTTAAATCGAAACGGAGACCATCATGTCTGCACCCGAGATCCGTGGCGTCAACCACATCGGCATCACTGTCCCCGACATCGAGGCGGCAAAAGCCTTCCTCATCGAAGCCTTCGGCGGCCAGCTCCTGTACCAGTCCTTCGGTCCGCAGGATCCGCCGCGACAGGGCCCCGAGTTCGAACGCGCGGTCGGCGCCTACCCCGGTACCGTCGTGCGCGCCCAGGCGATGGTGAAGCTCGGAACCGGCCCCGACATCGAACTGTTCGAGATGCACGGACCGCAACAGGCTCAGCCCATCCGCGCGAGCGACTTCGGCATCACGCACTTCGCGCTCTACACCGACGATATCGATGCGTCCGTCGCGCGCTTCGAGAAGGCGGGCGGCAAGCCCCTCACGGCGCCGCGTGCCATCCCCTATGCGACAGAGAAGGGCCCGGGCAACAAGGTTTGCTATTGCCAGATGCCTTGGGGCACGACGATGGAATTCATCACCACGCCGGATCGCATGCCGTATCACGATCAGACCGAGCTGCGCAGGTGGCAGGATGAGGGTTGAATATACCCAACGATCTTCTCATGGAATGGACATTCAGACTTTCGCACGGAGGGCTGCAAGATCGCCTTATCGCTCAAGATAAATCCACAGCCTGAGCAGGTCGCTAACCGAAGATCCCTTGCCGTCCTTCGCAAGTTCCAGCGCCGTCTTCCCTCCCAATACCGTAATCGGCACCTCCGCCATCCACGCCAGCACGGCCCGACGGTCGGACTCCAGGCTGCCGGCGAGTTCGGCAATTTCGTCGACGACCTTAGATGGAACGAGCGTCATGAAACCTCCAATGTCCTGCCTGGAAATAGCGCTTGGACCACTTATAGCGGACTCACCCGCAAATAAATCCAAAGGTGAACTGGTCCAGGTGAGCATCCCCTTCGCCAAGGGCGGGATCACTACTCGGGCGCTCGGATCAATGGTGGGCTCAAGCGCTGTCCGTGAGTGCAGACCGTCGTTTGTATGAAGATCACCGGTTCGAAAAGCGAAACGGATCGGGATGAGTCCCCTCGGGATCGGTGCATGTCATGCAAAGCGATCGAAAGGCGTTCACGGCCCGTCGCCAGGGGACACGCTGACCGAATTGACACCATCGCGCACGGACTGCGTGGCGACGATGCAGCTTCCTGACTTCGGTTGACTGATCGTCGGAACGTCTCCGCGATAAATGGTGCCTGCGGCAAGTCCGGATGGTGCGCCATAGCCGACCCGCGCGCTTTGCGAGCAGCCATCCTTGCGATAGGGCTCGATGAACCCACCACTACCACCGGTCGCTTTCGTCGCGAAGTTTCCGCCACTGGTATGAAGAAGGCTGAAGCTCCCGATATGGGCAACTTTCGCGCCAGTCAGGTCGTTGTAGATGTCGCCGGAATAATAGTCCCTGCCATCACCCGCGCCAGCCTTCACGGTGAGCCGGTTGCTGTAGAACGTACCGAGCTTGAGGTCGACCCTCACGCTGCAACTCACGCCTTCCTTGGCCCCATCGGCGCCTCCGAAGCAGTTTGCATCGTCGGATTGCGCCGACGCGCTGAAAGAACTGAAGACAGCCTGGAACGTATGCACGCCCTCCGAGGAGCGCGCTTTGGGCTGCAATCCCGTGTAGGGACGACTACCTCCGATCAGCGGAACATAGAAGGCGAAGTAGAGACCGGTCGCATCGGGGGTGACGTCGAACCGCAGCGGGAACCTGATTTCGGTCACGCCGGATTTGGGGGCGTCTCCCATATCCCAGCTGACCGTCGGCGTGGACGCCGCGGCATGGGACGCCCAGGCGAGGGAAGCGATGGTAGCCGCGATACAAGCGAATTTCGGTGTCGTCGTGAACATGGTTTGCTCCTAACAAAGAAGCTCGGATGCGGGTCCGACGTGCGCGCGGGTCGAGCAGTTTCAAATGCGCGTTATCGATGAAGTGAATTCATCGTCCAAATAGAGCGCGTGTGACTCCAGAACGTCGCCAACGAACGAGGTAGGCGAAACGTACCACGTAGACGCCGAGTGCCCGCGCACGGGATCGTAAGGGACTCGTCGCGATTGCGAAAAAAACGAAGAGCCACCATCCGGATCGTCGAGATATCGAAAATTAACCGCCAAGGTCCTTGCCAATGCGACGCCGACCGCTTAGCTTCGATACGGCATCGGCAACGCTCGTACGCTGGATGGGTGGGTCGGAAGGTAAGGAGCTTGACGGCCCCCTTCCTCGTTCCGGTTACCCGGCATGCTCTTTCCATGACGTCTCATGCCAGCGTTGGGCGTGTGGCAGTACACCTGGATTGCGTCATGGATGACCGAGCGTTGCCGATGTCACCCAATCGAGCAATCCTGTTGACCCGCGTCGAGGCCGGCGTCCAGCAGCCGTGTTGCAGGCAGTATCAGTACCACTACCAAGCCACCTCCCAGGCGGTTGATCGCTTCGAGCGAGCCGCCGTGGCTGACGACGGCGCGGCGCGCGATGGAGAGTCCCAGTCCGTATCCCCCGTAGCTCTCGGACAGCCTGACGAACGGCTCGAACATCGCCTGCAACTTCGCCTTGGATACGCCGGGTCCACGGTCGGCCACCTTCAACACCAGATGTCGTTCGCCGTCGTCGTCGCGCCGAAGCGTCACATCGACGCACTGTCCCGCCGACGAAACCTGCACGGCATTGCGTATGACGTTTTCCAGGGCACGCCTGATCAGCTCCGCGCTTCCCCTTACGATAAGCGGATGAACCGGCAAGGCGGCCATGTTCAGGCCGATCGACCGGGAATCCGCTTCGAAGCGCACATCCTCGATGACCGCCATGAGGAGCGCGCCCATGTCGAAGTACCCCTCGGGCTCCACCTCGCCGCCCTCGCGCCTGGACAACGTCAGCAGCTGTCCCACGAGGCCGTCGAGCCGTGCCACTTCATGGTCGATGCGCTGAAGCCAAGAGCAATCCTCGCCGGGATACTGCTGGCGCATCAGCGCGACGGAGAGGGAAAGGCGTGCCAAGGGTGAGCGAAACTCGTGACTGACATCATGCAGGATCTGTTCGCGGGTCTCGACGAGATACTCCAGCCGCTCGGCCATGTTGTCGAAGTCGCCCGCGAGATCGGCGAGCTCGTCGCGCGTTCGACCCAACCTGGGGCGTAGACGTGTCGTCAGTTCCCCATTGGCCAGGTCATGGAATCCACGCCGCATGCGGCGGATGGCGCGGGTCAGGTACCAGGCCAGTACGGTGCTGAAACCCAATCCCGCGAGGAACGCGGGAATTATCCAATCCGTCGGCATGTAGCGCCAGAAATTCGAGAGGCTGTTTCGGTTCTCTTCCGCCAGCGGCGGCAGTTCATAGGCAACCGTCAGCGAGTGGCCGTTGGGATCTCGTGCGATCACGAGTCGCTCATCGACGGACGTGGGCCGTGCATTCGCACCGTCCTCGATCCTTAGCCTGAGACGTTCCGTCGGGGACCACCTCGACGTTTCGCGTTCCAGGGCGGCTCGGCCACCCGACTCGATCGCCAGGCGCGCCACTGAAAGTTGATAGGGCGAGGTCTCCTCCGCCACGCTACGCGCGTAGGACGATTGCGTCCCCCAGAGGATGTTGTAGGCCACCCAGATCAGCTGCAACTCGCACAGCACGGTCAGAATATAGCCCGCCAGGATCTTCCAGAACAGGCGACTCCTCACGGCTCATCGCTCACTCGGTAACCTACGCCGCGAACGGTTTCGATGAACACCGGCGCCACGCCATGGTTGGCGAGCTTCTGGCGGATATTGCTCACGTGAACGTCGAGGCTTCGATCGTAGGCTTCCCTGCGTCGGCCGAGGGCTTCCCTGGATAGCTCGTCCTTGGATTTGACCGCGCCCCCGGCGCGCAGGAGCGCTTCCATCACATTGAATTCGGACGCGGTAAGCTCGATAGGGACGCCCTGCCAGCGAAGCTGCCGGGTAGCGGCGTCAAGGTCGAGTTGACCCCGGCTGAGAACCGCGCTTCGGTGGCGTGCGCTCAGTTCGGGTCGACGGCGCAATACGGCACGGATCCGCGCGAGCAGTTCCCGAGGATCATACGGTTTGGAAACGTAGTCGTCTGCTCCCATCTCTAGGCCGATCACGCGATCCATTCGGTCGCCGCGCCCGGTAAGCATGATGATCGGGATATCGCTTTCGCGGCGGATGGATCGAAGCACGTCGATGCCGTTGATCTGGGGCATCATGATGTCCAGCACGGCAACGTCGAATTCCGAGCCGGTTGCCGCGACGATGCCCTTGCGGCCGTCGTGCACGATGCCCACGTCGAATCCTTCGGCACGCAGATAGTCGCTAAGCATCTCGCAAAGTGAAATGTCGTCGTCGATAAGAAGAACGCGCACGGCAGGAGCCTCCATGGGTTCGATATAGCTTAATCCGTCGTCCGAAGGCCCGAGAAGGGCTTTTCGCGATCCTTGCAAAGGGCGACGGGGCGGCTTGGCCGGGTCTCATGCCGCCAGGCCAGGGGAGAACCTTTGGAAAGCGGCGCGAGCGACGTGCCTTTACGCATTGCTTACGCATGCCAGACGCCAGGCACGGATTCCATGGCGTCTAATGCTTCGGTCACTTACGCGACGGCCGGCGGGCGCGCCCGGCCCGGCTTCGCTTGATCGAGGTACGGTAATGCATGACCCATGGATCACCGCCATGGCGACGAGCCTAACGGTCGTGGGATCCGCGGCGCTATATGCCGCTTCGCCCAATCAATCGCTGTTTCCGCGGAGGAAGCCGGTCGGGTGTGTTGTCGCGGGCCTGCTGCTTTTCCTGGGTGGCTCCGCCCTGTTCGCGCTCGGGTGGGGCGGCCAGGTGGCTTGGCTCGTGACGCTTTCTCTGTGGATGACCGTAAGCGTGGCTTTGCCCTACCTTGCGGCGTGGCGGCAACGATGAGCTACGGTCCTCAAACCCTCGCGGGCATCGTGCTGGGTACGCCGCTGACCTTCCTGATCGTTGGTCTCTACGCGCAATGGGGGCCGTCGGATCCTTCGACGAACTTCATCGCCGCCCTCTATTTCAGCGTGCCCGTCTGGCTCACCATCATGATCTGGGCGCTGAAGCGCTCATCTGCGCGCACCGCGTGGTTAACGCTGCTGGCCGCCGACCTGGTGCTGGTATTCCTGGTGTTCACCATGCGACTTCGATGGCCCGCGGTCTGACCATGGCCGGGAAGCTCTTCTCGTCGCATACCATCCGGCGCTTCACATCCGTCCATAGCTGGATCGGCATCGCTTGCGGTGTCGCGCTCTTCATCGCGTTCTATGGTGGCGCGCTGACGATGTACGAAAGGGACATCGACCGCTGGGCCAATCCGGCGACTCGTCACGCGTCCGGTACCCTTGCGCAGATCGACGCGTTCGTGACGGAGCTTGCAGGCAAGCGGGAGGTGTCGGGCGACCTCGATATCGATCTTGGTGACGACGGAAACGGTCCCCTTCGCGCCACGATCTTCGCCATGGGCGATGGCCAGTTCAGCGAGTCGATCGTTGCGATGAGCGCCGACGGACACGCCAGTACCCAGGCCAAGCCGTCATCCGTCGGTCGCCTGATCAATGAGATCCATTTCAGCCTCGGTATTCCGGGAACCGCCGGTTACACGTTTCTGGGACTGGTCAGCGTGGCCTATGGGCTTGCTCTGGTGACGGGCCTGATCATCCATCTTCCCCACCTGGTAAGGGATCTTTTCAGCCTCAAGCGATCGGCGAGCCTCAAGAAGATGTGGACGGACGCGCACAACGTGATAGGCGTCCTTTCGCTGCCGTTCCATCTCATGTTCGCTTTCACCGCAACCCTTCTTTGTATCCTTCCTGTCATGAGCGAGGCGACGGTGCACGTCATGGCGACGGACGCGCCGTATGAGCAGTACCAGCGGCACTCGGACGAGGGTGGACACGGGCGAGGAGGAAGGGCCGACGGCAAAGGACAGCCGACGAGCGCGGTCATGCTATCTCCGGCCAGACTCCTGTTCCTGGCAACCAATGCCGCACCGGAGCTTCGCATGACGCGGCTGACCTATCAGGGTTACGGAACGTCGGCCGCGGTCGCTACGGTGCAGGGCGTCCGGTTTGGCTCACCGATGCCCAACGGTGCGGTCACGCTCTCGGCGGAGACCGGCGAGGTCCACTCGGTCAGGGTTCCCGGCCTTTGGCAGGGGACTGATGCCTTGAATGAACTCTACGTCCACTTGCACGAAGGCGATTTCGGCGGCGAAGTGCTCAGGGCGACCTATTTCATTCTCGGCCTCGCGGGCTCGTTTCTTTTCTACTCCGGCAATCTGTTGTGGATCGAGACCCGGCGCAAACGACGCGTGGATGCCCAGCCGACGCGAACGCGCCTCATCGCGCAAGTGACCGTCGGAGCTTGCCTCGGATGCTGCCTCGGCGTCGGTGGCGCGCTCCTGGCCGCCAGGGCCACCGACTTGCCGGGCGTTACCGAAGCTTGGGAAGGGCGCGCGTACTTCGTCATCTTTTTCGCCTCCATTGCCTGGTGCCTGTTGCGGCATCCCGTGCGCGGCGCCGTCGATATCCTTCGACTGAGCGCAGCGACGTATTTACTGCTTCCTGTCGCGGATATGACGTTGACCGGATGGCGTCGTGGGCTCGGGGGCGTCCCCGCGGATCTCGTCGCGGTGAAGATGGACATCATCTTCCTGGCGATCGGCATGAGTTTCCTTGCGACGGCCCGGGCCACGCGGCGGAGGGGGATGACCGGACAGCCCAATAGCGTGTGGTACATCGCGGACCCGTCCGCAAAGCCGGGAGCACGTCATGCGTCGTCCAGGTAGCCCGGCAGTGAAAGCCAACGAATTCGGCAGGCTATCCAACCGCGATGGCGAAGAACGGCTTAAAGCACCAGGGGCTTACGAATCCCTGACGAAAGGCGAGCGGAGAGCGAGCAAGCAAACCCCTATCCTAGATGCGAACGCTTCGCATTTGGAGCGTGCAACGTCCTACGACTTCGCATTCTCGGCCTCTGGGGCATCCATGCATAAAATCACGATCGCCACATCGCTGGTGCTTATCGCCTCGTCCCACGCGAGCGCGCAGTCGCTCTCGCCGGAGGATGCTCAGATACTTGTACCTATCCGGGTGCAGGGCACGGCACCTCCCGACGCGACCGGTGACACCGTAGGTACCTATCACGCGCCCGTGACCTCGATCGCAACCAAGTCGGCGAGTTCGCCCTTGGCGGTCCCGCAGTCGATCTCCGTCATCACCCAGCAGCGCATCCGCGACCAGAACATCCGAACCACTGGCGAGGCACTGCAGCAGATACCCGGTGTCGGAAATGCGGCGAATGCCGAGGGTGGCTTCAATATTCGCGGGTTCAGCCCGTTGACCGCTGTCGACGGTGTCCCGAGCCCCGGTCTCGTCGGGCGGACCGCGCCAGACATCGCGGTATTCGATCGCATCGAGGTCTTAAAGGGCCCCGGTGGGCTGTTCGCCGGTGGGGGGGCGCCGGGCGGTGTCGTCAATTATGTGCTGAAGCACCCGCTCGACCATCCCTATCTGGAGATGACCGGCGGCGCAGGTACCGATTGGTCGAAAGTAGCGGGAATAGACGCCAGTGGTCCGCTCAGCGAGGACCGGCGAGTGCGCGGCCGATGGGTCGCCTATGGCGACTACCGCGACGAATACGTCGACGTCGAGCGCCATCGCCGAATGTCGCTTTATGGCGTGACGGATGTCGATCTCACACCCTCTACCGGTTTATCGCTCGGCTATTACCAGCAGACCAACCACGCGGTGCAATCGTTTCGACAAGGCCTTCCCACGTATCAGGATGGTGGATTGCTCGACGTATCCAATCGCACCTCCTTGACCCAAGACTGGTCGCGATTCCACTTCAAGGCGCACTGGGCATTGGCTGATGTCACTCAACAGCTAGGTGACCGGTGGGCAGCGAAGGCCTCGTTCAGGGATGGGGGGAACCGTGCGCCATCGTGGTATTCGTCGGTGCCGTATCGACTGTCTCCGGTAAGCGCATGTGGCGATCAGCGTTTCGACGGCGTCGTCAGGGGAGATCCAGGCGGAGGCAGGGAGTGCATGACGACGTCGTTCTATAACGACGTCAACAAGTATACGAACGTCGACGCCTACCTGGCGGGCCACGTCAGCTTCGGCGCCCAGGAGCACGACGTGGTCGTCGGTGGGACTTGGCAACGCTATACCTTCGCACGGCAGCTCGCTGACGCAGATCCCGCCTATGACTTCCTTCAGGATGTCCTTCACCCTGATCCGCACGTCATCGACGCGCCCCCGAGGGTGCCGATCGATCCGCCTTCGATCAGCGTCACACGGAACAAGGGGCTGTACGGGCGCGTGACGCTTAACGTGGCTTCCTGGTTGCAGATCCCTCTAGGTGGCCGCTTGAGTTGGGTAAGGGAGGCGTCGACCGGTACCTTGGCCAATCGCAAGTTCACTCCCTACATCGGCCTCGTCGGTGACATCGATGGCCATTGGAAGCCCTACGTAAGTTACACGACGATCTTCGACACCGAGGATTTGTCGCGCCGATGGTCACCGGAGGATGCCAATGGCGTCTTGCTTCCGCTGCAGTCCGGTCACCAGTACGAAGCCGGCCTCAAGACCGCTTGGTTCGACGGCGCCCTCATGGCCACGGTGGCGGCGTATTCGTTGTCACTTGACAATACCACCCGCGAGGACACCGCCCACGCGGGCTTTTCGGTGGCTACCGGCCGGCAACGAACGCGCGGCGCCGAGACGGAAGTGCAAGGCGCCCTAAGCGAGCATTGGGACCTGGGCGTTGCGTACGCCGTCGTCGATGCCCGCTACGTCAAAGCGGACGTGGGGCAGGGGGATCGTGTAGCAAATACGCCGAGACAGTCGTTCAACCTGTTCACTAACTACCGATGGACGCGGGGCCCGCTGGCGGGCGTCAGTCTCGGCGGCGGAATCCGGGTGACATCCTTCATCGAAGGAGAGGTACCGCGGGGCGAGGGTGCCCCGCGTGTGCGCGCTCCGGGATACGCCTCCCTGTCGCTCCGTGCGGGCTACCGCGTTAACGAATCGCTCGACGTGACGATCAATGTCGACAACGTTTCGGATCGACGTTACTGGACTGAACTCGGCTCCGTCACGAGCGGCAATTACCTCGGCCCAGGGCGAACCGCCATGGCGACCGTGCGATACCGGCTATGAGGATCGAAAATCCTCCGAACCCATGACTTCGACGAAGACCGTGGCACCCGCCACGGCGTCGACCTTACAGGCGCCTGTCACGATGATCAGATCACTCGACAACTGGGAGCGTGAGGACTTGCTCGAATACCTCGCGTCACACATGGACCGAAGCTCCGCCCCTGGCGATCTCTGGCGCCGCACGTCCCTTGCGCAGCCCGAGTTCTATCTCGCCTTCAAGGGGTCGTTCGGTATGTCGCCCAGTGCGTTGCTGCAACGGTTGCGCATCCACCACGCCGAAAAGCTCCTGCTCATGGGGAAGTCGGTCGAGCAGGTGGCCTCGGCGTTAGGCTACCGCGACAGTCGAAGTCTGGTTAGGGCGTTCCGCCAGCTTACCGGGGTCACGCCGGACGCATGGCTGAAGCGGCGGTCGTGAGCGAGGCCACCTATGGCTTATCGATAGCTAAACATGAATGCGATGACCTCGCTGAGGATTGCCCATGCAACTGAAGACATTCCTGATGATTGCCGCATGCGCCACCATCGGCGTGACGGAAGTCGTCGACGCCAGTGAGGGAGGATGGATACGGACGAACGGATCGGCATCCCGCCGCCCCGATGCGAAAGTCCTGGGCCAAGCAGCGCCGGATCTTCCTGTATCTATCGTGGTCGTGTTGAAGCTCAGGCACGAGACGGCAGGTGTCGAGACCAGCCGACGACACGCGCTACCCGACGGTGACTTGCCCGGGGACGGCGAGGCCGGCGTGTCGCAGGGCACGCGCGTGGCGGCCCCCAGCGCGGCCGATGCCCGAGGGGTCATGGATTACCTTCGCTCCGAAGGCTTCACCGATATCGAAGACGCGCCCAATCATCTCGTGGTCTCGGCAAACGGCACGGTGGGGATCGCGCAGCGCGCGTTCCACACGACGATCGTACGCCTTTCCCATTCGGACGGCTCTGAGATCACGAACCTGACGGTTCCCATGGTCCCGTCGTATCTGACCCAAGTCGATCAGGTGCTTGGGTTGGACAGTTCCCAGCGGGCGCACACGTTGACGCATCACTAGGTCGTCGCGCTGATCGCCGTCTTCGGCTTCGTGCGTGCATTGTGTGACGCAGTACGCGCTTTGTCTTCGCTGAAAGCAGCGAGTGAGATTCACCTCCATCATCGTGCGGAAAGGATTCGTAAGCGCGGCGAAAAGTTCGCGCTCGATGCATTGTTGGATTGAAACCGATGGCATAGCGTTGTTGTCGTGATCCCGCACTCAGGCGGACGACGGTCGAAGGCTCGAACGAGAATCGCGTGATCGATGTAACGGTCTCGATGCCTCTCCACCTTCTGTGGGTCACCACGCGTCGGCGGACATCTCCATCGTCAGCGCCTGACTTGTGTGTTGCGATCGATGTCGAACCGGCGCCGTTCCCGATAAGGGACTCTCGCTCGATCTCGAAGGAATGCCATCAACGAGTGTGGTTACGCCGTGAAGCCTGGCCACCCTTTCATGCTCCACATCGTCAGATCCCTTGGTCTACCCCACGGAAAAGGAGTATCACGAATGAGTTCTTCCACGCACTCCCGCAATCGTCTCAAGAGATCGCTTCTGTCTCTTGCCACTCTTGCGGCGCTAGGCGCCGGCACGGCACACGCATCCTCGCCAGCCCAGCATCGGTGGATCAGCACCCGCACGTCGGTGTCCCAGCACCTCGATGCCCACTTCGATGGTTACGCCCCGGATGATCGTCCGGTGTCCATCGTGGTTAGCCTCAAGCTCAGGAACCAGGATGCCCTGAATGAATACACCCGGGAGGTGAGTCGCCCCGGAAGCCTGGTATACCGTCGATATCTCAGCCGCGACGAAGCCAAGGCGACTTTCGCGCCGACCGATGAGCAAGCCCAGAAGGTTGCTGCGTATTTGCGCGAGCACGGGTTCACCGACGTGCAAGTGTCCTCCAACAATCTGCTGGTGACTGCGAAGGGTAACGTCGGATCGTCACGACAGGCATTCCAAACGAGCGTGGCGGAGTACGTCCGTGGTGGCGTCCGCGCGATTGCGAACGCGTCGGAGGTGAAAGTGCCCGAGGAACTGTCCCAGGTCGACCGGGTGCTGGGCTTGGATACGGTGGACCAACTGCAGACATATTCCCGGCCACCGTCGGAAGCGAGGCCCGATTACACCGTGACGGCAAGCGGCGCGCACTCCTACGACCCAGAGGAGTTCG
Organism: Luteibacter sp. CQ10; assembly: GCF_040900725.1. Classification (NCBI taxonomy): domain Bacteria; kingdom Pseudomonadati; phylum Pseudomonadota; class Gammaproteobacteria; order Lysobacterales; family Rhodanobacteraceae; genus Luteibacter; species Luteibacter sp. CQ10. The sequence goes on along the minus strand of NZ_JAEUYM010000002.1, from coordinate 420,160 downwards.
CAAAGGTTTACCACGCGGTGGATACCGGGCCCGCCCTCAACACCACCGTCGCGGTCATCGGTTGGGGAAATATGACCAACCCGCAGAAGGACTTGGCGAAACTCATCGCGGACAAGGGCCTCCCGAATGTTCCGACATCGATTTACTCCGTCACGCAGACGAGTAACGATGATAGTGATCAGGTAGAGTGGGCGATGGACGCTCAGGCCATTGTCGGAATAAGCGGCGGCGTCAAGAAGCTAATCTTTTATACGTCAGGGGGGCAGTATACGAGGGTTAACGACCAAGGAAGTTCGTCAGGCGCGAATACGGCGGAAATATTGAAGGCGATTAACCGGGCAGTGAGCGATAACGAAGCGAAGGTTCTGAACATGTCGTGGGGTATTCGCGAGTGTGGATCAAGCACGGGCTCTGGCTTTGCTGATAGTGCCTTTCAGCTGGGCGTCGCCCAAGGCCAGACATTCGTGGCATCGTCGGGCGACAACGGCGCGTACCCTTGCGCGCTTCCTTTTAGGAATTTGCCCGCAAATGGCACCTACGGCGACAGGTCCAATCCGCAAGTGAGTTATCCGGCGAGTTCGGAATTCGTCGTAGCGGTAGGCGGCACCACGCTGACGACGACACCGCAGGACGCCTACATCAGTGAAAAGTCCTGGCCATACAGTGGCGGTGGAACCAGCACGCTCCGCGCCCGACCTGCTTGGCAGCCAACGGCTGGAAAAGGGCGCCAAGTTCCGGATGTTGCTTTCGACGCAGACTGGGACAACTCCCCCATTCGTTTCTACGTCACCGCGAGCTCGAATTCGGGTGTATCCGCCAGCAGATACGTCACCAACGGCGGAACGAGCCTTTCTGCGCCATTGTTTGCCGGCGCCTGGGCTCGTCTGGAGACCGCGAACGGAAACAGACTGGGATTCGGGGCGCCGGCGATCTGGAAGTATGCGGCATCCAACCAGGCAAAGCTCCCGCTTCGCGACGTAACGACCGGCGACAATGGTGGATACAGCGCGGCGGCGGGATGGGACGCGGCTACCGGTTGGGGTAATTTCGACATCGACGCGGTCGCGCGTTTCATCGCCAGCAATCCAGGTTTCATCGACGCGACGAATGCCTCGACGAAGCCTTGATCGGTGAGGGATGGGTGCTGGCCCTCACCGGCACCCGTCGCAGGGCGGCGTGCTCATGCACGCCGCCCCTTTCTTCGAAAGCGTCCTTCCTGGCGGCAGGCATGCGGTTCGGTCACCGTGACAGCCCTGCTGGCTCGCGAATGCACGCTGCCCGCCAGCCGATGATGGAAATACGGTTTCGATACTGCAACTGAAGCGGAATGTCCTTTGGGTGCTCGAGGTCTCAAGCCGCCCAATGCACTACGCAGACTCGCTGGGCTGGTGCACTTATCGATGCCAAAGATCCCGTGCGTCGTGCTGGTTAACCGTGATTTACGAAAACCTTACGCAAAGATGGCGAGCGACTGCATTTGGAAGTAGGAATGGCGCCCTATATTCCAGACATAGTGATTAACCAATCGGTGAGGTTCGGATGAGCAAGAGGTTTGAAGGTAAGGTAGTAGTCGTTACGGGCGGGAGTGACGGCATCGGTTTGGCGACCGCCAAGCGATTCGTGGCCGAAGGAGCGAAAGTCTACATCACGGGTCGTAATTCGGAACGGCTCGAAAAGGCCTTGGTTGAGATCGGAGACGGCGCCATCGGCGTGCAAGGTGATGCCGCGAACGCGGCCGACCTCGACCGACTATATGACCGCGTACGGAGCGAGCAAGGCAAGCTGGATGTCGTGTTTGCCAACGCCGGTGCCGGCGAAGACGAACCGAGACCGCTGGGGAACATCGATGAAGACGGCTTCAACCGTGTTTTCGGTCTAAATGTTCGTGGCGTGCTTTTCACCGTGCAGAAAGCCCTTCCGCTTCTGGAAGCGGGTGGCGCCGTCGTCCTCAATGGATCCATCGTCGGCAGCAAAGGCTTTCCTAACCAATCGCTTTACAACGCGAGCAAGGCAGCAGTGCGCTCGTTCGCGCGAAGCTGGACAGGTGAGCTGGGGCAGCGAGGCATACGCGTGAACGTGGTCTCCCCCGGCTCAACGGAGACGCCTCCCGTGCGCCGTTATTTTGATGAGCATCCGGGGTTCGAAGACATGCTGATGCAGTCGGTGCCTCTCGGTCGTCTCGGACAGCCTGACGAAGTCGCTAGCGCCGTTTTGTTCCTGGCGTCCAGCGAGAGCAGCTACATCGCTGGTGTGGAGCTTTTCGTAGACGGCGGATCCGTCGCCATTTGAATCCCTTTCCCCGCGTGCGCCGCTCGCCTCAAGCCTGAGCGAGCGGCGCCAATTGACGCAGGGAAAGGGTGTCGCATCGGTCATGGCTTGCAAGGAAGCGGGGGAATACGGAGGCCCCTGTTAGCTCATTAGGTATCCGAGACCGTCGCTCGCGAGCGGGCGATCCCATCAAGGTATGGGCGGATCACGCCGGGTGGTATAACCACGCACCAAACCGGCACCGACGTCTAACTGTTCGCGTTGCACGGGCCGCAACAGGAGCAGCCCGGCCGTGCGAGCGACTTCGGCATCACTCACGTCGCGCTCTATACCGACGATATCGAGGCGTCCGTCGCGCGTTTCGAGAAGGCGGGCGGCAAGGCCCTCACGGCGCCGCGTGCCATTCCGTATGCGACGGAAAAGGGTCCGGGCAACAAGGTTTGTTATTGCCAGATGCCTTGGGGCGCGCCGATGGAATTTATCACCACGCCGGATCGCATGCCGTATCACGATCATACAGAGCTGCGCAGGTGGCAGGACGAGGGCTGAGGGGAGCGGGGCCGAAAGATGGCGTAGCAGCATTCCGCAGGGCAAGGCGTGGCCTGAACGCACCGAGACCCGTGCCGGAATGGCATCTGGCCTGTTGCTATCCTAGGGCGGGCCGCGATCCGGCGGCCATGGAAGGAGTCGCGATGTACCGGCAACGCTTGCGTCCCCCTGGCATGTCCGGTCATTCCGCGCGGGTGGCCCTTGCCACTTTACTGGTCGCCTCGGCCCCGCTAACGCACGCCACCGATGTGAAGGAGACACCCCGCATGAACGCGTCTACCGCTCACGTGACCGCCGAGCAGGCGATGCATGGCATGCTCGAACTGATCCGCGCCACGCCATCAGTGGCGGAACTCACGCCGGAAGCGATGGGCGAGCGCCTGGGCCTGCCCATCAAGCGCCTGAGTACGGGTCATTTCGGCTACGCGCAGCCGCTGAGCGGTGGTTGGGCCTTCAGTGTCGAGCGGCAGCAGGTGGGTTCCCTGGGGCCGCGTGTCGACCTGATATTTTCCCCGATCGGTGAAGACCGCCCGGCGGCGACACCGATCTGCACGCCTGACTTCGGCCACTTCACCAAGGAACTGGAGCGCATGGGCTTCAAACGACAGCGCGCACACGGGGAGCATGGCCGCTGGACCTACGACGCCTTCGACCGACCTGGCCAGCATGTCGAGGTTTACCCCTTGGTCACCGAGGGCGCGGATGCCGCGTCGGCCTGCGTGCAGATGGTCCTTGTGCGCTAGAGGGAGCCGGCCGTGCCATTGAATGCGAAAGCCGAAGCGGTCCTCCAGGCGTTCGGTAAAGAGCCTGGTGTCACCCCCGACCAACTGAAAAACCTGACCAGTACGATCAATGCATCACCAGCGCTGGTCGATGAGGTCAATCGTGCCGTCGATGCGGCCACCTGCAACGCATCGTCGCATTGAACAACCCGCACGCCGGCGGCGAGTACAACGCCAGCGCACACGAAATGCGCCTGCCTCTCACCTCGATATCGACACCAGCGGGCGGCCAGTACGACGCCTATGAGACTACGTTTGTACTTGGCCATGAATTGCAGCACGGGTTCAACGCGGCTGATATCGCGAAGGCCAATACGCAATTCAGCCGCGACCTTCAGGCCGTGGCGCAATCGAAGACGATGCTTCACGATTACACGAAGCCCGTGGGCGACGTGATCGCTGCGAGTCGCCGTGACGAGGCCGGTGCGGAAATCTCCGGATGGAACGCGACGGTCAGTGCCGCGCGACTAGACGCGATGACGAACCATGCGGTTGCTCCCACGCTCGAAGACATCTACAAGCGTAACCCCGGGCGCATGGGCGATTTCATCCACGTCGATCGTAGCCACTTTCCCGCGACGTACAGCCTGCGTTCCAATCTCACCGTGAACGCCGACCTGACCATGCCCTCCACGCCGGCCAATATCGAAGGCATGGGCAAGAACTACTTCGACCGGTCAGCGACGCTTGGGCATAACGGCAACTCGTCATACGCGAACTATTACGGCGCCTGGGCCGTGGGCGTGGCCGACGGACGTACCGCCTTCGACCTAGAGCAACGCGAACGCGATCTGCTCTTCGGTGAACTTCGATTTCTTCATGGCAAAACCAAGTCTGGGATTGGGTTAGTTTCGCCGAATTTCTCTACTTTGGGATGGCTCAAAAAGCCGGGAGGCGGTCACGACGGCGACAGTTTTTTGCTCTTGGTCGACGGCAAAGTACAGCGGAAGGAACGGACTTTATCACGGCCGCTGTTAACCTGCGGGCGCAGCTCGGGCACCAAGACCACGCTCCTTGTCATCGTTTGCAGACAGTCAGGTTTCTTTAAAACTAAACTTCGACGCGATGTACTTGGCCGAATTCTCGATGTATGGGAATACCGTGCTCTCGTTGATGTTTAACTGATCCAGCTGCCTGAGAATATGCTGCTTATTCGACACGCTGATACGTTGGATTGAGATCTCCGGACTTCCATTTTCCTCCAGGGTCGCGTCTTGGCCAAAGAGCAAAAACGCGCCAGATTGAAAAGCAATCCTGCTATTGGTGTGCTTTCCCTTGACGCAGATAACAGACTGAAGGTGGCGCGGGTCCAATCTGCTCTCGAAGAAGGGTTTTTCTTCCTTGACGAAATGCAGCAGGCGCTTGACCGCCGACTGCTTATTGAACTTGCGCACATCATTACTGCTGTAGTCAATCGACTTCTTTGAATCCTGTGGCAGCCTGGTCAAGTTCGCGATGCAGCTGGCCGTATCGGAGTCGAAGTATTTAACCTGGGCTCGATCCATGGCGAATACGATCACTTCGCCTTCGTCGTTTGGATTGCTCTTGCAGGCAAAGTACAACGCAATGAGGGGATTCGACGAAATGTCGAGGAGGCGCGTAGGAAGAGAGTAGTGCTGCATCCTGACAAGTCGGTCGAGGGTGTACACATCACCATGGAAATCAATGGAGTTCGAGACGAGGAGCTCCCGGTACATCCGGTCTTCGGCGTCGCGGTAGATGAAGTTACCGCGTTCGTCCTTGCGACGAATGGACGGTTCGAGCCTGTATTTTAAGCGGTTAGAGTGCCCGCGATAAAACACCTCACTTCCGTGGTGGACCATGTCCAGCACGTGCGAAATAAACGTGCCGACACTGTCGGCCTGAAATTCGGGGGGCGGAGCGGGAGGGAGATCTTCCTTCTCAACCTTTGGACTTGTCGCGTTGCCGGGAACGATGCCAGCATGTATGAGTACTTCGAATAGGTCTTCATCCTTAATCGCCCAGTGAGTTCGGTTGAGCTCCCAGTCGCGGATGTCCAGGGCCATCCGGAGCGGCTCGATTCGCTCGAACGGAATCGGTGGAATCCGAGGATCGAGCTCCGGCTGGATATAGAGCAGGCTTCCACTGTTGCGCGGCTTGACCGTCTTCAGTCGCCCGACGCGCATCGGTTCGTCGGTCCCTTCGTAGGCAAAGAGGCATGGCAGCTCCACGAGCGCCTTGAGCTGTAACTCTTTCAGCTCCCGGAAGCTAGTGGCGATCTCTTCGCTTGTGTACTCGAGGAACCGGCCACGGGGGTACTCATAGCCGATCCGGTCCCACGCGCCGTCGCTAGCTGTGACGAGAAAGTTGAACATGTGCTTAGAGGGTCGCCCGGTCCGAATCTATGGTTAAAGGTAGCAGCGCCGCCACCCTGCTACTCAAGTTGCTCAGCGGCACGCTGGTCACGCTCGCTCAATGATTGATGGCCCGCGCCCGTCCACCCCGGCATTATCGTCACCGTTGAACCCTCCAGTCTCTGTCGAAGAGAACGGCTTCGTTTGTGAGAAATACTACTGCGCGGTCTTTAAGGATGCTTGCCGCCGCTGGGCCGTACTTCGAAATCTCATCGATTGCAATGAATGTTTGCTTCCCGGAGAGTGGGTACTCGGAAATCAACCGAGCGACCGCGCCATTCTCTATGTTTTTGAATAGAACTGAGTCGTGAGACAGTGTCGGTAGTTGGCTAACTTTGAGCACAGTCAGGTCCAATGCCACAAGGGCCGCATACGCGGTACCAGTGCCTGAGTCCTCATACACTTCGTAAGAATAACCACGATCAGTCAAGCTCAGATGGGGGCTTTTCCTTTCTTCGCCGTAGACACTTGTCATAGCTCGGCGTAATCCATCGTTTATTGCAGACTGAACAATTTGCGTGGCAGCCAATTTTGCTTCTTCCAACGTCTTTTTTAGATCCTTTACGCCGCTAGCTAGCTGCACGGCAAGTTCGAAAGCGCTATTTTCTTCCGTTGCTTTTGTAAGAGCCGTGGCAAGCTCGAAGACCCTGTCGACGATCACGGTTGGTTGATCAACAGAGACAAGCGCATCGGAGATCTTACTGTCGATCAATTTAAGCTCGGCTGACACCTCTGCCAAGCTACGTTCTGTGCTGGCCTCTGCCTCTTTCAACTGGGCTCTGAGAAGTCGCGAGATTTCGCTGTGGAACGTTTCGACCTGAGCCAGCCGTTCCTCATTAACGTTCGGAAAGTATGCCCTGACGCCGTCGAAGTTCTTGCTTCGAATGAAGCGGTTGCCGTCTAGGTTCTGCCGAATCCTCGAAAGCTTCCCTTCCAACTTTAGCTTCAACGGAAGGAGCAAGTCCTTGGAGCTTTTTAGCTCAACAACTTTCCGATTCACAATTTCTGCAATGTTCGTAGCGAATCGCGCGAGGTTGTCCCTTATCTCGCTGAGTTCGTTTTTTGCTTTGTCGATTGCATCGATATTTTTGTTGTAGTCTCGCTTGCCAATCTTCGGTACGAGCTTCGCATTCATTGCAGTCCGCAAGGCCTTCTTTTCTGTGTCTTTGGCGCGCAATCTCTCATGGGCGTCTCGAATGCCCGCATACCGATCAAATGCTTTTAGAAGATTGTCGACGCACTCGGCCCCGGACTCTGCGCGGAAAGCATGAAGAGGCTTATGAACGTCGAGGTTCTCCTTTCCCCAGATTCGAAAGTAAAGGTTGACTAAGGAGCGGAATGTCTGGCCGCCCCTGATCGAATACTGGCTGTTCAACCATGATGTGTATTCGACAAGGGATAGGAATGATCCTGTGCTCTCGCGTGTAGAAGTGCAAATGTGAACAACTGCGTTCTCATAGGTCCCGCGGCGAAAATGGTAGTCGGTACCGTCGAATGTAAAGGTTATGAAGTAGTCGTGGTCGCCTAGTTCGGAGACTACATCTTTGTTGTGAAGCAATAGCGACATCCCGCCGAAGGCGAAGTCGATGATCATCAGTAGGGTAGATTTACCGATGGAGTTGGTGGCGTTTTCGTCGCCTAGGACGACGTTCAATCCTTCCCCGAATCGCACTGCGCCTCGTCTAAAACGATCGCAGAAGACTTCAGCCAACATAACTTATCCTGTCGCTCGCATCGGAGAGGTCTATCCGGTTTAGGACGTAAAGGAGATCTAGGGTCAGAAGGAATTGATCAATGCTTTCAAACTTTTGTTCCACGCGCTCGAAGAGGGCTTGGGGCGAGATGGGGTCAGGGCCCTGCGCGAGTATGATCGGTGCAAGACCCAGGGCCGATTCATTCAAACTCACAACCTTGTTTGGGACAATCATTCAAAGACCTCGCAGTTCTGCACAAAGTAAGCGGCAACAATTTCGGCGGCCTCGATGGCTGAAGGTTTTGTCTTCGCGTCTATCCACTCGACCATGCCTTCGTAGATTGTGCTTTGCGGAAATTTCATGGATTTGAGCTTAAGGTAATACGTGCGCACCTGAGAGTAGATAAGGTCCGATGAGTGCGGGCTCTCCTTTTCCATTTCGTCGAACTTCCCTCGGATGAGTCCGTAGTAGTCAGTCACGTTGTGCTTAATTTTTCGGCGCACGATTAGTGGCACGGATGCCCCAATCTTGTCGTCCACCCTCTTCGGGTGATATTGCAAAGCGACCGATCTGCCTGGCTCGTTCTCGTCAAAGAGTGCTGATATCACAAGTTGTATGTTCGACTCGATTTGGTACTGAGTGTGAAGCGCAGTGCGCGCATCGCTGGCTATAAGAGTCTTCTTGATGCCGACGAGTTGCCGGTATCCCTCAACCGTTCGAGGCTTGTCAAACTTTGTATGACAATCGGTGCATAAGGGGATCAAGTTGTCGGGATGATTGACATCTTCCGAGAGCCGTTCTTCATCCTTCAGTAATGCGAATTCATCAACAGTCGGATTCAATGGATAAATGTGCGCAAGCTCATATAACTTTTGCTTCGAAGACTGCTTCGTATAGAAGATGTCACGGTCGCACTTTGGGCAACGCAACCCTACCTGCGAGACGAGAGCAATTTGCGTCGCACTGCCGTATGTTTTTCGCGGGCTATTCACCGGCGGAGCTCCTTCGTCTCGATAATCTTGAACATTTATCGAGCGCTTCGCGGATATTTCGCACCAGATCGAGGCCGTCCTGATCCGAATTGGCGAGGGCTCGGAGATGGTCGTTCACCGCAATGTCTCCATCGCCGTAGCTTCTACGTAGACATCTTCAGCTTCATCTGCCTCCCTGACGGAAGGCGAAAAACTGAGTTTGGCGAAGTCGAAATTGAGGGGGGCACTCAACAACCGAGCTCCGTGCGGAGTCGGCAACTGAGAGCCGATCGCGATGTTCCATTCCGGTGGGGGCTTCGTAAGCACGCCGAAGAGAGCCGCTATAGGTATCCGATGCTCACGCAGGCAGTGGCTGATCCGTTCAGTTAGCGGAGCGACGATGCCGCAGCCAAACGCAACGATTCGCGCTAGCTCGAGAACATCTTTGATGTCGTCCGCAGTATTCATGCCACTCCATGTGCTTTTTTATGTCCACGACCGAGGCGGACACACCCGTAGAAACATCTGTCGGCGTGATGTGACAGAACTTTAGCGCTAGCGGCGCCTCTAGACTTTGCCCATGCGTCCCGCGTTTTCGAGGTGCAGGCTAGCGACAGCGGCTGCGCAGCCGAATTTCTGCACCTTCGACGCTAGAGAATCAGGACACGGCCCATCTCACATCTGTTTGTATAGTCCATATTATGCTGATAAATCAATAGCTTAACTTGACTTCACGAGCACGTGGTGCGACGTTCGAAAGTGGCGGTTTCTGCCGCTTTCGAGGTCTGAAGGTCGGTCTCGCCGAGCTGACCGACGCCTTCTCAACCACAGTGACATCGGAGGCCTATCGCGTGAAGCATGCCATAAAGTTAGCGATATCAACTAGTTAGGCAAGGAAAGGCCCCCCGAGGTGCGAACCCGAGAGGCTTAAAAGAACGACTTGGAAACCATGCTTCTTTGACCAACTGCTTTCTGCGGCCAACTTTTTGTGATGCATCATCATAAGTTGGCAGCGCCGGACGACTTATGATGATGCGGTCAAAGAGGGTGGCATTCGAGCAATCTGCCGCACGCCTGATTTCCAGCGGTGCGCCAGAAGACAAACTTGAGATACGTCCATCAAGGTTTGGCCGAATCGGCCAAACTATGAGAGATCGCGCACATATGCCCTAAAGCCCTGAAGTTATGGTGGGCCCACCAGGATTCGAACCTGGAACCAAGGGATTATGAGTCCCCTGCTCTAACCGTTGAGCTATAGGCCCTTGCGGGGCGGGAAGTGTACCGAAAGGGGCCAGTCTCAAGCCATTGCGATCTTTCCCATGCATCGGTCCCGGCAGGGTGCCCGTTGAGGTAAACTGGTCGTTTTTCAGACAGATAGCATGGTGCAGGCCTCCTTACGGGCATCGGTTCGCGGTTCGACCTTTGTCCGACTCCTTGCGCGACTGAGCGACGCCGAGCCCGTCCCGGCGGGCGGGTCGGTGGCCGACCGGTTGGGCCTGTGGCTCGACTGGACGCAGGCCATCGGCCTGTCGTCGGCGCTGGAGGGCAAGCTGCCCGAGGCATCCGAGGCGGTGGTCGCGTTCAATGACGGCGAAGCTGCGACGGCGCGTACCGCGCTCGTGGAAGCCATCGTGACGGAGCGGGAGAGGGACATGGGCGCGGCACCGGACTTCGCGGCCTTCCGCGCGCGTTACCTCCGCCACCAGCGGGCGATGCAGGCCGCGACCGGCAACCTGCGGGGGCGCTTGCGCGACGTGCTGGCGGCGGTATCGCCCGAGGCGGCGCGGCTGGCGGAGGTGGATGCCTTCATGGAGTCGGTGCTGAGCCCCCGTGAACACCGCCTGCTGGCAGGCGTGCCGACCCTGCTCGGCGACCGTTTCGAGCGCCTTCGTAGCGCCGCCGCGCCGGGCGACGGCACCTGGCTCGATCTCTTCCGTCGCGACATGCAGGACGTGCTGCTCGCCGAACTGGACATGCGTTTTCAACCGATCGAGGGGCTGCTCGCCGCCCTTCGCGGCATCACTGGGTAAGTCATGGTCAGAAACCTCCTTCTTCTCGTCGTTCTCCTTCTCGGCCTCGCGGCCGTGGGTTGGGTCGGTGCCGGATACGTCGGCTCCAACCCCCTGGGCGCGGCCGTGGCGGCGCTCATCGGCGTCTGTTACCTGGCCGGTGCGTGGGAGCTGTATCGCTACCGGCGCGCCACCCATACCCTCGACCGCGCCGTCCGGGAACTGGACGAGGGCACCCCGAGCCTCGCCAGCTGGCTGCAGCGCCTGCATCCCAGCCTGCGCAACGCCGTGCGCCTGCGCGTGGAAGGCGAGCGCGTGGCACTGCCCGCGCCCACGCTGACGCCTTACCTCGTCGGCCTGCTCGTGCTGCTGGGCATGCTGGGTACGCTGCTCGGCATGATGGCGACGCTGCGCGGCACGGGCATCGCGCTGGAAAGCGCCACCGACCTGCAGGCCATTCGCGGATCGCTCGCCGCGCCGGTGAAGGGGCTGGGTTTCGCCTTCGGCACGTCGATCGCCGGCGTCGCCAGCTCCGCGATGCTGGGCCTGCTCTCCGCGCTCTGCCGACGGGATCGCCTGGACGTGGTGCAGGAGCTGGACGTGAACATCGCGACCCGGCTGCGCGTGCACTCGCAGGCGCACCAGCGCGAGGAATCCTTCCGCCTGCTGAAAAACCAGGCCAACCTGATGCCCATGCTGATCGAGCGCATGGAGTCGATGATGGCGGCGCTGGAGCAGCAGAGCCGTACCTCGGGCGAGCGCCTGATCGCCAACCAGGAAAGCTTCCACGCCACCACGGAGGTGATCTACACGCGCCTGGCGTCCTCCGTGGAGCAGTCGATGAAGAAAGGCATCGCCGAGAGCGCGCGCATCGCCAGCGACGTGCTGCAGCCCGTGGCGGAATCCACGATGGCCGCGCTGGCGCGGGAAACCGCGTCGTTGCACGAGAAGGTGTCGCAGGTGGTCGGGCGCCAGTTCGACGAGCTGACGGACGGCTGGAAGCAAACGGGCACCGCCGTGACCGCCGCCTGGAACGATGCGCTGGCCGAACAGCGCAAGGCCAACGAGCGGCTCACGCAAGACGTGGGTCGCTCGCTGGACGCCTTCGCCAGTCGTTTCGACGAGCGTTCGGCGAGCCTCGTCGATCACCTCGCCGCGCGCCTGGATACGTCCGCGAACCATGCCGCCAACGCATGGAACGATGCGTTGACCCGTCAGTCCGCCGCGAATGACGACCTGGCCGAGCGACAGCAAAAGGCGCTCGCATCCGTCACGGCGACGTGGGAAGCGCAGGCGGCTTCGCTCGCCGACGCCATGCGCCGGTCTCAGCTGGAATTGCAGCAGGCGCTCGCCACGCGCGACGAAGATCGCCTGAAAGCCTGGGCGGATACCCTCGCCGCGACGACGGCCACGCTCACCCAGCAATGGGAGCGCGCGGGCGACCACGCCGCGAGCCGTCAGCAGGCCATCGGCGACGCGCTCGAGCGCACCGCCCAGGAGATCGCGACGCAGACGCAGGCGCATGCCAGCGCCACTATCGCCGAGATATCGCGTCTGGTCGATACGGCCTCGGAAGCGCCGAAGGCAGCAGCCGACGTGATCGCCGGACTGAACCAGTCGCAGGCGGCGTTGCAGCAGGCGCTCGCCACGCGTGACGAAGAACGCCTGAAGGCCTGGACGGACACCCTGGCCGCTACCACCACCGCACTCACGCAGCAGTGGGAGCGCGCGGGCGAACATGCCACGAGTCGCCAGCAGGCCATCGTCGACACGCTCGAACGCACCGCGCAGGACATCGCCGCGCACATGCAGAGCCATGCGAGCGCGACCATCGCTGAGATGTCGCGCCTCGTCGATGCGGCGTCGGAAGCACCGAAGGCCGCGGCGGAGGTGATCGCCGAGCTGCGTCAGAAACTCTCCGACAGCATGGTGCGCGACACGGCGATGCTCGAGGAGCGCACCCGTCTTCTCGAGACGCTGGAAACCCTGCTCGACGCGGTGAACCATGCGTCCACCGAACAGCGCACGGCCGTCGACGCGCTCATCGGCACCTCGGCCGACCTGCTCGAGCGCGTCGGCACGCGCTTCACCGATCACGTCGAAGCCGAGACCGGCAAGCTCGGCGTGGTGGCCGAACAGCTCACCGCCAGCGCCGCCGGCGTGGCGAGCCTGGGCGAGGCCTTCGGTGGGGCGGTGCAGCAGTTCGGGCAGTCGAATGAGGCGCTCATGGAGCGCCTGCGCGAGATCGCCGAGGCGCTGGGTACCTCGCTCGTGCGCAGCGACGAGCAGTTGGCGTACTACGTCGCGCAGGCGCGTGAAGTGGTCGACCTCAGCGTGCTGTCGCAGAAGCAGATCATCGAAGAGATGCAGCACCTCGCCAAGACCCGCGCCGCCGGGAAGGCCAAGGCATGAGCCACGACATCGACGCCGACAACGAATCGGTCGCGCCGATCTGGGCCGCCTTCGGCGACCTGATGTCGGTGCTGCTGGGCGCGTTCGTGCTGATCCTGGTCGGCGTGATCGGCATGCAGTTGCAGTTGTCGAGCAAGCTCGACGAGGCCGTGAAGCAGCGCCAGGCGGAAGAGCAGCGTCGCGTCACGCTGGAGCAGGCATTGGCGGCGCCGTTGGCCTCGGGGCGCGTCACGCTGGTGAACGGTCGCATCGGGATCAGCGGCAACGTGCTCTTCGCACTCAACTCCGATGAGCTGCAGCCCGAAGGTCGCGAGTTGCTGAAGAGCCTCGCCGCCCCGCTCAGGAGTTATCTCGCCTCGCGCGACGAGATCCTGATGGTCAGCGGCTTCACCGACGACCGTCCGGTGCACGACGGCAACCGTCGTTTCGCCGACAACCTCGAACTGTCCGCCGAGCGCTCGCTCACCGTGACGCGTGCGCTGATCGCCGAGGGCGTGCCGTCCTCTTCGATATTTGCTGCGGCGTTCGGCGCCGAGCAGCCGGTCGGTTCCAACGAGGACGAAGCCGGTCGCGCGAAGAACCGTCGTGTGGAAATCGCGCCCGTGCCGAAGCTTTCGACGGTCGACAAGCATGAGCCACGATAAACCGCGCGGACTCTTGGGAGGGCTTGTCGACGACATGGCGTCGAAGCCGTCGACGTATCCTGAGTTGCCCGCCATCGAGGACTTCCGCCGCATCTGGACGAGCGTGCGTTCCGAGAGCCAGCTTCGCCTCGCGCACGAGCCCGTGCCCACCGACGCGGGCCCGCTCAATTCCGCCGCCCTCGTGCATCGCGCGATTACGCTGATGCGAGAGCTGTCGCCGGAGTACCTGCGGCATTTCCTTTCGTACGTCGACGACCTGTCGTGGCTGGAACAGGTGCATGCCGCGAAGGCGCCGGCGGCCAGGGACACGCCACGCGCTGCCGTCGTCGCGAAGAAACGCGCACGCAAGCCGAAAGCGGCAACGGCTCGCAAGGGCTAAAATCGTCGTCGGCCTAAGTTGCCTTGGCGGGGTGCTCTCCGGAGCCATGATTCTCCCCGGCGTCGATAATGGCGTCAGGTTTGTAGCTCGCCTGCAAAGTCGCCGAAGATCTCTCTGAAGAAATCCAGCCTGTCATCCCGGTTCCATCGGTCGTTGTATGCGTCAAGGGCGAGCCGGTGCAGGTTTTCTTGTGTTACCACTTTTCGCACTTCCGTCAACGTCGTTACGCTGCATAAGCGCCGGACATCGCGTCCGAGCAGTCTGGCGCTTCCTCGCACGTAGTCGTGATCCACTCCATCCAGCAACGATGGTTCGTCGTACATGCGATTACCGTTACCGAGTTCTGAGTAATTGCGTAGCAAGATTGCAAGATCATTGGCATCCTTTCGAGTAGCTGAGTGACGGTCGTTCCATGCAAATAACTTGAGCAAGGCTAATCCAGGAACGCTAGGTACCTCGATCGTGGCGTCGCCCACGTCGACGATGCTTGCCGCCTCGGCGGCATCCGGATAGCCCTCTACGTTCATTTCGATGTCGGGATCCTGGGGCCATCGGAATCTCGGGCCTCCTACCCCAGGACCGAAGGGCACGATATCCACGAAAACCTCATGGCTCGTCGGGCTGGCTTTGTAATACAGGCGGTGGGTCAGGCCAGGTCTGCCCGTAAAGCGGGGCGTATCGAGCAGGCGCGATATCATCATATCGAACGTATCCCAGCCATGAATGGCGACGGCGAAATCCACGTCGTTGGTGGCACGGTGCTGGGGCAGGTCGTAGACGTGACTCATGATGATGTCCCTGGCACTCGCGCCTACGAGCATGATCCTTACGCCGACATCTTTCGCTGCAAGAGTTACCTCGTGAATGATTGCCCGGCTGGTTGCATCCAGTGGAGCGCTATTCCTTAGCTTGAGCATTCAGGTATTCCTTGCGTAAACGCGCTGCGGTTTCGTTGGCGCGTGAATCTTGCAGGGTAAGGAGGTCCGCGTAGATCAGTAGCGGATTGACAACGCCTTTCGTGTGCTCGAAAGCGTCGCTGAAGTGCCAGAAGCGTTCAACGATTTCGATCGGTCCATGCGGGTCGGCTCGTAGACGATGATTTCTCAGCAGGGAAGGCATCGCATCGGCATCGTCCGCAAGGTATATCGTTTGTGTCACCGGCGTCAGGTAGTGGGTGAGCCGGTAGGCGGCTACCTCGCTCCCCCATAGTGCCTTGGGGCCGATATCGGCTTCGCGCCACCACTCCTGGCTTGGTGCCGTGAAGCGGCGATGCTTCAGACGAGGTCGAAGTCGGTTGGGGTAGTTGGTAGCCCATTCGTTCTGCGTACGCTCTATGTCGAGAAGATGCCGCCCCTTTTCCCGGCCGCGCTGGGAGAGGAGGCCCCGGTGCTCAAGGTCGGCAAAGACTGGCGGTATGACCCCAAGCGATACCCCCGCCGCCGCGGCAACCTCACGGTACGGCGCAGCGAGAAGTTCGGGACGGCAGAGAAGGGCGTAAATCACTCGTAACGATGCATAGCTCGTGCCTCCTTTGAGAGGAGGGGATGAGATGATGGACGTCGAAGGCCTGTTTCCCCGAACCAACACCCAAAGCGGACGGGCCCTGAGAAGGCAGTTGCCGCCGGAGTCGATGAAATCCAGATCGATTTCCCTGCAGTGGTCGATCTGCTTTGCCGTCAGGTGGTGAGTGACCAGCAGCGGACGCATCTCGTTCTCTCGCATGGCAAGTTGCTGGCGAATAAGGCTTAAATGAGCTTCGCCTGTGATGTGCGATTTGTGCTCGGACAGATAACTCACTTGTCCGCTGGGGAATGCCACGACGACCACGGTGTCGGGGCCGTAGGACAGCGGCATCGAGGTGATCTTGAGTCCCGTCGCGGCCTCGACGGCTTGGGCGGCACCTTGTAGTAGGGCTAGCTCGTCCACGCGGCCACCTTGTTCAATATATTGCGTTGTTCATTTTTATAAAACATATTGAACAACTGAACAAGAGGCGAAAAAATCTCATGCACTCATGAGAATTTAGGCGCTGGTTGTTTTCAGCGATCTCTTGACCCACCAGAACGCCCGCCGCACCAGTCCCGCCGCCTTGTCCGGATTCCACATGAAAGTGGCCACGCTTTGCGGCGGCATCGTGTAGTTGAAGCGGGTCAGGCCTTCGCCGACGGAAATCGAGCGGGCGCTCTTGTGGCTGTTGGCCACCACCAGCACGATGGAGCCGTCGGTGGCGTTCCAGAACGCCACGTTGGGAATGCCCTTGTCGGCGTCGGTGTCGGTGGATTGCACGCGGCTGGCTTCGGGCAGTACGAAACGGCTGAAGTGCGCCAGGGCGTAGTACTCGTCGTTGCGGCTGACCTGGCCGGTGCGGGAATCGATCTGTACCACGCCCTTGCACAGGCCGCAGCCGCCGAAATGCGGCCCGTGGTTTTCGTCCAGCGCGAGGTTCCAGTAGATCACCCCGCGGGCCCATTGGCGGATGCTGGTGATCAGGAGGTTGCGGGTGAACCACAGCAGCTCGCCACCGGCGGCGGATGGCCAGTCGCCGCCGGAGCATTCGGTCATGTAGACATCCTTGTCGGGGTAGGCCCGATGCACCTTGCCCTGGTTGTAGGGATTGCCTTCGTAGCAATGCCAGGCCACGCCGTCGATGTAGCGGGCCGCGTCGGGGTGGGAGAGCACCTCCAACGGTTGCTCGGGATGGCTCCAGTTATGGTCCCACTCCAGGATCTGCGTACGCGGATAGCGCTTGGCCAGCTTCGGGCCGAGGTACTGGGCGACGATGCGTGCGCGCGTCGCCGCGGGTAGGCGCATGCCGGGATAGGACAACGGCTGGAAGGCGGGCTCGTTCTGCAGGCTCAACGCGAAGATCGGAATGCCCTGGCCGCGGTACGCGTCGAGGTACTTGATGAGGTAGTCCGCATAGACGCTCTCGTAGCGTTCGTCCAGCTCGCCGCCGAGCACGTTGGCGTTGGCCTTCATCCAGGCCGGGGCCGTCCACGGCGACGCCATGATCTGCAGGCCCGGATTGATCGCGAGCGCTTCCTTCACGGCCGGGATCAGGTCTTCCCGGTTGGAGGCGATGTTGAAGTGCTCGAGGTCCGGGTCCGACTGGCCGAAGAAGACGTCGTCCAGCGTGTAGACGTTCAACGAGAAGTCCGACGAGCCTACGGTCAGGCGCATCATGTTGAAGTTGAGGTGGGGCGGCGGGCCGTACAGTTCGTTCAACAGCGCCTTGCGCTGCGCGGCGTTCAGCTTGTTCCTGAGCAGCCAGGCCGACGAATCGGTCATCGCCGCCCCGAAGCCGACCATGGTCTGATAGCTCTTGCGCAGGTCGATGGCGATGTCGACGGGGCGCGACCCGCGCGGCGTCGCGGCGATGTCGGGCTGCTGGGCCAGCTTCAGCTTGCGATCGGCGGTGCTGAGCCACAGTTCGACGATGGGCAGGGTGGTCGGGACTTGCGGCGCGGCCCCGGCCTTCGACGCGCTGTGTTCCACGCGCCATATCGCCCGGGGCGCGGCCACGGCGAGCGCGGAGACCAGGACGATCAGGGCGATGAAGACCGCCGTGACGCGACCGGAGTCGGCGCTCTGCTCATCCATGGCGCACGGCTCCGCGTTTATCGTTGTCGCCCGATGGGATCACGAAGCCCCGCGCCATTCGTTTGGTCCACCCTCAAGATACAAAAAAACGCCCGCTTGCGCGGGCGTTTTCGTCATGTCGCGCCTCGATCAATCGATATCGAGGAACGAGCGCAGGGTTTCCGATCGGCTCGGGTGGCGCAGCTTGCGCAGGGCCTTGGCTTCGATCTGGCGGATGCGCTCGCGGGTGACGTCGAACTGCTTACCGACTTCTTCCAGCGTGTGATCCGTGTTCATGTCGATGCCGAAGCGCATGCGCAGCACCTTGGCTTCCCGCGGGGTGAGGCCGGCGAGCACGTCGCGGACGGTTTCCATGAGGCCGGTTTCCGTGGCCGACTCGATGGGCGAGCTGGCGTTGGTGTCCTCGATGAAATCGCCAAGGTGGGAATCCTCGTCGTCGCCGATCGGGGTTTCCATGGAGATCGGTTCCTTCGCGATCTTCAGCACCTTGCGGATCTTGTCCTCGGGCATTTCCATTTCTTTGGCCAGCTCTTCCGGCGTCGGCTCGCGGCCGAACTGCTGGAGCATCTGGCGGGAAATGCGGTTCAGTTTGTTGATCGTCTCGATCATGTGCACCGGGATGCGGATGGTGCGTGCCTGGTCGGCGATCGAGCGAGTGATGGCCTGGCGGATCCACCACGTGGCGTACGTGGAGAACTTGTATCCGCGGCGGTATTCGAACTTATCCACCGCCTTCATCAGGCCGATGTTGCCTTCCTGGATGAGGTCGAGGAACTGCAGGCCGCGGTTGGTGTACTTCTTGGCGATGGAGATGACCAGGCGCAGGTTGGCCTCGACCATTTCCTTCTTGGCGCGGCGCGCCTTGGCCTCGCCCACCGACATGGCGCGGTTGATTTCCTTGATGTCGGTCAGCGGCAGGTACAGCGTGCGCTCGATCTGGGCCAGCTTTTCCTGCTCGGCGTCGATGGCTTCGCGGAAGTTCTTGATGTTCGGCGACCACTTCTGGCGCTTGCGCGACAGCTCGGCGGCCCACTCGAGGTTGCCCTCGTTGGACGGGAAGCTCTTGAGGAACTCGGCGCGCGGCATCTTCACCTGCTTGACGAAGATGTCCATGAGGATGCGCTCGTGGTGACGGATGTCGTTCACCACCTCGCGCAGCTTGCGCACGAAGCTGTCGATGAGGGCCGAGGGCAGCTTGAGGTTCAGGAACGCCTCGGACATCTGCTCGCGGATCTTCGCGACCTTCTTGTCGGCGATCTCGGCCTTGGGCGCGGACTTCTGGAACTTGGCGTGCAGCGAACGCAGTTCTTCCATGCGGCGCTTCACTTCTTCCGGATCCGGACCGCTCGGGCCTTCGTCCTCGTCGGTGGTCGTGGAATCGTCGTTATCGTCGTCGTCGTCGGAGTCGCCATCGACTTCCGGCAGCTCGGCGGCGGCGGCCTGGGCCTGGTCTTCGGCGGCCTCGAGGTCGGCGAAGCCGGCCAGGATCTCGCTCAGGCGGCGCTTGCCTTCCAGGTGCTGGTCGTACTCTTCCAGCAGCAGCTGAATGGTGAGCGGAAACGAGGCGAGCGCCGTCTGGACCTGGTTGAGGCCCTCTTCGATGCGCTTGGCGATGGCGATTTCGCCCTCGCGGGTCAGCAGCTCGACCGTGCCCATCTCGCGCATGTACATGCGCACGGGGTCGGTGGTGCGGCCCACCTCGGAATCGACGGCCGACAGCAGCGCCACGGCTTCTTCGGCCGCGGACTCGTCATCGGACGACGCGCCGGGGGCGGCGCCGTCGCTGATGGTGTCGGTGTCGGGGGCGGAATCGTGGACCTCGATGCCGACGCCCTTGAGCACCGCCATGATGTCTTCGATCTGCTCCGGGTCGACGATGTCGTCGGGGAGGTGATCGTTGATTTCCGCGTAAGTCAGGTAGCCCTGCTCGAGGCCCTTGGAAATGAGTTGCTTGATTTCCGATTGTTGCTCGTGAGCTTTGTTAGTCATGCCGACCGCCGCGGGTTACTGGAACCGATCAGTATAGTCATTTGATGATTTTTTGACCAGTTTTCAAGTGGATCGGCCTCATCGTCGATACGCAAAAATCGCGCCAGATCGGGCCTTCCAGGCCGGAGAACGCATCGAGTGAGGGGGGAGTGGGGCTACGGGCCCCGGGCAGAGGCCTAGCGCACCTCCAGGCGGAAGGTGACCGGGCCGTCGTTGATCAGGTGAACCTTCATATGGGCACCGAAGCGGCCGGTTTCCACCCCCGGATGGGCGTTTCGGGCCAGTAATACCAGGTGATCGAACCACCGGCGGGCCTCGTCGGGGGCCGCGGCGGCGGTGAAGCTGGGGCGCATGCCCTTACGGGTGTCGGCGGCCAGGGTGAACTGGCTCACCAGCAACAGGCCGCCACCGGTCTCGGCCAGGCCCAGGTTCATCCGGCCCTCGGCATCGGAAAACACCCGGTAGCCCAACAGGCGCTCGAGCATGCGGCGGCACTGGGCCTCGCCGTCGCCGGGCTCCACGGCCACGAGGGCGAGCAGGCCCGCGCCGATGGCGCCCACGGTCGTCCCGTCGACCTCGACACGCGCGGATTCGACACGCTGGATCAGTGCAATCATGGATTCGTTAGCGGCTGGCGGGGACCAAGCTTAATGGAGCCGTTACCATTCAGGCATGCGTCCCGATATCTACCTCCTCTACCTCCTGCTGCGCCTGGTCAGCTTCTTCCCCCTGCGTATCGTGCACGCCGTCGGCGCCTGGATCGGCCGCCGTTCGTTGCGCAACCGCTCGCGCAGCGCGCGCTACACGGCGGTGAACCTGCGCCTGACCCGTCCCGAACTCCCTGGCGATGCCCGCGCGGCCCTGCTGCGCGAGACGATGGAGGAGTCGGGCAAGTCGGTCACCGAGGTGGCCGCGATCTGGGGAGGGGGTGCCGAAAAGGCGCTGGGGCTGGTGCGCGAGGTGGTCGGCGGCGAGCTGTTCGAGGCAGCGTTGGCCTCGGGCAAGGGTGTGATCGTCGCCGCGCCGCACCTGGGGTGCTGGGAGCTGCTCAACTACTGGCTGTGCAGCAAGACCCCCATGGCCATCCTCTACCGCCCGCCGCGCATCCAGGCCATCGAGGCCCTGCTGCGCAAGGTGCGCGGCAAGCTGGCGCCGGAACAGGTCCGGGCCGAGGGTGCCGGCGTGCGCGCGCTGTTCAAGCGCCTGGGCGCGGGTGGCACCGTGGGCATCCTGCCCGATCAGAAGCCGCGCGAGGGGGAAGGGGAGTTCGCACCGTTCTTCGGCGTGGACGCGCTCACCGGCGTACTGCTTTCCCGCCTGGCGGCGCGCACCGGCGCGACGGTGCTTTTCAGCTTCGCCGAGCGCCTGCCCCATGGAGCGGGTTTCCGCATCCACGTCATCCCCGCGCCCGACGGCATCGACAGCACCGATCTGAAGACCGCCTGCACGGCGCTCAATCGCGGCGTGGAGCAGTGCGTGGAACGGGCTTTCTCGCAGTACCAGTGGCACTACAAGCGCTATACGGCCCACGACCGCGCCGATCCCTACAAGACGATCAACCCGTTCGAGGGAGGCGGTTGAGGAACACGGTCATTTCCTTTTCGGCCTGCTTGTCGCCGCGTTCCAACGCGGCCTCGATGCCGTTGCGCCAGGCCTCCGCCGCGCCGCTTTCGTCATCGCTCGCCAGCAACGACTTACCCAGCAACTTCCACGCGGCCGAGTAGTGCTTGTCGAACGCGAGCGCTTCGCGGAAGGCCGTCGCGGCACCGGCGTAATCGCCGTCGCCCAACAGCGCACTGCCGATGGAGAAGCGCAGCAGTGCGCCATCGCGGGGACCGCCGACCTGCGCGCGCAGGCGCTCGACGAGGGGTTGGCTCATCGCATCGCCGTCCGCGTGCGCCAGTAGTCCTGCGGATAGAGCAGCGTGGGCTGGGCGGGCTCGGCCGGCACGCGCCCCGATTGCAGGGCGTTGAGCGTCGGCGCGTCCCAGATCATCAGCCAGCCCGTGCGCGACGGCTGGATCAGCCGTGCGAAACGGAAGGCCTCGGCCGGCGGATGCCTGGCATAGGAGACGATGAGGCCGTTGGGATGATGCGTGGCGAAGTCGTCCAGCGAATCGCCGTCGTGCACCGCGTCGTCGTCTTCGTCGTCAGGCGCGGGGGCCATGCCGGGAAGGACGTTGATCCGTGCGATGGGATGCATCAACCGGCCGGCGAAGTGGTATTGGCCGTTGTACTCGGTGCCGAGATTGCCGATGGGCCGTCCGGCGGCGTCGGCCTGGCCGAGGAAGGCCGATGCGGGCGCAAGATCGTAGCGGTACCACAGGCCCATGGTGAACAGCGCATTGAGCGCCACGGTGCCGATCAGGCCGGCGAAGGCCAGACGGCGCATCTCGCCGCGCCCGCGCAGGAGCAGCAGGGCGCCGAGCACCAGGAAGATCACCGCGAAGAAGCGCGCGTAAGGCGCCATGCCCGTGAGCCAGATGTTGTCGGCGAAGCGCGTGGGCACCACGGCGGGCATCGCGAAGAGGGCGACGGCCAGGAGAAAGGCGCCCAGCGAGAGCGGCCACGTGCCCAGCGCGTAATGCGTCGCCAGGCCCTTGTGGCGCTCGCGCAGGTCGGCCACGCAGGCGGCCACCAGCATGGTCACGCCGGCCAGTTCCGGCAGCAGGTAATACAGCTGCTTGCCGCCGATGAGCGAAAACGTGAGCAGCGCGGGCAGCAGCCAGGCCACGAGGAAACGCAGGCCCGCCTCGAGCGGCTGGCGCATCAGCGCGACGAACAGCGGCACGAAGACCAGCACCGCCAGTCCCTTGCCGACGATGGACGGCAGCGACGGAACCGCGGCCGACACCAGCAACAGCACCAGCGCCACGACGGTGACGCCCACCGCCGCGCCGGTGCCCGGCCGCCACGGCTTGCGCAGCAGTGTCGCGGGCAAGGCCACGATGCCGCGCAGCCAGCCGCTGAGCGGGAAGACGATCACCGGAAGGAACACGAGGTAGTACCAGGCGGGGCGGGCGTGGCTCTGCAGCCCCTGCGTGTGCTTTTCGACCACGCGACCGGCGGTCTGCGTGAAGAACAGGCGCTGGCGATAGGCCTCGCCGCCCGACTCGCCCGCGGGTATCGCCCATGCCAGCAGGATGGCGAACCCCGCGAGCAGGGCGAGGAGGCCGTAGCCGTACCAGCGTGCCTTGTTCTCCCGCGCCCAGTCGTTCCACAACGGGCCGAAGAGCAGCGGAAACAGCACGTGCACCGCCATCACCGGCCCTTTGGTGAGCAGGCCCGCGCCCACCATCAGGGCGAACAGCCACCAGCGCGGCTGCGCCCGGGTGACCGTTGGAACCAGGCAGAGCAGGGCACCCAGCACCCAGACCACGAGGAGCACCTCGTACATGATCTGCAGGCCGAACAGGAACGCATACGACAGGGCCATGAGCAGCCACGGCGTGGCCTTGGCCACCCACGGACGACCCGGGAACAGGCGGCTGGCGAGTACCGAGGCCAGCACCAGCTGCGTGCCGCCGAAGATCACCTCGAGCACGCGCGGCCACACGTCGCTCACGCCGAACACGGCCCAGCCCGCGTGGATCAACCAGAACAGCAACGGCACCTTTTCGCTGTACGGATCGCCGTTGATGTGCGGCACGAGCCAGTGGCCGTGCGCCCACATCTCCCAGGCGACGGCGAGCGTGCGCGTGGAGAACATCGGCATCGGACCGTGCGAGAAGATGGCCAGCAGGGCCATCGCCGCCCACAGCGGCAGCCAGGGCCACAGGGCGCGAAGGTGTTCCGAGCGGGTATAGGCGCTGATGGACAAGGGCGTCGTCACCGTTGAAGGAGCGTGGATTCTAAACGCATGGGCCCGGCAAAGGCTGACTTAACTCCTACCCCTGGGGAAGTCGCCACGACGTCTAGGGCTCCGGGTCAGGCCGGTCCCCAGTAGCCGATCCGCCGCCGGATCTTCAGTTTGCGCCAGAGGTTGAGCGGCTTGCGGCGCCGGTTACGCGCCCCTTCGGCGATGAAGGCGTCGATCGCGTCGAGCACGCGCTCGCTCGACCGGCCGTCGCGGTAGGGGTGGATGGCGTTGGCGTAGTCGTCGATGGCCTGCATGAGTTCGGGCGGGCGCGACAGCGCGCGCTCGATGGCGGGCGCGAACTGTTCCGGATCGTCGATATCGATCAGTTGCGGACCGGGGCGTCGATTCTTGAACGTCACCACCGGCTTGCCCGTGAGCAGGAACTCGTTGAGCGCCGACGAGGTGTCCGAGCACATCATGTCGGCCTCGCCGAACAGCTCCAGGATGTTGTCGTTTTCGGCAAAGCGCAGGTGATCGTTCTGGAGCGCCTTGAATTTCGCCGTGGTTTCCGGGTTCATCTTCGGGTGGAAGGTGACCACGAAACGGTAGCGGCCGTCGCGCGAGAGTTCCTTCACCTTGTCGTAGAGGATCTCGGCGGCGCTCCACGAGGGCGAGAACGTGGAGTGGTAGAGGATCACGGGCGGACGCTTCACCGGAGGCAGCGGGCGGCGGCCGATCTCGCCCATGTACGGGTCGAGCTTCGGCCAGCCGGTTTCCTTCACGGCGAAGTGGCCGAGCTTCGCGGCGATCTCGTCGAAGGCCTGGGTGTCGCGCGGTCCGGTGGTGCAGTAGAGGTCGAAAAAGCCGCGGATGTAGATGTGCCGCGGCTTGCCCGCGTCGAAACCGTGGAAGGTTTCCACCTTCACGCCCGGGAAGAAGTGCGGCACCGCGTTCGACGAGGTGACCACGGCGATGGGCTTGTAGCTGCGCACTTCCTCGGTGGTGCGCAGCCAGGTCTCGCCCTCGACGAGGTCTTCGCCGCCGGGGCCGTCGAAGAACCATGCCGCCTCGTGGCCGCGTTCGCGGATGGCTTTCTGCAACGGACGCAGGATGGCCAGCGCGTAACGCTCGGAGCCGTAAAGGAGGTAGTGCTTCTTCATGTCGTGGTGTCCGAGCCGCGGTCGAGGCCGTGGCGGTGCAGGGCGGTGGCGGCCGACTCGCGCGAGGCCGGGTTGTGCCGCATTTCGTAGTAGCGCATGCGCTTGTACACGGCGTAGCTCGCCGCCGTCTGCGCGATGATGAAACCGCGCCAGCCGTCGAGGACGGCGAGGCGGAAGAGGTAATCCTTGACGAAGGCGAGCAGGAACACGAACGGCGTCTGCCACATGCGCGTCGACTTGCCCTTGTCGTACCAGTCGCGGCACTTCAGCTCGGAATAGCGCAGCACCTTGAGCTGTTTCTCGACCAGGCTGGGGTTGTTCACGTGGTCGAAGGGCGCGCGCAACGTCCGCGAGGTGCCGTCGAAGCGGAGGGATTCATGCACCCGGGCGTCGGTCCAACGCGCGCGGTCGCGGTGCCACAGGCGGGCCATCTTCTCGCCCACCGAGGGGCGGTACCAGCGCATCGGCCGGCCCATGTAGATGGTGCGCCGGCGCAGATACACGGCCGCGTCGTTACCCGCCTGGATGGCGGGCAGGGCGGCCTCCAGTTCGGCGGCCAGTTCGGGCGAGAGGAACTCGTCGGCGTCCAGGGCGAGCAGCCAGTCGTGGCTGGCCTGGGTGGTGGCGAAATTTCGCTGCGGCCCGAAGCCCAGCCAGTCCTGGTGCACCACCCGGGCGCCGTGCGCCCGGGCGATGGCGACCGTGTCGTCGGTGCTGCCGCTGTCCACCACCACCTTCTCGGCGGCGAAGGGCACGCTGTCCAGGCAGCGGGCGATCGTATGCGCCTCGTTATAGGTGATCACTACAAGGGTCAGGGGGAGGCTCGCCATCGCGAAAGTCTACCCGATGGAAGCCGGACCGCCGCCGTTTAGCCTGAACCGGCTATGCTTCGCCGCCATGCGCATCACCGTCGCCATCATCACCTACAACTGGCCCGCCGCCCTCGAGCGCGTGCTCGAGGCACTGGCCCGGCAGACCCGCCTGCCCGACGAGGTCATCGTCACCGACGACGGCTCGCGCGCCGACACCCGCGAGGTGATCGAGCGGGTGGCGGCCACCTTCCCGGTGCGCCTCGTGCATCTGTGGCAGCCCGACGACGGCGCGCGCATGAGCCGCGCCCGCAACCGCGCCATCGCGGCCGCCACCGGCGACTACGTCATCCTCATCGACGGCGACATGGTGGCCGAGCCGCACTTCGTGGCCGACCACGAGGCCTTCGCGATGAAAGGTTGCTACGTGCAGGGCTCGCGCGTGCTCAGTGACGAGAACCTCACCCGGCGCATGCTCGCCGACGGCTCGGTGCGTGCTACGTTCTTCACGCCGGGCATCGAGCGTCGCCGCCATACCCTGCGCCTGCCATGGCTGGCGCGCCGGTACGCGAAGCCCGGGCGGAAGACGCGCGGCATCAAGAGCTGCAACTGGGGTTTCTGGCGCGACGATCTCATCGCCATCAACGGCTTCAACGAGGCCATGACCGGCTGGGGCCGCGAGGACACCGAACTGGTCCATCGCGCCTATCACCATGGCCTCTACCGCCGCGAGATGCGCTTCAGCGGGCTGGCCACGCACCTCTACCACCGCACACGCAAGAACATCGTCGACAACCCCAACGACCGCATCCTCGACGACACCCGCCAGCGCAAGCTCGTGCGTTGCGAGTTGGGCCTGGACCAGCACCTCGCCGAATTCGCCGTGGCGCCGCCAGACGTGCGGCCGGGATCAGCGGGGAACGTCTAGCGCGTCCAGCGCGGCGCCGAGCCGGGCGGGAAAGGCGATCTGGTTGGCGAGGTACCACGAGCGAGCGTTGTGGCCCAGCGACGTCCGCTCCGCATCGTCCATGGCGATGGCGCGCTCCACCGCCTGTTCCAGCGCGGCGTCGTCCACGTGCCATGTGCGCGCCAGGTGATACGGCTCGCCTTCGCGCGCCGCCACCGGGATCCCGCGGGTCGCGTCGATCATCTGGTTCATCGGCGCGCCGTCGCAGGCGATCACCACGGCGCCGCAACTCATCGCCTCGACGAGGTAGTGGCCCCAGCCCTCGGTCTGCGACAAGCACAGGTGGAACGTGCTGGCGTTCTGCAGGCGGCGCACGTCCTCGTCGGAAAGGCGCTCCCTCACGATGCGCAGGTTGGCGGCCCCGCCGTCGTCCTCGGTGGCCGCGCCCGCGCGAAGCACGGTGAGCAGGGGCCATTCCGGGTGGCGCTTCCACACCTCGACCAGCGTCGACGTGCCCTTGAGATGGCTCGAGCCGGCGGCATGGAGAAAGGACCGCGGCTGGCGCGGCACGGTGGGATCGTAACGGTCGGGACTGCGGAAGCCGACCTCGATCGCGCGCAGGCCGCGCGCCTCGAAGAGGCGGGTGGCCTCTTGGGTTTTCGTCAGCAGCGCGTCGTAACGCGGCAGGTAGCGCAGGCTGCGCGACGAGACCCATTCCGGGTTGGGCATCAGCAGGTCGACATCGGCCAGGCCGAAGGCGGCGGGGCGCACGTGTTCGAGCGACAGGTTGACGTCGAAGCGCGCGGGCTGGCGGCCGAGGCTCAGCCACGACGCCACGCGCATGCGCAGCCGCATGCCGCGCAACCGCCAGGCGCCATCGTGGCGGCGCGAACCCAGGCGGGTGATCGTCACCTCGTGGCCCAGTTCGCGCAGCGCCCCTTCGACGACGGCGATGTCGTGCGAGAGCCCGCGCCGGTTGTCCCACGCGAGCAGGTGGATGCGTGCCATCAGCCCGTCGCCTCCCGCCTCCCGGCGTGGGCCACGCGCGTGGGCAGCGCCGTGGCGAGCGCGAGCCCGAAGACGAGGTACATGTAGAACGAGTGCGGCATCGCGCGATAGAACACGTTGTCGGTGAACGCCGAGAGCGCGTACATCACCACCAGCGCGAGGCCGGCGGTGGCGAGCATGGCCGTCCACTCGTCGGGATGGCCCAGGCGGCGCAGGAAGTGCACGGCGGGCAGGACGAACACCAGCAGGGTGATGATCAGCAGCGGCACACCGCCGGTGGCCGCCGCCTCCAGGTATTCGTTATGCGGATGGTCGTAGCGGGCGATGATCGGGCTGGCATCGCCGCGCGTGGCGAGTTCGCGGGTGAAACTGCCGAACTGGTCGATGCCGACGCCGTCCAGCGGATGCTCGCGGAAGGCCTGCCCCGCCACCTCCCACATGGCCAGGCGCTCGCGCACGGGGCCCGCGACATTGTGTTCGTTGAAGCTGGAGATCTCGCCGTGCACCTCGCCGAAGCGGTGCATCACCTGGTGGTTGAGCGCCGTCGTGGCGGTGATCACGCCAGCCACCAGCACGCCCACGCAGAGCGCGGCACCGTGCCAGCGCCCGGTGCGACGCACGTGCACCGCGACCACCACCAGGAGCGAGGGAACGAAGGCCAGCATCGGGCCCCGGCTCTGCGTGAGGATGGCGCCGTACGCACCGATGGCGATCGCCAGCGCGTGCAGGAGCCGTTCGCCGCGCGACACGCCGGGCTGGATCAGCCGGAGGATCGAAAACAGCACCATGCACAGGGTGACCATGGTGAATTCGATGGCGCTCCAGTCGCCGCCGTTGGTGCCGTAGGCGCGCTCGACGCCCAGCAGGTGGTGCTGCACGATGCACGAGCCGCCGAGCACGCAGGTGGTGAGGGCGAAGATCGTCCAGATCAGCCGCCAGTCGAGCACGGCGGTGAAGGCCGCGGCGGTGCAGAGGAAGATCAGCGTCTGCGCCGGCAGGTCGAGTTCGCCCCAACCCAGGCCGTGCCACGCGATGCTGAAGACGGCATAGGCGAAGCGCAGCAATCCCACGATCACGATCGCCCGCACGATGCGATAGCGCGTGCGGGTGTCCGCCTGGCGGAACATCATGATGATGCCGACCACCACGAGGGCGAGCATCGGCAGGGCCTTGGCCTTCCAGGACACGGAGACGGCGATGGGGATGATCGCCACGAGCGCGCTGAGCAGAACGGTACGCCAGGTGTACCTAGGATCGGCGGCCGTTACGGCTGCGGTCATGCGTGTTTTCCATCGACGCCCGTCGGGAACGCCGTAGCCGAGCGAGCGTCAGCAACGGTACGGAGCCGCCTTTCGGGGGCGGATAACGGCGATGGTACAACAGGCAAGGGGGCGGCCGGGCCCGGACGAACGGCGTACCGTTCAGCGCGGCGACGCCTTCTTGCGCAGCAGCGCGTAGTACATGCCGTCGAGATCGCCGTCGCCGGGAAGCACCTGCCAGCCTGCCAGGGTGGCCTGGCCCGCGGGCAGCGATAGCGGCACGGCTTCGGCGTCGCCGTGGGCCTCGATGAAGGGGCCGACCACGCCGTCGTTTTCGCGCCGGAGGATGGAGCAGGTGACATAAAGAAGCAGGCCGCCAGGGACGAGGGTTTGCCAACAGGCGGCAAGAATGCGCTCCTGCTGCGTCACGAGCGCGTCGATGTCCGCCTCGCGGCGATGCAGGCGCACGTCGGGACGGCGGCGGATGACGCCGGTGGCTGAGCACGGGGCGTCGATCATGACGCGGTCGAACGGCGTGCCGTCCCACCAGGCGGACGGGTCGCCGGCATCGGCGATCGTGACCTCGGCGGCGAGCCCGAGCCGGTCGAGGTTTTGCCGGATGCGCGGGGCCCGGCGCGGCTCGGCCTCGACCGCGAGCAGGCGCACGTCGGCGCGCTCCAGCGCGTGGCAGGCCTTGCCCCCTGGCGCGGCGCACGCATCGAGGACGCGCTGGCCGTCGGCGAGGTCGAGCAGGTCGGCCGGCACCTGGGCGGCACCGTCCTGCACGGCGAAACGGCCCTCGGCGAAACCGGGCAGGCGGGTGACGTCGGTGCTGTGCGGAAGCACGAGGCCGTCGCTGAGCCAGTCATGCGCGGCGACCTCGTAGCCGGCCTCGCGCAGCGCCACGGCCACCGGTTCGCGTTCGGCCCGGCGGCGATTCACGCGCAGCATCAGCGGCGGTTCGCGATTGGCCGCCGTCAGCACGCCCTCGGCCCGCGCCGGCCAGTCGCGCTCGATCGCACGTACCAGCCAGGGGGGATGGGCATGGCGTGTCGCCGGCTGGGCGTCCAGCGCGGCGAGGAGGGTGTCGCGCTCGCGCAGCCAGCGGCGAAGGACGGCGTTGACGAGCCCGGCCAGGCGGGGGCGCCGCAGTTCGCGCACGGCTTCGACCGTGGCGGCGACGGCCGCGTAGGCGGGCAACTCGAGGATTTCCAGCTGGACCAGCGCGGTGACCAGCAGCGCGTGCACGACGGGCTCGTTGCGGCGGATCGGCTTGTCGAGCAGGCGGTCGACCGCCGCGTCGAAGCGTGGCCACCAGCGAGCCCCTTCGTTGAGCAGCGCGGTGAGGAGGGCGCGATCGCGCGTGTCGGCCAGCCGGGGCAGGCTGCGATCGGCCACGTCCCGTAGGGAGTGACCCGAGAGGGCCACGTCGGCGAGCGCCTGGGCGGCGATCGCGCGCACGGATGCCGGTTTGCTCACGAGGTGGACCGCCGCAGCTCCGGGCGGGCATTGAGGTAATCGGCGGCGCCGATGCGGCGACCGCCGTCGCGCTGTACGGCGAGCAGGCGCAGCGCGCCCTCGGCGCAGGCCACGTCGATGCCCTCGCGCGACGCGGCGATCACCTCGCCGGGCGCGGCGTCCACGGCGCGCGGCACGGCGCGCGCCGACCAGATCCGAAGGCGTTCGCCCGCCACCTCGGCCTCGGCCACCGGCCAGGGATCGAAGGCGCGGACCTTGCGTTCCAGCGCGATGGCGGGCAGCGCGAAGTCGAGCCTTGCCTCGGCCTTGTCGAGCTTGTGGGCGTATTCCACGCCCTCGACGGCCTGGGCGCGCGCGACCAGCGTTTCTCCCGCGAGCGTGCGGCGCAGGCCTTCGGCCAGGGCGTCCGCGCCGAGCATCGAGAGACGGTCGTGCAGGCTGCCGCCGGTGTCGTCGTCGGCGATGGGCGTGCGGCGCTCGACCAGCACCGGGCCGGTGTCGAGGCCGGCTTCCATCTGCATGAGGTCGACGCCGCTCTCGGCGTCGCCGGCGAGGATCGCGCGCTGGATCGGCGCCGCGCCACGCCAGCGGGGCAGCAGCGAGGCGTGGACGTTCCAGCAGCCCAGGCGCGGGATGGCAAGCACCTTGCGCGGCAGGATGAGGCCGTAAGCCACCACCACCATCAGGTCGGGCGCGTACGAAGCCAGCCGTTCGCGATCGGCCTCGGCCTTGAACGAATCGGGCTGTTCGACGGCGATGCCGGCCGCGAGGGCGGCTTCCTTCACCGGACTGGCCGCGAGCTTGCGGCCGCGCCCGGCCGGGCGGTCGGGTTGGGTGTAGACCGCCACGACCTCCGCGCCGGAGTCGCGACAGGCTTCGAGGCAGGGCACGGCGAAATCGGGCGTTCCGGCGAACACCACGCGCAGGGAACGGCCCGCCATGCTCAGGCGCTGGCCTTGCGCTGTTTTTCCATCCGCTTGAGCAGCATGCTGCGCTTGAGCGGCGAGAGGTAGTCGACGAAGACCTTGCCGGCCAGGTGGTCCATCTCGTGCTGGATGCACACGGCCAGCGGGCCCTCGGCCTCCACCACGATCTCGTTGCCGTCGACGTCGTTGGCTTTGACCTTCACCTTCAGGGCGCGGGTCACGTCGGCGTAGATGCCGGGGAACGACAGGCAGCCTTCCTGGTAGACCTGCTGGCCGTCCTTCTCGAGGATCTCGGCGTTGATCAGCGTGAGCGGCTCGTTGCGGTCTTCGCTCATGTCGGCGACCAGCACGCGCTTGTGCACGTTCACCTGGGTGGCCGCCAGGCCGACGCCGTTGGCCGAGTACATGGTTTCGTACATGTCGGCCACGAACTGCTTGAGTTCGGCGTCGAAGACGGTGACGGGCGCGGCGACGGTGCGCAGGCGCGGATCGGGAAACTCGAGGATGGTGAGGGTGGACACGGTGTCACCTTGATGCGTTGCGTGGGCCGAAAGCGGCGCCGTGCCTGCGAAATGCGGGCAAGTCGGCGAAATCCAAGCAAACGGACCTTGTAGGATGGCCCCCTATTCTACGCTGGCCCCGTGGGACCGGCGAGCGGCGTCCGCCTTGTACGTATTAACGATTCAGTTACACTCGCCACAGCACTAGGGGAAGGGGGAAATCCCATCATGATCAAGAAGTTCGTCATGCTGCTGGGCGGCATGTTCTTCACCGTGGCCGTGTACGCGGCCGCGTCCCAGTTGCGTCCCGGTCACCCCGATACCTACACCGTGCGCAAGGGCGACACCCTGTGGGCGATTTCGTCGCGCTTCCTGTCCAAGCCCTGGCTCTGGCCGGAGATCTGGCAGGCCAACCCGCAGGTGCGCAATCCCCACCTGATCTATCCGGGCGACGTACTCAACCTCTCGCTCGACGGCACCGGCGCCACCCACATCGGCCTCGAACCGCGCGTGCGCGAAGAGGGCGAGCCGATCACCGCCATTCCCCTGGGCGAGGTGCGCACCTTCCTGAAGGAAATGCGCGTGATGAATTCCGATGAGGTCGAGCAGTCGCCCTACGTCGTCGGTTTCGAGGAAAGCCGCCTGCGTGGTACACCGGGCGCGAAGATCTACGCCCGCGACCTGGATTCGGCGCAGCCCGGCCAGCGTTGGGCCATCGTTCGTCCCACCCAGCGTTTCCGCCAGCATGCCGGCGACGGCCACACTCCCGACGAACTGACCCGTCCGGGCCAGGGCTCGTTCGTGGCCGACGAGCTGGATTCGGACGTCTCGATGACCGCCTCGCCGTGGCATGAGGACAGCCGCCACGACACGCATTACTGGGGCAAGGGCAGCGATCGCGGTACCGAAGTGACGGTGATCGGCACGGCCGAGGTGCTCGTGCACAACGATGACGTCACGACGCTCGTGGGCGTCGACTCGACGCTGGAGATCCGCAAGGGCGACCGCCTGATGCCCGTCGACGACAAGCCGTACGACCCGTACTTCTATCCGCACGCGCCGAAGTCGATGCCCGCCGATCCGCGCGTGATCGCCTTCACCGATGCCCGCAACACCGTCGGCGCGCACCAGGTGGTCGCCATCTCGGCGGGCAGCGCCCAGGGCGTCGACAACGGCACCACGTTCACCGTGATGGCGCAAGGCGACCGCATCTCCGACGACGTTTCCGGCAATTCGGACATCCGAGGTTCGCAGCGGACGGTGCAACTGCCCGACGAATTCGCCGGTCACCTGATGGTGTTCCGCACGTTCGAGAACGTGAGCTACGCGCTGCTGATGGACGCCACCCGCCCGGTTCACCGCGGCGACCGCCTCGTCCTTCCGGAATAAGGGGGTCGGCCCGTTCCCGCGCCGCGTGGGCACGGGCCGCACTCGCGACGCAGGCGTCGGCCTTCGCGTGGCGGAGGCTCGCCCCCGCCGCTTCCCGCCACCCGCCCCTCTACACTGGGCGGATGACCGATTCCGACGACATCCGTGACTGGCTGATCCTGCTGCGTACGCCGGGACTGGGCGCGCGCAAGTTGCGCGAGGGCCTGGCCGTGCGCGGCGGCGCCCGTGCGCTGCTGGCCTGGCTGGGCCGCCATGGCGACGCGTTGGGCGCCGAAGGCCGCGCCTGGCTCGAGCACCCCGACGAAACCGCGCTCGCCGCCGACATGGCCTGGCTGGAGGGCGACGGGCATCGGCTGCTCCGCTGCCTCGACGAGGATTTTCCGCCCCAGCTGGAGGCGATGCCCGATCCGCCGGCCGCCCTCTTCGTGAAGGGCGACGCGGGTTTGCTGCTGCGCCCCCAGGTCGCCATCGTCGGGGTGCGGCAGGCCCAGCCGCCCGCCCTGGCCAATGCCGCCCGTTTCGCCGCCGAACTGGCGACCGGCGGCCTGCTGGTCACCAGCGGCCTCGCCGACGGCGTGGATGGCGCGGCCCACGCCGCCGCGCTCGACGCCGGCCAGCCCACGGTGGCGGTCATCGGCACGGGCCCCGACCGGGTCTACCCGCGCAAGCACCACGCGCTGGCACGGCGCATCGCCGAATCGGGCGTCATCGTCAGCGAATACCCGCCGGGCACCCATGCGCAGGTCTACCACTTTCCCGAACGCAACCGAATCATCGCCGGGCTTTCGCTGGGCGTGCTGGTGATCGAGGCGGGCGTGAAGTCCGGCTCGCTGATCACCGCCCGCCAGGCGGGGGAGCAGGGGCGGGAGGTGTTCGCCCTGCCGGGCTCGATCCACAATCCCCTGGCGCAGGGATGCCATGCGCTGATCGGTGACGGCGCACGGCTGGTCCAGCGGCCCGATGAGATTCTCGCGGTGCTGGCGCCGGCCGCGATGGAACTCGGCGCCGAGCTGCGCGCCCGCCTGGAGCGGGCCCCGGCCAAGGCGTCGCAGGGCCGCCGGGCGGGTGTCGACTGGCGAGAGGATGAGGAATATCGCCGCCTTCTCGACGCCATGGGTTACGATCCAGCTCCCCTGGATGCCCTGGTGGGCACGACCGGACTATCCCCCGGGGCCCTCTCGTCGATGCTCCTGATGCTCGAGCTCGAAGGCGAGGTCGCCTCGTTGCCCGGCAACCGCTACCAGCGCGTCGTCTGAAGACGCGGCGCTTGACAGCCATCACGGCGGTGTGTTTCCAACTAAATATATACATACGCGTGGGCCCGCCCGGGCCAGGCGCACTTCGGAATCGATCAACGCATGGCAAAGAACCTCCTCATCGTCGAATCGCCGGCCAAGGCCAAGACGATCAACAAGTACCTGGGCACCGACTTCCAGGTGCTGGCGTCGTACGGTCACGTGCGTGACCTGCGGCCGAAGGAGGGCGCGGTCGACCCCGATCACGGCTTCGCCATGGCCTACGAAGTGATCGACCGCAACGAGAAGCACGTCGACGCCATCGCCAAGGCGGCCAGCAAGGCCAGCAGCATCTACCTCGCCACCGACTTGGATCGCGAAGGCGAGGCCATTTCCTGGCACATCAGCGAGATCCTCCGGGAGCGCGGCCTGCTCGAGGGCAAGGACGTCCAGCGCGTGGTCTTCAGCGAGATCACGCCCAAGGCCATCAAGGAAGCCGTGGCCAACCCGCGCAAGCTCTCCCACGATCTCGTCGACGCCCAGCAGGCGCGCCGGGCCCTCGATTACCTCGTGGGCTTCAACCTGTCGCCGGTGCTCTGGCGCAAGGTGCAGCGGGGCCTCTCGGCCGGCCGCGTGCAGTCGCCGGCGCTGCGCATGATCGTCGAGCGCGAGCTGGAGATCGAAGCCTTCAAGGCCCGCGAGTACTGGACCATCCAGGCCAGCCTCGCCCACCCCGAGGGTGCCTTCGAGGCGCGCCTGGTCAAGCTCCACGGCAAGAAGTTCGAGCAGTTCGACCTCACCAACGAGGCCGATGCCCAGGCCGCGCGCACGGCGCTGGAGAAAGCGGCCGCCGGCCGCTTCACCGTCGGCGAGGTCAGCAGCCGCGAACGCAAGCGCCGCCCCGCACCGCCGTTCACCACGTCCACGCTGCAGCAGGAAGCCGCGCGCAAGCTCGGTTTCTCCACCAGCCGCACGATGCGCGTGGCGCAGGGCCTCTACGAAGGCGTGGCGCTGGGCAGCGAGGGCAACGTCGGCCTCATCACCTATATGCGTACCGACTCGGTGGCGCTCTCCGACGACGCCGTGGCCGAGCTGCGCGACCTGATCGGCCGCGACTACGGCCGGACGGCGCTGCCCGACGGCCCGCAGGTGTACAAGTCCAAGTCGAAGAACGCGCAGGAAGCCCACGAAGCGGTGCGCCCGACCTCGGCCATGCGGACCCCGCGCAGCGTCGCGTCGTTCCTCAACGACGACCAGCGCAAGCTTTACGAGCTGATCTGGAAGCGCACGGTCGCCTGCCAGATGGTCCACGCCACGCTCAACACGGTATCGGTCGAATTCCCGGTCGCCGACTCGGCGTTCCGTTCCACCGGCACGACGGTGGTCGACCCCGGCTTCCTCGCCGTCTACGAGGAAGGCAAGGACCAGAAAAACGAGGACGACGACGAGCAGCGCCGCCTGCCCCGCCTGACGCAAGGCGATGTGGTGCCGGTGTCCGCCATCGATGCCGACCAGCACTTCACCGAGCCGCCGCCGCGCTACTCCGAAGCCAGCCTGGTGAAGACGCTCGAGGAATACGGCATCGGCCGCCCGTCGACCTACGCCAGCATCATTCAGGTGCTCATCAGCCGCGAGTACGTGCTGCTGGAAAGCCGTCGTTTCCGTCCGACCGACGTCGGCCGCGCGGTGAGCCAGTTCCTTTCCGGGCATTTCGCGCAATACGTCGATTACGACTTCACTGCGCGCCTGGAAGACGAACTCGATGCGGTCAGCCGCGGTGAAGAACAGTGGGTTCCGTTGCTCGAGCGATTCTGGCAGCCGTTCAAGACCCTGGTCGACGACAAGACCGAGAGCGTGGACCGCAGCGAAGCCACCGGCGCGCGCGAGCTGGGCAACGACCCCAAGAGCGGCAAGCCGGTCTCGGTGCGCCTGGGCCGTTACGGCGCCTACGCGCAGATCGGCAGCAAGGACGACGACGACAAGCCCACCTACGCCAGCCTGCGCCCCGGCCAGAGCATGCATACCATCACCCTCGATGAGGCGATGGAGCTGTTCAAGCTGCCGCGCAACCTCGGCCAGGCCGAGAACGGCGACGAGGTGACCGTCGGCATCGGCCGCTTCGGGCCCTTCGTGAAGCAGGGCAGCACCTATGCCTCGCTCAAGCCCGAGGACGACCCCTACGTCATCGAGCTGCCGCGCGCGTTGCAGCTGGTGCAGGAGAAGCTCGAGGCCATCGCCAATCGCATCATCCAGGACTTCGGCAACGACGTGCAGGTGCTCAACGGGCGCTACGGCCCGTACATCACCGACGGCGAAAAGAACGCGCGCATCCCGAAGGATCGCGATCCCAAGACGCTCACCGAGGCCGAGTGCATCGAGTTGCTCGCGGCCGCGCCGGTGAAGAAGCCGCGTGGCGGCAAGGCGGCCAAGAAGACCGCCGCCAAGAAGGCCGCGTCGAAGAAGACGGCGGCCGCCAAGGACGCTCCGGCGAAGAAGGCCGCGGTGAAGAAGACGGTCACCAAGAAGACGGCGGCGAAGAAAGCCACGGCCAGGAAGACCGCGGCCAAGAAGACCGCGACGAAGAAAACGGCCGTGAAGAAGGCCGCGGCCACGAAGACCGCCGCCAAGACGGCGCGCGTCGCGGACTGACATGCGTCGCTTCGACGATCGCGCCGTTGGCGAGGCCGCCGCGCTGTTGCGCGCCGGCGGCGTACTCGCCTATCCCACCGAAGCGGTCTATGGCCTGGGGTGCGATCCGCACGATCAGGCCGCCTTCGCGCGCCTGTTCGCGCTGAAAGAGCGGCCCGCCACGCAGGGCGTACTGCTCATCGCGGCGGACTTCGAACAGGTGCAGCCCTATATCGATCTCGCCGCCGTGCCCGACGCGGTGCTGGCGCAGGCGCGAGCCTCCTGGCCCGGTCCCAACACCTGGGTGTTTCCGCGCAGTGCGAGGGTGCCCGACTGGGTGGCCGGCGCGCATGCGGGCATCGCCCTGCGGGTGACGGCGCACGAGCCCGCCGCCTTGCTCTGCCGGGCCTTCGGCGCGCCCTTGGTGTCTACCAGCGCCAACCCCCATGGCGAGCCACCCGCGCGCGACGTCGCCACGCTCGAACGTTATTTCGGCGACCGCCTCGACGGCGCCATGGACGCCCCCCTGGGCGGCCTCGACCGGCCGACGGTCATCCGCGACGCGCTGTCCGGCGCTATCATCCGGGCCTGAAAGGGGGAGTCACGCTTTGTCCATCGTCCAAGGGTTCCTGGGGCGCGTCGCCGCGCCATCGTTGCCGCTGCTCGCGGGTTCGCCGTCGCGCGTGGTCGCCTGGCGTGACGGCGCCGCCGTCAGCGCGGGCGAATTCCTCGCCCACGTACGGCTCGTGGCGGAGGCGCTGCCGGACGCCGTCGGCGCGGTCAACCTCTGCGAAGACCGCTACGCCTTCCTGGTCGCCTTCGCCGCGCTGGCCTTGCGCGGCCAGTTCAACCTGCTGCCGCCGTCGCGTGCGCCGCACGCGGTCGACGAGGTGATGGGCCATCATCCGGGCGCTTACGCCATCGGCGAGCAGGCGCTCGATCCGGCGCCCGCCGGCTACCTGCGCATGCCGGCGCTCGCGCGCACGGCGCCGGCCTACGGCGACGTGCCCATGATCGCGGCCGACCATGTCGTGGCGATCGGCTACACTTCCGGATCCACCGGCAAGCCCAAGCCCAACGTGAAAACCTGGGGTTCGTTCGTGGCCAGCAATGCGGGCAACGCGCACATGCTCTCGGTCGTGCTGGGCGACACCTTCCACACCGTCGCCACCGTGCCGCCGCAGCACATGTACGGGCTGGAGATGTCCGTGGTGATGCCGTTGCTGTCCGACGTGGGCATCCATGCGGGGCGGCCGTTCTTCCCGGCCGACGTGGCCACGGCACTCGCTTCGTTGCCCGAGCCCCGTGTGCTCGTCATTACCCCGGTGCACCTGCGCGCGCTCGTCGAATCCGGCGTGACGTTGCCGCCGCTCGGTGCCGTCGTGTCCGCGACGGCACCGATGCCAGTCGATCTCGCCACCGTGGCGGAAGCGCGTTTCGGTGCGCCGTTGTGCGAGGTGTTCGGCTCGACGGAAACCTGCGTGTTCGCCAGCCGTCGCACCTCTACCGAAGAAGACTGGACGCTATACGACGGCGTGGCGCTGCATCCGCAGCCCGACGGCACGCTCGTGGACGCGCCGCAGCTGTCCGAACCGGTGGTGCTTGCCGACATCGTCACGTTGCACGACGAGGGGCGCCGTTTCCGTCTTCGCGGCCGCAATACCGATCTGCTGGAAATCGCCGGCAAGCGCGCCTCGCTGGGCGACCTCAACCGTCGCCTCTTGGCGATCGAGGGCGTGCGTGACGGCGTGCTCTTCCAGCTCGACGAGGCCGATGCATCGGGCGTGCGTCGCATTGCCGGGCTCGTCGTGGCGCCGGGGCTTTCGGAGCAGCAGGTGCTGGCGGCGTTGCGCGTGGCGATGGACCCGGTGTTCCTCCCGCGGCCCTTGCGTGTCGTCGAGCAGTTGCCTCGCAACGAGACCGGCAAACTGCCGCGCACGGAATTGATGGCGCTGATCCGCCCGGCCCTGTAGCCACGCCGTTCGCTGATACGATCGGCTCCCACCCCTTCGGTAGCGAGTGTCCTACGAAAGGGTAAAGGGTGGGAGCCGATCGTATCGGTGATGTCATGGCTTGCCGAACGCACCCATCCCCGCCAGCAGTTTCCTCGCCAGTTCCACGCGCTGGTTCCCGTCTTCCGGCGTCACGATGTCGATGTTCAGCGCGAAGAACCAGCGCTTGCCGCCGTGTTCCACCCAGCCGACGTCCCAACCGAGGTCGTGCGCCTTGTTCGCGTTCGGATCGTCCTGCGCGACATGTTCGCCCCAGCCGGTCTTCGCGTGCAGGATGAAATCGCTGCCCGCCTCATACACGGTGATCCGGCGGGCGATCTCCTGCGCGCGTTGCGAGAACGGCAGCGTGCCGTCGGCGAGGCGGCGCAGGAACGCCACCTGCTGTTCGGCCGAGATGCGCAGGCCACCGCCTAGCCAGAAGGCGTCGATGCCGCCCGAGATGTCGCGGTTGCCGTAACCAGCCTTGTCGATCCACGCCTGCATGCGTTGCTGTCCCGCGCGGCGCGCCATCTCCTGGTAGAACCACACGGTGGAATAGCGCATGCCGCTGGCCAGGCTGTTGGCGCGGTTCCATTCGGCGATCGGCCGTTTCTTGCCGTCCCAGGCGATGGTTTCGAACTCGTCCTTCACGGCGCCCGTGTCGATGGCGACCATGGCATTGAACACCTTGAAGGTGGAAGCGGGTACGTAGGGGTGGCGAGCGCGCTCGGCGTTCCACACGTGCATCGTGCCGTCGCCTTCGGCGTAGACCAGCATCGTGCCCTTGACGTGGGCTTCGGCGAAGGCCTGGCCCCATTCGGGATGTTCCCGCCATTCGCCCGCGTGGACCGCGGTGGCGAAGAACGCGAGCAGGGCGAGGAGAAAGGATGGCAATCGGACCATGCGTCGTACTCCATGTCGGAAAGGTAAGGCCAGCGTGGCCAGGGCGCGGGCCCGCGCCGGGGCCGGACTGGGGCCATTTCCGGGCGAGCGGGGGCCGTGCCGGGTAGAATGCGCGATTCCCGGCATGGTTGGAGTCTCGGCATGAAAGTCCTCGTCATCGGCAGCGGCGGTCGCGAACACGCGCTGGCCTGGAAGCTCGCGCAGTCGCCGCGCGTGGACGAGGTGATCGTGGCGCCGGGCAATGCCGGCACGGCGATCGAGCCGAAGCTGCGCAACGCGGCCGTGGCCGTGACCGATATCGACGGCCTCCTGGCGCTGGCCAGGCAGGAAGGCATCGGCCTGACCGTGGTCGGCCCCGAGGTGCCGCTCGTCGCCGGGGTGGTCGACCGTTTCATGGCCGAAGGCCTGCGCTGCTTCGGTCCCCGCGCGGCGGCCGCGCAACTGGAAGGCAGCAAGGCCTTCGCCAAGGATTTCCTCGCCCGCCACGGCATTCCCACGGCGCATTACGCCGTATTCACCGACCTGGCTCCCGCGCTGGCGCACGTGCGCGAGAAGGGCGCGCCCATCGTCATCAAGGCCGACGGCCTCGCGGCCGGCAAGGGCGTGGTGGTGGCGATGACGCTGGCCGAAGCCGAAGCGGCGCTCACCGACATGCTCGGTGGGAAGGCGTTCGGCGACGCCTCCTCGCGCGTGGTCATCGAGGAATTCCTCGACGGCGAGGAAGCCAGCTTCATCGTCATCGCCGACGGCACGCACGCGTTGCCGATGGCCACCAGCCAGGACCACAAGCGTCGCGACGAAGGCGACAAGGGTCCGAACACCGGCGGCATGGGCGCGTACTCGCCGGCCCCGGTGGTGACCGACGAGGTCTCCGCGCGCGTCATGCGCGACATCATCGAGCCCACGCTGGCCGGCATGGTGAAGGACGGCGCGCCGTTCACCGGTTTTCTCTATGCGGGCCTGATGATCGATGCGCGCGGCGCGCCGAAGGTCATCGAATTCAATGTGCGTTTCGGCGATCCGGAAACGCAGCCGATCATGCTCCGCCTGCGTTCCGACCTGGTGGATCTCGTCGAAGCGGCGCTGGATGGCGACGTGGGCCGCGTGAGGGCCGAATGGGATCCGCGTCCGTCGTTGGGGGTAGTGATCGCCGCGGGCGGCTATCCTGGCAAGGTGCGCGGCGGCGACGTCATCACCGGTGCCGATGCGAATTTCGGGCCGGACGTGAAGGTGTTTCACGCGGGAACGGCCACCGATGCCGAAGGCCGTCCGGTGACCGCCGGCGGTCGCGTGCTCACGGTGTGCGCCCTGGGGGCCGATTTGGGCGAGGCGCGCGAGAAGGCCTACGCCGCGGTACGCGGCATCGATTTTGCCGACGCCTTCCATCGTTCGGACATCGCGCACAGGGCCTTCGCGCGCGGTTGAGAAAGGAGCGGGCGCAGGCCCGCTCCTTCGCTTCGTTTACAGCCCGTGCGTGACCGGCAACACCTGCCAGCGCTCGTCCACGCCGACGGCGTCGTACTGGAGGAAGCTCTCGGGCACGCGCGGCGAAGCACCCCGTGGATTGGGAATGACGTCACCCGGCGTCGGCTTTGCCGGGTACGACGACCACGGCCGCAGCAGGTCGTGGTAGTGGTTCGATACCATGCGCTGGTGGCGGGTCGGATCGAACATCCCGTTCGGTACGCCGTCGCGCAGGTGCAGGCGCCAACTGTCGCTACCCATGAATTTCGAATGGATGCGGTCGGCCGACCATTGCCACTGCTGGTCCAGCGACGCTCCCACGCAATCGGCCGCGCGGAGGGTGCCGTCGGTGCCGTCGACGGTGAGGCACTGGCCGCTGGCCCGATTGCGGTAGGTGTGGTCCACGTCGAGGTACCACTGCTGCTCACGCCCGCCGTCGCCTTTCTCGCACGCCGCCATGACGATGCCCGGATACGCCGCATGCGGCTGGGTCAGGCATTTGCCGGTACCCGACAGCGATTGGATGCGTACGGTGGGCTGACGGGTGAGCCGTGGCGAACCGAGGTCGATGCGCGCGGTGAAGGCGATATCGGACAGCTCGTCGTCGAAGTCGTCGATCACGTAGTCGGGTTGCGAAGGCTGGCTACCGAAGACGCGGTTGATCACGTCGGCGCGCGTGGCGATGTCCAGCCCCCCTTCCCATGCTCCCGGAAGACGCCAGATCGATAGCGTCTCCATCGAGGCCGAGCGCATCATCGGCGTGAAGCTCGCGTCCGAATACAGGGGGTATCCGGTTTTGCTGTTGCCGGATTGAAACCGCTCCCGGTCGTTGGCGAGATCGCGCGCGAGGTCGAAGCTCCATTGCACGCCGCGCATGTCGTCGTCCGCGTCGCGCGTTCGCACGTCCACCTCGTAATCGTCGACCACCATGGATATCGATCGCTCTTCAGTGCGCTCGACGCCCGCGTTGAACTTCACCGGCAGTTTTCCCAAGGGGTCGGAGTCCATGCCCTTGATGAATTCAAACATATCCGCATCGAGGCTCAGGCCGAGCGTATGCTTCGCCGTGACTTTCTCGTCGATACGGCGTTCCTTCGGCTTGCCGCCGACCGGTAGTGCGCGTTCAAGCACGATGGGCTTCGGCAGTGGTTGGTTTCCGGCTGGCGTGACGGAAGTAAGCACGCGGTAGTTGAGCGGCAGCGCAAGGGTCAGCGCTTTTCCATCGGGTTGGGGCGTGCCGTAGGGGAGCGGGCCGTTGTATTCGGGGCGCTGGAATATCTCGGTTTTCACCAGCACCACCTTCTCGTCGCGCGAGGGCGTGACGTCGCGCTGTACCGTGATGTCGTAGGCGATGCGTCGACCGCCCTCGAACGCCTTGTCCTGCCGGATGCGCAAGGAGGGCGCGTAAGCCGACATGTCGGCCGCATCGGAGGCGGACGCGCGTTTGGTCCGTTGCAAGGGGACGTGCGACGGCTGCAGCCATTCGGCGAGGAAGCGCGCGGCGGCGGGAGCGGTCATGCGGTCGTCGACGCTGCCGACTTCGAGTTCTCCGCCCTGGGTCCGTCGATAGACGGCACGTGACGTACCGGGATGGAAACCGAACGCGCTGAAGGATTCAGCGTTCGCCGATGTCGATCCCGTCACCAGGACGGGTAGTCCCTGCTCCAGGGCATCCATCGCTTCGCGCCGGATCGTCGGGTCACGCAGGTCGGCGTCGTCGACCCAATGAAGCCGGTCGGCCAGCGCATCTCGCACCCATGCGGGGGCCTCGGCCGGGCGGACATGCGGCGCCAGTGCGGGCGAAAGAATGGGGCCGTCGAGGCCGGAAAAGGTCTCGGCGCGGGTGTCGGTGGCGGCCAGCGCCGAGATAGCGGCCAGTACCGCCGCGGGGAGGTATCGATGAGTCATCTGCCATGTCCTTGGCTGAGTGGGGGAGCGCATAGATTGATGGCCGCGCCCTCGCACGACCGTAGGACATAGCGGATATGCTTGTAGGCTAAGGACGAAACTCGACGCGTCGCGATGTGCGAGGGTCAACCGGATCCACGTTT
Source organism: Luteibacter sp. CQ10 (assembly GCF_040900725.1). Lineage (NCBI taxonomy): Bacteria > Pseudomonadati > Pseudomonadota > Gammaproteobacteria > Lysobacterales > Rhodanobacteraceae > Luteibacter > Luteibacter sp. CQ10. Next base: position 376,981 of record NZ_JAEUYM010000002.1, on the reverse strand, counting down.
TCGAAAGGATGTTCTTGCATGTCCCAGTTCTCGCTTCTCGGCAAGCGCCGCTTCGCGCCGTTCTTCTGGACGCAGGCGCTGGGCGCCTTCAACGACAACGCCTTCCGCAACGCCATGGTCATGCTGGTGGCCTTCCAGATGGCGCTGCCCGATGCGCAGGTATCGCTCTACACCAACCTCGCGCCGGCACTGTTCATCCTGCCGTATTTCCTTTTCTCGGCCACCGCGGGCCAGCTTGCCGAGAAATTCGAGAAGACGCGGATCATCCGCTTCGTGAAGCTCTTCGAGATTGCCGCGATGGCGATCGCGGCCGTCGGTTTCCTCACCCATCACGTATCGCTCCTGCTGGTGGTGCTGTTCCTGATGGGCGTGCATTCGACCGTGTTCGGCCCGATCAAATACTCCATCCTTCCCCAGGCGCTCGAACGCGGTGAGCTGGTGGGCGGCAACGCACTGGTGGAGACGGGTACCCAGCTCGCCATGCTGGTCGGCATGATTCTGGGCAATTCGCTGATGCTGATCGCCGGCTACGGTACCGTGGCCGCGTCGCTGGCGACGATCGTCATCGCGATGACGGGCTACGTCGCGTCGCGGGCGATTCCCGTCGCGCCGGCGACGGCGCCCGACCTGACATTCAACTGGAATCCGTTGAGCGAAACCTGGCGGGTGCTGAAGATCACCCACGACGATCGCGCGGTATGGAACGCGGTGCTGGGTATCTCGTGGTTCTGGTTCTTCGGCACGGTGATGATCGCCCAATTGCCCAACTACACCCGCCACGTGCTGCACGGCGACGGCACGGTGAATACGCTGGCGCTCACGCTGTTCTCGCTGGGCACGGGCGCGGGTTCGCTGTTGTGCGAGCGGCTGTCGAACCGCCGCGTGGAAATCGGCCTGGTGCCCATGGGAGCCTTCGGCCTGACCGTGTTCGCCGCCGACCTGTTCTTCGCCCGGCCGTCCATCGACGCGGGTGCGGCGTTGGACGCGCTGGCGTTTCTCTCCGCGCCCGGCGCATGGCGCGTGGCGCTCGACCTCACCATGATCGGTGCCTTCGCCGGCTTCTACGTGGTGCCGTTGTTCGCCTTCGTGCAGAGCCGCGCGCCGCGCGACAAGCTGTCGCGCGTGATCGCGGGCAACAACATCGTCAACGCGTTGCTGATCTGCATCGCCTCGGGCTTCGGCATCGGCCTGACGATGATGGGGCTGGATACGCCGACGATCTTCCTGATCACCGCCGTCGTCAATATCGCCGTGGCGGTGTACATCTTCACGCTCGTACCCGAATTCATGATGCGGTTCATCACCTGGGTGCTGGTGAACACGCTCTACCGCGTACGAGTCGACGGCCTGAAGAACGTACCCGACGAGGGGGCGGCCCTGGTGGTGTGCAACCACGTGAGCTTCATGGATCCGCTGATCCTGATGGCCAGCGTGCGTCGCCCGATGCGCTTCGTGATGTACCACAAGATCTTCAACATCCCGGTGCTGAAGTTCGTATTCCGCACGGCGAAGGCCATTCCCATCGCGGGCCGCAACGAGGATGCCGCGCTCATGGAGGAGGCCTTCGATCGTATCGACGAAGCCCTCGCGGCCGGCGAGGTGGTGTGCATCTTCCCCGAAGGCGGGTTGACGCGCGACGGTGGCATCGCACCGTTCCGTCCCGGGGTCGATCGCATCCTGGCGCGCCGTCCGGTACCGGTGGTGCCGCTGGCCCTGCGTGGCATGTGGGGCAGCATCTTCAGCCGGCGCGACAGCGCCCTGAGGCGCGCGCGATTACCGCGGCGGTTCTGGTCGCGGATCGAGCTGGTGGGTGGGGAGGCCTTGCCGGTGGGTACCGCCAATGCGGCGGTGCTTGAAGCGCGCGTGGGCGAACTACGCGGCGACAAGGCCTAGAAGGCGCGACGAACGAAGTGCCGGTGTGACGCTCAGGCGAACCACGCGCCGAGCACGATCACTGCCACCACGGCCAGCCACACCACCAGCACGCGACGAATCACCCGGCGCGCATCCTCCAGTTCGGCGAGGGGGTCGCTCACGTCCTGCACATAGCCGTCGCCGGCCTCCACGTCGGCGTCGACGCCCGCGCGGGCCACGGCACCGAGGAAATCGGGCTCCAGCCGCGAGCGTGGGCTGCCCGATTGGCGGTGCCAGTGCTTCCACGCGCCGACCACGGCATCGAAATCGGACACCAGCGCCATGGCGAATACCATCAGGTGCGCGGGGATCCAGTCGAGCGCGTCGGCCAGGCGTCGTGCGGCCGTACGGGTGTCGCCGTCGAGCGCCAGCGATGCCTGGCGGCCCAGCCACTGGGCCAGGCGGTAGCCGAAGGCACCGACCGGGCCGAAGACGAAGAACCAGAAAAGTACGCCGAAACGGCGGCGCAGCGCCGCGTAGAACGCAGCCTCGACCAGCGCGGGCGCGAACCAGGGCAGGGGCTCTTCGTCGTGCTGCAGGCGTACGACGGCCTCGTCACGGCGCAGGGTATCGGAGGCCCGAAGGATGCCGTCGATATCGGCCTCGACCTCGCGCGGCCCGAGCGTGTAGACGAGCACGATCACCGCGAAGACGAACCAGGCGATGTCGAACAAGGGCAGGGCCTGCAGGATGCCGGCGACGAGCGCGCAGGCGGCCAGCGGCACGAGCCATGCCACGGCGACGCGACCCGGGCCGGACAGGTCGCCCAGGCGATTCACCCACCCTCGGAACCAGCGATCGTCGCGCCAGCGGGAAAGTTGCGGAACGCTCCAGCAGATGACCAGGGCGACGAAAACGGCAAGAAGGCGTAGGGCCATGACGTAAGGGAAATCCGCGTGTCGTTGACCCGATTGTAGGGGATGGACCTAAACTTGTTCAGGCTATTCGTTCACGCCTTTCCGGCGGTCTCGGCGACCAACTCGTCGAGGCTGACGCCGCGAAGCGCGAGCCAGTGTTCGATGAGCCGGTAGGAGACGGACAGGGGCGGTGGAACGCCCAGCGTACCCTCGGTCATGCCGCGCACGATGTCGTCGACCGTGAACCAGCGCGCATCTTCCAGCTCATCGTCACGCAGGCGGATCTCCCGGGTTTTCGCGGTGGCGGTAAAGCCCACCATCAGCGATGCGGGCAACGGCCACGGTTGCGACGAGTGGTACGTGGCATGGAGCACTTCCACGCCGGACTCCTCGCGCACCTCACGGCGCACGGCATCTTCGAGCGATTCGCCCGGTTCGATGAATCCGGCGAGCGTGGAATAGCGGCCTTGCGGCCAGCCGCGCTGGCGACCCAGCAGGCAGGCGTCGCCGTCTTCGACGATGACGATGATCGCGGCGTCCGTGCGCGGAAAGTGCAGGTGGGGGCCATCCGGGTTGGTGCACTGCGCCCGGTGGCCACTGGATACGAGCAGCGTGGGCGCACCGCACAGGCTGCAGAAGCGGGTCTGCCGTTGCCAGTGGGTGATGCCCTTGGCGTAGGCGAACAGGCCGGCGTCGAACGCGTCGAACAGCAGGCCCGCCTCGCGCAACGACATGCGACGGGCGCGGGTCAGCGTGGCATAGACCTCGGCATGCGCCTCGTCGAGCACGAGGGTAAACCAGGCGTTTCCGCCCGCGAGGCCAAGCAGGGTCGACGGTACGTCGCCGAATCGCTCGGCGCGCATGCTCGGCGTCATCCAGCAGGGCCGGTCGACCTCCGCCTGGACGAACGTCCGGCCTTCCGTATCGAGTACGAGGAAGTGCGCATCGGCCCGTCGTTCGGTGTCTTCCACCCAAAGACGGTCGTCGCGGCGTTCGGCCATGCGGTCGATGTCGACGCCGCCGAACACGTTCTCGCGGGCACGCGTCGCCATCGCCTTGTCGCGTTCGGCCTCGACGCTCACGCGGGGCAGCTCACGCGCTGAAGGACGAGCCGCAGCCGCAGGTCGTCTTCGCGTTGGGGTTGCGGATGACGAATTGCGAACCGCTGAACGATTCGGTGTAGTCGATTTCGGCGCCGGTGAGGTACTGCAGCGAAAGTGGGTCGACCAGCAGGGTGACGCCGTCACGGGAAATGGCGAGGTCGTCCTCGGCCTGTTCCTCGTCGAAGGTGAAGCCGTACTGGAAGCCCGAGCAGCCGCCGCCGCTGATGTACACGCGCAGCTTGAGCGAGGCGTTGCCTTCCTCCTCGATCAGCTCGTGCACCTTGCGGGCGGCTGCCTCGGTGAAGACCAGTGGCGCGCCGGCCGAACGGTAGTCCGGCGCCGGGGCGGTGGGAGCCATGGGGAAAGGATTGTTCATACCGTCCATGATGGCGCCGATCCGTGTCAGGTCAAGCCTCGGTCAGGGCGCGGGTGGGGCCGGTGGCGTTTTCGGCCAGCTGGCGCACGGTCAGTGGGGCGCTGTGGATCATCTTGCCGTTCACGCGGGCACCGGCCGCCATTTCCAGCACCTGATAGCGCACGTCACCCTCGATCAAGGCCATCGCCGCCAGTTCCAGCCGTTCGGCGACGTCCACGTCGCCCTTCACGCTGCCGTTGATGACGGCATGCGGCGCCTCGATACGACCGATGACCCGTCCGGTCTCGCTGATGGTGAGAACGCTGTCGCTGCCCGGTTCGGCGTGGATGGAGCCTTCCACCATGCCGTCCAGGTGAAGCGCGCCGCTGAACTCGATGTCGCCGCGAAGGGTGACGCCACGCGCGATGAGGCTGGTGGCCGCGGCGCTCACGGCGGGGGCCTGGTTCTTCCGGTTAGCGTTGAACATCGTCGATCTCCTCGTTGCGGGTGGCATCGGCCCAGGGAATGGTGGCGGCGACCTTGTCGTTATCGGCCGTGGAGGCGGTCAGCCGCAGGCGGGTCGGCTGGAATCCTTCCGGAAGGGTGAACGTCCCCTGGACCTGCTGGAAGTACTTGAACGAAAAAGGCAGGTCGTGGTCTCCGCCGCCCTGGCCCAGGGCGGCGCCTTCGAGCGTGGCGACCTTGTCGCCCTGGATGCCCTCGACGCCCAGGTGCACCTTGCCCTTCACCAGATCGCCGCGCCGGGCGTTCTGGGTGAGGGTGACGGTGAGGTTCCAGGCCTGGGGCGAATCCTTCACCGGCGTGGTACGCGCGCCCTGGATGCGCAGGCTTTCCCGCTGGCCGTTGCTGCCGACCAGGCGCGAGTAGAAGGCGAGGTCGGTGCGGAGCCCGCTGATTTCCTCGTCGCGCTCGGCGAGGTTGCGTTTGAGTTCCCGCGTGGCGACGTCGCCTACCTGGGCGGCGCGCTGGAGATTCGCGATGTGCTGGCGCAGCTCGTCGTCATCGGCGCCGAGCTGGCGGGGAACGGCGCGATCGGCGGAAGCGGGCGGATGGCTTCGAGCCCCCAGCCACGCGCCCAGGACGGCCGCGATGGCGACGCTCGCCACCCAGGCGCCGCCCAGGATCAGGCGCCGGCGCCGCTCATGTGCCGCGTCGCCGAGCGTCCGCACGACGAACCGTGGCGGTTGGCGTGGTGGCATGGGAATTCCGTGCACGAAACGTGAAAGGATCGATGATATATCCCTTGTGTTTCGAAACGGTCAAGGACGCGGGTCGCGCATCCGCGGTGCGGGGCGCGCCGTCGCGGCCGGTGCCTGCGACGGAGCGCCCGCGGGTCGCGCGTCACACCGGCGCCGCAGGCGCCGAAGGGACGTGAGATCAATCGTGGTTGATCGACCCGATCTTGCTGAGCATGTAGCGCTCGGGGCCGATGTCCTTGATGACGCTGAACTGGGTTTCCAGCCAGTCGACGTGTTCTTCCTCCTGGCCGAGGATGAACTTGAAGAGATCACGGCTCACGAAGTCGTGGATGCCTTCGCTGTAGGCGATGGCTTCGCGCAGGTCCGTCATGGCGATCATTTCGAGGTCGAGGTCGCCCTGCAGGCATTCGACCACGTTTTCGCCGATGCGCAGCTTGCCCAGATGCTGGAGGTTCGGCAGGCCGTCGAGGAAGAGGATGCGCTCGATCAGCTTGTCGGCGTGCTTCATCTCTTCGATGGACTCCTCGTACTCGTGCTTGGCGAGCTCGTTGTAGCCCCAGTCCTTGAACATCCGGTAATGGAGGAAGTACTGGTTGATGGCGGCCAGCTCGTTGTAGAGCACCTTGTTGAGGTATTCGATGACCTTCGCGTCGCCCTTCATCGTGGGATCTCCCTGGTAAGCAGGGTGCGACTATACGTCGCCCGAAAAGGCGATGACGTAACGCGAATGAAGACGGTTTGCGTCCGCGCGGCGCGCGGGGGCGTCAGGCCGGGGTCGGCAGGAAGCCGAGGCCCGCATGCGTCGCGACGGCATCACGCAGGCACTGGCGGGCCTCCGTTTCGCAGGCGCCGCAGCAGTCGGAACAGCCGGTGCGGGCCTGGATCTCGGCGAACGAGTTCACGCCCTCGGCCGCGGCGCGGCGGATGGCGTGGTCGGTGACGGCATTGCACATGCAGATGTACATGGCGCGCATTCGAACGCGAATGCGAACGATTGTCAACTGCGCAAATGTGAACACGGGTGTCAGCCGCTCTCGGCGGCCCGGCGCAAGGCCTCGCCCTGCTGCGGACAGAGGCCCACCTCGACCCGGCAGACCGTCTCCACGGTGGGCGCGAACTGGCGCAGGGCGCGCTCGTAGACCTGGCGCTTGAAATTCACCACGTGGTGGGCGGGGTACCAGAAATCGACCCAGCGCCAGAGGTCGAACTCGGGCTTCTCGCAGGCGTCGAGCCTCAAGGCCTCTTCGGTGCAGACCATGCGCAGCAGGAACCAGACCTGCTTCTGGCCGATGCAGGTGGGGCGCTGGTGATGGCGCACGAAGCGGCTGGGCAGGCGGTAGCGCAGCCAGCCCCGGGTCTCGGCCAGCACCTCGACATGATGGGCCTTGAGGCCCGTTTCCTCTTCCAGCTCGCGATACATGGCCTCGAGCGGGGTCTCGTCGCTGCGCATGCCTCCCTGTGGGAACTGCCAGCCGTCGCGGTTGACGCGGCGCGCCCAGAACAGGCGCCCGTCCCCGTTGAGGAGGACGATACCCACGTTCGGTCGATAGCCATCTGCGTCGATCATCCGCCCTCCGTAAACCCTGCCACGCAAAACGAAAAACCTTGCGCGGGTGGGCTGATTCAACCACAGCGCCGGAAGGAGGGGCAAGGCGAGGCTTGAACGGAAGGTCAACCGCGATTAAACTGCCCGGCCTTGCGCTCCCCACCGGGGCGCAACGACCAGGTTTTCGGCTAGGTAGCTCAGCTGGTCAGAGCGCGGCACTCATAATGCTGAGGTCGGCGGTTCGAGCCCGCCTCTAGCCACCATGTCATTGAAGAAGCCGCATCCCCCGGGGTGCGGCTTTTTTTCATCCCGTTTCGGGAAGCGGCTCGTCGGTGCGCGCGAACGCCGATGCGTCGAACACGGCGCGTGCCAGTTCCACGACGTTGTTGACGCGCAGCTTGGCCATCAGGTTGGCCCGGTGCAGTTCCACCGTCTTGGGGCTGATGTTCAGTTCCCCGGCGATCACCTTGTTGAGCTTGCCGCTCATGATGCCGTCGAGTACCTGGGATTCCCGGCGGGTGAGGCTCAGGTCGGGCCGGAGCGCGGCGAAACCGTTCGCCACGGGCTCCTCGGCGGCGGGCTCGTCCTCGACGATGGGCGCCAGGAAGATGGCCTGGTAGGCGTTCGGGGGCAGGTCGATCGTCTGCCTCGTGACCCGGTATCGGCGGGCATCGTCCAGGCGAAGCTCCTCGCCGGACGGGCCCTGCACGAGGTGCGCGGCGAGCCAGTCGGGCAAGTCGGATTGCAGGTCGGCGGCGAATTCGCGACGAAAGGCCTCGTTGGACATGACGGCCGGGCAGCCGTCGCGTGGACAGACGATGCAGGGCCACGGCAGGGTGGCGAACACTTCTTCGGCCAGTCCACGTGTGGGCGGACCGTCGAGCGACTCACGACCAAGGCACATCGATGGCCTCCTGGTGGACGCGGTTGGTTTGCCTGGGCGGCCCCCTTGCCGCCGCGGAAGTTTCCACTGCAACCTTTTCTCGCGAAAAAGTCCACCGCGACGCATGAAATTGCGAACCAGGTCGTGAAGAAAGCCGCGTCGGCTACAATCGGCGGATGCGTATCTTCAAGACCTTCAACATCGAAGCGGCCCACCGCTTGCCGAATGTGCCCGAAGGGCACAAATGCTCGCGCTTGCACGGACACTCCTTCCGCGTCGAACTCCATGTGGAGGGCCCCGTCGACCCCGTCCTTGGCTGGGTGATGGACTTCGGCGACCTCAAGGCGCGGTTCAAGCCGCTCTACGAGCGGCTCGACCACCACTACCTCAACGATATCGAGGGCCTGGACAACCCCACCAGCGAGAGCCTCGCCCGCTGGATCTTCGAGCGGTTGCGGCCCGACGTGCCGCTGCTGTGCAAGGTGGTGGTGCACGAGACGTGCACCTCGGGGGCGGAATACACGGCCTGATACGTCTCGCCGGGACGGCGACCTAGGCCGATTTTCGGCAAGACGATAGCTGCCATCGCAACAAATTAAGGTTGCTGCCTTGCAGCACCGGGGTCTACACTCCGGCACCTCCCCGTTCCCCGGCGGTTGATCTCGATGTCCCACGCAAACGGTTACGCCGATTTCGCCCGTTTCGTCGAGCAGGCCGCCGCGGCCCAGGCGCTTGCCTGGCGCGGGATGGAGCGTGTCGCCGACCTGCAACTGCAGGCGATGGAAGGCCACGCCCGCGCGGCCACCGGCCTCATGGCCGATGCGATGCTCGCACCCAATGCCGACACCTTGCGCGCCGTGCTCGCGCGCGGTGAACACCTGCAACGTGAAGGCGTCGAGCGTGCCGCGACGGCGGCGGAAGACATATTCGACGTGGCCGTGGAAACGGCCACGTCGCTCGGTGAACTGGTGGGTCGGCCCGCCCGGGCCTGATTCCCCGTCGCCGCGGCATCCCAACGACGCGACGCTGCCGTCGCGCCGGCGAGTGGTATTGCCCTTTCCTCGCTTGTCCAGTCGTTTACGCCGCTGGTATACTTTTCCGGATTAAACCGTGGCCCGTTGATCCAAAGCTGGTGCCGCCTCGAGCGAAACCACGGGAGCCTCGCGTTGCTCAACAGCCTTGCAGCCGGTCGTCATCTCGCCAAGCGCATCGTCATCGCGCAATTGGTGGTAGCCGTGGTCGTAGGGCTCGCTTTCATGCTTCAAGGGCGGCCGGCGGGTCTGGCTGCTTTTGGGGGCGCCCTGATCGTCGCCATCGCCACCGCGCTGCTTGCCGCGCGAGCGTTCGGTGCGCTGGGTGGGGCGGGAGCAACGTTTGCGCGGTTCCTCGTGGGCATGATCCTTCGCTGGATCATCCTCATCGGTGGACTGGCTCTCATCCTGGTTCAATGGAAGCTGCCACCCTTACCCGCCTTGGTGGGCCTGGTGGCGGGCTACGCGGTCAACGTATTTGCATTCAGATTCAAGGGTTGAGGCATGGCGAGCGAACCGCAGGGCGGTCTGACCGAATACATCCAGCACCACCTGAACCACATGACGGTGAATTTCAGCGCCGATCATTTCTGGTTCTGGAACCTCCGTGCCGACTCCATCATCATCTCGTTCGGCCTCGGCGTGGTCTTCTGCCTGTGGTTCTGGCTGTTCGCGCGCAAGGCCACCTCGGGCGTGCCGTCCAAGGGCCAGGCGCTGGTCGAGCTGGCCGTCGAGTTCGTCGACACCCAGGTGAAGGACACCTTCCACGGCGACCGTCGCACGGTCACGCCGCTGGCGCTGTCGATCTTCATGTGGGTGTTCTTCATGAACGCGATGGATCTCCTGCCGGTGGATCTCGCCGGCTGGCTGGTGCAGACCTTCGCCGGCCATGAGGTGGCCCACCACACGTACTTCCGCCTGGTGCCCACCGCCGACATCAACACCACGGTAGGCCTGTCGGTGGCCGTGCTGCTCATCGTCATCGGCCACGGCATCAAGGCCAAGGGCGGCTTCGGCTTCACCAAGGAGCTGATGACCGCGCCCTTCCACGCGGAAAACCCGATCGCCAAGCTCGTGCTGGTGATCCCGAACTTCCTTCTCAACGTCGTCGAAACCCTGTCGAAGCCCGTGTCGCTGGCCATGCGACTGTTCGGCAACATGTACGGCGGCGAACTGGTGTTCATGCTGATTGCCGGTCTGATGGTGAGCTGGATCAGCTTCGTGCCTGGCGTCGTGTTCAACACGGCCTGGGCGATCTTCCACATCCTGATCATCGCCCTCCAGGCGTTCATCTTCATGATGCTGACGATCGTCTACATCGCCACGGCGCGGGAACACCACTAACTCACCGCACCGACGTTCCACCCCTTTTCAGTTCGTTTTCTTTTCAACCTTTCGCTCTAGATATCCCAGGAGATCACCATGGAACTCGCCTCGCTTCTCGCCCACGTGCAGGGCATGACCGCCATCGCCATCGGCATCATCATCGGCCTCGGCGCCCTGGGTGCCTGTCTCGGTATCGCCGTCATGGGCTCGAAGTTCCTCGAGTCGGCCGCCCGTCAGCCCGAGCTGGTTCCGCTGCTGCAGGGCCGCATGTTCCTGCTCGCCGGTCTGATCGACGCGGCGTTCATCATCGGCCTCGCCGTGGCGCTGCTCTTCGCGTTCTCGAACCCGCTGACCGGCGTGATCCGCGCTGCCGTCGGCGGCTAAGAAACCGTTCGTTCCGCCGCCGTGACGCCAGGCGTCACGGCGGTCGTCTGTACACAAGCGTTCGGAGTCTTTCGGAGAGATCATGGAAATCAACATGACCTTCCTGGGCCAGATGATCTCTTTTGCGATCCTGGTCTGGTTCACCACCAAATTCATCTGGCCCCAGCTCAACGGTGCCATCGAAGAGCGCCAGAAGAAGGTGGCCGAGGGTCTGGCCGCCGCCGAGCGCGCGCGTGCCGAGCTCAAGGATGCCGACGCCAAGGTCGCCACCGAGATCAAGCAGGCTCGCCAGCAGTCCACCGAGATCATCGATCGTGCGCAGGCCCAGGCCAACGCCATCATCGAGAAGGCTCGCGTGGAAGCCACCGAGGAAATCAACCGTCTGAAGGCGCAAGCCCAGGACGAGATCGCCTCCATGGCCCAGCGCGCGCGTGAACAGCTGCGTGAGCAGGTGGGCAAGCTCGCCGTGCAGGGCGCCGAGAAGATCGTGCAGCGTGAAATCGATCCGGCGGCCCACAAGGCGCTGCTCGACCAGCTCGCCGCCGAGATCTGATCATGGCCCAGGCGCTCACCCTCGCCCGTCCCTACGCGCGCGCCGCCTTCGAGGTGGCGCACGCGTCGGGTGCGCTCGCCGACTGGTCGGCGGCGCTCAACTTCGCCGCCGCGATCGCCGTCGACCCCCAGGTCGCCGGCCTCGGCAACGATCCGCGCGTGCTGCCGTCGCAGCTCGTGGCGATCCATCTTCCGCAAGGCATGGCCGCCGACGCACCGTTCGCCCGCTTCCTCGAGGAAGTGGCCGAGAACGGCCGCATGGCGCTCCTGCCTGACATCGCCGCGCTCTACGACCAGTACAAGCTGGAGTCGGAGTCGACCCTGAAGGTCAAGGTCACGAGCGCGCTCGATCTCGACGCCGCCCAGGCGGAGCAGCTTCGCGCCTCGCTGAAGCGCCGCTTCAAGCGCGAGATCGAACTGGATACGCACGTCGATCCGACGTTGCTCGGCGGTGTCGTCATCGACACGGGCGAGCAGGTCATCGACGGTTCGGCGCGAGGCCGCCTGCAACGGCTGGCCGGCGCGCTGACGCACTGATACGAGATTCTCATACCACCGGGTGCCGCTAGCGGCGCAACCCAAGGAACCGACCATGTCCAGCACCACTCTCAATCCGTCCGAGATCAGCGAGCTGATCAAGACCCGCATCGAGCAGTTCAAGCTCGGCGCCGAGGCACGCAACGAAGGCACGATCATCAGCGTGTCCGACGGCATCGTGCGCATCCACGGCCTGGCCGACGTGATGCAGGGCGAAATGATCGAGCTGCCGAACAACACCTACGCCCTCGCGCTGAACCTCGAGCGCGATTCGGTCGGCGCGGTGGTGCTCGGTGAGTACCAGCACCTGCGCGAAGGCGATACCGCCAAGACCACCGGCCGCATCCTCGAAGTGCCGGTCGGCCCGGGCCTGCTCGGCCGCGTCGTCGACGCGCTGGGCAACCCCATCGACGGCAAGGGTCCGATCGACGCCGCCGGCAGCAGCCCCATCGAAAAGGTGGCTCCGGGCGTGATCTGGCGCCAGTCGGTCGACCAGCCGATGCAGACCGGCTACAAGTCCATCGACTCGATGATCCCGATCGGCCGCGGCCAGCGCGAGCTGATCATCGGCGACCGCCAGACCGGCAAGACCGCCGTGGCGATCGACGCGATCATCAACCAGAAGAACTCGGGCATTAAGTGCATCTACGTCGCCATCGGCCAGAAGCGCAGCTCGATCGCCAACGTCGTGCGCAAGCTCGAAGAGAACGGCGCGCTGGCGAACACCATCGTGGTGGTGGCCTCGGCGTCTGAAGCCGCCGCCCTGCAGTACGTCGCGCCGTATTCCGGCTGCGCCATGGGCGAGTACTTCCGCGATCGCGGCGAAGATGCCCTGATCGTCTACGACGACCTCTCCAAGCAGGCCGTCGCCTACCGCCAGATCTCGCTGCTGCTCAAGCGTCCGCCGGGCCGCGAAGCCTACCCGGGCGACGTCTTCTACCTGCACTCGCGCCTGCTCGAGCGCGCCTCGCGCGTGAGCGCCGAGTACGTCGAGAAGATGACCAACGGCGAAGTGAAGGGCAAGACCGGCTCGCTCACCGCGCTGCCGATCATCGAGACCCAGGCGGGTGACGTCTCGGCCTTCGTGCCGACCAACGTGATCTCGATCACCGACGGCCAGATCTTCCTGGAAACCGACCTCTTCAACGCGGGTATCCGCCCGCCGGTGAATGCCGGTATCTCGGTGTCGCGCGTCGGTGGCGCCGCCCAGACCAAGATCGTCAAGAAGCTCTCCGGCGGCGTGAAGCTGGCCCTCGCGCAGTACCGTGAGCTGGCCGCGTTCGCCCAGTTCGCGTCCGACCTCGACGCCGCCACGCGCGCGCAGCTCGACCGCGGCCAGCGCGTTACCGAGCTGATGAAGCAGGCGCAGTATTCGCCGCTGTCGCTCGCCGAGCTGGGCCTGTCGGTGTTCGCCGCCGAGAAGGGCTACCTCGACGACTTGCCGGTGAACAAGGTGCTGCCGTTCGAGAAGGGCCTGCACGCGTTCTTCCGCCAGAACCACGGCGATCTCATGACCAAGATCGACGCCACCGGCGATTGGGACAAGGACATCGAAGCCACCTTCAAGGCCGGTGCCGACGAGTTCAAGAAGACCGGTAGCTGGTAAGCGATACCCACGCGGGGCGGCGCCGCCGCCCCGCAGCGTCACCCTTTACAGACGAGTAAGCCATGGCAAGCGGCCGCGAAATCAAAACCAAGATCAAGAGCACGCAGAACATGCGCAAGGTGACGCGTGCGCTCGAAATGGTCTCGGCGTCGAAGATCCGCAAGGCGCAAGACCTCATGAAGGCCTCGCGCCCGTATGCGCGCCTCATGCGCAAGGTCATCGCGCACGTCGCCCAGGCCAGCACCGACTTCACCCATCCGTTCCTCACCGAGCGTGAAAACGTCTCGCGCGTGGCGTTCATCGTGGTCTCCACCGACCGCGGTCTCGCCGGCGGCCTCAACTCCAACCTGTTCCGCCGCGCGCTGGCCAACATCCGCGAGTGGCAGGGCAAGGGCGTGGAGATCGACGTGGTGGCGATCGGCCAGAAGGCCGTGCAGTTCTTCCGCCGCATCAAGGGCGTGAACCTCATCGGCACGGCCACCCACCTGGGCGAGAAACCGAAGCTCGAAGACCTGATCGGCGTGATCAAGGTCGTGCTCGACGCCTACGGCGCGAACAAGCTCGATCGCGTGTTCCTCAGCTACAACGACTTCGTGAACACCATCGTGCAGAAGCCGCGCATCGACGCGCTGCTGCCGCTGTCGCTGGTCGCCAACGAGCTGGAGAACGCCGACGGCGCCGCGTCCGAGGGCGTGAAGGTCGAGCAGACGCACGACTGGGACTACATCTACGAACCGGACGCCCGCACGGTGCTCGAGCACCTGATGACGCGTTACATCGAGTCGGTGGTGTACCAGGCGGCCCTCGAGAACCTCGCCAGCGAACATGCCGCGCGCATGGTCGCCATGAAGGCGGCGTCCGATAACGCCACCAAGGTCATCGGCGAACTGACGCTCAGCTACAACAAGGCGCGTCAGGCCGCGATCACCCAGGAAATCTCGGAAATCGTCGGCGGCGCCGCCGCGGTTTAAACGAACAAGCCAAGGCGACGCGGAAGCGGCGCCGCTACCGAAAACCTTAAGAAGATTCATCCGGAGCACATCCATGAGCCAGGGTAAAGTTGTCCAGATCATCGGCGCGGTCGTCGACGTCGAATTTCCGCGCGACCAGGTGCCGCAGGTCTACGACGCACTGAAGGTCGAAGGCACCGACATCACCCTCGAGGTGCAGCAGCAGCTGGGCGACGGCGTCGTGCGCACGATCGCGCTCGGTTCCACCGACGGCCTGCGCCGCAACCTCGTCGCCAGGAACACCGGCGAAGGCATCAAGGTGCCGGTCGGCAAGGCCACCCTCGGCCGCATCATGGACGTGCTCGGCAACCCCATCGACGAAGCCGGCCCGATCGGCGAGCAGGAGCAGTGGGTCATCCACCGCGAAGCCCCGTCGTACGACGACCAGGCCGCCGCCAGCGAACTGCTCGAGACCGGCATCAAGGTCATCGATCTGATCTGCCCGTTCGCCAAGGGCGGCAAGGTCGGCCTGTTCGGCGGCGCCGGCGTGGGCAAGACCGTGAACATGATGGAGCTCATCAACAACATCGCGAAGGCGCACTCGGGTCTGTCCGTGTTCGCCGGCGTGGGCGAGCGTACCCGCGAGGGCAACGACTTCTACCACGAGATGAAAGACTCCAACGTGCTCGACAAGGTCGCGATGGTGTACGGCCAGATGAACGAGCCGCCGGGCAACCGCCTGCGCGTGGCGCTCACGGGTCTCACCATGGCCGAGTACTTCCGCGACGAGAAGGACGAGACCGGCAAGGGCAAGGACGTGCTGCTCTTCGTCGACAACATCTACCGCTACACGCTGGCCGGTACCGAAGTGTCCGCGCTGCTCGGCCGCATGCCGTCGGCCGTGGGTTACCAGCCGACGCTGGCCGAGGAAATGGGCGTGCTCCAGGAGCGCATCACCTCGACCAAGACCGGTTCGATCACCTCGATCCAGGCCGTGTACGTGCCCGCGGACGATCTGACCGATCCGTCGCCGGCCACCACCTTCGCGCATCTCGATGCCACGGTGACCCTGAGCCGTAACATCGCCTCGCTGGGTATCTATCCGGCCGTGGATCCGCTGGACTCCACCAGCCGCCAGCTCGATCCGGGCGTGATCGGCCAGGAGCACTACGACGTGGCCCGCCGCGTGCAGCAGACCCTGCAGCGCTACAAGGAACTCAAGGACATCATCGCCATCCTCGGCATGGACGAGCTGTCGCAGGAAGACAAGGAAGCCGTGTCGCGCGCGCGCAAGATCGAGCGTTTCTTCTCGCAGCCGTTCCACGTGGCCGAAGTGTTTACCGGCTCGCCGGGCAAGTACGTGCCGCTGAAGGACACCATCCGCGGCTTCAAGATGATCGTCGACGGCGACGTGGACTACCTGCCGGAGCAGGCCTTCTACATGGTCGGCGGCATCGACGAGGCCATCAAGAAGGGCGAGGAGATGGGTGCGAAGAAGGCCGCGTAAGCGCCTTTTTCGTCCCTTCCCTTACTTCACGGAACCAAGCCCATGACCCATACCATCCGCGTCGACATCGTCAGCGCCGAAGCCGAGATCTTCTCCGGCGAAGCCACGCTCGTGGTCGCCACCGGTGAGCTTGGCGAGCTGGGCATCGCGCCGCGTCATGCTCCGCTGATCACCCGCCTGAAGCCCGGCCACGTCGACGTGGTGGGCAGCAACGGCGACCGCCAGCAGTTCTACGTCTCCGGCGGCATCCTCGAGGTGCAGCCGCAGGTGGTCACCATCCTCGCCGACACGGCCGCCCGCGCGGCCGACCTCGACGAGGCGGCCGCCCTGAAGGCGAAGGAAGAAGCCGAGGCCGCCCTGGCCAACCGCGGCGAACAGCTCGACGTCGCCGAGGCCCAGGCCAAGCTGGCCGAGGCCCTCGCCCAGCTCCAGGCCCTGGAGCGCATGCGAAAGACGCTCAAGCACTAAGCCCTTCGAAAACCCCGCTCCGGCGGGGTTTTTCATGTCCGGGCCGCCGGATTCCACCCGCTTTCATCTATTCATGATCCGGCTGCCTTCACACTGCCGGGCATGCATCGTCGTTACCGCCGCAGCCTGTGGATTCTCCTGATCGTCGCCGCCGTGCTGGTGGCGGCGCGTGTAGCGCTGCCTTACGTGGTGCTCGACCAGCTCAACGGCCGCCTCGCTCGCATGGGTTCCTACACCGGGCATATCGACGACATCGACATCCACCTGTGGCGTGGTGCCTATTCGCTGGATGCGCTGAAGATCGTCAAGGTCGACGGCAAGGTGCCCGTTCCGCTCTTCGAGGCGCCGCGTACCGACATCGCGTTGAGCTGGCGTGCCCTGGCCAAGGGGCGCCTGCGCGGCAAGGTCGATTTCTTCCATCCGGTGCTGAACTTCGTCGACGGCCGAGGTGAAGGTGACACGCAGACTGGTAAAGGCGTGGACTGGCGTGAACAACTGCGTGCCATCGTGCCGACCCGCATCGACGAATTGAACGTCGTCGGCGGCACGGTCACCTTCCACAATTTCGTCTCCAGTCCCAAGGTGGACCTGAAGATGACCGATGTCGACGGGCAGGTCACCAACCTCACCAACGTGCAGCGGGAAGGCGGTTCGCGCGTGGCGCACCTGCGCGTCACGGCCAAGGTGCTGGGCGACGCGCCGCTCCAGGCGCGCGCCGAATTCGATCCGCTCGAGAGGCTCGGCGATTTCCGCTATGAACTCACCGTGCGCAACATCAAGCTGGTGAAGGCCAACGACCTGGTGAGGGCCTATTCCGGGCTCGATTTCGCTGGCGGCGAAGGCGATTTCATCATGGAACTGCAGGCCAAGGACCGGCGTCTCGACGGTTACGCCAAGCCCCTGTTCCATGGCTTGAAGATCTTCAGCTGGAAGCAGGATGTCGAACAGGACAAGAAAGGCCCGCTCAAGATCGCTTACGAAGCCGTCGCCGAAGGTGTGTCGAAGCTCTTCAAGAACCAGGAAAAAAACCAGTTCGCCACGCGCGTTCCCATCTCCGGCAGCATCGACGACCGCAACATGTCCGCGAGCGAAGCCATTCTCGGCGTGCTGCGCAATGCCTTCGTGAAGGCCTACAAGCCCAACCTCGAACACCTGACCGAACGGCCGAAGGACGAGTGACCTGTCCGTCGGTCGACTTGGCATCGGCCCCCGAAACGCGCGACAGTTCGCCCCACGTTTTTCCACGGCCCGATCTCCATGACCGCTGAACCGTTGCACGTCCTGATCCTCGCCGCCGGCGAGGGCAAGCGCATGAAGTCGTCCCGCGCCAAGGTGCTGATGCCCCTGGCCGGGCGTCCCTTGCTGGCCCATGTGATCGCCGCGGCCCGCCAGCTGGGCCCGGCGGGTATCCATGTGGTCTACGGCCACCATGGCCAGCAGGTGCGCGACACCTTCGCCGAAGACGCCTCGCTGGGCTGGATCGAACAGACCGAGCGCCTGGGTACCGGCCATGCCGTGCGCACGGCCCTGGAAGCCATGCAGGCTCGTGGGCAGCTCGAGGGGCGCGTCCTGGTGCTCTATGGTGACGTGCCGCTGATTCGCGCGGAAACCCTCGGCCGGCTGGTCCAGGGGGCCGACACGCTCGCCGTGCTGGCCACCCGCGTGGACAATCCCACGGGCTATGGCCGCGTCGTGCTCGATGCCGCGGGCAAGGTGCGCCAGATCGTCGAGGAAAAGGACGCCAGCGCGGCGGAAAAGGCCATCGACCTCGTCAACACGGGCATCGTCTGCGGCCAGGCCGGGCAACTGCTGGCCTGGACGAGCCGCCTCGGCAACGCGAACGCGCAGGGGGAGTATTACCTCACCGATGTCTTCGCCATGGCGGCCAGCGAAGGCGCTCCCGCCGCCTGCGTCGATGGGGATCCGGTGGAGGCGTCCGGTGCCAACGACCCCTGGCAGCTCGCCGAACTGGAAGCCTTCCATCGCCAGCGCATGGCGCGCGAGCTCGCCCTGGCCGGCGTGCGCATGGCCGATCCCGCGCGACTGGACGTGCGGGGAGCGGTGACGACGGGACGCGACGTCGAGCTCGACGTCGACGTGATCCTCGAGGGCGACGTCGCGCTCGGTGACGAGGTGCGCATCGGGCCGTTCACGCGCGTGCGCAACGCGTCGCTCGCCGCGGGCACCGTGGTGCTCGCGCACTGCGACCTCGACGGCGTGGTCACGCATGGCCCGTGCGTCATCGGCCCGTTCGCGCGCCTGCGTCCCGGCACCGACCTGGCCGAGGGCGTGCACATCGGCAACTTCGTCGAAACCAAGAACGCGCGCATCGCCGAGGGCTCCAAGGCCAACCACCTGTCCTATCTCGGCGACGCCGTGATCGGTCGCAAGGTGAACATCGGCGCGGGCACGATCACCTGCAATTACGACGGGGTGAACAAGAGCCGCACCACCATCGGCGACGACGTATTCGTCGGTTCCAACAGCTCGCTGGTCGCGCCGGTGACGCTGCACGACGGCTCCACCATCGGCGCGGGTTCGGTGATCACGCGCGATGCGCCGACGGGTGCGTTGACGCTGGCTCGGGCGCGGCAGGCCACGGTGGTAGGCTGGCATCGGCCGACGAAGAAGTCCTGACGAAGCGCCGTAAGCACCGGCGCAGGCCGGTGCTTACGGCCTCGGTTCATGGGACGGCGATGACGCGGCGCCGGTGCGGCGCCTCTTTACCGGTACCGCCAGCCGTCGATCTCCACCACCAATTCGGATCGGCAGATATCGCCGTGCACCATGATCAAGGGTGCCTCCGGCCATCGTGCGGCCGCGAACGCGCGCACCGCGTCGGCATGTTCCGGATGGCGCACGTAGGCCTTCAGTGGCGCCCTCGCGTCGAAACCCGGCGGCAAGCCGCCCGCGTCCAGTAGCGCATCGAGGTTGCGCGCGGTTTCCTCCAGCTGCGCCACGATGTCGCCCACGTGCGCCGACGCATGCCCGACGACGGCGGCGGTGCCGGAGATCGCCAGCACGTCATCCTCGGGCAGTAGCGTGGCCCGGGCGAAACTGGGCGGCGTGCGGCCGTACTGACGGGGATAGCGCCAGGCGCTCACCTGGCGAGGGTTTTCCACGCGCGTACCGGGCCGGTCGGTGGCCAGAAGATAAACCTGGAGCCATCCGTCGGGGCCATGGTGGCCGATGGCGGTGGCCGCCGGGAATCCCTGCGCGAAGATCTCCCCCATGCCACGGATGCGCCCGGTGCAGAAGTGTTTGTAGCGTTCGTCGTCGCCCTCGCCGTCGTTGATCGCGCCCAGGTAATTCCAGATGCGTTGCACGTGGCATTCGGCGGAGGCCGCGACCAGGCGCGACAAGGCCTCGTAGGCGTGGGCGGCGGCGTGTTCGAGACCGCCGTGGTCGTCCTCGCGAACGTCGATGGCCGCGAACAGCCAACCGCCGCCACGCGACCAGCGAAGCCCGCCGTCCCGGCCGTGGTGGACGGCCCCGTCGACGAGCCAGACCTCGTCCAGCAGCGTGTCGAGGCCGGCGAACGGCACATGGAGCACGCGGGCATCGTCGGGCGACGGTGAGGTCGAAAACCGGAACAGGGCCAGCGTGCCGTTCCCGGGGGCGGCGCCCGTGGGCCGGTAGCCGATCCGGGGCGAGGGCGGGGCGGAGGTGGGCGCGGGCTCGCGCATGTCACGACCTGATGGCATCGTGGGTTCCCTGACGGTACGAAGCCACATGATAGCTTTCCCGTGTCAGCGTCACGTGGGCATCCGTGTGGGCGCTTCACGTGCCTGAATGCCCCGCGACCGGGGCGTCCAGGCGCCTGTGTTACACTCCGCGGCCGCTGCCATCCGGGGGGAGGCAGGCATATCCAGCACCTGGAAATACCGATGGCAACGCAGACCGCAGCACAGAACGAACTCGCACAACTTATCGTCACCAGCCTCAACCTCGAAACGGTCAAGCCCGAAGACATCGAGCCGGACGCGCCGTTGTTCGGTGGCGACCTCGGCCTGGATTCGATCGACGCGCTGGAGATCGCCCTGGCCGTCTCCAAGCGTTACGGCTTCCAGCTGAAGTCGGACAACCCCGACAACCGCACGATCTTCACGAACCTTCGGACGCTGTCCGAGCACATCGAACAGCACCGCGCGGCGGCCTGATCGCCGTTCACGTCGCATTGCACGGGGCGTGGTTTGCTTTCCGGCAAACCCTGTCGCGAAGCCCCGCGTCCTGAGCCCGCCGATGACCGATCCCACGCCCTTCGTCAGTGCCCTGCGCTTCGACGCCGCGCATCCCAGCTTCGCCGGGCATTTTCCCGGCCGCCCCATCGTCGCCGGGGTGCTGCTGCTCGAGGCGGCGGCCGAGGCGTTGCGCGAATGGCGTGGCCGGGGCGTGGCACAGGTGGCCGACGCCAAGTTCCTCGCTCCCTTGCTGCCCGGCGAAGACGCCTCGCTGGAGCTGGACATGGCCGACGACTCCCGCTGCCGCTTCGTCGTGCGGCGCGACGGCGAAGTGCTGGCCCGCGGCACGCTGGAGGCCGCATGAGCCACTGGCGGCAGCGTGAGGGCGGCGGCTGGTTCGCCATCTGGCTGATTCGTTGCATCGCGCTGCGCTTCGGGCGTCGGGTCGCGCGCCTGCTGCTGTATCCCATCGCGGGGTACTTCTTTCTGCGCCGTGCCGACGAGCGGCTTGCTTCGCGGCTGTATCTCGAGCGCGTGCTCGACCGCCCGGTGACCTCGCGCGACGTGTTCCACCACATTCATCTGTTCGCCGCCACGCTGCTCGATCGCCTGTTTTTCCTTGCCCGCGGCGAGCGCGACTTCGTCGTCGAGGTCGAGGGTCTCGCCGAACTCGACCGGCATCTCGACGCCGGCAAGGGCGTGTTCCTGATCGGCTCGCACCAAGGCAGTTTCGAGGCCCTGCGCGCACTCAGCGCACGCCGGCCCGACGTGGCCTTGCGCGTGGTGCTCGACAAGCAGAAAACCCCGGCACTCACCGCCGTGCTCGAAGCCCTGGCGCCCGATGTGGGCGATGCGGTGATCGATGCCTCGCGGGGCGGCACCTCGGTGGCCCTGGCCATGGCCGAGGGCGCGTCCCAGGGCGCCATGCTGGCCCTCCTCGCCGACCGCGGGCATCCCGGTGAATCCTCGCGCATCGTGTCGTTCCTCGGCACCCCGGCACCGTTCCCGGTGGGGCCCTGGCTGCTCGCTTCGGCCCTGAAGATCCCGGTGATGGTATGCATGGGCCTGTACCTGGGCGGCAACCGCTACAAGCTGGTCTTCGAGCCTTTCGCCGAGAGCATCGACATACCCCGGGTCGGTCGGGCCGAGGCGCTCGATGCCGTGGTGACGCGTTACGCGTCCCGGGTGGAGCACTATTGCCGCACGTATCCCTTCAACTGGTTCAATTTCTATGACTTCTGGCAAGAAATGGGCGCTGCTGACGGGCCTGCTGTTTCCGCTCACGTGCCTCGCCACTCCGACGCCTGACGCCGACGACGCCCACGCGCTGGTCGCCACGTTGCGTCGCCCCGCGCCCGCGCGCACGGCCTTCGCCGAAGCGCGCTTCATGCGGGTGCTCGACAAGCCGCTGGTGGTATCCGGCGAACTGTCGTGGCTCGGCGGCGACCGCCTGGAACGTCGCGTCGACAAGCCCGCGAAGGAAACGGCGACCATCGCCGACGGCGAAGTCACGCAAGCGCGCGAAGGCCGCAAGCCGCGCAGTTTTTCGCTCAAACGCGCGCCGCAACTGAAATTGTTGCTCGACAGCTTCGTGGCCTTGCTCGGCGGCGATGCGTCGCGTCTGGGCGATGCCTTCGACGTATCGCTGGGACGCGACGCGGATCGATGGGCACTCACGCTCACGCCTCGCGACACGCGGCTGGCCAAGCAGGTGGCCAGCCTCCAGGTCTACGGTAGCGGCGACACGCCGCGATGCCTGCGCATGAACGAGCCCGACGGCGACCTCTCCATCGACCTTTTGGGTGACCTCGCCGCGCACATGCCTGCCGAGCCGACCCGCGAGGGACTGATCGCCCAGTGCGGCGGCGCGATGTGAGCAGGGGGCGGCTGGCGCTACTCGTTCTGTGGTTGGCGGCGTTGGCCGCGCTGGGCTGGTTCGCGGCGACGCGGCTGCACGTCGGTACCGACCTGCGCAGCTTCATGCCCGCCCCGACCACGCCCGACCAGAAGCTGCTCATGGAGCAAGTGGGTGAGGGCCCCGGCTCCCGCCTGTTGCTCGTCGCCATCGACGGAGGCGACGAGGCGAACAAGGCGGCACTGAGCCGAGGCCTCGCCGGTGCCCTGCGCAAGGATCCGGCCTTCACGCAGGTGGTAAACGGCGACTTCGATCTCGGCATGCTCGACGCCACGTTGCTGCCTTACCGCTACCTGCTCTCGCCCACGTTGGACGACACCGCCTTCGACGAGGGTTTCCTCGCCGACCAGTTGGAACAACGTCTCGACGATCTCGGCTCGCCCGCCGCCTCCCTGCTTAAGGGATTGCTGCCGCGCGATCCCACGCTGGAAACGCTGAAGCTCGCCGAACGCTGGACGCCGCCGCACTCGCCCGACGTGCGCGACGGTGTCTGGTTTTCCTCCAAAGGCGAGGCCTTGCTGCTGGCGCAGACGCGCGGGGCGGGCTTCGATCCGGGAGCGCAGGGCGAGGCGATCGACCACCTGCGCAAGGCCTTCGCGGCGCTGCCGGGGAGCGGGAAGTCACGACTGACCCTGAGCGGACCGGGTTATTTCACCGTGGTGGTGAACGCGCAGACCCGCGATCAGGCCGATTGGATCGGACGCATTTCGACGATCGGTTTCGTCGTGCTCATGCTGCTGGCCTATCGCAGCGTGCGCAGCCTGCTGCTCGGAGCCCTGCCGGTGGCGACCGGTGCGCTCGCCGGCATCGTGGCCCTGCTGGCGATGTTCCCCGAGGTGCACGGCATCACGCTGGCCTTCGGCTTCACCTTGCTCGGCGTGGCGCAGGAATATCCCATTCGCGTGCTCAGCCATCGACGCGCCGGGGAATCGGCAGTGGCGAGTGCGCGTGGCTTGTGGCCGCTGCTCCTGACGGCCATCGCCTCGGCCTGCATCGCCTATCTGGCGTTTTACGCTTCCGGGGTCGGCGGCCTGAAGCAGCTGGCCGTGTTCACCATTGCGGGCCTGCTCGCCGCGGGCTTCAGCACGCGCTACCTGCTTCCCCACCTGCTGCCGGAACAGGCTCGCGACGTGGCCGATACCCCGGGACTGGCCCGTTTTCGCGCGTGGCTCGATGGCTTGCCGCGCCCTCGCTGGCTGCCGTTGCCCATCGCCATCGCCGTGGCCGCGATGCTCGTCTTCGCGCCCGGACCGTTCTGGCAGAACGATCTTTCCGCGCTCACGCCGCTGCCGCGCGACCTGCTCATGACCGACGCGCGCTTGCGCGGCGAACTCGGCGCGCCGGACGTGCGCTACCTGCTGATCGTGGAAGCGCCGACGGCCGACGGCGTGCTCGTCGCATCGAAGAAGCTCGAGGCACCGTTGCGCAAGCTCGTGGATGGAAAGGCCCTCGACGGTTACGAATTGCCGTCGGTCTTTTTGCCCGATCTTTCCACGCAACGTGCCAGGCAGGCGAAGCTGCCCGATCGCGCCACCCTCGACAAGGCGTTGTCGGCGGCGCTCGCCGGCATGCCGTTCCGCAAGGACCTCTTCGCGCCTTTCGAGGGCGACGTGGCGGCCGCGCGTGCGTTGCCGCCGCTCACGCCGGAAGCCTTCTCGCGTTCGCCCCTCGGTCAGCGCCTCGCCGCGATGCTGGTGCCGCGAGCCGGTCACTGGGTGGGGCTCTCCACCCTGAGCGGCGTGCGCGATCCGTCCGCCATCGCCGCCGCGCTGCGCGACGCCGGTGGCCAGGCGAGGCTGCTCGACCTGAAGGACGCTTCCGAATCGCTCGTGGCCGCCTATCGCACCCGCATATTGCATGCGGTGCTCGCGGCCACGGCCTTGCTGTTCGTCACCATCACGCTCGCCCTGCGCAGCCTGCGCCGCGCCTGGCACGTGCTGGCGCCGATGACCCTCGCCACGTTCCTGGTGCTCGCCGTGGAGCGCGTGGCGGGCATTCCCGTGTCGCTGTTCCACCTGGTGGCGCTGATCCTCGCCGCCGGGCTGGGCCTGCACTATGCGTTGTTCTTCGAACGCGACACGGGTGATCCCGCCGAGCAGCGGCGCACCCTGCACGCCACGGTGGTGTGCGTGCTGTCCGCGTTGCTGGTGTTCGGCATGCTGGCCTGGTCGAGCATTCCCGTGCTGCGCGCCATCGGTCTCACCGTGGCGCTGGGTGTAGCCTTCCACTTCTGTCTATCGATCCTCATGGCGCCGCATGCTCGCGAAGACCGACTTCCTTGATCTCGTGCCCCACGCGGGCGACATGTGCTTGCTGGATGGAGTGCTGTCGTTCGACGACGCGGGCATCCACGCGTTCAGCACGAGCCACGTTTCGCCTACGCATCCGCTGCGTGGCGCACGCGGGTTGCACGCGGTGCACCTGGCCGAGTATGGCGCGCAGGCGATGGCCGTGCATGGCGCGCTGAAGGCGAGGGAAGGCGGTGCCACGGCGCCGCGCCCGGGCATGCTGGTGAGCCTTCGAGGCGTGAAGCTGGCCGTGGAACGCATCGACGACCTGTCCGGCCGTCTCGACGTGCACGCGCAGTGCCTCATCGCCGACGAGTCGGGCGCGCAATACACGTTCCGTATCGAACACGAGGGGCGGGAGATCGCTTCGGGGCGCGCGGCGGTGATTCACCCGCGCGTCTGATCATCGACCCGGAGGGGTTGCGTGAAAGGGTGACTGATGAGGAGCCTGACCGGCCCCTTCCGGGTCGATGGGGAAAGTTTGCACGGCCCTCGTCTCATGGCCTGAGACCCTGTCGCCCGAGTACGCCTCTCGCCGTGGGCACCGGTCTGAGCCGATGCGACGTGAGGGACGGATACCTCGACGTGAGATGAAGCGTCGCACCGGCGCAGGCCGGTGCCTACGGCGAGGCGCGATGGTTTTCGCGAAAGCTCAGGCCACCCATTCCTCGTACATCGCCCGCCCCGCGTCCTCTCCGACCAGATCCTCCATGCCCTCGAACAATTCCGGGTGATCCGCGCCGGCCCGTTCGACGGTGCATGCCGCCAGCGAACGCATCATCGCCACGTTGTCGTGCAGTCGTTCCGCGAGGGACGCGTCGTCGAGCTGATCGTGCAGCGTGCGGTTCATGTCGGCGAACCAGGTGAGGTCGCGCTGGTCGAGCATCTGGCGGGGGTTGCGGCGATCGGAGCACGCGTGCCAGCGCTGGAAGAACGCCTGCATCCTCGTATTGAGCTCCGAAGCGGCGACCAGGTCGTCGCCCATGCGGGCGATGAACGCGCCGTCGCCGAGGCGATTCTGGAACACGATCTGGCAGAGCACGCCCCAGTAATACGCGTAGTCCCAGATCACTTTGATCGGCAGCACTTCCGGGTCGCCGAAAAGGTTGTACTGCCCGCGGTACATGCGCAACGTGCTCTCGTAGAACGTGAGGAACAGCCGTTCGTACTGTCGCGCATGCGGGGCGATGGACACGCCCTGGCGGTCGTAACCGACCAGCAGCGTGATGTAGGTGTTGGCGATGGCGATGAAGTCGCTGCCCGGCGAATAGAACGGATCGAGGAAGGCGCCGGCCTCGCCCGTGAGCGCCCAGCGATGCGCCGAGAACATGCGCGAGCAACCGTAGGAGTAGTTGCGGAAAAAGGCGAAGTCCAGCAGCTTGTCCTGGTGTTTCTCGACCTCGCGGGCGACGACCGGCTGGTGCTTGCGCAGCCAGTCGAGGGCGAGGTCGAACGTCTTCATGGTGTCCAGCGGATGCATGGCCGCGTCGGCCACGATGCCCACCGAATGCGCACCGGACGACAGGGGAATCAGCCACACCCAATACCCGGGCCCCACGAGGTGATTGGTGGAACGCCAGCGCTCGGGCGGGTGGCAACGGCCCTGCCACTCGGCGTCGTCGCACCAGCCGTCGATGGCGAGGCGTTCGTCGATGCGGAACCACACGGCGTTGGCGTGATGGCCGTTGTCGAGCGTGAGGTCGAGCTTGCGCCGGATGAGGCCCGCGCGGCCGGACGCGTCGATGAGCCAGCGTGCCCGCAATACGTGTTCGCCGTCGGCATCGGCGTAGCGCACGGCGTGCAACGCGTCGTCGGTGGCGATATCGAAGCCGCGCACCGTCACGCCCTCGCGAAAATCGATGCCCCGCCGGCGGGCTTCCTCACCCATGTAGTTTTCAAGGATGCCGCGGTCGATCTGGTAGCTCGGCGTAGGCAGCACCGCGCTGACGCCCAGTTCGGTGACGTTGGCTAAATCGTCGCGCCCCTCCGAGAAGAAGAACCGGAAGCCGAACTTGCGGATGTGCGCCTGCTCGAGGTGGTCGCGCAGGCCCAGCGTGTCCGTGAAGTAGTGCGCGGCAATCTCCACCGTGGATTCGCCGACCTTGTGGGCCGCGTCGGGCAGGGGGCGCTTCTGGCGTTCGAGCACCACGACGTCGATGTCGGGGTATTCGCGCTTGAGTTGCATGGCGAGCGACAGGCCGGCGAGCCCTCCGCCCATGATGATGGCCTCGTGCGTCGTGCTTTCCATGCGTGCGTTCCCCCGGCGTGGATGGTCAATG
Source organism: Luteibacter sp. CQ10 (assembly GCF_040900725.1). Lineage (NCBI taxonomy): Bacteria > Pseudomonadati > Pseudomonadota > Gammaproteobacteria > Lysobacterales > Rhodanobacteraceae > Luteibacter > Luteibacter sp. CQ10. The sequence goes on along the minus strand of NZ_JAEUYM010000002.1, from coordinate 350,079 downwards.
CGCGATGATGGTGGGCGCGGCGCGCGAGCGCCGATAGCTGGCTAGGATGCTGCCGTAGCGGATCAGTCGGCCAATGGTATACGTGGTGATGCGGGTCACGTCACGCACCGGCTTGAAATGACTCAGGCGGAAATTGCCCTGGTAGCGCGAAGCGATGGGCACGGAGACCACGTCGATCCCCCGTTCGCGGCAGGCCGTGATGAGCAGGGCCGCCTCGAAGACGAAGTGCTCGGCGGGCAGGTCGACCAGGTCGAGCACGGCGCGCGGATACAGGCGCTGGCCGCTTTGCGTATCGGCGATAGGGCAGGCGCAGGCCCATGAAATGCCCCAGTCGGCCACCGCGTTGGCCCGGCGCCGTCCCGTGGGTTGCTGCTCGCGGTTGAGCAGGCGTGCGCCGATCACGATGCGGCCGGGGTAAAGGCGGCTGGCCTCGAGGATGGCTGGGATATCCGACGCCAGATGCTGCCCGTCGCCGTCCATCGTCACCACGCTGTCGTAACCGATGCGCAGCGCTTCGCGGAAACCCGTGCGCAGCGCTTCACCCTTGCCGCGGCGGTGGGCATGGCGCAGCAGCGTGACCGGCAGGGCGGCCACGATCTCCGGCGTGCGGTCGTCGGAGCCGTCGTCCACCACGATGACGGGCAGGCCGAGTGCCAGTGCATCGGCCACCACTCCGCCTATCGCCCGCTCCTCGTTGAGGCAGGGAATCAGCACGCAGCACGAACCGTGGACCGGGCTCATGCGGCGAAGGCCAGGTCGACGTGGAGATCGAGTCCGCGCGCCGCGCCGATGCGCAGCGCAGTGGATCGGGTACGGGCCAGCGCGGCCATCAGCGGCAACCCATGGGCGCTGGGGTTGCTCGCCACGATGGCGTCGAACCATTCGTCGCCGCTGGCTTCCATACCGCTGTTGCCGGGTTCCGGCGAGATGCGCAGGCAGGCAGCCGCGCCCTCGGGACGCGGCGACAGCACCAGTGCCGACGCGAAGGGGCCGGTGCTGCTGGTCATCTCGCCGAGCGGGCCGGTGCCGGCGATGTCGTAGCTCGCCAGCAGCACGTCGCACTCGTCGGCGACGGCGAGCGCGGCGGCTTCCAGCAGCGCGGCGCCGAACGAGGTTTCGCCGCCGGATATGGCACTGGACGACGCATGGCACCGCGTGGCGATGGTCCAGTAGCCCGCGGGCGCGTTGTGTACGGAATTGTGGAACCGCGTGGGCGACAGTTCGGTGGGCGCCGTCGCGAGCGTTTCGCACATGTAGTCGGTGATCGCCTGGTCGCCATGTGCCGAAGCGAACACACAGGGCAGGGTGGCGGCATCGAGACCGCTCATGCGCACGGCCTGGCCCGCGGCGGCGGCGGCCAGCAGGACGCTCTCGGGTGCGCGGCGGCGTTCGTTCGGCGGCAGCACGTCGGCGACCGGCCGCTCCGTCGAACCGGGTGAGGCGGCATCGCGCGCGATGTCGACGAAGGCGTGCCAGTCGGCGGCACCCGGTGCCCACAAGCCGATGCCTTTCACCCAAACGGTCAGCGCGGGGCTCACGAGGCGGCTCCTGCGTGGGCGAACGCCAGGCAGGCGTTGTTTCCGCCGAAGCCGAACGAGTTGCTCAATGCGATGCGAACGTCGGCATGTTCGGCTTGCCAGGCGAATTGCGGTCCGCAGCCCGGATCGGGCGACACGGCGCCGAGGTTGGCGGGCACCAGCGAATCGCGCATGGCCAGCAGCGTGATCGCGGCTTCCAGGATGCCGGCGGCACCCAGCGTGTGCCCGGTGAACCCCTTCGTGGAACTGGCCCGCGTCGATGCAGGGAACGTCCGCGCGACCAGGGCGGCCTCCACCTCGTCGTTCTTCTGGCTCGCGGTACCGTGGAGGTTGATGTAATCCACGTCTTCCGGCGCGAGTCCCGCGCGCGCCAGCGCATCGCGCAGCGCGAGTTCGGCGCCGAGCCCTTCCGGGTGCGGGGTGGACATGTGGTGCGCGTCGCTGGCCTCGCCGTAACCGACGAACAGCGGCGCGTCGTCGCCTTCGCGCACGCGCTCGAGCAAGGCGAAGCCGGCGGCCTCGCCGAGCGAGATGCCCTGGCGCCCGGCATCGAAGGGGCGGCACGGTTCGGGCGAGACCAGTTCCAGCGAATTGAAACCGAACAGCACGCTGTCGCAGAGCGTATCGGTACCGCCGACGATCGCGGCGTCGACCAGGCCCAGGCGGATCATCCGCTCGGCGTTGGCGAACACCTTCGCGCTCGACGAGCATGCCGTGGCGACGGTGAGGCACGGGCCTTCGAGATCGAAGTACGCCGCGACGAAGCCGGCGAGCGAATGCGGCGAGTGCAGTGCCGGACGGTGCAGGTCGGCCGGCATGCGCCCCTGCTCCAGCCGGCGATAGCCTTCTTCGGTGGCACCGATGCTCGAGGTGGACGTACCCAGGAGCACGGCCACGCGCGCCGCGCCGTAACGTGCGCGCGCGTCACGCACGGCATCGGCGAATCCGTCCTGCTGCAGGGCGATCCAGGCGAGGCGATTATTGCGACAGTCCCACTCGGTCCATTCGCCGGGCAGGGGGGAATCTTCCAGCCCGCTCACGCGACCGACCCAGCAGGCCAGCGGTTTGCTGCTGACGTCGTTGGGCGTGAGGCCGCCGCGTGAGGCGGCGAGGGCGTCGGCATGGGCGGCGAGGCCGCGACCGAGCGTCGAGGTAGCGGTGTAGGCCCGGACGGCCAAGGGAGGCATGGGATGAGGCATGCAGCGAGCCTATCCTTTTTGCTGGCTTGCGTGGCGTGAATGGTGGTTCCCGGTTCAGCGATTGCATGGCGTCGCGCAGCGCGACAGACTCGGGTTTTCATGCACACCTGCGAACGGACGATGTCGGGCCTGCTCAAACCCCTGCGCCGGGGCGTGTGGCGATACCTCGGCGACCGCGACATCCTCGCCGCCGCCCTCGTCACGCTGCTTGCCGTGATCGGTACCCTCGGGCTTCTCTACGTCGTCCATCTCGTGCGCACCTGGCGCCTGGCCCGGCATGCGCCCGCGCAGGCCGGGCATCGCGGCACGCTGCTCGTCTTTGGGCGGCGGCTGGTCGAGGGACGGCCCGAAGCGGATTTCATCGCCCGCCTCGAACGGGCGCGACGCGATGCCCTCGACGGCCGGGCCGATCGCGTTTTCCTGCTGGGCGGTTCCGCCGACGGCGGACCCAGCGAAGCCGAAGCAGGCCAGCACTGGTTGCGGCAGGGCGACTGGCCGTCCGGCGTGCCGGTGACGCTGGAACAGTTGTCCGTCGACTCGCTGGAGAACCTGCGCCATGCGCGCGAGTTGTTGCGCGACGACGGCGGCCCGCTGCCCCCGGTCTGGCTGGTGACCAGTCGCTACCACCTGGCCCGCTGCATGTATCTCGCCACGCGCCTGGGCTTCGACGCGAGCCCGTTGGCGGCGGAAGACCGCCTGCGGATCACCCGCCGCTACATCGTGCGCCTCGCGATGGAAGCCGGTTACATCATGTGGATCGACACCGGCCTGCGCTGGGCCGCCTTGACGGGCAACCGGCGCGTGGTCGCGCGCGTGACCTGATCAGCGATGCGCGGTCGCATGCCGCAGGGGCGACGGGCCGGCTCTTGCTAAGCTTCGCGCAATCCCGCCGAGAGCTTCCCATGTCCGAACAAGCCGATCTCGCCGAATCCTTCCTGCGCGGCCTCCAGGATCGCATCTGCCAAGCCATCGAAGCGATCGACGGCCAGGCGCGCTTCGAGGAGGATGCCTGGACGCGTCCCGCCGGAGGGGGCGGCCGTACGCGGGTGCTGCGCGAGGGCGCGGTGTTCGAGCAGGCGGGGGTGAATTTTTCCCGCGTATCGGGCACGCAGTTGCCGCCCAGCGCCACGGCGCATCGGCCCGACCTCGTCGGTGGCAGCTTCGTGGCGACGGGCGTGTCGCTGGTGCTCCACCCACGCAACCCGTACGTTCCCACCACGCATGCCAACGTGCGCTATTTCGAAGCCTCGAAAGACGGCGTGCCACCGGTCTGGTGGTTCGGCGGCGGCTTCGACCTCACGCCGTACTACCCGTTCGACGAAGACGTGCGCCACTGGCATGCCGTGGCGCGCGACCTGTGCGAGCCCTATGGCGACGACGTCTACGATCGCTACAAGCGCTGGTGCGACGAGTATTTCTTCCTCAAGCACCGTGGCGAAACGCGAGGGGTCGGCGGGCTCTTCTACGACGACCTCAACGAGGGCGGTTTCGACCGCTGCATGGACTTCACGCGGGACGTGGGCAACGGTTTCCTCGACGCCTACCTGCCCATCGTCGAGCGGCGAAGGGACACGCCCTACGGCGAGCGCGAACGCGAATTCCAGCTCTACCGGCGCGGGCGCTACGTGGAATTCAACCTGGTCTACGACCGTGGCACGTTGTTCGGTCTGCAATCGGGCGGGCGCACGGAGTCGATCCTGATGAGCCTGCCGCCGCGCGTGCGGTTCGAGTACGCGTATGCGCCGGAGCCGGGGAGCGCCGAGGCGAGGCTCTCCGAATACCTCAAGCCACGCGACTGGATCTAGGGGGAGCGGCGGGGGCCGGCTTCGTCGGCGGGAGGTCTCGCGAGCCTCGTATCGCCAGCAAAGCCGGCTCCCACGGGTGCCTTGTTACGGGGCACTACCCGAGAACTTCTTCGCCGTCGCTCCTTCGATCTTGCCGACGGTGGCCGAATCGCTCACGTAGAGATCCACCTCGCGCTCGAACGTCATCGTGCCTTGCACCACCGAATGCGGTCCGATCACGATCTTCGGGTTGCGGTCGTTGCTGGCGTGCCAGCCCATCCGGGGCTTCTTCACCAGGATGCCGCCCTCGATCTTCGAGTTGTTGATGTCCATGTCGGCGTTCACCGACTCGATGCCGCCGCCGACGTGGGCGCCGTCGAGTTCGATGGAACCGTTGACGTTGGAGAGCTTGCCCCTCACGTCGGCACCGCTGTCGAGCGAGATGCGGCCGTTGACGGTCTCCACCTCGTCCGCCACGCGCGCATTGCGGTGCAGGGTAATCGTGCCGTTGACGGTCTTGACGTCGCTGGCGGCCGCCGACTCGCCCAGCTCGACGGCGCCGTTGACGGTGCCGGCCTTCTCCACGACCGCACGGTCGCCGATGCGCACCGAGCCGTTGACCGAATGGACGTCACCGGCCTTGCCGCCGGCCTCGACGGTAGCGCTGCCGTTGACCTTGCTGATGTCGTCGGCGGCGAGGGCGGCACCGGAGACGGCCAGGGCGACCAGGAGAGACATCAGGGTACGACGCATGGGGTAGCTCCACTGTTGGACGAGAACCGTAGGATGCGCCCTGGCACCGCAAGGTTTAGCGTGACTTACGGCAGGGTGTGGCGTGAGTTGACCTCCCCGGGGCGAGGTTTCACCATCATCCCTTTCCCTCCCAGCGTTGGACGCCATGTACAAGCTCGTCATGATCCGCCACGGCCAGTCGGCCTGGAACCTCGAAAACCGCTTCAGCGGTTGGGCCGATGTCGACCTCAGCGAGCAGGGCGTGGCCGAGGCCCGCGAAGCCGGCCGCCTGCTCAAGGAGGCCGGTTTCACCTTCGACCTGGCCCACACCTCGTACCTGAAGCGCGCCGTGCGCACCCTGTGGCACGTGCAGGACGAAATGGACCTCATGTGGATCCCGGTGGTCACCGACTGGCGCCTCAACGAGCGCCATTACGGCGCGCTCACCGGTCTCAACAAGTCGGAAACCGCCGCGAAGTACGGCGAAGACCAGGTCAAGATCTGGCGCCGCAGCTACGACACGCCGCCGCCGGCACTGAAGCCGGGCGAGATGTCGTTCGCCGCCGACGGCCGCTACGAAGGCATCGCCGAGCTGCCGCTCACCGAGTGCCTGAAGGACACCGTGGCCCGCGTGTTGCCTTATTGGCACGAGGTGCTGGCGCCCTCGATCAAGGCCGGCCAGAACGTGCTGATGGCCGCCCATGGCAACTCCATGCGCGCGCTGGTGAAGTATTTCGACGGCATCTCCGACGACGACATCGCCGAGCTCAACATCCCCAACGGCATCCCGCTGGTGTACGAATTCGATGCCGACCTGAAGCCGGTCAAGCATTATTACCTGGGCGACCAGGCCGAGATCGAGGCGAAGATGGCCGCCGTCGCCAACCAGGGCAAGGCCAAGGCCTGATCCGCGCCGCCTGACAGTCGTCACCCGTAACGGGTGGCGACCGGCCCTCGCGGGGACGGACGCCGCCCGCTACCTTGGCCTCCACCCCGACACGCGAGAGTTTCGCCATGCTTGCCCAGGCCATCCCGTCGCCCGCTTCCCTCTACACCCCGATCGCCGTCGGCGCCCTGATGCTGTTCGTCATCTACCGACGCGTGCGCCGCAGTTTCGGTCGCCAACCGATCCATACAAGGCGGATGACCGTGCGGGTGGCGATCTTCGCCGTGGTGCTGGCCCTGTCCATGCTGTCGGGGCTCCAGGACGTGCGCCTGGCCGAAGGCGTACTGGCCGGTGGCGTGGCGGGCGCCGCGCTGGCCTTGCTGGTGGGCCTGAAGTTCACCCGCTTCGAGATCGGTGGCGAGGGGCAGGACGTCTACATCCCCAACCCCTGGGTGGGCGCGGCACTGACGGCCTTGCTGCTCGGCCGCCTGGCCTGGCGTTTCCTCGTGCTGGCGCCCATGTTCGGCGGCGGTGCCGCTGCTGCCGCCCATGTCCCTGCGCCGGGCAACAGCCCGCTGACGATGACCGTGGTGGGCCTCACGCTCGGCTATTACATGGTCTATTACGCAGGCATCCTGGTGCACCATCGCCGCTTCAAGCGGCAGGCGCATCTGGCGTAAGCCCCGTCAGAGGGCGTCGTTGTCCAGCTCGCCCGTGCGGATGCGGATCACCTGGTCAAGCGGGCTGACGAAGATCTTGCCGTCGCCGATCTTGCCCGTGCGGGCCGCCTGCTGGATGGCCTCGATCACCCGTTCGACCTGGTCGTCGGCCACGGCCACCTCCAGCTTGATCTTGGGCAGGAAGTCGACCACGTATTCGGCGCCCCGGTAGAGCTCGGTATGCCCCTTCTGGCGGCCGAACCCCTTCACCTCCGTCACCGTGACCCCCTGGACGCCCACGTCGGCGAGGGCCTCACGGACGTCGTCGAGCTTGAACGGCTTGATGATGGCGACCACCAGCTTCATGTAGGGCTCCTTCGGGCGCGGCGGGCATCGTCGCGCGGGTCGACCATTGTGCCACCAGGGCCGGCGGCCGTCTGCAAGCCAGTGGTCTTCAAGTGGTTGTAGGAAAAACCCTACAAGCTCTGTGGGCGTGCGCCTATAGCGCCTACAATTGCATCACTTAGAATTCATTCCACGACATCGAGGTGCGCAAGATGGATGTGCAGGGTATCGATCAACTCGCACAGAGATTGGCATCGTTGGTTCCGCCAGGGTTGGCGCAAGCGCGTGAGGATTTGCACGCCAACTTCAAAGACATTCTGGCGCAAGGACTACGCCGCCTCGATCTCGTAACCCGCGAGGAATTCGACGTCCAAAGCCAGCTTCTGGCCCGGACGCGCGAAAGACTCGAAAGTTTGGAAAAGCGCATCGCCGACCTCGAAGTCAGCGCTGCGCACCGCGGCCAATAGGACGGCCGCACGTCCCGGGACCGTCCCCGATCCGTCACCCTCACCCCGAGAGCGGTCGGGGGCGGTTATTTTTTGCAGCCGGCGCAAGGAGCGCGTATGCGAACAGGATCCTGGCAGGATCGCCGACGTTCGCTCAACGGCGACATCCGTTACCGGTTACGATATCGCCTCCCATGAGTCTCGCGGTCACTCTCTCGCGAGCCCAGGAAGGTGTCGCTGCGCCTCAGGTCGTGGTCGAAGTCCATCTCTCCGGCGGCTTGCCTAGCACCTCCATCGTCGGGCTGCCCGAGGCCGCCGTGCGCGAAGCGCGTGACCGCGTGAGGGTGGCCATCCAGAGCACCGCCTTCGAATACCCCAATCGCCGGGTCACGGTAAATCTCGCCCCGGCCGAATTGCCCAAGGACGGCGGTCGCTTCGACCTCGCCATCGCCCTGGGCATCCTGGCCGCCGGCGCCCAGGTGCCGAGGGAGCGCCTGGACGACTGCGAATTCCTTGGCGAGCTGGCGCTCTCGGGTGAATTGCGCGCCGTGCCCGGCATCCTGCCCGCGCTGATCCGCGCCCGCCGCTGCGGCCGCCGCGTGGTTGTGCCTCGCGCCAACGCCGCCGAAGCGGCGCTCATCGGCGAAGCCGACGTGCTCCTGGCCGACAGCCTCGCCGACGTCTGCGCCTGGCTGCGCGGGCAGGGCGAGCTCGACATCCCGCCGTCATCCACCGATTTCTACGACCTGCCGCAGGGCGGCCCGGACATGGGCGACATCCGCGGCCAGCACCAGGCGCGCCGCGCGCTCGAGATCGCCGCCGCCGGCGGCCACCACCTGCTCATGATCGGCCCGCCCGGCACCGGCAAGACGATGCTGGCCGAGCGCCTGCCGGGCATCCTGCCCTCGATGACCGAAACCGAGGCGCTGGAGAGCTGCGCGATCCGTTCGCTGGCTGGCGAAACCATCGATCCCGACGGCTGGCGGCGAAGGCCGTTCCGCGCGCCGCACCATACGGCGTCCGGCGCCGCGCTCGTCGGCGGCGGTTCCACGCCGCGCCCCGGCGAGATATCGCTCGCTCACAACGGCGTGCTCTTCCTCGACGAGCTGCCCGAGTTTCCCCGCCACGTGCTCGACGTGCTGCGCGAACCGCTCGAGTCGGGTCAGATCGTGATTTCCCGCGCCGCGCGTCAATCGACGTTCCCCGCGGAGTTCCAGCTCGTCGCCGCGATGAACCCCTGTCCCTGCGGTTTTTCGGGCGATCCGCAACACGCGTGCCGCTGCACACCCGACCAGGTGCAGCGTTATCGCTCCCGCATCTCAGGCCCGCTGCTCGACCGCATCGACCTCTGCGTGGAAGTGCCGCGCGTACCCATTTCCGCGCTGCTTGCCGCCGCGTCGCCGTTCGACGAGGACAGCGCGACGGTGCGCGCCCGTGTCGTCAACGCGCGCGAAAAAGCCCTTCTTCGCGCAGGCCAGAGCAACGCCGAACTCAGCGTCGTGAACCTCGAACGCGATTGCGCGCTACCGCAGTCCGAAAAGACCTGGCTGGAAGCCGCCCTCGACAAGCTGGGCGCCTCCGCGCGCGCGTATCACCGCATCCTGCGCGTGGCCCGCACCATCGCCGACCTCGAAGGCGGTACCGGCTGCGTGGAGCAACAACACCTCGCCGAAGCATTGCATTACCGACGCTTCTAGGTCGTCATCGCACCTGGGCGTTCTGCCTCGCCCGTCAATTCCCGAAGGCGATGCGACGGAACTTGAGGGGCAACTGCGGCGGCCTACGACGATGCAAGTGTCGAGTTCTTGGGGTACGTGGCGCCTCAGTGAAGACCTACCTGTCCCGCCACGCTCTGATAGATGGCCTGCGAGTCGTAGCCCACCCCCTTTTTGAAAACAAGCGAAGGACGTTCAATGGCGGATACGTCGTTCGCGATATCGCCCTGTAGCAAAACCAGGTCAGCACGTTTCCCGACCTCGATGCTTCCAATATCGTCCTGGCGCCCCTCGAAAATGGCCCCATTGAGCGTCGCAATGCGAATGGCTTCCGGTACGGTGAATCCCGCTTGCACGAGCAACTCAACGTTGCGCTGGTCGCCGAGGCCAGGGAAGGTGAATCCTTCACCGGTTGGATCACATCCAGCCATGAGCACGCCGCCCGCTTTCGCAAACGCATGTTCGAACACCATCTCCTTCTTCAGCGAGCGAGAGAGCAGGTCTTCGAGCCCCTTGCGCGCAGGCGACGGCGTGTTGAGATAGTTCCATACGACCGGGTGCAAGAGCTTCTCGAGCGTGGCTCGGCGTTGATCGGACATCCCGACGGCGCCCTCCAGCACGGCAAGCGTTGACGTGAGCGGTACATGGTGCTCGACCATCAGGCGGATTAGCGCGTTTGCTTCGTCGCCGTCGGGCGAAACGGTGTTGCTGATGTCGCTGAGTACAACGCGGGCACTCTTCTGATCGGGAGCCGAGCGGCACATGTCCGGGATCTTTCCCACTTCAAGGTCGCCATCGGGGGAGGCGAACGGGCCGTGCTCGAAGTTATCCATGCCGAGTTCAATCGCCTTGGCGTATCCGACCGAGCAAAGGTGGCCGGTGATCTTCATGCCGAGACGATGGGCCTCGTCGATACCCGCGGCGAGTTCGTCGGTTGTGACGTCCGAGTACGCCTTCACGGACGAGAATCCTTCGTCGTGCCAGTAGCGGACGAGCCGTCGCGCATCGTCCGCATCGGTCAATTCGTGCATTTGCGGAATGGCTGCCGGGCTCCCTTCGAGATAGGGCGTGGTTAGATCGAGATCGGGTCCTATGATGCGTCCCGCGTCGATACCCCGCTTCATCGACAGGTCGCCGTATGGATCCATGCTGCCAGCGGTTCTGGCTGTCGTAACCCCGCTTGCCAGATACAGAAGCGGCGCGGTGACGAACTGCTCGATCGCTACCGGCGGACCGGCCACGGGGGACGGATAGAACATGTGTTCGTGCATGCCGACAAGACCCGGGATCAGACTCATGCCCCGCCCATCGATGATTTCGTCGTCCTTCCCGACGGGAGCCCGCTTCAGGGCTCCGACGTACACGATGCGACCGTCCTCCACAAGGACGGTTTCGTCGTGCTTCGGCGCCGCGCCCGTCCCGTCAACGACCGTGACGTGTTCAATCGCCAGCCGCTTGGCGTGAGTTCGTACAACATTGGCCGGACCGGCCGGTTGAGCCGATACCGAGCCAGCCAGAAACAAACCCATGCCGCAGAAAAGGATGCAGGAACGCATGTGAGGAAGTCCGATAAAAAAGGGTTCGTAACGCTCAGTGCCCGCGTTAACGGGTTGAGGGACGGGAAGGTTAGAGAGATGCTTTCCCCACGTCGCGCCATATCAGGCGATGAAATGTATCCGCGCGACATCGCTCGCAAAAAAAGGACGTGCCCCCGGAAACGTTCAAGACGCTGCGCGCGGCCGTCTGGTCGAGAGCTCGATGGATACAAGCTGGACTGAAACGTCCAAAGCGTTGGTCACGTGTCCCGGCCCAATCGATGTGAGTGACCGATACGTCGGGTACATACGAGGACCGTCCTTCGTCGGCAGGAATCCGCACGTGCTACGGTCCCGAGCATCGAGCGGTCCATCGACGGAAGCACGACGTGGAAATTCCGTTCGAACGCCCATTCGGAACGTGCCGTCTCGACGCTCGCCTGGTTATGACCGGGTATGAAACCGACCCGTCTAGCTTGGTCAGAACGTTCGCGTGGACTTTTTCCGTGGACGGTTCGTGGGGACAGGCAACGACGGCGTGTTCCTTTCACCGAAACATCGGCTTGCTCCAGGTCGGTGGTATCGAGCTGGGTTTGGACATTTACGATTCGATCGACGCTCCTGTCGTCGCACCGGGGACGCCATCGGATGGCCCGTAGCCAGCCGGTGAATTCCAGCCCTGCCAGGGTGAAACTTATTTCATGTACTGGCGGGTTGACAAATAGCGGGGCCGGGCGGAGAATTCTGTACCAGGCGGTTTGCTAAAGGGCTGCCTGCCCCGCTCCGGTGCTGGATACCCCTCCCTCCCCCCGCTCCAGCACCGGGGCCCGGCCTTGAACTGACTCCACATTTCTTATTGACGGCCGGCGCATCCTTGCGTGGGTCGTTTTTTTTAGGCCGCAGAGGCCGGATGGAACTGGGCCTCCTCCGTCGAGCCGCTGAGGGCCGACAGGGAGCTGAGGGAGCCGGCGATGACCTGGTTCACGGCGTCGAAATAGCCAGTGCCCACCTCTCGCTGGTGCTTCACGGCCGTGTAGCCGTCTTTTTCCGCCGCGAACTCGGCCTCCTGCAGCTCCACGTAGGCCGCCATCTGGCGCTCGCGGTAGCCGCGGGCGAGCTGGAACATCGAGTGGTTGAGGGCGTGGAAACCGGCCAGGGTGATGAACTGGAAGGCGTAGCCCATGGCGCCCAGGCGCTTCTGGAAATCGGCGATGGTGGCTTCGTCCAGGTGCTTCTTCCAGTTGAAGCTGGGTGAGCAGTTGTAAGCGAGCTTCTTCCCGGGGAATGACGCGTGGATCGCTTCGGCGAAACGGCGCGCCTGCTCGAGGTCGGGGGTGGATGTCTCGCACCAGATCAGGTCCGCGTAAGGCGCATACGCGAGGCCGCGCGCGATGGCCTGCTCGATGCCTTCGCGGCTTTCGTAGAAGCCTTCCACGGTGCGCCCGCCCGTGAGGAACGGCTTGTCGTGCTCATCGATGTCCGAAGTGACCAGCCCGGCGCCCATAGCGTCGGTGCGCGCGACGATGAGCGTGGGCACCCCCGCCACGTCGGCGGCCAGCCGGGCGGCGATGAGTTTCTGCACGGCCTCCTGCGTCGGCACCAGCACCTTGCCGCCCATGTGGCCGCACTTCTTCGCGCTGGCGAGCTGGTCTTCGAAGTGCACGCCCGCGGCACCCGCCTCGATCATGTGGGTCATGAGTTCGTAGGCGTTGAGCACGCCGCCGAAACCGGCCTCCGCGTCGGCGACGATGGGCACGAGCCAGTCGCGTTCGTCCTTGCCTTCCGCGTGATGGATCTGGTCGGCACGCAGCAGCGTGTTATTGATTCGGCGCACGACGTTGGGCACGGCGTCCACGGGGTATAGCGACTGGTCGGGATACATGGTGCCGGCGGTGTTGGCGTCGGCGGCCACCTGCCAACCGGAGAGGTAGATCGCTTCGAGACCGGCCTTCACCTGTTGCATCGCCTGGTTGCCGGTGAGCGCGCCGAGGGCGTTCACGTAGGGCTTGTCGTGGATGGCGCGCCAGAGGCGCTCGGCCCCACGGCGGGCGAGCGTGTGTTCCACGTGCACGGTGCCGCGCAGGCGGACGACGTCGTCGGCGGTGTAGGGTCGCTCGATGCCGGACCAGCGGTCATTGGTCGCCCAGTCCATCGCGATCTGTTTGGCGGTATGCATGTTCATCGTCGGTCTCCTTCGATCAGGACAGGCGTTCGTAGGCGGGAAGGGTGAGAAAGTCGCGGAGCGTGTCGGCGTGCGTGAGCGTGCGGATCAGCTCGGCGGCCTCGTCGGCGCGCGAGGCACCGGGCAGATCGGACTCGCGCAGGCGGCGGCAGTGCGAGGCGAGCGCGTGGTCGAACAGCGCGAAAGTGATCGGCGCGTGGTCGCTGAACTCCACGGGACCGTGGTGCAGCCACTGCCACAGCTGCGCGCGCGCGATCTCCGCGGTGGCCGCATCCTCCATGAGGTGGTGGATCGGCACGCAGCCGAGTCCGTCGAGCCATGCGGCCGTGTAGCGCAGGCACACCTCCACGTTGTTGTCGAAGCCGGTGCGCGTCACTGTGCCGGGCGCGGGGCGGATCAACTCGTCGCGCGTCACCTCGACGTCGTCGCGACGCACGTGCAACTGGTTCGGCGTGGGCATGTGCGCATCGAAGACGGCTTGCGCGATGGGCACCAGCGCGGGGTGCGCCACCCACGTGCCATCGTGTCCGGCGGTGACTTCGCGCAACTTGTCCGCGCGCACCTTCGCCATCGCCGCCTCGTTGGCCGCGTCGTCGCCCTTGATGGGAATCTGCGCGGCCATGCCGCCCATCGCGAACGCGCCGCGACGATGGCAGGTGCGGATCAGCAGTTCGGAATACGCCTTGAGGAAGGGCACGGTCATGACGACGTGACCGCGCTCCGGCAGCAGGCGATCGGCATGCGCGCGGAACGTCTTGAGATAGGAAAAGATGTAGTCCCAGCGGCCGCAGTTGAGACCGACGACGCGACGGCGCAGCGCGTGCAGTATCTCGTGCATCTGGAACACGGCGGGAAGCGTCTCGATCAGCACCGTGGCTTTCATCGTGCCCACGGGCAGGCCGAGGGTGTTCTCGGCGTCGGTCATCACGTCGTCCCAAAGCGCCGCCTCCTCCATGCTCTGTAGCTTCGGCAGGTAGAAGTACGGGCCGCGATCGCGGGCGTACAGCGCCTTCGCGTTATGGAAGGCATAGAGGCCGAAGTCGACCAGCGAACCCGACACGGCCTCGCCGTCGACGCTCAGGTGGCGCTCGGGGAGGTGCCAGCCGCGGGGGCGCACCACGAGCACGGCCGGATCGGCCCCCACGCTGTATCGCTTGCCGGCCTCGTTGGTGAACTCGATGGTGCCGTTCACGGCGTCGCGCAGGTTGCGCTGGCCGTCGATCTGGTTGATCCAGGTCGGCGCGCTCGAATCCTCGAAATCGGCCATGAACACCTTCGCGCCGGAGTTGAGCGCGTTGATGATCATCTTTCGCTCCACCGGCCCGGTGATTTCCACCCGGCGGTCGAGCAGGGCGGCGGGGATGGAGGCGACGGTCCAGTCGCCGTCGCGGATGGCGCGGGTCTCGTCGCGAAAATCCGGCAGCTCGCCCGCGTCATAGCGTTGCTGGCGGGCGTCGCGCTCGGCGAGCAGGGCCCGTCGGCGGGCGCCGAACCGGCGATGAAGCCCGGCCACGAAAGCCAGCGCATCGGGGCTCAGGACATCCCGATGGGTCTCGAGGGCCTGGACGCGGATGCCGGACAGGGGATCGATCTCACTCTGGGGAACGGCCATGCGTGCGGTCTCCGTCGGATGGGCCGGGAGTTCACGCTAGAGCGCGAAGGCATGTTTTGACAAAGCATATGTTTCAATGCATATGATTAAGTATGTTAATTAGCCATTGAATTATTTGATTCAAATGGAAAAAAATCCTGCGAAGAAGCTGAATAGATCCAGGAAGCGGGCTTCGGCACCCGCCGCTCCGGACGCGGCTGGCCGCTTCTACTACAAGGGCAACCGCCTCAAGCAGCTACGCGCCTTCGTCTACATCGCCCGTCTGGGCAGCCTCAGCCGGGCGGCGGAGGCCTTGTTCCTGTCTCAGCCTTCGGTGAGCCTGCAGTTGAAAGCGCTGGAGCGCGAACTCGACGCCACCTTGCTCGAACGCACCCGTCGCCGCATCACGCTGACCGACGCGGGCGAGGCGCTTTACGAGATGGCACGCCCGCTGGTGGAGGGGTTCGAGCAGCTCGACCACGAGTTTCGGACGAAAACCCAGGGTTCCCGGGCGGGGCACCTCACCATCGCCGCCGGTTCCTCCACCATCCAGTACCTGCTGCCGGAGCTGGTGAAGACCTATCGAGAGCGCTACCCAGGCGTGCACCTGGCGCTGTCCAACGTGACCAATCGCGACGGCATCGCCCTATTGCGCAACGACGAGGTGGATATCGCGGTCGGTTCGATGATCGACGTGCCCCACGACATCGCCTGGGCGCCGGTCTATCACTACGACCCGATGCTGATCATGCCGCCGGACCATCCGCTCGCGGCGAAGAGCGACATCCGCCTGGAAGACATCGCGCCCTACGGCCTCATCCTGCCGCCCAAGCGCCTCACCACGTACAAGCTGGTGGACATGGTGTTCCAGCAGCGCCACGTGCCCTACACCGTGGCCATCGAGGTCGGCGGCTGGGACGTCATCAAGCAGTACGTCGCGATGGGCCTGGGTATTTCCATCGTCACCGGTATCTGCATCACCGAGGCCGACCGCGAGCGTCTGGCGGTGCGCAACCTGCGGCAATACCTGCCGCAGCGCAGTTATGGCGTGGTGATGCGCAAGGGCAAGTTCCTCAGTCCCGAAGCGCGGGCCTTCATCGACCTCATCAAGCCGGGGTTGCTGACCCATCGCGACTACGACGAGCCGGGTCACTCCGAACGCTGATCAGGCGTCGCGGTGCTTGCCGTGGTAACCGGCGAACATCGCGCGGATGCGCGCGAGATCGCCGTCGATATCGTCGGTGGCGTGTACGAGGGGGCCGAGGGTGAAGGTCTTCGTGGGGTAATCGATGAAGATCGGGAGGATCGGCACGCTGGATGCGCGCGCGATGCGAAGGAAGCCGGATTTCCACTGTTTCACGGGCTTGCGCGTGCCTTCCGGCGCGATGCCCAGCCACATGCTTTCGTGCGTGGCGAAGCGCTGGACCATCTGGTCCACCACGTTGGTGGCGGCCTTGCGATCGATGGGAATCATGCGCAGGCGGCGCACGATGGGGCCGAACGGTCCGCCGAAGACCTCGCGCTTGATCATGATGCCGAGGTCGAGACCGATGGCCACCTTCATCAACAGGCCCCATACGCCGTCCCAGTACGACGAGTGCGGGGCGCCGATGATGATCAGCTTCGGCAGGTTCGGGAACTCGCCGACGATGCGCCAGCCGCTCGTGCCGATGGCCCAGCGGGCCAGTCGGGTCCAGGGCGTGCGGGGCAGGGAGGGAACGTTCGGTGGCAGCGTCTCGGGCACGCCCTTCATTCGCGACTCCAGTCGCGCGAGCGGGTGCGCTTTGTCTGGCCTCGCTGGGCCTTGCCCGCGAGGCGGCGTTCCTTCGAGGCGCGGGTGGGCTTGGTCGCCACGCGCTTCTTCGCCACCACGGTCGCTTCGCGAATGATCTCCGCCAGCCGTTCGCGCGCGTCTTCACGGTTGCGCGCCTGGTCGCGAAAGCGGCGCGCCTGGATCACCAGCACGCCCGCGTCGGTCATGCGCCGGTCGCGCCGGGCGAGCAGGCGCTCGCGTACCTCATCGGAAAGCGAAGGCGAGGACGCCACGTCGAAGCGCAGTTCCACGGCGCTTTCCGTGCGGTTCACGTGCTGGCCGCCCGGACCGTCGGCGCGGGTGAAGCGCTCGATCAGCTCGGATTCGGCGATGGCGATGGAGCGGGTCACGGTGAGCATGGCGGTGGGATTCTAGCAAGCGAAAGCCGTAGCCGCCTTGGGGCGATAACGGGGATTCACGGCGCCAGGCTCCTGCGTGCGCAGGAGCGACGAGCCGCAAGGTTCACTACGGCGCCCAGAACCCTCACGTCGCTCCTGCGCACGCAGGAGCCCAGCGCGGAGCGTCAGGACGAGCGCCAGCGTTCGTAAGCATCTCGCCAGCCGAACGTCTCGAGCAAACGCAACCACGTCGCATCGAGTCCCGCCTCGACTCGCATCGCCCGCCCGTCACGCGGATGCGTGAAATCCAGCATCGCCGCGTGCAACAGCATCCGGTGCGACGCGAAGTGGATCTTGAACAGGCGGTTGTGGTCGCCCCGTCCATGCTGGCTGTCACCCACGATGGGATGATGGATGTGCGCGAAGTGCTTGCGGATCTGCCGAAAACGGCCGCTGCGCGGTTCGGCGGCGGCCAACGCGTAGCGCTGTTTCTCGTAGCGTCCGAGCGCGATGTCCACCTCGACGGTGGCGAGCCGCCGGTAGTCGGTCTGCGCTTCGCGGCGCGGTCCTGTCGCCCGGGAGCCGGGCAGCGGGTAGTCGATGCACCCCTCGTCGGGCTCAGGCCAGCCGCGGCACACGGTGAGATAGCGCTTGCGCACGCTGCGCCCCATGAACTGCTCGCCGAGCTGTGCGGCGATCTCCGGCGAGCGCGCCACGAGCAGCACGCCCGAGGTGGCGCGATCGAGCCGATGGGCCAGGTGCAGGCGGCCGTCGACCTGTTCGCGCAGCAGGTCGATCAGGAACGCGTCGTCGGGCCCCACGAAGGCCGAACGATGCACCGCGAGGTTCGCGGGCTTGTTGACGGCGACGAGGTCGTCGTCCTGGAACAGGATCTCCAGCATCGGTGTCAGCGGCGTGGCCAGCCCACGACGAAGGCCGCCAGCCCCGCCACGGCGAAGGCGCCGGGCAACGACCAGTGCGTGTGCGGGGCGAGCGCGTACACCACCGCCGAGCCCACCAGCAAGGCCGCGCCGAGGAAGCCGCACGCGAGTACGCGGTGGAGGCGGCGCGATTCCTCGCGGGCCTGCAGCACGACGAGCGGATCGGCCACTTCGCGGCGCTCCCCGCTGGCCACCTGACGCAAGGCGTCGCGCACCAGTTCGGGCACGCGCGGCGCCGTGTGGATCCACTCGGGCAGGCGGCGACGCACGTCGCGCAGCGTGGCGCGCACGCTATAGCGCTCGCGAAGGATGCGCTTGAGCACCGGATGCGCCACGGCCCAGATGTCGATGTCCGGGTCGAGCATGCGGCCCACGCCCTCGATGTTGAGCAGCGTCTTCTGCAGCAGGATCAACTGCGGCTGCAGCGTGAGCTCGAAGCGCCGCGCCGTCTGGAACAGCTTCACCACCAGCTCGGCGATGGATATCTGCGAGAGCGGGCGGGTGAAGTAAGGCTCGCACACCGTGCGCACGGCGGCTTCGAGTTCGTCGAGGCGAACCGTGGTCGGCATCCAGCCGGCGGCCACGTGCAACTGCGCGATGCGCGCGTAGTCGCGCTCGAACAGGGCGATGAAGTTTTCCGCGAGCCAGTACTGGTCGGCCTCGGGCAGCGAGCCCATGATGCCGAAGTCGAGCGCGATGAAGCGCGGTTCGTCGAGGCGGGTGAGGTCCACCCAGATGTTGCCGGGATGGGCGTCGGCGTGGAAGAAGTTGTCGCGGAACACCTGTTCGTAGAACAGGCGCACGCCCTTTTCGGCGAGCCGCTTGCGATCGAGGCCGGCCCGGTCGATGGCGGCGATGTCGTCGGCGCTCACGCCATGCACGCGCTCGAGCGTGAGCACGCCTTCGGTGCTCAACTCCCAATGCACCTCCGGCACGTAGAGGTCGATGCCGCTGGCGAAGTTGCGGCGGAGCAGGCTGGCGCTGGCGCCCTCGCGCTGCAGGTCGAGCTCGTTGGAGAGCATCTTCTCGACCTCGGCCACCACCTCGAGCGGCCGGATCTTGTCGGCGTTGGGATGCCAGCGCTGCGCCAGCTCGCCCAGGGCGTGGAGCAGGTCGACGTCGCGGGCGATGCGCTTGTCGATGCCCGGCCGAAGCACCTTCACCACCACCTCGCGGCCATCGTGCAGCGTGGCCGCGTGCACCTGCGCGATGGACGCGGAGGCGAGGGCGTTTTCGTCGAAGCGGGCGTAGAGCGTGCCGATCGGCGCCTTCAGTTCGCGCTCCACGATGGCGCGCGCCTCGGCGCCGGGGAAGGGCGGCACCTGGTCCTGC
This sequence comes from Luteibacter sp. CQ10, assembly GCF_040900725.1. Lineage (NCBI taxonomy): Bacteria > Pseudomonadati > Pseudomonadota > Gammaproteobacteria > Lysobacterales > Rhodanobacteraceae > Luteibacter > Luteibacter sp. CQ10. The sequence goes on along the minus strand of NZ_JAEUYM010000002.1, from coordinate 331,043 downwards.
AGCAGGGCCAGTTCGTCGGCGACGTCGCCGGGCACGAGGTCGCGGCGCGTGGACAGCACCTGGCCGGCCTTGACGAAGATCGGCCCCAGCTCGGTGAGGGCCAGGCGCAGGCGCGCGCCGCGCGGCAGGGCACGCACTTCGGCGGGCGCGCGCGGGAACATCGCGCGAACGAGCTTGAGCGGACGGAACAGGTGGGCGCCGTCGACCAGTTCGTCGAGCTGGTATTTCAGGAGGATCGCGGCGACACGAAGCAGGCGGGGCGCGAGGCGCAGCGACGTCATGCGCCGTTCCCCTTCAGGGCGCGTTCGATGCGGGCGAAACGCGCCTCGGCGCGCTCCGTGCGCTCGCGAAGCTCGTCCACGCCGTCGAGGAAGCGATCGACCTCGCCCGGCGCCACGGCCACGCGTCCTTCGTCGCGAAGCCAGTCGGCGCCGTCTTCGGTGAAGTGTGCGGCGGACTGCTTCGCATGGGCGAAAGCGCGATGGAACGCCTGCGCCAGCGGCACGCCGATGGCGTCGCCGAACGTCCTGGCGAAGGCTTCCTCGATGTCCGGGGCATACTGGCGTGCAAGACGCTCCAGGCGGCGGGCCAGCTCCGCGTCGCCCGCGATATCGACCTTGCCGGGCGCCACGCCGTCGTCGTCGCGGCGCAGCGCCATGGCCAGCAGGCTGCCCGGCGAAGCGGTGACGCGCAGGCTGCCGCCGTCTTCCGCCGGACCCATGCGCAGGCGGCCCTTCTCCACGGTGATACGCAGCGCCAGTTCCGGTCCGCTCAGGTGTACCTGCACGCTGCGGCCGTCGAGCGCGTCGAGGCGGCCACGGGTGTCCGGGTCGAGATCGACGGCGCGGTTGAGCACGGTTTCCATGGCCTTGCCGGCGAGGACGCGCAGCGGGCGGGGGAGGAAGCGGGAGGGGCCGGTGTCGGCCTGGGGGCGATCGGGGGTCATGCGTCCGATTGTAGCCTGCCGTTTCGCAGGAATCGCCGACAGGGTCGGCTCCCACCCCTTCAGGCGCCGGGCTCCGACGGCCTTGCAACCGAAGGGGCGGGAGCCGATCGCATCGGCGAATCAGGTTGCCTCATGCCGCCCCGTCGAAGCCGCTCTGCCGCCACGCCTCGAACACCGCCACCGCCACGGCATTGGAAAGATTCAGGCTGCGATTACCCGGCCGCATCGGCAACCGGATGCGCTGCGCCTCGGGAATCGCGTCCAGCACGTCGTCGGGCAGCCCTGCCGTCTCGCAGCCGAACAGCAGCGCGTCGTCCGCGCGGTAGGTCACGTCGGTATGCAGATGGCGGCCACGCGTGGAAAAGGCGAAGACGCGCGGATGGCCGAGGGCTTCCAGGCAGGCGTCGAGATGGTCGTGGACCGCCACCCGGGCGAACTCGTGGTAGTCGAGTCCCGCCCGGCGCAGGCGCGTGTCGTCCAGTTCGAAGCCCAGGGGGCGGATCAGGTGGAGGCCGGCGCCCGTGTTGGCGCACAGGCGGATGACGTTGCCCGTGTTGGGCGGTATTTCGGGTCGGAACAGGATGACGTGGGGCATGCGCCCATTATGTGCCAGCGGCGGCGCAAAGCACGCCGTCCGGCGGCAGGGCGCAGGCGCCCGCGGTGATCGAGGCCGCGGCGGAGTCGCCGACGACGGTGGTCGGTGCGGCGAGCTGCACCGAGGTGCCGGAGAGGCCGAGCATGTTGCCGAGGATGAGGCCGCAGACCATCACCGAGGCGACGAGCAGGCTACGCAGGATGAAGAGTTCGTACTTCATGGGGTCAATCCTTCTGGGAATCCGGTTCAGGCCATCAGGGCCAGGGTGTAGCCGCACAGCAGCATCGAGGTGACGAGGAAGGCGGCGAGCATCGGCAGTTCGAATTTCATGGCGTTCTCCTTGAGCGTGGGAGGGCTGATCGCCCCGGCACGGGTATTAAGGCAAACCCCATGCCAGCCCCGGCAGGGCCTGCAATCAGCTGTTTCGCATGAGATTTGTCACCCGTCGGAAGATCGCGCCGTCTGTCCGCGGACAGCGGCGGCGCCATATCGGACAGTGGCCGCATGGACATTCCCCGAGCCTGCGGGCTAGCCTCGGGCGATTGCGGCCACGATGGCCCCTGAAGGAGTTCGCATGAAGAAACGTCTTGCCCTGCTCGCCGCGGGATTGCTTTCCATGGCCGGTGGCGCGTCCGCCGCCACCGCGACGATTCCCGACATCCCCTACACCCGGTTCCAGTTGCCCAACGGCCTGACCGTGATCGTGCACGAGGACCACAAGGCCCCCGTCGTCGCCGTCAGCATCTGGTATCACGTGGGTTCGGCCGACGAGCCGACGGGCAAGACGGGCTTCGCGCATCTGTTCGAGCACCTGATGTTCTCCGGCTCGGAGAACCACAAGGGCACCTACTTCCAGCCCTTCGAGGTGGCCGGCGCCACCGACATGAACGGCACCACCTGGTTCGATCGCACCAACTACTTCGAGACCGTGCCCACCACGGCGCTCGACATGGCGCTGTGGATGGAGTCCGACCGCATGGGCCACCTGCTGGGCGCCATCGGCCAGAAGGAGCTCGACACGCAGCGCGGCGTGGTGCAGAACGAAAAGCGCCAGGGCGAGAACGAGCCCTACGGTCGCGTCGACGAAAACGTACTGGCCAACATCTATCCGGCCAACCATCCCTACCACCACGACACCATCGGTTCGATGGCCGACCTGGACGCCGCCTCGCTGGCCGACGTGAAGCAGTGGTTCCACGACTATTACGGCGCCGCCAACACCACCCTGGTGCTGGCCGGCGACATCACGCTCGAGCAGGCGAAGGCCAAGGCGCAGAAATACTTCGGCGACATCCCGGCCGGTCCGCCGGTGCCGCGCCAGCAACCGTGGGTGGTGCCGCTGTCCGCCGATACGCGCGGCGTGCAGCACGACCAGGTGGCGCAGACGCGCATCATGCGCACCTGGGCCGTGCCGCAACTGGGCACCGACGATGCGGTGCAGCTGGACTTGGCCACCACCGTGCTCGGCGGGGGCAAGACCTCGCGCCTGTACCAGCGCCTGGTCTACCAGGACAAGCTCGCCGACGACGTCTCGGTGGGCATTTCGCCGTTCGCGCTCTCCAGCCGCGTGCAGCTTTCCGTCGACGTGAAGCAGGGCGTCGATCCGGCGAAGGTCGAGGCGGCCATCGCCGACGTTTGGAAAGACTTCCTCGCCACGGGCCCCACCGCCGACGAACTGGAGCGCGCCAAGGTCGCCAACCTCGCCGGCTTCGTGCGCGGCCTGGAAAAGGTCGGCGGGTTCGGCGGCAAGGCCGTCATCCTCGCGGAGGGCCAGGTCTACCGGAACGATCCGGAGGGCTACAAGAAAGACCTCGAGCGTGCGCAGCAGGCCACCCCGGCCTCGGTGCTCGCGGCATCGAAGAAGTGGCTCGGCAAGGGCAGCTATACGCTGACCATCATGCCGGCCGCGCCCGGTTTCGATCCGGCCGCCGAGGACAAGGCCGTCGTCGGCCTGCCGAAGGCGGAAGGCCGTCCCGCGCCCGTCATGCCCGCGGCGAAGCGTTACACCGCCGGCGCCTCGCAGGTCGATCGCGCGAAGGGCGTGCCCCCGGTGGCGAGCTTCCCCGACCTGTCGTTCCCCAAGCTCCAGCGCGGCAAGTTGAAGAACGGCATCGAGGTGGTGCTCGCCGAGCGTCACACCGTGCCGGTGACCCAGGTCCAGATCCTGTTCGATGCGGGTTACGCCGCCGACCAGGGCCGCAAGCTCGGCACGGCCAGCTTCACGTCCACCCTGCTCAACGAGAGCACGAGCGACCTGGATTCGGTGGAGGTGGCGCGTCGCAAGGAGCGCCTGGGTGCCATCATCGGCTCCAACTGCTCGCTCGACACCTGCGCGGTGGCGCTCAACGCGCTCAACGCCGAGCTGAAGCCCTCGCTGGCGCTATTCGCCGACGTGGTTCGCCACCCGGCTTTCAAGGCCGACGACATCGAGCGGGTGCGAGGCCAGTGGATCGCGGGGATCGCGCAGGAGAAGACCGATCCCACCGGCCTCGCGTTGCGTACCCTGCCGCCGTTGCTCTACGGCAAGCAGCACGCGTATGGCATCCCCTTTACCGGCAGCGGTACGGAAAAGGCCATCGCGTCGCTCACCGCGGAGGATTTCAAGGCGTTCCAGCGTGACTACCTGCGCCCGGACAATGCGCGCATCCTCGTCGCCGGCGACACGACCCTGGACGCCATCCTGCCCCAGCTCGACGCCGTGTTCGGCGACTGGACGGCGCCGTCGAGCGCGAAGCCGACGAAGAACATCGGCACGGTCGCCGCGCAGCCCAAGCCGCGCGTGTTCCTCATCAATCGCACCGACGCGCCACAGTCGCTGATCCTCGCCGGCCTGCTCGCGCCGTCCACCAAGGCGAAAGACGCGCTCGACCTGGGCATCGCCAACGGCGCGTTCGGCGGCACGTTCACCTCGCGGCTCAACATGAACCTGCGCGAGGAAAAACGCTGGGCCTACGGCGCCCAGAGCATGCTCTCCGACGCGCAGGGCCAGCGACCGCTGCTGTTCTACGCCCCGGTCCAGACCGACAAGACGGCCGAATCGGCGCAGGAAATCCTCAAGGAAGCCCGCGCCGTGGTCGGTCCCAAGCCGCTCACCGACGCGGAGATCGCCAAGATCCGCGCGCAGCGCGTGCGCGCCTTGCCGGGCAGCTACGAAACCACCTCGGCGGTGCTGGCGGCGATGTCGGGCATCGTGATCTACGACCGCCCGGACGACTACGTGCAGACCCTCAAGGCGCGCATCGACGCGGTGAACCGCACCTCGGCGGAAGCGGCGCTCTCGGCCGTGATGCATCCGGACTCGCTTACCTGGGTGATCGTCGGCGACCTGCGCAAGATCGAAGCACCGGTGCGGGCCTTGAACCTGGGCCCGATCCAGGTGATCGACGGCGACGGCGAGCCGGTGAAGTCGTCGAAGTGAGGTAAACCCAACGGCGGAACGCGCGAGCGGTGATCGCGCGTTCCGCTTCGTCGGGCTAGCATAGGCGCGACCGTGTTTCCGGAGCTGCACATGCGCAAGGCCCTCGTCCTCCTCATTCCCCTCGCCCTCACCGCCTGTTCCTGGGGCATCAAGCTCGACGACGGTGCGCGCAACGTTCGCACCGCATGGAACGGTGACACGTCCGGTTGCCGTGAGCTGGGCAAGGTCACGGTGTCGGTGATGAACCGCGTCGGCCCGGTCGATCGCAACGACCTCAAGGTGCGCGACGAACTCGAGGTGCTGGCGCGCAACGAGGCCGCCAAGATGAACGCCGATACGGTGAAGCCCCTGGGCGAGCCGCGTGACGGTTCGCAGGACTGGGGCGCCTACACCTGCGGCGCGCGTCCGCTGGCCGGCCCGCGCAGTGCGCCCGCTCCCGCCCCTCCCCAGAACGCCACCACTCCGCAGGGTGGTTTCGAGACCGTTCCACTGAAGAACTGACGCCCACGGGCGCGACGACGGGGCGCCGGCGAAACGGGGCCCCGACGAATCGACCGGGACGACGGGACGCACCGCAGGACGGCGAAGTGACGCCGTTCCGCGGAGCGTCCTTTTTTTATACTACAGGTATTGATATTTCATAAATGAATATTATATTTGTGAGGTAGCCGCCCGCCATCCTGGATGTCCCATGAGCGATTTCGCCCCCACCGAAGCCCGCCTCGACGTGACCCGGGGAAAGTACCCGGCGTTTCCACGTGCGCCGGCGATCCTGGTGCGCCTCATCAAGCATCTCTACAAGGAGATCCACGACGAGGCGAACGCGGCCATGCGCCCGCATGGGCTCAACCATCCCGAGTACAACATCCTGATGATGCTGTACGGGGCGCCGGACAACACCCTCAGCCCGTCCGAACTGGCCGGGGCGGCGGGGGAGAAATCCGCCAACGTCACCCGCCTCACCACGCAGCTGTGCGAGAAGGGCTACATCGCCCGCGCCGGCAGCGAAGACGACCGCCGCAAGGTGGCCCTGTCGCTCACCGCCGAGGGCGTCGCCCTGATCGAGCGTTTCCTGCCGGACATCGTTACCCTTCTTCAACGGCAGACGCGTAACCTGTCCGCAGGCGAGCAGGCGCAGTTGGAAGGCCTGCTCAAGAAGATGCTGGTCGGCTTCGGGGAATAACGAGCCACGCCATGTCCGCCGTCGACCCCGCCACCCCCAAGACGCCCGCCTTTCGCCAGGTGCTGGTCGAAGCCCTGCGCGAGGAAGGGTCGATCTGGCTGCTCGTGATCAAGACGCTGGTCGCGTTCTTCCTCACCGGCTGGATCGCGATGCGCCTGGAGTTGCCGTCGCCCTCGTCGGCGATGCTCACCACCATCATCGTCGCCAACCGGCAGTCGGGCATGGTGCTGGCGAAGAGTTTCTATCGCGGTATCGGAACGGTGGTGGGCGCCATCCTCGCCGTCGTCATCGTCGCGGCCTTCGCGCAGCAGCGCGTGCTGTTCCTGTTGTCGCTGTCGCTGTGGATCGGCCTCTGCTCCGCGGGCGCCACGCTCTATCGCAACTTCAAGTCCTACGCCTTCGTGCTGGCGGGCTACACGGCGGCGCTGGTCGCCGTCCCCGTCATCAATGCGCCGTTGAACGTCTTCGATTCGGCCTGGGCCCGCCTGAGCGAGGTGCTGCTCGGTCTGCTGGTGAGCGGCGTGGTGAGCGAAGCGATCTTTCCCGCGCGCATGCGCGACGTGATGCGCCGGACCGGACGCGAGCAGTTCACCGATTTCATCGCCTTCGTGCGCGGGAGCGTGGGCGGCGCGATACCGCGCGAGCAGATGGAGAACGCCCACCTGCGCTTCGTGCGCGCGGCGGTCACGCTGGAAGACCTGCGCAGCTCGGTGGTCTTCGAAGACGTGGAAACGCGTGCGCGCAGCAACCACCTGCGCCTGTTCAACCAACGCTTCATGGCGACCTCCACCAGCTTCCAGTCGCTGCACCACCTGATCAACCGGCTCAAGCGCGCGCAGCGCGAGCGCACGGCGGATGCGCTGATCCGCCTGTATGCGCCCTTGGGCAAGGGGCTCGAAGGCCCCCTCGGCGCGGGCCTGGCCGCGCAGGCGCTGCTGCCGCAGATGACCGTGGCGCGTGACGCGATCGCCGCCAACGTCGCCCCATTGCGCGGCACGCTCGACGACGCGCAGGACCTGCGCGACTTCGATACCGGCGCCGCCTTGATCCGCCGTTTCGCCGACGAGCTGTACGACTACATCGAGGCGGCCGCGTCCCTGCAATCGCCACGGCCGTATCCGAACATCTCCGCCGAGCGCGTGAGCTTCGATCGCGGCAACGACTACCTCGGCGCGGGCATCGCCATGGTCCGCGCGACGCTCACCATGCTCGTGCTCGGCCTGTTCTGGATCGAGAGCGCGTGGCCGTTCGGTTCGAGCGCGATGCTGCTGGCAACCGTTTTCGCGGGCCTGTTCGCGACGGTGCCCAATCCCACCCGCGTGACGTGGATCGTGATGCTGGGCTACCTGTCCGGCATGATCATGGCCTTCATCTGCCTGTTTTTCGTGCTCACCCAAGTCGACGGTTTCGGCCTCCTGGTAGTGTCCGTGTTTCCGTTCGCCGCCGTGGGACTGGTGATGATGTTCACCCCCAGTCTCGCGTCCTATGGGCTGGGATGGTCGTTCGGCCTGACCTACCTGCTCGGGCTGAACAACATGCAGGTATTCGACCCCGCGCGCGCCATCAACGACGCGATCGCCCAGATCATCGGGCTGGGCGCGGCGGCGGCCGCCTTCGTGATCATCCCGCCGGCCATCGGCAGTGCCTGGCTGCGTCGTCGTCTCATGGCGCGCCTGCGCGCCCAGGTGGCCCTGGCCGCCGAGGCGCCGCTGCCCGGCCTGCGCCATCGCTTCGAAAGCATCAACAACGACCTCGTCAGCCAGGTGGTGGCGCAGACCCAGCCCGGCAGCGCCGATTCGCGCGCGCTCATCGCGTGGTCGCTGGCCGTGCACGAGACCGGGCGGGCGCTCGTCGAGATGCGCCACGACATGGCCGTGCAGGACATCCCGTCGACCCTGCGTCCGTACCTCGACGCGGTACTGGACCGGCTGTCGCGGTTCTACGAAGTGCCCGACGTCGCCAGCTACGTCGCGGCGCGCGACGCGGTGGCGACCGCGATCGAGGGCGTCCGCGAACACACGGGGCAGGACTACCTGCTGGAAAACCTCAACCTCATCCGCATGACGCTGCTCGACAGCGAATCCGCGGTGGCCGCCTACATGCCCGACGCGCCCCTGGCCAAGGAGATCACCCATGCCCCGTGAGATAGCCCTCGGCGACGCACTCGTACCCGGGCTGCTCGTTCTGTTCGTCGTATCCCTCCTGGTGTTGTGGGCGCTGGACACCGTGGCCGGCCGCTTCGGGCTCTACCGCCTCGTGTGGCATCCGTCGCTGTTCCGCCTCGCCGCCTTCGTCTGCGTCTTCGGCGCCCTCGCGTACTTCCTGTTCTGAGTATCCCGTCATGAAACTCGCCTCCGTCGTTCGCTTCGCCGTCACCGCGATCGTCGTCATTCTCGCGGTGGTCGCCGGCCACTTCCTGTGGAAGCACTACATGTATTCCCCATGGACGCGCGACGGCCGCGTACGTGCCGAGATCGTGCGCATCGCGCCCGACGTGGCGGGGTTGGTCACGGACGTGCGGGTGATCGACAACCAGACGGTCAAGAAAGGCGACCTGCTTTTCGTCGTCGATCGTTCGCGCTACGAGAATGCCGTGGCCCAGGCGCAGGCCAACCTCAACGCGGCCGAAGCCGCGGCGCGGGCGTCGGGTGCCAGCATCAACGCCTCGCTGGCCAGCGCGCAGCAGAGCCGCGCCAACTATGAGATGTACCAGGCGCAGTCCGAGCGCCGGCAAAAGCTCATCAACAACGTGATCTCGGCCGAGGACAAGGCCAATGCCCTGGCCGCGGCGAACGCCGCCCGCGCCGGCTGGCAGGCCGCGCAGGCCGGTACCAAGCAGGCCGGCGCCTCGCAGCAGCAGGCCCTGGCCGCCGTGGCCCAGGCCCAGGTCGAGCTGGCGCTGGCCGAGCTCAACCTCGACCGCACCGAAGTGCGGGCTCCCGTCGACGGCTACGTCACCAACCTCGACGTGCGCGTCGGCGACTACGCCAATGCCGGTGCCCCCCGCCTCGCCCTGATCGACAGCCATTCCTACTGGATCTACGGGTATTTCGAGGAAACCAAGCTGCCCGGCGTGCACGTGGGCGACCCGGTGGACATCCGCCTGCTGAGCGGCGGCGTGCACCTGAACGGCACGGTCGAAAGCATCGCGCGCGGCATCACCGATGCCGACAATCCCACCGGCAGCGACCTGCTCGCCTCGGTCAATCCCACCTTCAACTGGGTGCGGTTGGCCCAGCGCGTGCCGGTACGGGTGAAGATCGATGCGGAGCATCTGCCCAAGGGCGTGGTGTTGGCGGCGGGGATGACGGCGACGATCGTGGTGAAGCCGGTGGGCGGGCAGCGCGTGCCCGAGCGGTGAGGCCTTTCGACGATACGATCGGCTCCCACCCCCTCCGGTAGGCCGCTCGCGATGGTCGGCTGCAGGCAGTTCGCAACGGGCTTGCTACCGAAGGGGTGGGAGCCGACCGTGTCGGCGATTGCCGCGGCGCATCAGCTTGTCAGTCGCGCCAACCTGAGCTGGAGCCATCGGTCCACATCCGCCCATTCCGTGGCCAGGATGCTGTAACACACCGTATCCCTCAGCGAGCCGTCCGGGCGCCGCTTGTGGGCACGCAACACGCCCTCGCGCTTGGCCCCCAACCGCTCGATGGCCCGCTGGGAATCCTGGTTGTAGCCGTCGGTGTGGAATTCCACGGCGACCACGCCCTCGTTCTGGAAGGCGTTGGACAGCAGCAGGTGCTTGCACGCCGTGTTCAGGTGGCTGCGCTGCCAGCGCCGGGCGTACCAGGTGTAGCCGATGGCCAGGCGAGGCGGATCGGTCACGATGTCGTAATAGCGCGTGGTGCCGACGATCTCGCCGCTGCCGTTCTCGCGCACCGCCCAGGGCGACATGCGGCCTTCTTCCTGGCCGCGCAGGGCCGCCTCGACGTAGTCGGTCATCCGACCCGGCGCGGGCACGGAGGTGAACCAGAGGTTCCACAAGTCGCCGTCGGCCGCCGCCCGTTCCAGCGGCTCCACGTGGTTTAGCGCCAGCGGTTCCAGCGTGACGTAGGCGTTTTCCAGGCGAACGGGCGTCATGGGGTCAGGCGTCGAGGTCGGGGATGAGGCGGCTTTCGATGCGCGCGATGGCGTCTTTAAGCTGAAGTTTGCGCTTTTTCAGGCGGGTAAGCTGGATTTCGTCGCGACCGATGGCGGCGGCGAGATGCTCGATGGCCACGTCGAGATCGCGGTGCTCGATCTTCAGCTCGGTGAGGAGCCGGGTCAGCTCGATGGGATCCTGAACCTGCATGGCGTGGGCCGGCGAAAAGGAAGGCCCAGTCTAACGCCGGGCGAGGCGCCTCGCAGCGGCTACAATAGGGGGCCGACCGTCCCCACAAGACACGCCCGATGTCCGCCTCGCCCGAAGCCACCCGCAAGCAGACCTACGAAGCCGCCAAGTTGGCCAAGCGCCTGCGCCGCCAGGTGGGCCAGGCCATCGCGGACTTCGGCATGATCGAAGACGGCGACAAGGTGATGGTGTGCCTGTCCGGCGGCAAGGATTCCTACACGATGCTCGACATCCTGATGTCGTTGCAGGCGAAGGCGCCCGTGCGTTTCGAGATCGTGGCGGTCAACCTCGACCAGAAGCAGCCCGATTTTCCCGAGCACGTGCTGCCGGACTACCTCACGAACATCGGCGTGCCGTTCCACATCATCGAGCAGGACACCTACAGCGTCGTCACCCGCGTGATCCCGCAGGGCAAGACGATGTGCAGCCTCTGCTCGCGCATGCGCCGTGGCGCGCTCTACCAGTGGGCCGCCGCCAACGGCGTCACGAAGATCGCGCTGGGTCATCATCGCGACGACATCCTCGGCACGTTTTTCCTGAACCTCTTCTACCAGGGCAGCCTGAAGGCGATGCCGCCGAAGCTGCAATCCGACGACGGCCGCCACGTGGTGATCCGCCCGCTGGCGTATTGCCATGAGGACGACATCGCCGCCTACGCGCAGGCGCGCAACTTCCCCATCATCCCCTGCAACCTCTGCGGCTCGCAGGAGAACCTGCAGCGCAAGGTGGTCAAGCGCATGCTCGCCGACTGGGAGAAGAACCATCCCGGGCGCGGCGAAACCATCTTTCGCGCGCTCGGCAACGTGGCGCCGTCCCAGTTGGCCGACCGGGCGCTGTTCGACTTCAAGGCGCTCGGCGCACGCGATGGCGCGGCGCTGGCCGACGCCCATGCATGGCTTTCCGGTGGCGACACCGTCGACGAAAACGACTGATCCTTTCCATTTCCACGCTTCAAGGCCCGCCGATCATGACTCTCTTCTCTTCCGTGGAACTCGCCCCGCGCGATCCGATCCTCGGCCTCAACGAAGCCTTCGGCGCCGATCCGCGCACCGACAAGGTCAACCTCGGCGTGGGCGTGTATTACGACGCCAACGGCCACGTGCCCCTGCTGCGCGCGGTGCGCGACGCCGAGAAGGCCCGCCTGGAGGCGCAGCTGCCGCGCGGTTACCTGCCCATCGACGGCATCGCGCTGTACGACGCGGCGGTGCAGAAGCTGCTGTTCGGCGCATCGTCGCCGCTGCTGGAAGAACGACGCGTGGTCACCGCGCAGGCGCTCGGCGGCACCGGCGCGCTGAAGGTCGGCGCCGATTTCCTCAAGCGCCTCAACCCCGACGTGCCGGTCGCCATCAGCAACCCGAGCTGGGAAAACCATCGCGCGCTGTTCGAGAACGCCGGGTTCGCGGTACAGGAATATCCCTATTACGACGCGGCGACGCATGGCCTGAACCTCGACGGCATGCTGGGCGCCCTCGCGAAGCTGCCCGCGGGCGCCATCGTGGTGCTGCACGCGTGCTGCCACAATCCGACCGGTGTCGATCTCTCCGATGCCGACTGGGCGCGGGTGATCGAGGTCGTGCGCGCGCAGGGCCTGGTGCCGTTCCTCGACATCGCCTACCAGGGCTTCGGCGACGGCATCGACGCCGACGCGGCGGCGGTGCGCCTGTTCGCCGACTCCGGCCTGCCGTTCTTCGTGGCCAGCTCGTTCTCCAAGTCGTTCTCGCTTTACGGTGAACGCGTGGGCGCGCTTTCCATCGTGACCGGCTCGCACGACGAAGCGTTGCGCGTGCAGTCACAGGTGAAGCGGGTGATCCGCACCAATTATTCCAATCCGCCCACGCACGGCGCCGCGGTGGTGTCGGCCGTGCTCAACCACGACGCGCTCCGCGCCACGTGGGAAACCGAGCTGGGCGAGATGCGCGAGCGCATCCGCGCCATGCGCCGGGGCCTCGTCGAACGCCTGGCCAAGGCGGGCGACTTCGGTTTCATCGCCAACCAGCGCGGCATGTTCTCCTACTCGGGACTGTCGTCGGCGCAGGTCGACCGCCTGCGCGAGGAGTTCGGCATCTACGCCGTCGGCACGGGCCGCATCTGCGTCGCCGCGCTCAACGACCACAACATCGATCGCGTCGCCGACGCGATCGCGAAGGTCGTCTAAGCGCCTTCGTCCGCCTTCGTTTCGCCGGCGGGCGTTCGCGCCCGCCACGGCTCTTCATTCCCACGAGAATCGCCGATACATGTTCTTTCGCAATCTCACGCTTTTTCGCTTTTCCGCCGCCGTCGCCGACGATCTCGAACGCCTCGACGAGGTGCTGCCCGAGCATCGCCTGCGTCCGGTCGGTCCGATGGAACTGTCCACCAAGGGCTTCGTGTCGCCGCTGGGCCGCAACGACGAGGCGCTGACGCACAGCGTGGGCCGTAACGTCATGGTCAGCGTCGGTGGCGAAGACAAGCTGCTGCCCTCGGCCGTGGTCAACGACGAGCTCGCCAACCGCGTGCAGAAGATCGCCGAGGAAGAAGGCCGCAAGGTGAGCGGTCGCGAGCGCAAGCGCATCAAGGACGACGTGATGAACGAGCTGCTGCCGCGCGCCTTCGTGCGCAGCTCGCGCATGCGCGGTTATGCCGACAAGAAGAACGGCTGGCTGGTCCTCGATACGTCCAGTCGCAAGTCGGCTGAGAATACGTTGAGCCAGGTCCGCACGGCGCTGGGCAGTTTCCCGGCGGTGCCGCTGGCGCCGGAGGAGTCGCCGCGCATCCTCATGACCCATTGGGTAGCCTCCGGCGACCTGCCGGGCGGCCTCGCGCTTGGCGACGAATGCGAATTGCGCGATCCGGCCACGGCGTCCGGCGCCATCGCGCGCTGCCGCCGCCAGGATCTCGACACTGATGAGATTCGCGAGCACCTGCGCACGGGCAAGCAGGTATTCCAGTTGGGTTTGGTTTTCGACGACCGCATTTCCTTCGTACTTGGCGAAGACCTCATCCTGCGTAAAATCAAGTTCACCGACGTGGTACTGGACGAGCAGGCCGACAGTCACGAATCGGCCGCGGCGGAAATGGACGCCAACTTCGCCCTCATGGCGCTCGAATACGAACGCCTGCTGGGCAAGCTGGAAGAATGGTTCAAGCTGCCGCGTCCGGAGTAAGCCGGGCGGTGCCGCGTCGCAGTGTTTGACACGGATGGGTGGGATGTTCGTCGGGATCGACACGAGACTCGCGACATGGCAGCAGACGAAGGCGACTGGCTGGAACTATCCACCCCTACGGGTGGCGTCATCCGCGTTCTCAAGGCGGCGCACCCCCGCGCGCGCCGCCTGCGCCTGACGGTCACCCCGAAGGGTGCCCGGCTGACCTATCCCAACGGCACGCACACGGCGCAGATGACGGCCTTCCTGCGCCATCACGCCGACTGGCTGGAACAGAAGCTGGGCGAATTCCACATGGACGCCAAGCCGCTGCCACCGCTTCGGGTCGGCGTGCCCACGTCGTTTCCCTTTCGGGGCGACGAGGTGGCGCTGGCATGGGCCGAAGGCCCGTATCCGAAGGTGGAACACGAGCCGGGCCGTCTCACCCTGGTGATTCCGCGGCCGCATACGCGCGCGTTGATGGTGGCGCGCGGCCTGCTGGCGAGTTTCTTCGAGGCGCAGATCCGTCGGGACGTGTCGCGCTGGCTACCCACGCACATTCCGCAGATCAATGCGGCGCCTACGGCATTGCGCATCCGCCCGCTCAAGAGCCTGTGGGGCAGCCTGGACACGCGCGACAGGATCAACCTCGACCTCGCGCTGGCGCTCGCGCCCCCGGCGGCATTGCGCTACGTGCTCGTCCATGAGCTATGCCACCTGAAGGTGCGCAACCACTCGCCGCGTTTCTGGCATTGGGTCGAGAGCATCCTGCCCGAGCACAAGGAGCAGCGTGCGTGGCTGCGCGCGCACGGCAGCGGGTTGAAGATGCAGCTGGATCGGCTGGTGGCGGACGTCGCCGATTGATGGCGTGTCGCCACGTGATTCGCCGATACGATCGGCTCCCACCCCTCCGGTAGCGAGCTTCCTACCGAAGGGGTAGGAGCCGATCGTATCGGCGATCAAACTCGCGAGGCGTGATTCAATGCGCCAGCGCGAAGCTCGTGATGATCCGCGCCGTCTCTTCCGGCTTCTCCAGCATCGGCATGTGGTTGCAGCCGTTGAGCACCGTCGAGCCGATGGCGGGGGAGCTCTTCAGGCCCGTGCGCAAGGTATCGAGCGCCGAGACGTCGATGAGCTTGTCGTCGTGGCACCACAGGCCCAGCACCGGCATCGGCAGGCGGCCGATCACCGGATCGAGCGACAGCGCCTGTTCCGGGCGGCGCAGTTCGTCGAAGGTGCGCGCGATGAAGGCGTGGTCGTCGCGATTGCGCGCGAGCAGGGCATCCTCGACGCGCGGCAGCAGGTGCGGCGGCTTCAGGAAGATGCGTGCGAGCATCGCCTCAAGATCGGCGCGGTTCTCGTACAGGAACGGATTCTTTCCGGCCTTTACCTCACGCGCGAAGTCGTTCTCCTTGAAGGTGAGGCCCAGCGAGTCCATCAGTACGAGGCTGGCGACGCGCTCGTTGTGTTGATCGGCGTAGACGCCGGCGATGGCGCCTCCCATGGAGTGGCCCACGAGCATGAAACGCTGCATGCCGACGGCGGCGAAGAAGGGTTCCAGGCGCTTGGCCTGGGCATCGATGCCGTAATCGCCGCCTTCGATGCGCGAGGATTCCCCCCAGCCGGGCAGGTCGGGGATGATGACGTGGAAATGCGCGGTGAGATCCTTGACCGACTCCAGCCAGGTTTCCTTGTTGGCGGCGAAGCCGTGCAGGAAGACGATGTTGGGACCTTCCCCACCCTCGTAGTACGACCAGTTGGTGTCGCCGGCCTTCACCGTCTTCTTCTCGACGTGCGCCTGCATGGCCATGCGTGCCGCATCCGCCTTCAGCAGCAGCGAGGGCGCGAACAGGTAGACCGCGCCGGCGCCCACGCCGAGTACCACCGCCACCACCACGAGAAACTTCAATCGCCGCAACAGCAATCGTTGCCAGAGCGGGCGCGCGGAAGGGGAAAGGCTGGGGGAGTTGGCCATGGGGAAAGAAACCGGGGAACGGGGGACGCCCCGCAAGATGCGGGGCCGGGGCTCAGGATGCAACCTTGCGACGCCCTGGGGCACCGCAAGAATCTGCGTCATTTCTTCTTCGACGTGCCTGCCAGGATGCGCTCCACGGCCTGCTGGGTCAGCGGATGGTAGCCCGCCCTGGCCTTGGCGTAGGTGGCCTTGGCGAAGGCGAGGCCTTCCGGCGTGCGGGCCAACGCGCGATACAGCGGGGTGGTGAGATAGAGCCGGCCGATGCGCGTCATGTGCTCGGCAGCGGCCGGCCATACGCTCTTGTCGCCCGCGGCGATCGCGTGGGCGTACCAGCGCATGCCGATCTCCGCGTTGGGCGTGCCGGTGAGATGCCAGGCGGCGTCGAGCGCGCGGACGCGGTCGATGGGCATCACGTCGGGCATGCGGTCGAGGAAGTACATCCACTCCTGCGTATTCCAGCCCTTGGCGTCGAGCTTGCCGGCGTCGAGCGTGCCGGCGAGGAAGTCGGTGCGCTCCTTGTCGATCGCGTCGAAACGCGGCGAGGTCGGGAGCGGGGCGTCCTTGGGAATGCCCGGCTGCCAGATCCACGCGCGCGCCTCGGCCTCGCTCATCTTGCCGGGGTATTTGTCGAGCAGGTTGGCCTTGAGGTAGGCGAACATCGTGTCGGTGTCGATGCTCTGGAAGGCGAAGTGGGCGAAGTAGCCCTTCAGGTAGGCATCGAAGTTCTCGCGGCCGAAGCGCTGCTCCAGCGTGCGCAGGAACCACGAGCCCTTGTCGTAGGCGACCGACGACAGCGAATCGTCCGCGCCCACGCCACGCGGATCCGGCGTGAGCTTCTGCGTGTTCTTCGGCATGTCGCCGATGGTCTTCTGCAGTTCGCGCGCCGAAAGCAGGGCCTCCTCATCGGCCAGCGCCTTGCCGTACACGGCCTCGGTGATGCGGCCCTGCACGTAGGTGGTGAAGCCCTCGTTCAACCAGATGTCGCGCCACGCGGCACTGGTGACGAGATTGCCCGACCACGAGTGCGCCAGCTCGTGCGACACGAGCGAGACGAGGCTCTTGTCGCCGACGAGCACGGTGGGCGTGGCGAAGGTCATGTTCGGGTTTTCCATGCCGCCGAACGGGAACGAGGGCGGCAGCACGAGGATGTCGTAGCGGCCCCAGGCATAAGGACCGTAGAGCTTTTCGGTCGTGGCGATCAGCTTCTCGGTATCTTCGAATTCATGGGCGGCCTTGCCGACCACCGAGGGCTCCGCGTACACGGCGCTGCGCGGGCCGGTTTCCTTCACGGCGATGTCGCCCGCGGCGATCGCCAGCAGATAGGAGGGGATCGGGTGCGGCTGGTCGAAGGTGAAATCGCCATCGAGCGGATGCTTCGCGTCGTTGATGGCGCTCATCACGACGCGGACATCCTTCGGCGCGGTGACGTGCGCGTCGTAGGTGAAGCGGATCGCCGGCGAATCCTGCAGCGGCACCCACGAGCGCGCGTGGATGGATTCCGACTGCGAGAAGATGAAGGGCTGCTTCTTGTCGGCCGTCTGTTCGGGCGCGAGCCACTGCAGGCCCGACGCCTGCGGCGACGTGGCGTAGACGATGCGCACGCTGGCCGGATGCGACGGCGCCTCGATGGTGAGCTTGGCGCCGAGTTCCTTGTCGCGCGGGGCGAGGGCGAACTTCAGCGGCGAGGCCTTGCCGGAAGCATCCAGCGCTTCCACGCGGCCGATGGCGAGGTCGCGGGTATCCAGCACGAGGTCTTTCGCCTTCGCGTCCTTCCAATCGAGCTTCAGCGTGGCGTTGCCCGCGAGTTCGCGCTTGCCGAAATCCACCTTCAGATCGAGGTCGAGATGGGTGACCTTGACCACGTCGGGTTGGGCGTAGGAGTGCGGATCGGCGGCGAAGGCGACCACGGGGAAGGCGACGGTGAGGGCTGCGAAGGGAAGCAGGCGCATGTAGGGTTTCCACGACAAGTGAAGCTTCCAGTATGCCACCGGTGCCCCCCGAGACGAGGCCCGCGGCACGGCGGGCCTCGTCGTATCCGGTCAGGGATGGGCCGGACGTGCTCGTCCCACCTGGAAGGACGGGCCTTGCAGGGGCAGCGGGCCGGGCGGGAGATAACTCGATCGACCGATGCGGTGGTTGACCGTCGACACCGGGCGGATGACGTAGCCGCCACCGATCTCCGCATTCGCGAGGTGATAGACGCGAACGCGATGGATGCCACCCGCATGGGGTGTCGTGCGAATGTGCTCCAGGTTGATGCGAACCCAGGCGCCGGCCGCTTCGCCCAAGGTCCTGCCCGGTGCGGCCGTGGCGGGCGGGAACAGGGCGCGCAGCGACTCGGGGAGGAGATTCAGCGGGGTATCCGGCCCCATGGTGAGGGCGGGAACGCCGATGGCATCCGGGAACAGCGCCTGCTGGGCAAGGACGATGTCGTCGCCCGATTGCATCCGGGCCAGCCGCTCCGGCGACAGGTAGTGGTAGACGTATTGGGGCCAGCGCCCAGGTCGCGTGGTCTGGAGCTGGGGCGGGGCGGGTGCCTGCACCGGCGGGGGCGGTGCAGGCGGCAGGCGCGCGATGCGCAGTCCCTCGCGCCATGCGTGGAGCTGGGTCGAGCGCAAGGCGATGGTTTCCCCCGGAAGCCGCGACACCATGTGCCTGAGCACGTCGAAGGCTTCGGCCGCGCCCAGGCGGTTCGAAAGCTCGGTCCACAGCGCATCGAACTGCATCCGTGTCAGCCCCGAGAAGGATGGATCGGAGGAGGTCGGCATCGCGTCGGCCATGAGGTCGAGTTCGGTCCGCGTGGGCCCGCGCCCGGAGCCGCCGCGCAGGCCGGTGTGCCGGAAGTGCCATAGGCCGTCGGGCCGTCGTTCGATGGCGGGACCGGAGACGTGGGCGTCGAGGGCGCCCGGGCGGGTGAGTCGCCAGCCGCGCGAGGCGGTGTCGAAGCGGACCTGGAAGACCTTGTCGCCGTGGCGGATGTAACGGGCCTGTCCGATGGCGTAGACGCCGTTGGCGGGCACCGGGCCCGAAGGCAGGGTGACGCCGTGGGCGAGGAAGCGGTCCTCGAAGAGGGTGTCGGGCCGTGGCAGGGGACGCCGCTGGGTGAGGAGGCGGCCGGAGCCGGGCGAGGCGCGCACGAGGGAGCCGGCGAGCATCGAGGGCACCTGGGCGTAGAGGGGCACGACGTTGAGGGCGGAGGTGTAGCCGTCGACGAGGTCGAGGAAGGCGGCGGTGGGATCGCCGGCCTTGGCGTGGTCGTAGAAGCGCCAGGCGGCCTGGGCGGTGCGCGGGACGCTCTGGACGACGCCGTGGATGAGGTGGGCGGCGAGCCGGCCACCGTCGTTGAAGGGGGCGGCGGCGAGGTCGAGGCCGCGGAGCACGCCGTCGACGGAGGCCAGCCGGGTGGAACGGGCCAGGTGGTGGGCGTTGCGCTTGGCCAGGCCGACGGCGGTGTCGTAGAGGGTGTCCAGGACGGAGGCGGTGACCTCCTGCTCGGCGAAGCGCTCGTCCAGGGCGGTGCAGTCGGCGCAGTCGTCGAGGTCGAAGACCCAGGAGGCGGAGCGGTTGCCGTTGAGGCGAGGCAGGGCGAAGTGGCGCTGTCCCCGGTCGTCGGCGACGGCGAACTCGTCGGGGAGGCGTTGGAGGAGGTAGGGCTCGAAGGCGGGGTCGACGAGGACGCGCCGGGTGAGTTCGGCGCGGTCGGCGAACTCGCGCCAGGCGATGCCGTCGGGTGCGTTGGGGGTGTAGAGGACGACGCGAGAGACTGAGCGGGGATCGCGCACGCCGATGAGCAGGACATCGGCCAGGGGCGCGCCGCGGTAGGTGAGCTGGTGGGCGACCAGTTCGTGGCCGCGGGAGGTACGGGGCCGGCCGGTGGCGTCGGGGTGGTCCAGCAGGGCCTGCGCCCATTGGAAGCCCTGCTCCTCGTAGTCGTCGAGGAAGCCGCGAGGTTCGTCGGGGCGGTAGTAGGCCAGACGTGCGTCGGCGGCTTCGAAGCGCATGCGGGCGCGCAGGAGGTCGAGGGCGAGGGATCGCTGGCGTCGGCCGGCGTCGGAAGCGTCGGTGAGGGCGTGGTCGAGGTGTGCGGCGTAGGCGTTGGGGAGGTCCAGTCCGGTGACCAGTTCGCGGACGGCGGCGGGGGTGACGTCGTCGCGCGGCGAACCGTCGGGGTGGAGGACGGTGACGAGCTCGGTGGGCGCGAGGTTGCGGAAGGCAAGCTGGACGAGGGAGAGGGTGTCGGCGGGCAGGGCGCCGGCGCTGGCGAGCAGATCGGAGGACGAGGTGGGCAGGCCGGATACGCGCACGTGGATGTCGGCCGGGTCGGCGTCGATGCCCCGGGCACGCAGGCGGCGGGTCAGCTCCGCATGGGTGAACGCCGGAAGGGACAGCGCTTCGGAGGACGGATGTTCCGCCGCATCGACGGCGGCATGGAGGAGGCTGCCACGGTAGCGGTCGAGCATCTCCCGCCAATGGCCCGCCACGTCGCGTGGCAACGACGCGATGCGTTCGCTCGCGACACGTGCCTCCAGCTCGGTGTCACGACGTTCCACCATGGCATGCACGTCGACCAGTTCATGCAGGTCGAGGGCGCGGCGCAGGGCATCGCGAAACCACTCGGCGGTCTCGGGAACCCCATGCCAGGCGTCACGCGCACGTTCGGACAGGCGCGAAAC
Organism: Luteibacter sp. CQ10; assembly: GCF_040900725.1. Classification (NCBI taxonomy): domain Bacteria; kingdom Pseudomonadati; phylum Pseudomonadota; class Gammaproteobacteria; order Lysobacterales; family Rhodanobacteraceae; genus Luteibacter; species Luteibacter sp. CQ10. The sequence continues at coordinate 310,801 of NZ_JAEUYM010000002.1, read as the reverse complement.
GATGCCGTCGGCGAGCACCTCGAACGGCATGCCGGTCATCGGGGCCGTGGCGAGGAAATGTCTGTCGAGCGCGGCCTCGAACGGCCGGGCACCGACGCCTGGAAGATACCCGTCGGCGGCGAATCGCTCGCGCAGGCGCGGTTCGACCTCGCGGTACAGTTCGTCGAGCGATGCGAAGCTTTCCCAACCCGTCCGGGTGGTGAACATCAGCACGCGATCGGGATGGCGATCGTCGTGCAGGACGATCGCGCCGGCGTAGGGCGTATCGTCGATGCGCAGTTCGTCGGCATGCAGGTGCGAGGGCAACGGGCCGCCGGGATGGCGTGCGACCGACTGCACCAGATCGAAGGCGTCGTCGGACAGCGTACCGTCGTTGTGGCGTAGCGATGCGTCGTCATAGGCGAGGTTCGCCAGTCGCCATGCGAAAACCTGCCGACGCGAAAAGATCGCCCCTTCCGACAGGTATTCGATCGGTGCGGACCAGTACGCATCCATCTGCGCGACGAAATCGCCGACCTCCGACGCGATGTCGGGAAACTCGGGTAACGCATCGCGTTGCGTGGCGATCCAGGCCTGGGTCGCGGCCAGGCGTTGCAGCGTATCGACGGCGGCCTGGTTGGCGTGGGAAACGAGGGCGGGCGGAGCCTGTGGGGGAAGCATGTCCAAGAGGGCAATCCTTGCGTCTGGAGGGGAAGGGGCGGCCGAACAGGCCGGTTGCGCCGCCGGAATCGTCAGCGTGGCGCGAAGTGGATCGAGTAATGGTTGAAGAAGCCGAGGGCCGCCTCGGGAGCACCGACGCGCGCAAGCGCGCCGGGACGACGGAGCACCACCGCCGTGCTTCCCGGCGTCGTGGAGCGGAAGGCCTCGAAGGTCGCGGGCGCGCCGAATTCGGTGTCGGCCGCGTACGCTTCGCGCAGGCGCAGGCGTACCCATGCGCCCGACGACTCGCCGAGCGACGACCCGGGCGGTGCGGCGGTGCGCGGGATGAAGCGCATGGTGGTGGCATCGAGCGACGAGAGGGCCGTCGTCGGTGGCGAGGTGAGCACGGGCACGCCCTGCACGCCTAGTGCGATGCGTCTTTCCAACAGCGTGACGAAGAACGTGCTGGCATCCTGCGCCAGCTCGCGTGGCGTGGCGTAGTAGAACACCTCCTCGGGCAACGCCGATGCGGGGATGCGCTCGAAGCCCTCGAGCAGGAGCGAGCCATGTTGGGGCGGCTCGCGCGTTGCCGCGGCGGTGGCTTGCGCGGAGGTTCCCGGTCGCGGCTCACTCGCGTTCCCGCGCGGCAACGAAGGAGCGGTCGCGGCGCGTCTCCGCGCGCGTGCCTGTAGCAGCGCGAGGTCCCACTGTCCCTCTTCGAAAGAGCTCACCCGCGGGCTCGGTACGCCGGCGAGCCGGCGTCGGCCCAGCGCGGCGAACACGCGGTTCCCGTCGGCTTGGCCCAGACGGGTGTAGACATCGGCCTGGAAGTCCACCAGCTCCTGAGGACTCATGTCGTCCAGCTCCGCGGTGAAGCGGTGGCGAGAACGTTCCCACCGGCTGATGTGGCGGAAATGGAACATCCCGCCGTGGCTCTTGGGAAGCGTCGGTCCGCCGCCGCGCAGTCCCACGTTCCGGTACTGCCACTGGTCGCCGACACGCTGTATGGCCGGCCCGCTGAAATTCGCGTCCGGGGCGCCGGGGCGGGTAAGCCTCCAACTGTCGATGGTGCGATCGAAAGCGACACGATAGGACTGGCCGCCCTGCCGTATGTAATGCGCATCCCCCACGACGACGACGCCGTCCTTTTCGGTGCCCGCGCGCCATGTCGGCGCGTCGCGGGCGACGAATCGCTCTTCGAACCGCGCGCCCGGCGCGGTGACGGGCTTGCCGCTGCGCATGATCGCGCCGGAGCGCAGGCCGGTACGCACCACCGATCCGACCACGGCCCGCGGTAGCCCATGCAGCCCCACCACGTTGAGTGCGGAGGTATAGCCGTCGACGAAATCGAGGAACGCCTGGGTGCCATCGCCGGCCTTCACGTTGTCGTAGAAGCGCCACGCGGCCTGTGTGGTGCGCGGGATGCTCTGCAAGATCGTCCACCCCATGTCGCTCACCAGTTTCGATCCGCCGTGGAGGGACGAAAAGAACGCGTTGATGACATCGATCACGCTTTCCCGGTCGGCCTGGCCCGTCGTACGGGCGAGGTGATGCGCGTCGCGCTTGGCGAGATCGAGGCCGGTGTCGTAGAACGCATCGAGTGCGGAGCCCTGGATGTCGGCTTCGGAGAAGTTCTCTTCCAGTCGCGTGCAGAAGCCGCAGTCGCCACCGCCGAAAGCCCATTGGGATGTCCTGGAGGCCCATGAAACGCTGAAATGTCGGATCCCCTGCGCGTCGGCGGCGGAGAATTCGAGAGGGAGTCGCGCCACCAGGTAGGACTCGAGGAACGGACTGCGGAGGAAATCGCGTTCGAGGCGGGCGCGGCTCTCGAATTCGCGGAAGGCGATGCCGTCCGGCGCGTCCGGGGTGTAGAGCACGACGCGGGAAGCGGACGAACGCGGCGCGATCAGCAGCACGCCGGCCAGTGGCGCCCCACGGTAGGTAAGCTGCCGGACGGTGATGTCGTCGGCGCCGACGGTGGCGGCAACGGAGCCGTTCGTTCGATCGAGCATGGCACTCACCCATCGAAAGCCGAGTTCGTTCGCGTCCGGGAGAAAGCTGCGCACTTTTCCCGCATCCGCGTAACCGAGTCGCGCCTCGTTCGCATCGAAGCGCATGCGCGCACGCAGCAGGTCGATGTCGACGGTACGCCGACGCTTGCCGTGTCCGACATCGGCGCGCGTCTCATCCAGGTGCAGGGCGTAGCGACGGGGCAGGTCGAGTTCTCGAACGAGATCCTTGATGGCCGATGCCGTCACGTCGGTACGCACCGTGCCGTCGGGATAGGTGGGCACGATGTATTCGTTCGACCGGCTGCCGATATTCCGCAGGGCGAACTTCGAAAGCGTCATCGTCTCCCAGGGAGGACCTTGAACGATCAGCTCCAGCTTGCCGCGGATGGATTCAGGAATAGCGTGGATCCGCACGCGGATGTTGTCCGGGTCGATGTCATGACCTCTCATGAGAAGTCCGTCGATCAAGGCTTCCCGGGTGAACTGGGCGAAGTCGAGAGGGTACGGCACGCCTGGTTCGCTTCGGACGCGGGCCGCCTTCAGTCCCGCGCTCATGTAGCCGTCGAACGCGGCGAGCCAATCGGCGCGGACGTTCGCGGGCTGCCTGGCGAGGCGCTCCTGTTGCAACGCGTTGGCGAGCAGGGCATCGCGTTGCGCGACCATGGCGTGGACGTCGAGCAGGCCATGCAGGTCGACGCGTTGCCCCAGCGTCGCGATGTCGTCGACCGCGGGGGCCGAATCGGTCGTCGCCTGTTCGGCGGCACGGGCGACGAGCCTTCGGGCGATGGTCTCGAAGGGATCGCGATCGATGCTCCGTACTCCGACGAGGACACCGTCGAGCGACATCCGGATATCGCTCGTTGCGACGCCGGGAAGCTCGCCATCGGACGCCAGTCGTTCGCGCAGGCGCGTTTCGTATTCGCGCTGGAGTTCGTCGAGCGACGCGAAGGTCTCCCATCCGGCTTGCACGGTGAAGAGCATCGCGAGGTCGGGGCGGCGATCGTCCTCCAGCACCAGGGCACCGGCATAAGCGACCTCGCCGGCCATCAATTCGAAGGCCCGGCGATGGGGCGGCAAGGTGCCCGGCGGATGGTTGGCCACCGCGAGGATGAGATCGAGCGCGTCGGCGGAAAGCGTGCCGTCGTCGGCGCGAAGGCTGGCGATGTCCTTGGCGGCGTCGGCCAGTCGCAGCGTGAAAGCCTCACGTCTGGCGATGGAGGTAAGTCCGGGAACGTGTTCGACCGGCGCGCTCCAGAAGGCGCCCATCAGGGAGGTCGCATCGTCGGTCGCGGCGAGCGGCTGCTCCGAAAGCACACGTTGTTGGGCGGCAAGCCATGCCTGGGTGTCGCCGAGGCGTCGCAGGGTGTCGATCGCCGCCTGGTTGGCGTGCGACGTGACGGCAGGCGGTGCCTGCGGGGGGAGCATGTCCAAAGGCAATCCTTGGCGTTGGAGGAACCGCCAAGGTTAGGCGAGGGCGAGCCCTCGCTCTGTCGGTGGGATGGACGACGCGCGTGTGGGCGTCGTGCACCGTGGCACTACAGTTTGTAGCCCCGGTGGATCGCGACGATGCCGCTGGTGAGGTTGCGCACCTCGACGTGACCGAAGCCGGCCCGGGTCATCATTTCTTTCAGCGTGCCCTGGTCGGGGTGCTTGCGGATCGACTCGGCCAGGTAACGGTAGCTGTCGGCATCGTTGGCGAAGAGCTTGCCCAGGCGCGGCAGGATCTGGAACGAATGCACGTCGTAGAGTTTCGACAGGAGGGGGCTCTGCACTTTCGAGAACTCCAGCACCAGCAGGCGGCCACCGGGCTTGAGGATGCGCTGCATGTCGGCCAGCGCCTTGTCCTTGTCGGTGACGTTGCGCAGGCCGAAGGCGATGGTGACCGCGTCGAAACGGTTGTCCGGGAAGGGGAGCATCTCGGCGTTCATCTGCGCCCAGCGCAGGCCGGACACGAGGCCCCGGTCGGTGAGCCGGTCACGGCCCACGCCGAGCATGGCGGCGTTGATGTCGCCCACCACCACCTCGCCCTCGTCACCCACCACCGGCTTGAGCAGGGCCGCGATGTCGCCGGTGCCGCCGGCGAGGTCGAGCACGCGGTCGCCGCGCCGCACGCCGCTCACCGCCACGAAATGCCGCTTCCACAGGCGATGGACGCCGAACGACATCAGGTCGTTCATCAGGTCGTAATTGCGGGCGACCGACGTGAACACCTGGCCGACGAGCTTCTGTTTGTCGCCGACGGGCACGTCGCGAAAGCCGAAATGGGTGGTCTTGGGGTTTTCCATGGAAGGCATGGTACCCCTCCCACCGTCGGGCGGCGAGTGTGCGGCCGAAGGAAACGACGCGACGGAGGAGGCCTTCCTCCGTCGCGCCGCGCGCTCAAGGCGTCTTCGGCGGCGCTTCGATGGAGAAGTTCTCGATGAGTCGGATGTCCGTGTTGGGTCCCTGGAGGCTCTGCGCGAAAGGCGTCGGCCGCAGCACGTATGCCGTGCCGGGTGCACCGGTGGGACGATAGAGCTCGAGATTCATGTGCGGCATGCCGCCGTTGGGAAGGCGGTGCCGAAGGTTGATGTGCACCCAGCCGCTGGAGGCCGACTCGAGCGTCGCCGTGGGGTCGGCCGAGCGTGGCAGCCAGGGCGGGCGCGCACCGCGCACCGCGGTGAGAGGCGTCCACGGTGTGGCGGCCAGTACGGGAACGCCCTGCATGGCCCCTTCGCCGATGCGCGTCTGGGGAAGCGTCAGTTCCACGTGAGCGGGCGACGCCGGATCCAGCTGGCGTACGTGGGCCTGTTGCAGGCGTCCCAGGTCGTCCGGGGTGGCGTAGAAGTACACCGCGGCAGGCCATTCGTCGCGCGGCACGCGCACGAGCCCTTCAGCGACCGCCGCCGGTGGTGTTTCGGGAGGGACGGCGGCCGAGCCCGTCGGGGTGCCGGGCCGTGGCGGAGGAGGTGTGCGCTGCGCGCGCACGTGTCCGATCGCCTGGTTCCACAGGGCCCGTTGGGACGCGGCGACCGCCGGGCGGGCAAGACCTTCGTCCCAATGCCTTCCCAATGTCTGGAAGAGGAATTCGGCGTCCCAGGGCGCCAGTTGCCGGTTCAGCCAGGCCTGCAGGTTGAGCACCTCCTGATGGGAAAAGTCGGCGATGTCGAGCGACAGCCGCGGACGAAGGGTCTCCCAGTCTTCGCCGCCATAGAGATTCGCCCGGACGGACACACGCCCGGAGCCGCCGCGCAGGCCGGTGTGCCGGAAGTGCCATAGGCCGTCGGGCCGTCGTTCGATGGCGGGACCGGAGACGTGGGCGTCGAGGGCGCCCGGGCGGGTGAGTCGCCAGCCGCGCGAGGCGGTGTCGAAGCGGACCTGGAAGACCTTGTCGCCGTGGCGGATGTAACGGGCCTGTCCGATGGCGTAGACGCCGTTGGCGGGCACCGGGCCCGAAGGCAGGGTGACGCCGTGGGCGAGGAAGCGGTCCTCGAAGAGGGTGTCGGGCCGTGGCAGGGGACGCCGCTGGGTGAGGAGGCGGCCGGAGCCGGGCGAGGCGCGCACGAGGGAGCCGGCGAGCATCGAGGGCACCTGGGCGTAGAGGGGCACGACGTTGAGGGCGGAGGTGTAGCCGTCGACGAGGTCGAGGAAGGCGGCGGTGGGATCGCCGGCCTTGGCGTGGTCGTAGAAGCGCCAGGCGGCCTGGGCGGTGCGCGGGACGCTCTGGACGACGCCGTGGATGAGGTGGGCGGCGAGCCGGCCACCGTCGTTGAAGGGGGCGGCGGCGAGGTCGAGGCCGCGGAGCACGCCGTCGACGGAGGCCAGCCGGGTGGAACGGGCCAGGTGGTGGGCGTTGCGCTTGGCCAGGCCGACGGCGGTGTCGTAGAGGGTGTCCAGGACGGAGGCGGTGACCTCCTGCTCGGCGAAGCGCTCGTCCAGGGCGGTGCAGTCGGCGCAGTCGTCGAGGTCGAAGACCCAGGAGGCGGAGCGGTTGCCGTTGAGGCGAGGCAGGGCGAAGTGGCGCTGTCCCCGGTCGTCGGCGACGGCGAACTCGTCGGGGAGGCGTTGGAGGAGGTAGGGCTCGAAGGCGGGGTCGACGAGGACGCGCCGGGTGAGTTCGGCGCGGTCGGCGAACTCGCGCCAGGCGATGCCGTCGGGTGCGTTGGGGGTGTAGAGGACGACGCGAGAGACTGAGCGGGGATCGCGCACGCCGATGAGCAGGACATCGGCCAGGGGCGCGCCGCGGTAGGTGAGCTGGTGGGCGACCAGTTCGTGGCCGCGGGAGGTACGGGGCCGGCCGGTGGCGTCGGGGTGGTCCAGCAGGGCCTGCGCCCATTGGAAGCCCTGCTCCTCGTAGTCGTCGAGGAAGCCGCGAGGTTCGTCGGGGCGGTAGTAGGCCAGACGTGCGTCGGCGGCTTCGAAGCGCATGCGGGCGCGCAGGAGGTCGAGGGCGAGGGATCGCTGGCGTCGGCCGGCGTCGGAAGCGTCGGTGAGGGCGTGGTCGAGGTGTGCGGCGTAGGCGTTGGGGAGGTCCAGTCCGGTGACCAGTTCGCGGACGGCGGCGGGGGTGACGTCGTCGCGCGGCGAACCGTCGGGGTGGAGGACGGTGACGAGCTCGGTGGGCGCGAGGTTGCGGAAGGCAAGCTGGACGAGGGAGAGGGTGTCGGCGGGCAGGGCGCCGGCGCTGGCGAGCAGATCGGAGGACGAGGTGGGCAGGCCGGACACGCGCACGTGGATGTCGGCCGGGTCGGCGTCGATGCCCCGGGCGCGCAGGCGGCGGGTCAGCTCCGCATGGGCGAACGCGGGCAGTGACAAGGCGCCCCCCTCCGGCTCGGCGTGGCGCGCGATGTCGCTCAAGGCTTCCTCGTAGGTGCGCGCCGCTTGCTGCCAACGCCCGCGGATCTCGGGAGGGACCTCCATCAGGCGCTCGCGAAGGACATGGCCGAGAAGGGATTCGTCGCGGCTTTCCACCAAGGCGTGCACGTCGAGCAAACCGTGCAGATCGGTGACCGCGTGCAGCGCGTCGTCGCGGTTTCCGGGGGAAAGTACGGCGGAATGCCTCAGCGTTTCACGGAGCGCCTCACCGAGTCGTTCGATGAGTCGGTCGGCGACGGCGTCGAAGGGCTGGCCCACGATGCCGTTGGTGTCGAGCAGCCGCTCGCCGACATGGAGGTGGACGGTGGCGTCGTCGACGCCTTGCAAGGCGTTCGTGGCGGCCAGCTGCCGTCGAAGGCGGCTCTCGGCCGCGTCGAGCAGCTTCGCCAGCGAGTCGAACGATTCCCACCCGGAGCGAGTGGTGAACAGCAGTACCTGGTCCGGGTGACGGTCGTCGCGAAGGACGAGTGAGCCGGCGTAGGTCGTGTCGCCGATGCGCAGTTCGGAGGCATGCAGGTGGGAGGGTCGCGGGCCATGGGTAGGGCGCACGATGGCTTGCACGCGTGCCAAGGCTTCTTCAGACAGGGTGCCGTCGTTCGCGCGCAACGAGGCATCGTCGTACGCGGCATCAGCGAGCTTTCGTGCGAAGAGTTCGCGACGCGGCATGGCCGGGCGTCCCGGAGCGTGATCGACGGGCGCATTCCAGAACGCCTCGACGTCGGCGAGAAACGCGCTTCGCCCCTCGTCGCCGGAAGGCCATGCCGGAAACGCGTTCTGCTGTCTCGCCAGCCATTGCTGTGTGTCGGCGAGACGCTGCAGCGCATCGACGGCCGCCTGGTTGGCGTGGGAAACGAGGGCAGGCGGAGCCTGCGGGGGAAGCATGTCCAAAAGGCAATCCTTGGCGATGGAGAAACCGCCAAGGTTAGGCGACGGGCCCGGGCGATTCTGTCAGCGCCAGGGGTGACCGAGGAGTAGGTGAAGTCCGACGGAAGGCGACAGGTTTATCGCGTGGCTCCGGGTGTGGCACCCCGACGTCCTTCCGACACGAAGACACCTTGCAGGGGAATGGACGGCAGCACGTTGCCCGTGTCGCCCGCATGGCCGGCACCCGACAGGCGAGGCGCACGAATCACGTACGTGCCGTCGTGCACGTTGGTGACGCGATGCAACGTGTAGCCGGGAGGTAGCGCGTCGAGGTCGAGCTTGAGCCAGCGATCCGTCATCCTTGGACGATTGGCCTGTCGCGTCCATGCGTTTCGACCGCTGAGCCACAGCGCGACCTGGTCCAGGTCGTTGCGTGCCGGGTCGAGCGTGGTTACGTAAGCACCGGAAGGGTATCCGCGGCGCGACACGGATTGCTCGAGCCATTGGAAGCGCTCGCCGCGCATCACCGCCATGGTGGTGTCGTCGGTGTAGTGCCAGACGTGTCGAGGCCACAGCGCGCGCTCCACGGGAACGGCATCGTGGGAAAGCCCTGCGCCCGGACGAGGTGCGGGCAAGGCGTCCACGCGTACCGGCGGTCGCGGTGACGCAGGGGCCGCGATGGGGTGGACGGAGGGCCGGTTGCGGGCCCAGTCCACCGCGGCCTGCCAGCGTTGGCGTTCGACGACGGTGAGCGGTTCGCGACCGATCTTGCGCCAGGCCAGCTTTCTCGCCGCGGCATCCGTGCCCTTTCCCGCCACGAGGTGGTTCGACAGGCGTTCGAGCTGCGCATCGCTCAGGTCGCGCAGGTCGGCGACGCGATGTCGGTGCGCCCGCAGCACGGATAGCGTGGTGGACCCTGCCGGTGGCGCGCCACCGAGCAGGCCGACGTCGGTGCGGTAGTGCCATCGGCCCTGGCCCACGTGCATGACGGCGGGACCGCTGAAGTGGCTGTCCGGTGCGCCCGGACGGGTTAGCCGCCAGGTTTGCGCCGAAGGGTCGTACTTCACGGCGTACATGCGGCCGCCCTGGGAGATCGCGGTCTGGCCGTCCACGTGATGGATACCGTGCATGTTGGCGACCGACTTGGCGCATTTCGCGCAGGTGAACGAGAAACGCGCTTCGAACAGCGTGATCGGCGTGATGAGGTCGACGCGCAAGGGACGAAGCTGGAGGCTTCGTTGCGCGCTACGCACGATGATCGAGTTGGCGAGCAGCGGCTTCCATGCGGCCGCCAGGCCAAAATCGAGCATGGCGGTATAGGTGGCGGTGAATTCCACGAACGCCCGTGGGGCGTTTCCCGCCTTGACCTCGTCGTAGAAGCGCCACCCCGCCATCGGTGCCCTGCCGATGAAGTGAGCCAAGCGCTTGGCGAAGTCCGCGGGGTCGATCAGCGGATGGTCGTCGTCGGCCTGCGCACTGCTGCGGGCCACCAGGCCCACCTGGGCTTCGCGCAGGCCGATTTCGGCGTCGTAGAGCGCTTCGAGAACATCGCCCTCGACCGTCCGATCGGTAAAGGCTTCGTCGGTATGGGTGGTGTTCGCGGTGGGGAACCCGCCGAAAACCCAACGGCTCAGGCGGGTGGACTCCGAAACGTGGAACTTGCGCGTCCCGTTGGACTGGATGCTCGTGAAGCGAGGCGGCAGGCGGTCCAGAAGATAGGTTTCGAACGAAAGGTCGTACAGGAGGTCCCGTTCGACATCGCCCCACTGTCGAAATTCACGGAAGGTGATGCCGTCGGGCGCACCCGGCGTGTAGAGCACCTGCCGTGGGTCGTGTCGGGAGGTGCTCGCGATGACGAAGACGCCCGCCACGGCCACGCCCTTGTACATGACCTGCCTGACCACGACGCCTTCCTTGCCGTCGTTTGCGCGACGCCGCTCGTCCGGTTCGTTCAGTACGCGATCCACCCATCGGTACAGGCTTTTCAGCGGCTGGCCCGCGACGGAGGCGACATCGTCCGAGAGCTCGGCGGACAAGCGGGCGTCTTCCGCTTCCAGGCGCATGCGGGTGCGCAGCGCGCCCGTCGCGAGCGTTCGGCGCATGGCGCTTTCGGGCGAGTCGAAAAACGTCGTGCGGATGAGTTTCGCGTAAGACCCTCCCACGTCGATGTCGCGGATCAGGCTTGCCAGCTCCGTCGCGGGCAGTTGTCCGTCCAGCGACCGGCCGTTTCCATCCACGGGGTGGAAGCATCTGAGGTCGAACCGGCCGACGTTCAACATGGCGAGCCGTTTCAGCTCGATGCGCTCGAAAGGCGGCGCGATCACATGGCAGGCGGGCAGGGGCGTCGGTAGGGGACGCGGTTCGGGCATGACGAAGATATCGTCCAGCGGATGCGTCACGCCGATATCCTTCAGGCGGCGTGCCAGCAACTCCCCGGCAAACGCTTCGATGTCCGGCAGTTCCAGCCACGTCCATTGCTCGGATACGCGCTGCAACGATTCGTACGCGCTCATGGCGCGTCGCCAGTCGCCGGCCACCTCCGCCGGCGCGCGGGCGAGCCGCTCTTCGGTCACTTTGTGGATGAGTCGGCGCTCATGCGCGGCCATCCATCGGCGTATGTCCGGCAACATGTCCAGGCGCAGCGCATGGCGCAACGCGTCGACCGCGAGCGAGCGATCGTCCTCGGGAAGTTCGGTGTCGAAGAGCAGGTTCCACGCGGCTTCCAGCCGTTCGCGCTGTCGGGCCACGACCGACAGCAGTCCGAAGAACGCCGATCCGCGCATGGCGTCGAGGCGAACGAGACGCTCCGGGGGATCCTCGTCGAGGTCGTCGAGGAAAACGCCTGCCGGAGCATGGCCGTCGCGCTGCCATTGCCTGACTTTCTGCTCCACCGCATCGAGCAGGGCGGTGGTATCGGCGTAGCTTTCCCAACCGCTTTCCGGAAAGAAAAGCAGGGCCGGGTCCGCGTCGTCACCGGTGACCACGACCGCGCCGGCATAAGGCGCGTCATGGATGATCAGGTGATGCGCCTTCAGCGGTGCGGGTGGCGCCTGCTCGATCGAGCGCGCGAACGTCGTCGCCATATCGCGCGAGCGCGCGTCGAGCGTGCCGTCGAATCCGCGCAGGATGGCCTCGTCCCGCATGACGCCGGCCAGGTGCGTTCTCAGTGCCTGCGCGCGCCCGCTGGAAGGGTCGTGCCAGAAGCGGGCCAGCGCGGAGAGGTATTCGGTCTTGTCGGCCGGTGCCGGGTCGTCCGGTAGCGGCGGCAGGGCAAGCGACAGCTCGTTGTGCCATGCGTGCGCCGCCACGAGGCGCCGGATGGCATCGTCCATTTCCTGTTGGGACGACGAGACGAAAGCAGGCGGGGCCTGCGGCGGAGCCATGTCCACGGGCAATCCTTGGCGATCGGGAAGCGCCAAAGCTTACGAGGGCGAGCCCGCGCACCTCTGTAGGTGCCGCGGGCTCAGGCTTGTAGTCCTACCGAGCCGTGTCGTCCGGTCGCCCCGCGATCACGGGCCTTCGTGCGTGTGGTGACGCTGCCTTTCGTTCGCCACGTGGCGTTCGTGCAGCGAATCGCCCGTGCCGGACGCCTGCGGGTCGTCGGGCGGGCGCGCGTCGAGGTCGCGGTCGTTTTCGCCGCCCGGGGTGATCTTGAGGATCGAGTGGCGCACCTCGCGGGCGAGGATCACGCGCGCGTCCCGCACCATGTCTTCCAGCGCATCGGCGAAATCGAGCTTGCCGTTCTCGTCGGTCCACACCACCTTCTGCTCGCGCAGTTTCTGGATGAAGCCGCGGAACAGCGCCTTGTCGAAGAATTCGGGCGCGGACAGCTCGTTGAGCAGGCTCAGGCGCTGCGCGGTGAGCGTGCAGGCGGTTTCCAGTTCGCCCGCGCTCATCGTGTGCGGACCGTTCTTCACCAGCGCGGCGACGGCGATGTAGTAGCGCTCGAACGCCTGCAGCATGCTGCGGGCGATGACGCGAAGCTGGTAGGCGCCGTCGTCCTGGCCGGGGCCGCGTTCGAGCAGGCGACCTTCGCCGTTGGACTCGAGCATGCCGCGTCGCACGAAGAAGTCGATGGTGTCCTGCACCTGATCGGCGAAGCCTTCCTCGTCCCACGGCAGGAACAACTCGCCCTGGATGAACGGATAGATGATCTTGCCCAGGCGCACCACCGACGAACGCGACATGCGCCGGTTGTTGAGGAAGCACGCGGCCACCCAGGCGGCCGCGGCGTTGAGGTGCAGCACGTTGTTGCGGAAATAGGAGAGCAGCACCGCCTGCTCGCCCTCGGTCACCAGCACGTCGCCCAACGGGTGTCGCACGCGACGGATCCAGCCCATCTGTTCGCCGTAGGCGATGATGCCCGGGGGATTCATCGGCGTGATCGTCACGCGGTCGGAGTAGGGCAGCTCCTGGAACATCGCCTTGGTCAGTTCCAGCTGCACCAGCAGATCGTTTTCGGCCATCGCGTGCTTGGGCGTCGCCAGCAGGGCGAGCGCGAGCAGGTTGATTGGGTTCACGTCGGCCGCGCGGTTGATGTTCACCTGGATGCGCTCGGCCAGGCCGTCGACGGCGCGACCGAGCCATTCGGGCTTGGCGTCGGGATCGGCTGTCGCGTCGCGCCAGTCGGCGGCCGCGGCTTCGAGCACGGGCTCGAGCAGGATCGGCTCGCCGAAGTTCAGGGTGACGTGGCCGTAGCGCTGGCGAAGCACCTTGAGGCCTCGGATCAGGCCGAGCAGGGATTCCTTCTCCTTCGGCTTGCCCGACAGTTCGCCGATGTACGACTTGCCCTCCATCAGCTTCTCGTAGCCGATGTACACCGGCTGGAACAGCACGGGACGGCGCGGCGCGCGCAGGTAGGCGCGTACCGTCATCGCGAGCATGCCGGCGCGTGGCGTGAGCAACCGGCCCGTGCGCGAGCGGCCGCCTTCGATGAAATATTCCAGCGGCACGCCGCGGTCGACGAGCTGCGCCAGGTACTCGTTGAACACCACCGAGTACAGGGCGTTGCCCTTGAAGCTGCGACGCAGGAAGAAGGCGCCGCCGCGGCGCAGCAGCGGGCCGATCAGCGGCAGGTTGAGGTTGACGCCGGCCGCGATGTGCGGCGGCACCACGCCCGAGTGATGCAACTGGTAGGAGAGCAGCAGGTAATCGGTGTGACTGCGGTGGCTGGGCACGTACACCACTTCGTGACCGGGCGCGATGGCACGCACCTTGTCGAAGTGATGCATGGCGATGCCGTCGTAGAGCTTGTTCCAGAAGTTGGACAGCAGGAACGACGTGGAGCGCACCACCGGATGCGAGTAGTCGGCGGCGATCTCCAGCGCGAAGTCGCGCGCCCGCCGCTCGGCCTTGGCCTGGGTGATGTTTTCCTTGCTGGCCGTGGCGGCGACGGCGTCGCGCACCGGTTGCGCGTTGAGCACCGCGTCGACGACCGTGCGGCGATGCGAGAGATCGGGGCCGATGACGGCCGCGCGGATGCGCCGGAAGTGGGTGCGCAGCACGCGGGCGATCTTGCGCGTGAGGCGCTCGGCGGTGAGGCCTTGCGACTCGGTCAGCACGTTGCGCAGGGAGACGGGGGCCGAGAAATGCACGACGGTGTCGCGGCCGTTGAGCAGCAGGGCGAGCAGGCGGCGGAAGCGGCCGACGACGAGCCAGTTCTCCGCGAACAGCACGCTGAACCAGCCCGTTTCGCGGTTGGGTGCGCGGCCCACGTAGATGGATACCGGCACCACCTGGATGTCACGCGAGGGATCGTCTTCCAGTGCGCGGATGAGCTGGCCGATGGGTTCCTTCGGGCCGCGCGCATCGGTGCGGCCGAACAGCCAGCCGTGACGGCGGCTCAACGAAAAGACGGAGCGCCGCCGGCGTCCGGGCAGTTCGAGCAGTTGCATCGGACTGGGCAGGCCGGCCTCGCGGCACGCGCGCTCGAGGATCAGCGCGTCGGAGGTCCCGTCGCGCTCGATGGCGTAGCAGACGGCCGCGCCGCCGTGCAGCAGCCCGGCGGGCTCCGCGGGCTCGCGCTTGATCTTCACCCAGGGCTCGAGCAGCCGGCCCAGCAGCTTGAACCACCAGGGCGAACGGGCGACATGGACGTGCGGATCCGCACTCATCGGAATTTCGGACATCGTGGGATTGTACGGCCTAGCGAATGTGGGCGGCGGTCACCGGCGCGGCGGTGCGGGATGGCTCCGCCGGGACGCTGGTAGCCGGTGCGGGGGTGTTGATCAAACGGGCATGCTCGGCGCGCACGTCCTGGAGCAGGTCGCTGTCGTACCAGCGCCCGTCGAGCAGCACCAGGGTGACGTCGGTCTGGATCGGCTTGTCGAGCAAGGTATAGGTGATCTTCACGTGGGCCGAGGCGCCGCTGTTCTCCAGCGTGTCGATGCTGGCCGCGTCGAAGCTCTTGTCCAGCGAGAGGCCGTAGACGTCGAGCAGGCGCTTGAGCCCGGTCCAGCCGGTGGCGTAGGTCGCCATGGACTGCTCGAAGTCCAGCGCGTGCAAGGCCTCGGGCGTGGAGAGATGCGCGTTGCGAGCGGTGTCCACCACGATGGCGATGGCTTGCTTCGCCTTGGCCTGGTCGCCCCAGGCCACGGTCTGGGTCCATGGCGCGATGACGTTCACCACGTCGCGCAGCTGCCGCTTCTGCGATGCATTGAGATCCTTCTCCTGATCGATGGCGGTCAGCGCCATCGACTGGCCGACGCCCGAGATCAGCGGCATCTGGTCCTTGTAGTCGCGATCGAACCGTACCAGCACGGGACGGAGGTCGGCGAAGAGCTTCTTCTCGGCGTCGGGCTCCGTCAGGCGCTTCACGCCCGCCTCGAAACGTTCGCGGTCCTGGGGTTCCACGGGTGTCTTCGCCGCGTTGCGCAAGGGCCAGTCGGCGCGCAGCGTGGCGAAGTCGGCCGGTGGCAGGGCGTGCCGCCAGTACATGTCGAACTTGCCGTCGCGGATGAGTTCGAGCGAGGCGCGCACGGCGTCCTCGGGCGAGCCGCCGCCCGGCGTGCCCGGCGGTTCCTTGTCCTTGCCGCAGGCGGCGAGCAGGGCGAGGGCCGGGAGCAGAAGCCAGGCCTTGGGGATGTAGCGGAGCATCGGGCGCGCGTCCGTAACCGGCGGGGAGGCGAGGTTACGAGGCCATCGGCCGCTTCACAAGGGCCGAAGTGTAAGAAATCCATAAAGAAAAACCCCGGAGACCTGAGGCCTCACGGGGTTATCCGGCCCGAAGCCGGCAAGGGAAATGGCCTTGCCCGCATTGCTTGAGGCACCACGGGTTTCGGCGAGAGCAATGATAGTTGGCCGACATTGTTAATGCAATATCAGCAAATCATTACTAACTCGTTGAATTTACTTGATTCGCAGCGAATCGATCTTTTTCTGGCGGCGAGCCTCGCGCGGCAGAGTGTAGTCGTTGTCGAACATCGCCGCTTCCCAGGCACCGTAGGTGGGGTTGGGAAGCACGAACCAGCGTTCACCGATCCAGGCGGTGTACGGGGCCATCGCCTTCGTCCGGCCCTCGGGGGTGTTGCCGTAGACGTTCGCGAAGTCGGCGATCTGGTCGCCGAACTGCATCAGCACGCGGTAGCTCTTGCCCACTTGCTGGCGGCGGCAGCCCTTCTCGCTGCCCGCCTGCTCGCAGCCTTCGACGACGGTGCCCAGGCCGAGGAACGATGCCTTGCCGGCCACCGGAAGGCCCGCCGAGCGCAGGTTGCCCAGGGTCGCCTCGTCGAGATCCTTCGCACGGTTGGAGATGTAGATCACCGCGATGCCGTGGTCGGCGGCGAACCTCGTGAACTCGACCACGCCCGGCAACGGACGGGCGATTCCTTCCTTGCACCAGGCGGCCCATTCGGCCTCGTTGTACTCCGTGCCCGAGCGCACCAGGCGAGCCTGGTAAGGCGAGTTGTCGAGGACGGTCTCGTCCACGTCGAGCACCACGGCGGGCTTGAGGCCCTTGAGCGACGGGTGTTCGGCGCGATCGTCCTTGGGCAGCGCGTCCCAGTTCGGGTCCTTCAACGCCTTGAGAAGTTTCTCCTGGGCATTGCGATACGTCTGCAGGTAGATGAAGTCGTGCTCGCTGGCGTTCTGCGACCAGGCCACCGCGTTGAGGTTGTCGTCGGCGGCGGGCCGCGGCGACAGGTCGGCGGAAGGTGGCGGGGCCGACGCGACGACCGGCGGTTGCTTCGGCGCGCCCGAGGCGCACGCAGCGAGCAGCAGGGCCGCGGCCAGCGCGGTCGGAACGGACTTCAGCATGTAAACCCCTTGCATGGATACGGCCTCGCGAGCCATGGGCCGGCGATTGTCCGCAGAGTTTACGACAGGGTGACGACGCGCGCGCCCACTGGCACATCGCCCCCGCGTCCTGACAGACTGCGCCCCACATCCACCGCAAGGCCCACCATGGACGCCGCATCATCCCGGACCCGCGCCGTGTGCATCGCCAGTTACCTCGCGGCGGGGCTCGGCCTGTTTCTCGTGCTGTACCTGCGGCTGCTTCCCGCGCTCATGGCCGGCCTGCTGGTGTACGAGGTGGTGGTGTCGGTGGCGCCGTTGATGGGCCGCCGGCTGTCGGGCGACCGCGCGCGCGTGCTCGCGGTGGCACTGGTGGGCATCATCGTGGTGGGGCTGCTCACGCTGCTGATCCTGGGCGGCATCAGCTTCTTCCGCAACGAAATCGGCAATCCCGAGGATCTCTGGCAGAACCGGCTCATGCCGATGGTGGAGCGTGCGCGCCAGCAGCTGCCGCCGGCCATCGTCGATCGCCTCCCCGACAGCGTGGACGCCTTGCGCCTCACGGCGCTGGACTGGGCGCGCTCGCATGCGGTCACCCTGCAGCTGGCCGGCAAGGAAGCCGCGCGCATCCTCGTGCATATCGTGATCGGCCTGGTGCTCGGTGCCATCGTGGCGCTCAGCCGCACGCGCCCGACGCACCAGGTGGGTCCGTTCGCCGCCGAACTGAGCCTGCGCGCCGCGCGCCTGGCCGACGCCTTCCACAACATCGTGTTCGCGCAGATCAAGATCTCCCTGGTGAACACCGCCTTCACCGCGATCTTCCTCGTGGCCGTGCTGCCGCTGTTCGGCGTGCACCTGCCGCTGACGAAGACGTTGATCGTGATCACCTTCATCGTCGGACTGCTGCCGGTGATTGGCAACCTGCTGTCCAACACCGCGATCACCATCGTGGGCCTTTCGGTGGGACTCTACGTGGGCCTGGGCGCGCTGGCCTTCCTGATCCTCATCCACAAGCTCGAATACTTCCTCAACGCCCGCATCGTCGGCGGGCAGATCCGCGCCCGCGCGTGGGAGCTTCTGGTGGCGATGCTGGTATTCGAGGCCGCCTTCGGGTTGCCGGGGCTGGTGGCGGCCCCCATCTTCTACGCCTACCTGAAGTCCGAGCTCGAAGCCGCGCGCTTGATCTGACGTTCATCGCGTCCCTGCTGGAATCACGTTCGTTACGCCAAGGACTTCGTGCATGGCCCCTTCCGACGCTACCTATCGCATCCGCATCGCCAGCTACGTGCTGGCGGGCATCGCCCTGCTCGGCTTCCTGGAGCTCCACCTGGTGTCCGCCTTGCTCGCCGGCCTGCTGGTCTACGAGGTGGTGGAAGGCCTCATTCCCCTGATCCGGCGCCTCGTGCCGGGCGAGCGGGCGCGCGTGATCGCGGTGGCCATCGTCGCGGTGGTGGTGGTCGGCGCGATCGTGCTGCTCGTGGTGGCGACCATGGATTTCTACCGGCGCGACATCGGCGATCCGAGGCAGCTATGGGACGTGAAGCTGGTGCCGCTCATCGAGAAGGCGCACGAACAGTTGCCCGCGTGGATCACCTCGAGCCTGCCGGACAGCCTGACGGACCTGCGCACGCAGGGCATGGACCTCGCGCACAAGCACGCGGGCGACCTGCAACTGGTAGGCACGCACGCCGCACGCATGCTGGCCCACATCCTGATCGGATTGGTGCTCGGCGCGATCGTGGCCATTTCCCACGGCTCCGGCGGCCGGCCGGCGCGCCCGCTCGCCTTCGAGCTGGCCACGCGCGCGGGACGCCTGGCCGACGCCTTCCACAACATCATCTTCGCGCAGGTGAAGATCTCGGCGATCAACACCGCGCTGGCCGCGCTGTTCCTGCTTGTGGCACTACCGTTGTTCGGCGTGCACGTGCCGTTGGCGAAGACGTTGGTGATCGTCACCTTCATCGTCGGCCTGCTGCCCGTGGCAGGCAACCTCATCTCGAACACCCTGATCACCATCGCCGGTCTGTCGGTGTCGATGTGGGTAGGCGTGGCGGCGCTCGGTTTTCTCGTGGTGGTGCACAAGCTCGAGTACTTCCTCAACGCGCGCATCGTCGGCGGGCAGATCCGTGCGCGCACGTGGGAACTGCTGGTGGCGATGCTGGTGTTCGAGGCGGCATTCGGCATCGCGGGGCTCGTGGCGGGGCCGATTTACTACGCTTACCTGAAGAGTGAACTGGAAGCCGAGGGGCTGGTTTGAGCGTCAGTGCCGTAGGAGGGGGCGTCGCTTGCGCCGACGCTGCGCGCTGGGTTCCTGCGTGCGCAGGAACGACGTGAGGTTGTTTTGACGCAACGGCGCATCGTGTAGCTCGTCGTTTCTGCGCACGCAGGAACCTGGCGCCTCGCGGTTCGCACATCGCGCCGACGTCGCTACGCATTCCCCGCCAGCATCGCGCGGATACGCTCCATGTGCGTCTGCGCCGTCTCCTTTTTCACTTCCGCGTCGGCTTCCGGGTCTTTCCCGTCCCAATGCAGGTCGTCCTGCGGCAGCTCGTCGAGGAAGCGGCTCGGGTCGTTGGAAAGGATCTCGCCGTACTTTCGTGACTTCGCGGCAAAGGACAGCGTGAGCGCCTCCTTGGCCCGCGTGATGCCCACGTACATCAGGCGACGTTCCTCGTCGAGGCGCCCTTCGTCGATCGCCCCTTCGTGCGGCAAGGTGCCGTCCTCGCAGCCCACGATGAACACGAAGCGGAACTCCAGCCCCTTGGCCGAGTGCAGCGTCATCATGCGCAGCGCGTTGCCCGGATCGTCGCGGTCGGCGTGGCTGAGCAAGGCCAGCTGCTGCGCGATGTCGCCGGTGCGGCCGCCGTCGCGGCCCATGGCGCGGAACCAGTCCATCAGTTCGCGCAGGTTGCCCAGGCGGCGTTCGCGCAGGTCGGGGTCGGGCGTGCTCGCGGCGATGTGCGCGCCATAGCCGGTTTTCTCCACCACGGTGGCGACGAGGTCGGCGGCGCTCTCGTGCACCGCGTGGCTGCGCAGTTCGTCCATCAACCGGGCGAACCCCGCCAGTGCCGAGGCGGGGCGGGGTGACAGCGATTTCAGTACGGTGTCGCTGCGCGCGGCATCGAGCAGCGAGGCGTTGCGCGTCTGCGCGATCTGGCCGAGCTTCTCCAGCGACGTGGCGCCGATCTCGCGCTTGGGCACGTTCACCACGCGCAGGAAAGCGGCGTCGTCGGTGGGGTTGGTGAGCAGGCGAAGATAGCTGAGGATGTCCTTCACCTCGGCGCGGTCGAGAAACGACAGCGCGCCGCTCAGGTGATACGGCACGCGCGCGAGGCGCAGCGCCTTCTCCAGCGGACGGGCCTGGAAATTACCGCGATAGAGGATGCAGAAGTCGTCCCAGCGGCAACCCTTGTCCTTGTATTTCTCGTGCAGGCTCGCGGCGATGGCGGCGATGCGCTCGGCTTCGTGGTCGTTGTCCTTGCACTCGAGCACGCGGATGGGCGGGCCTTCGATGTGGTCGCTCCACAGGCGCTTCTCGTGCACGTGCGGGTTGTTGGCGATGAGCTGGTTGGCGGCGCGTAGGATGCGTTTCGCGCAGCGGTAGTTTTGCTCCAGCTTGATGACCTTCAGTTGCGGGAAGTCGCGGCCGAGCTGGTCGATGTTTTCCGGATTGGCGCCGCGCCATGCATAGATGCTCTGGTCGTCGTCGCCCACGCAGGTGAAGCGCGCCTTGGGACCGGCGATGGCCTTGAGCAGGCGGTATTGGGCGTCGTTGGTGTCCTGGTATTCGTCCACCAGCAGGTAGCGCAGGCGCTCCTGCCAGATGGCGCGCGCGTCCGCGTCGTTCTCGAGGATGCTCAGTGGCAGGCGGATGAGATCGTCGAAGTCCACCGCGTTGAACGCCGCCAGCCGCTGCTGGTAGAGATCGTAGATGGTGGCGGCTTCGATCTCGCGCGGGCTGCGCGCGGCGGCCATGGCTTCGGCGGGCGTCAGGCCCGCGTTCTTGGCCTTGCCCACGAGGTTGCGGATGCCCTGGATCACTTCCGGCTTCACGCCCTTGGGCGAGAGTTCCTTGATCATGTTGGCGCTGTCGTCGGCGTCCAGCACCGAGAAACCGCGGCGCAACTGCGCGCGATCGTGTTCGATCTGCAGGAACTTCAGGCCCAGCGCGTGGAAGGTGCACACGGTGAGCGCCTTCGCGGCGTCGTCGGAAATCAGCTTGGAAACGCGCTCGCGCATTTCCTTCGCGGCCTTGTTGGTGAAGGTGATCGCGGCGATCTTCTCCGCGGCCAGGTGCCGGCGGGAGATCAGGTGCGAGATCTTCTCCGTGATGACGCGCGTCTTGCCGGAGCCTGCGCCGGCCAGCACGAGGAGGGGACCGTCGCAGTACTCGACGGCCGCGTGTTGTTGGGGATTGAGCATGGCCGGCCGGAAGACGAGGGGCGGACGAGGCCCCGGATGGTAGCAGGTGCCGGTCTCGGGGGCAGGTGGGCCGGGGTTCGGATACCATGTCGGGTCGCGACCCGACCGAAAGCCCATGGCCAAGCTGTATTTCTATTACTCGGCGATGAACGCCGGCAAGACCACCACCCTGCTGCAGAGCGCGCACAACTACCACGAGCGCGGCATGCGCACGCTCATCCTCACCCCGGCCCTGGACGACCGGTACGGCGAGGGCGTGGTCGCTTCCCGCATCGGCCTGCAGGCCCGGGCCATGCGCTTCTCGGGTGAGGAGAACCTGCTCGCCGTCGTCGAGCGCGACATCGCCTCGCGCGGCCCGCTGCATTGCGTGCTGGTGGACGAGGCCCAGTTCCTGTCCAAGGCCCAGGTCTGGCAGCTCACCGACGTGGTCGATCGCCTGGGCATCCCCGTGCTGGCCTACGGGCTGCGCACCGATTTCCGCGGCGAGCTCTTCGAAGGCAGCCAATACCTCCTGGCCTGGGCCGACAACCTCGACGAGATCAAGACCATCTGCCATTCCGGCCGAAAGGCCACCATGGTGGTGCGCGTGGACGAGCACGGCCGCGCGGTCACCCAGGGGCCGCAGGTTGAGATCGGCGGCAACGACCGCTATGTCTCCGTGAGCCGCGCCGAGTTCAAGACCATCACGGCCGGCGAAGGCCGCATCGAGCTGCAGCAACCCGTGCTGCCGCTGGGTGAATCCGATCCCGACGAAGGAAAACCGACGTGACCGAGACGACGAACGCCGCCGCCGAATGGCCGCGCCCCTATTGGCAGCCCAGCGACGAGCAGGCCGTGTTGCTGTACTTCGTGTTCGGCTCGTTCGCCGAGGACGTGGTCATCCCCTCGTCCACGTACGGTAGCCCGGGCTTGCCCGAAGGCATCGAGATGCAGCGCATGCAGAATGCGGTGCTGGCGCGCTGGGAGGGTTATCCGCTGGCCGGCGCGCTGGGCGAACTGCTGCGCGAGGACAGCCCCGAGGCGTTCAAGGCCGCCAAGGCGGCGCCGCACGTCATGGTCATCCGTGGCCGGTTTCCCGACCGCGACAGCCTGGACTACCTGCGCGATACGCTCGGCGTCGTCGCGGCGCTGACCGACGTCGGCGGCAAGGTGGTGGTCGATCCGCAGATCCTCACCCTGTTCGACTCGGCGAGCTGGCGCGAGCATTACCTGGTGCCGGGTGGCGCGCCGCCGCGACACCACGTGTTGATCCTGTGCAGCCCCGAGGAAGATGCGAAGGGTCGCTCGTGGATCCGTACGCGCGGCATGCGCAAGTTCGGTCGTCCCGACGTCAGCATCACCAACGTGCCCGACAACGCCATCGATTCGGTGGGCGCGTTGTCGGAAAACCTCGTGGAACTGTCCGCCCTGGGGTCGCGTTTCGACGACGGTCAGCTGATCGACGTGACCGGCGTGCGCGGCGGTCTGAAAGTGTCGCTCTCGGGCGACGAGGACGATCCGCGCTTCAACAATTCGCATGCCGCCATGCGCTGGCCCGACTGACCGGATCAGCGTTGGCAGGTGGGGCAGTAGAACGACGCCCGCTGCCCCAGCGTCACCACCTTGATGGGCGTGCCGCACACCTTGCACGCTTCGCCGGCGCGGCCGTAGGCGAACAGTTCCTGGTAGAAGTAGCCCGGCGCACCGTCGGGCGAGAGGAAGTCGCGCAACGTGGTGCCGCCACGGGTGATGGCGTACGCCAGGATGCGCTTCACTTCGGCGGCGAGTGTGGCGTAGCGTTCGCGTGAGACCTTTCCCGCCGCGCGACGCGGATCGATGCCGGCGGCGAACAAGGCTTCGCTGGCATAGATGTTGCCGACGCCGACCACCACCGCGTTGTCCATCAGGAAGGTTTTCACCGAGGCCGAGCGCCCCCGCGACAGGCGCCAGAGCAGGTCGCCGTCGAACGCGTCGGTGAGCGGTTCCGGCCCGATGCCCTCGAGCAATTCATGCGTTTCGCCGGGCATCTGCCAGAGCAAGGCGCCGAAACGGCGCGGATCGGTGAAGCGCAGCACCTTGCCGTCGTCGAGAACGATGTCCACGTGGTCGTGCTTGCCCAGGGGCGTGTCGGCCGGCAACACGCGCAACATGCCCGACATGCCGAGGTGGAGCAGGGCCGTGCCGGCCGCGGTGTGGATCAGCACGTATTTCGCGCGACGCTCCACGCTCGTGATCGTCTGCCCGGGGAGCAGCGTCGAGATTTCGGCGGGAATCGGCCAGCGCAGGTCCGGTCGTCGCAGCACCACGCCGGTGACGCGATGGCCTTCCAGGTACGGGGCGATGCCGCGGCGAGTGGTTTCGACTTCGGGGAGTTCGGGCATGGGCGAAAGATGGGGCGTCCCGTGCTGGCGGGCAAGTGGAAAGGGGCCGTCGCACCGGCGCAGGCCGACGCGGCGACCGCGTGGCGGGTCAAGGCCTGGGCCGTGTCGGCAACGCCTGCATCCTCGGCGGCCTCGGCAGCGCCTGCGCGGGCACGATCGCCACGCGATCGCCTTCGCGCACGTAGCGGCGCTTGCCCAGGGCCGTCATGTCACCGAATTCCAGTCGCACGTTATCGAGGGTCAGCACGGCCGTCGGCGGGGACAGGCCGATCTTCGCCGCGTCGACATCGGCAAGGGGTTTCCATTCGAAGACGGGCGTCCGCGCGAGGTCGGCCAGGTCGTCCACTCGCCCTTCGTCGACCGTGCCGGACGAGGTCCAGTGTCCCTCGTGGCGCTCGAAATGCTGGTCGGCGAAGCCGCGCAGCGAGACATCGATGCGCTCGAGGCGTCCGGGATCGAGTCCCGTGAGCGTGTGCTCGCGCGCGTCGGCCTCGTCGGCGTGCCATTGCCAGCCGACCGCCGCGACGACGATCGCCAGCACGGCGAGGGCGAGCAGTCGCGGCCTCACCTCAGCGCCTCCGCCGCCGCCACGCGATGCCCGTGCCGATGCCGAGCAGGAGCAACGGCAGCGCGACGAGAAAGCCGAGGGTGATGGCGCCAAGGCCATCCTGCGATAACGCGATGGCACGGTCCGGTGCGCCACGGGATGGCAGGTTCACCAGCACGTCGTCGCCCAGCAGCCAGTCGACGATGCGCTCACCCAGCGCGCGGTTGCCGCCGTTGCCGAGATAGGTGTTGGAGAGGAAATCGCCGTCGCCGATCACCACGGCGCGCTGCTCGCTCTTGGCCGGGCTGGGCGAAAGGCGGTTCAGCGCGAAAGCGAAGTCGAGCGGACCTTTCAGCTCACCGTTTTCGGGATGGAAGGCGACGGTGGAGGGTTTGTCGTTGTCGATGCCGCCGAAGGCGGTCCAGCTGCGCTCGCCCGAGCGAAGGAACGGCACCACCGCCCAGTCGTGCGCCGATACCTGCGCGAGCGCGGCCGCCTGCGGGAACAGCGTGGTGTCGCGAAACGCGCGCGTGATCGCGTGGAACGGATAGTCGCCCAGCACGACGATGCGCGGGTCCCGCACGTTGAGCGTGCTGCCCTGGCCGTCCACGAGCACGCCCGGCAGTATGCGGATGCCCAGCACGTCGGCGAGCGGCGCGGTACCTAGGTCGTCGTTCGACGGTTCGGTGAGCCAGAGCAGGTTGCCGCCGTCGCGCACGTAATCCACGAGCGCCTGCACGCTGCGCGCGGGCAGGGGGGCGAGGGGGCTGGCAAGAACGACGAGATCGGTGTGTTCGGGCACGCCCTGCGTCTGGCTGAAATTCAACGGCACCGCGCGGATGCCGCGCTTCTCGATCTGGCCCATGAAGATGCCGAGGTCGGCATTGGCCCGGCCGTCGGCCTGGCGCTCGCCGTCGCCGGTGACGAAGGCCACCACGCGTTCCCCGCCGCGCGCGAGTCGTTCCAGCGCGTTGGAAAGGTTGCGCTCGTTGATCGGGCTTTCCACACGTTGCTCGCGACCGCGATAGCGGACGATGAGGGCGCCGTCGCCGCCGATGCCCAGCTGCCGCGACGCGGCCGGGTCGAGGTCCGGATCGACGAAGGACAGCGTGAGATCGGGTTTCGCACGCGTGTAGCGTTCGATGACCGCGGCCACCTGTTCGCGCAACGGGCCCGTGGGCGAGAGATAGCCCACCACGTCGACGGGACCGTCGAGCGCGCGGAGCACGGCATCGCTCTCGGGAGCCAGGCTAGCCCGCGCGCCGTGCGTCCAGTCGGCGGTCCAGGCATGCCGGGAGCTCAGGAAGCCTAGGCCGCCGACGATGGCCAGCAGCACCACGAGGAACAGCCAGCGGTCGAGTCGACGCATCACTGGCGCTCCCGTTCGGCGCCGAGGCGGCGCGTAGCGAGGATCAGCGCGAGCGCGATGGCGAGCGCGAACCACACGATGTCGCTGGAGACGACGAGGCCGCGCAGCAGGTTCTGCAGGTGCGTGGCGAGCGTGAGCCATTCGAGGAAGCCCCCGCTGACGCCGGCGGCCTGCGCTCCGCGGTCGATGGTCCACAGCGCGAGCGACACGATCAACGCCGTCGCCGCGGCGATGGCGGGAACGGCCGTGGCGGCCGAGCACGCGATGCCGATGGCCGCCAGGGTGGCGAGGGTGAGGGCGGTGCCGAGCGTGGCGGCGGCGAGCTTGCCCCAGTCGGCCTCGCCGTGCAGGCCCACGGCCAGCGGCATCGCCAGCGTCGCCAGCAGCCACAGGCCCAGCCACGCGAGCACGGCCATGTATTTGCCGAGCACGATGCGCCAGGCGGGCAGGCCGGTGGACCACAGGAGGGCCAGCGTTCCCGCTCGCCGCTCGCCGGCCAACGCGGACATCGTCATCAGCGGCACCACGAGGAAGGACAGCTTCACCAGCTCGGCAAGCAGCGGGATCGCCACCAGGTCGGTGAACCCGGGCGCATCGGCGACGGCGGCGAGCCTGACCTGCGCGCCGAGGAACTGGCCCAGGCCGAGGGTGAAGGTCCAGGCCAGCCACGCGATGGTGAGGGCGGCCAGCGCCCACGCGAGCGGGCGCACCGCGAGGCGGCGCAGTTCGAGACGGGTCATCGCGCCCAGGCTCATGCGGAGGCCCCGGTGGCGATGCCGAAGAAGGTCTTCTCCAGTGCCGCGTGATCGCCCAGCGGCGCGTCGTGGCGCAGGTGCCCGTCGTGGAGGATGACCACGCGATCGCAGACGGCCACGACCTCGGCCAGCACGTGCGTGGACAGGATCACCGCGGTGCCCGCGGCCGCGCGTTCCCGCACGAGCTTGCGCAACTCGCCGACCTGCACCGGATCGAGGGCATTGGCGGGCTCGTCGAGGATCAGCAGCGGCGGCTCGTGGACCAGCGCGCAGGCCAGGCCCAGGCGTTGGCGTTGTCCCTGGGACAGCACGCCGGCCAGGCGTCGGCGCAGGTCGCCGAGCTGGAGGCGGGCGATCGCCGCATCCGCCGCCCGGCGGGCCTCTGCCCTGGCACGCCCGCGCAAGCGGGCGAAAGCCACCAGGTGTTCCTCGACCGACAGTTCCGGCCACAGCGGCGCCGACTCGGGCAGCCAGCCGATGACGTCGGAGGCGAGGGCGGGATGGAGATCCAGGCGGCGACCGTCGATCTCGATACGACCGGCGTCCGGGCGAAGGGCGCCGGCGAGCATCGCCAGGGTGGTGGATTTGCCCGCGCCATTGACCCCGAGCAGCCCCAGTACTTCACCGCGGTTCAGGTGAAAACTCAGGCCGGACACGGCGGCTCGCCCGGCCCGGCGTCGCGATACGCCGTCCACGTTCAGGAAAGTCGGCGCGTTCATGCGGCTACGTCGTCGAATGCCGCCCTATGGGCAGGATCTTGCGGGCATCTTGCCGCAGGGTGTTGATCTCTCTGAACGGCAAAGGCAGGCGTCATCGGGCGATTGTGCGCAAATGCCCGGTGTGACGACAACCACGGCTTTCACAATTTGCCGCGATCCATGCTGGTGGGTATGGAAACCCCCCGCTAGACTGCTACTTGTACGTCCCCTTCACTTCCCGCGCGGTACCGACTTCATGCTCGACACCCTGCTCGATTTCCTGGCCAACGGCCTCACCCGCGCAAGCTGGGGTGAGATGCTGGTCTATGTGCTCGTGGTCACCCAGCTCACCATCTTCACGGTGACGCTCTACTACCACCGCAGCGCCACCCATCGCGGCGTCGACTTCCACTGGACCCTCAACGGTTTCTTCCGTTTCTGGGGCTGGCTCACCACCGGCATGGTGGTGAAGGAGTGGGTCGCCATCCACCGCAAGCACCACGCCAAGGTCGAGACCGAGGAAGATCCGCACAGCCCGCAGATCTTCGGCATCAAGAAGGTGTTCCTCGACGGCGTGTCGCTCTACCGTGAGGCCAGCTACAACAAGGCCGACATGGACAAGTACGGTCGCGGCACGCCCGACGACTGGTTCGAGCGCCACCTGTTCGGCAAGCACCCGTACTGGGGCCCCACGCTCATGGCGATCATCGACCTCTCGCTGTTCGGCGTGGTCGGCATGGCCATCTGGGCCGTGCAGATGATCTGGATCCCGTTCTGGGCCGCCGGTTTCGTCAACGGCATCGGCCACTGGTGGGGTTACCGCAACTTCGAAAGCTCCGACACGGCGACCAACATCTCGCCGTGGGGCTTCTGGATCGGTGGCGAAGAGCTGCACAACAACCACCACGCGTTCCCCAGCTCGGCGAAGTTCGCCCTGCGCAAGTGGGAGTTCGACATCGGCTGGGCGGCCATCTGCACCCTGCGCGTCGTGGGCCTCGCCAAGGTGCTGCGTGTGGCGCCCACGCTCAACCTTCGCCCCAACGTGCACCTGCCCGACGCCGAAACGCTCAAGGGCGTGCTGGCGCTGCGCTTCCAGGCCACCACCGACTACTACCGCAACGTCATCCTGCCGACGATGCGCGACGAAGTCGGCCAGGCCGGCGACAGCATCAAGGCGATCCCGCGTCGCCTGCGTCGTGCACTGGCCGATGGCGGCCGCTGGCTCGACAACGACGCCCGCGAACGCATGCACGCGGCCCTGGCCAATCGTCCGGCCCTGACCACCGTGTGCGAGTTCCGCGCGCGCCTCGTGGCCCTGATGGAAGAGCGCGGTGCCGACAAGGCGCTGAAGGCGCTTCAGCAGTGGATCGTCGAGGCGGAAGAAAGCGGCATCCGTTCGCTGCAGCAGTTCGCGCAGCGGTTGAAGGGATATTCGGCGGTCGGGGCGTAAAGCCTTTCCGTCGGTTCCAAGAAAAAGCCCGCCATCCGGCGGGCTTTTTCTTGGCTTGAATCTGGCTACCGAGGGGTGGAGGCGGACCTGTCCGCGAACCCTCGAGCTGACTTTCGCGAATATGCCGCTCGGTAGAGCGGTCGAGGGCGGCAGCGGCTACGAAGTCACAGCCGCTTCGTTGGTCAGGACAGCCGGTTCGAAGCGATGCAAAGCCTCGTTTGTCTGCCCGATACCCTGAGGGTTCGCGGACTGGGTCCGCTCCCGCGCCGCGGCAACATCAAAAAAAAGCCGCCTTTCGGCGGCTTTTTTCGCAAGATCATTTGATCTTGCCTTCCTTGTATTCCACGTGCTTCCGGATGACGGGGTCATACTTCATGAAGACCATCTTTTCCGGCGTGTTCTTCTTGTTCTTCGTGGTCGTGTAGAAGTGACCGGTGCCCGCGGTGGAAATCAGGCGGTGCTTATCGCGCTTGCTTGCCATGAGGTGATCTCCTTAGATCTTTTCGCCGCGGGAACGGAGGTCGGCCAGCACGGCTTCGATGCCGTTCTTGTCGATCGTACGCAGGGCGTGGTTCGAAACGCGGAGCTTGACCCAGCGGTTCTCGCTCGCGACCCAGAAGCGGCGCTCGTGCAGGTTCGGCAGCCAGCGGCGGCGGGTCTTGTTGTTCGCGTGCGAGACGTTGTTGCCGGTCTGCACACCCTTGTTGGTGACTTGGCATCTACGGGCCATGGGGCCTCCTGATAGATTCGGTTGGACCGCCCTTTGGCCAGGACGGCGACGGCCCAGCGACCGTCCCGGACGGGACGCCACGCGATGGCTGGAGAGTGGAGCGCTTCCGCCGATGGGGGCCCGCGTCGCGTGACGGACCTGCCCGACGAATCGGGTCGGCATAGGGAAGCCGCGCATTCTCTCAGATTCCTACCGTCCGCCGCAAGCCGGATGTGCGGCGCGCCGGGATGTATGAAACAATCGACGCCTTTCGCGCCCCCTGCGCGCGAAGCCGACCACAGACGCTCATTCGAGGATTCATTTCATGGCAGAGACCAACGTCAACGGCCAGGCAGGCCAGCCGCAGCTCGTGCTGCAGAAGATCTACGTGAAGGACGCCTCCTTCGAGGCGCCCAACGCGCCGCAGATCTTCCAGGAAATGGGCGAGACCGAGGCCCAGCCTCAGGTGCAGCTCAATCTCGGCCACAAGGCCACCGACCTGGGCAACGACCTCTACGAAGTGGTGCTCAGCCTCACCCTCACCTGCGCCCTGGGCGATCGCACCGCCTACCTGGCCGAAGTCCACCAGGCCGGCATCTTCGGCATCGCGGGCTTCGCCAACGAAGACCGCGACGGCATCCTGGGCTCCTACTGCCCGAACCTGCTGTTCCCCTACGGCCGCCAGATGGTTTCGGCGATGGTCCAGGAGGGTGGTTTCCCGCCGTTCCTGCTGCAGCCGATCAACTTCGACGCCCTGTACGCCGAACAGCAGCGCCAGCAGCTCGAAGGCGCCGGGGCCCATCCGCTCAACAGCTGAGCATGAGCGTTCCCTCCCGTCCGACCGTCGCCGTTCTCGGTGCCGGTTCCTGGGGCACCGCGCTGGCGGCCCTGCTGGCGCGAAACGACGTCCCCACGCGCTTGTGGGGACGTGACGCCGCCGCGCTCGCGGCCATGGCCTCGGCGCGGCGCAACCTGCGTTATCTGCCCGACCTCGATCTCCCCACCGAGCTCACCTACGACAGCGACCTGAAGACGGTGCTTCGCGGTGCCGGCATCGTGCTGATCGTGGTGCCCAGCCATGCCTTCGCGTCGATCCTCGACGAGATCGTGCCCCTGCTCGACCCGGAAACGAAGATCTCCTGGGCCACCAAGGGCTTCGAGACGGGCACCGGCCGATTCCTGCACGAACTGGTCGGCGAGAAGCTTCCTGGCCGGCCGGCCGCCGTGGTCACCGGGCCGTCGTTCGCCCGCGAGGTCACCGCGGGGCTGCCCAGCGCCGTCACGGTGCACGCTACCGACGAGGCCTTCGGCAAGGAGCTGGCCCTGCTGCTGCACGCGCCGAACTTCCGCGCTTACACGGGCAACGACATCCTCGGTGCCGAGCTCGGTGGCGCCATGAAGAACGTGCTGGCCGTGGCCACCGGCGTGGCCGACGGCATGGAACTGGGCCTCAATGCCCGTGCCGGCCTCATCACCCGCGGCATGAACGAGATGCTCCGTCTCGGCGTGGCGCTGGGTGCGCGTGCGGAAACCCTCATGGGCCTGGCCGGCCTCGGCGACCTCGTCCTCACCTGCACGGGCGATCTCTCGCGCAACCGTCGCCTGGGGCTGGCGCTCGGGCGCGGCACGCCGCTGGACGAGGCCGTGCGCCAGATCGGCCAGGTGGTGGAGAGCGTGGTCACCGCCGACGAAGTGGCTCGCCTGGCGGGTTTCCACGGCCTCGACCTGCCCATTTCCGCCGCCGTGCGTGCCGTGTTGCATGGCGACGTCACGCCGGCGGAAGGCCTGCGCACGCTCATGGGTCGCGAGCAGAAGGCGGAATACCCCGTCGACCTGTTCGCGGGGCGTCGCGGCTGACTGCCATGGCCGGCGGCGTTTGCCGATCTCGCTGAACCGGGCCGGTCCACGGGTAAAAAGTCCTACCGGCACCTCATCCCGCGTTTGCTAAGCTTCCTGTTTTGGTCGCGCGGGCGGGATCGACACGGATGCAGCAACCGGACGACAAGCGCAGGCACAACGAGGCGGCGGGATCGCTGCCCATCGCGTGGCGACGCGCACTCGGCGTGGCCGGGCCGCGCGCGTCCGACGAGCGTATCGTGCTCGGTTTCTTCCTCGAGGGCGTCAACGACGACCACGAGCCCGCCGCCCGCCTCGACGTGGCGCCCGTCCTCCTGACCGTCGGCGCCGACGGTCGCCATACCCGGCCCCTGCCTCTCGACGCCCGGCACCTGCACGAGACCACCCTGACGGTCACCGAGAAGCGCCTGGCCGCCACCGTGCTGGGCTTGCCCCAGACGCTGCGGAAAAGTCGCAGCTACGCCCGCTTCGTCGGCATGCTGGGCGATCACCTGCTGGCCGACATCCTCGATAGCGCGCCCTGTTTCTTCGGTGGCGTGGCCGGCCTCCAACTCACCCGCGGCAAGCCGCAACCGCTGACCTGGCGCTGGCAACTGGAAAAGGACGGCAGCCAGAAGCTGCTGCCCGCCGTTCCCCCCAGCCGGCGGCTCTTCCGCATCGGCACGCTGTGGTTCCTCGATGCCGAACATGCCGAGGTGGGCCCCCTGCAGGGCGATCCGGCCGAGAGCGACTGGCTCGACCTGCCGCCGCTGCCGCCCGAGAGCACGGCGGCGTTCCGCAACGGCCTCGCGACCACCTCGATGGCCGGGCGCGTACCCGTGCCGCAGGTGTTCGGCGAGTTGCGGCGTGCGGAAGTCTCGCCGCGCCCGGTGCTCACGCTGCACGCCTTGACCCGCCATGCGCGGCTGGCCGCGGGCACGCCGCCGCTGGCCTATGGCCGCCTCTCGTTCGACTACGCGGGCGAGCGCCTGCCCAGCCGTGGCGGTGAGCCGCTGGTGCGCCGCGTGCGCAACGGCACCCTGCTGGAAATCGCCCGTCGCCGCGCCGAAGAACTTGCGACGATGGAAACCCTCGAAACCGCCGGCCTGAATCCGGCCGTGGATACCGAGGGGTTGCCCTGGGACATGGCCGATACCTTGCCCGACGATGCATGGCTGTTTCCCGGCAAGGGCTACGCCGGCGCGCTCGAGGTGAACACGCCCGCGCGCTGGCTTGCGCTGCGCACGCGGCTCGAAGTCGACGGCTTCCTCATCGATTACGCCCCGAGCTTTCCCTTCGAAGTGCTCGAAGGTCCGGTGCACTGGTACGGCCAGGCCAAGGAAGACGACGCCGACCGCGCCTTCGACCTCGAAATCGGCATCGAGGTGGAGGGCCGCCGGGTAAACCTGCTTCCCGCCGTCGCGCAGGCGCTGGCCGAACATCAGTTGAGCCTGAGTCCCGCGCCGGGCGAGGCGGAAGACTCGGTCTGGTATGCGCCGGTCGACGAGCGTCGCCGCGTGCCGGTTCGGCTGAAGGAACTGCGCGACCTGCTCGCGCCGCTCGCCGAATACCTGGAAAAACCCCGGCAGCAGTTGCATCTGCCGCGTGTGCAGGCCGGGCGCCTGGAGGAACTCGTCCAGGCATTGCCCAGCGGCGGGTCGTTCGAGGCGCCGGAGCGCCTGCGCGGTTTCACCCGCCGGCTGCGCGAGGCCGCCGAGCGTGCGAGCGACACGGTGCCCGAAGGCATCAACGCGACGCTGCGCGGTTACCAGCGCGACGGCCTGCGCTGGATGAACGCCCTCGCCGAGGCCGGCACCGGCGGCGTACTCGCCGACGACATGGGCCTGGGCAAGACGCTGCAGCTCATCACCCATCTGCTGG
Source organism: Luteibacter sp. CQ10 (assembly GCF_040900725.1). Lineage (NCBI taxonomy): Bacteria > Pseudomonadati > Pseudomonadota > Gammaproteobacteria > Lysobacterales > Rhodanobacteraceae > Luteibacter > Luteibacter sp. CQ10. The sequence continues at coordinate 278,173 of NZ_JAEUYM010000002.1, read as the reverse complement.
CGCTCAAGGACAGCGGCGCGCTCGATGCGCCGGCACTGGTCGTGGTGCCCACCAGCCTGGTGCCCAACTGGGTATCGGAAGTGGCGCGTTTCGCACCCAGCCTGCGCCTGCTCGCGTTGCACGGTCCGCAGCGTGCGGAAACCTTCGCGCGCATAGCCGGGAACGACGTCATCCTGACCACGTACGCCTTGCTGCCGCGCGATGTGGAAACACTGAAGAAACAGGCCTTCTCGCTGGTGGTGCTCGACGAGGCGCAGCAGGTGAAAAACCCGCGCACGCAGGCGCGTCGCGCGCTGCTCGCATTGAACGTGCCGCGTTGCCTGTGCCTCACCGGCACGCCGCTGGAAAACCACCTGGGCGAGTTGTGGTCGCAGATCGACCTCGCGGTGCCCGGCCTGCTCGGCGACGAAGGCGCCTTCCGGCGCCACTATCGCGTGCCGATCGAGAAGCACCAGGATGCCGCCTGCCAGGAGCGCCTGAACCGTCGCATCGCTCCCTTCATCCTTCGTCGCACGAAGTCGCAGGTGGCCTCCGAGCTTCCGGCGAAGACGGAAATCACCCGCCGCGTGGTGATGGAGTCGCGTCAGCGCGATCTCTACGAAAGCCTGCGGCTCTCGCTCGCCGAGGAGTTGCGCGAGGTGATCGCCCAGCGCGGCATCGCGCACAGCGGCATCGTGGTGCTCGACGCGCTGCTGAAGCTGCGCCAGGTCTGCTGCGATCCGCGCCTGGTGAAACTGGAGGCCGCGCGCGGCGTGCGCGAATCGGCCAAGTTCGAACTGCTCATGGACATGCTGCCGGCCCTGCTCGCCGAAGGCCGCCGCGTGCTGCTGTTCAGTCAGTTCACCGAAATGCTTCGCCTCATCGCGCACGAACTGGATCGACGCCGCATCGCCTACGTCACGCTCACCGGCGAAACCCGCGATCGCGCCGAGCCGGTGCGGCGTTTCCAGGACGGTGAAGTGCCCTTGTTCCTCCTGTCGCTCAAGGCCGGCGGCGTGGGCCTCAACCTCACCACGGCCGACACGGTGATCCATTACGACCCGTGGTGGAATCCCGCGGCCGAAGCGCAGGCGAGCGACCGCGCGCACCGCATCGGCCAGGACAAGCCCGTCTTCGTCTACCGCCTCATCGTCGCCGGCACGGTGGAAGAGCGCATCGAGGAACTGAAGGTGCGCAAGGCCGACCTCGCCGATGCCGTGCTCGAAGGCGGCGGCACGCGCGAGCGCCTGAGCTTCGACGAGAACGATCTGGATGCGTTGCTCGCGCCTTCGATCTAGTCGACTGCGATGACAGTTTTTTGTTGGAAAATATTCGGGATACGATCGCAACTTGCTTGCCGCGTTATAGAGAGTGTTGGACATGGAAGAACCGGACGCGCATTGGGAGTCGGCAGAAACCCTGCGCACCGAAGCCGATCAGGCTGCCTATTTCAATACCTGCCTGGATAATGATCCTGGTGATGGACGCCTGGTGCGATTGGCCCTGGAAGACATTGTGCGTGCTCGGGCGATGAGCTCTGCATCGCAGAAAGTTGGACTGCCGGACGATGTGCTCTGCGAGTCTCTCGTTGCGGAGAATGGACTGAAATTTTCGGCTTTCATGCGCACGATAAGTGCGCTTGGCTTTCGTCTTCGAGCGACTCAACGGGTTCATCTGGCAGGCGATGATTCACCTTAGAGCAAGAATATTCTCAAGTACATTTGCCTCTGGATAAGAGAAAATTTACTGCGCGGACGTCCCACGTGCATTGGTAGCCATATTCGTATGGCTTTGATGAACTCCTTATGGAGGTGAAACGTGCGGACGAACCGAAGTGTGAGTTGTATGGCCCTCATGGCGCTCTCCGTTTCCTCATGGACGACGCAGGCGCATTGGGGGGAGTCGTGTTCCGCGGATCTCCCCATGCCTCCGGAAAAGATCGTCACCGGTTTGGGTGGGGGCGTGGACGATCTGGTCCACAGCGGATACTCGATTCAATGGAGAACGAGGGATGTGGATCGTAAGGGATGGAAGATTCAGTATGGAAACTCGTCTTCCGTCGATGTGCTCAACAAGGTGATGACCGTTCTCTCAGGGCAATCGGTGTCTTACACCACGTCGCACTTTTCGCACGAGGTGGGACATGCGACTAGCAGCTTTCGAGAGGATCTGACGTCGCGCGATGCCTACATACGAAGTAGGTGCACGGACGAGGGTTTTGCTCTTGGCGTGAATATCGTTGCAAGAAAGGAAATCAAACATTGCGCCGGTGTCGATACCGGGGTGGTGTCGGCGGACGTGCCGTACTTCACGGATTGGTTTGCTTCAATGGCCAATAACCCTCCTGTCCTTTACGGCGACTTCGGGTACGCGTTTTGCGAGAGGAACATTGAATCCGTATCCGGCAAGAACTATCTTGACTATTACGGCGACTGGTATGACGCGCACTATATGGCGCGGGGGCCTGAAGCATCGGGTTTTGCAACGGATCCCTTCTTTGACAAGCTGGACATGATGGCCGGCCAGGCGCGTCGAGGCATCGAATACCTGCAAGACGTGTGGCCGGGCGCTGAAACGCTGGTGCGCTCCAAGACCTTTTCGCGAAGTTTCGTGGGGGGATCGTCGGCATTCGTTCCCGGTGTGACGGTCGTCGACTCCGAGATCAGGGTGACATCGCTGGATACGTCGAAGTTGCTGTTGGCGACGATGAATGTCGAGGGACGCTGCGTCAGTCTGGAGAGCGTACGCGCGAGGTATCCGTCGGCGATCATGATCGACTCGCCGACAACGGGCGACCCTGACGACAAAGGCTCGTGGTCCGTCTTCGGTCCCTGGGGGCAGCTCGGTTTCGGATTCGCCTATAAAAACCCGAAATGCGTGGCGAGCGTGACGTTCAATCCGAATGAATCCGCACCGGAATGGGCGGCGGACGCATTGTAAAGACGAGACTCGGCGATGCCCGGCGCACGGCGCCGGGCATCTTCCACATCAGCGACGCAGCGGCGTGCCGCCGGCTTCGACGATCGCCAGCGCGGCGCCGCCGATGAGGCCGGGTTCCGGATTCATGATGGCCTGGGTGGGGACGTTTTCCATCGTGTCGCGGAAACGGCCCTTGGCCTCGAAGCGTTCGCGGAAGTGTTTCTGGATCCACGGCAGGAGGATCGGCGTCATGCCGCCCGTGAGATACACGCCGTCCCACGCGCCGAGGGTGAGCACGAGATCGCCGGCGACGCTGCCGAAGATGCCCGCGAAGGTTTCCACGGCGCGGGCGCACATCGGGCACGAGCCGTCGGTCGCTCGGCGGGTGATGTCCTCCGGCGTGATGTTCTCGTCGGCCTTCTGGCCAGAGATCTCGCAGATCGCCGTGTAGAGGTTGGCCAGGCCCTGGCCGCTGATCAGGCGCTCGTTCGACACGCGGCCGTACTTGAGGTTGAGCACCTTGAGGATTTCGATGTCCTCGGGGCTGTGCGCGGCGAAGCCGGCGTGGCCGCCTTCGGTCTGCAACACGCTCACCTTGTCGCCGCGGATCAGCAGGCCGCCGACGCCCAGGCCGGTGCCCGGGCCCACGACCACGAAGGTCTGCTCGTCCTTGGCGCCGATCTTGGGCGCGTCGACGGTACCGACCTTCTCGAGTTCGTGGTGGCCGTCCTTGTCGACCACCTTGTCGGGGCTCATGAGCATCACCGCCATCGACTGCGCGGCGAAATCGTTCACCAGGTGCACCCACTCCAGGTCGAGTTCCTTCGCGAGCTTGTGCGCGGAGATGGCCCAGGGATTGTTGGTGACCTTGACCGTCTCGCCGCCGTCGATGCGGCCGGCGGCGGCGATGATGGCGCGCTGCGCCTCATGGCCGGTTTCCTTGAAATACTGCTTGGCGGCATCGGCCAGGGAGGGGTAGTCCTTGACGTGGTAGCGGCGGATGCTTTCCTGGATAAGCGGTTGATCTTCCTGGGGATGAGCAATGCCGAAGCGCACATTGGTGCCGCCGAGGTCGGCGAGCAGGGTCGGCGCCGCGGCGCTAACGTTGGCCATGTTGGAAAACCTGTCGTGTCACGGGGATAGCCCGGAAGGGTGCCTCGGGCGAGGGCTCGCGTCCAGTGACGATTTCCTTCAGGCGCATTTCACGAATGCCATGCCGCCACTTTGACGTAAACGTTTACGTCGGCAGAATAGCCGATTGTCCGGCACCTTGCAGGCGTCGGACCCCACGGGAGAGCAGGTCATGGCAGCGGTTCGTCTGGACAAGGTGCGCAAGGTCTACCCGAACGGGCACGTGGCCCTGAAGGAGGCCAGCTTCGAGATCGCCGACGGCGAATTGCTGGTGCTGGTGGGGCCTTCGGGCTGCGGCAAGACCACGTTGCTGCGCATGATCGCCGGCCTGGAATCGATTACCGGCGGCACGATGACCATCGGCGACCGCGTGGTGAACGACGTGGCGCCGAAGGATCGCGACATCGCCATGGTGTTCCAGAACTACGCGCTCTACCCCCACATGACCGTGCGCGAGAACCTCGGCTTCGGCCTGCGCCTGCGCGGCACGGCAAAAGACGAGGTCGAGCGCCGCGTCGCGGATGCGGCGGCCATGCTCGGCCTGGAGGAGCGCCTGGACCATCGGCCCGCCGCGCTCTCGGGCGGACAGCGCCAGCGCGTGGCCCTGGGCCGCGCGATGGTGCGCGACCCGGCGGTATTCCTGCTCGACGAGCCCCTGTCGAACCTCGACGCGAAGCTGCGCCTGTCCACGCGTGTGGAAATCGCACGCATCCATCGCCGCGTCGGCGCCACGATGGTCTACGTCACGCACGACCAGATCGAGGCGATGACGCTGGGCCAGCGCATCGTGGTGCTGAACGGCGGCGAGGTGCAGCAACTGGACACGCCGATGAACCTCTATCGGAAGCCGGCGAATCTCTTCGTGGCCGGATTCCTCGGCAGTCCCGCGATGAACCTGTTCCACGGCACGCTGCGCCGCGAAGACGGCCTGCGCCTGGCGATGAAAGACGGCGCGATCAGGCTGGGCACGGACGCGCCCGCGCTCGCCGCCTACCTCGACAAGCCGGTCGTCGTCGGGCTGCGCCCCGAAGACCTGCTTACCGTCGACGACCATGCGGGCATCGACGAACGCCTGCGCGCGCACGTCGAGGTGGTGGAGCCCGTGGGCAACGAAATCTTCCTCAACATGCGCCATGCGGGCGAGGAGCTGGTCGCGCGCGTGCCGCCGCAGTCGGCGGTGACGCCGGGAGCGGATGTCGGACTCGGGTTCCATGCCGAGCGGTTGCATTTCTTCGATCCGGAGACGACGAGACGTATCGACGTGGGCGGCTGAGGCTTGCCTTGCGCTTCGCCGTGGGCACCGGCCTGCGGCGGTGGGTCCGGTTGTCGCGACATGCGCTGGCCTGCGACGCTTTGGCACCCTCGCGATCGACCCTGGGGAGTAAAATGCCCCGATCGCCACCGAACAGGCAGCCTGTCATGAGCTTTCCCGCCGTCCGCATGCGCCGCATGCGTCGCGACGCCTTCTCCCGCGCCCTCATGCGCGAGAACGTGCTTACCGTGTCCGACCTCATCATGGTCGCCTTCGTCGTCGACGGGTCCGGTGTGCGCGAGGCGGTGCCATCCATGCCGGGCGTGGAGCGCCTGTCCATCGACGAGCTGGTGAAGCTCGGTGCCGAGTGCGTCGAACTGGGCATTCCGGCGCTGGCGCTGTTTCCCTCCGTCGGCACGTCGGTCAAGAGCGAGGATGCCCGCGAGGCATGGAACCCCGATGGCCTGTTCCAGCGCGCCACGCGTGAGCTGAAAAAGCGCTTCCCCGGCCTGGGCCTGATCGGCGACGTGGCGCTCGATCCCTACACCACCCACGGCCAGGACGGCCTGATCGATGCCGACGGTTACGTGATGAACGAGCCCACCGTCGAGGCGCTCATCAAGATGTCGCTGGCGCAGGCCGAGGCGGGCATGGATTTCATCGCGCCGTCCGACATGATGGACGGTCGCATCGGTGCCATCAGGGAAGCCCTGGAAGCGGCCGGCCACATCCATACGCGCATCCTCGCGTACTCGGCGAAATACGCGTCCAGTTTCTACGGTCCGTTCCGCGATGCGGTCGGCTCGGCCGCGAACCTGGGCAAAGGGAACAAGCACACCTATCAGATGGACGTGGGCAACAGCGACGAGGCGCTGCGCGAAGTCGAGCTCGACCTCGCCGAGGGCGCCGACGTGGTGATGGTCAAGCCGGGCCTGCCGTACCTCGACATCGTGCGGCGCGTGAAGGATGTCTTCGGTGCGCCCACCTTCGTCTACCAGGTGAGCGGGGAGTACGCGATGATCAAGGCCGCGGCGCAGAACGGCTGGATCGACGAAAAGGCCGTGGTCATGGAATCGCTGCTCTCGATGAAGCGCGCCGGCGCGGACGCGATCCTCACCTATTTCGCCATCGACGTGGCCCGTTGGCTGAAAGCTTGAAGCACCCATGCCCGGCAGGAGCCGATTCATCGGCGAAAAGCCGATGGAGCGATGACGCGGGGGCGGCCCGATCGCCGATGAATCGGCTCCTACCAAGCCCGCTTCGCATGACATAATCGAAGGCGATTTTGCGGGGAGTCGCTGGATGGACGGTCATCACTTTCTCGAGACGGCAGTCGTCTTCCTGCTGGCGACGGTCATCGCCGTTCCGCTGACCAAGCGCTTCCGCCTCGGCGCGGTGCTCGGCTACCTGCTGGCTGGCGTGGTCATCGGTCCGTCCGTGCTGGGCCTGGTCGACGATACCGAGGGCGTCGCCACCATCTCCGACTTCGGCGTGGTGCTGATGCTCTTCGTCATCGGCCTCGAACTTTCCCCGTCGCGCCTGTGGGTGATGCGTCGCGCGGTGTTCGGCAGCGGCAGCCTGCAGGTCGTCGCCTGCACGACGGCGCTGGGAGCCATCGGGTACTTCCTCTTCGGGCTCACCTGGAAGGCCGCGCTGATCGTGGGCGGCAGCCTGGCCCTGTCGTCCACGGCGTTCGGGCTGCAGATCCTCGCCGAGCGAAAGGAGGCGGGCACCGTCTACGGTCGCCAGGCCTTCGCCATCCTGCTCTTCCAGGACCTCGCGGCGATTCCGCTCATCGCCGCGGTGCCCCTGCTCGGCGGAGCGCTGGCGCGCGACAGCCACGCCCCCGATCCGATGATGGCCCTGCGCGTGGTGGGCACCATCTTCGCGGTGATCGTCGGCGGCCGGCTGCTGTTGCGCCACGTGTTCCGTTTCGTGGCGCGCGCCAAGAGCACGGAGGTATTCACCGCCACGGCCCTGCTCGTGGTGATGGGTACCGCATGGCTGATGGAGGTGGCGGGCATCTCCACCACGCTGGGCGCGTTCCTCGCCGGGCTGCTGCTCGCCGATTCGGAATACCGCCACGAGCTCGAGTCGAACATCGAGCCGTTCAAGGGCCTGCTGCTGGGTCTGTTCTTCGTCAGCGTGGGCATGTCGGTGGACCTCGCCCTGCTGCTTGCCAAGCCCTTGCTGGTGCTGGGCATGGTCGCGTTGCTGCTTGTCGTGAAGGCCCTCCTCATCGTGCCGTTGGGGCGGCTGGTGGGGGCGCTCACGCGCGCCGATTCGGTGCGCCTGGCCGCCGTACTCGCCAGCGGCGGCGAGTTCGCCTTCGTGATCCTCAACCTGGCCCAGCAGAAGCGTCTGATCGACGACAGCCAGCGCGGGCTGATGGTCATGGCCATCTCGCTGTCGATGGCGCTCACGCCGCTGCTGGTGCTGCTGGCCTCGCGCATGGTCCGCGAGCGCGTGCGCAAGCCCGATCGCGAGTTCGACCAGATCGAGACCGACGCGCCACGTGTCATCATCGCCGGTTTCGGCCGCATGGGGCAGATCGTGGCGCGCATCCTGCGCGCGCAGGACATCCCCTTCGTCGCGCTGGAAAGTTCGGTCGAGCAGGTGGAAACCTCACGCCGCTTCGGCGGCACGTCGCTGTTCTTCGGCGACCCCGCGCGGCCGGAAATGCTTCGCGCGGCGCAGGCCGACAAAGCGCAGGTCTTCGTGATCGCCACCGACGATCCCGAGGCGAACATCCGCACGGCGCGGCTCATCCGCCGCCAGTATCCGCATCTGAAGATCGTCGCCCGAGCGCGCAACCGCCAGCACGTGTTCCGCCTGATGGACATCGGCGTGGAAGATCCGGTACGCGAGACGTTCTTCTCCAGCCTGGAGATGACCAAGCTCGTGCTCGAGTCGCTGGGCATGGCGCCCGAGGTGGCGTCGAGCCGCGTCGAACGGTTCCACGCGCACGACGCGCAGGTGCTGCGCCAGCAGTACCTCGTCTACGACGACGATGCCGCCCTGGTGCAGACGTCGAAGGAGGCGCTGCACGACCTGCAGCAGCTGTTCGAGGCGGATCTTGCCGAGGAGCGCGAGCGCGACGGCGGGAAGTGATCGCTGCGTAGGGTTCGCCGATACGATCGGCTCCCACCCCTCCGGTAGCGAGGTTGCCTACCGAAGGGTGGGAGCCGATCGTATCGGCGAATTCAGTCCGGTTGGGCCGGCTGCCTCAAGGTCTGCCGCACGCTCGGGATCGCCCCGGCGCGTACGCCCAGTTCGTGCGCGATATCCACGTAGCCCAGGTGCCGTGCCACGTCGCCCGCCGTGCGGCCGAACGCATCCGCGGCATGGCGGTTGGCGCCGCGGGTGAGCAGCACGCGCGCCGGCGCGAGCAGGGCGTGCATGGCGCTGGCATGCAGCGCGCTGACGCCGCGGTGATCGGCGTGTTCGACCGATGCGCCGGCATCGAGCAGTACGGGCACCAGGGCGCCCAGGTGCGTGGCGTCGGCGCCGCTGCCCGGACGCATGTGCGAGCCGAGCAACAGCAGTAGCGGTGTGGCGCCGTCCTTGTCGGCCTTGTTGACGTCGGCGCCGCGACCGATCAGTACGTCGAGCAGGCGGCGTGCGCGCAGGCTGTCGTTGCTGCCGAAGCCATACTGCGCGGCCGCGTGCAGCGCGGCATGACCGTGGGCGTCTTCGGCGTTGACGTCGGCACCGGCGCCGAGCAGTCGCTCGACGATGTCCGGATAGCCCATCGCCGCGGCGATCATCAGCGCGGTGGCTTGGCCGGGCAGCCGCTGGTCCGCGGCGACGCCCCTCGACAGCAGCAGCTCGACGACGGCCTCGCGGCGCGCATTGACCGCCGCGGCCAGCGGCGTGATACCGGAGACGGCCTGGGCGGAGGCATCGGCGCCCGCGTCGAGCAGGCGTGCGACCACGTCGCGATGCCCGGCACCGGCGGCGCGCAGCAATGCCGTGGCACCCTGCGCGTCCTGCGTATCCACGGCGAACCCCCATTCCAGCAGGCGCTCGACCGCGTGCAGGTCGCCCGCGGCGGCAGCGGCGGGAAGGTCGTCGGCGCGCAACGGACGACGCGGCGGTTGCCAGGAGGGCCAGCTCAGCCAGCGCTCGACGTCGCCGCGACCGATGCCGATGCCATAGGGCGTTTCGCCATTGACGTCGGCGGCTTCGGGATCCGCGCCATGGGCGACGAGCGGGCGCACGAGGGGCAGCGTATCGCCGCCGTGTTCGAGCGCCGCGTGCAGCGGCGTGCGGCCGCCGCCATCGCGGACGTTCGGGTTCACGCCGCGGGCGAGCAGGGCGGCGAGCACGCGCGGCTGGCCGGTGGCGGCGGCCATGTGCATAGGCGTGCGTCCCCGCGTGTCCGCGCCGAACGGGTCTGCCCCTGCCTCGAGCATGGCCAGGGGCAAGGCATCGCCGGTCCCGTCGAGGCGGCAGATGGCCTGGCCGAGCAGGCCGGCCCCGGCGGGCGTGGCGCCAGCGCGAAGCAACTGGAACAGGGCGTCGGCGGAATGAGGCAATTGTTGGATCAGGGCATCGAACAGTCGGCGCCCGGGCGATCCGCCGCCGTCCGGCGAGGCGAGCCGCGCCTCGGCGGCCAGGCCGTGGTCGAGCAGCCATGCGCGAGCGGCGTCGAGGCCGGGGCCGGCCAGGTCGACGTAGAGCGCGGCGAGCTCGTGCGCGGGCCACTCGCGTACCTTGGCGGTGAAGGTGGAGGCGACGGCCCAGTGGCCGAAGCGCAGCGCGTCGTGCAGATGGCTGGGCGAATCGGCACCCGCTTCAGGAGCGACGGATTCGCTCAACGACGTGGGCAACGGCGTATCGGGATCGAGCAGGGCGACGAAATCCCAGCGGCCCGCGGCGGCGGCGTGGTCGAGCGCGCTGCGGCCGTCCGCCCCCGGTTCTTTCGGTTGCGCGCCCAGTGCGAGGAGCGCGCGCACGGTGGCGGCCTGCGCCCGCGGCGATTGGCAGGCGAGCGTAAGGGCATCGCGTCCGTGCGCATCGCGCGGCGATGCGTCCGCCTCGGCCTCGGCCAGCAGTTGCACGATGCCGTGCGCACCGGCGCGCGCCGCTTCCATGAGGGCGGTGGTGCCGTGGCGGTCGGCGAGGTTGGGATTGGCATGCGCCTGCAGCAGGGCGCGCACGATCTGCTCATGCCCTTCGGCCGCGGCGGCGATCAGCGCGGAACGGCCGACGGGGTTGACCGCGTTGACCGATGCCTTGTGGCGCAGCAGCACCTTGATGCCTTCGGCGTCGTCGTCGGAAATGCCCGACGCCGCCACGAGGGCGGGTTCGGCACCGACCGGCGCGGGCTTCGCCCCATGCTCGAGCAGGAAGCGAACGAGCGTCCAGTTGGCGGCCCGCGCGGCAACGGCCAAGGGTGTATCGCCCGCGGCGTTCACGGCGTCCACGGGCGCACCGGCGTCGACCAGCATGGCCGCCACCGTCGGTTCCGCGCTGAGCACCGCCCCATGCAGCGCGGTGTTGCCCTCGGCGTCGGCAAGCGTGGCGTCGGCACCGTTGGTGAGCAGGGTGAGTACCGCGTCGGGGCGGCCGTGCCAGCTGTCACGCGACGCGGCGAGCAGGGCGGTGACGCCGTTGTGCGTCCGGTCGACCTGCGCACCACGTGCGATCAACGCGCGCAGCAGGCGGATATCCGGGGAGAGCGCGGCCAGGGTAAGTACCGGACGCTGGTCGCGGTCGCCCGGCTCGGCGACGGTGTTCGGGTCGGCGCCGGCTTCCACCAGCGCCACGGCGCGGGCCACGTCGCCCGCGCGAATGGCGGCGAGCAGTTCGCGCTCGCGTACGCCGGGCTGGCTTTCTTCCTGGCTAAGTACCGGGATCGGCGCCGGTGCGGGGGGCGCGCTGGCGACCGGCGCGGGCTCCCTGCGCGGCTCGGCGCGAGCGGTGCGGATATGGCCACGGCGATCGCAAAGCAGCGCGCGCAACGTGCGGTTGGCGATGAGCATGCAGCCCAGCGGCAGCAACACCACGGCGTAGAAGCCCAGCGCGGCGATGCGCATTTCCGACGGCAGCACGCCGTACAGACCCGACAGGGCCACGGCGCAGAACGCGAGCACCAGCAGGCTGAAGGCCGAGGGCAGGAAGTGCGAGAAGAAGCGCTCCTCCGCGGAAAGGTGGCGACCGAAACTCGCCGAACGGGCGACCGCGGTGAAGATCCAGGAGCCGTTGCCGCTGTCTTCCGGATAGGCGTCGTCCCAAAGGAAGAGCAACCCGAACGCCGGCCAGGTACGCCACAGCGCGGCCAGCGCCACCACCAGCGTGGCTGCCAGCAACAGCGCCGCGCCGAGGCTGGGTGCCTGGGTGAGCTTGAGCAGCGGCCAGGCCACGAGCACGAACACCACGAACGTATACGCGGTGAAGATCACCACGTGCGCCGCGCCGCGCCGCAGTACCGTGCGCAGATAGCTCGGCTCGGGATCGAAGCCGATGGCGTGGCACACCGCGCCCATGGCCAGGGCGTTGGCGAGCAACAGCGGGATCAGGGCAAGCGGGGAAGCGGTGAGTCCGGCGCACGCCACGGCGGCGAGGGCGGGAAGGAACCAGGGCAGCGCCTTGATCAGCGGTGGTCGACGACGTTTGGGATTGGCCATGCGCGGGAGTATACGAAGCGGAACCGCCCCAGTCGGTAACGAGGTGTTAACCACGATTGCACGGATCGCGCATACGCGGATTCGGCCGGATCATCCCTTGACCGGATCGATCTCGCGGTTGTGGTTGGGCCGATTGCAGACGCTCAGGGTCTGGTTCGGTGGCGTCTGCAGGTGCCAACCCTGCTCGGCGAGGTTCGCCAGCACTTTCTCGTTGTCTTCGTGGGGAAGCTTGCGCTGCGGGGTGAGTTCCACCTCGAGGGCGAAGCGCAGGTCGCCCAGGAGCAGGGCGAGGGGCTCGGGGAGAAGGTCGAAGCCTTCGCGGCGGGTGAGCCAGACGTAGGTGTCGGGCTTTCGCTGGCTTGCGTAGACGAAGCAGTGCATGACGGCAGGTCTCTCGCGGCGGCTCGGCATCCCACCCTAGCAAAAACACGCGGGCAGATGCGCATGAATCCCACGCCCGTTTCGGCTTTGTTGCGGTTGCACTTGCAAAAAAGCGGTCAAGTCATACACAGTTCGACCCCGGATTGTTAAACGCGCGTATGAAAACAGATAAGTTTTCCGCGTAGCCGACGCCCCCAGAGCACACCAAGCAGGAGCCCCCATGCAGATGAACGTCCGTACCCGCCCGCTGGCCGCCGCCGCCCTTTCGCTGGCCATCGCCGGCGCGCTGGTGGCTCCCCAGGCCGCCCAGGCGAGCGCCTTCCAGCTCAAGGAAAACAGCGCCAAGGCCCTCGGCCGCGCCTTCGCCGGCTCGGCCGCCGCGGGTGACGACGCCTCGGTCATCGTGAACAATCCGGCGGCGATGAGCCTGCTCAAGGGCAACGTGTTCCAGGCCGACGTCACCGGCATCAACTTCTCCACGAAGTTCCACGGCACCGCCACCGACGCGCAGGGTCGTCCCATCAGCGGCGGCAACGGCGGCGACGCCGGCACCACCATCCCGGTCCCGGCGCTTTACTTCGCCACCCAGGTCGGCGACAAGTGGCACTTCGGCCTCGCGGCGACCGCGCCGTTCGGGTTCAAGACCGATTACGACAACGACTGGAAGGGCCGTTACAACGCCATCAAGTCCGACTTCAAGTCGTTCGACTTCACCCTCTCGGCCTCCTACGACGTGACCGACGACTTCGCCGTCGGCGTCAGCGCCATCGCGCAGAAGACCAGCGCCGAACTGACCAGCGCCATCAACTACAACACGGTGGGCCTGGGCCTGATCCAGCGCGCCGCCGCCGCCGGCCAGATCTCGCCGGCCGTGGCCCGCGCGCTCGCCACGCAGTACGCCACCGTCGTTCCTCCGGGCAGCGACGGCATCGCCCGCATCAAGGGCGACGACTGGGCCTACGGCTGGCAGGTCGGCGGTCTGTGGAAGCTGACCGAGAACGATCGCCTCTCGCTCGCCTACCGCAGCAAGATCAAGCACACCCTCGAAGGCACCGGCAACTTCACGATGCCGTCGAACGTCACGGCCGTGCTGTCCAACCCGACCGTGGGCGCCCTGCTGGGCAGCGGCCAGCCGCCGTTCACCCATACCGACGGCCAGGCGGGCTTCACCACGCCGTCCGTCGCCACCGCGAGCTTCTGGCACCAGGACGTCAAGTTCGGTCTCGGCTTCGACCTGTCGTGGACCAAGTGGGATTCGTTCGAGAACCTCACCGTCAACTACTCGAACCCGAACCAGCCGCCGACCTCCGAGCGCTACGGCTGGCGCAACAGCTACTTCCTGTCGGCCGGTGGCGAGTACTACCTCTCCGACCGCTTCACGCTGCGCGGCGGCGTGGCCGTGGACAGCACCCCGACCTACGACGACACCCGCTCGCCGCGCGTGCCGGACTCCACCCGCAAGTGGCTGGCTTTCGGTATCGGCTACAAGGCCTCCGATCGTTTCGAGATCAACGCGGGCTATGCGCACATCTTCGTCAACAAGGCGCACATCGGCGGCGTGAACAGCTCCACCAACGATCGCCTGGTCGGCGAGAACGACGACAAGGGCAACCTGCTCTCCGTGTCGGCCAAGTACCAGTTCTGATCGCTTCCCCCGATCGGGCCTGAAACGAAAAAACCTCCCCGGCGACGGGGAGGTTTTTTTATGGCTTGACGTTGCTGCGACCTCGTTCGCCGATCGTATCGGCGAAGACGACGAAGCGGAAAGGCGGTCAGTACGCGTACTCGCGGAACACCGGGTCCACGCTGCCGTTCCACTTGCCATGGAACAGCTCCAGCTTCGTATCCGCCTGCGTCTTGCCCGACAGTGCGATCTCCAGCAACGGTTCGAGGTAGATCGATTCGTCGGAACCGCGCGAGCCCACGACGTTGCGGCGCTTCAGGCCATGCTCGGCGATCTTCAACGATTCCAGCGCCAGCTCGCGAACGCTATGGGTGCGGAACTTCAGGGCGAGGGCGTCCTTCGGTACGCCGTCGCGCAGCGCATGGCGCTCGGCCTTGCTGAAATCCTTCACCAGGTCCCACGCGGCATCCAGTGCCACGTCGTCGTAAAGCAGGCCTACCCAGTAGGCGGGCAGCGCGCACAGCTGGTTCCACGGGCTCGCGTCGGCGCCACGCATCTCGAGGTATTGCTTCAGGCGCACTTCGGGGAAGGCCGTGGTGAGGTGGTCCGCCCAGTCCTTCATGTTGGCCTTGACGCCGGGCAGCGCGGGAAGCTCGCCGCGCATGAACTTCTTGAAGTCCTGCCCGGACAGGTCGACGTACTTGCCGTCGACGTAGCTGAAGTACATCGGCACGTCGAGGATGTAGTCCACGTAGCGTTCGTAACCGAAACCGTCCTCGAACACGAAATCGAGCATGCCGGTGCGATCGGCGTCGGTGTCGGTCCACACGTGCGAGCGATACGACTTGAAGCCGTTGGGCTTGCCCTCGGTAAACGGCGAGTTGGCGAAGAGCGCGGTGGCGATCGGCTGCAGGGCCAACGCCACGCGGAACTTCTTCACCATGTCGGCTTCGGTCGCGTAGTCGAGGTTCACCTGCACCGTGCAGGTGCGGGTCATCATGTCCAGGCCGAGCGAGCCGACCTTGGGCATGTATTCGCGCATGATCTTGTAGCGGCCCTTGGGCATCCACGGCATCTGGTCGCGGCGCCACTTGGGCTGGAAACCCATGCCGAGGAAGCCGATGCCGAATTCGTCGGCCACCGAGCGCACTTCCTTCAGATGGGTGCCGACCTCTTCGCAGGTCTGGTGGATGGATTCCAGGGGCGCGCCGGAAAGCTCCAACTGGCCAGCCGGCTCCAGCGTGATGTTGGCCATGCCCTTGGTCAGGGCCACGGGCGTGTCGCCCTCGCGGGCGATGTCCCACCCGTACCGCTCGGCCAGTCCTTCGAGGATGGCGCGGATGCCCGGGCGCGGGCCTTCGAACGGCGGCGGCGTGAGGTCGTCGGTGTAGAAGCCGAATTTCTCGTGCTCGGTGCCGATGCGCCACCGTTCGCGGGGCTTCTCGCCCTTGGCGATGTAGTCGACCAGGTCGTGACGGTCGCCGATCGGCGTGCTCTTGGCGGCGCTGGGAATGGACACTGAACTTCCTTGGGGCTGATCGGCTGACCGGTGCCGCCCACATGGGGGCGCCTGGCGCCGGACAAAAGGTGCCGGCGGCGGCAGCGTAGCAAAATGCCCCTGGGACGGCGGCAAAGAAAAAGGCCGCCCGTTGCAGGGGCGGCCTTTTCGTATTTTCCGGCGAAGGCTCAGCGCTTCATCGAATTGAAGAACTCGTCGTTGGACTTGGTGTTCTTCATCTTGTCGAGCATGAACTCCATCGCGGCCAGTTCGTCCATCGGATGGAGGAGCTTGCGCAGGATCCAGATCTTGGCGAGCAGGTCGGGATCGATGAGCAGGTCTTCGCGGCGGGTGCCCGAGCGGTTGATGTCGATCGCCGGGTAGACACGCTTTTCGGAGATGCGGCGGGACAGGTGCACTTCCATGTTGCCCGTGCCCTTGAACTCCTCGTAGATCACCTCGTCCATCTTCGAACCGGTATCGGTCAGCGCGGTGGCGATGATGGTCAGGCTGCCGCCTTCCTCGACGTTGCGCGCCGCGCCGAAGAAGCGCTTCGGACGCTGCAGGGCGTTGGCGTCGACACCGCCGGTGAGCACCTTGCCGGAGCTGGGCACCACGGTATTGTAGGCACGGGCCAGGCGGGTGATGGAGTCGAGCAGGATCACCACGTCCTTCTTGTGCTCGACCAGGCGCTTGGCGCGCTCGATCACCATCTCGGCGACCTGCACGTGGCGTACCGCCGGCTCGTCGAAGGTGGAGCTGATCACCTCGGCGCGCACCGTGCGGGCGATTTCCGTGACTTCTTCCGGACGCTCGTCGATCAGCAGCATGATCAGGTGCACGTCGGGATGGTTGTACTGGATGGCCTGCGCGATGTTCTGCAGCATCATCGTCTTACCGGACTTGGGCTGGGAGACGATGAGGCCGCGCTGGCCGCGCCCGATCGGTGCCACCAGGTCGAGGATGCGGCCCGTGATGTCCTCGGTCGAACCGTTGCCGCGCTCGAGCTTGAAGGCCTTGCGCGGGAACAGCGGGGTGAGGTTCTCGAACAGCAGCTTGTTCTTCGACGCCTCCGGCGGATCGCCGTTGATGTCGTCGACCTTGAGCATCGCGAAGTAGCGTTCGCCTTCCTTCGGATGGCGCACGCGTCCGGTAATGTAGTCGCCGGTGCGCAGGTTGAAGCGGCGGATCTGGCTGGGCGAGACGTAGATGTCGTCGGGACCGGCCAGGTACGACTCGTCGGCCGAGCGCAGGAAGCCGAAGCCGTCCTGCAGGATCTCGAGCACGCCCTCGGCCCAGATGCCGCCGCCGGAGCGGGCGTGCGCCTTGAGGATGTTGAAGACCACGTCCTGCTTGCGCTGGCGGGCCACGCCTTCGCGGACGCCCAGCGACTCGGCGAATTCCAGGAGCTGGATCGAGTTCTTGCGCTTGAGTTCGGTCAGGTTGATCAGGCGATCGTTGCTGCCGGCATCGGCGTTCTCGTCGTCGTCGACGGGATAGCCGTTGTTGTTGCGCGGATGCTGGTAATTGCCGTTGTTGCCGTTTCCGCCTTGGCGCTGCTGCTGGTTGCCGCGCTCGGGACGGTCGTTGCGATCATTGCGGTCGTTGCGGCGGCGACGGCCACGGCCTTCACGCGGCTCGTTGTTGTTGCGGTTCGGGTTCTGGCCTTGCCCCTGGCCCTGGCCTTGCTGCGGGTTCTGGCCCTGCTGCTGCGGCTGCTGGTTGGGCAGGCTGGGCAGCGGCGCATAAGGCTGGGGCTGGGGCTGTTGACCCTGCGGCGCCTCGTTCTGCGGGGCGGGGCGCGGAGCCTCGGGAGCCGGCTGGGAGGAGAGCTGCAGCTCGGCCTGCGGCGCGGGCGCCGGGGCCTTGGCGGGAGCCGGAGTCTCGACCGTGGGGGCCTCGGCGGCGGGTGCCTTGCGGCGGGTACGCGGACGCGGTTCGGTCGCAGGCGTATCGCCGGCGCCCTTGGCGTCGATGGAATCTTTCGTTTCGATATCAGACACGGGCAAACCTCACGGGGCGCCGTTGGAAGAAAAGAGGGGGTGGGTTCGCAGCGAGGGGGACAAGGCGTGTCCCGGCGAACACCTAGAGCCTAGCATCGCGTGAGGCGCAACGTAAAGCGCCCCACGCGGCGGCGGAAGGGTGAAGCGTAAAACGGGTGTTAGATGGACTTATCGATGAACTGGGCAAGCACGCCCTTGTTGACGGCACCGACCTGCGTGCCGGCGACCTTGCCGTCCTTGAACACCATGAGGGTAGGAATGCCGCGGATGCCGAACTGGCGCGGCGTCTGCTGATTCTCGTCGATGTTGATCTTCACGATCTTGACCTTGCCCTGATACTCATCGGCGAGCTGCTCGAGCGCCGGCGCGATGGCCTTGCACGGTCCGCACCATTCCGCCCAGAAGTCGAGCAGGACGGGGGTATCCGACTCCAGGACGTCCTTCGAGAAAGCGGCGTCGCTGGTATGGGTGATCTTCTCGCTCACCGTGGTCTCCAAAGCAATGAAAGGGGATGAAAAGGGGAGTTTGCGACCCCGACGCTGGCATCGGCTACACTTAGGCGCCCCATGTCGCGGGTCCAACCGGAACCGAAGGTCTTGGCGATTGCCGCCCTTGGCCCTCATTCCAACCCAACTAGGGGCGCGATTCAAGCGATTCAAGTCGCCGGAGGATGGTTTCCGTTGACATAGGTAAACCGGTTCACGTAGCCGGTTCACCTATGCCAGCGGAAGCCGTCGGACCGGCCACACCGCCTCCGGCCATCGTGCGCCGGGTGTTTCGACAGGCCGCCGGCACTGGCAACCGGCCGCTCCCGACTCTCCCGTGACGCCGGCCGGATTCCCTCCGTCCCGCGGTGCTTCGGCGCCGCCGGACGGCGCCGCGTCAGCGCGGCGCAAGCCACAAGGCCCATCATCACACCATGTCCGAAACCGTTCTCACCGACGTCTTCTACGAAAACCTCGACCTCCATCCGTTGCTCCACCAGGGTCTCGCCGCCGCCGGCATCACCCGCTGCACGCCGATCCAGGCCCTCACCCTGCCGTTGGCGCTCACCGGCCGTGACGTCGCCGGTCAGGCGCAGACCGGCACGGGCAAGACCTTCGCCTTCCTCGTGGCGCTGGTCGACCGCCTGCTGAAGAACCCCGCCCAGCCCGGCCGCCGCGACGCTGATCCGCGCGCCCTGGTGATCGCTCCCACCCGCGAGCTGGCGATCCAGATCGAAAAAGACTTCCAGACCATCGGCAAGGCCACCGGCCTGCGCAGCGCCCTGATTTACGGCGGCGTCGATTACGACAAGCAGCGCCAGCAACTGCGCGATGGCTGCGACATCATCATCGCCACGCCGGGCCGCCTGCTCGATTACCACAAGCAGGATGTCTTCGGCTTCGGCAGCGTCGAGATCATGGTCATCGACGAAGCCGACCGCATGTTCGACCTGGGCTTCATCAAGGACGTGCGCTTCATCTTCCGCCGCCTGCCGGCCCGCGAGAAGCGCCAGGTGCTGCTGTTCTCGGCCACCCTCAGCCACCGCGTGCTGGAACTGGCCTACGAGCACATGCACGAGGCCGAAAAGCTCGTGGTCGAGACCGAAAACGTCACGGCCGACCGCGTTCGCCAGGTGGTGTACTTCCCGTCCAAGGAAGAAAAGATGCCCCTGCTGCTCAACCTGCTCGAAGAGAGCAAGGCCGAGCGCAGCATCATCTTCGTCAACACCAAGGCCGCCGCCGAGCGCATCACCGATCGCCTGAAGCGCCACAATTTCCGCGTGGGCGCCATTTCCGGCGACGTGCCGCAGGTGAAGCGCCAGAAGCTGCTCCAGCGCTTCCAGGCCGGCGATATCGATCTGCTGGTGGCCACCGACGTGGCCGCGCGCGGCCTGCACATCCCGGCGGTGAGCCACGTCTTCAATTACGACCTGCCGCAGGATGCCGAGGATTACGTGCACCGCATCGGCCGTACCGCGCGCCTGGGCGCCGAGGGCGACGCCATCAGCTTCGCCTGCGACCTCTACGCGATGGGCCTGCCCGACATCGAGACCTACATCAACCAGAAGATCCCCACCGCGTCCATCGACGCGAAGATGCTGGTGATGCCCGCGCCGCGTCCGCGCGCCGACGGGGTGCAGGACGAAGTCGACGATCCCAACGATACCGACGGCCACGTGCCCACCCGCGGCGCGCCGCCGGAGAAGGGTGGCCGCGCGGGGTCGCGCGGCGGCCGTGGCGGTCCGCGTTCGGGCGAGCGTTCGGGCAGCCGCGAGCGCAAGCCGCGTCCGCCGCGCGAGGACAAGCCGGCGTCGACCGAGGTGCCGGTGAAGACCGTGGTGGTCGCCGACACCGTGTCCGAACTGCCGGCCGCCGCCGAGGCGATGGCCGCCGAATCGGCGCCGAAGAAGCGCCGTCGCCGCCGTGGCGGTCGTGGTCGCGGCCAGCGCGAGGGAGGCGAGAACGTCGCCGCCACGCCGAGCGCGCGTCCGCAGGGCGAGGCCCGTCCGTCGCACTCCCCGCAGGGGCAGCGTCCGTCGCGCCAGGTGACCGCCAGCCGTCCGGCCAGCACGCCGGCACCGGTGGCTCCGGTGAAGGAAAAGGTCGGCTTCTTCCGCCGGCTCGGCCGCCTGTTCGGCGGCAACTGAGGCCATTCGCCGATACGATCGGCTCCCACCCTTTCGGTAGGCCCGGTTGCCGAAACGTGGCTACCGAAGGGGTGGGAGCCGATCGCGCCGGCGAAGTCGCGCCACCGCCAGCCGTCCGGCCAGCACGCCGGCACCGGTGGCTCCGGTGAAGGGAAAAGGTCGGCTTCTTCCGCCGCCTCGGCCGCCTGCTCGGCGGCAACTGAGGCCATTCGCCGATACGGTCGGCTCCCCCCTTCGGTAGGCCCGGTTGTCGAAACGTGGCTACCGAAGGGGTGGGAGCCGATCGTATCGGCGAAGTCGCGCGAAGCGCGACGCCGACCCCGCAAAACCCCGCGCCATCCCGTATCCTTGAAGCCTTCACGGACCAACGGGTAACGCGGTGATCGGTTTCGATCTGGTGAGCAAACGATACGAGGGCGGCCATCAGGCCCTCACCGACGTGTCGTTCCAGGTGGACGCGGGCGAAATGGCCTTCGTCACCGGCCATTCCGGCGCCGGCAAGAGCACCCTGCTGAAGTTGCTGGCGATGATCGAGCGGCCTACCAACGGGGTCGTCACCCTCGACGGCCAGAAGCTCAATGCCGTGCGTTCTTCCGACATCCCCCGCCTGCGTCGCAAGCTCGGCATGGTCTTCCAGGACCATCGCCTGCTGCTCGACCGCAGCGTCTTCGCCAACGTCGAACTGCCGCTGGTGATCGCCGGCGTGTCACCGGCCGATCGCGGCCGGCGCGTGCGTGCCGCGCTGGAGAAGGTGGGCCTGCTCAGCTACGAAAAACAATTGCCCTCGGCACTGTCCACGGGCGAACAGCAACGCGTGGGCATCGCGCGTGCCATCGTCGCCAAGCCCGCGGTGCTCATCGCCGACGAGCCCACGGGCAACCTCGACCCGCAACTCGCGCTGGAGATCATGAGCCTGTTCGCCGAATTCCAGCAGGTCGGCACCGCCGTCCTCGTCGCCAGCCACGACCTCATGCTGATCAAGCGGATGAAGAAACGCGTGGTCGTACTCGATCACGGCAAGCTGGTGGCCGACGTGCCCGCGACGGAGGTCGTATGAACGCCGTCCGCGAGCCGCGTCGCGCCCCCGAGCCGGAAAAGACCCGCCGCAGCGGCCCGCACAAGGTGGGCGCCTGGCGAGAGCACCATGCCTGGAGCCTGTCGATCAGCCTGCGCCGTCTCGGCGCGCGCCCGCTCGGCACGTTGCTCACCGTGGCGGTGATGGGTGTGGCGCTCGCGTTGCCGCTCGCTTTCTACCTGTTGCTGGGCAACGTGCAGCGCATGGGCGACGCGCTGGGGCGCAACCAGACCATCAGCGTGTTCATGAAAACCGGCCAGAACGCCGGCATGGCCGAAACGGCGGCGTCCGCGTTGCGCGGTCGCCCCGAAGTGGACGAGATCGTCGTGCGCACGCCGAAGGACGGCCTCGACGAACTGGCCGAGGTGCAGGGTTTCTCCGGTTCGCTGCAATCGCTCGACGCCAATCCGTTGCCTTTCGTGCTGTCGGTGAAACCCAAGCCGGGCCTTTCCGCCGACGCGGTGGCAAGACTGGTCGATGCCATGAAAAATACGCCTGGCGTGGACATGGTGCAGGACACCGGCTCGTGGCGGCAGCGCCTCGATGCCCTGCTCGGCGTCGGTACGCGCGCGGTCACGATGCTGGCGCTGCTGCTCGGCATCGCCGCGCTGCTCGTGGTGGGCAACACCATTCGCGTGGACATCCTCAGCCGCAGCGAGGAAATCGGCGTGCTGCTGTTGATCGGCGCCAGCCGGCCGTTCGTGCGTCGCCCTTATCTTTATGCCGGCGCGTGGCTGGGCTTCCTCGCCGGCGTACTGGCCGTGGTGCTGGCGGCGGTGCTCGAACTGGCCATGGCCGGACCGGTGTCGCGCCTGAGCGCGGCCTACGACGGCAGCGTGAGTTTCGGCGGCCTGCCGGGCTGGTTGTTCGTCGCGGTACCGTTCGCTTCCGCGCTGCTGGGCTGGCTGGGTGCGCGGCTGGTCAGCGCCCGACAGATACGCCGCATGGCGGCGGGCTGAGGAGGCACCGTGGGGGCGGGCATTCACGTGGACACGGCGGCGGGAGCGTCGCCACGCATCCTCGTCGTCGACGGTTCGAAGGTCGTGCGTCAGCTCATTTCGCGCGTGGTGCTGGCCGAAGTGCCCGGCGTCGAGATCGTAGGCGTGTCCACCGGCTCGGAGGCGCAGGGCGAACTGCAGCGTGGCGTGTTCGACTTCGTCACCGTCGCGCTGCGCCTGTCGGACATGGACGGGCTCGAACTGGCGCGTTACGTGCGCGAATCGGCGCCGCAGATCTACATGCCCATCGTGGTGGTGTCCGGCGACGTCGAATCGCGCCTGCATCGTCGCGAGCTGGGCGAATACGTCACCGACTACTTCGACAAGTCGCTCGGCTTCGAGGCCCTCGCGGAGTTCATTCGCGGCTACGTCGCGCCGGAAGGCGGGGCCGAGGGCGAAGTGCTTTACGTCGAAGACAGTCGCGTCGTGGCGCTCGCCACGCGACGCATGATGGAAAAGTACGGCCTCACCGTGCACCACGTGATCAGCGCCGAGGATGCGCTCAGTCACCTGCGCGTCGCGCGGGCGCGGGGCGACATCGGTGCCGACGTGGTGCTGACCGACGTAAGCCTCAAGGGCGAACTCACCGGCGGCGACCTCGTCGAGCGCATCCGCAACGAGTTCGGTTACGGGAAGGGCCGGCTGCCCACGCTGGTGATGACCGGCGACGAAAACCCGGCCAACCAGACGGCCCTGCTTCGCGCGGGCGCCAACGACCTGGTGGAAAAACCGGTAGAGGAAAAACTCCTGATCACCAAGCTGCTGTTCCAGCTGCGCGTGGCGCGGCACCTGCGCGAAAGGACGCACGCGTGAACGACCGCGTCAAACTCGAGCCCTCGTGGAAGGAGCGCATCGGCGCCTACCTCGACCGCCCCGACATGCAGGCCCTTTCGGCTTTTCTCCGCGACGAGAAGGCGAACGGCAAGGTCATCTACCCGCCGGGGCCGGAGATCTTCAACGCCTTCACGCACACGCCATTCGACCGCGTGCGCGTGGTGATCCTCGGGCAGGATCCGTACCACGGCCCGAACCAGGCGCACGGCCTCAGCTTCTCCGTGCGTCCCGGCGTGCGCGTGCCGCCGTCGCTGCAGAACATGTTCAAGGAAATCCACGACTGCCTGGGCATCGCGCCGCCGGATCATGGCTGCCTCACGCCGTGGGCCGACCGGGGCGTGCTGCTGCTCAACGCGGTGCTCACCGTCGAAGCCGGACTGGCCGCATCGCACCAGGGCAAGGGCTGGGAAGGGTTCACCGACGCGGCCATCGACGCGCTCAACCGCGAGCGCGAGGGCCTGGTCTTCATGCTCTGGGGCAGCCACGCCCAGAAGAAAGGCCAGCTGATCGACGGCAAGCGTCATGGCATCCTGCGCAGCGTGCACCCTTCGCCGCTGTCGGCGCACCGCGGCTTCATGGGCTGCGGGCACTTCGCCAAGGCCAACGCCTACCTCGAAGCGCGCGGCGAGCCACCCATCGACTGGTCGCTGCCGCGCCGCTCCGAGCTGGAAGCCGTTTAGCCATCGAAGAAAGCGTGCGCAGGAACGACGAGCTACGGGATTCCCCCGCGGGTCGAAAACCCTCACGTCGTTCCTGCGCACGCAGGAACCCAGCGCCTTGCGCCGGGTTCTCGCGGAAGAAGGGTTCGGCTCTGGCCTAGCCTCCGCGCCGCTCCCTGGCCAGCCGCTTCTGCTGGTACGGATAGAAGCGGTGTTCGCGCAGTTCGTGTTCGATTTCTTCCAGGCTCTTGCCCATCGTCTCGGGCACGAGGAAATAGACGAACGCCAGCGCGCCCACCGAGATCACCGCATACAGCCAGAACGTGTGCGTGGCACCCAGCGAGGTCACGAGGGTGAGGGTGGTGAGCGTCACGATCAGGTCGAACGTCCAGTGGCTGAAGGCGCCCAGGCTCGCGCCCTTGCCGCGCACGAAGAGCGGATACACCTCCGAATTGATCAGCCAGATGCACACGCCGAAGCTGCCGCAGTTGAGCATCATGTAGGCGGCCAGGCAGCCCACGGTCACCCAGCGGCTGAAGTCCGTGGCCGGCCCCTGGCCCTGGAACAGCCAGCCCATCACCACCAGGGCCACGATCGAGCCGGGGATCATCCACAACAGGTAGCTGCGCCGGCCGATGCGGTCGACCAGGAAGCTGCCGATCACCGTCATCACCACCACCAGCACCGTGCTCGCGCCGGTACCCAGCACGGCCGCTTCATCGGAGAAGCCCGCCTTGGTGAGGATGGTGGGCGCGTAATAGATGAGCGCGTTGTTGCCGGTGATCTGCGAGAACATCGAAATACCCGCGCCGACGATCACCGCCGGGCGGATCCAGGGCTTGGTGATGTCCTTCCAGCTTCCGGTGGGTTCCTTCTGCGCCACCGTCTCGATTTCCGCCACTTCCGCGCGCGCCGCCGAAGCGCTGCCGCGCACGCGCTCCAGCACGCGCAGGGCGTCGTCCCTGCGGTGTTCCGCCACGAGCCAGCGCGGGCTTTCCGGCAGCCAGGCCATGCCGGCCAGCAGGATCACGGCGGGCACGACGCCCAGGCCGAACATCCAGCGCCAGTGCTCGCCGAGCACGAAGCCGGTGAAATAGGCCACGGTGATGCCGAACACCACCATGAACTGGAACAGCGTCACCATCTTGCCGCGATGCTTCGACGGCGCGACCTCGGCGATGTACACCGGGATGATCTGCGTGGAACTGCCCGCGGAAAGGCCCAGCACGAACCGCGCGGCGACCAGCCAGCCCACGCTGGTCGCCATCGCCGAGGCGATCGATCCGATCGCGAACACCACGCCCACGAAGATCACCATGCGCCGCCGGCCGAGGCGGTCGGAGAACGGCCCCGTGGCGAGGCAGCCGAACAGGGCGCCGAAGATGATCGCGCCGGTCACCAGCTGCTTGGTGGTGTCGTCGAGCGCGAACTGCCGGCCGAGGCCGAGCAGCGCCACGCCGATCACGCCGGTGTCGTAGCCGAACAGCAGGCCGCCGAGGGCGGCGATCACCGCGATACCGACGACGATGCCGGTGGAAGAGGAGGCGGCGGTATCCGCCGGTTGGTCTGGGGTTACCGCGTGCATGCAAGACTCCCTGGTTGATGCCGTGTCATGACGCCACCCAGGCACCCAGGCGGACGTGGAAGTCCGCGTGGTGCGCCGTGGCGGCGATGCGGCGAGCGTTCGGCTCGTCGGTGTGTTCGATCCAGTCGAGCGCGGCCTGGCGTTCGCGGCCGTAGCGCATGTGACGTTCCAGCAGCTGGGTGCGGCGTTGCGCGTCGTCCACCTCGACGAACCACGTCTCGTCGAGCAGTCCGCGAATGTCCGCCCAGGGGCCGTCCTCCATCAGGAGGTAATTTCCCTCGGTGATGACCAGCTGCGCCTCGGCGGGAATCGGCACCTCACCGGCGATGGGTTCCTCGATCTCTCGGTGGAACGCCGGGGCGTACACCGTTTCCCCCGCCATCGGCGAACGGAGCCGGCGGAGCAGGGCGACGTAGCCGGCGGCATCGAAGGTGTCGGGGGCCCCCTTGCGGGCGGCGCGGCCAAGGCGGCGCAGCTCGGCGTTGGCCAGGTGGAAGCCGTCCATCGGCACTCCGACGGCCAGGTCGCCCAGCTCGGCGAGGAGGGCCGCCGCCAGGGTGGATTTCCCGGCCCCCGGCAATCCGGCGATCCCGAGGATGCGCCGTCCACCCTTGGCCAGCAGCGCATCGAGTCGTTCGCGGACATTTGGATCGATCATAACGACGGACCGTAGCACTGCCGACGGTGTACGGTCGATAAAAAAGCGAGTGGCTGTAACCCACGGTCGCCGTAGGGCGAATAGTTCCTGAACCGAGAGGTACAGCTATTGACCTGGGTGGGTCATTTCTGTACTATGGCGTACAGATAAGGCCGAACGAACTTCGGCAGGGGTTAGCAGTCCCATGGTGGGACTGCTAATCTGCCCCAAGACTTTCAGGAGGTTCCACACATGTCCCAAGCCCTCGCTACCCGTAACTACGGGCTCCCGAGCGTCGTCGGCAGTCTGGATTCCTACATCGCGGCCGTCCATCGCATCCCGGTGCTCAGCCTTGACGAGGAACAGGCGCTGGCGCGGCAGTTCCACGACGACGCCGATCTCGACGCCGCCAAGAAACTCGTGATGTCGCATCTTCGCTTCGTGGTCCACGTGGCCCGCGGCTACAACGGTTACGGCCTGCAGCTTTCGGACCTCATCCAGGAAGGCAACATCGGCCTGATGAAGGCCGTGAAGCGCTTCGACCCCGACCAGGGCGTGCGTCTGGTCAGCTTCGCCGTGCACTGGATCCGTGCCGAAATGCACGAGTTCATCCTGCGCAACTGGCGCATCGTGAAGGTGGCCACCACCAAGGCGCAGCGCAAGCTGTTCTTCAACCTGCGCAAGAGCAAGAAGCGCCTGGGCTGGATGAACGCCGAGGAAGTCCGCGTGGTCGCCAACGACCTGGGCGTGCCCGAGGCCACCGTCCGCGAGATGGAATCGCGTCTCTCGGGTCGTGACGTCGGCTTCGAAGCCCCGGCCGACGCCGACGACGACGAGAAGCCGGCCCCGGCCGCCTTCCTGGTCGACGAAGGTGCCGATCCGTACGACAACCTGGCCGAGGCCGACGCCTCGGACAACCAGATGGGGGCGCTGTCCTCCGCGCTGGCCAATCTCGACAGCCGCTCGCGCGACATCATCCAGCGCCGCTGGCTGGCCGAGGACAACAAGGCCACGCTGCAGGACCTCGCCGACGAGTACGGCGTGTCCGCCGAGCGCATCCGCCAGATCGAGGCGAATGCCATGAAGAAGATGCGCGTCGCCATCGCCGCGTAAGGCGAAGATCGGCGTACCATCCGAAAACGGCCCCCTCGGGGGCCGTTTTCCGTTGTCCGAGACGTGGGAGAACCGAGGATGCCCAGGGCCCTGGTCATCGAAGACGATGAAGTGACCGCCCGCGACATCGTCGCGGAGCTGGGTGCGCACGGATTGACCGCCGACTGGGTGGCCAACGGCCGCGAAGGCCTCGACCGCGCCCTGGCCGACGGTTACGACATCATCACCCTCGACCGCATGCTGCCCGGCATGGACGGCATCGACGTGGTGTCCGAACTGCGCAAGCGGGCGGTGGATACCCCGGTGCTGATGATCAGCGCGCTGTCCGACGTGGACGAACGCGTGCGCGGCCTGCGCGCCGGCGGCGACGACTACCTCACCAAGCCCTTCTCGCCCGACGAATTGTCCGCGCGCGCCGAAGTGCTGCTGCGCCGCCGTCGACGGGCGAACGGCGGCGAGGAAACCCGCTTGCGCGTCGGCGACCTCGAGCTCGACCTGGTCCGCCACAATGCCCTGCGCCAGGGGCAGCCGCTCACGCTGTTGCCCACCGAGTTCCGCCTGCTGGAATTCCTCATGCGCAACGCCGGCCAGGTGGTGACCCGGCAAATGATCTTCGAGCACGTGTGGGGCTTCCATTTCGATCCGGGCACCAACGTGATCGACGTCCATATCGGCCGCCTCCGTCGCAAGATCGACGGCGCCGGCCAAGCGCCGCTCATCCGCACGGTGCGCGGCTCGGGGTACACCCTTGCGCCCGCTGACTGACGCCTGGCGTTCGGCCACCTCGCGCCTGATCATCATCTACGGCGCGCTCTTCGCCATCTGGTGCGTGGTGCTGCTGGGCGTGGTGCAGTGGGAGGCGTCGCGCTATCTCTCCAGCGTGGTCGACCAGATGCTCGCCGCCCGCATCCACTACCTCGAGCGCACCGACCAGAGCAGGCTGCGCGACACGGTGGACGCCGCCGGCGCGATCGATTCGCAGGGCTACATGTGGGCGGGCCTGTTCGACGCGAAAGGCAACCGCCTCGCCGGCAGCATCGCGCGCATCCCGAAGGAGCTGACCGACGACGGCGTGGCGCGCCCGCTCGAAGCCGGCCTGGCCGACCTCACCCGCGAAGGCGATTCGCGCACTCGCGCCACGGCCCGTACGCGCGCCGTGGCGCAGACGCTGCCCAGCGGCGAACGCCTCGTCGTGGCCAAGGAGAGCGCGGCCATCGACGGCATCGGCGTGATCATCCGCCGCGGCGTACTCTGGGGCCTGACGCTCACCCTCATCCCCGGCCTGCTCGGCGGCATCCTCATCGCCAGGGCGCCCGCGCGGCGCGTGCGTGCCATCCAGCAGGCGATGGAGCCCATCCGCGAAGGCGACCTCAGCGTGCGCCTGCCGATCAGTCGCGCGAACGATGAAGTCGACCTCCTGGCCGGCACCGTCAACACCACCCTGGACGAGATCGAGCGGCTGCTCGGCGAGGTCAAGGGCGTCACCGACAACATCGCCCACGACCTGCGTACGCCACTCACCCGTATGCGCACGCGGCTGTACCGCTTGCAACAGCAATTCGAGGGACGCCCCGAGGGGCAGCAGCTGGACGATTGCGTAGCCGAGATCGACACGGTGCTGGCGCGCTTCCGTGCCTTGCTGCGCGTGTCCGAACTGGAAGACCGCCAGCGCAGCGCCTGCTTCGAGGCCATGGACCTGGGTGGCGTCCTGCGCAACGTGCACGAGTTCTACGCGCCCGTTGCCGAGGATCGAAGCCAGGTCTTCGAGCTGAGCATCGGGCCGTTGCCGAGCCTGCGCGGCGATCCGCAGCTGATGTTCGAAGCCCTGGCGAACCTCGTGGGCAACGCCATCAAGTTCACGCCGAACGGCGGCGCCATCCACCTGGCGGCGCTCACCGATTCGACCGGCGACGCCCGCGTGGACATCGCCGATACCGGTCCGGGCATTCCCCCGGACGAGCGCGAAGCGATCTTCCGGCGCTTCTACCGCGGCGACGACACCCGCTCCAAGCCCGGTTGCGGACTGGGCCTGGCCATCGTCAGCGCCATCGTGCGCCTGCACGGCTATTCGTTGTCGGTGGGGGGGAACGAGCGGGGCGCGGTGTTTTCCGTGATCTGCCCGGTTAACTGACGCGCGGGCTAAGCCCTTAGCCCGGCGGCAATTTTTTGCGCATGTACCCAGCCTAAACAAAACTTAACTTCGCCTGGCGAGGGCGACGGCGCAGAATTCGCCGCGACGCAACATCGCGCACGGAATCCGTCCCCCATGATTGGCATCGTCCGGATCGCACTCCAGCGGCCGTATACCTTCGTCGTCCTCGCCTTGCTGATCCTCATCGTGGGTCCGCTCGCCGCCCTGCGCACGCCGACGGATATCTTTCCCGACATCAAGATCCCCGTGATCGCGGTGGTGTGGCAGTACAACGGCCTGCCGCCCGACCAGATGGTGGGTCGCGTGTCGTCGCCGTTCGAGCGCGTGCTCACCACCACGGTGAACGACGTGGAGCACATCGAGGCCAGTTCGATCCAGGGCTTCGGCATCATCAAGATCTTCTTCCAGCCGACGGTGGACATCCGTACCGCGAACGCGCAGGTGACCGCCGTGGCGCAGACGCTGCTGCGCCAGCTGCCGCAGGGCACCACGCCGCCGCTGATCCTCAACTACAACGCGTCGACGGTACCGATCATCCAGCTCGCGCTGTCCGGCAAGGGGCTGACCGAGCAGAACCTCGGCGACCTCGGCCTGAACATCATCCGTCCGCAGCTGACCTCGGTGCCGGGCGCGGCGATCCCCTATCCGTTCGGCGGCAAGACGCGCCAGGTGCAGATCGACATCGATCCCCCCGCCCTGCAGGCGCGCGGGCTATCGGCCCAGGACGTGGCGAACGCGCTCGCGGCGCAGAACCTCATCACGCCCGTGGGCACGCAGAAGATCGGCGAATACGAGTACACGCTCCAGCTCAACAATTCGCCGTCGGACATCAACGAACTCGGCAACCTGCCGATCAAGAGCGTCAACGGCGCCACGGTATTTATCCGCGACGTGGCCCACGTGCGCGACGGCGCGCCGCCGCAGACCAATATCGTGCACGTGGACGGCAATCGCTCGGTGCTGATCACCGTGCTCAAGAACGGCTCCGCCTCCACCCTGGCGATCATCCAGGGCATCAAGGACCGCGTGAAGAGCATGAAGGACGCGCTGCCCGAGGCGCTGACGATCGCGCCGATCGGCGACCAGTCGCTGTTCGTCAGCGGCGCCATCGCCGGGGTGGCCCGCGAAGGCGTGATCGCCGCCGCGCTCACCAGCCTCATGATCCTGCTGTTCCTCGGCAGCTGGCGCTCGACGGTGATCATCGCCACGTCCATCCCGCTGGCGATCCTGGGCTCCATCGCGATGCTTTCCGCGTTCGGCGAGACGATGAACATCATGACCCTCGGCGGCCTCGCGCTGGCGGTGGGCATCCTCGTCGACGACGCCACGGTAACCATCGAGAACATCAACTGGCACCTGGAACACGGCAAGGACGTCGAGACGGCCATCCTCGACGGCGCGGCGCAGATCGTGACGCCCGCCTTCGTGTCGCTGCTGTGCATCTGCATCGTGTTCGTGCCCATGTTCTTCCTCGAGGGCGTGGCGCGCTTCCTCTTCGTGCCGATGGCCGAGGCGGTGATGTTCGCGATGATCTGTTCGTTCATCCTCTCGCGCACCCTGGTGCCGACGATGGCGAAGTACCTGCTCAAGCCGCACGACCACGACGATCCGCACGGCGACCAGCGCGCGCCGTCGCGCAATCCGCTGGTGCGTTTCCAGCGCGGCTTCGAGGCGCGTTTCGAGCGCTTCCGCGAGAGTTACCACGGGTTGCTCGACCTGGCCCTGGCCCATCGCAAGGTGTTCACCATCGGCTTCATGGCCTTCGTGCTGCTGTCGTTCCTGCTGGTGCCGGCGCTGGGCCGCAACTTCTTCCCGGCGGTGGATTCCGGCCAGATCCTCATGCACGTGCGCGCGCCGGTCGGCACGCGCGTGGAGGAAACCGCCAACCTGTTCGCGGCGGTCACCAAGGAGGTGCGTCGGATCATCCCGCCGGAGGAGCTGGGCACGGTCGTGGACAACATGGGCCTGTCGTCGTCAGGCATCAACAACACCTATAACAACACCGGCACCATCGGTTCCCAGGACGGCGACATCCAGATCTCGCTAAAGGAAGATCACCGCCCGACGGCCGACTACGTGCGCGAACTGCGCGAAAAGCTGCCGCGCCTGTTCCCGACGGCGACGTTCTCCTTCCCGCCGGCGGACATCATCAGCCAGATCCTCAACTTCGGTTCGCCCGCGCCGATCGACCTGCAGGTGCGCGGCCCCCACGTGGCGGCCAACTTCGCCTACGCGTCGAAGCTGCTGCGGGAGATCCGCCGGGTACCGGGCGTGGTCGATGCGCGCATCCAGCAGTCGCAGGCCAGCCCCGGTTTCAACGTGGACGTGGACCGCAGCCGCGCGCAGCAAGTGGGCATCACCGAGCGTGACGTCACCAGCAGCCTGGGCGTGAACCTTGCCGGTTCCAGCCAGATCGCCCCCACCTTCTGGCTCAATCCGGATAACGGCGTGTCGTACCCCATCGTGATGCAGACGCCGCAATACAGCATCGACAGCCTGCCCGACCTCGCCAACGTGCCGATCAGCGCCAGCAGCGGCAACGGCGGATCGCAGATCCTCGGTGGCCTGGCCAACTTCACGCGCACCACCACCAGCGCCGTCGTCAGCCAGTACAACATCCAGTCGATGGTGGAAATCTTCGCCACCACGCAGGACCGCGACCTCGGCGCGGTGGCCGCCGACATCCAGAAGATCATCGACGCGCACAAGAAAGACCTGCCCAAGGCCTCCAGCACCGCGCTCCTCGGCCAGGTGCAGACGATGAACAGCGCCTTCTCGGGCCTCATCCTCGGCCTGATCGGTGCGATCGTGCTGATCTACCTGCTGATCGTTGTGAACTTCCAGTCGTGGAGCGATCCGTTCGTGATCGTCACCGCGCTGCCCGCCGCCATCGCCGGCATCATCTGGATACTGTTCGCCACCCACACCACGCTGTCGGTGCCCGCGCTCACCGGCGCCATCATGTGCATGGGCGTGGCCACGGCCAACTCGATCCTGGTGGTGAGCTTCTGCCGCGAGCGCCTGGCCGAAACCGGCGACGCGGTGAAGGCCGCGCTCGAAGGTGGCTTCGTGCGCTTCCGTCCGGTGCTGATGACCGCGCTGGCGATGATCATCGGCATGGCGCCGATGGCCCTCGGCCTCGGTGAAGGCGGCGAGCAGAACGCACCGCTCGGCCGCGCCGTGATCGGCGGCCTCATCTTCGCCACCACGGCCACGCTGTTCTTCGTGCCGGTCGTCTTCAGCATCATCCACGGCCGTCGCGGCCATCCGTCTTCCACCCCGGTGAACGCCTCCGGAGAGCCCGTCCATGTCGTCTGATAACCTGCACCGTCCCTCGCCGCGCCGCCTTCGCCTGGTCGGCATCATCGCGGGCATCGTCGTTCTCGCCGTCGTCGTGGCGGGCGTGGCCACCCGGGCCAACGACGCGCGCAAGCTGCGCGCATGGACCGACGACCAGGCCGTGCCCACGGTGAACCTCGTGCATCCGGAAGGTAACCAGGGAGGCGGTGACCTGCACCTGCCCGCGCGGTTGCAGGCGTTTGCCCGCGCACCGATCTACGCGCGCACCAGCGGTTACCTGAAGTCGTGGAAGTTCGACATCGGCCAGAAGGTGAAGGCCGGCGACGTGCTCGGCGAGATCGAAACGCCCGACCTCGACCAGCAGCTGCTGCAGGCGAAGGCCGACCTGGCCAGCGCACGCGCCAACGAAGCCCTGGCGCAGACCACCGCGAAGCGCTGGCAGTCGATGCGCGATTCGGACTCCGTGTCCAAGCAGGAAGTCGACGAGAAGACCGGCGACTACCAGGCCAAGCACGCGCTCGCGCAGGCGGCCCAGGCCAACCTGGAACGCATCCAGGCCACCAAGGGATTCGCGAAGCTCGTCGCGCCGTTCGACGGCGTGGTGACCGCGCGCGAGACCGACGTCGGCGCGCTCATCAACGCCGGCGGTGGCGGACAGGAACTCTTCGTGGTGTCCGACACGCGCAAGCTGCGCCTGTACGTCAACGTGCCGCAGAACTACGCGCCGGCGATCAAGCAGGGCGCGCAGGTGAAGCTCAGCGTGCCCGAGTATCCCGGCCAGACGTTCACCGGCACGGTCGAGTCGTCGTCGGCGGCGATCAACGCCGCCAGCGGCACCACGCTGGTACAGGTCGCGGTGGACAACCAGGACGGCCGACTCCTGCCCGGCGCCTACGCGAGCGTCACCTTCGACCTGCCCGCCAATGCCGCGCTGTACCGCGTGCCCGCCAGCGCGCTCGTCTACGACGAGAAGGGCCTGCGCGTCGCGTTGGTCGACGCGCAGAACAAGGTGACCTTCCGCACGGTCACCATCGCCCAGGACTTCGGCAAGACGGTGCA
This sequence comes from Luteibacter sp. CQ10, assembly GCF_040900725.1. Lineage (NCBI taxonomy): Bacteria > Pseudomonadati > Pseudomonadota > Gammaproteobacteria > Lysobacterales > Rhodanobacteraceae > Luteibacter > Luteibacter sp. CQ10. The sequence goes on along the minus strand of NZ_JAEUYM010000002.1, from coordinate 244,710 downwards.
ACTCGCCTCCGGCATCCAGGCCGGCGATCGGCTCATCGAAAGCCCGCCCGACGGCCTGGCCGACGGCGACACCGTGCGCGTGAGCCAGCCCAAGCCGTCGGAAGGCGACCATGCCAAGGCGTAACGCGATGATCCTCCGCCATGTCCTCGGTGGGCTGCTGGTGTCCGCGGGATTGTCCGCGTGCTCGCTCGCGCCCACCTACAAGGCACCCGACGTGCCGGTGGCGCCGCAGTACGCCAATGCCGATTCGCCCTGGGTCGAAGCGAAGCCCGCCGATCACCTCGATCGCGACGCGTGGTGGAAACTCTACGGCGACGGCCGCCTCGACGACCTGCAGGGCCGCCTGCTGGCCAACAACGCCACGCTGGCCGCCGCCTTGGCGCATTACCAGCAGGCCGAGGCGTTCACCAAACAGGTGCGTGCCGGACTGTTTCCGACGATCGGCCTGAACGGCAACGCCAGCCGCAACCGCGAATCCGACACGCGTCCGCTGCGCGGCGCCACGTCGCCGGCGTACTACGACTCGTACACCATCGGTGCGCAGCTCGACTACGAAGTGGACCTGTGGGGCCGCGTGCGCGACACGGTGGCGGCGGGTAACGCCGAGCAGGCCGCGTCGGCGGCCGATCTCGCGTCGGCACGCCTGAGCCTGCAGGCGCAGCTCGCCGACAGCTACCTCCAGCTCAACGGCTTCGATCGCCAGATCAAGGTGCTCAACGAGAGCATCGACGCGTTCAGCAAGGCGTTGCAGCTCACGCAGTCGCGCCACGACGGCGGTATCGCCTCGGGTCTGGACGTGGCGCGTGCGCAAACGCAGTTGTCCAATGCCAAGTCGCAACTGACCCAGGCGCAGGCACAGCGTGCGCTCGTGCTGCACGCCATCGCCGTCCTGGTGGGCGATTCGGCGTCGACCTTCCAGCTCGCTACGAACGATGCGAAGGTCGAGGTGCCGAAAGTGCCGCTCGACGTGCCGTCGACGCTGCTGCAGCGCCGTCCCGACGTGGCCGCCGCGGAGCGCCGCACCGCCGCCGCCAATGCGCAGATCGGCGTGGCCCGTTCCGCCTTCTTTCCGCAGCTCACGCTGGACGGGCAGGGCGGTTGGCAGAGCGACCGGTGGGGCAGCATCGCCACGGCGCCGAACCGCTTCTGGGCGATCGGCCCGTCATTGCTGCTCAACGTGTTCGACGGCGGCCGTCGCAAGGCCGTGGTGGAATCGGCCAAGGCCGCCACGGACGAAGCCGGCGCGAAGTATCGCGACGTGGTGCTCAACGCCTTCGCCCAGGTGGAAGACAACCTCACCCTGCTGCGCGACCTCGGCACGGCGCTCACCGACCAGCGCGCGGCGGCCGACGCGGCGCAGCGTTCGGTCGACCTGTCGCTCAACCGCTATCGCGAAGGCGCGGTCGGTTACCTCGACGTGGTGCAGGCGCAGACCGCCGCGCTCGATGCGCGTCGCAGCGTGATCGACCTGGAGACGCGGCAGTTGCGTGCGAGCGTGCAGCTGATCCGGGCGCTGGGTGGCGGCTGGTCGTCCGCCGGGGCCTGAACGCGCGGCAGGATTCGACGCGACCTGGAAGCCAACCTCACGTCGTCCCTGCGCACGCAGGGACCCAGGGCCTTGACGTCGGGTTTCGCACGAACGCGGTTCGGCTTCGCGCAGCACCTCCCATGAGGGTCTACCGGAACGATCGTCGCCACGATGCGGCGTGAACGGACGGCTGGCTTATGAAGAAGGCATCGCAGGCTGCGTGGCCTGAGCGGGCGGCGCTACGTTGTTCGTGAACTCCCGCACGATCGAAACGTCTTTTGACCGTCGCTTGAACTCGGTCGTGACCACCAGGCGCGAACGATCGGGCGAGACGTCGTAGCGCTGCACGATATCCCCGCGCTTGTCGTCCACGTGGGTGACCACCACGAGGCTGTCGCCGTCCCAGCCCGCGCGCGTGGTATCCCCGCCCGCCTCCTTGCCGGTCACCACCGGAATGCTCCGCGGATGCCCGTCGGGCGCGATTCGCAGGCTGCCCGGCTGCATGGCGATATCCAGGGTATCGGGGAGCAGGAGGGCGCGGCGCATCATGTCGCCGTTGCCGTTGCCGTTGCCGTTGCCGCCCGCCGCGTCGCTTCCGCCGCCATGCCCGCCTCCGCCGCTATGACGGCCACCCATGCCACCCCCACCCATGCCTCCGCCACCGTGCCCGTGGCCTCGCCCCATTCCGCCGCCACGACCGGACGCCCCACCGCCGCCAGCGGCATCGGGATCCTCGCTGCGAGAGGTGTCGACCACCCAATGGCCGTCGAACGAAACGGGGTGGAGGGGCGCGGCGGCCAGCCGTATGCCGTCGCCCGCGCAGCCGGCGAGGGCGAGAGCGCCGGTCGCCGTCAGGCAAAACCGGGCGAGGGGAGAACGATGCATCGGCATGATCCGGATAAGGGGAATGGGTCGTCCAACGTGGGCTCGGCCATTAGGTTGACGAAGGCGAAACCGAGGCCGCGAAACCCCTTGACCGCCCCTTGCCGCAGCGCGACAATTCTCCGGCTACCCGGGCAGCTTCATGCCCGCGCGGCACCCTCCTTACCTTACCCAGGCATATGGACGTCTACCCTAGTCGACGCGCCGGCATCCGCACGCATCGGGTTCCGGCGCTGGAAAAACTCATCGCCTGCGGCGACCGCTCCCGGTCGGCCGGCGCTTTCCTCCGCTAGGGAAAGTCCGGCTCTCCTCGACGGAAGCCGCGAGCTTTCGTTATTTCGAGGATTGAGCCATGAACCTCCAGCTCGACAAGACCGGTCCGCGCATGTTCGGCCGCCGTCTCGCTTTCGCCCTCGCACGCCGCCGCGCCGGTGCCCAGCCCGTGAAGCGCACGATCACCGTGCCGCGTTCCCTCGACGTGGTCGAAAGCCCGTCGAAACCCGCGGAAGGCAAACTGCCGCAGCCATGAATAGCGACATAGACACTACGACGCGGCCCGCGCCGCTCGTCGTTACGTTCAACCCGGATACCGTTCGTCGGCATCGAGCCGGCGCGCCTGTCTTCAGTCGATAGCTGAGGGCGGTTCGCGCCCGTCCGGAGTCCTCGTCCGGAAAGGCAGCGAGCCATGAAGAAGCATCCCTCGCCGGCGGTCGTCGCCGCCAAGACCTTCACCCACGCCACCGCGGACGCTTTCCGTCCCGCGGATGAACTGCTGCGCGCGTTGGGGTCCCGTCCCGACGGCCTCGACGAAGCCGCCATCGCCGAGCGCCTGGATCGCGACGGCATCAACGAAGTGGGCCACGAGAAGCCGCCGCACTGGTCGGTGCAGCTCCTGCGCGCCTTCAAGAACCCGTTCATCATCGTGCTGCTGGTGCTGGCGGTGGTGCAGCTGTTCACCGAGCCCGACGATCTCACCGGTCCGATCATCATCGCGGTGATGGTCGGCATCAGCGTGCTGCTGTCTTTCACGCAGGAATACCGCTCGTCGCAGGCCGCCGAGAAGCTCAAGGCCATGGTCCGCAATACGGCGACGGTCACCCGACGGGCCGACGACGGCCACGCCGAGCGCATCGAGGTGCCGGTGGAAGAGCTGGTGGTGGGCGACATCGTGCACCTGGGCGCCGGCGACATGATCCCCGCCGACCTGCGCCTGCTGGCCGCGAAGGATCTCTTCATCAGCCAGGCCATCCTCACCGGCGAATCGATCCCCGTGGAGAAGTCGGCACCGAACGGCCACGCGGCGGATGAGGGCGGTGGCCCGCTCGATCTCCCCACGGTCTGCTACATGGGCACCAACGTGGTGTCGGGCACCGCCACCGCCGTGGTGCTGGCCACGGGCGTGCGCACCTACCTGGGCTCGCTCGCGCGCACGCTCTCGGGCGAGCGCGTGCAGACCAGCTTCGACCGCGGCATCTCCTCGGTGAGCTGGCTGCTGATCCGCTTCATGGCGGTGATGGTGCCCGTGGTGTTCCTCATCAACGGCTTCGACAAGCACGATTGGGTCGGTGCCTTCATGTTCGGCCTGTCGGTGGCCGTGGGCCTCACGCCGGAGATGCTGCCGCTGATCGTCACGGCCAACCTGGGCAAGGGTGCCATCGCCATGTCCCGGCGCAAGGTGGTGGTCAAGCGCCTCAACGCGATCCAGAACTTCGGCGCCATGGACGTGCTGTGCACCGACAAGACCGGCACGCTCACGCTGGACAAGATCGTGCTCGAGCGCCACGTCGATCTGGCGGGTGAGGACTCGGACGAGGCCTTGGAGTGGGGTTACCTCAACAGCCGTTTCCAGACCGGCCTGCGCAACCTCATGGACAAGGCCGTGCTCACCCATCGTGACCTCGAGCCGGTGGCGCGTCGCTTCCGCATCGTCGACGAGATTCCCTTCGACTTCCAGCGCCGCCGCATGTCGGTGGTGGTGACCGACGGCCGCGACGAGCAGCTGGTGGTCTGCAAGGGCGCGGTGGAGGAAATGCTCGCCATCTGCACGCAGGCGCGTACCGGCGACGTCGTCGAGCCGATGACCGACGAGAAGCGCCGGGAAATCCGTGCGATGACCCGTCGCCTCAACGAGGACGGCCTGCGCGTGCTCGTGGTAGCCGTGCGCCACGACCCCATCGGCGACCGCGCCTATGGCGTGGCCGACGAGTCCGGCCTGACCGCCGTGGGCTGCCTGGCCTTCCTCGATCCGCCGAAGGATTCCGCCGCCACGGCCATCCGCGCGCTCAACCACCACGGCGTGGCGGTGAAGGTCATCACCGGCGACAACGAGGCGGTGACGCGCAAGATCTGCGTCGAAGTGGGCCTGGACGTGCAGGGTTCGGCCCAGGGTCGCGACATCGAAAAGCTCGACGACGATGAACTCGATGCGATGGTGGAGCGCACCACCGTCTTCGCCAAGATGTCGCCGGTGCAGAAGGCGCGCGTGGTGAAGGCCTTGCAGCGGCGTGGGCACACCGTGGGCTTCCTTGGCGACGGCATCAACGATGCCCCGGCGTTGCGCGACGCCGACGTCGGCATCTCGGTGGATACCGCCACCGACATCGCCAAGGAATCGGCCGACATCATCCTGCTCGAGAAGAACCTGATGGTGCTGGAGGAGGGTGTGGTCGAGGGCCGCATCACCTTCGGCAACATCATGAAGTACATCAAGATGACGGCCAGCTCCAACTTCGGCAACGTGTTCAGCGTGCTGGTGGCGAGCGCGTTCCTGCCGTTCCTGCCGATGCTTCCGTTGCAGATCCTCGTGCAGAACCTGCTGTACGACCTCTCGCAGCTGTCGATTCCGTTCGACCGCATGGACGAGGAATACCTGCGCAAGCCGCGCAAATGGGATGCGGGCGACATCGGCCGTTTCATGGTCTGGATCGGCCCGGTCAGCTCGGTGTTCGACATCACCACGTTCTGGCTGATGTGGCACGTCTTCGGTGCGAACGACGTCGCCCACCAGTCGCTGTTCCAGTCGGGCTGGTTCATCGAGGGCCTGCTCTCGCAGACCCTGGTGGTGCACATGATCCGCACGCGGCGCATTCCGTTCCTGCGCAGCATGGCCTCGGCGCCGGTGCTGGCGTTGACCGGCACGATCATGGTGGTGGGCATGCTGTTGCCGTTCTCGCCGCTGGGTGCGCACATCGGCATGGTGCCGCTGCCCGGCATGTATTTCGCCTGGCTGGCGCTCACCCTGGTCTGCTACTGCGTGCTGACCCAGGTGGTGAAGACGATCTACATCCGCCGCTATGGACACTGGCTGTAAGGCGGGCGTAACGACTACGACATCGCACAGGCGCGGCGGGACAGACCCGCCGCGCGGCTAACGCTGAAATACCGGCTCCTTCAACCACGGAGCCACCACGATGATCCGATCCACGCTTGCCGCCGCCCTGTTCGTCCTGCCTGCCGTCGCCTTCGCCCAGGCTACCCCGGCGCCGACCGCACCCCCGGCGCCCGCCCGGTACGCCGATATCATCAACTGGCCGACGTCCGAAGCGAGCTTCGATCGCTTCTTCAACGCCGAAACGGCGCTTGGCCGCGCCTTCGATAACGTCTGCGGCGACACCTTCTGCGAAGGCGATTTCGGCAACCTCCGCCCGATGCAGCTGCGCTGCTCGGTCGACACCACCAAGGGCACGGTCAAGCAGTGCCTGTGGACCTTCGCCGGCAGTTACGCCGACGTCAACAAGAAGACGGGTGCCGTGCAGGTCAACGCCAAGCTCTACAAGTGCAAGCTCCCGCTTGCCAAGGATACCCCGGTCGAGCAGTTCTTCCAGTTGATCGAAGGCGAAAACCCGCTCGAGTCCAAGCTGCCGATGTCCCGTGCATCGATCTACGACGGCCTGGCGACCTGCCTCTGATCGCCGTCACCGTTTCACCGGGTTAAGCCCACGGCTCGCCGCATGACGCTATGCGGCGAGCCGTTCGCTTGCCTAGGGTGGCGTACCCATCCCTCGAGGACGCTACCGATGACGCTTCGCCAAGGTTTTCTCGCGCTCGCCCTGATCTTGTCCTTTCCCGTTGCCGCGGCCGATTCGCCGCAGGCCGATATCCAGAAGGTGGTGGACACGTTCCAGACCGCCCTGCGTGCCCATGATGCGAAGACGCTCGGCTCGCTGTTCCTTCCCGAGGGCAAGAGCTGGTACACGGCGCTGGGCAAGGCATCGTTCGACTCGGTGAAGGCCAAGCATCCCGAAGTGAAGCCGTACAAGGCGGGTACATGGCAGGAGTTCGCCGACTTCGTCGGCTCGGCCAAGGGGACCGTCGAAGAGCGCTTCCATAACGTGAAGATCCATACCGATGGCACGGTCGGCACGGTGTACTTCGACTTCGAATTCCTCATGGACGGGAAGGTGGGCAACCGTGGCGCCGAAACCTGGCAGATGCTGCGCACGCCCGACGGCTGGAAGATCGTGGCGATGCTGTACTCGTCGAATTTCTGACGATTGCCCGCGAAACGCCTCGATCGTTTCACGCGCAAGCCTCGCGGGACGCGTTTCATGGTGACGCCTCGCCCTGGGTTCCTGCTTTCGCAGGAACGACGTGAGGGGCTGGAGCGGGGCGTCCGATCATGTAGCTCGTCGTTCCTGCGAGAGCAGGAACCCAGCGTCTTGCGTCGGAGGGCCCTGCAGCCTGCCTAGGTAAAGCGCATAAGGGAATCGTATCGATGCACCGCCAACCCGGCCTGGACACCCTCCGCGCCATCGCCATCGTCTGGGTGATGCTTTTCCACAGCTATTTCATCGGCGGTCTCGGCGATGGCTTCTCGCTGCTGGAAAGCTCAGGCTGGATGGGCGTCGACCTGTTCTTCGTACTCAGCGGCTATCTCATCGGAAGGCAGGTGCTCGCATCGATCGCGGCGAGCGGCACGCTCGACCTGGCCGCTTTCTACCGACGGCGCATGTTGCGCATCCTGCCCGCGTTCTTCGTGGTGCTTGTGCTTTACGTCTTCTGGCCCGCATGGCGGGAAACGCCGCTCATGCAGCCGTTGTGGCAATTTCCGACGTTCACCTTCAACCTGCTTTTCGACGCGCCGGATCGTTACGCCTTCTCGCACGTCTGGTCGCTGTGCGTCGAAGAACACTTCTATCTCGTGTTTCCGTTTCTCGCCCTGGCCGTGGCGAAGCGACCGTCGATGCGACGCTTCGCGTCGATCGGCGTGGCGGTGGTGCTGGGCGGCATCGGTCTGCGTGCATGGCTGTGGGAAACGCAGGTGGCGGGGGCAGGCGGTCCGGCGTATCTGCGCTACCTCTACTACCCCACGTACGCCCGGCTCGACGGCCTCGTCGCCGGCGTGGCCTTGGCGGCCTGCGCGGTGTATCGGTCGCGGTGGATGGCGTGGGTGCACGCGAATCCCGGCCGGATCGCGTTCTGCGCGATCCTCCTGCTCGGCGGTTGCCTGGCGCTGTTCACCGGCAAGCGCACCGCATTCTGGCCGTGCGTGATCGGTTACCCGCTGTTGGCGGCGGCCATGGCGGGTTTCGTGGCGGCGTCGAGCGGACAGGCCGGTCCGATGGCGATCCGGATTCCCGGCGCGGCGTGGCTGGCCCGCGCGTCGTACAGCCTCTACCTCAGCCACAAGGGCGTTTTCACGCTCACGGCGGCCCTGCTGGGCAGCCATCTGGACGGCCATCGCATCCTGCGCTTCGCGGTATTCGCCGTGGCCACGCTGGCCGGTGGCGCCTTGCTTCACTACGCGGTGGAGCGCCCCTTCCTGCGCTGGCGTGATCGTACGGTCGTTCGCCGTGCGCACCTGGGCATGGCCGGGCAATTGACGAAGGTCGAATGACCTATTCGTCAAGCATTGAGAAATGACTCACGCCAGCAGTGCGACGGTAGCGTGCAGATGGCCCCTATCCATGGGGGGCAACGCAGAGACTTCTTCGTGTGGTGCCCGGCGCACGATGCTGTGAAACAGCATTGTTTTTCCGTGCGTTTCGAGCGTAGGGCGTAGACCGATTCGATGTCAGGCAAGCGCCGATTCGCGCCGGGTCGGCAACGCCGTTTCGCGGGAGTGATAGCGTGCCTACGTGTCCCATGCGTGAGCGCAAAGTATGCATAGAAGTGTTCCTTCGGCGAGCAAAAAAATGCTCCGTTCGAAAAAATCATGCATGGGGCACGTTTCTCGTCTCAATCAAACATTGATGCCAGCCTTGGGGCGCGTTAGGTGATTCCAAGGAATGTCGGTATCTGGAGGAAACTGGATTGAACCTCTGCAGAAAAAATAAGCGACGGAAGATGTCGCGGACATTGCTTTTTGTCGTGGGTTGCAGTGTTCTGGCCGCGCTATCTCCAAACCGGAGCGACGCCTCGCAGACCACGTTATCGTCGATGAGCATCTCTGATCGGGACGCATTGACACTGAAGATCAATGCGGCCGCAAATGAGTTCGCCAACGTCCGGCCACACTTCGAAAATGATCATCTTCCGATCCATATAACGGCGATACTTGACCCGGTTTCGGAGTCGCTGATCGTGCATATGGACGAGCGATTCGGTCCGATTTCGGCGTATGTGGAGATGGAGGATTTCGAGCACGGTCTATGGTTGACCCTTGAACCTTTATTGGAGAACGTTCCATCCGTTCGAGGGCTGGAGCTAAGGTTTGGTGGAAAGGATATGTACTTCTGGTTTCCTGAGGAAAGAAGTCCACCGGAGGTGAAGAGGGTTGAGATGAGTAATCGAAACGGCCGGTTCTCTCCCGTTGTAGCTGTCGCTGCTGGCCATGGATACTATTTTCATCACGGCTACAACGATTGGCGTCCTCAACGGTCGATGCATAACGGAATTCTTGAGGACGAAATATCCGTTACTTTTGCGACTCTACTTTATGCAGAGCTTTACTTGGCAAGCATGTCCCCGGTAGATGTCAGGGAGAGCAAATTTGGAAAGCATAAGCCAAGCGGGCAGCCATACTACATGATGGCTGCCAGGTATCTCCTTGAAGAGTCTATCCCCGAAAGGCCGGATATATGGCATTCTCTTCCTGATTCGACGGAAGTCTTGCGTGAGCGTGACGAGGATATCCGGAGTCGTCCGTTATATGCGAACGCTATCGGGGCAGAGGCGGTGTTTCATGTGCATACGAATGCATCCGATGATGGATCCGTTCGTGGCACAAGGGCGTTTGTACAAAAGGGTCGTGATGAGTCGGTAAAGCTTGCGAACTCCGTATTGTGCTATATGAAGGAGCAGATTCACGCGCAGGAAAAGTTCGCTGGCTTTCCGGTTGCAGCTTCACCTCAGGACGGTAATCACGGTGAAAACCGCCTTGCTTCGATGCCTTCCGTCATTATCGAGGTAGGCTTCCATACGAATTCCGAAGACGCAAAAGCCTTGAAGGATATCGACTTTCAGAGTGCTTCGATGCGAGGGGTCGCGAAAGGCTACAAGCTGTTCAAGGAAGGAAAGGGATGCGAGGAATTTTCCGTCGAAGCGCCGGCTGCGGCCGAGGGGATGGTCGATGATCTGGTATCGATTCCCGTGCGCAAGGTAAGAGGGTTTCCGAGTTTTCCCGTGACTGTGGTAGCGAGTCGCAAGGAGTGTGCGGCGGGTAGCTCGTGCGAATCCGCTTCCGGGAGGGCTAAAGACGAAAGCGCCATGTCTGAGTTTGCGCTCGGCTATAAATGCGTTGAAGCGGACGTCGCACGTTCTCCTTTCACGATGGTGGTGAGTGGAAAAGACTCGGATGACGTATTCGCGAAGCCTGTTGAAATCTCTCTGACGTGCAAACCTCGACCGGTAGAGCCGGAGAGCGTTTAGGTTTTAACCCCGCGCGGCCTAGTCGTGCTCCAAGGTCGTCCGGTTTAAGGCTCCTGCAAGGGATTTGCAGATTCCGGCTTCCTTTGCGCCGAGTCGACCAACACGGCCGCCGTTCAGCTACACTTGCCAGGCCCAAGGTGATCCCCGGCTTATCAAGCCGGGGATTGAAACGGGAATCCGGTGACGCGCCGTTTTCTTCGAAAACGCGCCATTCCGGAGCTGCCCCCGCAACGGTAAGCGAGTCAACGACCGGCTTCATGCCACTGTGCCCATGGCACGGGAAGGCGCCGGTCCGATGGGATGCCCTCCCATGCCCGCAAGCCCGGAGACCGGCCTCGAGGCGACACCGGACTGGCGGAGGGCCTGTCGAGGGTGGCCGTCCGCGATTCGCCGGCACTCCTTCGTCTCCCCTTTCGTCCGTCCCCGCATCCATGCCGCGCGGGTTGGCGCGGTTCGTAGGGAGTGACACCGTGAAGTTCCGCTCGTCCCGCCTCGCGCTCGCTATCGCGACGGTTTTCGTTTTGCCCGTGACCGCCCATGCCGATGAGGCATCCACCGACCTGGACAAGGTGATGGTCACCGCCTCGCGCACCGAGCAGTCGGCCACGCAGGTGCTCGCCGCGTCCACGGTGATCGACCGCGCCGACATCGAGCGCCTTCAGCCGAACTCCGTCGCCGACCTGCTGCGCGCCGTGCCGGGCGTGTCCATCGCCAACAACGGCGGTCCGGGCAAATCCACGTCGGTGTTCCTGCGCGGCACCGAGTCCGACCATGTACTGGTGCTGGTCGACGGCGTGCGCATCGGCTCGGCCACATCGGGCACGGCCGCCTTCCAGGACATCCCGGTCGACCAGATCGAGCGCATCGAGATCGTCCGCGGCCCGTATTCGAGCCTCTACGGCTCCGAAGCCCTCGGCGGTGTCATCCAGATCTTCACCCGTCATCCGCAGGGCACGTTCGTGCCCAGTTTCTCGGTGGGTGTCGGCAGCTGGTCGACGTTGCGCGGTTCGGCGGGTTTCGCCGGTAGCGGCAAGAACGGCTGGTACGCGGTGGAAGCCACCCACGACCAGACCGACGGCATCAATGCCTGCCGCGGCAAGCCCAGCCCGGGTGGCGGCGGTTGCTTCACCTATGAGCCCGATCGCGACGGTTACCGCGACAACGCGCTGTCGCTCAAGGGCGGCTGGCGTTTCGACGAGCAGTGGGACGCGGACGCGAGCGCCACGCGCAGCGAAGGCCGCAACCATTACGACGGCACCAGCAGCAACTTCGCCGAATCGACCACGCAGGCCATCGGTGGCCGCGTGCACTACCGTCCGTCGAAGGATGCGTTGATCACGCTCAACGTCGGTCGCAGCGGCGATTTCTCCACCGACTACGAGAACGGCGTCTACGCCGACACCTTCAACACGCATCGCGACATCGCTTCGTTGCAGGCCGACCTGGGCCACGTGGGCGGCAGCTACGGCCTGGCGACGGTGGGCTTCGACTGGCAGCAGGATCATGTGGTCGGCAACACGGATTATCTCGTCGACGCGCGACACAACCACGCCCTGTTCGCGCAATGGCAACAGGAATTCGGCGCCAGTTCGGTGCAGGGCAGCCTGCGTCGCGACGAGAACAGCCAGTTCGGCGGCAAGACCACCGGCAGCCTGCTGTACGGTTACGCGCTGACCGATGAGCTCCGCGTCACCGCCAGCTACGGCACCGCGTTCAAGGCACCGACCTTCAACGATCTCTATTACCCGGATTACGGCAACCCCGATCTCGGTCCCGAGACCTCGCGCAACTGGGAGCTGGGCCTCAAGGGCACGCCGGGTTGGGGCCATTGGTCGGTCAACGCGTTCCAGAACCGCATCGACCACCTGATCGTGTTCGATGCGGGCCTCACCGGCCCCTTGTTCCCGTTCGGCGGCGCCAACAACATCGACCGTTCCCGCATCCGTGGCGTCGAACTGGCCGCCGACACGACCGTCGACGACTGGACGCTTGCCGGTAGCGCGACGTGGCTGCAACCCGAGGACGACAGCGACGATGCCAGCCACGGCAACCTGTTGCCGCGTCGCGCGCGACGCACCGCCAACATCGACCTCGACCGCCGGTTCGGCGCGTTCAGCGTCGGGGCCAGCGTGTTCGCCTCGGGCTACCGCTACGACGATACGGCCAACCTGCATCGCCTCGGCGGCTACGCGCTCACCGACCTGCGCATGGCCTACGCCTTCGACGCGGCGTGGAAGCTCGAACTGGCGGCGAAGAACGTCTTCGACCGCCATTACGAAACCGCCCGCTACTTCAACCAGCCTGGCCGCAACTGGATGCTGACGCTGCGTTACCAGCCCCGCACGTAATCGATCCCTACCGGAGACCTGACGATGAAGCCGCTTTCCCGATCGCTGACCGTTGCCGTCGCCGCGCTGTTCGCGCTGGTGATGATCGGTACCCGCTTCCATCATTTCGGCGACTGGCTGCACTTGCCGGATGCCTCGATGGCGTTGTTTTTCCTCGGCGGCATCTACCTGCGGAAGCATCTGCTCTTCGTGGCTTTCGTGGCGCTGGCGGTGCTGGTGGACTGGTATTCGGTGAGCTACGCGGGCGTGAGCGCGTTCTGCATCACGTTGGCGTATGCGTTTCTGCCGCTCGCGTACGCGGTGCTGTGGTACGCGGGGCGTGCCGTGGCACCGCGCTTCGACGGTTCGCTGCGTTCGCATGCCGTTGTCTTCATGACGTTGCTCGTGAGCGCATCGCTGTCGTACGTGGTCTCCGGTGGATCGTTCTACTTCCTGGGCGGCCGCTATCCCCACCCGACGCTCGCCGACTACGGCGTGCGCCTGATGACCTGGGGGCCGCTGTTCGTGCGCACCACGGCGTGCTACGTGCTGGTGGCCCAGGTGGCGCATGCCGTGTTCGCCCGCGTCTTCCGTGCCCACGAAGGCGCGGCGCACGCATGAGCGGCGACACGCCCTGGCGCGAGATGGACGAGGAGGCGCGCCATCGTGACCGCATGCAACGCAAGAAGGAACTGATCGACCGGCGCATCGCGCGTGCCACCATCGATCGCGGCGTGCTGGTGGTGAACACTGGCAATGGCAAGGGCAAGAGCTCGTCGGGCTTCGGCATGCTGGCGCGTTCGCTCGGCCACGGCTTCCGCTGCGGCGTGGTGCAGTTCATCAAGGGCAGTTTCTCCACCGGCGAAGAGGCGTTCTTCCGACTCTTCGACAACGAGGGCGTCGACTACCACGTGATGGGCGAGGGCTTCACCTGGGAAACCCAGGACAAGGCCCGCGACATTGCCGCCGCCATTGGGGCCTGGGACATCGCCGAGCGCATGCTCGGCGATGCGTCGTATGATTTCGTGCTGCTGGACGAGCTGAACATCGCGCTCACCAAGCAGTACGTGCCCGTGGAGCGCGTGATCGCGGCCCTTCTCGCGAGGCCCGAAAGGCAGCACGTGGTGGTCACCGGCCGCGGGGCGCCGGACGACCTCGTGGCCGTCGCCGACACCGTTACCGAGATGCGGGTGGTAAAACACGCCTTCCAGGCGGGCATCCGCGCGCAGAAGGGTATCGAGCTGTGAGTCGTTCCTGTCCCGCCCTGCTGGTGTCCGCGCCCGCGTCGGGGCAGGGCAAGACCAGCGTCACCGCCGCGCTGGCCCGCGCGCACGTGCGCCAGGGGCGCCGGGTCCGCGTCTTCAAGACGGGGCCCGATTTCCTCGATCCGATGATCCTCGAGCGGGCGAGCGGCGCACCGGTGTACCAGCTCGACGCCTGGATGGGCGGTGAGAACGATGTCCGTCGCCGCCTGTATGAGGCGGCGGGCGAGGCCGACCTGATCCTCGTCGAGGGCGTGATGGGCCTGTTCGACGGTTCGCCGTCGAGCGCCGATCTGGCGGTGCGTTTCGGACTGCCCGTGCTCGCCGTCATCGACGGCTCGGCGATGGCCCAGACCTTCGGTGCGCTGGCACACGGGCTCGCCGCGTACCGCGACGACCTGCGCGTGCAGGGCGTGCTCGCCAATCGCATCGGCAGCGATTACCACGCGACCCTGCTGCGCGAGAGCCTGCGCGAGGGCATCGACTGGTACGGCGCCTTGCCGCGCGACGAGGCGATGAGCCTGCCCGAACGGCATCTCGGTCTCGTCGCCGCTGGCGAACTGGCCGATCTCGACGCACGGCTGGATGCGCTGGCCGATGCGTTGCTCGCACGCAGCGCGCTGCCAATGCCGCCGCCGGTGGCGTTCGAAGCGCCCGTCGACGAGACGGCGCGCGTGCGCCTCGACGGCCGGTGCATCGCCATCGCGCATGACGAGGCGTTCGCCTTCGTCTATCCGGCGAACCTGGATGTGCTACGCCGGGCGGGCGCCGAGCTGAGGTTCTTCTCCCCGCTGGCAGGCGATCCGCTTCCGCCGTGCGATGCGGTATGGCTGCCGGGTGGCTATCCAGAGTTGCATCTCGACACCCTGGCGGCCCATGCCGGTTTGCGGAATGCGCTGCACGCGCACGTGGATGCCGGTTTCCCGCTGCTCGCCGAATGCGGCGGCCTGCTTTACGCGCTGGGCCGCCTCGCCGATCGCGAGGGACGCGACGCTGCCATGGCGGGATTGCTGCCCGGCCATGCGACGATGCAGCCGCGACTGGCGGCCTTGGGCATGCAGGCGGTGCAGCTTCCCGAGGGTGCGTTGCGCGGGCATTCGTTCCATTACGCACGCGCCGAAATCGCTGCCGAGCCGCTGGCTCGCGCCATCAATCCGAACGGTGGCCCCACCGCCGAAGCCGTGTATCGCCGCGACCGCATGACGGCGAGCTTCGTGCATTTCTATTTCCCGTCGAACCCCGACGCCGCGGCGCGTCTGTTCCTGCCGTGAGCACGGCGCTGGCCATGCTGGCGGCGGTCTTGATCGACGCGTGGCTGGGCGAGGCGCGCCGGTTTCATCCGCTGGTCGGTTTTGGCCAGGTCGCGTCGTTCGTGGAGCGCCGCATGAACCCCCTCACGTCGTTCCTGCGTACGCAGGAACCCAGGGCCGGGCGTGTGGAGCCGGCGCGTCGTCCGGAGGCTTCGCTCTGGGCTCCTGCGTACGCAGGAGCGACGGCATGGGGGGTGATGGTCCTCGTGCCATGCGGCATCATGGTCGCCCTGCGCCATGCCTTGCCTTTGGCGTGGGCTTGGGGCCTTGACGTCGCCACCCTCTACTTCGCGCTCGGCCGCCGCAGCCTCGCCGATCACGCGACGCCGATCGCCCATGCCCTCGAAGCGAACGACCTGCCCACCGCCAGGGCGGCCGTCAGCCGCATGGTGAGTCGCGATACCGGCGCCCTCGATGCCGCGCAGGTCGCCGGCGCCGCCACCGAGTCGGTGCTGGAGAACGGCCACGACGCCGTCTTTGGCGCCTTGTTCTGGTTCGCCTTGCTGGGGGCTCCCGGCGCCTTGCTCTTCCGACTCGCCAACACGCTGGATGCGATGTGGGGCTATCGCACGCCGCGCTACCTGCGTTTCGGCTGGGCCGCCGCGCGCGCGGACGACGTGCTGGGTTGCGTTTCCGCACGACTCACCGCGCTCACCTATGCGGCCGTCGGGCGTTTCGACACGGCGATGCGCTGCTGGCGCGTGCAGGCGCCGACGTGGAAAAGCCCCAATGCGGGTCCGGTCATGGCGGCGGGTGCCGGTGCGCTGGGCGTGGCCCTCGGCGGTCCCGCGCCGTACCACGGACGCTGGGAAGATCGCCCTCCGCTCGGCGAAGGCGACCGGCCCGGCGCGGCATCCATCCGTGGCGCCCTGCGCCTCGTCGACCGCGGCGTCGTGCTCTGGCTCGCCCTGGCCCTGGCGGCGGGAGCGGCGGCCCATGCTTGAGCACGGCGGACGGCTCGCCCGCGCGGCCCGGTGTTATGGCATCCCGCGCGAACACTGGCTCGATCTTTCCACGGGCGTCAGCCCGCATGCGTGGCCCGTGCCGCCGACGCCGCCCGACGCCTGGCACCGCCTGCCCGAAGACGAGGACGGCCTGCTCGACGCGGCGCGCGCCTATTACGGTGTCGAACACCTGCTGCCCGTCGCGGGCACGCAGGCGGCGATCCAGGCCTTGCCCTGGCTTCGCGCTCCCAGCCGCGTGGGCATCGTCGCGCCCGGCTACGCGGAACACGCGCACGCCTGGCGCATAGCCGGGCACGACGTGACGGCATGGCCCATGGACGCGTTGCTCGCGAACGCGGAGCGCTTCGACGTCGTGCTGCTGATCTCGCCCAACAACCCCACGGGCGAATGCGCCGCCCCCTCGGTGGCGTCGCGCATCGCCACGGCGGGGCGCTGGCTGGTGGTGGACGAAGCCTTCGCGGATACGCGTGACGCGTCGTTCCTGCAAGACGGCGTACGCGAAGGGCTTATCGTATTGCGTTCGATCGGCAAGTTCTTCGGGCTCGCCGGTGCCCGCGCTGGATTCGTTGCCGCGTGGCCCGTCCTGCTCGAAGCGCTCGCCGAACGGCTCGGCCCGTGGACGCTCGCCGGCCCGAGCCGCGTCGCGGTCACGCAGGCCTTGCGCGACCGTGCATGGCAGGACCACATGCGGCCACGCCTGCGCGAGGAAGCCGCGGCGTTAGCCGCGCTGCTCTCGCGAGCGGGCCTGTCACCTTCCGGAAGTACGGACCTGTTCCACTACGTGATGCACGCCAACGCTTCCTCCCTTCACGACGCGCTCGCCCGTCGCGGCATCCTCGTTCGCCTGTTCGAGGATCCTCCCGCCCTGCGTTTCGGCCTGCCGCCGAACGCCGAGGGTTTTTGCCGGCTCGACGCCGCCCTGCGGGACATCCTCGCGTGAGCGCGCGCGTGCTCATGGTGCAGGGCTGCACGTCGGATGCGGGCAAGAGCACGCTGGTGGCGGCGCTTTGCCGCTGGTTGCGCCGTCGTGGCATCGCGGTCGCGCCGTTCAAGCCGCAGAACATGGCCCTGAACTCCGCGGTGACCGTCGACGGGGGCGAGATCGGTCGCGCGCAGGCGGTGCAGGCCCAGGCGGCGGGCGTGGACCCCCATACCGATTTCAATCCGGTGTTGCTCAAACCCAACAGCGATACGGGAGCGCAGGTGATCGTCCACGGCCACCCGGTGGGCAACATGGATGCGGTGGGATACCACGCGTACAAGCGCGTCGCGATGGATGCCGTGCTCGCCTCGCACGCGCGGTTGGCCGAGCATTACGACGCCGTGGTGGTCGAAGGCGCGGGCAGTCCCGCCGAGGTGAATTTGCGCGATCGCGATATCGCCAACATGGGCTACGCCGAAGCGGTGGACTGCCCGGTGATCCTCGTCGCCGACATCGACCGGGGCGGCGTGTTCGCCCATCTCGTCGGCACGCTGGCCGTGTTGTCGCCCAGTGAGCGCGAGCGCATCGCGGGCTTCGTCATCAACCGCTTTCGCGGCGATCCGGCCTTGCTGAAGCCGGGCCTGGATTGGCTGGAGCGGGAAACGGGCAAGCCGGTGCTGGGCGTGCTTCCATACCTGCACGGCCTCGCGCTGGAAGCCGAGGACGCCTTGCCGCGGGATCGCGATGCGCGCCCGGACGCCTCGCTACGCATCGCGGTGCCCGCCTTCCCGCGCATCAGCAACCACACCGATTTCGACGCCTTGCTCGCGCATCCCGACGTGGACCTACGCTTCGTCGGGCCGGGGGAGGCGCTGCCGCCCTGTGACCTCATCGTGCTTCCGGGGTCCAAGTCGACGCGTGCGGATCTTTCCTGGCTGCGCAAGCAAGGGTGGGACGCGGCGATCCTGCGACACCTTCGCTACGGCGGCCGTGTCATCGGCATCTGCGGCGGGTTCCAGATGCTGGGCCATGCCGTGCACGATCCGCAGGGCGTCGAGGGCGACATCGGTTCCACCGCGGGACTGGGCCTGCTCGACATCGATACGGTCCTCATGCCGCGCAAGCAGTTGCTCCGCGTGCATGGACGCCTGCTCGCGGAAGATGCGCCCATCAGCGGTTACGAGATCCACTGCGGCATGAGCGCCGGACCCGGCCTGGGACGCCCCGCCATACGGCTCGAAGGAGGGCGCTCCGACGGCGCCCGCTCGGACGACGGCAAGGTCATGGGCACCTATCTGCACGGGCTTTTCGACCATCCCGAAGGCCTGTCGTCGCTGCTGCGGGCATGCGGCGTGGCCGCACCGATGCCGCTGGATATCCAGGCCCTGCGCGAGGCATCGCTCGACCGCCTCGCCGATACCATCGAGGCGCACATGGATACCGAGGTGCTGTCCCGACTCATGGGGCTGTCCGGATGAAGACGCTGATTCTCGGTGGCGCCCGTTCGGGCAAGAGCGCGTTGGCCGAGCGCATGGCCGCCGATGCCGGCGATGCCGTGACCTACGTGGCCACCGCGCAGGCGTTCGACGCCGAGATGGCCGAGCGTATCCGCCATCATCGTTCCCGGCGTCCCTCGGCCTGGGCCGTGGTGGAAGAGCCCATCCACCTGGCCGCCGTGCTTCGCGCCCAGGCCGCGCCGGAACGCTTCCTGCTGGTCGATTGCCTCACGTTGTGGCTGTCGAATCTTCTCGGCATCGACGATGGCGCGCACTTCGAGCGCGAGCGCGCCGAATTGTTCGACGCCTTGCCCACCTTGCCGGGCGAGATCGTGTTCGTCACCAACGAGGTCGGCCTCGGCGTCGTGCCGATGGGCGAACTCACCCGGCGCTACGTCGACGAGGCGGGACGCCTGCACCAGATGCTGGCCGTGCGCTGCGAGCGCGTGCTGTTCGTTGCCGCCGGCCTTCCCCTTGCCTTGAAAGGATCCCTGCCATGACCTCCTGGATGACGGATCCCTGCCGTTTCCCCGATACCGCCACCGCCCGGTCCGCCACCCAGCGGCAGGCCATGCTCACGAAGCCGCCCGGTTCGCTCGGCCGCCTCGAGGAGGTGGCGATCCTGCTGGCCTCTTTGCAGGCGCGCGAATGGCCTCGCGTCGACCGCGTGCACATCGCCGTGTTCGCCGGCGACCATGGCCTGGCCGCCGATGGCGTGTCCGCTTTCCCACAAGTCGTGACCGGGGAGATGGTGCGCAACTTCGCCACGGGCGGCGCCGCCATCGCGGTACTCGCGAGCGAACTCGGCGCGACCCTCGACGTCGTGAACCTGGGCACGGTGAACGACCCCGGTGACATCCCCGGCGTACGCCGCGAGATCATCGCGCCGTCCACAGCCAATATCCGTCATGACGACGCCATGAGCGACGCGCAACTCGAAGCGGCGTTCGAGGCGGGACGGCGCAGTGTGGAACGTGCGATCGCCGACGGCGCCGAGTTGTACATCGGCGGCGAGATGGGCATCGGCAACACGGCGGTGGCAAGCGCGCTGGCCTGCGCCTTGCTCGGCCGCTCGCCGGAGGCGCTCACCGGCGCGGGCACGGGCCTGGACGACGCCGGCATCACACGCAAGGCGGCCATCGTCGCGGAGGTACTGCGGTTCCATGAGCACGCGTTGTCCCTGCCGCGCGAAGCGTTGCGCCGGGTGGGCGGCTTCGAGATCGCCGCGCTCGTCGGCGCATTCGTGACGGCCGCGCAGCATGGTTTGCCCGTCCTGGTCGACGGCTTCATCGCCAGCGTGGCGGCGCTCGTCGCCGTCAGGATGCAAGCCGAGGCGCGTCCTTGGCTGATCTTCGCGCACCGCTCGCGCGAGCGCGGACACGACGTCGTGCTCGAGGCGTTGCACGCCGAACCCTTGCTCGACCTGCACATGCGCCTGGGCGAAGCCAGTGGCGCGGCGGTGGCCGTGCCGTTGCTGCGCATGGCCTGCGCGCTGCACGGTTCGATGGCGACGTTCGCCGAAGCGGGCGTGTCGCAGGGATGAGCATCGATCTGCTTCGTCACGGCGACACGGGCCAGCGCAGCTATCGCGGTCAGCTCGACGATCCGCTGACGCCGTTGGGCTGGTCGCAGTTGCGGGCAGCGGTGGAGGGCGGCACGTGGGAGGCCATCGTGTCGTCGTCGATGGCACGATGCGCGCGTTTCGCCGAAGAACTCGCGGCGAAACGCGGCTTGCCGCTGCGAATCGATCCGCGTCTGGCCGAATACCATTTCGGGGATTGGCAGGGCGTGCCGATCGAGACGCTGGCCGAAGAACAGGGCGATGCCCTGGGGCGTTTCTGGGCCGATCCCGTGGCGAATCCGCCGCCGGGCGCGGAAACGTTCGAGGCGTTCCGTCGGCGGCTCGCGGATGCGCTCGACGAGATCGCCGTGTCAGCGCGCGACAGGCGCGTGCTCGTCGTGACGCACGGCGGTGCCATTCGGTTACTGCGTTGCGTCGCCGAACGACGCGACTTCGGCGACATGGCGGGCATCGACGTACCCCACGCGTCGCTGCATCCCATCGTGTGGGGTACCTGATGCGCGGCCTGCTCATCGCGTTCGGATTTCTCACGCGGTTGCCGGTGCCACGCGTGACGTGGGACGAGAAAGGGCAGGCGGCATCGTTGAAGTGGTATCCGCTGGTCGGGCTGGCGCTCGGGCTGTTGCTTGCCGCGGTGGCTCACGTTCTGCATCGCGTCCCTGTCTTTCCCATGGCAGCGATCGTATTCACCGCCTGGGTGTTGCTCACCGGCGCATTGCACCTGGACGGCCTTGCCGACAGCGCGGATGCATGGATCGGTGGCCTTGGCGATCGCGAACGCACGCTGTCCATCATGAAAGATCCGCGCTGCGGACCGGCGGGCGTCATGTCGCTGGTACTCGTGTCGTTGCTGAAGGTGTCGGCGTTGACGGCGCTGCCATCCGCATGGCTTTTGTTGTTGCCACCGTTGCTTGCACGGGGCGCGCTCGTGGGCTTGTTCCTCACCACGCCCTACGTGCGGGAGCACGGGCTCGGCGATGCGTTGCGCGGCGCGTCGGTGACGGCGTGCCGTGTCGCGATCGTGCTGACGATCGTGCCGACGTTGTGTTTCGGTGTGGCCGGCGCGGTGTCGTTGCTGGCCGCCGCGTTTGTCGCTTACGTGTGGCGCACGGCCTGCATGCGTCGCCTCGGTGGTTTCACCGGGGATACGGCGGGGGCGATGGTGGAGATGATCGAGGCATCGGTCCTCGTTGCCTTGCTGATCCGTTTCTAGGTGCGAAAAGCCGCATCATTGCCTGGCGAAAACCGTGCGATAGGCGCTGGGTTCCCCTGCGAAGGCAGGGGAGCCCAGCGCCGTGCGCCGGGCGAGCGATGAACTCCACTCGCAAGAACGGCGCCTTTCGGCGTTTCGGCGCCGTTCGTTTCACGCGATAGCGTCGGGCTCAGTACCGCGGCACGGTCGGATCGACCTCGCGCGCCCACGCATCCATCCCGCCTTCGACGTTGAAGAGCTGGGTGAAGCCATGCGCCGCGAAACGCTCGGCCGCCGCGCGGCTGGAAATGCCGTGGTGGCAGATGAAGGCGATCGGGGTGTCCTTCGGCAGCGAGGCCAGGGCTTCGTAGCCCTCGTCTTCGAGGATGCGCGCGCCGGCCAGCGGGGCGGCCATCGCGCGGCCGTGGGCCGGGCGTACGTCGACCAGCACCAGGCCGCCGGCAGCCAGGCGGTCCTTCAGCTCGTGCACGCTGATCGAGCCGATCTCCACCGCGCCGGGGAACTTGAGGCTCAAGCCCTCGCCCTGCACGGTGACGACCCAGTCGATCACCACGCCCTTGGCGCGCTGCGCGCTGCCCGGGTCGAAGTGCACTTCGATGCCGTTGGCGACGGTGACGATGTCGTGGTCGCCGGCGGGCGCGAGCTGGAAGCCGGCGCTGTGGTCCGGGCCGATTTCCAGGTGGAGGGCCATGCCCTGGGCATTGGCCATGCCGCCGCGGATGGCCTCGGCGGCCTTGTCGGTGATGGTGATCTCCGGCGGCGTACGGTCGGGCGCACTGGCGCCGAACAGCGAATAGAGTTCGCCGCTGGTGTACATCTGGCGGATGATGTCCGAGCCGCCGACCAGCTCACCCTTCACGTAGAGCTGGGGGATGGTGGGCCACTGGCCGAATTCCTTGATGCCCTCGCGAATCTCCGGGTCGTCCAGCACGTTGACCGTGTGGTACTCGTCGATGATGTCGTTCAGCGTGTTGGTGGCGGCGGCGGAAAAGCCGCACATCGGCTGCCGGCGCGTGCCCTTCATGAACAGCACGACTTCGTGCTGGGCGAGCAGGGCTTCGATGCGCGCGCGGGTGGGGGTATCAAGGGCCATGGGGTCACCGCGGAGTAAGGGGAAATGAGCCCATTCTACATGGGCCCACCCCAGTCCGTTTCAACCCGCTACCGACACCTCGGCACGCAGGGCCGCGAGGTCGCCGCGGCAGTCGGCCAGCGGGGCGAAGCCGAGTACCGCCGCGGGCGAAGGCAGCACCGTTTCACGGCTGGCGCGGCCGAGCGGCGTGTAGCGCTCCGTCCAGTGGACCAGCTCCATCGCGCCGGTGACATCCTCGACCAGGGCCGTGCAGTGCTCCACCCAGTCACCGTCGTTCAGGTACAGGATGCCGTCGATGGGACGTACGTGGCCGAAGTGGATGTGGCCGCAGATGTGGCCGTCCACGCCGCGCTCGCGCGCGTCGCGCGCCACGCGCTGTTCGTAGCCGCGGATGTATTCCATGGCCAGGCGGATGTGCGACTTGATGATGATCGACAGCGGCAGGTAGGGAAGCTCGAGGCGGCGGCGCACCGAATGCATGCGGCGGTTGGCCCAGCAGATCACGCGGTGCATCGCGTCGCCCAGCACGGTGAGCCAGCGCTTGCCGATGTGCTCGGGATCGAATTCGTCGCCGTGGCTCACCCGGTAGCGTCGGCCGTCGGCACCTTCGTGCATGGCGTCCAGTGCTACACGGATGCCGGCGATGGCCGAGCCGGCGAGGCCGCGCATCGGGGCGTCGTGGTTCCCGGGGATGTACACCACCTCGACGCCGCGCGCGGCCATCGCCACGAACTCGGCGATGACGGCGCTATGGTCGGGGTGCCACCAGTGGCGCCTGGCGAGGGCTTCCATGTCGACGATGTCGCCGACGAGGTACAGGCGCTCGCAATCGACGTTGCGGAGGAAATCGAGGAGGTAGGCGGCCTTGCAGTCGGGCGTGCCCAGGTGCACGTCGGAGATGAAGGCGCTGCGACAGGTGAGCTTGGCCATGGCGTCGGTTTCCGGGGGTGTCCCGGGACGTCAGTGTCGGCCCGGGAGGTAACCGGGGCGTGGCGAGGGTGTTGCAGGGAGGTTGCGGCGGTGAACCCGGGTTTCGATACACATCTCCCGCGCTGCGCTCCGCAGGATTGCCGATACGATCGGCTCCCACCCCTTCGGTCGTGAGTTTCCTACCGAAGGGGTGGGAGCCGATCGTATCGGCGATCAGGGCTTGCCCTGGTGCGAAACCTCGCGAAAGGCGGCTCGGGCCTCGGGCAGGATGGCCTCCACCCACAGCGCATATTGCGCTGCCGACGGATGCAGCCCGTCGCCGACCACCATGCCCGCGTGCTCACGCGAGATGCCGGTCACGTCGACCCAGCGCGCGAAGGCACGCAAGGTTTCGTCCTTCGCGATGGCGTTGAAGGTGTCGATCTCCCGCCCGATCGCCGCGCGATCGCGCCCTTCGGCGAACGGCGTGACGCCCCAGTCGGGAATCGACACCACCACCACGCGTCGCGCGTCGCCCGCCAGGCCGATGGCGCGATGGAGCAGGGCGAGGAACTGTTCCCGGTATTCGGCGGCCGGCCGGCCGCGGTACTGGTTGTTCACCCCGATGAGCAGGGTGACGAGGTCATAGCCGGGGTGCAGGTGGGCCGCGTCCATCGCGGCCGACAACTCGTCGGTGGTCCATCCGGTGGTGGCGACGATGCGGGGCGCGCCCACGTCCAGGCGATGCGCCAGCTGCACCGGCCAGCGTCCGGCCTCGGGCACGCCTTCGCCGATGGTGTAGGAATCGCCCAGGGCGAGGAAACCGCGTTCGCCCATGCCTCAGGCCACCGCGCTGGCGACGGGGCGGTGTTCCTCGGCCATGCGGCCGAGCACGCGGTCGATGCGGGCGAACACCTCGACCAGCTGCGCCGGTTCGGGCAGCAGGGTCAGGCGCAGGTGGCGGCTGGCCGAAA
The DNA here is from genome assembly GCF_040900725.1 of Luteibacter sp. CQ10. Taxonomy (NCBI): domain Bacteria; kingdom Pseudomonadati; phylum Pseudomonadota; class Gammaproteobacteria; order Lysobacterales; family Rhodanobacteraceae; genus Luteibacter; species Luteibacter sp. CQ10. The sequence goes on along the minus strand of NZ_JAEUYM010000002.1, from coordinate 220,437 downwards.
GGTTGAAGCTGGTTCCTGGCACGAGCAGCACGCCTTCCTCGTCGAGCAGGCGCAGCGCGAAGGCCGTGTCGTCGAACGAGGGGATCGCGTCCGCGCGCACCCAGGGGAAGGCATAGATCGCGCCGCCGGGGGCGACCACGTCGAGGTAGGGGCTGGCGGCCACGTGGTCGAGCACGATGCGCCGGGCCTCGTGCAGGCGGCCACCCGGCGAGGTGAGCTCGCCGATGGTGGGCGTATCGAGCAGGGCGGGTTTGACCGCCCATTGCGCGGTGACGTTGGCACACAGGCGCAGCGCGGCGAGCAGCTGCAGCGCGTCGCGGTAATCGGCTGTGCGCCTCGCGTCGCCCGACAGGCTCATCCAGCCCACGCGATAGCCACAGGCGCGATGCACCTTCGACAGGCCGCCGAAGCTCACGCAGGGATGATCGCCGGCGACGGCGGCCAGCGGCTGGAACGGCGTGCCGTCGTAGAGGATCTCGTCGTAGATCTCGTCGCAGAGCAGCAGCAGGTCGTGACGGCGCGCCACCTCGACGATGCGCTCGAGCAGGGCCTTCGGGTAGACGGCGCCGGTGGGATTGTTCGGGTTGATCAGCACGATCGCGCGCGTGCGCGGCCCCACCAGAGCCTCGATCTCGTCGGGGTCGGGCAGGTGGGCGTTCTCGGCCAGGCAGCGGTAATAGCGCGGCTGGCCGTGGTTGAGGAGGGTCGCGGCGCTCCACAGCGGGTAATCGGGGCTGGGCAGCAGCACCTCGTCGCCGGGCTGGAGCAGGGCGCGCAGGGACAGGTCGATCAGCTCGCTGACGCCGTTGCCGACGAAGATGCGTTCCACGTCGATGCCGGTGGCGCCGCGTGCCTGCTGCTGGGCGAGGATGGCCTCGCGGGCCTCGTCCAGGCCCTGTTCGTGGCCGTAGGCCTCGCTGTCGGCGAGGTGGCCGGCGATGGCCTCGCGCAGGTGGCGCGGCGTGGCGAAGCCGTAGCGGCCGGGGTTGCCGATGTTGAGCTTGATGACCGCTTCACCGGCGGCTTCCCGCTCGCGGGCGCGCCGGGTGAGGGCCCCGCGGATTTCGTAGCGCACTTCCGCCAGGTGCGCGCTGGGCTTGATCGAGGACACGTCGGAAACTTTCCTTTGGGGCGCCGCCGGGCCTCTTCCCGGGGTCTGGACCGATCCTAGCAGCGTCCTTCCGTGTCAGCGAGGCGGAAATCGGCCGCCGAGCGGGCATAATCCCGCCCATGACCGACTCCCCGGAACTGGCGCGCCTGCGCCACATCGGTTGGCGCGAGCCCACCCTGCCCGACGATCCCCGCCGCCTCGCACGCGTGGTGGCCCAGCATCGCGCGGGTTACGAGGTGCACGACGGCGAGGATGCGTTCAACGCGCAGCCGGCCGGCGTGTTCCTCAAGCGCGGGCTCGATCCGTCGCTGCGTCCGGCGGTGGGCGATTTCGTCTTTCTCGACCGCGCCACGCACCCGGTGATCGAGGCGGTACTGCCGCGCCGCTCGGTGCTCACGCGCGCCGCCGCGGGCGAACGCTACGAGCGGCAGATCATCGCCACCAACATCGACCACGTGCTGGTGCTCACCGGGTTGGACGGCGACTTCAACCCGGCTCGCATCGAGCGTTACCTCACCCTGGTCGAAGGCTCGGGCGCGCGACCGGTGGTGTTGTTGAGCAAGGCCGACACCGGCGTCGACGCCGATGCCGCGGTGACCGCGCTGCGCGCGCGGCTGCCGGCCGAGGCCGCGGTGCATGCCATCAACGGCAAGGACCCGGCCACCGTCGCGTTGCTGGCGACGTACCTTGGGCCGGGTTCCAGCGCGGTGCTGGTGGGGTCCTCGGGGGCGGGCAAGTCCACGCTCACCAATACGCTGCTCGGCGAGGAGCGCATGGCCACCGGCGCGGTGCGCGCGAACGATAGCCGCGGGCGGCACACCACCACCCATCGCGCGCTGCTGATGCTGCCCACGGGCGGTTGCCTCATCGATACGCCGGGGATGCGCGAGCTGAAGCTCACCGGCGAGGAAAACCTCGATCTCTTCGCCGACATCGAGGCGCTCGCCGCGCAGTGCCGCTTCGCCGATTGCAGCCACGGCAACGAGCCGGGGTGCGCGATCCAGGCGGCGCTGGCATCGGGTGAACTGTCGCCGCAGCGCTGGCGCAATTACCTCAAGCTGCACGACGAGCGCGAAGAGCAGGCGGCCACGCTCGAGGCGCGGTTGCGGCGCAAAGCTGCGCCGGTGAAGCACGGTGGCAAACCGAAGCGGGGTGGGTGGTCGCATGACGACGACTGAGGCAACGTGATTCGCCGATACGATCGGCTCCCACCCCTTCGGTCGAAGGGTCGTCGAATCCTGGCTACCGAAGGGGTGGGAGCCGATCGCATCGGCGAACGGCGCGCGACAGGGCGGCTAGTACGTCACCGTCACCGTGATCAGGTCGCTGTAAGTTCCCGCCGCCACCGCTGACTGCGCGGGCACGCGCCCGTACACCGTCACCGTCTCCTCCGTTCCCGTCCCCGAACGCGACAACGTATCGCTGTTGAGCGTCCCGCCCCAACGCAACGTCCGCTGGCTATCCTTGTAGAGCTCGTAATTGACGAACGCTCCCCCGGCCGCCATGCGGCGCTGCGTGCCCGATGCATTGGCGCCGTTGTCGAGGCCGAGCTGATAGGCCGCGCGGTTGGTGCAGGTGATGCGCAGCAACGAGGTCTGATCGGTGGCGGTGGTCAACAGGCCCGGCACGTTGCCGAAGAGCAGGTCGGTGGCGGCGCCGAAAGTGCACTTCGGCGCGACGGATGCCGTGACGGTCATCGTGGGGCCGGCGACGGTGAACGGCCCGCCCGTGCCGCCACTGGTGCAGGTGGCGGGCGGCAGGCCCAGGCTCAACAGCGCGTCGTTGTGGCTGTAGGTCAGCGAACTGGTGAGGGTGCCGGTGTAGTTGCCGGGCGAAAGTGTGCTTTGCGGGGCGGACACCCGGCCGTAGACGGGCAGGCTGCCCGTGACCTGCGCACCGTTGGAAAGAATGCCGATGTTCATGATGAACGTTCTCGGCCCGTAGGTGGCATTCCCCAGCGTGCCCCATACCGTGCTCACCGTGTCCTGGTACACCTGGTACTGCATGCGGTCGCCACTCGGATTGAGGAGGGTGCGCGGCGAGAGGTTGCCGAGATCGTCGGTACCGAAGCTCGCGCATGCGGTGATGAACGAGCCGAACAGTTCGGCCAGCGGCCCGCTGTACACGCAGCGGTAGTTCAGCGTGGCCGACACGTTGACGACACCGCCGGTGGGGTCCACGGCACCGAACGAGAGTCCCGTGATGCCGGTGATGCTGCAGGTCGTGGTCGCGTCGGCACGCGGGGCGACGAATAGCGACGATACGCAGAGCAGGACCAGCGCGAGCCATTTCATGGCGCGCTCCGGCAGGTGAGCGGCCCCAACTGGGGCAGTTCCTTCGCCTCGTCGGGATAATCGAACGCGGTGGTGCAGGTCGAGCCGTCCGGCAGCGTCACGCGCAACGCGGTATGGCGATCCTGCAAGGCGTCGAGGTAGGCCATGCCGTCGAAGCCCACCACCGCGGGTTCGCCATGGCCCGCATCCACGCGCGAGCCGACGGGCAGCGGCGTTCCCTTCGCATCGACGAGGATCACCGACGCGGCCTGCACGCGATGCACGGGAAAACGCACGAGCACGCCGGAGCGGTCGGCCGGTGCCACGACGGCGTCGACGCGTTGTACGCGCGCATCGGCGGGGAGGTCGAGCGGGTCGATGGCGAGGCGATTGTCCTGCCATGCGTTGAGTCGCGCGACGAGCAGCATGCCGCGATCGTCGGTGACGCCGGTGCGACGGTTTTCCAGCAGCACCGGAATGTCCGGCGTGCCTTCGGTGCTGACCACCGCGAACGCGTCATCGATGCGCCGCGACGCGAAAGCGTGGCCGCCCATCAGCACCAGCGCACCGTTGAGGTCGGCATAGCCGTAGGTGTCCGGACCGATATCGCTGGCGCCCACCGTCGCCTGGCCGAGTTCGCCCAGCCAGCCCGCTTCCGCGAGGCCGCCGCCCTGGGCACCGGTGCGTCCCTGCGCGTGCCAGCCGAAGCCGCCGTCGCCATCGATGGGGCGGCTCGCATCGACGATGCCAAAAGTCCGTTCGCGATCGCGTTGTACCGACGTACTCCATGTCGTGCGTTCGTCGAGCGCGACGGTGACGCCGGCGAACAGGCTGCGATCGCGCGAATCGTCGAGGTTCTGGTTGTAGGTGAGGTTCACCGAGATGCCGTGGCCGAGATTGCGCAGCACGAACAGGCCGGCCAATCGCGTCGCCGGTTCCCCGGTGAAGCGCAGGCGCACGTAGTTCACGCCGAAACTCGAATTGCGCACGTTGAAACCGACCAGCGCGCGCTCGCTGGCGCGGGGCGGCGGCGAACCGTAGCCCGACGCCACGTCGCGATAACGGGCGTTGCCGCGCAGCGAGTCGAACGAGACGTTCATGGTGCGCCCCATCCATGTGTAGCCGAATCCGTATTGCATGCCGCCGCCATGCGACCCGGCGAGCGAGGCGTTGACGGTGCTCGCGCCCGCGGGATTCCATACCGCCCCGGCGCCACCGCTGCCCTGTCCATCGCCACCCTCGGCGTGGCCTTCCAGCGTCAGCCGATCGCTCACGCCGTGACGCCAGGTGGCGCTGCCGATGGCGGCCGAACCATAGTCGAACGAGCGGATGCCGTACGATTGCCGCACCTTGCCCAGCTCCACCGACCAGTCGTCCAGGCCCGCGCGCAGCAGCTGGCGCGCGGCGTAGAACGGAAACGTCACCGTGCTCGTGCGGCCCAGCGCGTCGGTGAGCACGACCTGGGCCTGGCCGGCCTGGTCAACGCCGGGAATGGCGGTCAACTGGAACGGCCCGGCGGGCACGCGACCGTTGTATTGGCGGACGCCGTCCACGTACAGCTCCACCGCTGAGGGCGCGGTGGCCTCGCCGAAGAACTGCGGCAGCGGCGTGGTGACGCGATAGGGTTGTTGCGCGAAGTCGGTGCCGATGGCGACGCCGCCGATGCGCGTGGCGCGGGTCCACGAGAGAAAGCCGGTAAAGGCGTCGCCCACCGTGAGCGCGAGCGATCGGGACGGAAACGACAGGCGCCATTGCGTGTCCAGGCGCACCGTGCCGCCTTGCCAGCCGTCGCCCCGCGCCTGGTAACGGCGGGTGAGCGAGGTGTTGCTCAGCACGCCCAGGCCTTCGCTGAAGCCGCGCAGCTCTGCCAGGCCGCTCACGTTGCCCAGGCCGCCGCCGTGCGCCGCGTAGATGTCGTAGTTCAGCAGCAGGCCGGTGCCGCTGGTGGGCGGCGTGGCCGAACGTTCGCGTTCGCCCAGCACCTGGCTCGGCAACGAAAGGCGGTCCATCGGCGCGTCGATCCGCACGCGCTGGTCGGCCACGTCGTAGGTGTAATGCACGCCGGGAATGTCCGCGAGGCAGCGCACGTCATCGACGGCGGTCAGCGAAAAACCGATGGCGCGCAGGTCGTCGGATCGCGCGCAGAGCGCGTCGCCGCGGCGGGTGAAATGCATCAGCCGTTCGGTGCCGTTGCCGTTGAGCACCACTTCCAGGTACAGATCCTCGCCGGCCACGCGGTCGCGCGCCTGCACCGTGGGCGGTGGAATCGCATCGGAGTCGTCCGGGTGGGTCGTCGACGCATGCACGGCGGCGGCATCCAGGGCCAGCAGGCTAGCGATCGCCCGAGCCAGCGACGAGGGTCGACTCGGATGTCTCACCGTTGATCCTCGCCTTGAGCGTGCCGCGCGTGCTTGCCGCGCCCGGCGGCAGCGGCCAGCTCATCTCGCTGCCTGGCAGGGCATAGCCGACCAGGCCCGGCTGCACGGACGTACGTCGGCCGTGGTCGTCCACGCGCACGAGGTCCGCGATCTGCGCATGGCCGTTGCCCTCGTTGCGCACTTCCAGGCGCGGCCCCTCCGGAGAATCGCTCCACCGCGCACTCAAGGTGGCGCGCACGGACGCATCGCCTCTCGGCGCGACGAAGACGGGAATGGAATAGCGCAGTACGAATTCCAGGCCCTTCGGCCGGGTCGTGGGCAATTCGTCGACGATGATGCGGTAGGAGGCTTCCGCCCCGTCGGGCGGCGCGGCTTGTCGGATCACCCGCACCATCTGCCGGTCGCCCGGGGCGATGGTCACCATCGGTGGACTGACGACCAGATCGCGCGATGCCTCGTATCGGTCCTTGCCGTCGCGTTGGGTCCAGCGGAACACGCGCACCTGCGCATGGATGGTTTCCGCGCCGGTATTGGTCAGCCACAACGCCTCGGCCTGCGCGTTCGCTCGCAGGTGCAGCCCGATCGGCGACACCTGCAGCCCGCTGGCGCGCAGCGAAGGGGCGAACGACGTCGCGATGGCCAGCGCGCCGGCCATCGCCAAGCGTAGCGGCCACGGAAGGCGCACCGTCAGTACGTGATCGTGGCGGTGATCGTGTCGGTGTAGCTGCCCGCGGCGAAGTTGGTGCTGGGCACGCGGCCAAAGACGGGAATGGGCACGCTCACCCCGGTGCCGGTGCCGGAGAACACGTTGCCGCCCGTGCCGGTCGTGCTCCCCCATACGTCGGCCGACGTGCGTGTGGCGGCCCGATAGAGCTGGTAGGGCACCAGGGACGTGCCGTTGCTCATCTTTCGGCTGTTCGCGTCCGTGCCGTTCTGCCCGTTGTCCAGCGCGATGGTGTACGGCGCCAGCGGCGTGCAGTTCACGTTCAACGCGCCCTGGTTGTCCACGTTGGTGGCGGTGGACGGCTGTGTGCCGAAGTTCACGTCGGTGGGCGCGGTGGTAGTGATGTTGCACGCCGCGGTGATGGTGATGCGCACGTTGAACGTATTGGTGGCGGTCGCGGCCTGTACGCCGGCGCCGGTGGAACCGGCGGCGATGGCGATCGCGGCGATCGCGAGGGGACGGAGGCGGTTCATGGGCTTCTCCCGGGCGGTGTGACGCGTCCTGCTTACGCATCGTTGTCGGTTCCCTCGGGACCAGCATGGTGAAGGACACCGTGAGGCGGTGTGGAAATTCGGCACGGCGGCCGGATCGGCCTAGCGATGCCGAAACGGCTTACTCGTCATGTCAAGGGTGCTTGACATGCGGTCGTGGCGCGCGCAGGATGTATGTCAAGCGTGCTTGACACGCCCCGCGCGTGTGGAAAGGGGGCCACCCGCGACGCCACGTCCGACCGCTCCGCTGCATTCCCGACGCCCCGCCACACGTTCACCGAGGCCTTCCGACATGCCACTGCGCGCCGTCCACAAGCGGTACTACCGCGAATTGTTTCCCGCCATGCTGGCTTACGTGCTGCTCATCCTGCTGGCGGTTTCCTGGCTGAAGACGCTCGAAGGCACGATGGCGCGCACCGTCGTCACCTTGTTGCCCGTCGTGCCCATCGCCTTCGTGATCCGGGCGATGGTGCGCGTGATCCGCGACCAGGACGAATTCGAACGGCTCATCGACCTGCAGGCCATCGCCATCGGTGGAGGTATCGGCGGCTTCGGCTTCTTCACCTACGGCATGTTGCTCAATGCGAAGGTGTTGCCTTCGCCACCGGCGGAAGCGGTGGCGATCTGGGTCTTACCGGCGCTCATGTTCTGCTTCGGCATGGCCAAGTGCGCCTGCCGGCTGCGTTACGCCCGCCAACGATGAACAACCACGTTCGTGAACTCCGTACCGCGCTGGGCTGGTCGCAGGCCGACCTGGGCGAGAAGCTGGACGTGTCCCGGCAGACGGTGAACGCCGTCGAGACGGGCAAATACGACCCCAGCCTGCCGCTCGCCTTCAAGATCGCGCGCCTCTTCGCGCTGCCCATCGAATCCATCTTCACGCCGGAGGACTGACAGGCATGAAAACCGCTCCCCGGATCGCCCTCATCGTCGCGATCCTCGCCGCCGGCTTCGGCGTGCGGCAGACCTTGCAGCACGGCCACGACAAAACGGAAGCCCCCGTGCCGGCCGCCCACCAAGCCGCGCCGCCCGCCACGTGGACGCTCGGCAGGCTCACACTGAAGCCCTGCGAACTCGGCCAGCCGCATACGGCCCTGTCGGTGGCCGCCTGGTGCGCGCCGTTCGAGGTGCCCGAGGATCGCGGGCATCCGGATGGCCGGAAGATATCGCTACGGCTCGCCGTGGTGCGCAGCGATGCCCAGGTGCCCGCCACCGACATGGTCGCCTTCCTCGCCGGCGGCCCCGGCCAGGCGGCCACGGAAACCTATGCGGCCATCGAGCCCGCCATGGCGGGGGTACAGGCCCATCGCAACGTATTGCTGCTCGACCAGCGCGGCACGGGCCGATCGCATCCGCTCAGCTGCCGCGACAGCGAGCCCGGTGACGCGGGCGACGACGAGGGCGGCTTCGACGCGGACAAGGTGCGCCGCGAAACGAAACACTGCCTCGACCAGCTCTCGACCGATGCCGACGTGCGTTTCTACACCACCACCGACGCGGTCGCCGACCTCGAAGACGCGCGGCAGGCACTGGGTTCGCCGGCGTTCGACCTGCTCGGTGTGTCGTACGGCACGCGCGTCGCCCAGCAGTACGCCATGCGCCATCCCGACGCCGTGCGCACCATCACCCTCGACGGCGTGGTGCCCAACACGCTCGTGCTGGGCGAGGAATTCGCGATCAACCTCGATGCCGCGTTGAAGGCGCGGTTCGCGGATTGCGACGCGGACAAGGCGTGCCACGCGCGCTTCGGCGATTCCTACCAGACGCTCTACCAGTTGCGCGATGCGTTGCGCGCGAATCCGCACAAGGTGAGCTTCCGCGATCCACAGACCTATGCCTCCACCGAGCGGATGCTCAGCGACTACGTGCTCGCCACGGTGGTGCGCATGTTCGCTTACGCACCGGAAACCTCGGCCCTGCTGCCCTTGTCGATCGACGCCGCCGCGCATGGCGACGTCGGCCCGCTGCTCGGCCAGGCCAAGCTTCTCGCGGGCGACCTGGGCGACACGATGGACGGCGGCATGCAGTATTCCGTGCTGTGTTCGGAAGACGCCTCCGAGTTGCAGCCGCGGCCGCAGGACAAGGACCTCATCCTCGGCGACGCCATGATCGAGGCCTTCCGTGCGGCATGCTCGGTCTGGCCGCATGGCAAGCGCCCCGCCGACTTCCGCCAACCGCTGAGGAGCCCCATTCCCACGCTGCTGCTTTCCGGGCAGTACGACCCGGTGACGCCGCCGCGTTACGGCGACGAGGTGCTCAAGGGCCTGCCCAACGGACGTCATTTCGTGCTCAAGGGCCAGGGCCACAACGTGGTGATGCGCGGCTGCATGCCGCGCCTGTTCGCCGAATTCATCGACAAGGGCGATGCCAAGCCGCTGGACGCCGCCTGCCTCGACCGCCTTTCGCCGCTGCCCGCCTTCGTGGGCTTCAACGGAGCCACGCCATGATCGACGTACGAGACCTGCACAAGTCCTTCGGCGACGTGCGCGCCGTGAACGGCGTGAGCTTCACCGCGCGCGACGGCGAGATCACCGGGCTGCTCGGCCCCAACGGCGCGGGCAAGACCACGACCCTGCGCATGCTCTACACCCTCATGAAGCCCGACGCGGGCCAGGTGCTGGTCGACGGCGTGGATGCCGCCACCGATCCGCAGACCGTGCGCCGTGCCCTCGGCGTGCTGCCCGACGCGCGCGGTCTCTACAAGCGCCTGACCGCGGCGGAAAACATCGACTACTTCGGCCGTTTGCACGGCATGTCCCCCGGTCTGCTCGCCAGCCGGCGGGACGCGCTGATCGACGCCCTGGACATGCGGGACATCGCGACGCGTCGCACCGAGGGCTTTTCGCAGGGCCAGCGGGTAAAGACGGCCATCGCGCGCGCCTTGGTGCACGATCCCCGCAACGTGCTGCTCGACGAACCTACCAACGGACTCGACGTGATGGCCACGCGGGCCATGCGCCGCTTCATGCGGCAATTGAAGGACGAGGGGCGTTGCGTGCTGTTTTCCAGCCACATCATGCAGGAGGTGGCCGCACTGTGCGATCGCATCGTGGTGATCGCGCACGGCCGCGTGGTGGCCGACGACACGCCCGACGCCTTGCTCGAGCGCACCGGCAAGCCGAACCTCGAAGATGCCTTCGTCTCGCTGATCGGCACCGACGAGGGGCTTGCCGCATGAGCGCACTGCTGGCCGTCTACTGGAAGGAAGTGCGCGAGAACCTGCGCGATCGCCGCGCCCTGATCAACGCGCTCGTCACCGGACCGCTGCTCGGACCGGTGCTGTTCATCATGATGATGAACATCGCGGTGAACCGTGAGTTGGGCAAGGCGGACCAACCGATCTCCGTGCCTGTCATCGGTGCGGCATCGGCACCGAACCTCGTGCGCATGCTGAGGGCATCCAACATCGACGTGGTGCCGGCGCCGGCCGATCCCGAGGCCGCCGTGCGCGACCAGCGTGAGGACATGGTGCTGCGCATCGCGCCGGACTACGTGCAGGCATGGAACAAGGGGCAGCCCGTGCAGGTGGAGTTGATCCACGACTCCTCGCGACGCGATGCGAATCCCCTGGTGGCCCGCGTGCGCGCGGTGCTGGAGGGATACGCCAAGCGTGAGGGTGCCATGCGACTGATCTCGCGGGGACTCTCGCCCACGACGGCGTGGCCGCTGCAGGTCGCCGATCGCGACCAGGCCTCGTCGCAGGCGCGTTCCGGGCTGATGTTTTCGTTCCTGCCGTATTTCCTCGTGCTCACGGTGTTCCTCGGCGGCATGTACCTCGCCATCGACCTGACCGCGGGCGAGCGCGAGCGGCAATCCCTCGAGCCGTTGTTCGTCAATCCGGTCGCGCGCTGGAAGATCCTCGCGGGAAAGCTGCTGGCGATCTGCACGTTTTCCCTGGTCAGCCTGTTGCTGTGCGTGGCGGCGTTCTCCACCGCGCCGTGGTTCATTCCCGTCGACAAGCTCGGCATCGCGCTCGACCTGGGTGTCGGCTTCGCCGCCCGCGTGCTGTTGCTGATGCTTCCCCTGCTGGTGTTGCTGGCCGCGCTGCAGTCGCTGGTGTCGGCGTGCGCACGCAGCTATCGCGAGGCGCAGACGTACCTCTCGGTGCTGATGATGATTCCGATCCTGCCGAGCGTGTTGTTGTCGGTGATCCAGGTGCGCGCCGAGCCGTGGATGTACGCGGTGCCGTTGCTGGGGCAGAACCTGGGCATCGTGCAGTTGCTGCGCGGCGACGGGATGACGGCGTGGCAGGTGGGCCTGTGCCTGGGGGGCGGGTTCGCCGCGGCCTTCGTGGCGATCGTGGTCACGGCGTGGTTGTATCGCTCTGAGCGCCTGGCGATTTCCGGCTAGGCCGATTCGCCGATACGATCGGCTCCCACCCCTTCGGTAGGCTGGCGGACTGCCTACCGAAGGGGTGGGAGCCGATCGTATCGGCGATGCATGGTTACCGCCACGTCACATCCACGCCCACCAGGAACGTCCTCCCCGGTGCCGGCTCGTAGTACCGTCCATTGCCGTCGTTGACGATCACCGATCCGATCACGTGCCGGTCGGCGAGGTTGTCCACGCGGCCGAACGTATTCACCCGCCAGGGCCCCTGGTCGAAGACGTAACCGCCGCTCAGGCCGAACGACGCGTACCCCGGTGCCGACTCGGTGCCGAGATCGTTCACCGACGTCGGGCCGACGGCATTCATCTCCAGTCCCGCCTGCCAGCCTCGCTCACCGCCGTACTTCAGCGACGCGTAGCCCATCGTGCGCGGCACGCCGGGAATGCGCGTGCCCGCGTCCACCGGCGTATCCGGTGCCGGGCATCCGGCGGAGACGCAGGTGAGGAACGGCGAGCGGAAGGTCGCGAGCAGCCGCGTGTAGGACGCGACGAAGCGCAGGTTTCGTGCGAGCGCGCCGTCGAACGATGCTTCGATGCCCTGCCGCCGCGAGTGCGGAATGTTCTGGTACGTGGTGCGGCCGCCGAGGTTGGTCGCCACGGCGAGTTCGTCGTCGCTGTCGGCGCGGAACACCGCCAGCCCGGCGGACATGTCCTTGCCCGGGCGCAACTTGATGCCCAGCTCCATGTTCTTCAATCGCGACGGCTTGAGGTCGAACGCCAGGCCCGCGCCCCGGTCGGCGCGATAGCCGATTTCCGAGAAGGTCGGCGTCTCGAAGCCACGGCCCCAGTTGGCGTAGAGATGCGCCCACGGCGCGGCACGCCAGAGCACGCCGAACACCGGCGTGGTGGCCGCGTAGCGCACCGTGCCGCTGTCGTCGGGATTGCCCGCGGCGATGTAGCGATCGCTGGAACGGAAGCGCACTTCGCTGTGGCGGGCACCGCCCATCAGCGTCCAGTCGTCGGCCACGCGCCAGGTCGCCTGGGCATACTGGTCGAAGTCGAACACGCGATCGATTTCGTCGCGGCGTTTCGCGCCGCGCACGCCGAGCGCATTGCCCACGAAATTCTCGTAGCCTTCGCGATGCTGGTGCTGGTTGTCGTAGGCCACGCCGGCGGCCAGTTCGAACGGCTTTCCGGCCAGCGTGTCGCGCCAGGTCCAGCGCACGTCGCCGCCGCCGTACGCGTTGTCGAGGTCGACCACCCCTCCCGAGTTGCCCGGTTGCGCGATTTGCGTGGCGGTGGGAATGGAAAGGTATTGCGTGACCGAACGCTGCCCGTAGTAAGTCATCACGCGCAGGCTGTTCGCGTCGTCGACGCGCTGGTCCCAGATCACGCCCGCCTGCTGCTGGTCGGCCGATTTGCGCGTGTCGAACGTATCGGCCACGGAAGCGACCTGGCGAGGGTTGGCGTGGTATTGGGCGCGGGTCAGTCCGAGGGGGTCCTGCGCGTCCGGGATGTCGACGGCGTTGAGCACGAGGGTGAGCTTCGTGTCGTCGTCGACGTTCCAGCCGAGCTTGGCGTTGCCCGATTCGCGGCGCGCGGCGCTGTGGTCGCGGTAGCCGTCGGTGCGGAAGTGGCTGACATCGACGTTGTAGTCGACCGGCCCCGCCACGCCGCGCGCGTTGGTCGACGCGCGCAGGTTGCCGTTGCTGCCGCCCGCGACGCCGAAGCGCAGCTCCGGCGGCTCGGTGCCGTCGGCGGTGAACAGCTGGATCACGCCGCCCGACGCGTTGCCGTAGAGAGCGGAGAACGGACCGCGCAGCACTTCCACGCGCTCGGCCGAATCGAGGTTGAAATGGGTGACCTGGCCCTGCCCATCGGGCATCGTCGCCGGAATGCCGTCGGTGTAGAGGCGGATGCCGCGGATGCCGAAGGTGGAGCGGGCACCGAAGCCGCGAATGGAGATCTGCGTGTCCTGCGCGTAGTTCTGCCGGTCGCGCGCGGTGACGCCGGGGATGGACTGCAACCGCTCCGACAGGTTCACGTCCAGCGTGCCGTCCGGCGGCGTGGGCACGCTATCGATGGCCGCGGGCACGTCGTAGGGCGATTGCGCCGTGCGCGTGGCGGTGACCACGACCGGATCCAGGCGCGGGGCGTCCTGGGCGGCGGCGGTAGCCGTGAAGGCGAGGGCGGCGAGGGCGGAGCGGGAAATCATGGGGATCATCCTTGGGGGACAGCACATGATGCACGTCGTGTGTCGACATCCCGTACACCCCCTGCCGGAGTTCCCGCCCCGTCGGTAGCCCGCTCGTCGCATCGGGCGAACGGTTTGGCGAACGGTCGGCCCGCTATCCGCCACCCATGCTAGCCTTGCCGCCACCATCCATCCCCATCGGTAGCGCCATGAACAAGTTCATGCAGAAGTTCGTCATCGCCAACGCCATCGGCCTCGTCGCCAGTATCGGTGCGGTGGCCTTCGCCGACGACCAGCCCGCCCAGGCGACGCCGCCGGCCAGCGCGGGGCAGATGTCCGCCTTGCAGCTGGACCAGGTCATCGCCGGTACCTGGCGTTCCGAGAAGAACAAGGACCGCGATACGTACCGCCACCCGAAGGAAATGCTTAATTTCTTCGGCATCCGCCCCGACATGACCGTGATCGAGATCTGGCCCTCGGGCGGCTGGTTCACCGAAATCCTCGCGCCGTTCCTCAACGCCAACGGCCAGTACATCGGCGCGGTGCCTCCCGGCTCCAAGAGCGCCGCGGCGCTGCGGAAGAAGTTCGAGTTCGCGCCGCAGCAGTATTCGAAGGCGAAGCTCGTCGAGTTCGACAACAAGACGCCCAACCTCGGCCCCGACGGTTCGGCCGACATGGTGCTGACTTTCCGCAACGTGCATAACTGGGCCGCCGACGGCAGCGCCGAGGCCATGTTCAAGGCGATGTACAAGGTGTTGAAGCCCGGCGGCGTGCTCGGCGTGGAAGACCATCGTGCCAGCAAGGGCAAGACGCTCGACCAGGTGGTCAACACCGGTTACCTGCCCACCGAGTACGTGATCAAGCTCGCCACCGACGCGGGCTTCAAGCTCGACGGCCAGAGCGAGGTCAACGCGAACCCGAAAGACAATCACGACCATCCCAAGGGCGTGTGGACGCTACCGCCGACGTACGCACTGGGTGAGCAGGACAAGGCGAAGTACACGGCCATCGGCGAATCCGATCGCATGACGCTGCGCTTCGTGAAGCCCGCCGCGAAGTAAGTGCTGGTCGCGCTCAACAAGCCCTACGGGGTGCTCTGCCAGTTCACGGACGAGGCCGGCCGGCGCACGCTGGCCGACCTCGTGCCGTACAAGGGCGTCTACGCGGCGGGGCGGCTGGACCACGACAGCGAGGGCCTGCTGCTGCTCACCGACGACGGGCGCCTGCAGCACCGCCTCGCCGATCCGAAGCACAAGCAGCCGAAGACCTACCTGGTGCAGGTGGAGGGGGTTCCCACGGCGGAAGCCCTCGAAAAGCTGCGTCGCGGCGTCCTGTTGAACGACGGGCCGACGCTTCCTGCCGGTGTGGAAGCCATCGACGAGCCGGACTGGCTATGGCCGCGCGATCCGCCCGTACGGTTTCGCAAGACGGTGCCGGATGCCTGGCTGCGCATCGTGCTTCGCGAAGGCCGCAACCGGCAGGTGCGGCGGATGACGGCGGCGGTGGGATTGCCGACGTTGCGCTTGGTGCGCGAGGCGATCGGGGATTATCGCTTGGATGGATTGGGGTTGGGCGAAACCCGGCTTATTCGCTAGCGTGATTCGCCGATACGATCGGCTCCCACCCCTTCGGTAGGCAAGACTTTCGGAGCCTTGCTACCGAAGGGGTGGGAGCCGATCGCATCGGCGAACCGAGGGTGAGAAGGACTCACCACTCCGCGACCGACCCGTCCGGATGGCGCCACAACGGGTTGCGCCAGTCCTGCGCCTCGCGGCTGCGCTCGATGACCAGTTCCTCGTTCACCTCGATGCCCAGGCCCGGTCCCTTGAACGGCATCGCGTAGCCGCCGTCGTCGAGCTTCAGGGCCTCCTTGTTGAGCACGTAGTCGAGCACCTCGCCCCCCTTGTTGTAGTGGATGCCCATGCTCTGCTCCTGCAAGGCGGCGTTCCAGCTGACGAAGTCCACGTGCAGGCACGAGGCCAGCGCGATGGGGCCCAGCGGGCAGTGCGGTGCGAACGCCACGTCGTAGGCCTCGGCCATGGCCGCGAGCTTCACGCACTCGGTGATGCCGCCCGCATGCGAGAGATCGGGCTGGATGATCGAGATGCCGCCGCGCTCGAACACCTGCTTGAACTCGAAGCGCGAGTACATGCGTTCGCCCGCCGCGATGGGGATGGACGTCTGCGCGGCGATTCGGGGGTAGTGCTCGGCCTGCTCGGCCAGCACCGGCTCCTCGATGAAGAGTGGGCGGTACGGCTCCAACTCCTTCACCAGCACCTTCGCCATCGGCGCGGACACGCGGCCATGGAAATCCAGGCCGAATTCCACAGTGTTGCCGAAGGCTTCGCGGATCTCGGCCACTTTCGCCACGGCGGCGTCGATGGCCTTGCTCGTGCCGATGATCGAGAGCTCCTCGCAGCCGTTGAGCTTGAAGGTATCGAAGCCGTGGGCGAGGCGCTCCTTCATCTGCGCGATGATGTCGGCGGGACGGTCGCCGCCCACCCAGCAGTAGGTTTTCATGCGGTCGCGCACGCGGCCGCCGAGCAGTTCGTAGACCGGTGCGTTGAGCACCTTGCCCTTGATGTCCCATAGGGCCTGGTCGATACCGGCCATGGCGCTCATGAACACCGCGCCACCGCGGTAGAAGCCGCCGCGGTACATGGTCTGCCAGATGTCGTTGATGTTCGCCGGGTTCTTCCCGATCACGAACTCGGACAGCTCGTGCACGGCGGCCTCGACCGTTCGCGCGCGGCCTTCCACGACGGGCTCGCCCCAGCCGACGACGCCCTCGTCGGTTTCCATCTTCAGGAACATCCAGCGCGGCGGGACGCGATACGTGGTGATCTTGGTGACTTTCATGCGTTAGACCGAACGGTAGGCTTTGACGAAGGCCTCGGCGCGCTCACGGGTGCGCGACACCGGCTGGCCCGGCTTGTAGAGGTCGCCGCCCAGGCCCGCGCCGATGCAACCTGCATCGAGGAATTGTCCGACATTTTCCGGTGTTACGCCTCCGACCGCCAGCAGGGGGAGGTCCGGGGGCAGCACGGCGCGGATGGCCTTCACATAGCCCGGGCCCCATTGGGCGGCGGGAAACAGCTTGAGCGACTGCGCGCCGGCGGCGATCGCCGTGAAGGCCTCGCTCGGCGTGGTGAAGCCGATGGACGTGTACATGCCACGGGCGCGACCCTGGCGGATCACGGCCGGGTCGGTGTTGGGCGTCACCAGGAGGTGGCCACCGAGGTCGGCCACCTTGTCGACCAGCTCGGGCGTTAACACGGTGCCCGCACCGACCAGCGCGCGATCGCCCGCCGCTTCCACGGCCATCGGGATGCTGCGCTCCCAGTCGGGCGAGTTGAGCGGGATCTCGATGGCGTCGAAGCCGGCGGCGATCAGCGCCTCGACGTGCGCGACGACGTCGTCGGGCGTGATGCCGCGCAGGATCGCGATGAGGGGGAGGGCGGTAGGCCAGGCCATGGGCGTCACTCGTGGTAGAGCTGCGAACGTCCGCCGTCGATGCGGATGTCGGAGGCATTGATGTAACGGGCTTCGTCCGAGGCGAGGAACAGCGCCGTATAGGCGATTTCCACGGGCTCGCCGATGCGCTTGTTGGGCAGGATCTCGGTCTGCTTGCGGCGCTCGGCCTCGGGATCGGGCGCGGCGGCGAAGCCGGCCTCGGCGATGGCGGTGAGCACCAGGCCCGGCGAGATCGAGTTCACCCGGATGTTGTGCGCGGCGTACTCGATGCCCAGCGCCTTGGTCAGGCCGATGAGGCCGTGCTTGGCGACCGGGTAGGGAAAGCAGTGCGGAATGATCTTGTGTCCGTGGACCGAGGCGATGTTGACGATACTGCCACGACCGAGCTTCAACATGCCCGGCAGGACGGCCTTGGCGCAGTTCCAGGCGCCCTTGAGGTCCACCTCGAAGCAGCGCGTCCATTCCGCGTCGGTGAGCGACAGCGGCTCGTTGAACACGTTGATGCCGGCGTTGTTGACGAGCACGTCGGGCGCGCCGAAGCGCTCCGTGGCGGCATCGACCATGCGCTGGATGGCGGAGGGGTCGGTGACGTCCGCTTCGAACAGCATCGACCGGTCGGTGTCCAGTTCGTCCAGCGTGCGGCGCGCCTGCGCGTCGTCCTTGAGCACGTTGAGCACCACGGCCGCGCCGTGGGCGGCGAACAGCTTCGCCGTGGCCGCGCCGATGCCCTGCGTGGCGCCGGTGACGACCGCCACCTTGCCGGCCAGGCGCGGCAGCGGGGTGGTGCGGGGATCGGCCTGGCCCACCGCGCTCACGTGCGCACCTCGTGGCCGTAGCGGGCTTCCGCGAGGCCGCGCCCGCGCGGGGGCGTACCGATGAAGATCGCGCCGTCGAACGGGCCGGGCGACGCCATGCCGAGGTGGGCCGAGGTGACCACCATGCGGTCGAGCCCGGGTCCGGCGAAGCTCACGCAGCTGGGTTGCTTCGCGGGCAGGTCGATCGTGGCGTCCACGCGACCGTCGGGCGAATAGCGCGTGACGCGCGAGCCGCCCCACTCGGTATTCCAGAGGAAGCCGTCGGCATCGACGGTGGAGCCGTCGGGTTCGAGACCTTTGGCCAGTTCGGCGAAGACGCGGATGCGGTCCACCTCGCCGGTCGCGGCGTCGTAATCGCAGGCCATGATCTGCGCCGTGGGCGAGTCGGTGAAGTACATCGTTTCGCCGTCGGGGCTGAAGCAGATGCTGTTGGTGATGGCGGCCTTGGGCAGCGCGAGGCGGTGCAGGTTGCCGTCGTGCGTGTAGCGCCAGAACGAGGCGGTCTTCTCCGGGCCGCGCTCGTTGAGCGTGCCGAAGACGAAGTTGCCGCCACGGTCGCAACGGCCGTCGTTGGCGCGCATGCCGATGAGGTCGGGCTCGATGTCGGCCAGGACGTGCAGCCTTCCGTCGCGCGTGTCGTAACGGGCCAGCTGCTTCTCCAGGGCGAGCAGCAGCACGCCCGGATCGTGGGTGAGGGCGAAGCAGCACAGGCGCGCGGGCAGCACGTTTTCGCTGACGCGGCCGGTGCCCGGATCGTAGGCGAACAGCGTGCGCGTGGCGATGTCGGTCCAGCGCACCACGCCCATGAGGTCGTCCCAGATCACGCCCTCGGCATGCGCCTGGCGCTGCTCGGACAGCGGCTTGAAGTCGGTCATCAGCGGGCCTGCCTGCGGTTCTTGAGCTGGTCGACGAGCACGGCGATCAGGAGGATCGTGCCGCGCACGAGGTACTGGTAGAAGGCATCGATGTTCATGAGGCTCATCGCATTCTGCACGGTGCCCATGATGAGAACGCCAACAATCACGCCGCTGATCGTCGCGCGGCCGCCCATCAGCGACACGCCGCCCAGCACGCAGGCCGAGATCACGTTGAGCTCGAAGCCCTCGCCCGCGTTCGGCTGGCCGCTGGTCATGCGCGAGGCGAGGATGATGCCCGCCAGTGCGGCGACGAGGCCCTGGATGAGGAAGATGGCGATGCGCACGCGATCCACCGACACGCCGGCCAGGCGCGCGGCGTCGGGGTTGCCGCCGATGGCCAGGGTGTTGCGGCCGTAGATGGTCTTGTTGAGCAGCACGCCGAACACCGCGAAGCAGGCCAGGGTGACCCACACCGGCACCGGCAGTCCGGCCAGCGAGGCGCTGCCGAGGGTGAAGAAGGCGTCGTTGGTGACGCCCACCGCCTGGCCCTGCGAGCTGATGAAGGCCAGGCCGCGCACGATTTCCATGGTGGCCAGCGTGGTGATCAGGGCGTTGATCTTCAGCTTGGCGATCACCGCGCCGTTGACGAAACCGACGAGGCCGCCGGCGATCAGCGCCGCGACCACGCCGATGGCGACGCTGCCCGTGGCATTGGCGACGATGGCGCAGAACACGCCGGCGAAGGCCACCGTGGAACCGACCGAGAGGTCGAAGTCGCGCGAGGCGAGGCAGAACATCATGGTGCACGAGACCATGCCGATCTGCGACACGGACAGCAGCAGGCCGACCATGTTGTCCCACGAGAAGAAGTACTGCACCGTGAGGCTCAGCACGGCGAACAGCGCCACGAAGATCAGGATCAGGCTGTAGTCGTCGACCATCTGCCAGAACATGGCTCGGCGACGCACGGCCGGGGTGTCTGGGGTGGCGCCGATGGCGGCGGCGGCGTTGGATTCGGTCATGGGTTTACCTGGCTTAACGTAGGTGAGGCGGCGGCGCCTTCGGGGAGTGCGGCGGCGAGGACGTTCGCCTCGGTCGCTTCGCCGCGGGCGAACTGGGCGACGATGCGGCCACGGGACATGGCGATCACCCGATCGGAGACGCCGAGCACTTCCGGCAGCTCGCTGGAGATCATCACCACGGCCACGCCGCGGGCGGCCAGCTCGTAGAGCACGTTGTAGATTTCGTTCTTCGCGCCCACGTCGATGCCGCGGGTGGGCTCGTCGACGATGAGCACGCGAAGGTCCTTCTCGGCCAGCCAGCGCGACAGCACGGCTTTCTGCTGGTTACCGCCCGACAGCAGGCGGATTTCCTGGCGGCGGTTGGGCGTGCGGATGCGCAGGCGATCGATGTAGTGGTCGGCCGTCTGCGCTTCCACGCGGTCGTTGACGAACAGGCCGGCGGAGAGGTGGTTGCGACGCGCGCTGATGTTGATGTTCTCGGCCACCGAGCGCACGCCGATGATGCCCTCTTCCTTGCGGTCTTCCGGGCAGAACACCAGGCCTTGGCGGATCGCATCGCGGATGCGCCCGGCCTTCACCGTGCGGCCGTCGATGTCCACCTCGCCCGACATGCGCTTGTCGGCGCCGTAGACGGCGCGCATGACTTCCGAACGGCCCGCGCCGACCAGGCCGAAGAAGCCCACGATCTCGCCCGCGCGCACGTCGAAGCTCACCGGCTGGGGAACGATGCGGCTGGTGATGCCTTTCACGGAGAGGCGCACCTCGCCGTGTTCGCGCGGCTTGTAGCCCCAGATGTCGCCGATGTCGCGGCCCACCATGCGTTGCACGAGGGTATCGCGCGACACGCCTTCGAGCGTGTCGAAGTCGGCCACCTTGCGGCCGTCGCGGAAGATCGTGGCGGCGTCGCACAGCTCGAAGATCTCGTCCAGGCGGTGCGAGATGTAGATCATCGCCTTGCCCTGCGCGCGCAGGTCGCGCACGAGGCGGAACAGCACGTCGGTTTCGCGGTGCGAGAGCGAGCTGGTGGGTTCGTCCAGGGCGAGGATCTTGGCGTCGCGCAGGATCGCCTTGACGATTTCCACCATCTGCCGCTGCCCGATGGACAGCTGCTTGAGCTTCGCCCGCGGATCGAGGTCGACGCCGAGGGCGTCGAGGCTTTCCTTCACGTAGGCCAGCGCACGCCGGCGATCGACCAGGCCCATGCGCGTGGGCAGGCGGCCGAGCAGCAGGTTTTCCATCACCGACAGCTCCGGCACGTACTGGAGCTCCTGGTGGATCACCGCCACGCCGGCGGCGATGGCGTCGGCGGCCTTGCGGAAGGCCATGGCCTGGCCGTCGATGGCGACTTCGCCCTCGTCGGGTACGTATTCGCCGCCGAGGATCTTCATCATGGTGGACTTGCCCGCGCCGTTCTCACCGAGCAGGCCGTGCACGCTGCCGGCGCGCACGCTGAAGCCGACGTCGGCGAGCGCACGCACGCCGGGGAAGCTCTTCCCGATGTGGCGGAACTCCAGGCGCGGCGTGCTCCCGATCGTCAAAGCCCCATCTCCTTGCGCACTTCGGTCGAGTTGGCCTTGGTGATGAGCTTGCCCGTGGTCAGCGTCAGCGCCGGCGGCGCCTTGTCGTTCTTGATCCACTCGTACATGTTCACCGAGGTTTCGTAGCCGTGGCGCTTCGGACTGATCAGCACGCTGCCGAAGAAGCCGGTGGCTTCGGGCTTGTCGAACTCGTTGAGCGCCGAACGGCTGCCGCCGATGCCCACGCCGATCATGTCGTCGGCACGGAAGCCACGGCCTTCCGCGGCACGCACGGCGCCGAGCACGGCCTCGTCGTTGAGGCCGAACGCTACCCAGTGCTTGTACTTGGGGTTCTGCGTGATCGCGATGTTGGCCGCGTTGAAGGCGTTCTCTGTATCGGTCTTGGCTTCCGGCGCGTTGACCACGTTTTCCTTGGGAAAGCCCGCGGCGGTCAGCGCGGCGACGGCGCCGTCGGTGCGTTCCTTCGCCGTCGGCAGCTGGTCGTAGGCAATGCGCAGCGCGCCGGTCTCCTCCGGCTTCCAGCCGCGCTTCTTCATCTCGTCGGCGATGGCCTGGCCCACCTGTTCGCCGATCTTCGAGGCGGAGATGCCCATGTGAGGCACCGAGTCGATGGGGTTGCCGGACCCGTCGACGAGGCGGTCGTCCACGGTCATCAGCTTCAGGCCGTCGGCCTTCGCCTTGGCCACGATGGAGGGGCCGAGCTTCACGTCGGGCGTGCAGATGACGAAGCCCTGGGCATGCTGCGACTTCAGGTTGTCGATGGCGGTAAGCACCTGGCCGCCGTCGGGCGCGCCGATCTTCACCAGGGTGAAGCCCTTTTCCTTCGCCGCCTGTTCGGCGTATTTCCATTCGTCCTGGAACCAGGGTTCTTCGGGCTGCTTCACCACGAAGCCGATCTTCACCTGTTCGTTGCCGCCCGACGAGCAGGCCGACAGGCCGATCGCGAGGGCGAGTGCCGTGAGGCCAAGGGCGATTTTCATCTTCATGCGATGTTCCTCGTGTCGCGTGTTCGAAGGGTGGGCTAGTCGATCAAGCCACGGTGGCGGGCGACGGCGATGGCGCCGTATCCCGCGAGGTCGCGCTGTTCGTCGTCGTCCAGCACCGTCACGGTGCCGGAGAAGAAATCGTCGCCCTCCACGAGGCGGGCGATGGCGTCGCGAAGTACCGGCTTGCCGCTGATGACGAAGCGGGTGCCCGGGCTCATGCGGATGGCGCTGGAATTCTTCAGCGTGAGCAGGTCGGAGCCTAGCACCGCGCCGAGCAGGAAGTTGGCGCGCGCGTTGGCGTCGTAGACGGCGAACTGGTCGAGGATGCGCACGCTGAAGCAGGCGCGGCCCAGGCCGATCTTCTTCGACTCCGCCGCGCCGGCCAGCAGCATCTCGGGGTCCACGCGCCTGGCGAAGCCTTCCTTGAGCGATCCGGCCAGGATGGTGTCGTGCGAGATCACCTGGAGCAGTTCGCCGGCCAACGTGGTCACGCAGCCGTCGATGCGCTGGTGGGCGTCGATGCTGACGAACTTCGAATGCGAGCCGGGCAACACGATCACGGTGGGCTCGACGATGCCCAGGCGTTCGATGAGCGCGAAGGATTCGGTCTCCTCGCCGCGCATCATGTCCATCGCCTCGCAGTTGTGCAGGCCGATGTGCTCCACGGGATTGCGCACGCCGGGCACGAACCAGATCGGCTGGTGCCATACGTTCTCCACCAGTGACTCGCGCATGGCCTTGGCCAGGTCGTCGATGCCGGCGGGCGCGGGGATGTGCGGGATCTCGCACAGGCCCATGTTGGAGGTGATCATGCCCGAGGCGAGCACACGGCCGATGTCGTTCCGCTCCAGTCCGGCATCGGCGATCGCCGATGCGATGGTCTCGCGGACGCCGTCCTCGAGCTTCGCCGTGCTGCCGGTGATGGCGGTATCGCGCACGCCGACCTGGGCGGCGGCCTGGCCGACGACCTCGCCGTCGCGCCAGACGCTGACGCGGGTGTTGGTGGTACCGGTGTCGATGGTGACGATGTTCATCGAATGTCCGTTCGAAAGCGCTCCGGATTCTTGGCGGCACCGGCGGAGACAGGCAAACTAGAATTTCTTCGGGCTTTCCCCAAAATTTTCTTGAAGACCTCGCGATGAAGCGCTCGCTCCCCCTCAACGCCGTGCGTGTGTTCGAGCTTGCGGCGCAGCATTTGAGCTTCACCAAGGCGGGGGAAGAACTGTCGCTGACGGCGGCCGCAGTCAGTGCCCAGGTCAAGTTGCTGGAGTCGTACCTCGGCACGCCGCTTTTTGTGCGAAGCAACAATCGACTCTCGCTCACGCCCGCCGGCGAGAATTATTTTCCCCGCGTTCGCGACGCATTTCGTGCGCTGCAACATGCCACGGACCAGGTGCTCGACCAGCGACCGGCCTCGTTACGCGTGGCGGTGCCCCCCGCGTTCGGTACGAAATGGCTCGTGCCGAGGCTGTTCCGCTTCCTCGCCAGGCATCCGGACGTCGCCGTCGAGGTGGTGACCGATGGCGGCGAAGAGGCCCGCTGGGACCTTTCCATCGACGATCGTCTGATGGAAGGCGCGACGATCCTCGTGGCGACCGGCTACGTGCCCGTGTGTTCGCCCGCGCTTGCCGGGCGCATCGCATCGCCGGGCGACCTCACCAGCCAGATGCTGCTGCACGAACGGGCGAGCCGCCGGTCGGCCGCATCGGCGAGTTGGGATCAATGGTTCGAGCGCGCGGGCGTGGAGCCGGGGGCGGTGTCGCGGGAGATGGGTTTCGGCGACGCCACGATGATGTTGCAGGCGGCCATCGAAGGGCAGGGCGTGGCGCTGGCGCAGGAGCTGCTGGTGGCTTACGACCTCGCCGCGGGGCGACTGGCCGAGCCGTTCGATATCGAGGTGCCGTTGCAGCACACGTATTACCTGGCCGTATCGCGGGAGGCGGAGTCGCGGGAGGAGACGGCGGTGTTCAGGGAGTGGTTGGTCGGGGAGTTGGGTGCGGGGCCTTGACGATGTTGCGCTGTCACTCTTGCATACCGTGCAGCGCTGGATTCCTGCGTGCGCAGGAATGACGTCACGTTGGACGTTACCTCACGTCGTCCCTGCGTACGCAGGGACCCAGGGCGATGACATCGGCTCACGCCGAGCGCCGATCAGCAATCCCGCGCGGTCTTGCGCTTCCGCCACCAGATCACGCCCACCACCGCGATGGCCGCCGCGATGGCCAGCCACAGCCCCGTCTGCCCGCGATGGATCCACATCGTCAGCCATTCGTGGTTGTGCGCCCCGAAATAGCCCAGGTACACCCAGATCGGCACGCTGATGGCGGCGGCCATGCCGTCGAGCAGCAGGAAGCGGAAGAAACCCACGCGATGCGTGGCCCCGGCGGTGATGAACACGGCCGTGCGCATGCCGGGCAGGAAGCGGGCCACGAACATGAGGCGGTTGCCGTAGCGCTCGAACTTCTCCTGCACCTTGGCGTAGCGCTCGGGCGTGAGCAGGCGGGCCACCAGGGGCCAGCGCATGATGCGCCCGCCGAAATGACGGCCCAGCAGGAACATCGTGGAATCGCCGACCAGCACGCCGGCCATGCCCACGCCGACCATCGTATGCACGTCGCCGTAGCCCAGGCCGGTGATGATGCCGCCCGCGACGAGGGTCAGGTCTTCGGGCAGGGGGATGCCGGCGCCGCAGAGCATCAACGCGATGAACACGGCGATATAGCCGTTGTGTCCAAAAACGTCGACGAGGCTGTTGAGGATATCCATCAGCGGTGCATCAGTCCGGCTGGGGCCGGTTCCATCGTAGAACAAGAGGGCGATGATCCCACGGATCGCGCCTGGTGCGTGCCGTGCCGCATCATCGGCCCTCCATCGGTGCCGGCGCGGCGAGCGCCGCCAGCAGCGCGCGCAGCTCGGCCTTTTCGGCATCCTCCAGAATGCCTTCGCGATGGCGGCCGATCAGGTACTCGCGGCGCTGTGACGCGGCCTGTCGCTCCATCTGGGCCAGGGCGTCGAAGAATTCCACCCGCTGCATGTCGGCTTCGCCGACGATCTCGGCCTGCATCAGCTTTTGCAGCGACGGGTATTCGGGGCGATCCATGAACGCCTCCACCAGCACGGCCGGGTTGATCCCGGGGCGGCTGCGGGCGATGTCGATCAGTTCGGCGAGCAGGGGCACGCCGGGCCGGTCCAGGCGCAGGAACGCGTAGGGCGGCTCCACCTCGTCGGCGAGCGCGGGCTGGGCCAGCAGCAGCGTGATGGCGCTACGCACGAGGCTGCGCTGCACGTTGCCGCCGCGCGATGCCGGTGCGGCCTGCCGGGGTGCCGACTCGGGCTCGAGCACGGCCTGCGCGCCCGTGCGGCGTTGCAGTTCCTGGGCCATGAGGTCGCGGAAGGCGCCGTCGGGCAGGCGGGCGATCAGCGGGCGGGCGCGCTCGGCAAGGCGGGCGCGGCCGTCGAGGCGGCTGACGTCGACGTCGCGGGCCAGTTCCTCGAAGAAGTATTCGGACATCGGCATCGCGTCGGCCATACGCTTCTCGATGCCGTCCTTGCCTTCCTTGCGTACCAGGGTGTCGGGGTCTTCGCCATCCGGGAGGAACAGGAAGTGCGCCTGGCGGCCGTCGCGCATGCGCGGCAGGATCGACTCCAGCGCGCGCCAGGCCGCCTGGCGGCCGGCGCGGTCGCCGTCGAAGCAGAAATACACGTCGGGCGCGGCGCGGAAGAGCACTTCGGCGTGTTCGGGCGTGGTGGCCGTGCCCAGGGTGGCCACCGCGATGGGCAGGCCCGCCTGGTGCAGGGCGATGACGTCCATGTAGCCCTCCACGACCATGATCCGCGTGAGGTGGGTATGGGCCTGCTTCACCTGCCACAGGGCGAACAGCTCCCGGCCCTTGTGGAACAGCGGTGTCTCGGGGGAATTGAGGTATTTCGGGCCCTGGTCGGACGACAGCACGCGGCCACCGAAGGCGATCACGCGGCCGCGGCGGTCGAGGATGGGAAACATCACCCGCTCGCGGAAGCGGTCGTAGCGGTTGCCCCGCTCGTTGCTGGCGACCATGCCGGCCTCGTTGAGCAGCTGACGGCGGCGGTCGCTGGTGCCCAGCGCCTTGAGCACGCCGTCGAAGCCCGCGGGCGCCCAGCCGATGCGGAAGCGCTTCAGTGTGTCTTCGTCGAGGCCACGGCGCTTCACGTAGGCCTTCGCCTCGTCGCTGCCGCCCAGTTCGCGCTGGTAGAACGAGGCGGCCTCGTCGAGCAGGGTGTAGAGGTCGCTGCGATCCTCGCGTGGCTTGTCGTCGCGGCCGCCTTCGTAAGGCACCTTGAGACCGGCGGACTGGGCCAGTTCCTCGATGGCGTCGGGGAATTCCAGTCGGTCGTAGTCCATCAGGAACTTGATGGCGCTGCCGTGCGCGCCGCAGCCGAAGCAGTGGAAGAACTGCTTCTGCGGGCTCACGTAGAACGACGGCGAGCGTTCGTTGTGGAACGGGCAGCAGGCCGTCCACTCGCGGCCGGCCTTTTTCAACGGCACGCGCCGCTCTATCACGTCGACGATGTCGACGCGAGTGAGCAGTTCATCGATGAATGAGTCAGGGATACGGCCGCGCATGCAACGCCTAGGATGCCACGCATCCGCTCCCGTATGGAGCTTGACGCAGGCTTAGAACGCCAGTTTGAACACGCCGATCACGGCCAGGATGGCGATGATGAAGAGGATCAGGAAGATGGCGAAGCAGACCTTGGCGATCGTCGCGGCGAAGCCCGAGATCCGGCTGAAGCCGAGCGCGCCGGTCACGAGCGCGATGAGGCCGAAGATGATGGCGTACTTGAGCATGGGGTTCTCCGAGGATGGCGCCGGAGGAACCGCTCCCCAGTCGCGGGCGCAGGATGCGGCGGGCGGTGTGGGGCGATTGTGAACGTGCGGGGCGCGCTTCGTCGGATTCGCCGATCGTATCGGCGAATCACGTTGCCGGATCAGCCCAGCCGGGCCTTCACCTTCCCGGCCACCGCGCCCATGTCGGCGCGCCCGGCGGCCTTTTCCTTCACCAGGGACACCACCTTGCCCATGTCGCGGGCCGAGCTGGCGCCGGTTTCGGCGATGGCGGCGGCGATGATGCCGTCCAGTTCGTCGTCGGACAGCTTCGCCGGCAGGTAGCCGTCGATCACGCCCATCTCGTAGCGCTCGACGTCGGCCAGCTCCGTGCGGCCCGCCTTGTCGTACTGTTCGATCGAGTCGCGGCGCTGCTTCTGCATCTTCTCGAGCACGGCCAGCACCTGGGTATCGTCCAGTTCGATCCGCTCGTCGACTTCGCGCTGCTTGATGGCCGCCTGCATGAGGCGAATCACGGCCAGACGATCCTTCTCGCCGCCCTTCATGGCGGCCTTCATGTCTTCGGTGATCTTTGCCTTGAGAGTCATGATGTTATCTCCGGGACGACGAAAAGCCGGCTTCGCCTTTCGGCGAAGCCGGCTGGGTTTTCCGCCTGATTGCGGCGGCAGCGGGCGAACGCGCCAGCCGCGGATCCATCACCCGGCCGTGACGGCCGGGGAGGCAATCAGTACATGCGGGTCCGGCGCGTCGTGTCGCGGGACAGACGGCGCAGGTGACGCTTCACCGCAGCAGCGCGCTTGCGCTTACGCTCCTGGGTCGGCTTTTCGTAAAATTCGCGCTTGCGCGTTTCGGCCAGAACGCCAGCCTTTTCGCACGTACGCTTGAAGCGACGGAGGGCAAGCTCAAACGGCTCGTTCTCGCGGACTTTAACGCTCGGCATGGAAACTCCACTTGTTTAAACTGACCCGTGAACCCGGGTGAGCCGTGGATTATAACGTGATCGATTCGAAAATTTCAAAGCCCGTACTCGGCGTGGAAACCTCCTGCGACGAGACGGGGGTGGCCCTGCTCCGCTGGGATCCCGAAAAGCCCGGTCGCGGGCTGCTTTCGCACGCGCTGTTCAGCCAGATCGCCCTGCACGCCGAGTACGGCGGCGTGGTGCCGGAACTGGCCAGCCGCGACCACGTCCGCAAGCTGCTGCCGCTGGTCCGCGAGGCGTTGAAGGAGGCCGGGCTCACGCCCGCCGACCTCGGCGGCGTGGCCTACACGGCCGGCCCCGGCCTGGTCGGGGCCCTGCTCGTGGGCGCGGCGGCGGCGCGGGCCATGGCCTGGGCGCTGGGCGTGCCGGCCATCGGCGTGCACCACATGGAAGGCCACCTGCTGGCGCCGCTGCTGGAGGACGATCCGCCGGAGCCGCCCTTCGTGGCCCTGCTGGTCTCCGGCGGCCATTCGATGCTGGTCGAGGTCAAGGCCATCGGCGAGTACCGCATCCTCGGCGACACGCTCGACGACGCCGCGGGCGAGGCCTTCGACAAGACGGCCAAGCTCATGGGGCTGCCTTATCCGGGCGGCCCGGCCCTGGCGAAGCTGGCCGAGCAGGGACGGCCCGGCACGTTCCGATTCTCCCGGCCCATGGTCGATCGGCCCGGGCTGGACTTCAGCTTCTCGGGCCTGAAGACCCAGGTGCTGCTGGCCTGGCAGGCCTCGGACAAATCTGAGCAGACCCGTGCCGACATCGCCCGGGCCTTCGAGGAGGCCATCGTCGATACGCTGGCGATCAAGTGCCGCCGCGCGCTCGAGGCCGCGGGGGCGAAACGGCTGGTGATCGCCGGCGGCGTGGGTGCGAACAAGCGCCTGCGCGAACAACTGGCGCAGGCGGCCGCGGCCGACGGTTTCCGCGTGTATTTCCCGCGCCTGCAGTTCTGCACCGACAACGGCGCGATGATCGCGCTGGCCGGTGCCATTCGCCTGGCGGCGGGGCAGGGACAGGACGAAACGATCCAGGTGCATCCGCGGTGGAGCCTGGAGACGCTGCAGGCGGCGGGTTAGGAGCGCTACGCGCTCCTTCGCCGATACGATCGGCTCCCACCCCTTCGGTAGAAAGCTTCCTACCGAAGGGGTGGGAGCCGACCGTGTCGGCGAAAGCCCGCTTGCGTAAAACCGGCGGGTCACCGACCCTGTAACACTTCTTCAAAAGCCGCATCCCCCATGGACATCGTCTTCATCGAAGACCTGCGCATCGACGCGGTCATCGGCATCTACGACTGGGAACGCCGCATCCGGCAGACGCTTTCGTTCGACCTGGAAATGGCGTTCGACAACCGCAAGCCCGCGGCCACCGACGCCATCGAGGACACCCTCAACTACAAATCGATCTCCAAGCGCCTGCAGGCCTACGTGGAGTCGTCGAGCTTCGGCCTGGTGGAGACGCTGGCCGAACGCTGCGCGGACATCGTGCGCGAGGAGTTCGGCGTGAGCTGGGTACGGCTGAAGTTGTCCAAGCCGGGTGCCGTGCGCGGTGCCAAAGCCGTGGGCGTGCGCATCGAACGGGGCACGAAGCCGGAATGATCGATCCCAAAGCCTCGCTGGCCGTCGTCGAGAGTTTCATCGCCTCGCCCGAGCTGCGCCGTGTCGCCTTGGTGGCGGGCCTGTTCCTCCTGGCCTGGCTCGTGGGCCTCATGGGGCGCCTGTTCCTGCACCGCGTCGTCCGCGTCGCCACGCGGCACACCGCCTGGCGATGGGACGACGCGCTCTACGAGCATGGCGCCTTCCGCTGGCTGGCGCGCATGCTGCCGGCGATCGTCATCTACTACGGCATCGACGAGCTGCTTGAACCGCTCGATACCCTGGCCGTGCTCGTACGCAACCTGGCCGTGTGCTGGATGATCGTCTGCGTCATCGGCTCGCTGGGACGCGCGCTGGTCGCGTTCGAATCGCTCTACAGCGCCACGCCGGCGGGCAAGCGTTCCATCAAGGGCGTGGTGCAGCTGTTGCAGCTGGCGCTATGGATCGTGGCGCTGGTGCTGGTCATCACCAAGCTCACCCACCAGAGCATCGGGCTGCTGCTGTCGGGTATCGGCGCGATGTCGGCGGTGCTGCTGCTGGTGTTCAAGGACACCATCCTCGGCTTCGTGGCCGGCATCCAGCTCGGCACCAACGACATGCTGCGCGTGGGTGACTGGATCACCATGGCGTCGGCCGGCGTGGACGGCGACGTCATCGACATCACGCTGCACACGGTGAAGGTGCGCAACTTCGACCGCACCATCGTCACCGTGCCCACCTGGAAGCTCATCGCCGAGTCGTTCCAGAACTGGCGAGGCATGTCCGAGTCGGGTGGCCGGCGGATCAAGCGCGAGCTCTTCGTCGACGCCGCCTGCGTGCGTTTCCTGGAAGACGAGGAGATCGAGCGCTTCGGCCAGGTGTACCTGCTCAAGGCCTACCTGGAGCGTAAGCGCGAGGATATCCGGCGCTGGAACGAGGCGTTGGGCGAGCCGGGCAAGCTGCCGGTGAACCGCCGTCGGCAGACCAACATCGGCGCGTTCCGCGCCTATGCCGAGGCATACCTCGCGGCGCATCCCGACGTGCACGACAAGATGACCCGCATGGTGCGCATGCGCGATCCCGGCGCGCAGGGCATCCCGCTGGAAATCTACTGCTTCACCAATACCGTGGTCTGGCTCGACTACGAGCGCATCCAGGCCGACATCTTCGACCACCTCATCGCGATCCTCCCCGAGTTCGGCCTGCGCCCCTTCCAGCAGCCCTCGGGCGGCGACGTGCGCGAGGCCCTGGTGGGCCTGCGAACCGCGGAGCACTGACATGGGGCGCGCCTACCTCAGCCTGGGTTCGAACATGGACGCGGAGCGCTGGCTCGGTACCGCCGTCACCGAGTTGCGTGAGCGCTTCGGCCGCCTCGACGTCTCGCCGGTATATCGCAGCGCGGCCGTGGGGTTCGACGGTCCCGATTTCCTCAACCTCGCCGTGGGCCTGGACAGCGACCTCGATCCGTTGGAACTCAACGACTGGCTGCACGCGCTCGAAGACCGTAACGGCCGCGTGCGCGGCGGCGACCGTTACGCCAGTCGCACGCTCGACGTGGACATCGTGCTTTACGACGACCTGGTGCTGAGCGGAGAGGGTCATCTGGAACTGCCGCGTGGCGAGCTTCGCCACGCTTTCGTGCTCAAGCCGATGGCCGATATCGCCCCAACGGTGAGGCATCCGGTGGATGGACGGACGATGGCGGAGCTGTGGGCGGCGTTTCCGGTCGACAGCGAGCCGTTGTCGGTCGACGGGGCGATAAGGCTCTAACGGACGCGGCGGTGCCTCAAGGGAAATCCGGCCTATGGCAAGCACCGGGCCCGGGTGCTAAAACACCGCCACCGTCACCGAGGAGCTTCGAAGGACATGGGCAAGTTCGCACGCAGCTGGGCCTTGATGAAGGCCAGCGCCAACATCCTCCGCCAGGACAAGGAGCTGATGCTCTTTCCCCTGCTGGCCGGCGTGTGTTCGCTGTTGATCATCGCCACCTTCGGCTGGCCGATCTTCACCGCGATCAAGCACCATCATGCCGCCCTGGAAGGTCGCAACCACGCCATGCCACCGCTGGTGATGCTGCTGGCCTTCCTCTTTTACTTCGTGCAGTACGCGGTGGTGATCTTCTTCAACACCGCGCTGGCCGCCGCGGCGCTCATTCGCCTGGACGGCGGCAACCCCACGCTCGGCGACGGCATGCGCGCGGCCATGGGCAAGATGCCTACGATCATCGGTTACGCGCTGATCTCCGCCACCGTCGGCATGATCCTGCGCGCCATCCAGGAACGCGTCGGTTTCGTCGGGCGGATCATCGGCGGCCTGCTCGGTTTCGGCTGGACGCTGGCCACCTTCCTCGTGGTGCCGGTGCTCGCCGCGCAGGACGTCGGCCCGATCGATGCGGTCAAGCGCAGCGCCTCGCTGCTGAAAGGCACCTGGGGCGAGAACGCCATCGGCAATGCCGGCATCGGTTTCGTCGGTGGCATCCTTACGTTCTGCCTCATCGCCGTGAGCCTGCTCCTGTTCGGCGCGGCGGCCTCCACGCAATCGGTGGCGCTGATGGTGGCCGTCGCCGCCGCCGGCGTGATCGCCCTCGTCGGGCTCGGCCTGTTCCAGACCGCGATGCACGGCGTGTATTCCGCCGCGCTCTATCGCTACGCCGAATACGGCGATCCGGGAGAGGGTTTCGACCGGGTCCTGCTCGAATCGGCGTTCCGCCAGAAAAACTGACGAGCGGACACGCTGTCGCATCCCCGTGACGGTGCCGATTTCGGCACCGTCTTTTTCTTGCCCCGCCGCCACTATTCGCAGCCCTTTTCATGGAGAGTTGCGATGTCGCGGTCGGTCTTTCGAAACGTTTCTTGCCTCGCCCTGCTGGCGCTGGCCGCGCCCTCGATGGCGCTCGGCGGCGAGTCCGTCTTGCGTTCGGGGACGATCGGTCCGGTGGCGGTGCGATGTTCCATCCAGAACATCTACTACTACCAGGGCGATTTCGAATTCACTTACGTGATCTACGACGGCGTGTTCGTGCAGATACGCGGTGACCGATATCGCATGAGGGCTCCTTCGACCGATCGGCACAAGGCCAACGTCGACTTCAGGATCCAGGCATGGAGCGCCGACGGCCGGTTCAAGGAATCGGAGTGGGTGAGGTCGCCGGACGCGATGCGGCAAGACAACGTATGGCATGCATACCACCCGGTCGGCGACCTGCGCATCGACTTCGCGCCGGTCAAGGTCAACGTGCAGACCTTGTTCACTTTCGACCAGCAGCTGACCGACCACAGCTGCCTGGCCAACGACGATACGGTGCTCGAGTGATCGGGCTGCGGTCTTCCCCGGCGGGCATCAGATACCGAGGATTCGTCCGCCATCCACGCGGATGATTTGTCCGGTGGTGTAGCGGGCGTCCAGCAGGAGCCAGCGCACGGCCTCAGCGACATCCGCCGGGTCGCCCTTGCGGGCCAAGGGCGTTTTCAGGATCAAGGCATCGGCCGCTTCCTCGGGCTTACCCGACTCGGGCCACAGGATGGCGCCCGGTGCCACCGCGTTCACGCGCACCTCGGGGGCGAGATCGCGAGCGAGTGCCTGCGTGAGCATCCCGAGCGCGGCCTTCGCCATGGAGTAGATCGGATGTTGCGCGAGCGGGCGTTCCGCGTAGATATCCACGATGTTGACGATGGCGCCCCTGCTTGCTTTCAGCGCGGGTGCCGCGGCCTGGGCGAGGAAGAACGGCGCGCGTGCGTTGGTGGCGAACAGGTCGTCCCACTGCGCGGCGGTGGCGGTGCCGACGGGCGTGGGATAGAACGAAGAGGCGTTGTTGACGAGGCCGTCCAGGCGGCCGAAGGTGTTCAGCACGCCGGACACCAGGGCGGACAGGGCCTCGTCGTTTTCGAGCGCGGCGGCAAAGGTGGCCGCACTGCCGGCACGCGTGCCGTTGAGCTCCCGCGCAAGGGCATCGGCTTCATCGGCGGAGTGCCGGTAGTGAATGGCTGTCGTGCAGCCTGCGGCGTGCAGATGGCGCACGATGGCTTGGCCGATGCGGCGGGCGCCGCCGGTGACGAGGACGACGGGTGATGGGTTCACGGGTGGCTTCCTGGTCGTGGCCGCGAGAGCTTGCCGCAAACCGGTGCGGGCGTCACGTCGTTCGGATGCGTTTGCGGGCGGCTTTCTTCGTGGCGGTTTTCGTGGGCTTGCGCTGTGCGGGTTTCTTCGCGGCCGACCGCTTCACCGCTTTTCGGGCCGAAGCCTTCGGCTTCGGATCGCCGACACGGTCGGCTCCCACCCCTCCGGTAGCCGGCGCGATGCCGGCTCTGGAGGCGGCTTTTTTGCGTCCGCCAGCGGCTGCCGCGGTTCCGGGCTTCGACGCGGCTTTGCTGCGCGTCGCCTTCGCTCCTCCCTTGGCTGCCGTGCTGCCGGCCTTCGTAGTGGACGCCTGGGTACCCGCCTTGGAGTCGGCCTTCCTGGTGGAGGGACGGGCGCGGGTCGTATCCGCGATGGGGTCGCCGGAACCGTCCGGATCGCCGTCGTCGGTATGGAAATCCCCGCTGAAGAGCTCCATCGCTGTTTTCGCGACCTGTCCCGTGTCGTAATACGCGTAAGCGCCCACGCCCAGCGCCCCCACCACCGGCAACCAGCGCGAGATGCCCTTGCCCACGGCCCGCTTGGACACGCTCACGCCGATGCGCCCGGCCACGCGCTGAAGGACGCTCGTGGCCGCCGTGCGGAAGACGAGACGGTCGCCCACCCGAATGGCGACATCGCGAAAAGCTTGCGCGGCGGTGTGTCGAAACAGGCACCACAGCATCTGCTCGCGACCGAGCCGCGCCGTTTTGCCGTAGGCGGCGGCGATGTCGCTCACCATCTGGCCCTGGATGCGCCAGATGGCGACGAGTTCGGGCAGCACGGTGAGCCACCCCAGCGGGCCGGGCGGCAGGGCGAGCGAGCCGGCCGTCAATGCGGCCTTGTTGGCCGCCGAACTGGCGATGCGGCGGCTGGTCTCTTCGGCGTCGGCCTTGCCGGCGCGAGGCACGTCGCTGTCGGGAATGCGGCTGACGAATTCGAGGATGGCGGTGGCGATGGCGCTTTCGCCGCGCTCGACACCGCTGACCGGGACGATTTCCCGGGACGTCGAAGAATCATCGCGTTTGGGCATGGGGCGGTCCGTCGTGGCATTGACGTATAGGCATACCGCATCGGCCTTAACGCTTCCGTGAAAGCGCGCCGAAAGGTGGGCCCCCGACACTCGGGGTTGAAACATTATAACATTCAACGAAAGGCCCCCATGACCCCCGCCCGCCTAGCCCTCAGCATTGCCCTCGCCCTCGCGGCCGCCCCCGCCTTCGCCGACGACGCGCCTCCGCAAAAAGCCACGAATCTCGGCGAAGTGGACGTTACCGCCCGCCTCGACGAGGCACGCAACAGCCTTTCGCCCGATACGGGAAGCAGCCAGTACGTCATGGACCGGCAGACCATCCAGGCCTTGCCGCTGGGCGATGCGACGCCGCTCAACCAGGTGATCCTCCAGGCGCCCGGCGTGGTGCAGGACTCCTACGGCCAGCTCCACGTCCGCGGCGACCATGCCAACCTGCAATACCGCATCAACGGCGTGCTGATCCCCGAGAGCATCGGCGGCTTCGGCCAGACGCTGGATGCGCGCACGATCGAGAGCGTGAAGCTGCTGACCGGCGCGCTGCCCGCGCAGTACGGCGACCGCACCGCGGCCATCATCGACATCACCACGCGTAGCCCGAAGGCCGACGGCGTGAACGGCAGCGTGGGCATCACCGGCGGCCAGTTCGGCACCGTGAACCCGAGCGCCTCGCTGTTCGGTCGCAGCGGCGCTTGGAGCTGGTTCCTCACCGCCAATTACCTGGAAAGCGACAACGGCATCGAGAATCCCACCGCGAGCCGCAAGCCGATCCATGACCACACCAACCAGGCCAAGGTGTTCGGCGACGTGTCGTACCTGATCGACAACGATACGCGCCTGAGCTTCATGTTCGGCGCCACGAACAATCGGTTCCAGATCCCGAACAACCCCGGCCAGGAGCCACAGTTCGGCTATCTCGACGTCACCAACTTCGATTCGTCGACGTTGAACGAGCGCCAGCAGGAAAGGACCCGCTTCGGCGTGCTCAGCCTGCAGGGCAAGATGGGGACCACCGCCTACCAGGTGTCCGCGGGCGAACGCTATAGCGGGCTGGACTTTACCCCCGACGACATCGGCGACCTCATGTTCAACGGCGTGGCGTCGAACGTGCGCCGCGCGAATCGCGCCACCACCCTGCAGGCCGACTTCTCCACGCCGCTGGGCGACAACCACACGCTGCGCTACGGCCTGTATGGTGAGTTCGAGCGCGCCACGTCCTCCAACAATGCCCTGGTGTTCCCGGCCGACGACACCGGCGCGCAGACCTCCACCGTGCCCCTGAACATCGTCGACGCCAGCCGCGTGCTCGCGCGTACCTATGCCTTGTACGTGCAGGACGAATGGAGCATCGGCGACAAGTGGACCGTGAACTACGGCGTGCGCGGCGACCGTTATGACGCGTTCCGTCCCGAGAGCCAGCTCAGCCCGCGCCTGGGCGTGGTCTACCAGCCCACGGACACCACCACCATCCATGCCGGCTATTCGCGCTATTTCACGCCGCCAGCCAGCGAAATGATCGCGCCGACGTCGATCGCGAAGTTCGACGGCACCACCAACGCCCTGCAGAACGACGGCAACGACACGCCGCTGGCGGAGCGCTCGAGCTACTACGACGTGGGCATTTCGCAGAAGATCGGTTCGGCGTGGACGGTCGGCCTCGACAGCTACTATCGTCGCGTGTCGCGCATCCAGGACGAAGGCCAGTTCGGTGCCGCGCTGGTGTACTCCACCTTCAATTACGACCAGGGCCGGGTCAAGGGCACCGAGTTCACCGTCAACTACGACGGCGGCGCGCTCACGGCGTACTTCAACTTCGCGTACAACCGCTCGGTGGGCAAGAAGGTCATCACCAGCCAGTACAACTTCAATCCGGACGACCTCGCCTACATCGCGAACAACTACATCCACCTCGACCACGACCAGAAATTCACCTCGTCGGGCGGTATCGGCTACACCTTCGCCGACTCGACGCGCCTGGGTGCGGACTATCTCTACGGGTCGGGCCTGCGCCGTGATGGCGCGGTGCCCAACGGCGATACGATGCCGGACTATTTCCAGCTGAACCTGAGCGTGGGACGCGATTTCCACTTCACGTCAGCCGGTGCCACGCATGCGCAGCTGGCCCTCGTGAACGCGCTGGATCGCACGTACGAACTGCGTGACGGCTCGGGCATCGGCGTGGGTGCGCCGCAGTTCGGGCCGCGTCGCGGCGTGTTCCTGTCGTTGCAGCAGGATTTCTGAGGCAAGCTCGATTCGCCGATACGATCGGCTCCCACCCCTTCGGTAGCGACCTTCCTACCGAAGGGGTGGGAGCCGATCGTATCGGCGAACCAGGTCGCGGAAGCAGTTCGGGTATCCTGACGACCATGACCGACCGCCTCCCCGAACCCGGCGCCGACGAACGCGCCCATTCCGACCACCTCTCCGGACTCCTGCGCGAGGAGATCGCGGCCCACGGCCCGATGCCTTTCTCGCGTTTCATGGAGCGCTGTCTCTACACCCCTGGCCTGGGCTACTACAGCGCGGGCAAGACCAAGTTCGGCGCCGAGGGCGACTTCGTCACCGCGCCCGAACTGGGTTCGTTGTTCGCCCGTTGCGTGGTCAGGGCCTTCGAGCCCGTGCTGGCCTCGTTGGGGCCGGACGCCGACTTCCTCGAACTGGGCGGCGGCAGCGGCGCCTTCGCCGAGGCCGCGTTGCGTGCGCTGGATGCGGCGGGGCGCACGCCCCGCCGATTCATGATCCTGGAGCCCAGCGCCGACCTGCGCGAGCGGCAGCGCGAGCGGCTGCACGCGAACCTGCCGCCCGGGCTCGCCTCACGGGTGATCTGGCTCGATGCGCCGCTGGAAGAGGAATGGGAGGGCGTGCTGTTCGCCAACGAGGTGATCGACGCGCTACCGACCACGCGGTTCACCACGCGCGAGGGCGAGGTGTACGAGGAATACGTGGTGCTCGACGGCGACGGGCGTTTCCATCGTACCGACCGCCCCGCCGACGTGCTCGTCAACGGTGCCGTGCGCCACGTCGAGCGCGACCTGGGTCGCGAGTTCGACGCCGGCTACCGCACCGAGATCCTGCCGCAGCTGCCGTACTGGATACAGGCGGTGGCGGGCACGCTGCGCAAGGGCGCCATGATCTTCGCCGACTACGGCTACACGCGTGACGAGTTCTACCATCCCGAGCGCAACGACGGCACGCTGCGGGCGTTCTATCGCCATCGCACCCACGGCGACGCGTTCTTCCTGCCGGGCCTGCAGGATCTCACCGCCTCGGTGGACTTCACCGCGCTGGCCGAAGCGGGCAACAGCGCGGGGTTCGGCGTGGCGGCGTACCTGCCCCAGGCGCAGTTCCTGCTCGCGGCGGGCATGCAGGAGTTCTTCGAGAACGATTACCTCGCGACCGACGACGAGCTGGTGCGCTATCGGCTGGCGCAGGAAGTGAAGAAGCTGACCCTGCCCGATCAGATGGGCGAGCGGTTCCAGGTGATGATGTTCGCGCGCGGGATCGATCCGGCGGCATTGCCCGCGGCGGTGCTGGCGGCGGACCAGGGCAGTCGGCTTTAGCGCTTCGTAGGATTCGCCGATACGATCGGCTCCCACCCCTTCGGTAGCAGCGTGGCTACTGGAGGGTGAGAACCGAGCGCGGTCTTGCGAGGGTTCCGCGACCGAAGCGATCGAAACCATCCGAGCCTCGGCAAGCTGCCTACCGAAGGGGTGGGAGCCGATCGTATCGGCGAATCAATCTTGCGAGGGCTTTGCGACCGAAGCGATGGCGGCGACTTGCGCCTTCTTCATCGCCTCGCCAATGGCCGGTCCTTCCAGCCCCTTCTCCACGAACGGCTTCGACGTCACGCTTGCGGCCGCGGCACGGCAGGCGCGCAGGTAATCCGCCTGCGGATACGCCGCCTCCTCGCTGCCCAGCCGTCCGCGCTTGTCCGCCATGCACGCGAGAAGAAACGTCTCCAGGCGCTCCGGACGCCGCAACGCGCCCAACGCATCGAGCATCCGAAGCACCGTTGCGGGCTTCAGCTGCAAGGCCATGTGCGCGTTGAGGTGGTGCTTGCAGACCATCTCGGCCATGAAGGCGTACTCGGCCGGCACCTTTAATCGCGCGGACATCGCGCGCACCGGCTCGATGCCGCGCTGCTCGTGCATGATGTGGCGCGGCAGCACATCGGCGGGCGTCAGCGCCTTGCCGAGGTCGTGGGTCAGCGCGCACCAACCCACCAGCGCATCGCCCGGCGCGAGCGTCGCCGCCGCCCGCAGCACGAGTTCGACATGGATGCCGGTGTCCACCTCGGGATGGAACTCGGGTCGTTGCGGCACGCCATAGAGCGCATCCACCTCGGGAAACAGCACGCGCAGCGCGCCGGTCTCGCGAAGTACCTGCACGAACGCCTGCGGCATCGGCTCGGCCAGTGCCTTGCGCGTTTCGGCCCATACGCGTTCGGGTACGAGGTGATCGACCTCGCCGTCGTCCACCATGCGTCGCATCAGTGCCATGGTTTCGTCGGCCACCCGGAACCCGAGTGGCGCGTAACGCGCGGCGAAGCGGGCCACGCGCAACAGGCGCACCGGATCTTCGACGAAGGCGGGCGACACATGGCGTAGCGTGCGGTTTTCGATGTCGCTCGCGCCACGGAAGGGATCGACCAGCGATCCGTCCTCGCGGCGTGCGATGGCATTGATGGTGAGGTCGCGGCGCTCGAGGTCCTGTTCCACCGTCACCGACGGATCGGCGTGGAACGCGAAGCCGTGATACCCGCGCCCGGTCTTTCGTTCGGTGCGGGCGAGGGCGTATTCCTCCTTCGTCTCCCCGTGCAGGAAAACCGGAAAATCCTTACCCACCGGGCGGTAACCGGCGGCGAGCATGTCCTCGGGCGTGGCACCGACCACCACCCAGTCGCGATCGACGACGGGGCGGCCGAGCAGTTGGTCGCGGACGGCACCGCCGACGAGATAGATATCCATGCCGCCTATCTTCGACGCTTGCGGCGTGCTTCGTCGAGACGGCGTTGGCGCACGGACGGGCCGAGCAATCGCGGCAGCCATGCGGAAAGGGCCTGCGGCTCGATGCCCAGCTCGGCCAGGCCGTCGCTCTTGCCGACCGAATCGATCAGCAGCGTGCGGAAGTTGTCGGGCGTGAACGGCTTGCCGGGAGCGAAGCGGGCCACGTGGGCCTGCACGAGGCCGAGGGCGTCGGGCAGCGGCAGCACGGCACGATGCCGGCCGCGGGCGTCGCGGATGGCCCGCACGAGGTCGAACAGCGTCCACACCTCGCGACCGTAGAGCTCGAAGGTGCGCAATACCGAGATCGCCGGATCGGCCACCGCGCGGGCGATGGCTTCCACCACGTCGCCCACGTAAACCGGTGCCATCCGTGCGGACGGGCGCGGCAGGGGCATGACCGGCGCGAGGGCGAGCAGCCGGTCGAAGCGCGTGACCAGGCCGTCGCCCGGGCCGAAGATCGTGCTCGGCCGGTAGATCGTCCAGTCCAGCGTGGACGCCGTCACCAACGCCTCGGCTTCGCCGCGCGAGCGCAGGTAGCCCGAGGTGCCGGCCCCGGCGTTGAGCGCGCTCATCTGGTGCAGCCGATGCACGCCCGTATCCCGGCAGGCATCGACGACGAGGCGGGTGAGGCCCACGTGCGCGCGGGCGAACGTGTCGCGCCGCCCCTCGTTGAGGATGCCGACGAGATTGATCACCGCATCGGCCCCCGCGATGTGCCGACGCAATTCGGATACGTCGTAGACATCGGCGGAGACGACGCTGACGTGGCGTCCCACGGTCGCCTGCCGATGGGCCAGGCGGTTGCGCGACAGCAGGAGCAATCGGTGGCCGTCGGCGGCCAGTCGCGAGGTGAGGTGGCTGCCGACGAAGCCGGTGCCGCCGAGGATGACGATGCGTTGGGCTTTCATGGGGTCAGCGCGAGGGCTCCTCCGCGGTGGGGGCCGACGAGGCTTCCGCCGGTGCGGGTTCGGCGACGGCGGGTGCGCTCGGCGGCGTGGGTTGCGCCACGG
Organism: Luteibacter sp. CQ10; assembly: GCF_040900725.1. Classification (NCBI taxonomy): domain Bacteria; kingdom Pseudomonadati; phylum Pseudomonadota; class Gammaproteobacteria; order Lysobacterales; family Rhodanobacteraceae; genus Luteibacter; species Luteibacter sp. CQ10. The sequence continues at coordinate 179,717 of NZ_JAEUYM010000002.1, read as the reverse complement.
AGGGCGCGGGGCACGTCACCGCACGGCGCACGGCACCGGTTTGCGGCAACGCATAGGCGCTGCCGATGCGGGTCATGCGCGAACCGATGGGCAGCGCGTTGCCGTTGAGGCGCCAGTCGTAGATCACCGCGAAGGCCATCACGCGGGCCACGTACTCGCGGGTTTCCTTGTAGGGGATGCTCGCCACGAACAGGTCGGGATCGAGCGTGCCGCGCGCCTCCACCCATTGGTCGACCCTGTTCGGACCGGCGTTGTAGGCGGCGCTCGCCAGCCACGGCGCGCCGTTGTAGCGCGCCGCCATCTGCGCGAGGTAACGCGTGCCGAGCACGATGTTGGTGGGTGGGTCGTAGAGGCTTTCGCCGCCGCTCCAGGACAAGCCGTTGCGTTTGGCGACGATGGCGGCCGTGGCGGGCAACAGTTGCATCAGGCCGCGGGCATCGGCGGTCGAGCGCGCGTCGCTCATCCAGGCGCTCTCGGCGCGAATGATCGCGTAGGCCCACGGCGCTTCGATGCCCGCCTGGCTCGACTGTTCGACGACACCATCCTGTCGCGCCAGCGGAAAGCGCTGTTCGTACAGGCGCAACGCGTCGCCGGACGACAGGCCGAAGACCGCGCGGTCGTACCAGCCCTTGCGGAAGGCGAGGTCGGCGGCGAGCCGCTGGGTGTCGGCATCGCGGCCGGCCAGCGCCGCGTTCCACTCGCGACGGCCCAGCTTCTGCAGGCCGACGGCGTAGAGCTCGAATGCGCGGTCGAGACCGGGATCGTTCAACAGGGCGGCCTCGCGCCGTTCGTCGGTGGCCAGGGTCGACGGACAGATGGCATACGAGGCGTCGATGCGATCGGCGGCGAGAAAGCCGAAGTAGGTGGCTTCCTGCGAGACGCGTCGATAGATCGCCTGCGCCTCGTCATGGCGACCGAGCTTGGCAAGCACCAGCGCACGGAAATAGCGCCACTCCCCGTCGTCCTTCTGCGAGGGGGCGAGGGCGTCCAGCGCGGTGAGCGCGGCGTTCCAGTCCTGCCGGGCCAGCGCGACGCGCACGCGCCACTCGCGCGTGCTGTCGGTTTGCGCACCGGGGGGAAGGGCCGCCAGCCGGTCGAGCGCCGACGCGTCGAAATCCGTGGCATGGAACAGCGCCAGCGAATTCTCGATCGCGCCCTTTTGCTGCTCGCTCAGGGCGAAGCGCGGCGCGAGCGTGGCCCAGGCGCTGTCGGCGGCGGTCGATTGCTTGCGCGCCATGCGTTGCAGGGCGAAGGTGACGGCTTGCCGATGGCGCGGGGTGTCGGGCCAGTCGCTGGCTTGGCGCAGGGCCGTGGCGGGATCGTTGAGCGCCAGAGCGATACGTTGCGCGGCGGGAGCGTCCGACGACGGCAGGCGCGGGGCCAGCGCCGCCACCGTGCCGCCCTTGCCCGCATCGGCGGCGACCTGGATGCGTGCCCATACTCGGTCGGTGGTGAGCAGGCCCTGGCCGGCCGCCGCGTCGATCACGGGGTCGCAGCTGTTGGGCAGGCTGGCTTTCTTCCACAGGTCGGCCAGGTCGCGCTCGAACACCAGGGGCTCGTTCCGGGAGAGCTTCGCCTGCAACGCGAAACACGCCAGCGAATCGCCCAGGCCGGGCTGGTACATGGCGGTGAACGTGGCCCAGTCCTTGCGCCGCGCCAGTTCGCCGAGGAAGTCGCGACGCAGGTCGGCGGCGGGAATCAGCCCCGGATAGCGGTCGAGGTAGGCCTGTACCGGCGCACGGTCCAGGGTGCGAAGGTCGTGGGTGAGCGCCGCGGCCTCGAGGTAGGGGAACAGGCTGTACCCCTCCAGCCCCGTGGCCTGGGCGCGCCATGCGTCGCCGCCCTGGGTGGTCGCCAAGGCGTAGGCCTCGCGGAAGCGCGCGCGTTGCGCATCGGTGCCTTCCGCGGAAGCGGAAGGCGTGTGGGCGAGCGCAAGGGCGGCAAGGGCGAAGCCGGCCAGGAGACGGATCATCGGTATTCCTTCACGGGTACGTACCGCATGATTGTAAGAAACCGGCGCGCAGGCCGGATGAACGGCATCGGCGAAAGGGAATCGCCCTGTCGCGTCCGGCCCGCTAAGCTAATCCGGATCGACATCCTCGCTTCACACTGGAACGGCATGCCGCCCCATACCTCCTACGCGCGGTTCGCGCGACCGCTCGCCTGGATCCTCCTCGCCGCCGCCGCCGTGTTCGGCGCCGGCTACTGGTGGCTGCTCGGCCGCCCGGTGAACCTGCCGGATTCGCCCACGGCCAAGATCGCCTGCGTGTCATACGCGCCGTTCCGCCTCAAGGGCGAAACGCCGTTCGACCTCAACGCCTTCATTCCCCCCGAGCGCATCGATGCCGACCTCAAGGCGTTGTCCACGCGCTTCGACTGCGTGCGCACCTATTCGATGGGCCAGGGCCTGGGCGCCGTGCCCGACATCGCCGGCCGCTACGGCATGAAGGTGCTGATGGGCATCTGGCTGGGTCGCGATCCGGTCGCCAACGAGCGCGAGATCAAGCTCGGCATCGAGGCCGCGCGCCGCGATCACGACAACCTGCGCGGCATCGTGGTGGGCAACGAGGTGATATTGCGCGGCGAGCTGTCGGAAAAAGCGCTCGCCGCCTACATCGCGCGGGTGAACGAGGCCACCGACGTGCCGGTGACCTACGCCGACGTCTGGGAGTTCTGGCTCAAGCATCCGGCGCTGGCCAAGGTCACCGACTACCTCACGATCCACATCCTGCCCTATTGGGAAGACGAGCCGGTGTCGCCCGAACGTGCGGTGCAGCATGTGGCCGACGTGTACCGGCAGATGAAGACCCGGTTTCCCGGCAAGTCGATCATGATCGGCGAAACCGGCTGGCCCAGCCAGGGACGCACGCGCCGGGACGCCAGCGCCAGCCTCGTCAACGAGGCGCGCTACCTGCGCGAATTCCTCGACTACGCGGCGACGGTCGACATGCCCTACAACGTGATCGAGGCCTTCGACCAGCCTTGGAAGCGCGATCTGGAAGGCACCGTCGGCGGCTATTGGGGGATTTTCGACGTCGATGCGAAGCCCAAGTTCGCCATGACCGGCCCGGTGGTCGAGGAACCGCGCTGGACCTGGGCCATCGGCGCCGGTGGTGCCGGTGCCGTGCTGTTCCTGCTGGTGGGCGCGGTTCGCCGTCGCTGGCACGGCCTTTCCGGCTGGCTGTCGCTGGTGTTGGCCGGGTTCGCCGCGGGTACCGCGCTCGCCGCGCATGCGCGGCTCCTGGCCCTCGCCTGTCGCAACACGCTGGAATGGGCGGTGGGTATCGGTATCGGCGCGGTCGCACTGTTCACGGCGTTGTCGCTGTCGCGCACCATCGCCGCGCGTCTGGCGTCGCCGATCAACCCCGCGGCCGTCGCCCCGCGTCCCGGCGAGCGGCGCATCCTGGGCATCGTGTGGTCGGGCGTGTTCACGCCGCAGCGATTCTTCTGGATGTTCGTGCTGACGCTCTACGGCATCCTGATGGTATTCAACGGCCGCTACCGCGATTTCCCGGTGGGCCTCTTCGCGCTGCCGTGCATCGGATTCCTGTTGCTCGCCGTGCTGCGCACCCGCGAGGAAGCGCTCATGCCGCTGGTGGAGGAGCGTTTGCTGGCGGTCTGGCTGGTGCTGCTCGGTGCCGCCGTGGTGGTGCAGGAGAACGGGGCCAACCTGGTGTCGTGGGGTTGGCTGGTGCTGAACCTCGCGCTCGCGGTACCGGTGCTCGTCGCGTGGTACCGGGCCCGGGAAGTCCGCGCTGCGTAGGATTCGCCGATACGATCGGCTCCCACCCCTTCGGTAGGGCAGGTCATCGAAACCGTGCTACCGACGGGGTGGGAGCCGATCGTATCGGCGATCCGGTATGCCTTAGCCTGCCGTGATGGCGGCGGCGTTCCAGCGGTCGTACTGCAACCGCACCAACCGCAATGCACCCACCAGCAGTGCCACCGCGCCGCCTTCATAGCAATACAGCTGCAAGGCGATCACGCCGAGGCAGGCCGCCAGCGTGGCCACGCCCGTGCCGCGCACGAACAGCGCGATCAACGCCACGACCACGGCTGCATAGCCGTAGGTGTAGTTGAGAAAGCCCTGCACGATCAGGTTGCGCGTGCCGCACCACCAGGGACCGTCACTGCCGTCGCAGGCGTGCGCCATGTCCGAGGGTTCGATGAAGCCGTAGCGAAGGGCGACGGCGCCGATCGCGACCAGGACGATGACGGCCCAGGGCAGGGCGGCGCGGAGTGGGGAGGTCATGGTGTGGAACTCATGTGCGCGGCGCCCGCGGCTTGCGCGATGGCGGGCGGCAGGCGGATTTCGGCCGCGAGCGGCAGGTGGTCGGAGAACGCACGGGGCAGCGTCCACGTGCGCTCGAGCGTGATGTCGGCCGAGGTGAGGATGTGGTCGAGCGCGCGCCGGGGCTTCCAGCTGGGGAAGGTGGGCATGGCATTGGTCGGCACCTGCAAGGCGGTCTTGTCGAAGAGCAGACGCATCTCGGGGCTCGACGGCTCGGTGTTGAGGTCGCCCATCAACACGGCGTGCGGGTAGGGCGCCAGCAGCTCGGCGATGAAGGCGAGCTGGCCCATGCGCGCGGCGGCGCCCAGCGAGAGATGGGCCACCACCACCACCAGCGCGTCGGTGCCCTCGCCGAAGCGGACGAACAGCGCGCCACGTCCCTTGATGCGCCCAGGCAGCGGGTAATCGATGACTTCGGTGGGTTCGATACGGCTCAACAGTCCGTTGGCCGAATGCGCCACGCGGGCCATGGGGCGATTGGGCTGGTGGCTCCAGAACGGCATGCCGGCGGCTTCGGCGATGTAGCGGGTCTGGTTGAGGAAACCCGAGCGCAGGCTGCCGGCATCGGCTTCCTGCAGCCCTACCACGTCGAATTCGTGCAGCAGGGCGGCGAGCGAGTCGAGGTTGGCCAGTTTCGACGGGCCGGGCAGTACCGCGTTGACGCTGCGCGTGAAGTAATCGCTGTACCGCTGGACGCTCGCGCCGGCGAGGATGTTGCAGCTCAGCAGGCGCAGGGTGCGCTCGGAGGCGATGGGGGAGGACGGCGTTGAGCGGGTCATGGCTTCTTCAGGGCGGGGCAAGGTCTCGTCGGGCCGTGGCGTCGGAGGATGCCCCCCGCCATGTGAACGGGGGGCATCGACCGGGCGGCGACTTACCTGCCGCCGTTGCGTTCCTTGTTCACCAGGAACATGACCACGTCGTTGAGCTGGTCGAAGTCCTTGATGTTGTTGCTGCGGTATTTGCCGTCGACGACCACCGTCGGCGTGCCTTCGACGCCCCAGGCCTGGATGAGCTTCGTGTCGCGTGCGATCTGCGCCTTGACGTCGTCGCCCTGGGCCACCTCCACGAACTTCGCGCTGTCGATGCCGTAGTTCTGCTTGTACCAGTCGGCCATCTCCTCGAGAGCGTTCAGCGGCATGTGCAGATCCCACTTGGCCTTGAACAGCTTGTCGGTGGATTCGTCGAGCTTGCCGGCCGGGACGAGCTTCGCCGCGGCGTAGTAGGCCTGCGCGAACGGCAGCCAGGCGTCGTTGAAGGCCGCCGGCATGCGGTGGAACGCGACATCCTTGGGCAGCTTCTTCTGGAGATCTTCCACCTTGGGCTCGTAGTGCGCGCAGTGGATGCAGCCGAACGAGAACACCTCGACGACCTCGACCTTGCCCTTGCCCGGATCCAGGCGCTTCGGCTCGGTGATGGACGCGTACTCCGCGCCGTCGGTGAAGCTGGGCGCCGCGCCTTCGGCGGGCTTGGCACTGCATGCCGTGGACAGGACCAGGGCGGCGAGCAGCAACGGGAGACGCTTGAACATGGAAATCTCCATATAATTTCGAGGGAAAGCGGTTACTTGCCCGCGGCTTCCTTGGTGATCAGCCACTGGGTGAGTTCGAGGGCCTGCGGGTAGCCGCCGGCGGTGATCGGGGTGAGCCGGTACTTGCCGTTCACGACGATCGTCGGCGTGCTATCGACCTCGTACGCGCGGATCAGTTCATCGGCGCGCTTCATCTTGGTGTTGATGGTAAAGGAGTTCGCGGTGGCGACGAATTCCTCGGGCTTCACGCCGTACTTGGCGTAGAACTTGGCCACGTCGTCGATGGTCGGCCAGCCCGACTCGGGCTTGGGCTTGTTGGTCTGCTTGTCGTAGATGCCCAGTTCGCCGCTCTTGAACACGGCGTCGAACATGGCGTCATGGCTCTGCTTGTCCACGCCGAAGACCTGGGCGGTGAGGTACGCGCGCTGCAGCAGCGGCCAGTTCTCGTCGGGGCGGAACGCGGCGGGGGTGAAGGTCATCACCGTGCCCTTGGGCAGGCTCTTGGCCAGTTCGTCGACCATGCCGTGGAACTGGAAGCAGGCCGGGCAGCCGTAGGAGAACACCTCGGTGACCTCGATCTTGCCCGGGGTGCTGGTCGGCTGGGCCGGATCGATGCGGAAGTACTGCTTGCCTTCCACCCACTTGCCGTCGTCGACGAACGGCTTCACGTCGGGGCGCTTGGCATCGTCTTCGCTGGGCGCGGCGGCCGGTGCGACGGCCGCGGCCGTCCCGGCGCCGGCGGGCGCGGTGCTGGCGGCGGGCGCGGGGGTCGCCGCCGTGGCCGGCGCGGCGGGCGCGGTTGCCGCGGGGGCGGTGGAGGTGGTCGCCGGCGCGGCGGGGGCGGTCTCCTGGTTGCCGGAGCCGCAGGCCGCGAGGCCGATCAGGGCGGCGCAGAGGAGAGGAAGGCGCATACGCATCGGTGGTGTCCTTTTCTTACCGTCGAAATGAGAACGGGCCCGACGGGCCCGTTCGATCGTCCAACTTTAACGCCTTCAGGGCGACGCTGGGGCGGCGGCCGGCACGGGTTCGTTCGTATGCAGGCCTTCGATGTAGCTGGCGACGGCGGCGATGTCCTTGTCGTCGAGCTTTTTCGCCACTTCGACCATGATCTTCGTGTGCGGGCCCGCCTGCGCCGGGTCGCGCTCGCGCAGCGCCTTCAGGCGCGACTCGGTGTACTTCGCGTGCTGGCTGGTGAGCTGCGGGTAATGCGCGCCCGGGTTGCCGCGACCGTCGGGGCCGTGGCAGGCCATGCAGGCGGGAATCCCGCGATCGACGTCACCGGAGCGATAGAGGCCCTGGCCCTGCTCGACGTAGGCCTGGTCGGCCACGCCCGGCAGCGAGGCCTTGGTGGCGAAGTACGCGCCGACATCGTGCATGTCCTGCTCGGACAGCGCCTGCGCGAAGCCCTGCATGACCGGGTTCGCGCGCTTGCCCGACTTGAAGTCGGCCAGCTGCGCGGCGATGTACTGCTCGCTCTGGCCGGCGAGGCGCGGGTACTGCGGATCGGTGGAGTTGCCGTCCATGCCGTGGCAGGCGCCGCAGACGGCGGCCTTGCCCTGGCCCGCGGTGGCGTCCCCTGGCTTGAGGGCCGCGCCGGCTTCGCCCGACGGCGTGGCGGCGGTGGCCTGCTCGCCCGTGGGCATGCCCGGCGTGGCCGGATCGGTGGCGGCATTGGCCCCGGCCTTGGCAGCCGTGCCCGACGGCGCGGGTGCGCTGGACGGCTTGGCGGGAGCAACGGACTGAGCGCCTGCGGCGCTCATGACGAGCATGGTGACGATGGCAGCGGCGGCGTGCCTGAACTTCATAAGTGTCTCCGGAAGGGGATACTTCATGACCGGGCGTGCTCCCTGCCACGCCTGAACCGAATGATTATGGCGGTGCCTTGAGAGCCCGGTCAAACCCATGCCGCTATACTGCCGGGCCCTGCTCGTGCAGCCCGGTTTATCCGACACGCCATGTCATCCAATCCGCTCAACGGTGCCCGCTTCGTTCTGGCCGCGCACGAAATCACCCAGTTGCCCTACGACCAGGGCGCCGAAGTGGCGTTCGCCGGTCGCTCCAACGCGGGCAAGTCGAGCGCGCTCAATGCGTTGACGGGCCATAACGCGCTGGCGCGCACGTCGAAGACGCCGGGCCGCACGCAATTGATGGTGGTGTTCGACCTCCCGCCGCTGAAGACGGGCGACGACGCCGCGCCGCTCGATGCGCGACTGGTGGACCTCCCCGGTTACGGCTATGCGAAGGTGCCCGAGGCGATGCGCGCGCATTGGCGCGGCGAGATCGACGCGTACCTCAAGATGCGCCGCAGCCTGCGCGGCATCGTGCTCATCGTGGACATTCGCCACGAGATGAAGGATTTCGACCGCACGATGCTGGATTTCTGCGCGGCCACCGAACTGCCGTGCCACGTGCTGCTGACCAAGGCCGACAAGATCTCGCGCGGGCAGGCGGCCAAGGCCCTGGATGCGCTGCGCAAGGACTTTCGCCAGCAGGGCGTGCAGGGGACGGCGCAGGTGTTTTCGTCGCTGGCGAAGACGGGGGTCGAAGAAGCCCGGGCGAAGATCATGGAACTGTTGCGGACGCCTCGCTCGCACGAGCGCTGAGGCAACCTGGATTCGACGATACGATCGGCTCCCACTCCTTCGGTAGAAAGCTAGCTACCGAAGGCACGCCAGCCGATCGCGTCGGTGGATCGCTCTAGCCGAACGTCTTCATGAAGACCGCACAAAGCCGCTCCATGCCCTTGCGATCGTCCTCATCGAACCGAGCCACCGTCGGGCTGTCCACGTCCCAGACCCCGAACAGGCTGCCGTCGGCCTTCACCAGCGGCACCACGATTTCGGAGTTGGACGCGGCATCGCAGGCGATGTGCCCGTCGAACGCGTGCACGTCGCGCACCAGTTGCGTCTGCCGCGTCTGCGCGGCGGTGCCGCACACGCCGCGGCCCAGCGCGATGCGGATGCAGGCCGGCTTGCCCTGGAACGGACCCACCACGAGCTCGGTGCCGTCGTAGAGGTAGAAGCCCGCCCAATTGAGGTCGGGCAGCACGTCGTAGACCAGGGCCGCGAAGTTGGCGGCATTGGCGATCGTGTTCGGTTCGCCGTGCATGAGGCCCGTGGCCTGCTCCGCCAGTTCGGCGTAAAGGGTGGCCTTGTCGGCGGTGTCGATGGCCTTGGCTTCGTACATGGCGGCGTCCGGACGTCTGCGGTTAGTCGAAGCCGTGTATGGTGCCACGTCCCAGCCAGCGCAAGGCCGCTCCATGATCCGCCATCTTTTCGTCGCCGGAACCGATACGGGCATCGGCAAAACCCACGGCGCCCAGACCCTCGTGCACGCCTTTCGCCACGCCGGCGAGCGCGTGGCCGGCATGAAGCCGGTCGCCAGCGGCTCGGCGCGCACGCCCGACGGCCTGCGCAACCAGGACGCCCTGGACCTCCAGGCGGCCAGCCATCCCCGGCCCGCTTATGCGCAGGTCAATCCGCTGGCGCTGGAAGAGGCCGTCTCGCCGCACCTGGCCGCCGCCAGGGAAGGGGTCTGCGTGCGTTGGGAGCCGCTGGACGAGGCGTTCGCGGCATTGGCCGCTACCCATGATCGCGTCGTGGTCGAGGGCGTGGGCGGCTGGATGGTGCCGTTGTCCGACGAACTGTCGATGGAGCAGCTCCCCCAGCGCTGGCAGCTGCCGGTGGTGCTGGTGGTGGGCATCCGGCTGGGCTGCATCAGCCATGCGCGACTCACCGCGCGAGCCATCGAGGCCGACGGCTGCCGGCTCGCCGGGTGGATCGCGAACATCATCGAGCCGGAAATGCCCCTCGTCGACGAAAACATCCACACGCTGCGCCGGCACCTCGACGCCCCCTTGCTGGGCACGTTGCCGCATCGCGTGGCGCCGGCCGAGGCGGCCATCTTCCTCGACCTTTCCCTCCTCGGCTGACGGCGGCTTCACGCGTCGCGATTTATGACGAAGGCATGACTACCTACTTTCTCTCCGTCAAGGACATCAGCAAGGCCAAAGGCCCGGATCCCGACCTCTCCTTCGAAGGCATCGGGCCGGAAAAGCTGGCCGCCGATATCGCACAGGCCATGCGTTCGGACGACCTGTTCCAGCGGTGGCGCGCCAAACAGCCCGAACCGGACGACGTGGACCCCTCGTTGGGCGTCACGGATCCCGGCGCCTCGGCCACCGGCGAACTGTCGCCGGGCGACAGGCACGACGTAACGCTGACCACCACCCTGCCCATGCGCATCGTTAAGCATCGTCTCAACCTGTTGATCGGCAGCAGCTGGGAACTGCGCGACACCCGCTGAGGCCCTGCGCCGATGCGGTTGGCGCCGACCGCATGGCCCCTGACCTCCGGCGGTTGTCCAAAACCGCCTCATGTGACTAGAGTCCCGACTTTGTCAGTCGCCAGGGGACACCTCCGTCCATGAAGGTCCGTACGCTCGTGATCGCCACCTCGATCGCCCTCACCGCCGCCGCCTGCTCGTCCCACAACGAGGCCGACAAGGGCGCCGCTCCCGCGAACGCGGGTACCGCGCCGGCGCCGGCCGCCACCACCGCATCCGCACCGGCCGCCCACGTGAATCCCCTGCTGACCCAGAGCGAATTGCCTTTCGAGGCGCCCCCCTTCGACAAGATCGTCGACGCCGATTTCCAGCCGGCGATCGAGGAAGGCATGAAGCAGGAACTGGCCGAGATCGAGGCCATCGCCAACTCGCCCGACGCGCCCACGTTCGACAACACCATCGTCGCGATGGAGAAGTCCGGCGCCCTGCTGGACCGCGCGGAGAAAGTGTTCTCGGCGCTCACCGGCGCCAACACCAACGACACGTTGCAGAAGGTGGACGAAGAGGAGTCGCCGAAGCTGGCGGCGCACCGCGATGCCATTCACCTGAACGATAAGTTGTTCCAGCGCATCAAGACCCTCTACGACAAGCGCGATGCCTTGAATCTCGACCCGGAGTCCAGGCGCCTGCTCGAAGTGAAATACCAGGCGTTCGTGCTGGCCGGCGCGCAGTTGTCCGAAGCCGACAAGGCCAAGCTCAAGGACATCAACAAGGAGGAGTCCACGCTCAGCACGAAGTTCACCAACCAGCTTCTCGCCGCCAACAAGGCCGGCGCCCTGGTGGTGGACGACGCCAAGGCGCTCGATGGCCTTTCCGATGCCGACATCAAGGCGGCGGCCGAAGCGGCGAAGGGGCGTGGCCTCGAAGGCAAGTACGTGCTGACCCTGCAGAACACCACGCAGCAGCCGTCCCTGCAGGGCATGAACGACCGCGCCACGCGCGAGAAGCTGTTCAAGGCCTCGTGGGAGCGCGCGGAGCACGGCGACGCCAACGACACGCGCGAGATCATCACCCGCATCGCCCAGTTGCGCGCCGAGCGCGCGAAGCTGCTGGGCTATCCGAACTACGCGGCATGGAACCTCGTCGACCAGATGGCGAAGACGCCCGAGGCGGCCGAGAAGTTCATGGAGCGCCTCGCTCCCGCCGCTATCGCCCGCGCCACCGCCGAGTCCAAGGACATCCAGGCCGTGATCGACCAGGAGAAGGGCGGCTTCCAGGTACAGGCCTGGGACTGGGACCACTACGCCGAAAAGGTGCGCAAGGCGAAATACGATCTCGACGAATCGCAGATCCGCCCGTATTTCGAACTGGACAACGTGCTGCAGAACGGCGTGTTCTACGCGGCCAACCAGCTCTACGGCCTGACCTTCAAGGAACGCAAGGACATCCCCGTCTACCAGCCCGACGTGCGCGTGTTCGAGGTCTTCGACAAGGACGGCACCTCGATGGCGCTGTTTTATTGCGACTACTTCAAGCGCGACAACAAGAACGGCGGCGCCTGGATGAGCAACTTCGTCGACCAGTCGAAGCTGCTCGGCAAGAAGCCGGTGGTCTACAACGTGGCCAACTTCACCAAGCCGGCGGCGGGGCAGCCGGCGCTGTTGTCGTTCGACGACGTGACCACGATGTTCCACGAGTTCGGCCACGCGCTGCACGGCATGTTCGCCGATACGCAGTATCCGTCGCTGTCGGGCGCGAACACCGCGCGCGACTTCGTCGAATTCCCCTCGCAGTTCAACGAGCAATGGGCGTCCGATCCGAAGGTGTTCGCCCACTACGCGAAGCACTACCAGACGGGCGCGGCGATGCCGGATGACCTCGTCGCCAAGATCAAGAAGGCGTCGAGCTTCAATCAGGGTTATGCGATGAGCGAGCTGATCTCGGCCGCGCTGCTCGACATGCAGTGGCACATGCTGCCCGCCGACGGGAAGAAACAGGACGTGGACGCCTTCGAGGCCAATGCGCTGAAGAAAGCCGGCTTCACCCTTCCGCAGGTGCCGCCTCGCTACCGCTCCAGCTATTTCCAGCACATCTGGGGCAACGGTTACGCGGCCGGCTACTACGCCTACCTGTGGACGCAGATGCTCGATTCGGACGCGTTCGAATGGTTCAAGGAACACGGTGGCCTGACCCGCGAGAACGGCCAGATCTTCCGCGACAAGATTCTTTCGCGCGGCAATACCGAAGACCTGGGCAAGCTGTATCGCGACTTCCGCGGCAAGGAGCCGTCGATCGAGCCGATGCTGAAGGATCGTGGACTGAAGTGATCCCGAAGGGCCCCGCAAGGGGCCCTTTCCCCAAGGGTCACGGCGTCAGCCTGATCCGTTCGATGCGCAGCAACCCGCCACGCCACACGATGCCCTGCAACTCGTTGAGTTCGGTGGCGCGGTAGTTCAGGACGGTCTCGAAGCCGGCTTTCTCGTAGCGCATCGCTCCGCGGGGACCATTGAAACTGAAGGTGCGCATTTCGGAAAAATCCTTGTGTTTCAGGAAGCCGATGTGCGCGTCGGCGCCCAGGTCGTTCATGGCCAGCTGGCAGGTCACCGAGCCATAGGCGTGGCGAAAGAGCAACAGGCAGTCGTTCTCGATGCGGTGCACGCCGGTCAGGGCGTAGGTCTCGCCTTGGGGCCCGTCCACGGGCTCGATGAAGGCGCCGTGCTTGCCGGTGACGATCATCAACTCGCCGAGCAGGGTGACTGAGTTGGCCTCGATGGCTTGAACATCGGCCTCGGTGAACCGGATATCGACCTCTTCTTTCCCCAGCATGCCCAAGGGCTGGGCCATGTGATCGAGAATCGATGGTTTTTCGGCGAGCCGTCGTTGCCGCAGGTGCGAACGCGATGCGTCCGGTTTGCGACCGGTTCCGACGCCGGTGGTGGCGGATTGGCTTTTGTATGCGTGCATGGCCGGTAGCGACGTCATGTCGCGATTCTCCTTGTGACGAGCCATCGGGTACCGGCCGAAGCTCCGTTTTCCCAGTTGGCTCGATCCTATCGGGGTTGGCAATATGTCTTTCGTTATAGGGGGCATCGGGTGGCGATGGCATGGACCTCCTTCGAAAGGCGGGTCCGGGCGCGGCGCCGTGTCGCGGTTTTATCGTCACGAGCCGTCGGGACGCGGCAGGCATGCCGTCTCAGGTCACGGCACGCGCGGCCTGCCGGCGAGCAGCGGTTGCCGGTCCTGCACCTGACGGGGATATGCGATAGGGGATGGACGCGAATCGTCGATCATCGTGCTGCTCCTTGCTCCTGTCGATGGGGTCGAACGGCCCGTCGCAACGGAACCCGACGGGCGGCGTCGCGCGCCACCCTTTCCCGGTACGCGCGGTGGTCAGCATAGTACGGCGGGCATCGTTCGCCAGCCCATGAAAAAAGCCCCTTTCCGTCACCGGAAAGGGGCCTTGTCATGTCGCTTGCCGGAACGGCGTGGCGTTTTCGTTATTCGCCGATCGTCAGCAGCGAGGCGTTGCCGCCCGCGGCGGTGGTGTTGACGGTGAGCGTGCGCTCGCCGGCGAAGCGCAGCAGGTAGTGCGGGCCGCCGGCCTTGGGGCCCGTGCCCGAAAGGGCTTCGCCGCCGAAGGGCTGCACGCCGACCACCGCGCCGATCTGGTTGCGGTTGACGTAGCAGTTGCCGACGCGGGCGTGGCTGGCGATGTAGTCGACGGTGTCGTCGATGCGGCTGTGGATGCCCAGCGTGAGGCCGTAGCCGGTCGCATTGATCTGTTCGACCACCTGCGCCAGCTCGGACGCCTTCCAGCGGATCACGTGCAGCACCGGGCCGAACACTTCACGGGTGAGCGTGGCGAGCGAGGGAATTTCGTAGGCGCGCGGCGCGAAGTACGTGCCGTTCGCGGTGCCCTCGGGCAGCGGTACTTCGGCGATCTTCTTCGCCTCGCGATCCATGCGCGCGGCATGGTCGACGAGGATCTGGCGCGCGTCGTCGTCGATCACGGGGCCCACGTCGGTGGAGAGCAGGCCCGGGTCGCCCACCTTCAGCTCGGCCATGGCGCCGGCGAGCATCGAGGTGACCTTGTCGGCGATGTCTTCCTGCACGAACAGCACGCGCGCCGCGGAGCAGCGCTGGCCCGCCGATTGGAAGGCCGAGGCGATCACGTCCTTGACGATCTGCTCGGGCAGCGCCGAGGAGTCGGCGATCATCGCGTTCTGGCCGCCGGTTTCCGCCACCAGCGCCGCGATGGGCGCGTTGCGCGCGGCGAGGGCACGGTTGATCGCCCAGGCGGTTTCGGTGGAGCCGGTGAAGGCAACGCCGGCCACGCGCGGGTCGCGGGTGAGCGCGGCGCCGACGGTGGCGCCGTCGCCGGGCAGGTATTGCAGCACGTCGGTCGGGATGCCGGCGGCATGCAGCAGCTTCACCGCGGCGTAGCCGATGAGCGAGGTCTGCTCGGCGGGCTTGGCGATCACCGCGTTGCCGGCGGCCAGCGCGGCCGAAACCTGGCCCAGGAAGATCGCCAGAGGGAAGTTCCACGGGCTGATGCACACGAACACGCCGCGGCCGTTGAGGAAGAGCTGGTTGCTCTCGCCGGTGGGGCCGGGCAGCTGTTCGGGCTGGCCGAACAGGCGGCGTGCCATGGTGGCGTAGTAACGCAGGAAGTCGGCCGCCTCGCGCACCTCGGCGATGGCGTCGGGCAGGCTCTTGCCGGCTTCGCGCACGCACAGCGCGATGAACTCGGCGCGGTTGTGCTCCAGCTGCTCGGCGGCGTGCTCGAGGATGGCGGCGCGGCTGGCGGCCGGCAGGCGATCCCAGCCCGGCTGCGCGGCGACGGCGGCCGTGAGCGCGCGATCGACCAGCGAGGCATCGGCGTTTTCCACCGTGCCGATGATGCGGCGGCGGTCGGACGGATCGGTGACCTCGGCTCGGGTGCCGGAGGGAGTGACGCCGGCGACCAGCGGCGTGGCGCTCCACGGGCCGCTGTGGCGGTTGACGGCGTCGGCCAGCTCGTTGAGCTCGTTGTCGTTTGCGAAGTTCATGCCCATGGAGTTCTTCCGGAGTTCGCCGTAGAGATTGACCGGCAGGGGAATGCGGGGGTGGGGGATGGAGGCGAAGGCGCGCACCGTTTCGCACGGATCGGCCACGAGGTCGCGCACCGGTACCGACTCGTCGACCACGCGGTTGACGAAGCTGGTGTTGGCGCCGTTCTCGAGCAGGCGGCGCACCAGGTAGGGCAGGAGGTCTTCATGGCTGCCCACCGGCGCGTACACGCGGCAGGGCACGTTGAGCTTGTCCTTGCCGATCACCTCGGCGTAGAGGTCGGCGCCCATGCCGTGCAGGCGCTGGTTCTCGTACGGGCGGCCCTTCGCGATGTGGTGGATGGCCGCGATGGTGTGCGCGTTGTGCGTGGCGAACTGCGGGTAGATGAGGTCGCTGCCGGCGGCGAACAGGCGATGCGCGCAGGCGAGGTAGCTCACGTCGGTGTTGGGCTTGCGCGTGTACACCGGGTAGCCGGACAGGCCGTTTTCCTGGGCGCGCTTGATCTCGGCGTCCCAGTAGGCACCCTTCACCAGGCGCACGAACCAGCGGCGGCCGGTGGCGCGGGCCTTTTCGGTCACCCAGTCGATGACGAAGGGCGCGCGCTTCTGGTAGGCCTGGATGACGATGCCCAGCCCGTTCCAGCCTTCGAGCGACGGGTGCGCGAAAACGTCGCCGATGATGTCCAGCGAGAGCTCGAGGCGATCGGTTTCCTCGGCGTCGACGGAGAGCGCGATGCCGTTCTTGAAGGCCAGCTGCGAGAGTTCGAGCAGCTTGGCGCCCAGTTCGGCGCGGGCGCGCTCGCGGTTGGCCACCTCGTAGCGCGGATGCAGCGCCGAGAGCTTCACCGAGATCGACGGGGCTTCGAGATTATTTGCGAACGGGCCGCGGCCGCCGAGGGCGTTGATGGCGTCGCGGTAGTCCTGCTGGTAACGCTCGGCCGTGGCCTGGGTGAGCGCCGACTCGCCGAGCATGTCGTACGAATAGCGGTAGACCGCGTGTTCCTTCTCGGCGGAGCGGTCGAGGGCTTCCTTGATCGTGCGTCCCATCACGAACTGGTGGCCCATGATCCGCATGGCCTGGCGCACGGCCAGGCGCACCACCGGCTCGCCCGCGCGGCCGACGAGGCGGCGCAGGGCGGAGGTGAAATCCCTGCGGGTTTCCTCGGCGAGGTTCACCAGGTGGCCGGTGAGCATCAGGCCCCAGGTGGAGGCGTTGACGAACACCGACTCGCTCTGGCCGAGGTGTTTCTTCCAGTCCGCCTCGCCGAGCTTGTCGCGGATGAGCTTGTCGGCGGTGGCCTTGTCGGGAATGCGCAGCAGGGCCTCGGCCACGCACATCAGCAGCACGCCCTCTTCGGAGGAGAGGTCGTACTGGCGCATGAACGATTCGACGGCGCTCTGGTCCTTGGCCCGCGCGCGCACGCGCGTGACCAGCCCGGCGGCCACGTCGATGACGTGCTCGCGCTCGGTGGGCGGCAGGCTGGCCTGCGCGAGCAGGTCGTTCACGGCCTCGGTTTCGTCGCGCAGCCAGGCGGCGGTGACGCGCGCGCGCGCCGGCTCGGCGCCGGTCGGGAGTTCGGGACGGAGAATGGACGGATTCACTGGGTGGGATCGAGGGACGGGGGAGACCGCGCATTGTAGGGGAGGGCGCGAGTTCGTGCGTGTTGCCGTGCGGCATGCGCCTGCCTGCGACAATCCGCCGCCTGGCAACCTTGCCGCATCCTGACTACAGCCCTATCATCCGGATGTTCCAGGCACGCCGGACTTCCATGATCGTGCTTCGACCGACCGCCGCGGGTCAGCCGCGCGTGTTGTGGCTCAGGCCCAACCGTGCGCTGGACAAGCGCGGTCTGCGTCGACTGATCCTCGGTCTGGCGGCGATCGCCCTGGCGACGGCGGCGTTCGGCGCATGGCAGGGGAACGTGTTCGCTCCCGTGTTCGCGCTGGTCGAGGCTTTCGTGGTGGGATTCGCGCTTGGCGCGGCCTGGCGGGCCGGCGACAGGGGCGAGCGTATCGCCGTGGGGCCGGATACGCTGGAGGTTCGCGCCGTGCCCGGTCGACGGGTCTCGCGTTTCCAGACGTATTGGGTCAGGGTAGGGTTGGTGCAGGGGAACGGGCGTCAGCGCCTGCTACTCAAATCGCATGGCAACGAGCTGGAGATCGGCGCCTTCCTTGGGGAAGAGGAAAGGGCCGAAGCGTCTAAGAAACTCATGGTGCTGCTGTCCGAAACGCTTGGCCAGACGCGCAGGTAGGTTCAACAAAGGTGCAGACATGACATCTGGTGGCATCGGACGATCGGTTTCGGCATGGGTGTTGGGAGGCATGGGGGCCTTGGCGAGTGGGCTGGCGATGGCCAATCCCGAGCCGAATCAGCTGAACATGACCAAGGGCGTGAGCGAGTGGTCGCCCTACGCGATGCACATGGTGGCCCTGTGGGTCTGCGTGGTCATCGGCGTGGTGGTCTTCGGCGCGATGTTCATCGCCATGTTCCGCTTCCGCAAATCGCGCGGCGCCGTCGCCGAGAAGTGGTCGCACAGCACCAAGCTCGAAGTGGTCTGGACGGTCATCCCCGTCATCATCCTCATCTTCCTGGCCCACCTCGCCACCGGCGGCCTGGTGACCTTCGCCGACACCACCGGTTCGGAGATGACCGTCAAGGTCACCGGCTACCAGTGGAAGTGGCGCTACGACTACGTCGACTACAAGGGCAAGGGCGTGAACCAGGTGGGCTTCATGTCCAAGCTGGAAGAGTCGTCCGACCGCACCCGCCAGCTGCGTTCCAACCTCGATCCGGAAAAGGTCCAGGTCGACGGCTACAAGACATACCTGCTCGACGTGGACAAGCCCCTCGTCGTGCCGGTCGGCACCAAGATCCGCTTCGTGATCATCGGCGGCGACGTCATCCACTCGTGGTGGGTGCCCGCCCTCGGCTGGAAGATGGACGCCATCCCCGGCATCGCCAATACGGCGTGGACCAAGATCAAGGAACCGGGCGTCTATCGCGGCCAGTGCGCCGAGCTCTGCGGCCAGGACCACGGCTTCATGCCGATCGTGGTCAAGGCGCTGCCCAAGGCGGAATTCGAGCAATGGCTCGCGTCCCAGGAGGACGAGGCGAAGGCCAAGGCCGCGCCGCCCGCGCCTCCCGCCGCCGCCCCGGCCACCCCGAACGCTCCCGCCCCGGCCCCCCAGGGTTAATCGAACACGCATTCGTCTTAGGTAGAGGTGCAAGGCCATGGCGCACGAAGCCACCCACGACCACCACGATCATCACCACGCCCCGCAGGGATTCTTCCAGCGCTGGGTGATGTCCACGAACCACAAGGACATCGGCACGCTTTACCTCATCTTCTCGCTGACGATGTTCTTCATCGGCGGCGCGTTCGCGATGGTGATCCGCGCCGAGCTGTTCAAGCCGGGCATGCAGCTGGTGCAGCCGTATTTCTTCAATGAAATGACGACGATGCACGCGCTGGTGATGATCTTCGGCGCGATCATGCCCTCCTTCGTGGGCCTGGCGAACTGGATGATCCCGCTCATGGTCGGCGCGCCGGACATGGCGTTGCCGCGCATGAACAACCTGTCGTTCTGGATCATGCCGTTCGCGTTCATCCTGCTGCTGTCCACGCTGTTCATGCCCGGCGGCGGCCCGGCCGGCGGCTGGACCATGTACCCGCCGCTGTCGCTGCAGGGTGAATCGATCGCCTACACGATCTTCGCGATCCACCTGATGGGCATCAGCTCGATCATGGGCGCGATCAACATCATCGCCACCATCCTCAACATGCGCGCGCCGGGCATGGACCTGCTCAAGATGCCGGTGTTCGTGTGGAGCTGGCTGATCACCGCCTTCCTGCTGATCGCCGTGATGCCGGTGCTGGCCGGCGCGGTGACGATGCTGCTCACCGACAAGTACTTCCACACCAACTTCTTCAATGCCGCCGGCGGCGGCGACCCGGTGCTGTTCCAGCACATCTTCTGGTTCTTCGGGCATCCCGAGGTCTACATCATGATCCTGCCGGCGTTCGGGATCATCTCGGAGATCATCCCCACCTTCGCCCGCAAGCCGATCTTCGGCTACCGCGCGATGGTGTTCGCCATCGCCTCGATCGCCTTCCTCTCGTTCATCGTCTGGGCGCACCACATGTTCGCCGTGGGCCTGCCGATGGGCGCCGAGATCTTCTTCATGTACGCCACGATGCTCATCGCGGTGCCCACGGGCGTGAAGGTGTTCAACTGGGTGTCGACGATGTGGGGCGGCTCGATGACCTTCGAGACGCCGATGCTGTTCTCGATCGCCTTCGTGATCCTCTTCACCATCGGCGGTTTCTCGGGCCTGATGCTCGCCCTGGCCCCGGCCGACTTCCAGTACCACGACACCTACTTCGTCGTGGCCCACTTCCACTACGTGCTGGTGACCGGCGCCGCGTTCTCGATCATGGCCGCCGTGTACTACTGGCTGCCGAAGTGGTCGGGCCGCATGTATTCGGAAACCTGGGGCAAGATCCACTTCTGGTCGAGCGTGATCTCGGTCAACGTGCTGTTCTTCCCGCAGCACTTCCTGGGCCTGGCCGGCATGCCGCGCCGCATCCCCGATTACAACGTGGCCTTCGCCAACTTCAACATGATCAGCTCGATCGGCGGCTTCTGGTTCGGCGCCTCGCAGCTGATCTTCCTGGGCGTGGTGATCCACGGCGTGTTCTTCTCCAAGAAGAAAGCGGCCGACCGTTCCTGGGAAGGCGCCAAGGGCCTGGAATGGACGGTGCCCTCGCCGGCGCCGCACCACACGTTCGACGTGCCGCCGGTCATCCACGACGACGAGCTCGCCCACGGCAACACGGAACACTGACCGATGTCCGACGCGACGCACGACGAGGTCGAGGCGCGCCGACGGCGCGCCCGCCGCACCGCCCTCATCGCGGGCGGATTCGCGGTGGCGGTGTTCGTGCTGTCGATCGTGCAGATGCTGAAGATCTAAAAACGCGCTCATCCACGGGAACACACCATGGGTCACCAGCAACAAGACGCTTACTTCGTACCGAGCAAGAGCCAGTGGCCGATCGTCGCCGCCGTCTCGATGTTCATCACGGTGTTCGGCGCGGCGCATTGGCTCAACGCCGAGCCCGGCGATGCCGGCTTCGGCAAGACCCTGTTCTGGATCGGCGTCGCCGCCATCCTGGGCATGTTCTTCGGCTGGTTCCGTTCGGTCATCAGGGAATCGCTCGCCGGCAGCTACAACGACCAGGTGGACCGCTCGTTCCGCATGGGCATGATGTGGTTCATCTTCTCCGAGGTGATGTTCTTCGGCGCCTTCTTCGGCGCGCTGTTCTACGCCCGCATCTTCTCGGTGCCCTGGCTGGGTGGCGAAGGCCACGGCGTGCTCACCCACCAGTTCATCTGGGAAAACTACAGCGCCGCGTGGGGTGCCTCGGGCGGCGGCGGTCCGGAGAAGATCGGCGGATCGTTCCAGACCATCGAAGCCTGGGGCCTGCCGCTGCTCAACACGCTGATCCTGCTGTCCTCGGGCGTCACGATCACCATCGCCCACCATGCGCTCAAGGCGGGCCATCGCAAGGCCCTGCTCATCGGCCTGGGCGCGACGGTGCTGCTGGGCTGCACCTTCCTGTTCTGCCAGGCGCACGAATACGCCGAGGCCTACGAACACTTCAACCTCACGCTGGGCAGCGGCGTCTACGGTGCCACGTTCTTCATGCTTACCGGCTTCCACGGCATGCACGTGACGCTGGGCACGATCATGCTGGCGATCATCTGGGTGCGCTGCGCGCAGGGTCACTTCACCAGGGACAACCACTTCGGCTTCGAGGCCGTGGCATGGTACTGGCACTTCGTCGACGTGGTGTGGCTGGCGTTGTTCCTTTTCGTTTACGTGCTCTGATCCAACGACGACCCGCCGAAAGGCGGGTTTTTCGTCCGGGGAGAAGAGCCGCACCACGGTCGTCGCGAAACACGGACGCCTTGCGCCAGAGCAGGCCATCAGCGCCCCGCCCATCGAGCAACCTGGCGTCCATCGGACAACCACCGGCAACGATCGGTCGCCATCGCATGACGCGTGACGGCGGCCACCGTCACCCCAATGCGGCGATTCACCGACTGACCGCGTAGGCCCGCACCGAGCATTCTTCTCCGCCTCAATCACGGAGAGCGCTCCCATGCCCAAGCCAAGCTGGCTCATTCCCTTCGTGGCCTTCACCGGCCTATGCTCCATCCCGGCATCCGCATCCGCATCCGCATCGACGCCGCAGGTCGCGGGCGATGCCTCGCTGCTGCCCTCCCTGACGGCAGCCAAGTACCGTGCCGTCGGCAAGCTGCAGGCCGCCTCATCCTGCACGGCCACCCTGGTCGCGGGCTCGGATGCGCCGTCGTCCACGGCGGCCGCGCTGGTGCTCACCGCCGGTCATTGCGTCGGCGGCGAGTTCGACGCGAACGAGGTGTGGGTGGATCGGGCCGCGCGCGAACGCTGGCATTTCACCCCTGCGTATTTCAGGGACAACCAGGCCGCGCACCGAGACATCGCCGTCGACCGTGTGCTCTATGCCACGATGAAAGGCGTCGACGTCGCCGTGCTGAGACTGCAAGCCACCTATGGGGAGCTGGCCGCGATGGGCGTGCGTCCGCTGACGCTGGTCACGCGCCCGCAGAGCGAAGGCCTGCCCGTGGAACTGGTTCACGTACCGGTGAACGGCGTCGCCGATGACGAGCGCTTCCTGCGCCTGTCGCGTTGCGTCGCCGGCGGCAAGGCATCGATCTTCGAGGGTAACCGTCCCTGGTACTGGCCGACGGCGTCGATGACGCGGTGCGCGGGCGTGGCCGGTGGAAGTTCGGGCGCGCCGGTGCTGCTCGCCGACACGGCGGGTGTATTGGGCGTCATGGGTACCCAGGTCGATCCCTCGCTCCTGGGCTGTGGCCTGAACCGCCCCTGCGAAGCCACGAACGGCCCTGCCTTCAGCCGCGAAGGGGCGAACTACTTCCATCCACTCATGGCCGTCGCGAACGCCCTGCGGCCGGACGGTGGATGGGACGACAGCCAGCTCGACAAGGGCGATGGCGTGGCGATCGAGCGTTCCGTGCGCTGGACCACGAGGAGCCAGGTGAGCGAAGGCGAGCGCACGGTGCCCGCGCGTTGGGGCCTTCGCATCGCCGACGGCACTCGTTGGATACGCTACAAGACCGGGCCGGCAGCCACCCTGGACTGCGATGTCGCCGATGGCTACGGTGTCGCCATGGACGCGGCCGCGCAGCCGTTGGACAGGCTGGCCGTACCCTCGCCCGAGGGTGTCTACGCGATGTGCGTGATCGGCCGTCACGATGCCGGCTCGGCATGGCAGCGCGCGCCGCACGCCACCCGCATCCTGCGCCAGATCGACGACACGCCGCCCACGGCCGGTCCGATGATCGTGCCGTACGGCAAAACGGAGGATGCGTGGCTGGTTTACGGAAAGAACCGCTCCTACGAGACCACCCGGCTGGAGATCAAGTACGGCCCGCGCGATGCCACCGACTGCCGGTCGTTCGAAGGTTATTTCGTACCGCGTTCGTTCTGGGAAACGCTTCCGACCGCGAAGGGGCCGTGGCGCTTCTGCGCACGTGGCTGGGATGACGCGGGCAACGCGTCGCCGTTGACGGAGCGCGTTTTCGAGAAGTGATCCAGGGGCTCGTCGCATCGCCTGTATGGATCGAGGGCGACGCGACGAGCGACGTGCGAGGTGCGGACGGCATGCACACCACTGGCCCGGCGTGGTGCATGGCCACGCCGGGTCAGGTCCTTCCCGTACCGCTCGCGGCTACGTTGCTTCGTACCTTGTTCAAGTGTCTTGACGTGCTTCCCGTTCAAGACCTTTGGATAGCTCATTCCGCCACCTCCGCATCACGAAGGATGTCGGCGACGCGTGCCTCGATCTTTTTCCAGTCCGGCAACATGACCCGGAGGTAGCTGGCACTAGCCATAGCCTTGTACTGTGGCAACAGGAACTCGTGCCTGCATACCGCACGGCGTTGACCCGTTTCAGCATCCATCAGTCGTCGATCGACGACCTTGACGCCATCGGGCCGCAGGCGCGTCGAGCACGTAATGAAGGTGAGCGGGACGCCATCCTTGCCTCGGCGCAGGAACCAGTCCTCGCCCCATTCGTTGACATGAATGACGGCCTTGCTGTTCGGGCCGAACTCCTTGGTGTAGTAGGCCTTCTGTCGTTCGGTGTCGAGGTAGTAGGGCGTTAGCCCAAATCGCGGTTCGCCTTGGATACGCATGTCCAGGTTATGAGCGGGATTGTTGCGGATGTAGGGGCTGGCTTCCTTGCCATAGCGAAGGTGGTGAAGCAGAAAATTATTCGCCTCCTCGTCGCTCAGTCGGTCGAAATAGCTCACGATGATTGGTATCGACGAAATGAAGTCATCGTTGTCGTCGTGGAAATTGACCCCCAAGGGATACGGTTCCAGCGTCGGCCAGCGCAGGGCGATGCCGAACATGATGCCCTTGTAGCTGAAGCCCTCCGGTCCATTGAAAACGTTCACCGGCAGACGGAAACGATGCGGGCCGAGCTTGATGACGTGGGTAGGAACGGTAGGCGTCGATGCATCGGCCAGGCGTGCCGTGGAGGCCGGTTCGGCGGGTGTCGCGGTGGCGACGGCGAGCGAGGCCAGCAGGGCGGCGATGGGTAGGGATGGGGTCATTGGCTTTTCTTCGTGGGGCACGGGGCGCGGCAGCTAAGCGGCGACCTGCGCGCCTACGCCTCTCGCCGGATCGAAGTGCATGGTTGGGGAAAACCCTGGCGCATCATATGCGCATGGTGGGCCCGGCATGTTGCACGGCCATCTGCCGCTGGGCTTCCATCGCCATGGCCTGCTGGTCGAACTGTTGCGCCAGGTCCAGGCTCTGTTCCTTCGGCGGTGCGGAGGTAAGCAACTCCACGTCCACCCAGGGGCCGTGGTTGATCGCTTCGCAAACGATGCGATCGTCATGGATCTGTACGCTTTCCAGTTGCGCCGGCCGCCGGATGCCCGCCTGCCGTGCCTCCAGGGCGACCTCGGCGACCTTGTCGTCGGAGACGTCGAAGGGCAATTGGTGACGAAGCGTGGCGTACAGCGGATCGTCGCCGGGCTTGGGCATCGAGACGGTGGGCCGCGTGTCGGCCAGGGGATGGGGGGAGGCGACGAGCTTGCCCGGATCGTCGGGTGCGAAGGCGTCGCGGGCGGCCGCGCGATCCAGGCGAAGGCGATAGGTGTCTTCCAGCTGGCGCAGCGTTTCCGGATCCTTGACCTCGCTGACCGATCGCATCAGGTCGGAGGACATGTAGGGGATATGCACACGCGTCCAATCGCCGTGGCCGTCGCGCACGTGGTAATGCCTTTGGGATCCGACGATGTCGGGCGGAAGATGCGAGCGTTCGCCCATCGCCGTGACGTAGGCCGAGGTCATGTCGGCGAAGTATTCGGCGCCGTCGCGCCATGACATGCTCCTGTTATCAATTAGCTCCCAAACCGTGTCCTTGAAGCGCTCCAGGCCCACCACATCATTGCTTAGCAGGCTGGTCCACATCTTCTCGGCTTCGTCCTCGCCGTGGGTGCGAGCCGCTTGGAGGAGCTTGCGTGGGGTCCATGCGTTGGGGTCGACGTTAATGTTGTTGAATGCCTTGTCGTGCGCCTGCTGCACACGCAACACCGGTAGGTTGAGGGCGTGGCCGTATTCCCCCTTGTTGACGAAGGCTGTTCGGTAAGCGAGGTCTCGTCGGATAAGGTCAATCCCGAAGTTGTCCCAGTCACGCTCGGTCAGGGTTCTTTG
The DNA here is from genome assembly GCF_040900725.1 of Luteibacter sp. CQ10. Lineage (NCBI taxonomy): Bacteria > Pseudomonadati > Pseudomonadota > Gammaproteobacteria > Lysobacterales > Rhodanobacteraceae > Luteibacter > Luteibacter sp. CQ10. Next base: position 154,770 of record NZ_JAEUYM010000002.1, on the reverse strand, counting down.
ATCGTGCTCGCGTGCATAGGCGGCGGCATAGGCATTGGCCGTGGCGCCTGGCATGTTGTCATTACGGACGACGCCCAGGGCCAGTTCGCCGTAGCCGTCGTTGCCTGGAAGTTGGGCCAGGTAGTTCCAGTACAGTTCGCGATTGCCTCGATCCGCGTAGTACTGGAGGACGTGAATGTCTTTTTCGTTCAAGCCTTTCGAAGTCGTCATTCGGTCACCTCTGCATCACGAAGGATGTCGGCGACGCGTGCCTCGATCTTTTTCCAGTCCGGCAACATGACCCGTAGGTAGTCGGCACTGACCATGGTTTTGTATTGAGGCAGCAGGAACTCGTGCGTGCACACCGCACGGTGTTCCCCCGGCTTACCATCTACCAGTCGTTGACCGGTGACAGTGACGCCGTCGGGCCGCAGGCGCGTCGAACATGTAACGAAGGTGAGCGGGACGCCATCCTTGCCTCGGCGCAGGAACCAGTCCTCGCCCCACTCGTTGACATGAATGACGGCCTTGCTGTTCGGACCGAATTCCTTGGTGTAGTAGGCCTTGAGTCGTTGGGTGTCGAGGTAGTAGGGCGTTAGCCCAAATCGCGGTTCACCCCGGATACGCATGTCCAGGTTATGAGCGGGATTGTTGCGGATGTAGGGGCTGGCTTCCTTGCCATAGCGAAGGTGGTGAAGTAGAAAATTACTCGCCTCCTCGTCGCTCAGTCGTTCGAAGTAGCTCACGATGATTCGTACCGACGAAATGAAGTCATCGTTGTCGTCGTGGAAATTGACGCCCAAGGGGTACGGTTCCAGCGTCGGCCAGCGTAGGGCGATGCCGAACTCGATGCCCTTGTAGCTGAAGCCTTCCGGCCCATTGAAGACGTTCACCGGCAGACGGAAACGATGCGGGCCGAGCTTGACGACGTGGGTAGGAACGGTAGGCGTCGTTGCAGCGGCCAGGCGTGCCGTGGGCGCGGCTTCGGCGGGTGTCGCGGTGGCGACGGCGAGCGAGGCCAGCAGGGCGGCGATGGGGGTGGGCAGGGTCATCGGTTCTCCTTCGTGGGATGAGCGTGGCGTCGTCGGATGTCGCGACGGGGCGGTGACGACCGGGCAACGCACGGGCGGCCAGAGCAGGGGCGAAAAAACCGCCTGCTTTCCCGTGCGAAGCCGGCGCAAGGCGGCGCGGTACGTGTCGGTGGTGAGCCGCTCGCCGTAGTGGCCGTGGGCGGTGAGATACGTGCCCAGTGCATCGATGTCCTCGGCCAGGCCGGATCCGCGGCCGGGACCATGCCAGGCCACGAAGCGGAAGCGTCGGGCGAAGACCTCGGCGTTCTTGCCGTGCATCGCGAGCAGACCCTGCATCGACACCGCCGTCGCCAGGCAACGGCGCACGGGCGGCAGGACCGGAAGCAGGTCGAGGCCGTGGACGACGAGCGTGGGCGCCTGCCGCCACGGCCATAGCAGCGCGTGCAGCAACGGCACGACTTCGGCCCGGTGGGCGTAAGGCACGGTGAGGAACACGGTGCCTTGCAGCGGTCGGGAGGGGCCGCGCGTATGCGCGTCGAGCACCGGATCGAGGAAACGGGCCAGGGGCGGGCGCAGCTGCTGCGCGACGAGGGCGAGCGCATCGTCGTCGACGCGCCGCCACGCGGTGAGGTCCGCGCGCGTGTCGGGGGTGAGCCCTGGGATGACCGCCAGGCGATCGAGCGTCGCGTGGTTCAGTGGCAACCGTGCCAGCCGCGCAAGATCGCCCGGCGCCGGCGTCGCCGGGTCGCCCGCGTGGCGCAGGGTGTCGTTCACCACGCCGAGCAACGCACGGAACGCGAGTTCGATCAGGCTGGTGATGAATGGCGTACCGCCCGGATACCAGGAGGCGACAAGCGATGTAACCGCTTCGCGATGCACGCCATGGTCATGACACATCGCCGCCAGCGGGTTCCACGGCATGCCACCGCCGAATGGCGCGATACGCTGCACGGGACCGTGCCCGGCGCGCCACGCCGCCGCGGCGTCGTGCAGCTTGCCCTCGATGTCCACGACCAGCATGGGACCTGCCTGGTCGCGCAACGCAGGCAACAACGCCGCGAAAGCCCGTGGATAATCGGGCGCGACGATCAACAGCGACGCGTCTGACGGGAGGCGTCCCGACGAGGCACGCGGCCAGACCGTCTTCAGCGCGGACATGCGCGCGAAAAGCGGAACGCGCGGCGGACGAACGCGGTAGCCGCGCCACCACGCCGTGCCGACGATCGCGGCCCAGGCCAGCGGGGCGGCGACCAGCCCGATGCCGCCGGCCCAGCGGATGCGACCGGCATGGGCGGCGAATGCCGGCAGGTCGATGGCCTGCCAATACGCCCAGGCCAGGCCGAAACGCAGTTCGTCAAAGGGCAATCCCAGCGACAGCAGGATGGCCATGCCGGACAGATACGGGGCGATTCCTAACGCACCCAGGCCTCCCAGGCCCGCCCCGAGGTGCTTCCGATGCAGCGTCATTGCTCATTCCAGAAAAACGATCCATCACGGCAGGTTGGCAGGCCGTGGCGACGCTCGGATCACTCTTCGTTGGAAATCAGGACGTTCAGGACATTCGCTCACGGCGAAGGTCCCATCTATCCATGAGGAATTTCGTGGCTGGTGGGCGGTTTACGGGGTGGAAGCGAGGCTTTCGCGTGGATTGACGCGGGATGCGCCGGCACCGATTGCCGCACCGCGCCTTGGCCCCCGGCGGTGGCGCGCTAGAATTGTCCGACGCCGTGGGGATGCAGCCAGCCCATGAAGATGCCCAGCGCCACCATGGCGATGAGCAGCAGGGACAGGCCGATGCGACGGGTGAGCGCCCAGACGGTGCGCTTGCTCTGGCCTTTGTCGGTCATCATGAAGAACAGGGCCTGCCCGAGGTTGAACAGCACCACCAACAGCAGGATCACCAGCGCGTATTTGTAGATGGTTTCCACGTGATCGTTCCGCCCCATTGCGACAATCCGAGTATAGCGGCGGGTACGAGGCTCATTGCATGAGCTTTTTGCGCCGGCCCACGTGGTTCGCTGTCGCACTGACCGTGGCGGGCGTGCTGGCTTTCGTGCGCCTGGGCGTCTGGCAGCTCGATCGCGCGAACGAGAAGGAGGATCTCCTGCGGCGCTATGCCACAGCCGCCGCCGCGGGCGTGGAGACCTTCGGCGACATCCCGGAATCGCCTCCCGTCGACCGTTATCCCAGGCTGGAGCTGCACGGCCGCTACGTGCCCGGGCACGCTTATCTTCTCGACGACCAGTCGCATGGCGGCCAGGTCGGCGTGCAGGTCTACGTGCCCTTCGCGCCACGCAAGAGCGACCGCCTCGTGCTGGTGGGCCTGGGTTTCCTGCCCAAGGAGGCCGGCGCCAATCCCCATCTGCCACCGTTGCCCACCGGCGACACCGTGCTGCGCGGACTCTACGTGCCGCCGCCGGGCGTCGGCGTTCGGTTGGGCGGCGACCGCCTGCCGGAGCAGCGGGGCGCCGAGAAGACGATGGTCTACGTCGACCTCAAGGAGATCGGCGTCGATCTCGGGCGGGTGCTGTATCCGCGCGTGCTGCTGCTCGATGCCGATCCGGGTGCGCTCTACGCGCGCGACTGGACGCCCGCCGTGATGCCGCCGGCGCGCCACCGCGCCTATGCCTTCCAGTGGTTCACCTTCGCGATCGCCGCCGTGGTGATCTTCCTCGTCCTCCACCGCAAACGACGCCCACCGACGGACCGATGACCGAATCCAACGCCACCTCCGCACGTCCCGGCAGCGGCCGCCTCAAGCTGGTGCTGATCATGCTCGTCTTCCTCGCGCCCATCGTGGCGGCGGGCATCCTCACGCTCAGCGACTGGCAGCCCCAGGGCCACGGCAACGGCCAGCCGATCGTGCCGCAACGCAGCCTGGCCAACGTGCGCGTGGACGTGAACGGCACGCCGTGGGCATGGCGCGACAGCGAACCGCGGCTCACCCTCGTGGCGCTGCCGGGCCCTGGTTGCGCGGCGCGTTGCGTGGCCACGCTCGGACTGATGCGCAACGCGCGCATCGTGCTCAACCGCAACGCCGATCGCCTGCGCCTGCTCTACCTGGGCACCTCGCCGCGGAACGCTGCCGATGTGATGGCCGCCTACGCGCAGGGCGACGACCGGAGCGGTGCATTCGATGAATTCCGTCCGACCGAACCCGACACCGTGTCGGCGGTGCTGGTCGAATCCAACGCCACCGCGCTCGCGTGGTATCCCGCGGGCTTCGATCCGAACGGCTTGCGCAAAGACCTGCAGAAGGTGATCCGCTGATGTCCCCCCGTGCCGTGAAAGCCCTGCGCCGCCTGGCGCTGCTGGCCGCGCTGTTCGCCTTCTGCGTCGTGATGTTCGGCGCGTTCGTGCGCCTGTCCAACGCCGGCCTGTCGTGCCCGGACTGGCCCACCTGCTACGGCAAGGTCACCTGGCCCGGCCATGCGCAGGACATCGCGCAGGCCAACCAGGCGTTTCCCGATCGTCCTTACGAAACGCACAAGGCCTGGCGCGAGCAGGTGCACCGTTTCCTCGCCGGGAGCCTCGGCGTGATGGTGCTGGCGATCGCGCTGATCGCGGCGTGGCGACGTACGTTGGCCGTCGTCGCGGTGATCGCCTCGGCCGTGTTCGCGGCCGCGGGCGTGGTGCTGTATACGCGCGGAGAGCATACGGTGTCGTCCGTGCTGTCCGCGCTCGCCATCGCGCTCCCGCTGCTCGCCGCGGCCACGTTGGACCGGCCCGGCGCATGGCGCATCGGTGTCGCCACGCTCGCGGTGATCATCTTCCAGGCCATGCTGGGCATGTGGACGGTGACGCTGCTGGTCAAACCCATCGTCGTCACCGGCCATCTCCTGGGCGGCCTGGCCACGTTCGCGTTGCTGGCCTGGGCCGCGCTGCGCTGGTGGCGGGTCGGCACGGTCGACGATCGCTACGCCGCGTTGCGGGGTCCCGTGGCGATCGGCATCGTGGTGCTGGTTTGCCAGATCACGCTGGGCGGCTGGACCAGCTCCAACTACGCCGCGCTCGCCTGCGGCGTCGACTTTCCCAAATGCCTGGGCCAGTGGTGGCCCGCCACCGATTTCCACGAGGGCTTCGTGCTCTGGCGCGGCATCGGCGTGAACTACGAAGGCGGCGTGCTCGACATGGCCGCGCGCAGCGCCATCCAGATCGCCCATCGTATCGGCGCGCTGGTGACATTCTGCTATCTTGCCTGGCTCACCCACCGGCTGGCCCGCGCCGGCCTGCGCCGTGTCGGCATCGCCATCGGCGTGGTGCTGGTGGCCCAGGTGCTGCTGGGCATCGGCAACGTTCACCTGGGCCTGCCGCTGCCGGTCGCCACGGCGCACAATGGCGTGGCCGCGCTGCTCCTGTTCACCCTGCTTGCGGCCCTGGCCCGCACGCAGCGGCTGCCCGCAACGAGAGAGATCCTTTGAACACCTTTCGCCAGTACCTCGAACTGACCAAGCCCCGCGTGGTCGCGCTGCTGGTGTTCTGCGCCGTCATCGGCATGTTCCTCGCCGTGGACGAGAACGGCGAGCGCATGCTGCCGGGCTGGCACGCGGTGGTCTTCGGCACGCTGGGCATCTGGCTCGCCTCGGCCTCGGCGGCGGCGTACAACCATCTCATCGACCAGCGCATCGACCGGCTGATGGCGCGTACCTCGCATCGCCCGCTCGCCACGGGGCAACTCACGCCCATGCAGGTGTTCGTCTTCGCCACCGTGCTGGGGCTGGTGTCGATGGCGATCCTGGTGCTGCTGGTGAACATGCTCACCGCCGTGCTGACGTTCTTCTCGCTGATCGGCTACGCGGTGATCTACACCGCTTACCTCAAGCGTGCCACGCCGCAGAACATCGTGATCGGCGGCATCGCGGGGGCGGCGCCGCCGGTGCTGGGCTGGACGGCGGTCACCGGCTCGCTGCACCCCTACGCCCTGCAACTGCTGCTCATCATCTTCGTGTGGACGCCGCCGCATTTCTGGGCGCTGGCGATCTTCCGCGTCGACGATTATTCGCGCGCGCAGGTGCCGATGCTGCCGGTGACGCACGGCGTGCGTTACACGCGCTGGCACATCTTCTTCTACACCGTGCTGCTGTTCCTGGTGACCCTGCTGCCGTTCCTCACGGGCATGAGCGGCCTGATCTACCTGCTGGGCGCGGTGGTGCTCGGCGCGGGATTCCTCTGGTACGCGGTGAAGCTGTTCAATCCGCCGGACGAGCTCTTCGCGATGAAGGTGTTCAACTACTCCATCGTGTATCTGATGGTGTTGTTCGCCTTCCTGCTCGCCGACCATTGGCTCGTGGAGCCGATGGTGCATCCGGCGATCCGTTTCGCGCCGGTGGTCTGAGGTGGCGTGATTCGCCATTACGACTTCGGTAGGAAGCGCGCTACCGAAGGGGTGGGAGCCGATCGTATCGGCGAATCCTACAAGGCCGAGAGCAGCCAGTCCGCGACCGCGGCCGGCTGCTCCAGATGCAAATGGTGGCCCCCGTCCCGATGCGTCACCGTGATATCCGCCACGCAATCGATCCGCACCTGCAACGCGTCGGGCTCGAGGTAAGGCGCATGTGGCCGCGCCAACAGCAACGACGTCGGCGCCGCCAGCCCCAGCAGCAACGACATCACCTGCGTCTCCGCCAGGCGGATCGCCGTCGGTTTCGACAATCGCGGATCGCTGCGCCAGCTGTAGCCGCCGATCACCTCACGCAAGCCGCGCTCGACGATGGGTTTGGCCAGTACGGCATCCAGGCCGCTCACCGCCGCGCGCACCTCCACGGCCTCGTCGACGCTGCCGAACACGCGCAGCGGACGGTGGTTGCCGCGGCCCGACGCCATCGCCTCGCGATAGCGATCGAGCGTGCGCGAGCCGTCGTCGCCGAGCGGTCCCAGCCCTTCGATGAGCGAGAGGTGACGGATGCGCTCCGGCGCGGCCACGGCCAGCATCGTCGCCACGCCCGCCCCCAGTGAATGGCCGAGCAGGTGGAATCGCGGCAGGGCCAGCGCCTCGACCGCGGCCAGCACGGCGCGCACGTAGTCGGCGTGCTGGTACACCGCGCTCGGCGGCAGGTGCTGCGAATGACCGTGGCCCGGCAGGTCGATGGCGATGACGTGGAAGCGTTCGGCCAGGCGTGGCGCGAGCAGGGCGAAGCTGGCCGCGTTGTCGAGCCAGCCGTGGATCGCCACGAGCGGCGGCGCATCGGGTTCACCCCAGGCCAGGGCGGAAAGCTCCAGGCCGGGAATGTCGAAGCGCAGCTCACGCACCCGCGTTCACCCGGCGGGCGCGTTCGCGCGAGGCGGCCAGCGACGCCGCTGCCGCTGCGGCGTCGTAGTCGGGAGCGAATTCCGGCCAGCCTTGCGTATGGCGCAGCACGAGTCCGGCCAGCGCATCGACATGGGCGCCGTCCGCGTTGAGGCAAGGGATGTAGCTCAGTTCGCCGCCGCCCGCCTCGCGGAAGAATTCCGCGTTCTGCATGGCGATTTCCTCGAGCGTTTCCAGGCAGTCCACGGCGAAGCCGGGGCTGACGACGTCGAGGCGCTTGACGCCTTCGCGGCCGAGCGTGCGCACGGTTTCGTCGGTATACGGATGCAGCCAGCGTTCGCGGCCCACGCGCGACTGGAACGCCAGCGGCGCCTCGTTTTCCGAAAGGCCCAGGGCGTCGCGCAGCAGCCGCGCGGTGGCGTGGCACTGGCAGAAATACGGATCGCCGGCGCGCAGGTAGCGCTCCGGGATGCCGTGGAAGCTCATCAGCAGCTTGTCGCCGCGGCCGTGGCGTTCCCAGTGGGAACGCACGCCGGCGGCCAGCGCGGCGATGTAGGCCGGGTCGTCGTGGTAGTCGTTGACCTGCCGCAGTTCGGGCGGCCAGCGCAGGCCCTTGATCGTGTCGGCCACGGCGTCGAAGACGCTGCCGGTGGACGTGGCCGAATACTGCGGATAGAGCGGCAGCACCAGCAGGCGGCGCACGCCTTCGCGCTGCATGCGCGCGATGGTCTCGGCCACCGCCGGGCGGCCGTAGCGCATGGCCAGCTCCACACGGATCGGGCCGGGGCGGCGCTGCGTCAGCTCGGCCTGCAGCGCCGCGGCCAGGGCTTCGCTGCCCACGCGCAGGGGCGAGCCCTGTTCGGTCCAGATGCGGGCGTAGGCGTGGGCCGAGCGCTTGGGGCGCACGCGCAGGATCACCCCATGGAGGATGGCTTTCCATAGCAGCCGGGGATACTCGATGACCCGGGGGTCGCCGAGGAATTCCGCAAGATAGGGGCGCAAGGCCGCCGCCGTGGGTGCTTCGGGTGTACCGAGGTTAACCAGCAGGACGCCGACACGGGCGGGAAGGTCATGGGAATGGCCGGCAAGGCCGGTATAGTTTGGCGTACCTGGCATCGGCGTCGGCGTTCGCGGGGATCGCCGCAGTCTGCCACAGCGCGGCGCGGCGGGCTCGTCCCCGAACGTCGCACCCGATGCCTTTCGCACGCAAAGGAGCTTCCTCGATGTCCTCACGCCATTATCGTCTGCTCGCCCTCGGCCTCCTGGCATTCGTGCCGTCCATGGCCGCGCAGGCCGCCGATCCGCCGCGCGAGCAGGCTCGCAACGCCGTCCGGGTGCTCGACGAGATGATCAACGACGCCCCCGACAAGTCGATTCCCTCCGACCTGCTCAAGAACGCCAGGGCGATCGCGGTGCTGCCCGACATGGTCAAGGGTGGATTCGTCTTCTCCGGCGCCAAGGGCGAGGGCCTGATCTCGATCAAGAGCCCCGACGGCACCTGGTCCAACCCCAATTTCATCTCGATGGCCGGCGCGGGCGTGGGCTTCCAGGCCGGCATCCAGTCGACCGACGTCATCCTGGTGTTCCGTACCGACCGTGGCGTGCAGAGCATCATCGACGGCAAATTCACCCTCGGCGCCAATGCCTCCGCGGCGGCGGGCCCGGTGGGCCGCTCAGCCACCGCGGCGACCGACGGCCAGCTCAAGGCGGAGATCTACACCTATTCCCGCGCGAAAGGCCTGTTCGCGGGCGTGGCGCTGGACGGCACGCATTTCAGCATCGACGACGACTCCAACGAGCAGATTTACGGAAAGGGCATCACGCCCCGTCGCATTTTTGAGGGCGGCGTGACGAACGTACCCCCCGAAGTAGTCAATTTCCGGGATAAACTTGAGGAGTACACTCAGAAGTGACGGCGCCCGGGGGGTGCCATCCGTCCCACCGGCCCTTTGAGGGCCCTCGAGGTTTTTCATGAGCATTACCCATATCGTCCTCCTGCTGCTCGTCGTCGTGCTGATCTTCGGCACGAAGAAGCTGCGTAACATCGGCTCGGACCTGGGCGGTGCCATGCGCGACTTCAAGAAGGGCATGGAAGGCGACGAAGAGACCCGTCGCGAAGAGCGTCTGCGCGAAGAGAAGCTCCGCGCCGATCCGCCGCCGTCCGCCTCGGCGTCCACCGCCCAGCGCGAGAACGCCGAGTCCCACGACCGCAACCCGTGATCGCGGCGCCGCCATGATCGAGATCAGCTTCGGCAAACTGCTGCTGCTCGCGCTGGTGGCGCTCATCGTCCTCGGGCCGGAACGCCTGCCCCACGCCGCGCGTACCGCCGGTGCGCTCCTGCGCCGCGTACGCAACGGCTGGGACAGCGTGCGTTCCGAGGTGGAGCGCGAGATTCAGGCCGAGGAAATCCGTCGCACCCTGCGTGAGACGGCGGAGCAGGCGCGCTCCGCCCACGACGGCGTGCGTGACGACCTGCGTGCCACCGGCGAGGAGATGCGCCGCACCGGGAACCAGGTGCGCGATACCTTCACCGAGACCCAGGCCGCCCGCGTGACGGCGGACGAGACGCCGGCGCCGGTCACGGCCGAGCCGGTGCCACCGCCCAGGAACGAACCGCATGACCGCACGTGAGCCCGATCCGTCCGCCGAGGACGGTCTCGAAGCGGGCCTGTTTTCCCATCTGATCGAACTGCGCGCGCGCCTGATGCGCGCCATCGTGGTGCTGTTGCTGGTGCTGCTGGCCCTGGTGCCGGTCGCCAACCACCTCTATGCGGAGCTGGCCAAGCCGCTGGTCGACCGCATGCCCCATGGCGCGCACCTCATCGCCACCGAGGTTGCCAGCCCCTTCGTGACGCCGCTGAAGCTGGCCTTCTTCGTCGCGCTGTTCATCAGCATGCCGATGATCCTCTACCAGCTGTGGGCCTTCGTGAGTCCCGGCCTGTACAAGCACGAAAAACGCCTGGCCAAGCCGCTGCTGGTCGCCGCGCTGGTGCTGTTCTATTCGGGCTGTGCGTTCGCCTATTTCGTCGTGATGCCCGCTGCCTTCAAGTTCCTGAACGCGGTGACGCCCGACGGCGTGGCGATGATGACCGACATCACGCACTACCTCGATTTCGTGATGCTGATGTTCTTCGCCTTCGGTCTGTGCTTCGAAGTGCCGGTGGCGGTGGTGATCCTCGCGGCCATCGGCGTGGTCGACGCCGAAAAGCTCAGCAAGGGGCGCGGCTACGCCATCGTCGGCGCGTTCGCCATTTCGGCCTTCATCACGCCGCCCGACCTGCTGTCGATGGTGATGTTGGCGGTACCCATGTGCCTGCTCTACGAGCTGGGCGTGCTTTCGGTACGATTCCTGCTGAAACCCCCCGAACAACGGGAGTAGGCGCCATGGCCGTAACCCTCGGCTGGCTGGCGGTAAAGGGTAAGGACGAAACGGCGGTGTTCGCCGAGCTGAATCTCGCCCGGAACGGCGAGACATCCCCGCGCGCGAAGCGCGGTTTTTGCCTGACCCTGCCGTCGGGCTGGTTCGTGGTGGTGGCGCGCGCGGGATCGCCGCTTCTCGTGGAAGATGCCGTGCTGCCCTTGTCCAGGGGATGCACGGTGGTGAGCGTGCAATACGACGCCACGGCCTACAGCGTGGTCACCTGCTACGAAAACGGCGCGGTGCTTTGGCACGTGGAACATGCCGCCCAGGCTGACGAGATCCGCGTGCTGGTCACCAGCGGCAGCCTGCCGCCGGGCTTCGACGTACTGCATGCTCGTTTCGAATCCGAGCAGGATCTCGCCGATGCCGACGGCCGCGACGTCGACTGCTTCGTCGCCCTGCCGGTGGAACTGGCCGAGATGGTCACGGGCTTCGAATACGACTTCGGGGCGGCGGCGTATGGGTTGCCGGCTTTCGATGGGTGGAAGATGGGGGAGGAGGTGATTCCCCGGGCGGCATCGCGACGGTTGCGGCGGCGCATGGCGCGGGCAGGGCGGCCCTGGTGGAAGTTCTGGTAACCGGGATTCGCCGATGCGATCGGCTCCCACCCCTTCGGTAGCAAGGTCCACGAGACGGCTACCGGAGGGATGGGAGCCTGCCCGGTAGCAAGGTTTTCGAGCAGGGACCACCGGGCGGGAGCCGACCCGATAGCAGGCCTTTCGCGCGGTGGCTACCGGAGGGGCGGGAGCAGACCCAGCAGCAGGCCTTTCGCGCGGTGGCTACCGGAGGGGCGGGAGCAGACCCAGCAGCAGGCCTTTCGCGCGGTGACTACCGGAGGGGTGTGAGCCGACCCGGTAGCAAGCCTTTCTCGCGCTGACTACCGGAGGGGTGGGAGCCGATCGTATCGGCGAAAAGCCAACGCAGCGGTGAGGCGGTCACCGGCGGCCCAGCGCAAGCCCCTTCAACACGTTGAGCGCCTGCGACAACGCATAGTCCTCGATCGCCAGCTTCCCGTCGTCATCCGCCGATCCCTTGTCGTCGGCGGCTCCCTTCTCGTTCACCAGGTGGTTCGGCAGGTCGGCCTCCGACCCGATCAGCTGTGGCGGCGTGTCGCTCTTGTTCACGGCCAGATCGGCCAGCGCGATGTCCGGCTTGATGCCCTCGGCCTGGATCGACGTACCGTTGGGCGTGTAGTAACGCGCCGTGGTGATCTTCACCGCGTGGTCCTGGTCGAGCGGCAGCACGGTCTGCACCACGCCCTTGCCGAACGTGCGCCTGCCCATGATGAGCGCGCGATGGTTGTCCTTGAGTGCGCCGGAGACGATCTCCGCGGCCGAAGCGGTGCCGTTGTCGACCAGAAGCACCATCGGCGCGCCGTTGAGCATGTCGCCCGGGTGCGCATCGAAGTTGAGGTTGGCGTCGGGCAGGCGTCCCTTGGTGCTGACGATGCCGCCGCTGTCGAGGAAGGTGTCGGCCACGCCCACCGCCGTGGTCAGCAGGCCGCCGGGATTCGAGCGGAGGTCGAGCACGGCGCCCTTGGGCGCGCCGTTCTTCTTGATGTAGTCGCCCAGCTTCTTCTCCAGGTCGGACGCGGTGTCTTCCTGGAACTGGCTCAGGCGGACGTACACGTAACCCGGCTCGAGCGCCCGCACCTTCACGCTGGTGACGTTGATGCGCTCACGCACCAGGGGCACGTCCACGGGCTTGTCCGACTTCTCGTGGAGGATGGTGAGGGTGATCTTCGAGCCCGGGTCGCCACGCAGTTTCTTGAACGCGTCGTCGATGTTCTGGCCGTCGACCACCAGGCCGTCGACCTTCAGGATGGTGTCGCCGGCCTTGATGCCGGCGCGCGATGCCGGCGTATCGTCGATGGGCGAGACGATCTTCAGCATGCCGTCGACCTGGAGCACCTCGATGCCGAGGCCGCCGTACTGGCCGGTGGTGTCTTCGTCCAGTTCGGCGAGGCCGTCCTTGTCGAGATATTCGCTGTGCGGGTCGAGGTTCTCCAGCATGCCGGAGATGGCGGCCTTCATGATGGTCTTGTTGTCGAGTTTCTCGACGTAGGCCTGCTGGATGATGTGATAGACGCGCGTGAAATTGCGGATATCGTCGAGATCGACGTCGTCGTCGGCCGCCGAGGCCACCTTCGCCGCCGTGGTGGACGACGCCGCGGGTGCGTCGGGCTGCTTGATGGCCGGCTTGGCCTCGTGTTTCTGCGCGTGCGCGGGAACCGCCAGCACGGTTGCGAGGGCCAGCGCGAGGGCGAGCCGAAGGGGGTGCTGCCGCATGCCTTTCTCCAGGATCAATGCCGTTTGCCGAGCCAGCCGCGCGCGTCGATGGGCTTGCCGCCCTGGCGCAGCTCGAAATACGCGCCGCTGTCGCCGGCCGGCGCCGCGGCGGTGCCGACGGCTTCGCCGGCCTCCACCATGTCGCCCACGCCGTGCAGCAGCGTTTCGTTGTTGCCGTACATGCTCATGAATCCGTTGCCGTGGTTGACGATGATCATCATGCCGTAGCCGCGCAGGAAGTTCGCGAACACCACGCGGCCGCGCGCCACCGCCTTCACCTCGCTGCCGCGTGGCGCGACGATGATCACGCCGTTGCCGTAGGCATGCACCGCGCCGTTGGCGGGCCACGGCAGGTTGCCGCGCAGGTTGCCCAGCGGAGCGGTGGGCGTGCCCTTGGGCGAAGGCGCCGGTTCGGCGGCCTTCGCGGCCTCGTCGATCACCTTCTGCAGGCGGGCGACCAGGGCGTTCATGTCCGTCTCGTTCTGCTTGAGCGCGGCGATGCGCGAGGCCTGGTCCTTGTATTTCGAATCGGCCTGGGCCACGAGCTTCTGCTGTTCGACACGTTGCTTTTCCAGGTCGGCGGCGCGCTTCTCGCGCTCGGCGCGGGTCGCCTCCAGCTTCTGCTGTTCGGCGGAGATCGCGGCTTCGACCTCCTGGAGTCGGGAAAGATCCGCCAGCAGGCCCTTGATCCGCTCCACGCGGTTTTGCTGGAAATAGCGCGAGTAGGCCAGGGCACGCGAGATCCGGTTGACGTCCTCGTCGCCGAGGAGCAATTGGAGGTCGGAGCCCCGGCCCAGCGTGTAGGTGGCGCGCAGGAGGTCGCCCAGGGCACCCTTTTGGCGATCCAGGCCTTGCTGGATGCCGTTCTTCTGCTCACCGAGCTGTTCGAGGTCGCGCTTGCGCTGCTCCAGCTCGGCATCGGTGTCGCGCACGGCACGGGCCGCGGCCGAGACCTGCTCGGCCTGGCGGGCCAGGGCCGCGTTGGCGCTGTCACGGGTGTTGGCGGTGTCCCGCTGGTCTTTCGCGAGCTGGTCGATCTGCTTGCGCACGTCGTCGAGCTTCTGCCGGGCCTGCTCCTGTTCGGCGCGAGCCTTGCCGTCCTGCGCGGAGTGGGCGGCGGGGGTCAGGGCGGTCAGGAGGAGGGCGAGGGCGAGGGGCAGGGGACGGAATGGGCGCATGGACCGATTATGACCCATCCCGTGGCTGGGCCGGCTGCCGCCGGTTCGCCGATGCGATCGGCTCCCACCCCTTCGGCAGCAAGCTTTCGGCCAGCTTTCCATCGACGGAGGTACCGGCCTGATCGCCTTGCCGGCGCCGCTCTGCGGGGCACCCGTTTCTTAGGAATTCCGTTCAATTTTCATTTGGACGTCTAAGTGGCTTTGACGCAACGCGGCAAATGCGATTACAGTGAGGCGCAACCCTCCCCGGCGTTGCATTCCCCAGCACAAACCAATGCCACGAGGAGGCGGATGGTGGAGCAAGGCATTCCGCGCCTCTACGATGAGGCGTTCGAACACGACAGCTGCGGCTTCGGTCTCGTCGCTCAGGTCGACGGCCACGCGAGCGCGGCGCTCGTCGACACGGCATTCGCGGCCCTCGCGAAACTTTCCCACCGCGGCGGCGTGAACGCCGACGGTGTCAGCGGCGACGGCTGCGGCGTGCTCATACGCCGGCCGGTGGAATGGTTGCGCGCGCTCGCCTCCGATGCGGGTATTTCGCTCGCCACGCATTTCGCGGCGGGCCTGGTCTTCCTCGATCGGTTACATGCGAAAGCATCGGCCGACGTGCTGGCCGAAGAACTCGCCCAGGTGAACCTGCGCGTGGCGGGCTGGCGCGACGTGGCCGTCGACGCCGAAGCGTGCGGGCCGCTTGCCGCGGCATCCATGCCGCTCGTGCGCCAGGTATTCGTCGAGGCGCAGGCCGACCTCGCGCCGGCCGCCTTCGAAGCGGCACTGTTTCGCGCGCGCCGCCGCACCGAGCAGCGGCTCGCCGACGATCCGCAGTTCTACGTGGTGTCCCTGTCCGGCGAGATCATCGGCTACAAGGCCATGGCGGCGCCCGGCAAGTTGCGCGACGTCTACGCCGACCTGCGCCACCCGGCCCTGGTCGCCGACGCCGTGGTATTCCACCAGCGCTTCTCCACCAACACCTCGCCGCGCTGGCGCCTGGCCCAGCCGTTCCGCTTCCTCGCGCACAACGGCGAGATCAACACCATTCGCGCCAACCGCCGCTGGATGCAGGCGCGCGGTTCGGTGCTGCGCTCGGACAAGGTCGATCTCACCGGCATCGGTCCGTTGGTGCGGCAGGACGGCTCCGATTCGGAAAGCCTCGACAACGCGCTCGAAGTGCTGCTCATGGGCGGCATGGACCTGCTCACGGCCATGCGCGTGCTCGTGCCGCCGGCGTATGCCGCGCGCGAGGACATCGACGAAGACCTCGCCGCGTTCTACGAGTATTACGCGCTGCACAGCGAACCGTGGGACGGTCCCGCGGGCCTGGTGATGTGCGACGGCCGTTACGCGGCATGCACGCTCGATCGCAACGGCCTGCGCCCCGCGCGTTGGGCGCTGTCCGACGACAACCACCTGATCGTCGCCTCCGAAGCCGGCCTCTGGGACGTTCCCTCCGCGCGCATCGTCGCCAAGGGACGCCTCGCGCCGGGCGAGATGATCGCCGTGGATTTCCGCGAGCACCGTTTGCTGCGCGACGCGGACATCGATGCGATCAACCGCGCGCGCGCACCGTTCCGCGACTGGCTGCGCGACGGCGTCACCTATCTCGAATCCGACCTCATCGATCCCAGCCTCGCGGCCGAACCCCTGCCGTCGGACGAACTGCGCCGTTACCAGAAGCTCTACGGTCTGTCGCGCGAGGAATGCGAATCGGTGCTCAAGGTGCTCGCCGAAACCGAGGCCGAAGCCACCGGCTCGATGGGCGACGACACGCCCATGGCCGTGCTTTCCCGGCAGGTTCGACCGCTGTTCGATCGCTTCCGCCAGGGCTTCGCGCAAGTCACCAACCCGCCCATCGATCCGCTGCGCGAGCGGCTGGTGATGTCGCTGGTGACGCAGATCGGCCAGGAGCGGAACATCTTCGACCTCGGTCCGGAAAACGCGAAGCAGATCCTGCTCAACTCGCCGATCCTCTCGCAACGCAAGCTGCGCCAGATCCTGGCCCATCCCGACTACGCCGACACGCCGCGCTTCGACCTCATGTACGGCGACGGCGACACGTTGGAGCAGGCCCTCGTGCGCCTCTGTGACGACGTGGAAGCCGCGGTGCGCGGCGGCACGACGATCGTGTTCCTGAGCGACCGCTATCCACGCCGCGACCTGTTGCCGATCCATTCGTTGCTCGCCACGGGTGCCGTGCATGCGCGCCTGGTGGACACGGGCCTGCGATGTCAGTGCAACATCATGGTGGAGACGGCCACGCCGCGCGATCCGCACCATTTCGCCTGCCTGCTCGGTTTCGGCGCCACGGCCATCTATCCCTGGCTGGCCTACCAGAGCCTGTTCGACCTCGGCCGCAGCGGCCACCTGCGCAAGGGCGAGGGCGCGCCGCGTGAAATCGGTCGCAACTACCGTCGCGGCATTCGCAAGGGCCTGCTGAAGATCCTCTCCAAGATGGGCATCTCGACGGTCGCGGGGTATCGCGGCGCGCAGCTCTTCGAGATCGTGGGACTGTCGCCCGACGTGGTGAAGCTCTGCTTCCCCGGTACGCCCTCGCGCATCGGCGGTTCGACCTTCGCCGATCTCGAGCAGGAGCAGCGCATCCTCGCCGCCGAAGCCTGGGACGAAGCCCTGGCGCTGCGCGCGGGTGGTCTCTACAAGTACGTGCATGGCGGCGAGTTCCACATGTACGGCCCCGACGTCATCGCCAGCCTCCAGGTGGCGGTGCGCACGGGACTCTGGCGCGACTACCAGACCTACGCGCATCACGTCGACACGCGACCGCCGTCGGCCCTGCGCGACCTGCTCGTGCCGCGCGCGGGTACGCCGGTGCCACTCGACGAGGTGGAGCCCGTGGAGTCCATCCTGCGTCGCTTCGATTCGGCGGGCATGTCGCTGGGCGCGTTGTCACCCGAGGCGCACGAGGCGCTCGCCATCGCGATGAACCGCCTGGGCGCGCGAAGCAACTCGGGCGAGGGCGGCGAAGATCCCGTGCGTTACGGCACCGAGCGCGCATCGAAGATCAAGCAGGTGGCCTCCGGCCGTTTCGGCGTCACGCCGGCCTACCTCGTCAACGCCGAGGTGCTGCAGATCAAGATCGCGCAGGGCGCCAAGCCGGGCGAGGGCGGCCAGCTGCCGGGTCACAAGGTGGACGCCACCATCGCGAGGCTGCGTTACGCCAAACCGGGCATCGGCCTGATTTCGCCGCCGCCGCACCACGACATCTACTCCATCGAAGACCTCGCTCAGCTCATCCATGACCTCAAGGAGGTCAATCCCGACGCGCTGGTCTCGGTCAAGCTCGTGTCGCATGCGGGCGTGGGCACGGTGGCGGCGGGCGTGGTCAAAGCGGGTGCCGATCTCATCACCGTGTCCGGCCACGACGGCGGCACCGGTGCGAGCCCGCTCACCTCGATCAAGTACGCGGGCACGCCCTGGGAGCTGGGCCTGGCGGAAACGCAGCAGACGCTTCGCCTCAACAACCTGCGCGGACGCGTTCGCCTGCAGACCGATGGGGGCCTCAAGACCGGCCTGGACGTCATCAAGGCGGCGATGCTCGGCGCCGAGAGTTTCGGCTTCGGTACCGGGCCGATGGTGGCCCTGGGTTGCAAGTACCTGCGCATCTGCCATCTCAACAATTGCGCCACCGGCGTCGCCACGCAGCATCCGGTGTTGCGCGAGAAGCACTTCATCGGGCTTCCCGAGATGGTGATGAACTACTTCCGCTTCGTGGCGGAAGACGTGCGCCACCACCTGGCTCGCCTGGGGATGCGTTCGCTGGATGAGCTGATCGGACGAAGCGCGCTGCTGGACCGGCGCGAAGGCGTCACCGCGGTGCAGGAACGGCTCGATCTCGCGCCGCTGGTGAGCGAAGACGGACTCGGCACCGAGGTGGATTTCGCCTGCACGTTCGCACGCAACCCGGTGCGCGACCCCGCCACGCTCGCCCACCGCATCTCGGCCGAAACGCGCGAGGCCGTCGCGCACGGCACGGGCGGCGCGTTCGCCTACGACATCGCCAACACCGACCGCGCCATCGGCGCGCGCCTGTCCGGTGAGGTGGCGCGCCGCTGGGGCGACGCGGGCATGAGCGGCAGGCCGGTCGAGCTGCGCCTGCGCGGCGCGGCGGGCCAGAGCCTGGGTGCGTGGAATGCCGGCGGTGTGCACATCGAGCTGGTCGGCGAAGCCAACGACGGCGTGGGCAAGGGCATGGCCGGAGGCCGCATCGTGGTCCGCCCGCCGGAGGATTCGCCTTTCGCGAGCCAGGACGCTTCGATCATCGGCAACACCTGCCTCTACGGCGCCACCGGAGGAGAGCTCTTCGCCGCCGGACAGGCGGGCGAGCGCTTCGCCGTGCGCAACTCCGGCGCGCTGGCCGTGGTCGAGGGCGCGGGCGACCACTGCTGCGAATACATGACCGGCGGCGTCGTGGCCGTGCTGGGACGTACCGGTCTCAACTTCGGTGCGGGCATGACGGGCGGCTTCGCCTACGTGCTCGACATCGACCGCAACTTCGTCGACTGCTACAACCACGAACTCGTCGACATCGTGCGCATCTCGCACGAGGGCATGGAACACTACATGCAGCACCTGCGCCAGCTCATCGAGCGCCATGCCGAACTCACGCAAAGCGCCTGGGGGCGTCGCGTGCTCGGCGATTTCCGCGGGTTGCTGCAACGGTTCTGGTTGGTGAAACCCAAGGCGGCCAGTCTCGATGCGCTGGCCGAAGAATTGAGGAGCGCGGCATGAGCGCGAAAGACTTCCGTTTCCTCGATCTTCCGCGCCAGGTACCGCGCACGGTGCCGGTGCCGGTGCGCGTGCTCGGTTACGGCGAGATTTCCGGCGACTTCGCCTCCACCGAGGCATCGCAGCAGTCCGGGCGTTGCATCGATTGCGGCAACCCGTATTGCGAGCACGCCTGCCCGGTGCACAACTACATCCCGAACTGGTTGAAACTGGTGCAGGACGGCCGTCTCTTCGAAGCGGCCACGTTGATGCACGAGACGAACCCGTTGCCGGAGATCTGCGGCCGCGTGTGTCCGCAGGATCGCCTTTGCGAAGGTGCGTGCACCCTGGAACAGGGCGATTTCGGCGCGGTCACCATCGGCAGCGTCGAGCGCTGGGTCACCGACGAAGCCTTCCGCCAGGGCTGGCGCCCCGATCTGTCGCGCGTGAAGGAAACCGGCGCGCGCGTGGCGATCGTCGGCGCCGGCCCCGCCGGCCTGGCCTGCGCGGATCGCCTGCGTCGCGCGGGCATCGCCGCCGACGTGTTCGATCGTCAGCGCGAGATCGGCGGTCTTCTCACCTTCGGCATCCCGCCGTTCAAGCTCGACAAGAACGTGGTACTCACGCGCCGTACCGTGCTCGAAGGCATGGGCGTGCGGTTCCATCTCGGTGTGGAGATCGGCCGCGACATCGCCTTCGACGACTTGCTCGCCGACTACGATGCCGTGTTCGTCGGTACGGGCGCGTACACCTACGTCGACGGGCGGCTCGAAGGGCGTGAGCTCGCCGGTGTGCACGATGCGCTGCCTTTCCTTATCGCCAACACCGAGCGCCTGCTACGCGACGAGTCGCCTTCGCCCGAATACGATCTCGCGGGCAAGCATGTGGTGGTGCTGGGCGGCGGCGATACGGGCATGGACTGCAACCGCACCGCGATCCGCCTCGGTGCGGCCTCGGTCACCTGCGTCTACCGACGCGACGAGCCCAGCATGCCCGGTTCGCGTCGTGAGGTGGGTTACAGCCGCGAGGAGGGCGTGCGTTTCCTCTTCCACCGACAACCCGTCGCGCTGGTGGGCGAAGGTGGAAAGGTGAAAGCCGTGCGTGTGGTGGAAACGGAGCTGGTCGACGACGGCGACGGGCGTCCGCGGCCGCGTAACGTCGAAGGCAGCGACACCGATCTGCGTGCCGACGTGGTGATCCAGGCCTTCGGTTTCCAGCCGAGCCCGCCGGATTGGTGCGAGGCGTTCGGTATCGACCGCGATCGCAGCGGACGCATCGTGACGGGCGTCGAGGGACGCCTGCCTCACCAGACGAGCCATCCGCAGGTGTTCGCCGGTGGCGACAACGTGCGGGGCGCCGACCTCGTGGTGCGTGCGGTGTACGACGGTCGCGAAGCCGCCGGGTCCATCGTCAGGATGCTGGCCGAGGGCAAGGTGAAAGCGACGGTCGCGGCCTGATACGCCTCGCCGTGGTTCGATACGGCCGGTATCCGTTGCACCGGCGAAGGCTCGTACCCACGGCGCCGGTTCTCGCCCTGGCCAGGACGCCTGCTCGCTCTTGAAAGGGCGCAGGCGCAGAATGGGGGCCATGCCTCCCTCGGGTTGCTCCTCATGTGCCTGATCGCCTTCGCCTGGCGCGTCCATCCGCGCTGGCGCCTCGTCCTCGCCGGCAACCGCGACGAGTTCCATGCCCGCCCCACCGCGCCCCTCGCCTCGTGGGACGAAGCGCCCCAGGTCGTAGCGGGCCGCGACCTCGAGGCGGGAGGCACGTGGGCCGGCGTGGCACCCCATGGCCGCGTCAGCGTCATCACCAACGTTCGCGATCCCGAAGCGAACCACGACGGTTTGTCCCGGGGCTTGCTCGTGGCCGATTACCTCGGCTCCAACGTGTCCGCAGCCGAGCATGCCGGCGAGTTGATGGCGGCCGCGAAGGACTACCGCCCGTTCAACCTGCTCACCTTCGACGGCGAGAAGGGCTTTTACCTCGGCAACCACCCGGAGGCGAGACGGCAGGAAATCACCGATGGCGTACACGGCCTGTCCAACGCCGACTTCAACGCGCCCTGGCCGAAGACGCGTGCGTTGACGACGAAGCTCGGGCAGTGGGATGGCGACATCGCGTCGCTGTTCGGGATGCTGTCCGATCCAGGCCGCTGGCCGGACGACCTGCTACCGGATACGGGGATAGGCGTCGAGCGCGAACGGTTCCTGTCCAGCGCGTTCATTGCGGGGGAACACTACGGCACCCGGGCGAGTACGGTGATCCTCGTGGGTTACGACGACGCGACGAGCGTCATCGAGCGGCGGTTCGGGCCGAACGGCGTTCCGGCGGGCGAGACCCGAATCGACCTGCCGCCCGCTACGTAGGATTCGCCGATGCGATCGGCTCCCACCCCTTCGGTAGGAGACCTGCGACCGAAGGGGGGGGAGCCGATCGCATCGGCGAATCCAGGTCGCGATATTCCCTCCACGAGCGAAAGTCTTTTGCCCGCCCGGCGATTGATCCACGTCGCCTCCACCCCGACGATGGTGCCATCACTTTTTCCTTCCCGGAGCGCACCATGAACATCGACCTCGGCAAGCGCAGCGCCATCGTTACCGGTTCCACCGCCGGCATTGGCCTGGCCATCGCCAAGGGCCTGGCCGCCGCCGGTGCCAGCGTCGTCATCACCGGCCGCACGCAGGCGCGCGTGGACGAAGCCATCGCCGAGATCCGCAAGCAGCTGCCCGACGCACGCGTTTCCGGCGTGGCCGCCGACCTCGGCACCGCCGAAGGCGCCGCCAAACTCATCGCCGCCGTGCAGCAGACGGACATCCTCGTCAACAACCTCGGCATCTTCGAACCGAAGGACTTCTTCGCCATCGACGACGCCGAGTGGAGCCGCTTCTTCGAGATCAACGTCAACTCGGGCGTGCGGCTCTCGCGTCACTACGCCAAGGGCATGGCCGATCGCGGCTGGGGTCGCGTGCAGTTCATCTCCAGCGAGTCCGGCGTGCAGATCCCCGCGGAAATGGTCCACTACGGCGTCACCAAGACGGCGCAGCTCGGCGTGTCGCGCGGCCTGGCCGAAGTGCTCGCCGGTACCGGCGTGACGGTGAACGCCGTGCTTCCGGGCCCGACCCTGTCTGAAGGCGTGAGCGAATTCTTCGGCAAGATCGCGAAGGACCAAGGCAAGACGCAGGAAGCGGTGGAACAGGACTTCATCGCCACGCATCGCCCCACGTCGCTCATCAAGCGTCTGCTCAGCGTCGAGGAAGTGGCGAACGCCTGCGTGTACCTCGCCTCCGAGCAAGCCTCGGGCACCACCGGCGCGGCGATTCGCGTCGACGGCGGCGTGACCCGCTCGATCGTCTGATCAGCCCAACTGGCGGACGATGCGGGCGAAGGCCCCGTCGTTCCGCTGGAATTCCGGACGCGGCGCATGGAAGCGCTCGTCGGTGAGTCCGATCGCGCCGACGCGATCCATCCGAAAGCTTTTCCACCCCCTCGATTCGCCCGACGCGCTGCCGCCATCGACCTGGTAGGCGCTCAGCAGGCGATCGCCGTGCGCGTCGTCGCCATAGACGTGCGGCTGCACGAGCCTCCTGCGGCCACCGTAGTCGACGAGAAGCAGGCGCATCTCGTCGATAGCCTGGCAGACGACGGCGTCGTGTCGATTCACGAGACGTCGCCGTCCACGTAATACCAGAGGCCATCTTCTCGCACGAAGCGGCTGACTTCGTGCATGCGCTGCGCGCTGCCACCGCCGATGCGCATGCGTGCGATAAATTCGACGATGGCGGTATCGGGTGACGGATTCTCATGACGTTTCACCGTCAAGCCGAGCCAGGTCGGCTTCGGCGACTGCGTTTCCAGCTCGAGCGACGCGGGACGGGTGCTGTCGTGCCAACTGGCCAGAAGGTAATCCTCCAGGCCGAGTACATAAGCGCTGTACCTCGATCGCATCAGCGCTTCCGCCGTCGGCGCCGCGCCGCCGGCATGCCAACGGCCGCAACAGGCAGAGAGGGAGGTTCCACTGCCGCAGGGGCACGGGCGAGACTCGGTCATGGGCACATCCGGGTTGGAGCCTCCCATGGTGGCGGGATCGGTCTCCGTCTTCAACGACCGGGCGGCAAGATATTGCGAATTTGCGCCAGGGTTAAACCGAAGGTGCGCCAGACGCGACTCACCGACGCCACATGGCATACAGGGGAGTCAGGGACATGACTTACGGTTCGGGGAAGGCTTTCCCGGCTTACGCATACAGGGGTTCACGAATGTCGTCGCAGATGAAACTGGCCGCCGTCGGGCGTGCCTGGGGGCGGCGCGTGTTCGCCGCGGCCATGCTGGCATTCGCCATGGGCAGTGCGCACGCACAGACCATGGTCACGCCCGAGGACGAGTACAAGAAACTCGTCAAGATCAACGAGGATATCCAACCCCTGGGCGATACGCCGTTCGGCGAGCAGATATCGCTGTACGACGGCAGCCTGTCGTTCGCGCAGACGGACATCACCGTACCCGGTACGGGGCCGACCATCACCATCGGTCGCGAATACACCATCCAGTCGACCAACGACATCGTCCAGCAGCAAAACCGCGCCTTCGGTGACTGGGACCTCGCCCTGCCGGAGATCGTGACCAATACGGCCAACCAGAGCAACGTCACCGGTTGGCAGGTCGCCACCGTCGCCAAGACCGATATCTGCACGGGGTTCCGGGAACCGCCCACCGTGGCCCGACCGGCGGGCGACTCGGCTCGCGTCGACTGGAACCCCGCGACGTGGTGGGACGGATATCACCTTCGCATTCCGGGCCATGGCAGCATGGATCTGCTCCATCGCTCGACGCAGAACACCGCCAGCCCCAGTTCCAGCTTCATCCAGGCGAGCTTCCCCGACTTTCCCATCGTGACGACCCAGGATTGGGCCGTCGGCTGCGTGCAGCACGCGAGCACGGATCCGTCGACGCAGGGTTTCCTCGCGATCGCTCCGGATGGCACGCGCTATTGGCTGGATCATCTGTCATACCGCTACATGCCAACGCTGCACCGGTCGCTGTTCGCCTCGAGCGGTTTTCGTGCGCTGAGCACTCGTGGCGTACTGGTGTCGAGCGACGATTTCCTGCTGCGCCGTGAAGGGCGCATGTTGGTCACGCGCGTGCAGGACCGCTTTGGCAACTGGATTTCCTACAGCTACAGCGGCGACCAGGTGACCGACATCACCGCCAGCGACGGTCGCCACGTCACCATCGCCTATCAGCCCGGTACGCCTCGCATCTCGAGTGTGAGCGTGCAAGGCAATGCGGCCGGCGTTCGTACCTGGACGTATGGCTATTCCCTCCTGAACAGTCAGTGGCAACTAACCTCGATAGGCCAACCCGACGGCTCATCGTGGTCGTTCGACCTCAGCCAGCTGAACCTCGCCAGCATCAACCTGGGGGGGAGTCCGGGTACGTGCGATCGACTGGGTAACGCGGGCACCGGCTCGTTCGTGGGGCGCATGGTTCATCCGTCGGGACTGTCCGCCAGTTTCACCGTCACGCCCGTGAGGCGAGGCCGTTCGTTCGTGCCGCAATCCTGCCTGGTCGATGGTGCGGGCAACCTCGTGCAGCCGACCGCGCCGGGCACGTATGCCACGCAGCCGAATGCGTGGTACAGCCTCGCGATCACGCAGCGACAGTTGTCGGGCACGGGGCTGGGTATCGGCGGCGCCGTCGGTACCCAGACCTGGACTTACGCCTACTCGCCGTCGAACGAGAGCTGGTCGAAGAACTGCGCCTCGGGGTGTGCGTCCACGGTGTGGACGAAGCTGGTCTATCCCGATGGCCATGCCGAACGAAGCACCTTCAGCAATCGCTTCGACTACAGCGAAAGCCTGCTCACCGGCGAAGAGATTTTCGATGCCGATGCCGACACCAGCACGTTGCGGCGGGTGACGACCTATACCTATGTCAACCCGAACCCCACGTTGGATGGCCGCGCCTCGCAATACGCGCACCCCTGGGGTTTCGCGCCGCAGCAACGCGTCAACTCAGATCGCTTGCAGGAGAAGATCCCGCTCGCGGTCAGGATGACGACCGAAGAAGGCGATACATACACTTGGGATGCCCTGGCCTACGACTCGCTGGGCAGGCCCACCGTGACCGAGCGCTTCAGCAGCGTCGGCTTCTACGTGAAGGAACGGGCGACCTTCCTCAATGACTTCCCGCACTGGGTGGTCGGCGTGCCGTCGAAGAGCGAGAACCTGTCGACCGGCGAAACGGTGAGCGAGGGTGTGTTCAGTGCCGTCGACCAGACCCTGCAATCGCGCAAGCGGTTCGGCCAGACGGTGATGAACTACACGTACGACACCCAGGGCCAGCTCGTCAGCTTCACCGATGCGAACAACCACACGACGTCGTTGCAGAACTACTATCGCGGCATTCCTCGATGGATCTTCTACCCGGACAACACCACCAAGACCCTGGCGGTGGACGACCTGGGGCAGATCACGGCGATTGCCAACCAGAAGGGCGCCGTCACTAACTACGGATACGATGCGATCGGTCGCCTGTCGTCCGTGGTGTATCCCACCGGCGACTCCACGGCCTGGAATACCAAGACCATCGTTTACGAGTTCATGCCCGCACCGGACCGTAACATCGGCGGCGTGCATTGGCGTCGCACGTTGACGCAGGGCCAGGACGTCGAGCAGACCTATTACGACGCGATGCTGCGACCGATCATCCAGGATTCGCATTCGCCTACGAACAATCCCTATTGGAGCAACCGCACCGATTACGACTGGAAGGGCCGCAAGACGTTTCAGTCCTACTGGAATGATGGCGCGCCGTTTCCCTCGACGATGGACAAAGGCGTCGCCACGGCCTACGACGTGCTCGATCGACCGGTATTGACGCGCCAGGCTTCGGAGATCGGCGATCTTCCGACCAGTACTTCGTACTTGTCCGGCACGCGCAGGCAGGTGACGGACGCCAAGGGCCATGTGACCACGACCAGTTACCAGGCTTTCGATATGCCGGCATGGGACGCCGCCGTGCGTATCGATGCACCGGAGAGCGTGGTACAGACCATCGATCGCGATACCTACGGCAACCCGCTTTCCGTCACCCAGGGCGGGGCGGGCCAATCGGCCACTCGCAGCTTCGCCTACGACGGCCTGCACCGACTCTGCCGCACGACCGAGCCGGAGTCCGGCACCACGATCATGGCCTACGACGGCGCCGATAACGTGGCCTGGAGCGTATCCGGGGCCTCGTTCAACGGCGTGGGTTGCGGCCAGGATCAGGTGGCCGACAGCCTGAAGACGGTCAACGGTTACGACGCGATGAACCGCTTGACCTCAGTGGTATATCCGCTGGGTACCGCGCCCAGCACTTTCACCTATGACGTATTGGGCAACCAGGCTACCGCCACCTCCGGCATGGTGAGCTGGACGTTCGGCCACAACGCGCGCGGTCTGCTCACGTCGGAGACCCTTTCCGTCGACGGTCACAACTGGACACTCAACTACGCCTACGACGGCAACGCCGCCGTCAGTGCGGTGGGTTATCCGGACGGAGAGGTGGTGCCATACAACCCGAACGTCGTCGGCATGCCGACGACGGTGGGTCCGTATGTCACGGCCATTTCGCAGTTCAAGAACGGTCAGCTGCAGTTCTACCAGATGGGCAGTGGCGCGACCTACGTCGGCACCAAGAACGCACGCGACACCATCGGAAAGTTCACCTACAGCACCAGCGGAGTGACCCCGGTCATATCGGAGGTGTTGAGCTTCGACGCGGTGGGAAACATCACTCAGTTCAACGACGTCGCCACCAACAACGTCCGCACCAAGTCGATGAGCTACGACGGCCTGGATCGGCTATCCGCGGCGAGTGCCGGCAATCTCTGGGGAAGCGAGTCGTATACCTACGACACGTTGAACAACCTGCGCAGCGTCTCGAATTCGAGCGGTACCAACATCTACAACTACGACGCGTCCAATCGCCTGGCGTCGATCACCAACGGCGCGGCGACGGTGCACTCGCTCCGATACGACGGGCAGGGCAATGTGGCCGGGCGCGACGCGTCGAACTTCAGCTTCGACCTGGCCAACCGCCTGCTTTCCATCGACGGCAAAGGTACGTACACCTACGACGCCGCCGGCCAGCGCGTGAAGAAGGTGACCTCGGCGGGCACGACGTACTACGCGTACAGCAACTCCGGGCAGTTGATGTGGAAGTTCGCTGAGGCGACCGGTATCGGCACGAACTACATCTACCTCAGTGGAAAGCTCGTCGCCACCAGCGAAGCGGTTCCCGGCACGCCCAAGCTCGTTACCTATTACTACACCGACCTGCAAGGTACGCCGCTTGGCACGACGAACACGGCCGGTCAGTTCATCAATACGACCGATCACAAGCCTTACGGTGGCTACTTCATCGGTAACGGCGTAGGTGACCGCGGTTACATCGGCAACATCCAGGACGACGAAAGCGGACTGGATTACTTCCGTGCCCGCTACTACGACGCGAATATCGGGCGCTTCACCTCCGTCGATCCGGTGTCGGTAAAGATGGCCGACCTGGCGGGATTCAATCGCTACGCCTACGGTAACGACAATCCATACCGATTCAGCGATCCCGATGGACGCCAGAGCGTCGGCGAACTGATTGACGGCGCGCGCGACGACGCGTATTCCCACGGTAACAGCGTGGGTGCCTTCGGCTGGACGTTCGCGGGTACGGCATGGCATTACCTGGGCGCGGAAAGCGTCAGCCAGATCGCGGACAAGGGCTGGGACAATGTAAGTGGAGCGGACAAGCAGGGCGCTGCTCTGGAGCTGGCCGCTGCCTTCCCTGCAGTCAAACTGGTTCGAGCCGCGGAGCCGGCCTTACGCGGAGGGGCTGAAGCGGTTCGCGTGGGACAGGCGGGCGAGGAAGCCGTCCGGGCGGCCGTCGATATTGGGCCAAAGGAAGGGATTGTCGTCAACGGGGTCAATCGAATTCCGGACGGCTTGACCACCTACGTTCTTTCCGAGGTCAAGAACGTCGCATCTCTCAGTTATACTGCGCAACTACGCGATTTTGCGCAGTTTGCCAAGAGCACGGGTCGTGGATTTCATCTGTATGTCAGGCCAGGAACAAAGCTGAGTGGCCCTCTTCTCAAGGCCAGGGATGCGGGTGACATCGTCATCAAAGAGATTCCATTCAAATGAGCGACAAGAAAAAATCGGGGTACATGACGCTTGCCGAGCATGATGCTCAGCTGAAGGCTGAGGGCAAGTGGGACGAGTATCAGGCCATGAGGGCCCGGCGAGAGGAGGAGATGAAGCAGAAGCAAGCGGCTTTCGCGTTGGCCGAAGCTCCTCTGGTCCAGGCCCTTCGCGATGCAGGCGTCGAAGTCGACTCGGCGTGGGATCTCGTCAAGACAAGAGATCCCTATCCGAAGGCGATTCCCGTGTTGCTTGAGCATCTGGGCAAGCCGTATCCCGAAAGGGTCATCGAAGGCATCTTGCGTTCGCTCGCCGTGCCGGAAGCGCGGCATGCCTGGCAACAACTGCGCGATTTCTTCGAGGCCGCCCCCTCTCAGATGACAGGCGGCCTCCGCTGGGCCGCCGGCATCGCGTTGAATGGTGCGTCGGACGACAGCCTGCTCGACGACATGGCGGATATCCTCCGTG
Organism: Luteibacter sp. CQ10; assembly: GCF_040900725.1. Classification (NCBI taxonomy): domain Bacteria; kingdom Pseudomonadati; phylum Pseudomonadota; class Gammaproteobacteria; order Lysobacterales; family Rhodanobacteraceae; genus Luteibacter; species Luteibacter sp. CQ10. Next base: position 126,262 of record NZ_JAEUYM010000002.1, on the reverse strand, counting down.
ACCCACGCTTCGGACACGAACGTCAGGCTCTACTTTCCGCGCTGGCGCGTTCAGGGCATGCGAAGGCAAAGATGCTGCTCCATGAATTACGCGACGATCCGGTGTTGGGTAAAGAGATCAAGAAGATGAGGCGCATGGCGCGGAAGGTCAGCCAGGCGAGGCGGCCATGAGTCGGAGGTAGGGTTTGTCCTGACTCGTTTAATTTCAGAGAGGCGGATGAGGGGTCCGGCTCATCCTGCAAGGCAATGCTCCTGCGTGCGATAGCTAACCTGACGCTCGACAAATGATCTTCCGCTTCCATGTCGGGATGGGAAAATGATAGCTATTGAATTCCTGAAGGACCGTTTGGGTTTCAGTGGAAAGCTCATCTACCGTTCCGACGAGTTTTCCCTGGACACATTGGATAAGCCCGCGGGCGGCACGAGCTCCCTGCTCGTAAACGACATTCAGATCGAATGTTCAGAAGAAGGGGAAATGATGTTCGTTTGGGGACTTTGTCCGCATTCGTCATGGCGTGAAGGGACGGTGCACGTGCCGGATCGCGAGCTCGGCGTGCTGCGCCTGACGGAACAGTTGCTTCCAGGTACCTCCAAAAGGATCACTGCATCGACCGAGCGCTGGCCCGTTGTGTTCGATCCTTCAAATGGCTGGTTGCGTATCGGATTGGATGACGATCCTGATCAGTTTGTGGTGGAGTTTGCAGACGGGTGCGTCGCTGCCTTGGATGGTAGAGGGCTCACACGGCTGTGGTTGCGGCCGGAGATATTGCCTTAAAGTGAGCTACACGCATGAGTCGTCAAGGACATCCGGCGTGCAGGTGACAGAGGCGTCGGGATGTCCTGCCCTTACCCCCGACGACTTTCTGGCGTCATGTACGCTTCTTCTCTTCGTACTGGTGATCGTCGCACGACTCCTGTCGTTAGGGTTTCGATACATCCTGGAACGGCATATCGATTTAGGGCCGCCTGGGCGCTTGAACGTCGCGCATCTGCGCTACGAAGAAAGCGCGATGGTGGGAAAGGCATACATTCCGGCAGGTATGGCGACTGCCACCGCTTGGGTCATGCGTGCTGTCATGTTTGTGGTTTCGGTGGCCGCATGCGCGTGGTGGTACGTCTCGCTCTCGATACATCGAGCGGCCCAGGGCGACGACTTGGCCGTCGCCCTTAACCCTTCGACGAAGTCGCCGTCGTTCTGGGCAGGCTACGTGATCTTCATGCTTTGGATGGCCGTCACGTCATTGGCCCGTATCATGGTGCTTCGCCATGATCCCAGGCGGTCGGAAGCGACCGGGCGCTTCGATGGCCGTCGCTTCCGCATGGGGCTGCGTATGATCTTTACCGATCACCCGTTACCGAAGGATCCTGTAGCCCTGTGTCTACGGACGATTTGCCGCTGGCTTATCCTGGGCGCGATTCTGGACGTGCTGTTGATCATCGCGCTATGAAGTGCGAGTTCTTGGAGGTGCAAACCCGGCAATGGCTAATCGACCAGGCCCGCAACGATGAGTGAGCGGAGGTCGTAACCCATGTCGACGGCCTGTTTTTCCAAAGCAGCGAACGTCGTGCTGTCCATCGAAGGAGTGCGCGAGAGTATCCACAGGTACTTCCGCCTCGGCTCGCCCACCATCGCCCAACGGTAATCCTCGTCGAGCGCGAGCACCCAATAGTCGGCCCATACCACCGGGAGCCAGCGCAACCAGCGGGGCGCGAAGGTGACCTGGAGCTTGCCCCTCGCATATGGCTCCGGCCGCCGGGCGACACCGAGGGCGGATAGCTCCTTGCCCTCGGGCCCCGGGCAACGGTTGTGCACGGTCACCGTCTCGTCAGGGTTGGGGGTGTATTCGGCGATGGCCTGGCCCGTGCACTTGCGCTGGAAGTACATCGGCAGCCGGGCGATCTCGTACCAGGTACCGGCGTAGCGGGCCAGGTCGAGGTCCGCGACGGCCGTGACGGCCTGGCTGGATGGCATAGGGGGCATGGCTGGATTCCGTCGGAACGACCTTCTACGATGCCGGCCAGGGGTGAACCCCGATTGAACCGTGTTGGGGGACGGGCGCATGGGGAACAACGAGCCACCGGGCTTGCTGGGGCGGTTGCGCGAGCGGCTGACGACGCGCCCCTGCGTGCGTTTCGATCCCGTGGAAGGGACGATCGTTCACGTATCCGGGCCGCTGAGCGTGCGCGAACTGCCCGTGGCGTCCGTGCGTCGGGTGGAGGCGGGGAATCGGGACGATGCGTCCTACGACACCGTGTTCCTGTTCTTCCACGCCGATGACGACCTGCTGGCCGTGTCGGAGCATGACAAGGGGTTTGATGCCTTGGTCGACGCGCTCGGGTCGGTGTTTCCCGGTATCGACGGCTGGCAGGCGGCGGTTCCGCCGGTGAAGTACCAGTTGACCTCGGTCGACCTTTGGGTGAGGGGATAGGCAAGGCGGTCGCGGCGGGTTTCGCCGATACGATCGGCTCCCACCCTTCGGTAGCAAGATCGCGTCAAGCTGGCTACCGAAGGGTGGGAGCCGACCGTGTCGGCGATCAACGGAGCCGAATCGCCAGGGCTATCGCGCCGGGCATGAGTTCGACCTCGGTTGCCGCGAAGATGGTATCGCCAGACTGAACGTGCAGGTCGCCCGCGCGGAGCTCGCCACGGGCGACATGGACAAACGCAACGCATGCGTCGAGATCAGTGGTGCAAGGCCCGCGCATGGTATCGATGCTGCCATGCATCTCCCCGCGCCTCACCATCAGGTTGAAATCCCGCGTCGCCCCACCCGCCAGGCGGACGGTCACCCGCGCTTCGCCCGCGAATGAGAACGGCACGCACGGCTCGGTCAGCGCGTGTTCGCGCTCGCCTTCGAGCGTCATCGTGAAGCCGTCGCCCTCCAGCAGCACGATGGTGCGATCGATGCCCGGAAACACGGAAAACGGCGACGCCGTGTCGACATCGGCGATGCTTGCGCGCCAGAGGAAATCGTCCATGCCCGCACCGGTGGGAAACACCGCGATCTCACGCGTGATGCCCAGGCCGTTTTTCCACGGCACGGCCTGGAGTTCATCGAAGCGCAAGATCTTCATGCGACACGCTCGATCTCGCGGGCGAACGGCGGCAGCGCGCGTAACATGCCGGTGCCGTAACGCTTGGTGATCACGCGACGGTCGAGCAGCACGATGCGCCCCGTGTCGGTTTCTGTACGGATGAGGCGGCCGCAGTACTGCGTGAGGATGCGCGTGGCATCGGGCACGCTCACTTCGATGAAGGGGTTGCGGCCGCGCGATTCGAGCCACTCCGCGTAGGTGGCGCCGACCGGGTCGGTGGGCACCGCGAACGGAAGCTGCGTCACCACCACGGTCTCGCAGAGCTTGCCGGGGAGGTCGAGACCTTCGCCGAACGAGGCCAGGCCGAACAGCGTGCTGCCCTTGCCGGCTTCGATGTCGGCGCAGTGTTCGGCGATGAGCTGCGCTTTCGACAACGAACCCTGCGCGCGCACCTTGCGCACGTGTTCGATGGGCAGGATCTGTAACACGCGGTCGAGCTTGGCCCGCGAGGTGAACAGCACGAGGTTGCCCGCGTCCCAGTCCAGGTGCTTCGCCAGCCATTCGGATACTTCGCGCGCATGACCCTCGCGATCGTCTGGCAGCGTGCGCAGCGCTGGCACGGCGAGCGTGGCCTGCTTCTCGAGGTCGAACGGCGAGGGCAGGCTGAGCGTGACCGATTCGTCGGGCAGACCCACCGAATCGGCGAAGCCGCGGAAGTTGCCGCCCGCGCTCAGCGTGGCGGAGGTCATCACCACCGCCGAGGCGTTGTCCCACAGCACGCTGCGTAGCAGGCCGCCGGCCGACACGGCGGAGGCGTGGCAGATGAGCTGCTGGTCGGCCGTCATGCTGACCCAGCGCGCGAGCGGCGGGCCGTTCTCGCGATCGTCGGTGGACCACGCGTACCAGGTGCGCACCTGGCGATCGAGGCGTTCGAGTGCCACGCCCAGCTCGCGGGACAGCGCTTCCTGCGTGGGGCCGCCGGCTTCCATTTCCACCACGGTGCGGCGCACGGTGCGCAGCCAGCGCTGGATGTCCTTGGTGAGCAGGTGGAGGTATTCGGCGTGGCGTTTCCAGTTGTCCGGCAGTTGGCCCAGCGAGGCGCGGAACACGGGGTCGGTTTCGCTCGACGATGGCGTCCAGCCGAGCCGGATCTCGCGTTCCATCTCTTCCAGCGCGTTGGACAGCTCCACCATCTTCTCGTCGCCCATCTCGAGCGAGAGATTGCCGATGGTTTCCTTGTCGGTGAGCGAATAGGCGCCGTGGATCTGGTTCTGCAGGCGGCCGATGCGGCGCACGGTGGAGGCCAGGTGCACGTCGGCGGCGCCGCGGTCGATGGCCTTGCCCGGCACGTGGTGCGCCTCGTCGAAGATGTAGAGCGTGTCTTCGGGCTTGGGCAGGATCACGCCGCCGAAAGTGTCCTCATCGCGCGGCATGGTGAGATCGGCCAGTACCAGGTCCTGGTTGGCCACCACGATGTCGGCCTCGCCGATGGCACGCCGGGCGACGAAGAACGGGCAGACCGCGAAGGCGCCGCACTTGCGACCGGTGCAGCCGCCCGCGCTGGTCGTGATCATGCCGCGTACGAGGTCGGAGAGAGGCTCGGGGCTGCTGTCGATGTCGCCGTTCCACTCGCGCGCTTCGAACGCCTTGCCGAGCTTTTCGATGGCCTTGGTATCGCGTTCGGCCGGTGGCCGCGACCATAGCGCCAGCTCCGCGTCGAAATCGAAACCGGCCTGCGCGGTGGGCTCCGCACCCGCCATGCGCAGGTTGCGCGGGCACAGGTAGCGTGCACGGCCCTTGGCCAGCGCCACCTTGGCCTCCACGCCGCACAGGCTGAGGTATTGCGGGATGTCGCGCTGGACGAGCTGCTCCTGCAAGGCCACGGTGGCCGTGGCGATCACCAGCTTCTTCTTCTGCGCGCGGGCCACTTCCAGCCCGGCGATGAGGTAGGCCATCGACTTGCCGGTACCCGTCGGCGCCTCGATCACCGCCGCGCCGGCGGGTTCGGCCAGCGCCTTGGCCACCTCGGCGATCATCTTCAACTGCGACGCACGGCCGCGAAAGCCCGCGAGGCCATCCTTCAGCCGCGCGTAGGCGGCACGGATCGCGGCTTTGGTGTCTTCGGTGAGCATCGAGGGGGCAACAGGCAGGCAAGGCAACCTTGCAAGGTTACCTTATCGCCGTCTCACCTCGCGGCCTTCACGCGTGTCGGTGGTTCACTCCGGCGGGCGGCGCGCCCGCGACGAGGCCCGCCACGACGAAGGTGTGTTCTTCCCAGGTGCCGTCGGCATGCTGCACGTGGATTTCCACGGGGCGGCCGAGGTGGTCGGACAGGCCGGGCGCCATCTGCTCGGCGGCGGCGATGGCTTCCGCCTGCGATGCGTAGCGGCCGAGGGGCAGCGAAGCGCGGCGTACGATCCACGGTCCCTGTGTCGATTCGCTGTAAGGAATGAACAGTTGGGCGGAACTCGAAGCCATGGGACCCTCACTGGACGGTTGGGTGCGCTGACGAAACGGGGCCGCTGTGCGGCCCCTGGATCCGAACCTACGCCTTATCGGCTAAAAAACCCGTTAACCCTTGTCTCACAAGGATTTGCGACCAGACTGTGGCGGCGGTTCAGCCGTTGAAGCCGAGGTAATCGAGCTTGCCCACGCCCACGCCGTTGTGGCGGAGGATGTCGTAGGCGGTGGTCACGTGGAAGTAGAAATTGGGCAGGGCGAAGGCCAGCACGTACTCCTTCGCGGTGAACGTGCGCGGGGTGCCGCGGAAGTCGCGGGTGATGCTGCGCGTGGCGCCGTCGTTCACCGCCTCGACGGGGACCGACTCGATCCACTTCACGGTGGCGTCGATGCGGGCCAGCAGATGGTCGATGGTGGTTTCGTTGTCGTCGAACGACGGCGGGGTGACGTCGGCGACGCGCGCCACGGCGAACTTGGCCGTGTCGCTGGCCCGCTGCACCTGGCCGGCGAGGTTCAGCATGTCCGGGGCCAGGCGCTGGTCGACCAGGGCGTCGCCGCCGTGGGCCTTGCCCTTGGCGAGGAGGTCGGCGAGGACGCGGAATCCGCGGAGGTAGGCGGCGACGGTGACGTCGTGGAGGGTGATGGTCATGTTGGTTCCCTTGGGTATTGCGCTGATGGTGGGGCGTTGAAGCGAGGCGTTCAAGCACGGTTTTCGCCTTGAAGCTGCACCAACGGCCCCAACCCACTACCATCACCCGCCATCCCCGCCACCGAACGGACCCCCCATGTCCCCCATCGATCCGGCTCCGGACGCCATCGTCGCCGTGCGAGGCCTGTCCAAGACGTACAAGAGCGGTTTCCAGGCGTTGAAACGCGTCGACCTGGAGATCCGCCGTGGCGAGATCTTCGCCCTGCTCGGCCCCAACGGCGCGGGCAAGACCACGCTGATCAGCATCGTCTGCGGCATCGTCAACGGCAGCGAGGGCTCCGTCATCGTCGACGGCCACGACATCCGGCGCGACTTCCGGGCGTCGCGCGCGCTCATCGGGCTCGTGCCGCAGGAGTTGTCCACCGACGCCTTCGAAACCGTGTGGGCGACGGTGCGCTTCAGTCGCGGCCTCTTCGGCAAGGCGCCCAATCCGGTCTACCTGGAGCGCATCCTCCGCGAGCTGTCGCTGTGGGAAAAGCGCGACGCGAAGATCATGACCCTCTCCGGCGGCATGAAGCGCCGCGTGCTCATCGCCAAGGCGCTGGCGCACGAACCGCGCGTGCTGTTCCTCGACGAGCCCACCGCGGGCGTCGACGTGGAGCTGCGCCACGACATGTGGCAGATGGTGCGTCGCCTGCGCGAGTCGGGCGTGACCATCATCCTCACCACGCATTACATCGAAGAGGCCGAGGAAATGGCCGACCGCATCGGCGTCATCAACCACGGCGAACTGGTGATCGTGGAAGACAAGCACACGCTGATGCGCAAGCTGGGCAAGAAGCAGCTGTCGTTGCAGCTGCAGTCGCCGCTTCCCGCCGTGCCGGCCGAACTGTCGCACTGGCCGCTGGAACTTTCCGCCGACGGCCAGACGCTCACCTACACCTTCGACACGCAGGGCGACGACACCGGCATCGCCGAGCTGCTGCGCACGCTTGGCGGCATGGGCATCGACTTCAAGGACCTGCACTCGAGCGAGAGTTCGCTCGAGGAGATTTTCGTCGGCTTGCTGAGGAACGGGGCATGAACCTCCACGCGATTCGCGCCATCTACCGTTTCGAGATGGCCCGCACGGGCCGCACGCTGATGCAGAGCATCGCCTCGCCCGTGCTCTCCACCTCCCTGTACTTCGTGGTGTTCGGTGCCGCCATCGGCTCGCGCATGGGCGACGTGGGTGGCGTGACCTACGGCGCCTTCATCATCCCCGGCCTGATCATGCTGTCGCTGCTCAACGAGAGCGTGTCCAACGCCTCGTTCGGCATCTACATGCCCAAGTGGGCCGGTACCATCTACGAGCTGCTGTCGGCGCCCGTGTCCTACGTGGAAGTGGTGCTCGGCTACGTCGGTGCCGCCGCCACCAAGTCGGTGATCCTGGGCCTGTTGATCCTCGTCACCGCGCGATTGTTCGTGCCTTACGACATCCAGCATCCGTTCTGGATGGTGGGCTTCCTGGTGCTCACGGCGGTCACCTTCAGCCTGTTCGGTTTCATCATCGGCCTGTGGGCCGACGACTTCCAGAAGCTGCAGGTCGTGCCGCTGATGGTGATCACGCCGCTCACCTTCCTCGGCGGCAGCTTCTATTCCATCTCGATGCTGCCGCCGGTGTGGCAGAAGATCACGTTGTTCAACCCGGTGGTGTACCTGGTGAACGGCTTCCGCTGGAGCTTCTACGGACAGGCCGACGTGAACGTGATCGTGAGCGCCGCGGCCACGGTGGGTTTCCTGCTGGTGTGCCTGGCCGCGGTGTGGTGGATCTTCCGCACGGGATGGAAGCTCAAGGCCTGACCGGCGATAGGATGGACGCATGAGCGAACGTCCCGTTCCGCCGAACGATCCGGCCGTGCGTCGCCTGCGTCGAGCGCAGGCGGCTCTGGATCGCATGCTCCGCGCGCTGCCCGCGGGCAAGCGTGCGCGGGTCGGTGCCTTCATGGCGGCGAAGACGATGGTCTCGGCCTGCGTCGCCTATGGCCTGGGCCAGTTCGTGCATCCGCATGAGGCGTTCTGGGCCGCGATCAGCGCGATCGCCGTGACCCAACCGCATTTCGGCGACACGCGCGGCGCGGGGCGCGACCGGGTGCTGGGCACCGCCTTCGGCGCCGTGGCCGGGCTGCTGGGGCTGTGGGTTGGCGGCAGCGGCGAGTTCGTCGCTTTCGCGGTGGCGCTGTTCGGGGTGACCGTGGCGTCCTGGACGGTCAGCGACGGCGCTGCCGCGCGCGTCGGCGGCATCACCACCGCCATCGTGATGCTCGTGCCCGCCGCCGGGCCGCGGTGGGAGGTGGCGGCCTATCGCCTGGGTGAAGTGGTGCTGGGCACGCTCTGCGCCCTCGTCGTCGGCTGGCTGGTGGCGCGGCTGGAAGATCGCGTGGAGCGTGACGCGGGCCCATGACGGGTGTTCGTGGGAGCCGGTTTCGCCGGCTCCCACGACGTGGATCAGCCTATGAAATCGGCCTTGCCCAGCGGCACGCCTTCACCACGCAGGATCGCGTAGGCGGTGGTGGCATGGAAATACACGTTCGGCAGCACGTAGCCGAACAAATACTCCTGGCCGGCGAAGCGGCGTTCGCCGCTGCGCATCTTGAGCACGATCTCGCGTGCTTCGCTGCCGTCGATCCGCCCGGGCTCGATGCCTTCGATCATGCCGATGACCTTGGCGATGCGCTCCTGGAGCTGCTCGAAGGTGGTCTCGTCGTCCGCCATCGACGGCACGTCCTGGCCGGCGAGGCGATAGGCCGCGCCCTTGGCCATGTCGGTGGCGATCTGCACCTGGCGGGCCAGCGGGAACATGTCGGCGATGACGCGCGTGTTGAGCAGCACTTCGGGAGCGATGTTGCGTTCCCTGGCGAAATCCGCGCCCTTCTGCAGCACGCCCGACAGCGCTTTCAGCGCGCGGACGAGAACGGGGACGGAAGCCTGGTACATCGAAAGGGACATGGCGCGACTCTCGGCTGGGGCGGCCGGAATGGCCGCCGGGTCGCGTATTGTGCGCAGTCGGTCGCGGCACGTCGACGTGCCGCCGGATCTTGCGAAGTCAGCCCACCACGCAGCGATTGCGGCCGCCGTTCTTGGCGGTGTAAAGGGCGAGGTCCGCGCGCTCGAACACCGAGGCGGGGGTGTCGCCGGGCTGGAAATGGGCCAGGCCGATCGACGCCGTCACCCGCACGAGCTGGCGCGCGGCGTGGAAGTTGAGGTGCTGGATCTTGCCGCGCAGGCGCTCGCACACCTGCAACGATTCGGCCGGCTCGGTGCCTTCGAAGACGATGATGAATTCCTCGCCGCCGTAGCGGGCGACGAAGTCGACGGGGCGCACGTGCTTGAGCAGCGCCTGGCCGATGACGCGCAGCACGGCATCGCCGGCCGTGTGGCCGTAGGTGTCGTTGATGCTCTTGAAGTGGTCGATGTCGATCGCGGCGATGCCCAGCGGCCGCTGCGTGACCAGCCATCCCTCGTACGCGGACTCCACGCGCTTCTCGTAGGCGAGACGATTGGGCATGCCGATCATGGTGTCGGTCTGAGACAGCTCGTGTTCGCGTTCGAGCGATCGCTGCAGGGCGGTACGCTCGGTTTCGAGCTGCTCGATGCGCATGCGCATCTTCTCGGCGCGATCGCGATAGGCGGTGAGGCGTGCCCCTTCCCGGTCGCGGAATTCGCGGAAGCATCCGGCGATGGTTTCCAGGCTCGCGTTCACCCGTTCGCGCAGGTCGTGCACGTCGTCGAGCTCGAGCGCGGCTTCGCCGAGCAGGCGCATTTCGTGCGCCACCGAGGCGTCCAGCGCCTGGCCGTTGGCTTCCCCGGTGGACTGGTCGGTAAGCTCGCGCGACATGTAGTGGGTCATCTCGTCGAGACGGCCGGTGACATGGCGTAGCACCGCCTGCAAGGCGTCGATCTCGCGTTGCAGGCCGATGCGCTGTTCGTTGATCAGGTCGGCCAGGCGGTCGCCGCAGGCGGCCAGTGCCACGAGGTCGCCCGCATCGGCCACGTCATGGCGAAGGTCGTTGGCGCGGTCGGCCAGCTTCGGCAGCACGATGATGCGGTCGACCAGGCGGCTCAGCGCCGACTGCACCGACGAGCCGTGCTCGGTACGCTGGCGCACGATGGGAATGGCGCGATGCTCGGAAGGGTGCGGCCGTGCGCCGAGATTGTCGATCGCCTCGCTCAGCCCATGCACCACGTCGGTGAGCTCGGCGGCGCTCAGCGGCCCGTCGAGGGCGCCGGTGAGGCGTTCGATGTGCGAATCGAGCTGGTCGTGCGCGCCGTGCACCGCCCGCGACAGGCAACCGACCAACTGGCGGAGCAGGGACTCGGCATCGCGCCACTGGGCCTCTTCGCGAGAGAGCCTCTCCACGGCTTCGTGGTATTTGCCTTCCCAGAGCTCGTTGTCCAGACGCACGTGTCTACCGTCGCGCAGAGTGCCAAATAAGCCTCATCTTACGCCCGTTCGAGCAGCCGTGGCTTAGAGTTTTGCGCCGCGATCCGCATCGCCCGGGATGGCCCCGGTGCCGGTCGCCGTCTCCCGCGGGGGCCGGTCGGCCCGTGCTCCGGCGTACCCGAGTCGGGGCGCGACCATGGGCATGGTAAGCATGGTACTGGCCACGGCCATCAGGAGAAGGGCGGTGAAGGTCTCGCTGGTGACGAGCCCGCGGTCGAGCAACACGTTGACGAAGATGATCATGATCAGCGCCTTGGTCTGCAGCAGCCAGCCGACGGTCCAGGCGTCGCCGCGCTTCCAGCCGAGCAGGCGCCCGGCGATGCCCACGCCGGCGAGCTTGCCGGTGACCGAGGCGACCAGGAGCAGCGCGGCCGCGCCGAACACCGCCGCGCCGCCGAGCTGCCAGTTGGTGCGCAGCCCGGTGGACAGGAAGAACACCGGCATGATGGTCAGGAGTACGTTGCGGCGAAGGGCGTCGAGGCCCTCGATGCGGAACCACGCGCGCTCCATCGCCGCCCCGGCGAGGAAGGCGCCCACCATGAAATGCAGGCCGCACGCGTCGGCGCCGTAGCCGCACGCGGCGAGCCAGACGAGGCCGAGGATATAGCGGTCGCTTTCCTCTAGGCGCGCCATGAGCCGGCGAAATGCCCAGGCCGCCAGGGCGAAAAGGGCGAGGAAGGCCGCCTGGTGCCCCACCCGCTGCCAGTCGAGGAGGATGATCGCGAGCACGGCCCAGATCGCCAGGTCGTCGAGGCTGGCGTAGCGCAGCACGCGCTGGCCGAGCGGTTCGCGCAGGATGCCGAGTTTTTCCATCAGCAGGAGGAGGATGGGCAGTGCCGTCACCGCGCAGGCCATGCCGATGCCGAGCACGAATTGCCATGGCGCGGCGCGGGGCCCCATCCACCCGTCGCGCCAGGCCAGCATGACCAGCGCGGCCGCGCAGCCGGCGAGCAGGGGCACGCCGAGCGCGAAGGCGGCGGTGGTGCCGCATTCCTTTCGTTGCTTCCATACCTCGGACAGGTCCAGTTCGATGCCCGCGATCCAGACGAACACCATCACGGCCCACCAGGCGATGCCGTTGAGCGCGGCGATCACCGGTGGCGAGAACACCGTCGCGTAGTAGTCCGGAAATGCCTTGCCGAGCACGCCGGGGCCGAGCAGGATGCCGGTGACGATCTGTACCACGACCAGCGGTGCCCAGTAATCGGTACGGAACACGCGCCAGATGGCGTACGGCACGCAGAGGATGATCGTCATCGCGATCAGGAACAGTTCCGTCGTGCTCATCGAGGCCCTCCCCAGGGAAGGCGGAAGGGTAGCAGGTCGGCGCAACCTCGAACCGCGTCACCGTGGCGGCTGGGCCAGCTCCGTCGCGCTCAGGTACCCATCGTGGTTGGCATCCAGCCGGTGGAACTGCGCGATGAGGTTGCGCTGGAACGTTTCCAGCTTCACCGCGTGCTGCCCCGGCCGCATCGGTCCGTCGTTGGCGTCGAGCACGCCGTCGCCGTTGACGTCCATGCGCAGGAATCCCTGGCTCATGTAGCGAACGTACTCGGCTTCGTCGACGCGGCCGTCGCCGTTCGCATCGAAGCGCGCCAGATAGGCCGACGGGGTTCGCGGCAGGTCCTGGGCGATGGCGGATGTAACGGCCATGAGCCACAGGAGCATGGCGTATGGACGTCCATCGGGGGTTTGTGGTGTGCGCACGGGTGGGAGTACCTTTGAAGCCGTTTCTTCAGTCGACCACGGGGCTCTCCCATGATCCATGAAAACATCCTCGAAACGATCGGCCGCACGCCCATCGTTCGCCTGAATCGCGTCGCGCCCGCGCACGTCTCGCTCTACGCGAAAGTGGAATCGTTCAACCCTGGTGGCTCGGTGAAAGACCGCCTCGCCATCGCCGTGATCCTCGACGCCGAGCGGCGGGGCGTGCTCAAACCCGGCGACACGGTGGTCGAGGCGACCTCGGGCAACACCGGCGTGGCGCTGGCCATGGTCTGCGCCGCCAAAGGTTACCCGTTCGTCGCCGTGATGGCCGAGACCTTCTCGGTGGAGCGGCGCAAGCTCATGCGCGCCTACGGCGCCAAGGTAATCCTCACGCCCGCCGCCGAGCGCGGCTCGGGCATGGTCCGGCGCGCCGAGGAACTGGCGAAAAAGTACGGCTGGTTCCTGCCGCAGCAATTCAGGAATCCGGCCAATCCGGCCTATCACCGCAGCACCACCGCGGCCGAGATCCTCCAGGACTTCGCCGGTCGCCGCCTCGACGCCTTCGTGACGGGCTGGGGCACCGGTGGCACGTTGACCGGCGTGGGACAGGTGTTGAAGGTGGCGCGCCCGGAAGTGAAGATCGTCGTGGCCGAGCCTGCCGTGGCCTCCCTGCTCGAGGGCAAGGAATGGTCGCCGCACAAGATCCAGGGCTGGACGCCCGATTTCGTGCCCGAGGTGCTCGACCGCGAGGTGTTCGACGTGGACCTGCCGGTCGACGATACGACCGCCCGCGACACCGCTCGCCGCCTGGCGGCCGAGGAAGGCCTCTTCGTGGGCGTCTCAGCGGGCGCCACGATCGCCGCCGCGCTCGACTACGCCAAGACGGCGGAGCAGGGCAGCGTGATCCTGGCGATGTTGCCCGACACGGGTGAACGGTACCTGTCGACCTTCCTGTTCGAGGGGGTGAACGAGGGATCGGACGACGAGTGGCTGGCGACGCTGGGCTGAGACGCGAATCCCGCAGGGCGATGACGACAAGGGAACGACTCCCACGCATTCCCGTCACGCGCCACGCGTCACGGTGTCCTCCAGCTTCCGAGGAGACCGACCATGACCCTTTTTCGAAAGAGCCTCACCCATCAGATCGCCGGTCGCGCGCAGCGCATGACCGGCGCGATCACCCACGACCGCACCCGCGAGTTCACCGGTGCGGCTCGTCAGTATGTCGGTGACGCCGGCATGGCCGCGCTGCGCGCCGGCCGCCAGGTGAAACGCCATCCGCGCACGGTGGTGGCGGTCGGCCTCGGCGTCGCGGCGCTGACCACCTGGCTGCTTGTGCGTCGCCGTCCGGCCCCGGCGCCGCAGCGTGACGAACACGATCCGTTTCACCACGAGCCCGCCCCTGGCAACGACGAGGCGGTGGTGCCTGGCGAAACCGGTCTTTACTGATCCAGCCACTCGGTCAGGTCGAGGGCCTCCTGCTCTCCCTTGCGTCCCCGCCCGGCGAGCGCCTCGGCCAGCGACGCAAGTGTCGCATCCAGTTCCACGCGTGACAGGCGGGCAAGAATGGCATGGTCGTGATCGGTCATGCCCTTGCCCCGCCCTGTCGCCGCCAAGGCTTGGGGTGACATCGCGAGGGGCTTCCAGTTCGACCCCCACGGTATCGAAGCCCGCAGCGCGATCTCGATGCCGGCCGGATCGGGATCCGCCGCGACGAGCGCGGGTAGCGGCACGAGGGATACCAGATGCCGCATGGCGTCCAGCCACCATCCGGGTACGTAACCCGGCATCCAGACGACCGCGTATCGATCGCCGATTTTCCTGGCGACCTCTTCGAAGCTCGTCCGGTTCTCCACCAGCAACCAGGCGACGGGAGAGCCTTCGGCGCCACACAGGCGGCCCAGCGTCAGTGGGCTAAGGGCGATCATGTCGGGGATGGCGGTCAGATCGAGCTCACCGCCTCCATCGACCATCAGGCGTAGCGGTGCCCGAAGCAGCAGCCCCGGGGTATGTGTGGAGACGCCCAGTTCTTCCAGGTCGACGTGGCGGGCCAGCCAATGCCAGTCGGCGGAGGTCATGCCGTGGGTGTCGTCCAGGGCGAACTGCGCAAAGGCGTTGCGGCTGCCGCCGCGCTGTTCCGCACACCATCGATCAAGCCGCGCCACGAGGGTCGCGCGACGGAGCAGGGTACGCGTGGCGAGCGTGCGCAGGCTGGCATGCAGGGCAAGGAGCCTTTCGTCGAGCGGTGCGGCCCCCATGGCATCGGCGCGTCGGCCAGCCTCGGCGTCGCGGCGCGGCAGGGTCAATGCGCCGCGCAGTTCGTCGGCATGAACCCAGCGCAGGGCGGTGATTTCCCACACGCTGCCCCTGCGCTTTTCGCGCAGTTCGATCCAGCCATGCACCAGAAGGTATTCAGCGGCGGCGATGGCGACATGGCGCGCATTACCCGCCCTGGCGAACAGCGTCTTGCCCTTGAGGGCATCGCCACCGGCGCGCAACAGGTCGACTACCAGCGCGCGGTGTTCACCGAGCAACGTGTCGACGCGTCGGTCACCGGCCGCCGCGCGCCGCAGCCGCCCGAGGCGGCTTGGGGAATCGTAGCTGGCGCGGATGCCGTCGGCGTCGGGCGGCCCCCATATCCGGTCGGCCGCCTTCGTCATCACGCCACCTCAGCCTTGCGCCGCAGGACGGCCAGGGGTTGCGCCCACTGGGCACCGGGCCGCCGCTTGCTGGTCACCAGCGTGAGATCCGACGGCTGGAACACGTTTACGTTGTGCGTGGCGGGGGTGGTAAGGATGTATTGCGCGCGGGTGGACTTGAGGAACGCGCCGACCTTGTCGATGTTGAAGATGTCCAGGTGGGCGAACGGTTCGTCGATGAAGACGAAACCGCCCGGGCGATCCTCGTCGCGCATCAGCGCCACGAGCAGCAAGAGCGACTTCATCACCTGCTGTCCGCCCGACGCCTCGCCGTCGTCCATCCCGATCCAGCCCTTCTTGTCGAACTCAAAACGCACGTGGAGAGCGGCCGAGGCCAGCGCGAGATCGTCGTTGGTCAGCTCGGGCAGGTCGACGTCGACGCCGATGCCCGCCAATTCGGCCAGGATCTTGAGGTTTTTGGCGTAGCGACGCACGGTATTGCGCAATACCTGGATGTACGCGCCGCGGGCTTCATGCGTGATGCGACTCGCGCGTTCCAGGTGTATCCGTCGCTTGTCGAGATCGCCCTTCAGGCCGTCGTGGTCGCCGGCCAGCTTGTCACGAAGCGACAGCACGCTGGCATCGGTTTCCCAATGGCCCTCCTCGAGGCGCCGTTCGTTGCGCTCGATGGCGCGGCGCACCTCCGACGACGACTGGAAATCCTCGCGCAAGGCGGCCATGGCGGCGCGCGTACGTTTCGCCAGGGGTACGTGGACGCGCTTGGCACGGAAGGTCTTGAGGCGCTCCAGCTGTTCTCCGCTGGTGTGGTGATGCTGCCGTTCGGCCTCCACCTGCTGGCGACGTACGGTGACCTGCTCGCGCGCGGCATTGTCGCGCGCGTTGGAGGTCCTGGTCCGTTTCTCCCGCACGCTCTCGTAGTGCTGCTCGGCGGCGACGTGGCTGTCGGCGGTGCGCTGCACGTCTTCCTGCAATCGGGTTTGCTGCTCGCGCGCTTCGTTGAATTCGTCTGCTCGGTCGGCCAACTGGCTGCTGGCGTTGGCGCCGCGCAGGATGCTCTCGGCGTCGCTGGCCTGGGCCGACGCGGTCTTGCGCTCGTCGGCAAGGGCGCGAAGGCGCTCCTCGATATCGCGCAGGCGCGCTTCGCCGTCGCGCAATTGGCGTTCGCGGGCCGCGGCGCCGAAATACATGTCGTCCACGCCGAGATGACGGCCGCCACGGCGCTCGCGGAAATAACCCTGCGGGGTGATCCAGTCCTGGTCGCGGCCGAGTTTCGATCCTTCGGCGACGTCGTCCACGCGCCGGATACGGTCGAGGTTGCGCAGCAGCCAATCGGGGGCGGCGGCGGAGAACTCGACCACTTCAAGGAGCGAGCCGGGCGTCGGCTTGCCGGCGGGTTCGCGATCGGCGACCACGAAGTGTTTGTAGCGCATCGATTCGCCGAGCTTCCACGCTTTTTCGCGGTCGCGCGGATCGTCGAGCAGCACCACGTGCCGATAGCCCGCGAGCACGGCTTCGACGGCCGCCTGCCAGCGCGGCTGAGTGATTTCGACGGTTTCGCTGAGCATGCCGTGGCGAATGCCCGCGTCGTCCAATGCGCGACGGAAGGCGGCCTCGAAGTCGGGCGTGTAGCGGCGGCCGCTGCGCCATGCGGCCAGCTTGCTGGTGAGCGTGCCCAGCTCCTGGCGAAGCGTGCCTTCCTCGTCCTGCAAGACGCGCAACCGCGCGCGTGCGTCGCGCGCGATGGTGGCGAGTTGCTCGTGATCGGCGCCGTCCTGCGCCGCCACGGTTTGGCGGAGGCGGTTTTCCTGGTTGATGATCAGGTCGTTCTGGGCGAGCGCGGCGCGTGCGGCATCGAGGCTTTTCTGCGTCAGCTGGCGCGCGGCGTCGGCGTCGTTCTGCTCGATGCGCAGGCGCTCGCCCGTGTCGTCGAGCGCCTGCAACTGCAGGGTGATGTCCGCGTCCTGACGCTTCAGTTCCGCCACGCGGCGCTTGAAGCCGTTGAGCGCCGGACGCGCACCGCGGATGCTGGCCGCGATTTCGGCCAGTTCGATGCGTGGCTGGATGTCCGCCACCAGCGATACGCGTTCTTCCTTGAGCGCGGTCCATTCCTGGTACGAGCGCGATCGCGCTTCGGCTTCCTGCAGGCTGATGCCGATCAGCGAGAGTTGCTGTTCCAATCCGTGCAGTTCGCGGTCGGCTTCGGTCTGCTCATTGCGCGCGCGCTGGTAGTCGTCCAGGACGGTCTTATCGCCGAACACGTCGAAGACCAGGTCGAGCAGCTGCTTGGGAGGCAACTGGCAGAGCTTGTCGGTCGCGCCCTGTTCGAGCGTGAGCACGCGGCGTATGGCTTGCGACAGGCCGGCTCCCTCAAGGCGCACGCGGTATTCGCGCAAGCCGAGGAAATCGTTGCGCTCGGCGATGGCTTCGACGCTGACGTCGCCACCCAGCACGGCGTATTGGCGCGTCCACTCGCCACCCTTCTTCTGGATGCGGCAGGCGAGGGTGACCTCGCGATCCATGATGGGAAAGAACGGGCGTTCGCCGTTCGGTCCCGGCAGGTTGCCCACGC
Organism: Luteibacter sp. CQ10; assembly: GCF_040900725.1. Lineage (NCBI taxonomy): Bacteria > Pseudomonadati > Pseudomonadota > Gammaproteobacteria > Lysobacterales > Rhodanobacteraceae > Luteibacter > Luteibacter sp. CQ10. The sequence continues at coordinate 108,699 of NZ_JAEUYM010000002.1, read as the reverse complement.
GCGCGCGCAGCCAGGCGAACGGCTGGCCGTTGTGGCGCAGGTAGCTTTTGTAGTCGCGGTTGCCTGCGCAGTCGATGGTGAGCAGCGTGCGCAAGGCATCGAGCAACGTGGTCTTGCCCGAACCGTTCGGGCCCACGACGGTGACGATGTTGGTGTCCAGCGGCAGGCTGAAACGCTGCCAGTAGTCCCAGTGGACGACCTCGAGGCTACGGAAATCAAACATCGTCGTTGTCCTCGACCTCGGTGTCGTCGATCAGCTCGTCGCCGGCCACGCCGGCGGCTGCGTTCGCCGCGCGCGCCGATGCTTCGGTCAGCAGGTCGCCCAGCGCGCCGTCGAGTACCCGCCTGGCCGTGCGTTCGTAATCGAAGGCGAGATCCAGCAGGGGGCCTTCGGCGATCAGGCGGCTGTCCGGCCCGTCGCCACGCTTACGGATGATGAACCCCAGGCGGCTGAGGGTGCCCAGGAGAATATTGATGCGCATCTTCCCGCCGAGCTTCTCGCCGAAATCGGCCAGCAGCGTGCGCTCGGCGATGACCGGCGCCACCGCGGGGTCGCGGGGAATGGGTTTTTCCTCGGCGAACATCTGGGTCTGGGAGGCGGCGGCTTCCAGTGCCTGGCGCTCCACCTGCCGCTGGCGCTTGGGCAGCACGATCAGGGCCCAGATCACCACCAGCAGGGCCACACCGTCGCGGTCCAGCTGCATCGTGTTGGAAATCCAGCTGTCGCTGCCGCCGAAGACGGCGCGCTCGCTCTTTCGCGACACGGCCAAGCCGATATAGGCGGCGTAGGGATGCTCGCGCAGTTCCAGCCCCACGGCTTCGAGGCGGCGGTCGAGTTCTTCGCGGTAGCTTTCGTCGAGCAGAGCCTTGCGCGCCTGCACGTCGTCGCGCGGTAGCCATCGCTGGGCGAGCAGGCGGGTGACCAGGCTGGCGGTATCGTCATGCATCGGTGGTGTCCTTCGCGCCGTCACGAGGACGCAGGCGTCCGGCGCTGACGAGCGCGATGTGGGGCAGGTCGGGGTCGATCAGCCGTGGCTCGATCTCGAGCGCGAGCGGCAGTCGGGCGAGGTCGGCGGTGCCGCCTTCCAGCGCCGCGGATTCGGGATCGCCGAGGAGTCCGAGCAGGGAGAGTCGATACGCGGACAGCGCGTAGTCGTCGCCGATGAGCGTTTCGGACAGTTCGCGGGGGGCTACGAGGGCGGCCAGTTCCGCGTGCCACGCCTCCAGGTGGCGAAGGTCTTCCTCGCTGGTGGGCAGCTCCGCGGTTTCCGGCGGCGCTTCCGCGCTGGGCAGGGTGGTGACCTCGGCGGCGAGGCGTTCGCGTTCGAGCAGTTCGTATTCGGCCACGTCCAGCGCGATCTGGTCGTGCAGGAAGGGGGCGGGCAGGGGCAGCAGCAGCTGTCCGTCTTCGAAGGCGGACAGGGTGTCGATGTCCTGCGCGCGCAGCCAGCCCACGAGGTCGGAGGAGGACAAGCCGGTGCGGCCCAGATGCACGCGATGCTGGTCGATCTTGTTGAGTTCGCGCTGGAACACGCCGGCCTGGCGCAGCAGCGAGCTTTGCGCGCGGCCCACCGCCTGGGCGAGGCGATGGGCGGCGGGCTCGAGTTCTTCCTGGCGGGTGATGGAAGCGACCACGTCGGTGCCTTTTTCCACCCATGTCCACACCGACTCGAGACGTTCGGCGGCACGCCGGATGCGATGTTCGGAACCGGAGAGCACGGCGCGGTCGAAGTCTTCCTTCAGTTCCGTCAGACGCGAAAGCAGGTGGCCCAGTTCGTCCACCGACACGCGGCCCACGGCCTGTCCGGCAGCGAGCTGGGCGGTCAGGTAGCCGAGACCGTCGTCGTCGTCGCGCTCGAATTCCAGCATCGCGGCCAACGCACCGAGGGCCTTCCGGCCGACGGGGCCGATGCGATAGCGCATCGTTTCGCCGTCGTAGACGAGGATGTCGTGATCCTTGAGGCGCTGGACGACGGTTTCGAGCTTGACCGGATCGACGAAGGCGAGCTGGTCGCGGATTTCCTGCGGCGTCCACTCCGTGGCGTGCGAACGTGCGCCGATGGTACGAAGCACCAGCAGGCGAAGGAGAACCTGCGTTTCGCTACCGTGGAAGAGGGCGGAAAACGCGCGCAACAGGCCGCGTCCGCGCAACAGCGGAAAAAGCGAAGGCAAGTCTTCCGCGACGACGCCGTCGCGGAAAACATCCTGCAGGCGCTCGTCGTGGAAGGAAGTGTCGTTCGGGCCGCTCAACGTCAACGCCGGTCGACGCCGACGAAGCGGAGGAATTCGCCGCGCGTGCGCGGGTCTTCGCGGAAGCTGCCGAGCATCTGGCTGGTGATCATCGACACGCCGCGCTTGTGCACGCCGCGGGTGGTCATGCATTCGTGGCTGGCGTCGATCACCACGCCGACGCCGCGCGGGCGCAGGGTATCTTCGATGCAGTGTGCGATCTGCGCGGTGAGTTTTTCCTGCACCTGGAAGCGACGGGCGAAACCGTCGACCACGCGGGCGAGCTTGCTGATGCCGACGACGCGATCGGTGGGCACGTAACCGACGTGGGCACGACCGATGATCGGCGCCATGTGGTGTTCGCAATGGCTCTCGAACTCGATGTCGCGCAGCACGATCATCTCGTCGTAGCCGGCCACTTCCTCGAAGGTGCGGCGCAGGTACTCGGCCGGATCTTCGTCGTAGCCCTTGAACCAGTCGGAATAGGCCTTGACCACGCGCTTGGGGGTGTCGAGCAGGCCTTCGCGCTTCGGATCCTCGCCCGCCCATAGCAGCAGGGTACGCACGGCCTCCTCGGCCTGCTCGCGGGTGACCGGGCGGGGCTTGTCGGCGTCGCTCATGGGGCGCAAATCCTCGAGGTGGTGCAAACGGGCATTGTAACGCGGGGAGGAGGTCGTCGGCGGCCTCGCCGCGAAAACCGGCGGCTCCTGCGTACGCAGGAGCGACGAGCTGCAAGATACCGATCCGTCGTCCCTGCGTACGCAGGGAACCAGCGCGAGGCAGCCGGCTTTCGCCGGGCGCGGCTACGGCTCTTCGTCTCCGGCGGCCTCGCCCTCGTCGGCTTCCGCCCCCAGCTTCAGCAAGCGCTGCGTCTCCTCCCCACCCAGCGTCTCCACCCCGCGCAAGCGCCGCTCGATGGCCCGCGTGCGCACGCCGGCGCTGTCGATGCTGTTGCGCACGGTATCCAGCTGCTTACGGGTCTTCTCCAGCACGGTGCCGAACTTGCCGAACTCGTTCTTCACCGCGCCCAGCACCTGCCAGACCTCCGACGAACGCTTCTCGATGGCCAGCGTGCGGAAACCCATCTGCAGGCTGTTGAGCAGGGCGGTGAGGGTGGTGGGACCGGCCACGGTCACGCGATGCTCGCGCTGGAGCTGGTCGGATAGGCCCGGCCGGCGGATGACCTCGGCGTACAGGCCCTCGGTGGGCAGGAAGAGGATGGCGAAATCGGTGGTGTGCGGCGGCGCCACGTATTTGCCGCGGATGCGCTTGGCTTCCTCGCGCACGCGCAGCTCCAGGGCTTTGCCGGCGGCGAGCACGCCCTCGGCGTCGGCGGCGTCCTGGGCCTCGAGCAGTCGCTGGTAGTCCTCCACGGGATACTTGGCGTCGATCGGCAGCCATACCGGCTCGCCGTCGTCGGTGCCCGGCAGGCGGATGGCGAACTCCACGCGCTCGGCCGAGCCCGGGACGGTGGCGACGTTGGACGCGTACTGCTCGGCGATGAGGATCTGTTCGAGCAGGGCACCCAGTTGCACCTCGCCGAAGGTGCCGCGGGTCTTGACGTTGGTCAGCACGCGCTTCAGGTCGCCCACGCCGGCGGCCAGCGCCTGCATTTCGCCCAGGCCGCGCTGTACGGCCTCCAGGCGCTCGGACACCAGCTGGAACGACTGGCCCAGGCGGGTTTCGAGCGTGGACTGGAGCTTTTCGTCCACGGTGGCGCGCATCTGCTCGAGCTTGGCGGCGTTATCCTGCTGGATGGCGGCCAGGCGGGTTTCCAGCGTGCCGCGCACGTCGGCCAGGCGTTTCTCGTTGTCGGCGGTGAGGGCGGCCAGGCGCTGGTCGATCCGTTCGCCGAAGTGCTTGAGGGTGAGGGCGGATTCCTCGCGCGTCTTGCGCGAGTCGTCGGCCAGGCCCTGGCGCAGCGATTGCAGGCCGTTGTCGGTGCGCTCGGTGAGCTGGTCGAGGCGGCGGGCGAAGCCTTCGATGCGCTCCTGCTGGCGCTCGGAAGCGGCCTGGAGCTGCTCCTGCACGTGGCCGCGGAACTGGCCGAAGCTCTCGCCCAGCTCGCCGCGCCCGGCGCGGTGTTCGTCGCGCAGCATGGTTTCGAGGCGGCGGGAGTCGTCGCGCAGGGCGTCGAGACGGGCGGCGCTGCCGTCGTCCCGCCTGCCGCGGGCGAGCAGGGCCAGGAGCAGGCCCGTGCAGGCCAGGGCGAGCACGAGCAGGGCGATGAGGAGAAGGGTTTCGAGGGTCATGGGGGGAGTGTCGTGGTTCCTGCGGCCGCGAGGCAATCGTGATTCGCCGATGCGATCGGCTCCCACCCCTTCGGTAGCAGCGCTCCTACCGGAGGGGTGGGAGCCGATCGCATCGGCGAATCAGGCTGCGGTAGCGCTCGACTCTGCTCGCGGGCGATCTCAGATCTCGCGATTGCCCACGATCACGACATCCGCCCGGCGCTTGGCGAACAAGCCCACGCAGACGATGCCCACGATTTGGTTGAGCTGGGCCTCGAGGGCCACCGGGTCGGTGATGCGCCAGCCGTGCACGTCGATGATCCAGTTGCCGTTGTCGGTGACCGTGCCGTCTCGCCATACGGGCTGGCCGCCCAGGGCGACGATCTCGCGGGCCACGAGGCTGCGCGCCATCGGAATGACTTCGATGGGCAGCGGGAACGCGCCCAGCACCTCCACCTGCTTGGTGGCGTCGATGATGCACACGAACGTGTCGGAGGCCGCGGCCACGATCTTCTCGCGCGTGAGCGCCGCGCCGCCGCCCTTGATCAGGCACTTGTTCGGATCGCACTCGTCGGCGCCGTCGACGTAGAGGTCGAGGCGACCCGCCGCGTTGAGGTCCATGACATCGAAGCCGAGCTTGCGCAGCCGCTCGCTGGAGGCTTCGGAACTGGAGACGCAGGCCTTGATGCGGTCGCGATACTGCGGCAGTTCGTCGATGAAGAAATTCACCGTCGAGCCCGTGCCCACGCCGATGATGCCGCCCTTGAAGCTGCCGTTGCCCACGTACTTGAAGGCGGCGGTTTCGGCGGCAAGCCGCTTCTCGTTGTCCTGGCTCATGCTTTCTCCAGCTTCAGGATGTAATCCCAGTCGCCCTTGGCGACCGGCATGACGGAGAGACGGTTGCCCTTGCGTACCAGGGGCATGTCGGCCAGTTCGTCGTGGCCCTTGAGTTCGTCGAGCGAGATGGTGCGCTTGAGCTTGCGCTCGAATTTCACGTCGACCAGCATCCAGCGCGGTTCCTCGCGCCGGCTCTTCTCGTCGTAATACTTCGACTTCGGGTTGAACTGGCTCTCGTCGGGGTAGGCCGGCGAGGCCACCGAGGCGATGCCCACGATGCCGGGCACCTCGGTGTTCGAGTGGTAGAAGAAGATCTTGTCGCCGACCTTCATGCCGTCGCGCATGAAGTTGCGCGCCTGGTAGTTGCGCACGCCGTCCCACGGCTCGACGCCCTTGCGTTCGAGGTCGTCGATGGAGAAGGCGTCCGGTTCGGACTTCATGAGCCAGTATTTCACGCCTTCACGCCCGTGCAGTCGATGAGCTCCTTCTCCGTGGCGACGTAATCGAGCGGGATGTCCCATTCGGCGGTCTCGATCGCGTCGATTTCCTGGAAGGCGTAGCCCACGCCCACGAGCAGGGGCGTGGCCGGGCGCTCGCGCCCGCGCAGGAACTCGAAGCTGCGGTCGTAGTAGCCGCCGCCGAAGCCGAGGCGGTTGCCGCGGCGGTCGAAGCCGAGCAGGGGCACCAGCACGAGGTCGAGCTTGTCGGCCTCGACGATGCGCTGGGCGGCCTTGGGCTCGGGAATGCCCAGTTCGTTGCTTTCCACGTCTTCGCCCGTGGTCCACGGCGCGAAGGTGAGCCGGCGCTTGCCGCCCGACTTTGTGACGATGGGCAGGTAGAACGTCTGTCCGCGTTCGGCCAGGGGCGCAATGGCGAGGTTCAGCGGCAGCTCGCCGCCCGTGGCCCAGTAGCCGGCCACGTGCGTGTCGGTGAGGAATTCGGGGAGCTGCTCGAGCGAGGCCCGGAGGCCCTGGGCCGCGGCGACGCGCTCGGCGGGTTTCAGTTCACGGCGGCGCTGGACGAGGTCGGCGCGCAGTTCACGTCTCTCGGGGAGCTTGGTCATGGGATCGTTCTGCCGGGCGGCACGGGCGGGGAAGGTCGCCGGCAAGCCGCTGCCCCCGGTGCCGCGGGACCAACGCTGACCGGTCTGTCACCGGCCGGCCATAAAAAGGAGAGACGTCCTCCGCACTGCCGCTGCGCACCAAACGACCTTGATCCAAAGGATCAGGTGGGAGAACCACGTGACTTCAAGGCTTTCCGCACTTGGCGGACATGCGCAACCGTCACGTAAGGTCGACCCGGGGTCGTATGTAGGAACAAGGCAAATGTAAAGTGCGCTGGCGAACAGCGCAGAGAACGCCCGGCGCTATTTTACCGAGGCGTCGACAAGACCATCAAGCTTCTTGCGCAGGGCGGCCAGACCGTCGGTCAGCACCTGTTCCTGACTGGCCTGATCCTTGCGTAGCGTGAGCAGTTCGTGAGCGATGCTGACGGCGGCCAGCACGGCGATGCGGTCGAAGCCGGGCACCTTGGCGTTCGACTTCAGTTCACGCATCTTGCCGTCGAGGAACTGGGCCGCGGCCACGAGGCCGGCCCGCTCTTCCGGCGCGCAGGCGATGTGGAACTCGCGGTCGAGCAGGCGCAGGGACACCGGTTCGCTGGTCGTGGCGTTCATGAAAAAGGTTTCAGCCCGTGTTCTCGAGCGCCTTGAGGCGCTGGATCATCGCTTCCACACGGCTGCGCGCCTGTTCGTTGCGAGCCATGAGTCCTGCCCGTTCGTTGGCCAGTTGCTCCTGGCTGTGCCGCAGGCTGCGGTTTTCCTCGGTGAGGCGACGAACGGTATCGACGAGCCGGTCGAGCGTGGCGCTCAGGGCTTCCAGTTCGTTCTTGAAGGCGTCCGGGGTCGTCATGGGGCGGACTATAACAGGGGACTTGGCGTCAGGGTGCATTAGAATCCCGACGATTCCCCAGGAGTATGCGTCATGCCGGCCAACATCACCGTCGATCCGGAAGACATCGCCGAACTCATCGGCCGCTGCAAGCTCGCCACGAGCGTCAGCGAGTTCCACGGCTCGCTCGTGGGCTACATCAGCGCGGGCGGTTCGTTTACCGGCGATTCGGTGCTCGATGCACTCAAGCTGGAACCCGATCCGGCTCCCACCGCCGACGAGCAGGGCATGCTGACGCGGCTGCGTCACCAGACGGAAACCTGGCTGGCCGATACCGAGCTGAGCTTCATGCCCTGGGTGCCCGACGAGGAGTCCCCGCTTCACGAGCGCGTGGAAGGGCTGGCCGATTGGACGCGGGGCTTCCTCGGCGGCTTCGGCCTAGGCGGCAACGCGGAAACGGCCAAGGCCCTCAGCGACGACGCGCGCGAGATCCTGCGCGACATGGCCACCATCGCCTCGACCGAAGCCGAACTCGACGAAGACGTCGAGGGCGACGAGGCGTCGCTGACCGAGCTGGAGGAATACGTGCGCGTGGGTGCCCTCACCCTGCATGCCGAGATGGCGAAGCGCCAGGAACCGGCCGGCGACACGCTGCATTGATCGCGCCCGCCGAATACGCCCGCCGCCGCCGTGAGCTGATGCGCATGGCCGGCGAGGACGCCGTCCTGATCCTCGCCGCCGCGCCCGAGCGCATGCGAAACGCCGACGCGCCCTGGCCTTACCGCCAGGACTCCGATTTCCACTATCTCACCGGTTTCGGCGAACCCGAGGCGGTGCTTGCCCTGTTGCCCGGTCGCGCGCACGGTGAGACGGTGCTGTTCTGTCGCGAACGCGACGCCGAGCGCGAGCGCTGGGACGGCGAGCGCATGGGCACCGACCGTGCCGTGCGCGAACTGAAACTCGACGATGCGTTTCCCATCGACGACATCGACGACATCCTGCCCGGCATGATCGAGGGCCGCGCGCGGGTGTATTGCCATTTCGGCCAGGAACCCGATTTCGACGCCCGCCTGCTCGGCTGGATGCGGCGCCTGCGCACGGCGCGCGGCGGCGGCGTGGTGCCGAAGGATCTGGTCGCCCTCGGCCACCTGCTGCACGACCTGCGCCTGTTCAAGTCGCGCGACGAACTCGTGCTGATGCGCCAGGCCGCCGACGTGGCGGGTGCCGCGCACCTGGCCGCGATGCACATGGCCCGGCCCGGCGTGGCCGAGTACGAGATCGAGGGGGAAATCCTGCGCACCATCCGTGGCCGCGGCGCGGTGCCGGCGTTCCCCCCGACGGTGGCCGGCGGCACCAACGCCTGCATCATGCATTACCAGCGGAACCGTGCCACGCTCAACGACGGCGAACTGCTGCTCGTCGACGCGGGCGCGGAGGTGGATTGCTACGCCTCCGACATCACCCGCACGTATCCGGTGGGCGGTCGCTTCACGAACGAGCAGCGCGCGCTCTACGACATCGTGCTCGAGGCGCAGCTCGCTGCCATCGACGCGGTGCGTCCCGGCCGCTCGTTCGCCGCCGCGCACGACGCGGCGGTGCGTGTCATCGCCACGGGCCTGTGCGCGCTGGGCCTCATCGGCGGCGGCGTGGAACGGGCCATCGCCGACGGCGCGTACAAAGCGTATTTCCCCAGCAAGACCGGCCATTGGCTCGGGCTCGACGTGCACGACGTGGGCGACTACCGCATCGACGGCGAGCCGCGCGTGCTGGAGGAAGGCATGGTGCTTACCGTGGAGCCGGGCATCTACGTGCCGCCGAACGATCGCGGCGTGCACGAGCGCTGGCGCGGCATCGGCATCCGCATCGAGGACGACGTGGCGGTGACCAAGGGGGCGCCGGAGGTGATGACGGCGGTGGTGCCCAAGCGCATCGCCGACCTGGAGCGTTAAGAGCCGATGGCGGCTCGTCGCTTAGCCTTGAACCGAGGCGCTGGGCTCCTGCGTGCGCAGGAGCGACGGTGCTCGTAGCTCGTCGTTCCTGCGCACGCAGGAACCCAGCGCCGCGAGATCGGTTTTCGCGACAACGTCTCCTACGTATCTTTCCGACGATGCGCCTCGTCGTCCGAATGCACCTCGAACCACATCGCGTTGAGCACCGCGAAGCTGCACGCCAGTCCCAAACCCAGAATCCACGCGAAATACCACATGGCAGCGCTCCTTCAGTACATGCCGTGCGATTTGCGCACGTGCTCGAGGGTGACCCGGCCGCGCATCACGCGGTAGACCCAGCCGGTGTAGAGGATGATGATCGGCATGAAGAACACGGTGACGCCGAGCATCAGCAGCAGGGTGCCCTTGCTCGACGAGGCGTCCCACACCGTCAGGCTCGACGCGGGATCGGCCGACGAGGGCATCAGGAACGGAAACAGCGCGAAGCCCGCCGACACGATGGTTCCCGCCACCGCCAGGCCGCTGAAGAAGAATCCGGCGAAGCCCCGCCGGCCAATGGTGGCCTGCAGGCCCAGCGCACCGGCGAAGGCCACCACGGGTGCCAGCCAGAATCCGGGGTGGGTGAGATACCCGGCGAACCACGAGCCGCCGATCGCCACCTGCTTGGCGAGGGGGTTGGAGATGCCGTCGGCCACCACAGGGCCGACCACCGCATAGCCCGGGATGCCATAGGCCAGCCAGGTGCCCGCGAGCACGAAGAGCACGAGATAGGTGAGGGAGGCGAACCGGGCGATGCGCACCGCGCGCTCGGCGATGGCATGGTCGGCCTTCATCGCGACCCACGACGCGCCATGGGTGAGCAGCATGCTCAGGCTCACGAGGCCGCAGAGCAGGGCGAACGGGCGGAACAGGCCGAAGAAACTGCCTTCCCAGGCCATCCGCAGGTCGCCGTCGTAGCGGAAGGGCAGGCCGAGGAAGAGGTTGCCGAAGGCGACGCCGCAGACCAGCATCACGATGAGGCCCGACGCCACCAGCGCGTAGTCCCACACGGCTTTCCAGCGCGCATCGTGCACCTTCTCGCGGAAGTTGAAACCCACGGGGCGGAGGATGAAGGCCACCAGCAGCACGAACATCGCCACGTACAGCCCGGAGAACGACGCGGCGTAGAGCAGCGGCCACGCGGCGAACACCGCGCCGCCGCCGAGCACGAACCAGACCTGGTTGCCTTCCCAGGTGGGTTCGATGGTTTCCAGCAGCACCACGCGTTCATGGTCGTCGCGACCCAGCACGCGGAGCAGGGCCGCCACGCCGAAGTCGAAGCCGTCCATGATGGCGAAGCCGCAGAGCAGGACGCCGATCAGCGCCCACCAGATGATGCGAAGGGTTTCGTAGTCGAACATGACGTACTCCTTCAGGCCGTCTGCGCCGTGGCGGGAATCGCATCGGGGCGGGTCGGCCACATGCCCAGGCCGTCCGGTCCCTTGCGCGCGAACTTCACCATCAGATAACCGTCGACCACCGCCAGCGCGGTGTAGAACAGCACGAAGCCGCCGAGCGATATCCCTACCTGACCCGGGGTGAGCGAAGACGCGCCCAGGGCCGTGGGCAGCACGCCCTCGATGGCCCACGGCTGGCGGCCGTATTCGGCGACGATCCAGCCCAGTTCGGCGGCTACCCAGGGCAGCGGCAAACTCCATAGGGCCATCCTGAGGAAGCGGCGCCCTTCGAGGCGTCGCTTGCTGGCGCGCCAGAACGCGTAAGCGAACAGGCCGATGAACCACAGTCCGCAGGCGACCATGAGGCGGAACGACCAGAACAGCACGGGCACGTTGGGTATGGTGCTGTCGGCCGCCTTCTGGATGTCCTCGGGGGTGGCCTTGCGCGGATCGTCGATGAAGCGCTTGAGCAGCAACGCGTAGCCCATGTCCTTGTCGTGGGTGGCGAGGATGGCCTTCGCCTGGGCGTCGTCCCTGTTCTCGCGCAACACCAGCATCGCGTCGTAGGCCTTGATGCCGTCGGCGATGCGCACCTTCGCCTCGTCGACGAGGTCGGCGATGCCGAGGATGGGCTGGTCGATGGAGCGCGTGCCCATCAGGCCCATCACCCAGGGAATCTTCACGGCCGCGTGCGTGGTATGGCTCTTCACGTCCGGAAGGCCGAACAACGTGAACGAGGCCGGCGCGGGCTCGGTCTCCCACATCGCCTCGATCGAGGCCATCTTCATCTTCTGGTTTTCCGAGACGGTATAGCCCGACTCGTCGCCGAGCACCACGACCGAGAGCGAGGCGGCGAGCCCGAAGCTGGCGGCCACCGTCATCGATCGCTTGGCGAAATCGACGTTGCGCCCGCGCAGCAGGTACCACGCACTGATCGAGAGCACGAACATCGCTCCCATCGTGTAGCCCGCGCTCACCGTGTGCACGAACTTCGACTGCGCCACCGGATTGAAGATCACGTCGCTGAAGGAGGTGACCTCCATGCGCATCGTCTGCGCGTTGAACGCGGCGCCGACGGGGTTCTGCATCCATGCGTTGGCGATGAGGATCCACAGCGCCGATAGGCTGGTGGCCAGCGCGAGGAACCAGGTGGCGATCATGTGCTTCAGCGGCGAGATGCGTTCCCAGCCGAAGAAGAACACGCCCACGAGCGTGGCCTCCAGGAAGAACGCCATCATGCCCTCGATGGCCAGCGGCGCGCCGAAGATGTCGCCCACGTAGTGCGAGTAATAGGCCCAGTTGGTGCCGAACTGGAATTCCATGGTGACGCCGGTGGCGACGCCCATGGCGAAGTTGATGCCGAACAGCACGCCCCAGAACTGGGTCATGCGCTTCCATATCTCGCGCCGCGTCATCACGTACACGCTTTCCATGATGGCGAGCATGAAGGCGAGGCCGAGCGTGAGCGGAACGAACAGGAAGTGATAGAGCGCGGTCAGCGCGAACTGCAGGCGCGAGAGGCCGACGACATCGGGGTCGACGATCATGGCGAGGTTCCCTGGGTGGAGGCGGAGGCGGGCGCGAGCATCCGGTCGACGCCCGCGGGCGAGACATCCGCGCGCGGGAGCGGCCGGATGGCCACGTACCAGATGAGCATGAGCAGGGCGAGCTTGGCGACGACGATGAGGGAAAGCTCGACCGCGAGCCTCTTGAGCGGCTTGTCGCGCCAGCGGCGTTTGGGTGAAGCGACGACGTCCGTCATACGTGCGATTCCGGCAAGTCCGAAAAATCCGTCGCCATCGTACGCCCTGCCTTCGCGGGGGCAGGCATGACCGATTGTCGCAACGGGCTGACCGCGTATGCTCTGGTTTTCCCCTTACGGGGCCGAGCATACGCCAGGATCGGTGCCGATTGAATGCCGTCGCCTTGCGCGGGAGGCAGGGCGTCGGCGCCCTCAGGCTGGCTGGGGCGCGGGGTTCCTGCGTGCGCAGGAACGACGGACTGCGGGATGGAACGCCTTGTATCTCATGCCCTCACGTCATTCCTGCGCACGCAGGAATCCAGTGCCGTGAGCAGGTTTGTCGCGACGGCCGTCAGCCCGACAACCCAAACGCATCCCGCGTCAGGTTCTCCGGCTCGCCCGTGGTGCACACCACGTCGTCTTCGATGCGGATGCCGCCGTACTTGCGGAAGCGGTCCACGCGGGCCCAGTCGATGTCGCCCGCGAACGGCTTGTCCTTCAGCTCGGCCAGCAGCATGTCGATGAAATAGATGCCCGGCTCGATGGTGACCACCATGCCCGGCTCCAGCGTGCGGGTGAGGCGCAGGTACGGATGGCCTTCGGGCTTGGGAATGGTGCCGCCGGTTTCCGACGCCTGGAAGCCGCCGACGTCGTGCACCTGCATGCCGATGCCATGGCCCAGGCCGTGCGGGAAGAATGCCGACGACACGCCCGATTCCACCGCGCTCTCGGGGCTCATGCGGATGAAGCCGTGCTCGCGAAGCACGCCGGCCAGCGCATGGTGGGCGTGCACGTGCAGCTCCGGATAGCTCTGGCCCGCACGCACCTTCGCCACGAACGAGCGCTCCGCGGCATCCACGCTGTCGATCAGGGCCTGGAATTCGGCGGCGTCCTTCCCGGCGTAGGTACGCGTGATGTCGCTGGCGTAGCCGGAAGCGCTGGCACCCGCGTCGATCAGGAACGAGCGGCTCTCGGCCGGGGCGACGCGGTCGAAATTCGTGTAGTGCAATACCGCGCCGTGCTCGTTCGTGCAGACGATGCTGGCGTACGGCAGCTCGGCGTCGGTCTGGCCGACGGCGGCGAGGTAGGCCTGGTGGATGCCCAGCTCGCTTGCGCCCTCACGGAACGCCTTCTCGGCCGCGCGATGGCCTCGCGTGCCGCGCCGGCTGGCTTCGCGCATCAATTCCAGCTCGTACGGGGTCTTGTAGGCGCGGTGATAATGCAGGTGGTCGACCACCGCCGGCGGGTTGTTGGAGCAGACGTCCTTCAGGCCGCAGTGCGCGTCACCGATGATGGCGCAGCGCGAGAGCATGGCGGGGAGCTCGGCGATGGCGTCGTCGGGCTTGCGCACCACCACGATGTCGAAGTGGTCCACCCAGTAGCCGGTGGGCGCTTCGGGCACCACGTGCCAGTAGTCGCGCGGCTGCAGGAACACCAGCTTCGGCTTCTCGCCCGGCGTGTACACCAGCCAGCTCCCCGGGGCATCGGTCAGCGGCAGCCAGTGCTTGAAATGGGGGTTCACGACGAACGGGTAATCCTGGTCGTCGAGGAACTTGGTGATCGGGCGGCCGGCCGGCACCACGAGATGGTCGAAACCGCCACGCGCCAGCGCGGTGTCGGTGCGCTCGCGCAGGGTGGCGAGATGCTGGGGATAGAGCGCGGCCAGCGCGTCGTTCATCGGTGTTCTCCGGGATCGGGGGTGCGGGGAAACGCCAATGGTGCGCCCATGCGTGGCCTTCGCCAACCCCGGTCGGGCCGCCCGCCGAAAGGCCGCGAGGGTCAGGCCCTTGCGAAGACCACCATGTAATCCGCCGCGAGATCGCCCAGCCGATGGCGCAACAACGTGGCCCGGTGGTCGTCCCTGCCGGTCAGGCTGAGCATGTGCGCGCCATACAGCGTGATGGCGAAATGCCCCACCGCGAAATCGTGGTTCGGCGAGCGCCACTGCACCAGGGGCGTCCAGTTCGCGCAGGAGGGGCAGGCGACGTAAGCCGAATCCGAGCCGTCGGACCAGATCGCCAGCGCTTCCTCGAGGGCGTCGCTGCCTTCCTCGCCGGGCGAGAGCTCGGCGCGGCAATCCGGGCAGCGGATGGTGAAACCGCGGTCGTAGCGACTGAAGATGCCGTTTTCGGGGCCGCCCTCCACCAGATGCGAACCGTCGGGGCCATCGACCCAGCGGTGCCCGCTGGCATGCAGCCCGATGGCGAGGACGCCTGTGTCGTGGCGCAGTTGTTCGTCGGTCACACGAAAGCGCGCCTCGGCACCGTGCGCGTGCGGGCCGATGGTGCCGTCGCCGACCAGGCGCAGGTAGAGGGCCGTGGCGGCGGCAGCGGCGTCGTCGCGCTCGAGGCGGGAATCGACCAGGATCGTGGTGGCGTCGCTCATGAGGATGGATGGTGATCCTCGGCGCGGCAGGTCGTAAAGCATGTTCGATGGTCTCCGTTCAGTCCGGATGCGGCCCGACCCACTGGTCGATGAGGTGGATGTCGTCGTCGCTCGCCGCCACGAGGCGGTAACCGCTCCAGAACTGGCCGGCGAGAGCCGCCGGCTCATGCCATTGTTCCTGGATGCCGATCTCGATCCGGCGCGCGTTTCCGGCCGTATCGGGCAGGGTGAAGACCACCTGGCGAACGAGGCCGGCGAGCGGCGCGCCCGCGCCGATCAGCATGAGGCCACCCACCGACAGGTTGCCCAACTGCCCCACGACCTGGTCACGGAACACGTCCATGACGGGAATGGGCAAGGTGGCCCGCTTGCGGGGGGCGCGGCGTTGCTCGTTGGGCGTGGTCATCCGTGCCCCACCTGGCGTCCGCCGTCGTCGGTGCCGCGATCGCGGCGCAGGTTGCGGGTGACCGCGCGCCAGGCGCGATCGATCATCGACAGGCGCTGCTCTTTCCATTCCCAGGCATCGCCCGCGGCGATGAGGCCGGCGAGGCGGGTCAGGTCGATGTCCTCGATGCGCGTGCCGCGTGCGGTCACGAACAGGCAATGACCCGTGGCGGGCGAGAACCAGGCCAGCTTGCGTCGCGCCGTGCCGCCGTCCGCCTTGCGAAATTCGAACCAGGTGCCGAACCGCAACTGCGCGAACCCCGCGTGGACGGCCTGAGCCGCGGGGTCCAGGGGCGTCGGTTCGACCGCCGGGCGCGGTTCGCCGTGGGCGGTGCCTTCGCCCAGGCGTGGGCGTTGCTTGAGGCGCAATGCCACGTCGGTGGCCGTCGGCGCGGCATCGCTTTCCGGTCCGTCGAACACGCCCGCCGCCACCTGGGAGGCTTCGACCGGGTGCATGCCGAGGTGTTCGAGACCGCGCTCGATGTCCTGGCGCAACCTGGCCATGTCGCCGACCGGACGGCGGCCGAGCAGTTGATCGGTGACGCCGAGGCACTGCAGGAAGGCCTCGCCGTTCTCGCCGCCGCGCAGGATGTGCAGGGCGAGCACGTCGGCCCAGGTGCGCTCGAGCAGGATGCGCAGCACGCCGCGCGCGGCGGGCTGGCCGACCAGCCGTTCGGTCATGAGTTCGGCGGCGCGTCGGCGTGCGCGCTCGAGCTTGTCGCGGCCGTCCATCGCCTCGATCTGGCGGCGCTCCGCCACGTGCGCCTTGCGGGCGAGATGGGCGATCTGCCGCTCGATGCCGGCACGCCACGCCGGGTCCACCACCTGGGCCTGCCCCGCCTCGAGCACGATGCGCTCGAGCTGGTCGAGCAAGGCGGCGTCAGGTTCGCCGTCGGCGGGATCCAGCCACGTACGGGCGGCCTCGCCGACGGTTTCCAGCAGCGCACGGGCGGGATGCGAGGGCTCGTCGAAGAAACCGCGATCGTTCATCGCCGCGCGCAGCATCGGCCATTGCAGTCCGCCCAGCAGCGATCGTCCCCGGCCGGCCGCGCCGAGTTCGCCGGCCAGGCTCTCGAAGAGCATGGCGGTGAGGGTGACCGTGTCGTCCTGTTCGGCCGAGAGTTCCGCCGGCGGCGAACCGCGTGGGCGGCCGCGCTCGAGTTGCGCCAGCAGCTCTTCGCGCAACGCGTGGGCGCTGCGGATCTCTCGCCGGGCGGCATCGGTCACGTCGGCGACGTGGCCCTGCAAGGCGTGTAGGGCGGTCTGCAATTCCTGGTCGCTGGCCAGCCGCGGTGCCGGGCCCGTGCCGCGGACGTGTCCCGCGCGTCCGGCGAGCAAGGCACGCAGGCCTTCGAGCACGCCGATATGGTCTTCGGTGGTGCGCGTGTCCGGCGGCGCGGCCGGTTCGCGTGGCGGCACCGGATGGTTCAGCCGCACGTTGGGAAACACGCGGAACCCCGGGAGGATGCCGTGCGTGCGGTAATGATCGTTGAGCGCGGTATAGAAGGTATCCACCGGCGCGAAGACGTGCGTGTCCACCGCCTTGAAGAGCAGGAGCATGTGCGCCGGCTCCAGCGGTATCGGTCGCGCGGCGTCTTCCAGTGCGGCGGCGAGCACGCGCGGTCCCACCGGCAGGCCGTCGGCTTCCAGCGGCGCGCTGCCGGCCAGTACCGCCATGCGGTATCCCAGCTCGAAGAGGCTGGCGGCACTGCGCGATTCCGCGCGGGCGGCCATGCTCGCCAGCGCGTCCGTGCGCTCCTGTTCGCCCGGATCGACCAGGCTCAGGGCCGCATGGCCACCGTCGGACGGCTCGCGGGGGAGTGCTTCGCCGAAGTGGCGAAAGCGCTGGGTGAGAAACGCGGCGAAGCGCTGACGGAAACCGGCGCCTTCGCGTTCGGCGATGACGCGGCCATCGAAGCACGCCTGTTGCTCGAGATGATTGCGGCTGCTTTCGGCGGCGGTGAACAGGCGGCCGTCGAGATCGCGCAAGGCATGGCGCAGCGGTGCGTCGAGCCAGGTGAGGCACAGCGACAGTCCCTGCTGCGCTTCGCGTTCGGCACGCGGCGATAGGGAGACGGGTTGCGTACCCATCCGGCCTTGCGTCGGCGGCGTGCCTGGATTCATCGATGATGGGTCCTCCCCTAACCCGGGATCGAGTGTAGGAGGCGCCGCGTGTGCCCCGCCAGCCGCCGGACGGTGGGATTTCGGCTAGGGCGAATGGCCTAGGTCGGTGCGTTTTCGCGAGTGCCTTCGCCGATGCGATCGGCTCCCACCCTTCGGTAGGGCGGTTATCGCGAGATCGCTACCGAACCTGCGGAGCTAATCCATGAAGGCTTCGATGACGTCGTTCAGGAACCGCTGCCCCCGTTCCGTCGTGCGCAGCGTCGCCGGATCGTCCACCACCCATCCCTTGGCGATGCAGGCGGTCATGGCGGGCGCGATACGCTCCAGCCCCAACCCCGTCCGCTCGGTGAAATCCCCCATCGGCACGCCGTCGATCAACCGCAGCGCGTTCAACATGTACTCGAACGGCAGGTCGGCGGCCTCGATGCGGCTGTCGCCGCCAATGCGCGACGACTGGCCGGCCTGGGCCAGGAATGCGGCCGGCAGGCGCGTTTTCCAGCGCCGCCGCACGCCGTCGGCATCGCTGATCTTTCCGTGGGCACCCGCGCCGGTGCCCAGATAGTCGCCGAAACGCCAGTAATTGAGGTTGTGTTCGCAGCGCCGGCCGCCCTGGGCGTATGCCGAGACCTCGTATTGCCCGTAACCGGCCTCGGCCAGCCGCGCCTGGCAGGCTTCCTGGATCGCCCAGGCCGAATCGTCGTCGGGCAGTGGCGGCGGATTGGCCGCAAACGCCGTATTCGGTTCCAGGGTGAGCTGGTAATGCGATACGTGCGTCGGTGCGAGCGCCACGGCCTGCTCGACATCGGCGATGGCACCCTCGAGCGTCTGGGTGGGCAGCGCGTACATCAGGTCGATGTTGATGTTGTCGATGCCGGCGTCCTGCGCCTGGCGCACGGCGTCGGCCGCCTCGTGAGCGGAATGGATGCGGCCCAGACGGTGCAGCTTGTCGTTGTCGAAGCTCTGCACGCCGAACGAGATGCGATTGATCCCGGCGGCGAGGTAGCCGTCGAAACGGCCGTGTTCCACCGTGCCCGGATTGGTTTCCAGCGTGATTTCCGCACCGCTTTGGAAAGGCAGCCGTTCGCGCGCGCCGTCGAGGAAGCGACCGACGAGTTCGGGCGAGAACAGGCTCGGCGTGCCGCCGCCGAAGAACACGCTGTGGATGGCGCGGCCGTGGATCGCCTCGCTGAAATCCCGTAGGTCGCCGTCGAGATCGGCGAGCAAGGCATCCACGTAGGCCGCGTAGTCGGGCGTGCCGCGCACGCCATGCGAGTTGAAGTCGCAGTACGGGCATTTGCGCACGCACCAGGGCATGTGCACGTACAAAGACAGCGGCGGCGGGACCAGGCTCATGCCAGTTCGGACAGGCGCGCCTTCAGCACGGCCAGTGCCTGGCCGCGATGGCTCAGGCGGTTTTTCAGTTCGGCGTCGAGTTCGGCCGCGCCCAGGTCGGAGCCGTCGGGAAGGAACAGCGGGTCGTAACCGAAACCGCCCGTGCCACGCGGCGCCTCGAGAATGCGCCCATGCCAGCGCCCTTCGGCGATCAGCGGCGCCGGATCGTCGGCATGGCGCAGCCACACGAGCACCGCGATGAAATAAGCCGTGCGTTTCTCCGCCGGCACGCCGTCGAGTTCGCGCAGGAGCTTCGCGTTGTTGGCGGCGTTGTCGCCGTGCACGCCCGCGTAGCGCGCGGCGTACAGGCCCGGCGCACCGCCGAGCGCATCGACGCAGATGCCCGAATCGTCGGCCAGCGCGGGCAGGCCGGTGGCACGCGCGGCGTGGCGCGCCTTGATGAGGGCGTTCTCGACGAAGGTGAGGCCGGTCTCGTCGGCATCGCCCACGCCCAACGCCGTCTGCGGCACCAGTTCGATGTCGCTGCCGGCCAGCAGTTGCCACAGTTCGGCCACCTTGCCGGCGTTGCCCGAGGCCAGGACGGTGCGCATCACGCGCCCTCCGAGAATTCCGGCGCGTAGTCGACGCGGCCGCGATAGCCGGCGAGCCCGTCGATGGTCAGCGGCAGCACCTGGAAGGCGTTGCCGCCTTCGAACGCGTCGCTGAGATCGTGAGCCGACGCCTTCTGGAAGCCGAAACCGGCGTAGTAGGCCGGCGAACCCAGCACGAATACCGCGCGCGCGTCGGCGACGAAGCAGGCGCCGATGCCTTCTTCGATGAGCTCGTGGCCGACGCCCCGGCGCTGGTGGTCGGGATGCACGGCGACCGGCGCGAGGCCCAGCGCCTTGCCGTCGTCGCCCTGCTCGATGGTCACGGGCGAAAACAGCACATGGCCGATCACCGTGTCGTCCTCGTCCACCGCCACGAGCGACACGCTGGCCTTGCCCGCCTCGACCAGCCGCCGCACCAGGCCGCCTTCCGCCGGGCGGCCGAAGGCGGCTTCGTGCACGGCGACGATGGCGTCGAGGTCGTCCGCGGTGGCGGCGCGTACGTCGCTCATGCGCCGACGCCCAGGGAAGCGCGCTGCGCGGCCACGAGTTCGTCGATGCCCTTGGCGGCGAGTTCGAGCATGGCGTTCATCTCGTCGCGGCGGAAGGCGTGGCCCTCGGCCGTACCCTGCACCTCGATGAAGCCGCCGCCGTCGTTCATCACCACGTTCATGTCGGTGTCGCAGTTCGAGTCCTCGGCGTAGTCGAGGTCGAGCACCGGCATGCCCTTGTAGACGCCCACCGATACCGCGGCCACCGCGCCGAGGATGGGATTGCGCTTGACCAGCTTGCGCTCGGTGAGGGTGGCCACGGCATCGACCAGCGCCACGTAGGCACCGGTGATGGCGGCCGTGCGCGTGCCGCCGTCGGCCTGGATCACGTCGCAGTCGAGGGTGATCACGCGCTCGCCCAGGGCGGCGCGATCGACGCAGGCGCGCAGCGAGCGGCCGATGAGGCGCTGGATTTCCATCGTGCGACCGCCCTGGCCGCCGCGCGCAGCCTCGCGCTGGGTGCGGTCGCTGGTGGCGCGCGGCAGCATGCCGTATTCGGCCGTGACCCAGCCCTCGCCCTTGCCGCGCAACCACGGCGGCACGCGCTCTTCGACCGAGGCGGTGCAAAGCACGCGGGTGTCCCCGAAGCTCACCAGGACGGAGCCCTCGGCGTGGCGGGTGTAGTGGCGTTCGATGCTGACGGTGCGCAACTGGTCGGCGGCACGGCCGCTCGGACGGGAGAAAGACATGGGCAGGCCTGATTTGGGCGCGGGCGGTGGGTCAGTTTACCATTGCCCCTCTTGTTTCCGCGCGAGCGATGCCTCCCATGATCCGCAGCATGACCGCCTATGCCTCCGCCGAGAGCGCGGGTCCCTTCGGCACGCTTACCTGCGAGCTGCGCACCGTCAACCACCGTTACCTCGAAATCAGCCCGCGCATGCCGGACGACCTGCGCAACGCGGAAGGCCTCCTGCGCGAGCGCATCGCCACGCGGCTGTCGCGCGGCAAGGTCGACGTGACGGTACGCCTGCGGAGCGAAAACGGCACGGCCGATGGCCTGCGCGTCAACGGAAGCATGCTTTCGCGCCTTTCCGAGCTGGCGCTCGACCTCGAGCAGCGCTTCCCGCGCATGTCCATCGAGTTCACCGAACTGCTGCGCTTCCCCGGTGTGCTGCAGCAGCCCGAAGCCGACACCGAGACCCTGCAGGCCTCCCTCCTCGACGTGCTCGACCGCGCGCTCGACGCATTGGCCGATACGCGCGGCCGCGAAGGCGCCAAGCTCGGCGAGATCCTGCGCGATCGCCTGGACGGCATCGAAGCCATCGTGGGCGACGTGCGCGGCTGGCTGCCGGAGATCCGCGCCGCGCTGCGCGCCCGCCTGGAATCGCGCCTGGCCGACATCCGCCAGCCGGTGGAGCCGGGCCGCCTGGAACAGGAACTCGTGCTCCAGATCACCCGCATCGACGTCGACGAGGAACTCGACCGGCTCGCCACCCACATCGCCGAAGCCCGCCGCGTGCTCGCGCTGAAGGAACCGGTGGGCCGCCGCCTCGATTTCCTCATGCAGGAGTTCAACCGCGAGGCGAACACGCTGGGATCGAAGTCGGTGGACTCGCGCACGACCAACGCGGCCGTGGAGCTGAAGGTGCTGATCGAGCAGATGCGCGAGCAGGTGCAGAACATCGAGTGATGCCCACGGCCGTGGCCGTACCCGTGGATACGCCTTCTCGCCGACTCGGGCGGCGGGTGAAGTGGTGCGTCGCTCAGTCGTGCTGCCAGCTCTTGTAGACGAACTCGATGCTGTAGCCGTCCGGGTCGAGCACGTTGGCCGCGTAGTAGCGCGGATCGTAGTACGTGCGTGCCCCGGGTGCGCCGTTGTCCCGCGCGCCGGCCTCGATGGCCGCGGCGTAGGCGGCATCCACGGTCGCCACGCTATCGGCGACGAAGCCGACGTGCACGGCGCGCCCGTCGGTTGCGCCTTGGCGAAGCCAGAAGAACATCCGGCCGCCGGCCCCGAATCCTTTCAGGTCGGGGTGACCCGCGGGGCCACTGCTGCCGTCATAGTCGTGCAGGTTCGCGATGCCCAGTGGTTCGAGCGCACGTCGGTAGAAGCCGACCGAGCGATCGAGGTCGCGCACCGAAAGAAAGATATGGTCGAGCATGTCGATCTCCCCGGGTTCAGATGATGTAGCCGCCGCTGACGTCGATGGTCTGGGCATTGACCCAGGCACCGTCGTCGCCGAGCAGCGTAGCGATGACACGGGCGACGTCATCGGGCTCGCCGATGCGGCCAAGGGCGGTCTGTCCGGCCAGCAGGCTCTCGAATTCCGGGGTGATGCCGCCGCCCAGCTCCGTGCGAACGGCGCCCAGCGACACCGCGTTCGCACGAATGCCACGCTCTCCGAATTCCTTGGCCATGTAGCGGGTAAGTACGTCCAGGCCGCCCTTGAACGAGGCGTAGGGAGCCACGCCGGCGAACGCGGCCCGCGTCGTCGCGCTCGTGACGTTGACGATGCACGACCCACGGCCCATGAGCGGAAGCAGGCGCTGGGTGAGGAAGAACGGGCCCTTGAGGTGCACGTCGAACAGCCCGTCGAACTCGGCTTCCTCCACGGCTTCGATGGGCTTGAAGATGCCGTAGCCGGCGTTGTTGACCAGTCCGGCCAGGTCGCTACCGTTCCATGCATCCGCGAGTTGCGCTTCCACGCTTTGGCGAAACGCGTGGAACGTTGCGACGTTGCCGACGTCCAGCGGCAGGGCGGCCGCGCGGCCGCCTTCGCGTTCGATCCGGGCCACGACGTCGGTCGCGGCGGCCGGGTTGCTGAGATAGGTGAGGATGACGGCATAGCCGCGGCGGGCACATTCTCGCGCCGTGCTGGCACCGATGCCGCGGCTTCCGCCGGTGATGACGATGGCTTTCATGAGAACACCTCGGGTTGAGAGGCCTCCACCTTAGGAAAGCCGCCCTTGCGACACCTGCCGATTCGGGGCGAAGATCTGCCCGATCCTGCTTTTCGGCTTGCGCGCCCTCGGGCCATGGCGTTTCATGTCGCCCATGAACGCCCCGCTGATCGAACTGCGCCGCCTGGCAAGGCACGCGAGAAATGCCCGCACGGAGACCGGCATCCCGCGTGTTGCCATGGTCCAGGGCAAGATTCCCGAGCATGCCCTGGCGGCGGTCTACGATCCGATGATCAACCTGATCCTGCAGGGCGGGAAGACGATGACGGTGGGCGAGCGTACGTTGCACTACGACCCGGCCACCTACTTCGTCATGACGGTGGACCTGCCGGCGGTCGGCGCCGTCCACGGCGCCCGGGACGGCAGCCCCTATCTCGCGGTCAGCCTCACGCTGGATGCGAACGTCATCGCGAACCTGCTGCACGACGTCGGTCCGGACAGCGCAGCGTTACCGCCGTCGCATGGCCGCGGGTCCGCCTTTTCGGTCGCCGGCGTCACGCCCGAATTCATGGACGCCTGGGTTCGCATGCTCTCGTTGATGGAGCGGCCTTCCGAGATCGCGGCGCTCGCGCCGGCGTACGAGCGCGAAATCCTGTTTCGCGTGTTGCAGGGCCCGCATGGCGGCCTGTTGCGCGACATCGCGACGCCCGACTCGGCGCTGGCCCGTTTACGTACCGCGATCCGGTGGATTCGCGAGAACTATGCGAAACCGTTGCGCATCGCCACGCTGGCGGAAAACGTGGCAATGAGCGAATCGGCCTTCCACCGTCACTTCAAGGCCGCGACGGCGCTCAGTCCCCTGCAATACCAGAAGCAGTTGCGCCTCATGCGGGCAAGACAGCTTCTCATCGCGGACGGCGCGAGCGTGACCGCCGCCGCACTCGACGTGGGTTACGAAAGCGCCACGCAGTTCAGCAGGGAATACGCGAGGGCCTTCGGCATGGCCCCGTCGAAGGATGCGGCGAGGATCGTCAGGGCGTTTCGGAACCCGGCCGCACCGTCCCGATGATCCATGGATGGTCCGGTGGACCGCGCGAGGTCAGGTCGGCCAGCGGGGGAAGCATTTGGCCAGCCAATGGTCGGCGCTGGTGTAACGACCGGCGCCGTAGTTTTCCATGGGTCCATGCTTTTTTGGTATCGCTTCTCGCGCCGTTAGGCTTTCCTGTCCCATGCCAGGGGTGACGCCCCGCGACGGCAGGCGTCGCGGGGCGGGTCAGGCGGACGGAGCGGACGTCTCCGTAAGCGACGTGGCAGCCACCTGCTGCTCCCATCGCTCCGCCATGGCCGTCATGCCCTTCTGCAGGAAGCGCACGAAGTTCACCGTCACCTCGCTCACCGCGCGGCTGGACAGCGTGAGGGCGTGCAGCGTGCGTGGCAGCTGCTCGAAGTTTTCCAGGATCGTGCGCAGGCGGCCGGAGCCGAGGTCGTCGGCCACCATGTAGAGCGGCAGTTGCGCGAAGCCCACGCCGGCGCGCGCCGCCGAAAGCAGGGCGCCGAGGTCCGCCGAGGCCATGCGGCCGTTGCGGCGATGGGGTGCCATCCCGTGGAACGCCCAGTACCCCGACGTGCCGTTGGCATAACTCAGGCAGTGTTCGTCATCCAGTGCGCCGGGGTGTTTCGGGGTGCCGATGCGGCGCACGAGGTCGGGGCTGCCCACCGTCACCATGCGAACGGTGCCGAGGGAGCGGGCCACGATGTCGCCGCTGTCGGGCAGCGTTTCGCGCAGGCTGAGGATCACGTCGGCCTGCTGGCGCAACAAGGCATCCAGATCGTGGCCGCCGGTACTCACCGCGAGGCGGATGCGAGGGTGGGTGGCGGCGAAGCCGGGCGCCAGCTCGGCCACCATCGGCGACACCAGGCCTTCGGCCTCGATGCGCACGAGCCCGCGGGTAGGATCCTGCGATATCGCCGCCTGCTCGGCCGCGACGGCGGCCTCGCACATGGCCGACGCGTGCCGGTACACGCGCTCGCCCGTGGCGGTGAGCGCGAATTGCCGCGCGTTGCGATGGAGCAGCCGCGCGCCCAGGCGTTGCTCCAGTGCGATGAGGCGACGGCTCAGCAGCGAACGCGTCGTGCCCATGCGTGTGGCGGCGGCGGAAAAACCGCCTGCTTCGATGACCTGCACGAAGAGGTACAGGTCGCCGAGATTGTTGATTCGATCCATGGGTTGCTTCGTTGGAATCCGTCGCCCTGCCTGGGGCCAGTCTATGGTCAGGCGGTGAGGGCGTCTTTTGGCTGTACGGCCAATTCCTTTGCCGGAGCGGAAAACCTATAATGCAGCCGAAAACGCGTCGGTCCCGTCAAGGGCACGTCGCGACCGCAGGGGGTCCGATTTCATGTCCGCTCAGAATGCCCACATTCTGGTGATCGACGATGCGCCGGAAGACATCCGCGAACTGCTGGTGGCCCTCCGGGCCCAGCCGTGGCGGATCACCCTCGCCACCACGGCGGAGCAGGGCTACCGTCGCACCCAGCTGCTCGCTCCGGACCTGATCCTGCTCGACGTGCGTATGCCGGGCATGGATGGATTCGCGCTGTGCCGTCTCCTGCAGGAACTGCCGCGCGCGCAGGAAACACCGATCCTCTTCCTGACCTCGGCCGCCAGCGCGGAAGAGCGCCTCGAAGGCCTGAACCACGGCGCCGTCGACTACATATTGAAGAGCTGCGAACCGGCCGAGCTGCTGGCCCGCGTCGGCATCCACCTGCGGCTGTCGCGTCGTGCGCCGGAGCCCGCGCCGGCCACCGACGTCTCGTCCACGCGCGACGAGGTCACGCTGCGCGCCGCGATGCGGCTGATCGGCCAGCGGCTGGCCGAATCGTTCACGCTGGAACAGATCGCCGCCGACGTGGGCACGTACGACAAGCGCCTCTCGGCGATCTTCCGCCAGCGACTGGGCCTGACCGTGTTCGCCTGGATTCGCGAAGAACGTCTGCGCCGGAGTCGCGAACTGCTGGCCGATACCTCGCTGGGCATGCAGGAGATCGCCGAGACCATCGGTTTCCGCAGCGCATGCAATTTCACCACCGCCTTTCGCGAACGCCTGGGCGTGACGCCCAGCCAGTACCGCAAAGCCGCCCGTGTCGGTTAGGCGGCTCCTGGCGGCGTGCTTCGTCGCCGCCGTCGCCGCCTGGCTGGCGCCGCTGCGCGCCGCCGCGGTGCAGTTGCCGCTCACGGTCTACGACCAGGCCAGCGGCCTGACCAGTCTCTCCGTGGTGCGCCTTCTCGACGACCACGAGGGCTTTCTCTGGGCCGGCACCGAGAAAGGCCTCTATCGCTTCGACGGCCTCGGCTTCAATCCGGTCGGCGCCTCGCGCGGCTTTCAGACGTCCGAAGTGGTCGGCCTTGCCGAGGACGCCGACGGCCACGTGTGGGTGGCCTCCCGCGCGGGGCTCCAACGGCGCGGGGACGACGGCAACTTCACCTGGGTCAAGCCCGGTGGCAGGACGGTGCTGGCCGATCGCGGCCAGACGCTGGCCGCCGACGATCATGGCGGCATGCTCGTGGTGAGCGGGCATCGATTGCTGCGTCTGGCGCGGGATGCCGCCGGACACTGGACCTCGGCCCCCTTGCTCGCCGAGGCGCCGGCCCCGGACGACATCGCGGCGGTGCTCCATCGCAACGGCACCACGTGGTTCGGCTGCGGCCCCGCCCTGTGCCGCCTGCGCAACGGCGTGCTCAACCGGTTCGGCACCGGCCAGGGCGTGCCGGCCGACCGCTGGCTGGGCATCCTCGCCTCGCGCGACGGCAGCCTGTGGGTACGCGGCATCCGTCACGTGCTGCGCCTGGCGCCCAATGCCACCGGCTTCGCCGCCCACGACATTCCGGGGGGACACATGGAGGTGGCGGCCTCCAGCATCGACATCGTCGAGGATCGCGCCGGCCGCATCCTCACCCGCACCGACAACGGCGTGGCGCGTTGGGACGGCGCCCGATGGGACGTTTTCGACACCGGCAGCGGGCTACCCGACGTGGGCGTCTCGTCGATGGTCGCCGACCGGGACGGCATGATCTGGATGGGTACTTACGGCCGTGGCGTCTTCTATTGGAGCAGCGCCGACGCGGTGGAGAACTGGACCTCGGCGCAAGGCCTCAGCGGCAGCCTCGTCTGGTCGATCGCCCGCGGCGAGGGATCCTCGGTGTGGGTGGCGGGTGAAGCCGGCGGCGAAGTCGTCGAGCCGAGCGACGGTCGCGCGCATCGCCTGTCCCTGTCGGTCGCGCCACCGTACCAGGCGCATGCGGTCATCGCCGACGGCAAGGGCTCGATCTGGTACTTCCTCTTCGACGGGCGCGTGCTTCGCCACGAGGTCGCCGGCGGACGCACCACCGTCGTGGCGACCTTGCCCTATCTGGTGCGCGGCGCGTTCCGCGACCGCGACGGGCGCTTCTGGGCATACACGCTCGGCGGTCTCTATGAGGTGGACGTCACCGCCGGACAGGCGGTGCGCGCGGCGCCCGAGCTCATTCCCGCGACGATGTGCTCGGACATGGCCGAAGACGGCGATGGCCGCCTGTGGGTCGCGTGCAGTTCCGGCCTCTATAGGCACAACGCCCGCGGCTGGGCACGCGTCCGCGTGTCGCCGGACGAATCCGCCGGCGGTTACGAGAACGTGGCGGTCACGCCGGACGGGCGTCTATGGCTGAGTTCGCTCCAGCCCGGTCTGCTGGAGGGCCGCACGGGCGACGCCGATGCGATCACCGCGGCACCGGTGTCCGACCCGCTGCTCATGGACACGCGCTTCTACTTCCTGCGCGCCGACCGTCGCGGCCGCCTGTGGGCGGGCGGCGGCAACGGCGTGGACGTGCTCGACCACGGCCAGTGGGTGCGCCTGTCGATGCGTGACGGCCTGCTCTGGGACGAGACCAACCACGGCGCGTTCTTCGCCGACGCCGACGGCACGGTATGGATCGGCGCGCCGGTGGGCCTCACGCATGTGCTGGACCCGGACCAGCTGCTCGCGTCGCGACGCATCGTGCCGGTGCTGCTCGCCGCGCGTTACGGCGATGCCGACGTGGACGGAGCCGCCGCCTTGCCCTTCCGCGACGCGGCCGCCTTCACGCTGCGGTTCGGCGTGTCCGGCAACAGCGCGGGCCATCCGGTGCGTTTTCGCTACCATCTTTCCGGTATCGACGACGGCTGGGTGGAAACCGCCCAGCGCGACATACGTTACGCGTCGCTGCCGTCGGGTCATTACCGTTTCGAGGTCCAGGCCATCGACGTGAACCGGCGCGCGCGTTCGGAGCCCGTCGCGCTGGCGTTCACCGTATCGCCGCCGTGGTGGCTCACGCCCTGGGCCTACGTGGGCGAGGCGTTGCTGGTGCTGGCCGTGATCGCCCTGGCCTGGCGCTGGCGCATGCGCATGCTGATCGCCCACGCGCAACGCCTGGAAGGCATCGTGCAGACGCGCACGGCGGAGCTGCGCCAGTCGCTGCAATCCCGGCGCATGCTGCTCGCGCACGTGGGCCACGACCTGCGCGCGCCCCTGGG
Organism: Luteibacter sp. CQ10; assembly: GCF_040900725.1. Classification (NCBI taxonomy): domain Bacteria; kingdom Pseudomonadati; phylum Pseudomonadota; class Gammaproteobacteria; order Lysobacterales; family Rhodanobacteraceae; genus Luteibacter; species Luteibacter sp. CQ10. The sequence goes on along the minus strand of NZ_JAEUYM010000002.1, from coordinate 80,556 downwards.
CGCCATCATGAACGCGGTGCGCCAGTGGCGCGCCGGCAGCACCGCGCGTGATTACCCCGAGGTCATCGAGCGGCAGGTGCGCCAGCAAATGGCGCTGATCGACGACCTGCTGGAATTCTCGCGCGGCGAACTGGCCGAACTGCGGCTCGAGCCCGTGCCGGGTTACCTGCACGGCTTCCTCCATGACGTGGGCGAGCAGGCGGCGTTGCTGGTCGAGCGCCATGGCAACCGTTTCGAGTGCCGCTTCGACGATCGCCTGCCGGCCGTGGTGGTGGCCGACTTCCATCGCCTGCGCCAGGTCTTGCTGAACCTGCTGGGCAATGCCGCGAAGTTCACCCACGACGGCGTCGTGGTGTTCCGCGCCGACGCGGTGCCGGAGCGCGGCGGGCACGTCAGGCTCGTCTTCACCGTCGAGGACACGGGCATCGGTTTCGATCCGGAAGCGCTGCAGTCGCTCCAGCAGCCCTTCGCGCGCGGGGACAACGTCGCGCAGCACGAAGGCAGTGGCCTGGGCCTGTCCATCGTCGTGCAGTTGCTCCAGCACATGGGGGCGCACCTCGAGGCCGAGCCGGGCTCGTCGTCGGGCAGCCGTTTCACCTTCGCGGTGGAGTTCCCGCTGGCGGACGAGAACGACCTCGAAGCCGAGTTGGCGCCCGGCGGCGACGTGGGCGAGGTGGACGGCGACGGCCTGACGGTGCTGGTGGTCGAGCCGCATGCTCCCACCCGCGCGGTGCTGTGCGACCTGCTCGACGGCTACGGCTTCCAGAGCGTGGCCGTCGCCGATGCGACCGCGGCCATGGACGCCTTCCATCGCGAGGCCCCCGCGCTCGTGATGACCGAGCAACGCCTCCCCGGGAGCGACGGCTGGCGACTGCTGCACGCCATACGCCTGGCCGACCGGTCGGTACCCGTGCTGCTCCATGCCGCCACGGCGCCCCGGCGCCCGGTGGACGGTACCCTCGACTTCGACGGCGTGCTGCTCAAGCCGGTCACCGCCACCGAATTGATGCGCCGAGTGGTCCGGCTGACGGGCCTCGCGGGCGACGAAACGCGCGTTACATCGGAATATCCGGGCTGATTTCACGCACGGCGGCCGTCCGCCACGGCAAAGGTCATCCTCCCCACGGTCCCCCGCCGGACCGTCGAGGCCTTTGCCGGAGCGCCCGTTCGTCATGCCCGACGTGACGTAAGTTCCCATGAAACCGGCTTCCCCGTTTCATCGCTGAAACATAGGATCGCGATCAAGGCTGTGATCGTGATCACAGTTTCACGTCGATTTCGCCTTTCCTGAACGCCTTTGGCTTCGGGACGGCGGCGGTCGGCCCGTGTCGTGTCCGTCCACAGGCAAGGCGACCCATGTCAGGGAACAAGTCCTCGAACCCCTTCCGTCCGCGTACCCACCGCTATGCGCTGGAGCCTCGGCAGATGTACGACGGCGCGGCGGTCGTCGAAGCGAACCGCCACGTCGATGCCGCCCAGACGGCCCAGGACGCGGGCAAGTTCCAGAGTCCGGCCACGGAACAGCCTGGTCAGGCGGCACCGACGCCGCGTGTCGAGGCGCGCGCGTTCGTGGCGGCCGCGTCCACCGATTCGACGGTCACCACCGCGAGCAAGGGGCTGACGGTGGCCGAGCCCAGCTCGCTCAACGCCCCCGGCGCCGACCGCGGCACGCTGAGCGGCTGGACCATCGCCGGCGCGTCCGGCGACCCGGTCACCGTGACCGCCCGGGTCGGCGACGCCACCAAGGGCTCGCTCCTCTCGTCCGGCGGCGGCACCACCAGCGACCAGGGCGCCAGCTATACCTTCAGCGGTACCCGCGCCCAGGCCACCGCGTGGCTCAACCAGCTCACCTTCGTCGCCGCCGACACGGAACTGGGCCTCACCGCCGCCAAGACCACCATCGACGTCACGGTGAACGACGGCCAGGCGCACACGCATTCGCTGGACGTGACCATCACGCCGTCGAACGATCCCGTCTCGGTGGCCGATGCCACCCTGACCGTGCCGGAAGTGGATGCGTCCGGCGGGCGGAGCATCACCGTCATCGGCACGGACACGTTGGCCGCCCACGACCCCGAAGTGGACGTGTCGGGCACGCAGACACCCGAGCAGATCGTCTATAGCGTCACCGGCCTGCCGCAGTACGGCTACCTCACCCTCGACGGCAATCGCCTCGGCGCGGGCTCGATCTTCACCCAGCAGGACGTGATCGACGGCCGCGTGGCCTACGTGCATACCGCCACGGGTGCCGACCAGGACACCGCCGACGGCTTCGATGCCCGCGTGAACGACGGCGCCACGCCGCTGGACCGCTCCGATACCGTGCACGTCACGTTGAACATCACCCCCGTGAACCAGGCGCCGACCATCGGCGGCGAGGGCACGGTCTACGAGGGCCAGCCGGCCAACGCGCACGACACGGGCAACGTCGGCCAGTACATCGTGGCCGATACCGGCGGCGATCCGCAGGACTCGGCGCTCACCGTCACCATCACCTCGCTCACCACGCACGGCACGCTGTACTTCAACGGCGTGGCGGTCACCGTGGGCCAGACGTTCGACTATTCGCAGCGCAACCTGCTCACGTACGGCAACGACGGTGCCGAGAATATCGCCCAGGACAGCTTCGGCGTGAGCGTGAGCGACGAAGGCGGCGGCACCGGCACGAAGGGCACCGGCACCGGCACGATCGTGCTCGACATCGCCGCGGTGGACGACGATCCCGTGTTCGACCGAGGCAGCACGCGCACCGCCACGGTCACCGCCGGTGGCGAGGCGCCCGCGGGCGCCTATGCGGTGACGCTCACCACGCAGATGATCGGCGCGTCCGACGTGGACACGCCGGACCGCAACATCAGCTTCATCACCAGCCAGGCGGGTCTTACCCACGGCTACCTCACGTTGAACGGTCAGCAGCTGAAGGACGGCGCCACGTTCACGATGGACGACGTGCGCAACGGCCGCGTGCAGTACGTGCAGGTCTCCGGCGCCGCCGCGGGCGATCAGGACACCTTCCATTTCCAGGTGGTGGACAACACGACGGCGCTGCGCTGGAACGCCGACGGCAGCACCTTCACCCGCATCGGCGGCGATTACACCGGCGGCACGCCGACCGACACGCTGAACGATTTCGTGTTCACCATCGATCTCGCGCCGACGTCCGCGGGCAACGGCGGCCATCCCGCCGCGCACGATCCGCAGATCGCCGAGAGCGCTTCCGACCACGCCGGCACCGACCAGCAGGGCAGCACCCTGGGCCAACTGGACGAAGGTGGCAACCTCGTCATCCAGGGCACCACCACCGACGGCCAGCCGACCGACGTCGCGCATGCGCCGTTCCTCAGCTACACGGCCACGGGCGTGGACCCCTCGCAGGTGGTCTACACCTTCCTGGGCTTCACCAACGACGCGGGCATCACCACCGTCGCCGGCACGCTGCAGAAGCACGTGGACAACGCGTGGGTGAACGTCGCCGAGTTCGGCACCTTCACCCAGGCCGACCTCGACGCCGGCAACATCCGCTTCCAGCACAACGGCGACAGCGAGAATTTCCACGTCAAGGCCAACTTCTCGGTCAGCGCGGGCCTCATCACGACGCAGAACGGCCAGCCGACGGTGGATACCTGGACGCCGGCGTTCGACATCTACATCCGGCCGACCAACGACCTGCCCACCGTCACCGGTTCGTCGAACACGGTGATCGCCGAAGGCGAGACGGCCTACATCACGCGCGGCCAGCTCGGCCTGGGCGATCCCGACGACGCCACCAGCCAGAGCTGGCTCGAAGGCACGCCCACGCTGCACAACGGCGATCCCAACTTCGCCGACAACAACGACGCCACGGGCGCCAACGCGCTGAAGTTCCTCATCACCAGCCTGCCGCCCGGCGGCAAGCTGCAGTTCTCCACCGACGGTGGCCAGAGCTGGCAGGACGTCACCGTGAATACGCAGCTGGACGCATCCATCATCACCGACAGCGCCGGCACCACGGGCCTGCGTTTCGTCAGCAACGGCTCGGAAGTGCGCAGCGCCAGCTTCACCGTCGAGGCGCAGGATCGCTGGGGCGATCGCTCGGCAAGCCCGGCCACCGTCACCATCCAGATCACCAACGTCAACGACGCACCGCAGATCGCGAAGGATCCGACGCAGGCCGATCCGGTGGTGCCGTCCGATTCCGTGAACCAGATCGGCGGGCAGCCGGTCAACGTACCGCTCACCTTGCCCGAGGGCGGCTACGCGCAGATCACCACGGCGATGCTCCAGGCCTATGACCCGGACAGCACCAGTACGCAGGTGCAGTACGTGATCACCAGCGCGCCGCAGCACGGCAGCGTGGCGTTCTCGACCGACGGCGCCAACTTCCACATCCTCGGCAAGGGCTCGTCGTTCACCCAGGCGGACGTGGCGGCGGGACACATCTATTACCTCAACGACGGGACCGAGCCGGCCAGCGCGGGTTACCCCTCGACGCCCGACGATACGTTCGGCTTCACCCTGTCCGACGGCGACAAGGAGCAGACGGGCAACGCGTTCTGGATCTACACCACGCCGACGAACGACGCGCCGGTGGTCAAGGCACCCACGGGGCCCGTCGACATCGACAGCACCGACCCGGCCAACAACAAGGTGCCGGGCTTCAGCGTGTCCGATCCGGATATCACGGACGGCATCGGCGCGGGCGAGACCGACGCCATGCAGGTCACCATTCGCCTGCTCCATGCCGACGGCACCGCGTTCGCCGCGGGCGAGTACACGACCGATGGCGTGGCCATCGGCATCGCCGGCGGTAGCGGCGTGACCATCGACGCCGACAAGGACGGTTCGGGCGACTACCTCGTGTTGACCGGCACGCGCGCACAGATCAACGCCGCGCTGGCGGGCCTGTCCGTCACCTTCGGCAGCGACCTCGACGCGACGTATCAGGTGCAGGTGATCGCCGACGACCGCCTGCGCGACTCGAGCGGCGCGCTCGCGGGCGGCGCCAACGGCGGCCCGGTCAACCAGGCCGACGAGCCGGGCACGGGTAACGGTGCTTCCACCTCGCCGGTGGATACGAACGACTACGACTGGTACGCCGACGACGTGCCGTCCGACAGCGGCAATCTCGCCGCCGCCGCGGTGGACATCCGCGCCTCCAGCGTCAACGAACCGGCGACCATCGGCGGCCCGACCGCCACCGTTCCCGTCTACGAAGACCAGCCGACCCACATCGGTGGCGGCTTCACCGTGAGCGACCCGGAATCGGCCGCGTTCGACACGCCGGTGACGGTGACGCTTTCCGTTCCCAGCGGCACGCTGGGCATCGGCGGCACCGGCGTCCAGACCAGCGCCAGCGGCGCGGGCGGCCAGGCGGTGACCATCGCCGGCGACGGCACGGGCACCCTCGTGCTCACCGGCCGCGCCAGCGACATCGAGGCGTTGCTCAACGACACGACCAATGGCCTGACCTACCTCAGCGCGCGCAACGTCAACCACGACACGAACGGCGGCGACGCCGGCGACGTCACCCTCACCATGAGCCTCGACGACACCGGTTCGCGTATCGGCGGCGACGTGGGCTCGGGCAGCGTCGCCAACAACCCGGCCGACGTGCACGTCGCGCTCGACATCGTGCCGGTCAACGACGCGCCGACCGTGAACGCCGGCGGCGACACCGTGTACCTCAACGGCAGCACGCCGGTGGGCGGTTTCTCGGTGGACGACGTCGATTACACCGACGGCGGCGGCATCGCCGCCGGCGAGCAGGATTTCATGCAGGTGACCGTGCGCGTCACCGACGCCGCCGGCCATGCGCTGGCGGCGTCGAACTACGCCAACATCGTGCTCGGCTCGAGCACGGCGGGCACCTCGGGCGCCACGGTCGACGGCACCTTCGACGGTACCGATTCGGCGCTGGTCATCCGCGGCACGCGCCAGCAGATCAACGACTACCTGGCGGGTCTGGAAGTCTCGATCAGCGGCGCGCTCGCCAACGTCGACCAGGCGTTCCGCGTGGAAGTCGTCGCCGACGACCGCCTGCGCGATCTCGCCTCCGGCGCGCTCGACGGCTCGAACGCCGCCAACGGCGGCAAGAACGACGGCGGCACCGGCACGCAGAACGTGCCCACCACCGAGATCGACCCGTACGCCGACGTGCCGAACGGCCTGGGTCAGAACGTCTCGAAGGGCTCGCGCGACGTCTTCCCGACCTCGATCAACAATCCGACGGCGATCGGCGTCACCGGCGACAACGCGGCCGACGAGAACGCGGGCGACATCTATACGCTCAGCCACGTGACCCTGGCCGATCCCGACGCGGGTACGACGGCCATCAGCGCGACGATCACGTTGCAGGACGGCTTCTCGATTCACGACGTGGCCGGGCATACCGCGTCGGGTACCTACGGCAATATCTCGTTCACGATCTCCGGCGACGGCCGCTCGGTGACCATCACCGGTGCCATCACCGACGTGCAGGCGGCGATCAACAGCGTCGGCATCCGGCTTCCCGCCGCGGTCGCCGGCGACAACAACGCTCACTGGAACGGTACGTTCCAGGTGCAGCTGACGGTGAACGACAACGGCAACCACGGCGACCGCCCCGACCAGGGCACGCTGGACGCCGACCAGGCCCAGAACGAGCAGAACGATACGACCACCGTCGGCGACGAGTACGGCTATGCCGATGGCTCCTCCAGCGCGCTGGTCACCACGCGCGTGATCGACGTGACCGTCAGCGCCGGCACCCAGGTGCAGGAAGCGGGCCTTCACGACGGCAGCGGCCACCAGGGCGTGGACGGCACCGAGACCTTCGCGCTGTTCAACGATCTGTCCAGCGTGACGATCGGCGACCCGGCCGACGGAGCGGGCCATTTCGTTACCCTGCCCCTCGCCCAGCTGCAGGACATCGCGAACGTCGCCATCGCGGACCGCACGATCGCCACCGCCCACGGCACGCTCGTCGTCACGGGGTACGACTCGGCCACCCGCACGCTGACCTATCACTACGAGCTCACCTCGGCGGTGAACCAGCCGGGCGCGACCAGCAGCAACGAAGTCATCGCCATCTCGACGACCGACAGCAAGAACGTCACGGACAACGGCACGCTCACCGTGAACATCGTCGACGATGTGCCGGTCGCGGTGGCCGACCAGAACGACGTGAACGAGAACGGCACGCCGACGACCGGTAACGTCATCGGTAACGGCAGCGTGAACGACAAGGCCGACACCATCGGTGCGGATGCCAATGCCACGCCCGTCACCGGTGTCGCGGCGGGCAATTCGAACGGTGTCGCGGTGAGCGGTCGCGTCGGCACGGTCGTCACCGGTGTCTACGGCCGTCTCACGCTCAACGCCGACGGCAGCTACAGCTACACGGTGAACGACAACGATGCGCGCGTGAACGCGCTCAAGGACGGCCGCACGCTCACCGACGTGTACACCTACACGATCACGGACGGCGACGGCGACCGCGCCACGGCGACGCTTACCATCACCATCCATGGGCATACCGACGGATCGCCCACGGTCACGTCGGTGGACGGCAACGGCGCGGTGGCTGGACAGGCCACGGTCCACGAGTCCGGGCTGGTCGACCACGACGGCACGAACGCGGCCACCGGCACCATCACGCTGACCGCCCCCGACGGCCTGGCCAGCGTCACGGTCGGCAACACCACGCTTTCCCTGTCGAACCTGACGGGGCTGTCGCCGAGCACGCCGCGAACCATCCTCACGCCGAACGGCACGCTCACGCTCACCGGCTTCACGCCGACGGCGACGGTGGGTGGGGTGCCCACGGCGGGTACCCTCAGCTACACCTTCACCCTGACGAGCCCGATCGCGCAGCAGCCCAGTGTCACCGACAGCACGTTGGACGTCGCGTTGCTGGTGACCGACGCAGGCAACGGTACCGCCGCCGGCACGCTCACCATCGACGTCGTCAACGACGTGCCGACGGCGAATGCGGATCACGCCGACATCAACGAGAACGGCACCACCGTGGCCGGCAACGTCGTCGCGGGCGGCGGGACGAACGTCGCCGATCGCGTGGGCGCGGACGCGACCGCCACGCCGGTCTCCGGCGTGGCCGCCGGAAACTCGCAGGGCGCGAACGTGACCGGCAACGTGGGCATCGGCGTCACCGGCACCTACGGCACGCTCACGCTCAACGCCGACGGCAGCTACACCTATGCCATCGACACCGACAACGCCGAACTGAACGCGTTGAAGAACAGCGAAACCCGGACCGATACCTACACCTACACGATCACCGACGCCGACGGCGACACCAGCACCACGACGCTGACCATCACCATCCATGGCCAGACCGACGGCACGCCGTCGGTGACGCCGCACGACGACAACGGTGCCGCGGCCGGGCATGAGACTGTCCACGAGTCGGGGCTGGTCGACCAGGACGGCAGCCAGGTGGTGAGTGGCAACATCGATTTCAGCGCCGGCGACGGGCTCCAGAGCATCACGGTGGGCGGCACCACGTTGAGCCTGGCGCAGCTGGATGCCCTTGCCGCAGGCGGCAAGGTCGTCATCGACACCGACCACGGCAAGCTCGAACTGAACGGGTACGAGGTAAAGACCTCGGTCGGCGGCGTGCCGACGAGCGGCACGCTCAGCTATACCTACACGCTCACCCAGGTCACGGCCGGCAACGGCACCACCGATGACATCCCGTTGGTGGTGAGCGATGCGCACGGCGGCACGCAGGGGCCGCTCACGATCAACATCGTGAACGACACGCCGGCCGCGCACGCCGACAACGCCGACGTGAACGAGGACGGTCCGTCGATCACGGGCAACGTGGTGTCCGGGGCCGGTCCACGCGACGTGGCCGACCGCATCGGTGCGGACACGAACGCCTCGCCGGTCTCCGGCGTCGCCGCCGGCGATTCGCAGGGCGCGAACGTGAACGGCCACGTGGGCACGGGCGTGACCGGCACCTACGGCACCCTCACGCTCAACGCCGACGGCAGCTACGGCTACGTGCTGGACAACACCAACGCGACGGTCAACGCGCTGAAGGACGGCGACACGCTCACCGATACCTATACGTACACCATCACCGACGGCGACGGCGATACCAGCACCACCACGCTCACCATCACCATCCATGGCCACACGGACGGCGCGCCGACGGCCGAACCGCACGACGGCAACGGGGCGGGCAACGGTACCGACGCCGTGGGCGACGCCACCGTATGGGAGTCCGGTCTCACCAGCGACGGTCCGGTGGGGCAGGCCAGCCATGTCTCCGACACCATCGACATCACTGCACCGGACGGCCTGCTGGGCATCGAGATCAACGGCGTCGCGATCACCCGCGCCGAACTCGAAGACCTCGCCCAGGCGCCGAAGACGATCGTCACGTCGAAGGGCACCCTGACGCTCACCGGTTTCGACGAGACCGACTTCGTCGGCGGCGTGCCGACCCGCGGCACGCTGTCGTATACCTACGACCTGGCGGGACCCCTGGTCCAGGTCGCCCCCGACCACGCCAACAGCACCGATACCTTCGCCGTCACCGTTCACGACGTGAGCAACGGCACGGGCACGCGCAACCTCGTGATCGACATCGTCAACGACGCGCCGACCGCGAACGCCGACCGTGCCGACGTGAACGAAGACGGCGGCGTCCCGGTCACCGGCAACGTCGTCACCGGTGGCGGCACGAACGTGGCCGACCGCCTCGGTGCGGACGGCACCGCGACGCCGGTCACCGGCGTCGCCGCCGGCGACGTGGGCAGCGACGTGACCGGCAGCGTGGGCTCGGGTATCGCTGGCCACTACGGCACGCTCACCCTCAACGCCGATGGCAGCTACAGCTATGCGGTGGATGACGCCAACGCGACGGTGAACGGCCTGCGCAACGGCCAGACGCTTACCGATACCTACACCTACACGATCACCGACGCCGACGGCGACACCAGCACCACGACGCTCACCATCACCCTCCACGGACACACCGACGGCGTGCCGACGATCGTGCCGGTGGACGGCAACGGCGGCGTAGACGGGCATGCGACGGTGGCGGAAGCGGGTCTCGTCGACCACGACGGTTCGCAGGCCACGACCGGCACCATCGACCTCACGGCCGACGACGGCCTCGCCGGCATCGTCGTGGGCGGCACGCCGGTTAGCCTGGCCGAGCTGGCCAACCTGTCCACGACGCCCATCACTATCCACACGCCGGACGGCACGCTGGTGCTCACCGGATTCCAGCCGGGCTCCACGGTCGGCGGCGTGCCGACAAGCGGCACGCTCAGCTACACGTACACCCTCGACCACGAGACCTCCACGCCGAACGCCGCGAACGGCCACGACGACGTGGCGCTGAAGGTGATCGACGCGGGCGGCGGCGAGGCGACCGGCACGCTGCGCGTGAACATCGTCGACGACGTACCGACCGCGAACCACGACGACAACGCCATCGACGAAAACACCGCGTCGGTCGGCGGCTCGGTCATCGCCAACGATCGCATCGGCGCCGACGGCACGGCGTCGCCGGTCACGGGCGTGGCGGCAGGCGTGGCCGGCGGTGACGTCGGCGGCCACGTGGGCACCGGCGTCGACGGCACCTACGGCACGCTGACGCTCAACGCCGACGGCAGCTACAGCTACGCGCTGGACAACGCCAACCCCACGGTCAATGCGCTGAAGGACGGCGAGACGTTGACCGATACCTATACCTACACCATCACCGACGCGGACGGCGATACCAGCACCACGACGCTCACCATCACCATCAAGGGCCATACCGACGGCAACCCGGCCATCGCGCCCGCGGGTGGCGCGAACGGCGCGGGCGGTCACGCGAGCGTCGCCGAGTCGGGCCTCGTCGATCATGACGGTTCGCAGACGACGACCGGCGTGATCGACGTCACCGCCGACGACGGCCTGTCCTCGGTCACCGTGGGCGGTACCACGCTCACCGCCGACCAGCTCGCCGCGCTGTCCGGCGGCACGCCCGTGACCGTGCATACGCCGGACGGCACGCTGGTGCTCACCGGCTTCCAGCCGACGTCGACGATGGGTGGCGTACCGACGGCTGGCACGATCAGCTACACGTACACGTTGGACCATCCGACGAACGGTCACGGCGTGACCGACACCATCGCCCTGACCGTCACCGATCGCGGCGGCGACACCACCGCGGGCGCGCTCGTGGTGGACATCGCCAACGACGTGCCGACGGCCCATGACGACAGCGCCACCATCGTGCAGGACGCGGGCCAGACCGCCACGAGCGGCAACGTGTTCACCGGCACGGCCACGCACGTCGGTGCCGACCGCATCGGTGCCGACGGCTCGGCCAATGGGGGCCCGGTCACCGGCGTGGTGTCCGGCAACACCGGCCACGCGGGCAGCATCGGCGGCATCAGCCAGGGCGCGTTCGGCACGCTCGTGCTCAACGCCGACGGTACGTACAGCTACACGCTGGACACCGCGAACCCGACCGTGAGCGCGCTCGACGCCAGCCGCACGCTGACGGAAACCTTCGTCTACACCATCACCGACGCCGACGGCGATACCAGCACGGCGACGCTCACCATCACTATCCACGGCACCACGCCGCCGATGCAGGCGCGCTGGGGCGACCAGATCTTCCCGATCGTCTACCAGCGTCCCGATCGCGACATCCGCCAGGGCTGGGAACCGGGCCTGTTCGTGGTGCCGGAGGTGAACCAGTCGCAGGACGACACGGTGCGCTGGCAGAACCAGTGGGTGACCGGCCGCGGCGGGTTCGCCGTCGATGCCGGGCTGCCGCGGGATCCGTCGAACGTGCAGTTCGTGCTGGACGACGGCGTGGCGTTTTCGCGGAAGGTGCTGGCCGAGGCGCATGCGCGCTCCCGCGTCGCCCTCAACGACTTCGGCCTGGCGTCGAGCCCGCTGTGGGACGACTTCTCGCCCTTCGCGCCGACGCGCGTCGGCCAGCTCGATGCCTATGCGCACGACCGGGGCCACGCGGACGAGCACGAGCGCGAGCATCTGCGTCCGCACGCCACCGCCCACGACGCGCTGCCCGCGCCGGGCAAGCCGGTACCCGCCACCACGGTGCCGCCGCCGGCCTCCACGCCGTCCGGCGCACCGTCGCTCACCGCGCAGATCGCGGCCATGGCCACCTCCGGCGCCGTCCCGCTGGCCCAGGCGCCCGCCGCCCATCCGTCACGTCATTAATCGAATCGGAAAAGAACTCCATGCTCCCTTCCAAAGCCATGAAGCCTGCCGTCCCGCTCGCCGCGTCGATCGCCCTTGCCGTGTTCCTGACGGGTTGCGGCGCGGTGAAGCCCAAGCCGCTCACCCATGACGAGATCGTCAACCGCGCGAAGAACGACCAGCAGGCGATGTACAAGGGCCAGGAGCCCGTCACCGCGCCGATCACGCTCGCCGACGCGATGGCCCGCTCGCTCAAGTACAACCTCGACTACCGCCTGAAGCTGATGGAGACCGCGCTGTCGCGCGGCCTGCTCGACGTGTCCGAGCTGGACATGCTGCCCAAGCTGATGACCGACGCCGGCTACCGCTGGCGCAGCAACGATTCGGGCGGCACCAGCATCGGCATCCAGGACCGCGTGATCAGCCTGCGCCCGTCCACCTCCGAAGAGCGCGTGCACTACCTCGCCGACGCCACGCTGTCGTGGGACGTGCTCGACTTCGGCCTGAGCTACTACCGCGCCAAGCAGCAGGCCGACGACGTCAACACCACCGACGAGCGCCGCCGCAAGGTGTTGCAGAACATCGTGCAGGACGTGCGCGACGCCTACTGGCGCGCGCTCGGCGCGCAGCGCCTGCTCGGCGAGACGCAAACCCTCGCCGACAATATCCAGGCCGCGCTGGAGAAGACCCGCCAGGCCGAACGCGCCGGCGTGCTGCCGCCGGTGGAAGGCCTCGAATACCAGCGCGCGCTGCTCGACGCGATGACCCTGGTGAACGAAAAGCGCCAGGAAATGGAACTGGCCAAGCGTGAGCTGGCCGCGCTGATGAACCTGGCGCCGGGCACCGAGTTCACCCTCGCCGACGCGAAGGAAACGGGCCTGTCGCAGGTGCCGACGAACCTCGACCAGCTCGAGCAGATGGCGCTCGAACAGCGTCCCGAATTGCGTGAGGAGGATTACAAGACGCGCATCGATGCCGTCGAGACGAAGAAACAGATCCTCGCGCTGTTCCCCAACCTCAACCTGTTCGGTGGCGTCGGCTACGACTCCAACAAGTACCTCTACAACGAGAATTGGGCCCAGGGCGGCGTCAGCCTCTCGATGAACCTGTTCCGCCTCGCCGGCATCCCGGCGATCAAGCGCACGAACGAAGCGCGCATGAAGGTGGACGACGCACGCCGCATGGCGCTGTCGATGGCCGTGCTCACGCAAGTGCGCGTGTCGGTGGAGCGTTACAAGCTCGCCGTGTACGACCACCAGTTGGCCGAGGAATCCGCGCGCGTCGACCAGCGCCTGGCCAGCGTCGCCCGGGCCGGTTCGAGCCACCAGCTCACGAGCGAACTGGAAACCCTGCGCACCGGCGCCCGCTCGATGGTGTCGCGTTTCCAGGAAGCCTCGTCGTATGCCGCCGCGCAGTCGGCCTACGGCCGCGTGCTGAACTCGGTAGGCATCGACCTGATGCCCGAACAGATCGCCTCCAGCGACCTGCCGACCATCGCCAAGGCCATCCAGGCCAGCCTTGCCGATGGCGAGAAGCAGGTGTTCACCCAGGTCGCCGACGCGCCCACGGTGGATCGTCCGATCCAGCTCAGCGTGTCGGGCCTGCCCGGGCGCGTCGACGGCGAGGCCGTGCGTGGCGCGGTGGGCAAGGTGATGACCGGCAACCATCTCACCCTCGGCAACGGCGGCGACGCACTGGCCGTGGATCTGCACTACAGCGCCACCCCGGGCAAGACGGCCACGCGCGCCAAGTGGGACGTGACCGTGCAGGACACCGCCGGCAAGCGCCTGCTCACGCAGAGCTATCTCAGCTACCTCCCCGACGACGTGACCACGCGTTCCGTCGTCGCCCTGGCCGAGGCCGCCACGCTGTCGGTGATGGACGCGATCCATCGCCTCGCCGCGGCCCCCGAGACCGCCGCCGTATCGCAGTGAGCCGCATGAACACCTTTCGACATACCGTCGCACCGGCGAAGGCCGGTGCCCACGGCGAGACGCGCCATCGAGTGACGACGCTCATGGCCGGTCTTTTCGTGTGGGCTCTGGCCTGGGCAGGCACCGCACCGGCCGAGTCCGCTCCAAAGGCCTCGCAGGCCCCCGTGCGTTTCCTCGTCGTCGCCGCGCAGGAAAGCCCGCTGTCCGCCGTGGCCGGGGGGCGCGTGGCCCGGGTCTATGCGCAACTGGGCGATACCGTCACCAAGGGCAAAGTGCTGGTGTCGCTCGATTGCAGCGACGTCGAAGCCCGTCGCGCATCGGCCGATGCCGAGTACAAGGCCGCGCAGTTGAAGTACGAGGCCAAGGCCAAGCTTCAGGGCCTGGATTCGGCCGCCGCGCTGGAAGTGGAACTGACCGCCGCCGACGTCAATCGCACGCGCAGCCAGGAGCGCATCTTCGAGGCGCAGCTCGCGCAATGCCGTTTCGTGGCGCCGTTCGACGGTCGCGTGGCCCGCGTGCACGTGAAGGAAGGGCAGGGCGTCGCGCCCGGCGCGCCGGTGATCGACCTCGTCGGCACGGGCACGCCGAAGGCGCGCCTCAACGTGCCGTCGAACTGGATCGCCTGGCTGAAGCCGGGCGCGCACCTGGACGCCACCATCGACGAGACCGGCGCCAGCTACCGGCTGACCGTGACCCGCCTGAGCGGTCGCGTGGACGCGGTGAGCCAGACCATCGAAATCGAAGCCGCCTTCGAAGGCGACACCAGCCGCGTGCTGCCGGGCATGAGCGGCCGAGCGTCACCGGGCAAGCCGGACGTGGGTCCGAAGGTCTGAACCGATGAACGCACACGACGTTCGCGGCGCGAACGCGCCGTCGCGGTTCTACGCGCTCGCGGGGCGCGTGGAAGCCGCCACCAACGCGTCCGAGCTGGGCTTCATCGCCTGCAACGAGGCGCGCCTGCTGGTGGATTACCGACAGGCGGCGCTGGTGTCGTTGTCCTCGGCGCGCGGCCCCAGGCTGGCGGCGCATTCGGGGCTGGCCGATCCGGACCCGAACACGCCTTACGCACTCTGGCTTACCGCCGTGGCCCGGCGCGTGACCGAACGTTGCGCCGAACTGCCGCAAGGCGCGCGCGTGCTGCCGTTGTCGGCGGACATGCTCGGCGACGCACTGGCCGCCGAATGGAGCGAGTGGCTGCCCGCGCACGTCTGGGTGCTACCGCTGTCCGGCCCCGATCGCGCGGTGGGCGCGTTGCTGTTCCTCGCGCGGGACGACGCGTGGCCCACCACGCTGACGCCGGACAGCGCGGAATTCGCGCTGCTTCAGCTCGGCAGCCTGCTCGGCTACGCCTGGTGGTCGCTGGTGGCCAGGCCGTCGCGCTGGCGGGACGCCTGGCGCAAGGTGACGCGCGGCCGTGGCCTGCGTTACGCCCTCGCGGCCCTGTTCGTCGTGCTGCTGATTCCGGTGCGCGAATACACCCTCGTGCCGGCCGAGATCATTTCCACGCGCAGCCAGGTCATCGCCTCGCCGCGCGAAGGCGTGATCCATCGCATGGCGGTACTGCCCAACTCCCCGGTGAAGGCCGGGCAGGTGCTGGCCGAGTTGGACGACACCACCTTGCGCAACAAGCTCGCCGTGGCCCAGGCCGAACTGGCCACCGCCAACACGGAGATGCACCAGGCCGCGCAGCAGGCCATCGAAAGCCAGAGCGCGAAGGCCGACCTCGGCCTGGCCGAAGGCAAATGGCGCGAACGCCAGGTCGACGTCGACTCGCTCCAGCGCGAGGTCGACAAGCTCGCCATCCGCGCTCCTGCCGATGGCGTCTTCGTCTATTCCGATCCCGATGACTGGGCGGGCCGTCCCGTGCAGACGGGGGAACGCATCGGCCTGCTCGCCGATCCTCGCGCGTTGGGCGTCCGCGCCTGGGCGCCGGTGGGCGAGGCGACCAACCTCGCTTCCGGCGCACCGATGACGGTGTTCCTCAAGGTGGCGCCGCTGGATCCGCTCGATGCGCGCCTGGACTACGCCGGCTACCAGCCGGTGGAAGCCCCCAACGGCGTGGCGAGCTATTCGCTGCGCGGCACGATCGAGGGCACGCCGCCGGGCGCTCGCATCGGCTTGCAGGGCACCGCGCGGGTGTCCGGCCGCTGGAGCGTGCTGGGTTACCTGATGCTGCGGCGTCCGCTGGCGACCGTGCGCGCCTGGATCGGTCTGTAAGCGATGGCGGCCCTGGCCGAGATCGCGTCGATGGCCGCGGCGGCACCGCCGTGGCCCGCGTTGCGCGACGAGCTGAAGATCCACCCGGCGGGCCGCAATCGTGACGGGTCGCCGGCGTGGCATCTGTCCGATCCCGTGCGCAACCAGTTCTTCCGCATCGGCTGGCTGGAATTCGAGATCCTGCGACATTGGGGATTGGGTGAGCCCTCGCGGATCGCCGCCGCGGTGGCCGACACCACGACGCTCGCCCCCGACACGCAGGACGTCGTGGACTTCGCGCGCTTCCTCCAGCACCAGCAACTGACCCGCGCGGCGCAGCCGAAGCACGGCCCCTCGGTGCTGCACTGGCTGTTGCAGAACTATCTGTTCATCCGCATTCCGCTGGTGCGGCCGGAGCGTTTCCTGCGCCGCGCCTTGCCGTACGTGCAGTGGATGTTCGGCATGCGTTTCCTGGTGGCGACGCTCCTCGCCGCCGTGCTCGGGTTGCTGCTCGCCGCGCGCCAGTGGGACGTGGTGCAGGCGAACCTGCGCGGTGCGATGAGCTGGGACGGCGTCATCGCGTTCGCCGGTGCGCTCGTGTTCTCCAAATGCTGGCACGAGTTCGGCCACGCCTTCATGGCGACGCGCTTCGGCGTGCGCGTGGGACACATGGGCGTGGCCTTGCTGGTGATGTGGCCGATGGCATACACCGACACGGGCGAGAGCTGGAAGCTGGAACGATCGCGCCGCCGTCTCGCCATCGCCTCGGCGGGGGTGATGGCCGAGCTGGTGCTGGCGGCATGGTGCACCTTGCTGTGGTCATTCGCGCCGGACGGCAACGTCAAGAACGCGCTGTTCTTCCTCGGCACCACGGCGTGGGTGCTCACGGTGGCGGTCAACGCCAGTCCGTTCATGCGCTTCGACGGCTATTTCATTCTCGCCGATGCCCTGGATTACCCCGGCCTGCACGAGCGCGCCGGGCGCTGGGCGAAGCGCTGGGTGCGCATGAAGCTGCTGGGCATCGAGGATCCCCGTCCCGATGCGGTGTCGCCGCGCTTTGCCGCGTTCCTCACCGGTTTCGCGTTTGCGACCTGGCTGTATCGCCTCACCTTGTTCGTGGGCATCGCCGTGGTCGTCTACCACGCCTTCTTCAAGGCGATGGGCCTCATTCTGTTCCTCGTGGAAATCGTGACGTTCGTGGTGAAACCCATGCTCAACGAAGTGCGTGTGTGGTGGATGCGCCGCGCGGAAATCCGCCGGCCGGTCCTCGTGCGCTGGCTGGTGGTGCTGGCCGTGCTCGCCCTCGTGTTGCTGGTGCCGTGGTCGTCGCGCGTCGGCGGCGAGGCGGTGGTCGAGGCGGGTTTCGAGCAGCCGGTATTCACGCCGTACCCGGCGCGCATGGAACGGGTGAACGTCACCGACGGCATGAACGTCAAGGCCGGTGAGGTGCTGTTCGAACTCACCGCGCCTTCGCCGCAGGACGATCGCGCCAAGGCCGATGCCTTGCGCGACGCCTACGAGGCGACCGCGCGCGGCGCCGGGGCCCTCGACAAGGACGGCGTGGCGAAACAGGTGGTGGCCGACCGCATGGCCGACCAGTACGAGGTGCAGCAGCGCGCCAGCTCGGCCGAGTTGCACCGTCTGCGCCTCGCCACGGCGGAAGACGGCGTGGTGCGCGATCTCGACCCCACGTTGCAGGCCGGAAGCTGGGTGTCGCCGGGCTCGCGTATCGCCACCGTCATCGGCGGTACGCGCTGGCGTGCGGAGGTGCTGGTGTCGGAAGCCGATCGCGCGCGACTGGTGCCGGGCAGTGACGCCACGGTCTACCCGAGCGGCGGCGGAAGCCCGCTGCGCGGCCGGATCGTCGCCGTGGACAACGGCGCGCTGGAACGCCTGCCGAGCCTCGCCCTGGCGAAGAACCACGGCGGCCCCATTCCGCTCAACCCGACGGCTCCGGTGAAGGAGCTGCGCCCGGCGACGGCGTGGTATCGCGTGCGTGTGGAAGGCGACGGATTGCCGGGCCCATTGGGTTCCGAACAACTGGCGACGGTGAAGATGACCGGGCGGCGCGAGAGCCTCGGTCGCCGCTGGATCGACAGCGCGTTGCTGATCCTGTTGCAGCAGACGGGATTGGGCAAGGACGGTTGATCCTGCCGCCTTGGCGTGAGCTCGACGCCAGAGGCGGTCGCCGTGCGACGGCATGGAGGGCCCCTGGACGTACAACGAAGCGTCGCACCGGCGCAGGCCGGTGCCTACGGCGAGGCGTTCGTGCGGGCCATGTCCCCTCGACCCGTCGCACCAATCACGCGATGATGCCGGGCGCACTTCCACGGATGACCCACCCATGACCACCCTCGCCACGCAGATCGAGCGACTGCTCGTCGCCGCCTTCGAATCCCACGGCTTCGACGGCAGCGGCGTACGAGCCGTACCGGCACAGCGCCCCGACCTGGCCGACCTGCAGTGCAACGCGGCCATGCCGTTGGGCGGAGCGATCAAGCGGCCGCCGCGCGAGATCGCGGAAGCGGTCGCCGGCTCGCTGCGAGGCAACGACGCCTTCGACAGCGTGGACGTCGCCGGACCGGGCTTCATCAACTTGCGCCTCTCGTCGTCGCTGCTCGGCGAATGGGCCGAACGCCAGCGCGACGACGAAAGCGCGGGCATCGTGGCGCAACCGCCGGAAACCGTCGTGATCGACTTCGGTGGTCCCAACGTCGCCAAGCCGCTGCACGTGGGCCACCTGCGTTCGCTGGTGCTCGGCGAGAGCCTGCGCCGCATCCTCATCGCGCAGGGGCATCGTGTCATCGGCGACGTGCACCTGGGCGATTGGGGCCTGCAGATGGGCATGCTGATATCCGAGCTGCCGTCGATCTGGCCCGAACTGGCCGATGACGGTCCGTGGACGACGAGCCCGCCGTTCGACATGGCCCAGCTGCAGGCGATCTACCCGCGCGTGGCCGCCGCATGCAAGGCCGACGACGCGCGCATGGCCGTGGCCCGTGCCGCCACCGCGAAGCTGCAGGCGGGCGACGCGGCATTTATGCGCATGTGGGAAACGATCCGCCGCGTGTCCCTCGACGCGCAGACGGCCGACTTCGCCGCGCTCGGCGCGCACTTCGACGAACTCAACGGCGAAAGCCTCGTGCAGCCGCTGATTCCCGCCATGATCGCCGACCTCAAGGCACGCGGCATCGCGCGGGAAAGCGAAGGCGCGCTGGTGGTGGACGTGGCGGAGGAGGGCGACGATTCACCGGTGCCGCCACTGCTGCTGGAAAAGTCCGACGGTGCGGCGCTGTATGCCACCACCGACATGGCCACCATCCTCGATCGACGCGACCGGCTGCATCCGTCGCGCATCGTCTACGTGGTGGACCAGCGTCAGGCGCTGCATTTCCGCCAGGTGTTCCGGGCGGCCAGGCGTGCGGGCTATGCCGAAGGCATCGACCTGGTACACGTCGGCTTCGGCACGGTGAACGGCCGCGACGGCAAGCCGTACAAGACGCGCGACGGCGGCGTGGCCCAGCTGCACGAACTGTTGGCCGACGCGGTGGGCCGTGCCTACGCCCGCATCGAAGAGAGCGGCGAGACCGACGACATCGACGCGCGTGCGCGGGCCATCGGCATCGCGGCGGTGAAGTTCGCCGACCTGTCGACCTATCGCACGTCGGGCTACGTGTTCGATCCCGATCGCATGGTGTCGTTCGAGGGGCGCACCGGGCCTTACGTGCAGTATGCGTGCGTGCGGATCTCGTCGATCCTGGAACGGGCGGCATCGCAGGGGACGATCGCCGGAACGACGCTGGTGCGTGAACCGTCCGAGCGGGCGCTGGTGCTGCTGTGCGCGCGTTTTCCCGAGGCCGTGGCGTCCGCGGCGAACCGTTACGCGCCGAACGATCTGGCCGACTACGCCTATGACCTGGCGCAGGCATTCAGTCGATTCTATGCCGAGTGTCCGGTGCTGGCGGCGGAGGATGCCGGCGTTCGGGCGTCCCGTCTGGCCCTATGCGGTCTGGCGCGGCACGTATTGGCCAAGGCACTGGATCTGCTGGGCATCCGCATTCCGACGCGAATGTGACGTCGCGCCGGAAGCTTGACCCGACTTGAATGGCCGACGCGCCGGGCTTCCACGGACGGTGCGGCATTCAGTCCTGGGTCGGGTCGATTAACGGAGTCCCCTCCGTCGCGCGGCGACGACGTTTTCTCGATTGACCGCATGCGCGTCGAAGGGTCACGCTGATTCCAGGGTGCGATGTCCGCACGCTCCTGGAGAACCATCCATGAAACGTTGCCTGTTCCTCATCGCCATGGCGATCACGCTTCCTTCCCTGGGCGGTTGCATCATCGATCCCCATCGTCCGCATGGTTACTACCATGATCGCGATCACCACTGCGATGGTTACCGCGATAGCGACTGTCATCGCTGGCGTTGAGTAAGAGCCGACAGGTAACTCGCTGCGACTGGACGGGCGGCTCCTGCGTGCGCAGGAACGACGTGGAAATCAGGTGTGATGGCCATTCTTGAGGCATGTCGTTCCTGCGCACGCAGGAACCCAGCGCCGTGAATCCGGTTATCGCGAAGTGCCGAATCGCGAAAGTACTTCATCCGCCGCTCGCACGCCGCTCTCGAATGCTCCGTGCGCCGTGGAGAACGCGTCGTGATGCGTCGCCTCCCCCGCGAAGAATAGGCGATCCTCGAACGGTGAAGCGAGAACCCGGCGCTGGTCCGCATATCCCGGCAGGGCATGGCTATACGCGCCGCGTACGTAGGTGCTGTTGCTCCAGCCCGAGGTCGCCAGCGGACGCAGGTGGCGACGCGCATCCGCGCCGAGCAGTTTCACCAGCCACTCCATCAACCGGTCGAAGGCCGCCACCGAGCCTTCGGTGGTGACGTCGTGGGCGCTTCGTCCGCCGAGGAAGGTTTCGATCACCGGATGGCCGAGGGGGCGCAGGTAGAACACCGGACTGTCCGCGTCGCGCGGATCGGCGATCAGTGCATGCTCGGCGGGTAGGTCGAAGGCGCCGTCGACGCGCAGGAAAAGCTTTTCGTTGCAGCCCAGCGGCAGCCGCGAAGCCGCATGCCGCCATGCGTCCAGCGACGACGGCATCCGGATCAGGTCGCCTGCCAGGACGTTGCTGGAGGCGGTGAGAATGGCGGCACGGGCATGGATGTCGCCCGAGGGCGTCTTCAAGGTCACGCCCGGTGTATCGAACGCGATGGCCTCGACGGGCGTCGACAGCCGGCAGGTCACGTCGACGGGCAGCGAGGCGGCGATGAGCGTGCCGTAGCCACGTGCCACGCGCCAGTTGTTGCCCGAGGCGGCACGTTCATAGGCCACGTAATCGGTGGCGGAAATTCGTTCGAGCGGTGCACCGCTGATGTACCCGCTCATCGCCTGCAGGTAGCCGTTCCAGGGACCGTTCGCTTCGAGCGCGTCGCTGGCGAGGTCGGACGCGGGCGGCGACGCCATGAGGCGCTCGTGCCAGGCGTCGTAGGCCGCGTGGGCCTGCGCCTGTTCGCTTTCGGAAAAGTGTGGATGCGGCTGCGGCTTGTCCCACGCCGCCGGGCGGCGATCGATGTCCCAGCCGTTCTCCTCGCCGATTCGGCGCCACGCGTTGTGGTCGGCCGAATGCAGCCAGCCGCAGCCCATGTCGAGCGGTAGACCTTCGACATCGAGCGTCCAGCCGCGGCCGCCGACGCGTTGGGTGGCTTCCAGCAGCCACACCGAAAGACCGCGTCCCGACAGTCGCCGTGCCGCGCCGACGCCCGCCGCGCCGGCACCGACGATGACGACGTCGACCGTGGTCACCAGGGAAGGCCCCGCCGCTGCATGTGCCAGCCCAAGGCGGATACCCCCGCCGCCGCGACGACGACGACGAGCCATGCCGCACCCGCGGGTGGCGCCCAGTGGAAGGGCGTGAAGCCGATGATCGCGACGATGGCCAGCAACGCCACGGCCGCGCCGACGAGAGCGCCTTCCAGCCGGTCGGCCCGGGTCTCCGGGCGCTGCGCATAGGCGCGCCGTTCGAGTGTGCGCGCGAAATCGGGAGGGAGGTCGGCGTCGGGCGCCTCGCCGAGCACGTCGGCCACGACGCGGTAAGCCGCGTCGCTCGTCATCGCGGCTTCCTGGCGTTCCCAGTCGAAAGGTGGCACGTCCATGGGGTGCATGGTCGGGTTCATGGCGTGGGTTCCATGTGACGGAGCAACCGCTCGCGAAGGGCGAGCCGGCCCCGGAAAAGATAACTCTTGATCGTGCCGACGGGCAGGGAGGTGACCTTCGCGATATCCGCCAACGGCATCTCGTCGAAATGGTAGAGCGTGAGCAGGGTGCGTTGCAGCGGCGGCAACGTGTCCAGGGCCTCGCGGACCTTGCCTCGCATTTCCTCGCGGACCAGGGTGGAGGCGATGTCGTCACCGTCGGCGTATTCCGCCACGCTCTCGACGTCGGCCGATCCGTCGATGGGAATGCGCCGTTTTTCGAGGTGGCGGATCGCCACCGACCAGGCGATGCGGGTCATCCAGGTCTTCAGGCTCGCATCGAAGCGAAACGTGGGCATCGCCTTGTGCGCGCGAAGGAATGCGTCCTGGCACAGTTCGCGCGTGTCTTCCCGATCGCCGGTGAGGCGATAGATCACCCGCCAGCACACGTCCTGGTACTCGCGGACGAAGCGCTCCATGGCGCCCTTGCGCCCCTCCAGCACCTCGCGTACCAGCCAGCGGTCCTCTCCCATCGCGCTCCTCCCCGTTCCCTGCCTTTGATACAGGCAGCGGGGCGGCGGTTGCAAAAAAAGCTGCGCGATCGCCTGCAACCGGCGTCGGACCCTCCGTATCTATCCTCGGCAACCACCCACCGAGGAACCATCATGCAAGTCGACCTGACCGCCATCTCCATTTTCGCCTGCATCACGCTCATGGTGCGCTCGTTCATCGATGCCTGGAGCCGACGCCGTCTGCTACGCGCGGCCGGGTCCGACGATCTGCTGCGCACCTTCATGCTGGGCGAGGATCGCCAGCGCCGCCTGTCCAGCCTTTACTGGGGCATCGTCGCGGTCGCAATGGCCGCCGCCTTCGCGGCCATCGGCACGATGGACACCGAACGGGTCACGCCCGCGGCCGTCGCCGCCGTGCTGGCCGCGGTGGGTGTCGCCAACCTCGCGTTCTTCGCCATCTCGCGCCGGCTGTCGTGACGCGCCGGCCGATCGATCGGCTGACGCATTCAGGCGCTGGCGCCGCCGTCGGCGACCAGCGTGGAGCCCGTGATCACGCTGGCCGCGGGACTGGCGAGGAAGACCACGGCGTTCGCCACTTCGCGCGGCTCGCCATAGCGCCCGAGTGCCGTTAGACCGCGCTGGACATCGGCCCCCTCGCCCGTGGACGGATTCATGTCGGTGTCGGTGGACCCGGGCTGGACGAGATTGACCGTGATGTTCTTCGGGCCCAGTTCGCGAGCGAGGCCGCGATTGAACGAGAGCAGCGCGGATTTGGTCATCGAGTAGGCCGTCACGCCGCCGAACGGCACGCGCTCGGCGAGGCTGGAACCGATCGAGATGATGCGACCGCCCGAACCGAGGTGGGGGATCACCGCCTTCGCGAACAGCACGGGCGCGCGGACGTTGACGTCCAGCATCGCCTGGAGCTCGTCGAGCTGGATGTCGGCGATCATGCCGCCGGTGGCGATGGCCGCGTTGTTGACGAGGATGTCGATGCCGCCCAGTCCCTTGACGGCTTCGTCCACGGCCCGTTCGATCGCCTGGGGATCCGTGTTGTCGGCCTGGATCGCGAGGGCACGGCGCCCCGTGGCTTCGATCGACGCCGCCGTCGCCTTGGCGCCCTCGGCGGAGCGTTGATACGTAAACGCGACGTCCGCCCCGTTTTCCGCGAGTGCCAGGGCGATCGCCGCCCCGATGCCCCTCGAGCCGCCGGTGACCAGCGCGCGCTTTCCCGTCAAATCAAGCATGGCGTATCCTTTATGCAGCGTTCGATGCATAAATCCTAGAAGGCTTGTCGGCGACGGTCAACTGACTTAAACAATGATCGATGCAAAAAGACGACCCCGTTCATTCTGACGACGCGCCGGTCCGGGTCCGCGGCCGGCCGCGGACGTTCGACCGCGAGGTGGCGCTCGACCGGGCAACCCGCCTGTTCTGGACCAAGGGTTACGATTCGACGTCCATCGCCGACCTCACCGAAGTCATGGAGATCGGGACGAAAAGCCTGTACGCGGCCTTCGGTTCGAAAGAGGAACTCTTCGGCGAAGCCTTGCGGCACTACCAGCGAACCCATGAAGGCCTGGTATGGGATCGCTTCCGTGCGGCACCTACCGCGCGGGACGCCGTGTCGGCCTTTCTTTACGACTCCGCCGCCGCCTTGACGGGATCGCTGCGCGACATGCCTCGCGGCTGCATGGCGACGCTGGCATCGATGGGTAGCGGGGGACAGTGCACCTTCCAGGCATTCGTCGGCATGATCGGGGGCACCTTCGCCAACGTGCGATCCCGTATCGACAAGGGCGTCGGTGACGGCGAATTGCCACGGAACGTCGATGCCGACGGGCTGGCCCGGTTCGTCGAAACCGTGCAAAACGGCATGACGGTTCGCGCACGCAACGGGGCCACGCGCGAGGATCTCGAAGGGGTCGCGCATGTGGCGATGGCTGGCTGGGACGCGATGATTTCCCGGGCAACGGGCCACCGGCCTTCCGATCCGGCACTTGACGCACGATGAACCCCTGGCGATAGGATCGCAAGATTCGTCAGGGGTTACCCACCATGTCCGCATCCCGCCGTGCCGCGCTCGCCGCGTCGTTGGCTATCGTGTTCGTCGCCCCGGGGGCGCATGCCGCCGAGACCGCCTCGGCACGTTGGCAGCGTGAAGCGCAGGCCGTCACCATCGTCCGCGACGACTGGGGCATCGCCCACGTGCATGGCAAGACCGATGCCGACGCGGTGTTCGGCATGGCCTATGCGCAGGCCGAAGACGACTTCAACCGCGTGGAGACCAACTACCTGGTCTCCCTCGGTCGGCTGGCCGAGGCCGAAGGCGAAGCGGCGCTGTGGAAAGACCTGCGCCAGCGCCTCTTCATCGACGACACGCAGCTGAAGGCGCTCTACGCGCGCAGCCCGGCGTGGCTGAAGGCATTGATGGATGCCTGGGCCGATGGCCTGAATTTCTACCTCGCCACGCATCCCGGCGTGCATCCGCGCGTCATCACGCGCTTCGAGCCGTGGATGGCCTTGAGCTTCAGCGAAGGCAGCATCGGCGGCGACATCGAACGCATATCCACCAAGGGCTTGCAGGCCTTCTACGGCGACGATCCGGCAGGCGCGCTGGCGCAGGTCACGCCGCCGTCGAGCTGGTGGGAGCCCACCGGTTCCAACGGCATCGCCATCGCGCCGAAGCTCACGGCGAACGGCCACGCGTTGCTGCTGATCAATCCGCACACCTCGTTCTTCTTCCGTTCGGAATTGCAGATGTCGAGCGACGAGGGGCTCAATGCGTACGGTGCGGTCACCTGGGGCCAGTTCTTCGTCTACCAGGGCTTCAATCCGCACATCGGCTGGATGCACACCTCGTCGGGCGTCGACGTGGTGGACGAGTTCGCCGAGGACGTGGTGAAGCGCGACGGCAAGGTGTTCTACCGCCACGGCAAGATGCTTCGCCCGATGACCACGCGCGGGGTGACGCTGCGCGTGCGCAACGCGGACGGCACGATGGCCGAACGCACGTTCACCACCTATGCCTCGCACCACGGGCCCATCGTGCGTGCCGACGGTGGGCGATGGGTCGCCACGGCGTTGATGAACAAGCCGCTCGAGGCGCTGGAACAGAGCTGGTTGCGCACCAAGGCCAACGACTACGCCGGCTACATGAAAGTGGCCGAACTCAAGGCCAATTCGTCGAACAACACGATCTATGCGGACGACAAGGGCAATATCGCCTACCTGCATCCGCAGTTCATCCCCGCGCGCGACGACGCATTCGATTACACCAGGCCGGTGGACGGTAGCGATCCGGAAGCCGACTGGCGTCCGCTGCTGCCGCTGGACAAGGCGCCGCACCTGCTCAATCCCGGCACCGGCTGGATCTTCAACACGAACGACTGGCCGTACTCCGCCGCGGGGGCCGACAGTCCGAAACGGGGCGATTACCCACGCTACATGGATTCGGCGGGCGAGAACCCCCGTGGCCTGCATGCCACGAAGGTGCTCACCGGCCAGCACGACATGACCAAGGCCTCGCTCCTGGCGGCGGCCTTCGACCCGTATCTTCCCGCCTTCGAGCGGCAGTTGCCGATCCTCATCCGCGATTACGACGGGCTCGATGCGAGCGATCCGCTGAAGAAGACGCTGGCCGGGCCCATCGGCATGCTGCGCCGCTGGGACTACCGCTGGGGCATCGCCTCGATGCCGACCACGCTGGCCGTGTACTGGGGCGACACGCTCTGGGACGCGGTGAGCAAGGACGATACGCAGGAAGGCCTGTCGATCTACGACGTGATGGCGGAGAAGGCGGGCCCCGCGAAGCGCCTGAAAGCGCTTTCGGACGCGGTCGACCGGCTGGAGCGTGACTTCGGCGACTGGGGCGTGCCCTGGGGCGAGGTCAATCGCTACCAGCGCAACGACGGCGCTATCGTGCAGACCTTCGACGACGCCAAGCCGAGCATCCCCGTGCCGTTCACCTCGTCGCGCTGGGGCTCGCTCGCCTCGTTCGGTGCGCATCGATGGCCGGGCACGAAGAAGTATTACGGCACCAGCGGCAACAGCTTCGTGGCCGTGGTGGAGTTCGGGCCGAAGGTGAGCGCGCGCGCCATCACCATCGGTGGCGAGAGCGGGCATCCGGGTTCGCGGCATTTCAACGACGAAGCCGAACGGTACACCACCGGCAACCTGCGCAAGGTTTATTTCTGGCCCGAAGACCTGCGAGGCCACGTCGAAAGCACCTACCACCCCGGCTCGAAGGACGCGCCATGAACCTGTTTCGCAGGCTTACCCTCGCTGGCGGCCTCGCGCTGGCCTTTGCCGTGTCCGCGCAGGACGTGCCCGGGCCAGCCGACCATCCCTTGCTGCTCAAGGCCGATCGCGTGTTCGACGCGGGCGGCGCGCAGGCGCACGACGGATGGGTGGTACTCGTGCAGGGCGGCAAGATCGCCGCGGTGGGACCCGAAGCCAGGGTGTCCGCACCGGCAGGCACCGAGACGCTCTCGCTTCCGGGCATGACCCTGCTTCCGGGCCTGATCGATGCGCACTCCCACGTGTTCCTGCATCCGTACAACGAGACGCCATGGAACGATCAGGTGCTGAAGGAAACGCTCGCGTTCCGTACCGTCGAGGCGGTGAAGCACGTGCGCGATACGCTGATGGGTGGCTACACCGCGCTGCGCGACCTGGGTACCGAAGGCGCCGGTTACGCCGACGTCGACGTGCAGAAGGCGATCGACAAGGGGTTGATTCCCGGGCCGCACCTGTTCGTGGCCACGCGCGCGACGGTCGCGGCCCATTGTTACGGTCCCGGTCCGCTGGGCTTTCGCGAGGACGTCGACCTGCCGCAGGGCGCGATCCCCGTGAGCGGCACGGCGCAGATGATCGATGCCGTGCGCGACCAGGCGGCGCACGGCGCGGACTGGATCAAGCTCTATGCCGATTATCACTGTGGCAAGGCGAAGGGCTCCATGCCCACGCTATCGCAGGAAGAACTCGATGCGGCCGTGGCCACCGCGCACGCGCTGGGCTTGCCCGTGGCGGTGCATTCGAGCACCGCCGAGGGGATGCGCCGGTCGGTGATGGCAGGCGTCGACACCATCGAGCACGGCTACGGCGGTACGCCGGAGGTGTTCGCGCTGATGAAAAAGCATGGCGTGGCTTACATGCCCACGCTGGAGGCCAGCGCGGCGTATGCGGAATATTTCGGCGGCTGGAAGCCGGGCAACCCGCCGACGGACGACATGAAGCGCTCGGCGGAGGCGTTCAAACGCGCGATGGAGGCCGGCGTGACCATCGGCGACGGCA
This sequence comes from Luteibacter sp. CQ10, assembly GCF_040900725.1. Taxonomy (NCBI): domain Bacteria; kingdom Pseudomonadati; phylum Pseudomonadota; class Gammaproteobacteria; order Lysobacterales; family Rhodanobacteraceae; genus Luteibacter; species Luteibacter sp. CQ10. The sequence continues at coordinate 52,270 of NZ_JAEUYM010000002.1, read as the reverse complement.
GTGACGTGGGCGTATTCAGCCACGGCACGAACTACAAGGAACTGGCATGGATGGTGCGCGACGGCATGACGCCGTCGCAGGCCTTGCTTGCCGCGACGGCGGTGAATGCCAAGGTGCTCAGGCAGCAGGACCGATTCGGCCAGCTGAAGGCCGGGCTCGACGCCGACATCATCGCCGTGCCGGGCGATCCGACGAAGGATATCTCGGTGCTGTCGAACGTGCCGTTCGTGATGAAGGGGGGCGCGATCTACAAGCGCCCATCTCCTTAGGATTCGCCGATCGTATCCGCGAACAGGCTAGCCTCGGTCCAGACTCACGCCCGTCTGTTCCTCACTCAGCGCCCAAAGCGTCTCGGCGCCGTCCGCATCGACCGCATACGGCCGAACCCCCGCCATCTTGCGCAACTCCGCGATATCGGTCGTATCGGTTAGCAACAGCGGCGCGACATCGCAATCTTCCAGATACAGCCCGCCCATTCCATCGAGCTGCGCACTGGTGGCCGCCCACACGCTCGTCGCCGCGCCCTGCGGCACGCTCTTCATGCCCTGCGCCACCTCCGCCACCGGCTTGCCGTGCTCGTCGATCACGCCGAAGCCGCGCAATTCCTCTTCGCTCATGTAGCGGGCGAGGTCGGTCATGATCGCGCCGGGATGCAACGAGAACGCGCGGATGCCGTCGGCCTTGCCACGCGCGTCGGCACCCACGGCGAAGAGCACGTTGGCCGTCTTCGACTGGCCGTAGGCCGTCCAGCGGTCGTAATCGCGATGCTGGTAATGCGGATCGTCGAAGACGACGGGCGAGAAACGATGCCCGCGCGAGGACACCGAGACGATGCGCGCTCCGTTGGCTTTGCGCATCAGCGGCCATAGACGTACGGCTAGCTGGAAATGACCGAGGTGGTTGGTGGCGAACTGCCGCTCGTAACCGCGCGCGTCGCGTTCGAGCGGGCAGGCCATCACGCCCGCGTTGTTGATGAGCAGGTGCAGCGCGTCACCGCGTTCGACGAGCGTGCGGGCGAAGGCGTCGACGGACGCGGGATCGGCGAGGTCCATGGGCAGCAACTCGACGTCCAGTGCGTCGAGGGCGCGACGGGCCTTGTCCATGTCGCGGGCGGGCACGGTCACCCGGGCGCCGGCGCCGAGCAGCACGCGGACGGTTTCCAGGCCCAGGCCGGCATAGCCGCCGGTGACCACGGCATGCTTGCCGGTCAGGTCGATGCCTTCGATGACCTCGGCGGCCGTCGTGGTCGCGCCGAAGCCGGAGGGGAGGGGGGATTGCATGGTGGGGCTCCTCGGTAGGGTTCCCTCCCAAGGTAAGGGCGCCGGTCCGGACGACGAATGCTTGAAAGTCCCGGATGCATGAGTAATCGTACGGAAATGACGGACGATCCCATCACCGAGTTCCTGCGCCTGGCCGAGGTCGAGTCGGTGATGTCCGGCGGCTTCACGGCCGGCGGCGACTGGTCCGTGCGCTTTCCCCCGCCGGACAAGCTGAAATTCTTCGCCTCGGCACGCGGCGGCTGCGTCCTGCGCATGGAGGGCGACACCGACGACGTGCCGCTGGCGGAAGGCGACGTGGTGCTGCTCATCGCCCCGCGCGGCTTCGTGCTGTGCAGCGACCCGGCCGTCGCGCCGCGCGAGGCGCGTGAGTTTTTCGGGGACGTTCGCGGCGGGATCGTCCAGGTGAACGAGGGCGTCGACACGCTCCACATCGGCGGTCACGTGCGCCTGCATCCCGACTACGAGCCCATGCTGACGGGCGCGCTGCCACCCTGGATCCACGTGCGCGCGACGGCGCCGGAAGCCTCGGTCATGCGCTGGCTGATCGACCGCATGGTCGAAGAAAGCGCGGCGTCGCGTCCCGCCGCCGGCCTCATGCTGACCCAGCTGGCCCATCTTCTCTTCGTGCAGATCCTCCGGGCCCACATGGCCTCGGGCGAATCGCTGCGCGCGGGCTGGCTGCGCGCCGCCGCCGATCCGCGGCTCGCTCCCGTGCTCAGGCGGATCCATGCCGATCCGGCGCAGCCCTGGCGCCTGGACGACATGGCCCGCGCGGCCGCCATGTCGCGCACGGTGTTCGCCGCGCACTTCAAGGCCGTGGCCGGCGTCGCGCCCCTGACGTATCTCACGCAATGGCGCATGCGGCTGGCCACCCATGCCCTGCGTCGCGGCAGCGTGCCGGTGGCGGTGCTGGCGCGCGATCTGGGCTACGCGTCGGAAAGCGCCTTCAGTCATGCGTTCAAGCGCGTGGTGGGCGTGTCGCCCGCGCGTTTCGCGCTGTCGTCGGCCGCCTGAGCCCCGCTTCGCGTCGCTGATTAGCGCTGAGCCCGGGTATCCCGGCGGTGCCGGGCTCGTCGCAGGTTCTTGGCGTCTTCGCCGCGTCGGTTCGGCCCGCTAACGGGGCCAGCGCCGCTGAATCCGGCTACAATCCCGTTTTGCGCAACGAAAAGCACCCCCGTCACGGCCTCGTCCGTCATGGGCGGGGCGTTCGGGAGAGAGCCATGACCACCCATCGAGAGACCCGCGGATGACGCCAGGCACCCTGTTCGTGGTGGCCGCGCCGTCGGGCGCGGGCAAGTCGACGCTGGTCAACGCGCTGCTCGAACGGGAGCCGCAGATCTCGCTGTCCATCTCCCACACCACCCGGCCGCCGCGCCCGGGCGAGCAGTACGGCCGCCACTATTTCTTCGTGGAGCGCCCGGATTTCGAGAAGGAAATCACCGACGGCATCTTCCTCGAGCATGCCGAGGTGCACGGCAACCTCTACGGCACGTCGCGCACGGTGGTCGAGGAGAAGCTGGGCAGCGGCAGCGACGTGCTGCTGGAGATCGACTGGCAGGGCGCGCGCCAGGTACGCCAGGGCAAGCCCGATTGCGTGAGCGTATTCATCCTGCCGCCCTCGCGCGTGGAACTGGAGCGCCGTCTGAGGGGTCGTAACACCGACGCGGCGGACGTCATCGAGCGCCGGTTGATCAATTCCCGCGAAGAGATCGCCCATGCGCACGAATTCGACTACATCATCGTCAACGATCGCTTCGAAGACGCCCTGGCCGACCTCCAGGCGATCGTCCGGGCCGTCCGCCTTCGCGCGCCCCTCGAGGCGCTGCGTCACCACGAGCTGATCCAGGAGCTGATCGCCCCATGACCGACGACGCCATCGTCCGCGTACGCGGACTGACCACGGTCCTCAACGGCAAGACCATCTTCGACGCGCTCGACCTCGACATCCCGCGTGGCAAGGTCACGGCCATCATGGGCCCCAGCGGCACGGGCAAGACCACCCTGCTCAAGCACATCACCGGGCAGATGCGCGGGGACGCGGGCAGCGTGGAGGTCGACGGCGAGAACGTGCCGGCGCTGTCGCGCGAGCGCCTCTTCCGGTTGCGCGAACGCATCGGCTACCTGTTCCAGAACTCGGCCCTGCTGACCGACTTCGACGTCTTCGAGAACGTGGCCTTTCCTTTGCGCCAGCACACCCGGTTGCCGGAAGAACTCATCCGCAACATCGTGCTCAACAAGCTGCAGGCCGTGGGCCTGCGCGGCGCCGCGCGGCTGATGCCCACCGAGCTGTCGGGTGGCATGGCGCGTCGCGTGGCGCTGGCGCGTGCCATCGTCTTCGATCCGGCGCTCATCCTCTACGACGAACCTTTCGTGGGCCTGGACCCCATCGCGCTCAACCAGGTGCTGCTGCTCATTCGCACCCTCAACGAAACGCTGGGCATCACCAGCGTGCTGGTGGCCCACGAACTGGCGGCGGTGCAGAAGGTGGCCGACCACGTCTACCTCATCGCCAACGGCAAGGTCGTGGCCCAAGGCGCGCCCGACACGCTGGCCACCGACGGCTCGCCGTGGACGGCGCAGTTCTTCGGTGGCGAGGCCGATGGCCCGGTACCGTTCCAGTATCCCGCGGGCGATTACGCCGCCGCGCTCGGTTTCCCCGGAGGCAAGGCATGACCACCCGGGACGACAACGTCGTCACCCGTAGCCTGGCGCAGATCGGCGCCTGCGGCATCTTCGGGCTCACCATCCTCCGCGCCATCCCGCGCAGCATGCGCCATGGCCGCGAGACGATCCGGCAGATCTGGTTCGTGGGCGCGATGAGCCTCACCATCGTGATGACCTGCGGCCTGTTCGTGGGCATGGTGCTGGGCCTGCAGCTCTACGACGTGCTCTCGATCTTCGGCGGCACCTCGGCCACGGGCACGGTGGTGGCCATCGCCATCTATCGCGAGCTCGGGCCGGTGGTCACCGCGCTCCTGTTCGCCGGCCGCGCGGGCACCTCGATCACCGCCGAGATCGGCCTGATGCGGGCCACCGACCAGCTCGACGCCATGGAGATGATGGCGGTGGATCCCGTGGCCTACGTGGCCGCGCCGCGCTTTCTCGCCGGCGTGGTCGCGCTGCCCCTGCTGGCCATCGTGTTCTGCGCCATGGGCGTGTTCGGCGGCCACCTGGTGGGCGTCACCTGGCTGGGCATCGACAACGGCACGTTCTGGTCGAACATGACCGCCTCCGTCGACGTCCACAAGGACATCGTCAACGGCGTCCTCCTGAAATCGGTGGCCTTCGGCATCGTCGTTTCGCTGATCGCGGTGTTCCAGGGCTATACCACCCCACCCACCAGCGAAGGCGTCGCCTATGCGACCACGCGCACCGTGGTCGCTTCGTCCATCGCCATCCTGGCGCTGGACTTCGTGCTCACGTCGTTCCTGATCTGACGGCCACGGAGCCCGCCATGACTTTCATCCCTTTCGCATTCCACACGAGGATCGTGCCGTGACCCAGAGACGTTCCTATGCCGTCGGCACCGGCCTGTTCATCGTGCTCGGCTTCGCCGCCCTGGCCTATCTCGCCACGCAGACCACCTCGGTGGCCAATACGCATCGCGGGTCCACCTACGACGTGACCACCCGATTCGCCAACGTGGGCCAGCTCAAGGTCCGCGCACCGGTGAAGGTCGCGGGCGTGCGCGTCGGTTCGGTTGAATCGATCGACCTGGTGCCGGGCAAGGAAGAAGCCCGGGTCACCCTCGCCATCGACGACGGCCACAAGGACATCCCCCAGGATTCCGTGGCCACCATCTACACGAGCGGCCTGCTCGGCGACCAGTACGTCGGCATCCAGTTCGGCCAGTCGAAGACCCCGGTGAAGGAGGGCGGCGAGATCGGGCTGACCCGCCCGGCCCAGCAGCTGGAGGAAATGCTCGGCAAGTTCTTCGGTGGCGGCAGCGCCCCGGACCGCCTGGGCGGCACCTTCCACGTGACCGGCGATTTCACCAACATCGGCGGCCTGCAGCCGGGCGCCGCGGTGAAAATGGCCGGCGTGCCCATCGGCAGCGTCGAATCGGTGGTGGTCAAGCCGGGCGCCGTCGAGGCCACGGTGACCCTTGCGATCGACAAACGTTACTCCCAGATACCCAATGACTCGGCGGCCGCGGTGTTCACAAGCGGTTTGATCGGTAGCCAGTATGTTGCGATCCAGCCCGGCGGCTCGCCGGAATACCTGGCGGATGGTGACAGTCTCGTGCTGACGCAGTCTGCGCTCCAACTGGAAGACCTGATCGGCAAGTTCCTCGTGAACGGCTCGCCGAGCGACAACAAGAACGGCAACGCCCAGGGCGGTGCCCAACCCGATAACGCCGGCAAGAAATAACGCCGGTTCAGGAGATACCGCATGTTGCGTCAGCTTTCCCTCGCCATCGCCCTTGCCGTCGGTACGGTCGTGGCCGCACCCGTTCTCGCGCAGGATGCCGCCCCGGCGGCCGCATCGCAGAACCAGTCGCCCCAGCAGGTGGTGCAGCAGATTTCCGACGACCTGTCCAAGGCCATCGAAGGCCACCAGGCCGAACTGAAGAACGATAAAGAGAAGCTGATCGCCGTCATCGACGACACCTTCCTGCCGCACTTCGACATCGACTACGCCTCCATCCTCGTGCTCGGCCAGCATGCTCGCGCGGCCACGCCCGAGCAGCGCAACCGTTTCGCCAAGGCGTTCTACAACTCGATCACCCACCGCTATGCCGAGGGCCTGCTCAACTACACCCGCGGCCGCGTGAAGGTGTTGCCGTTCAGCGGCGACCTCAACAAGTCGCGCACCGTCGTCCGTACGCAGGTGATGCTCGACGACGGCAAGTCGGTGTCGGTGGACTACGCGTTCCGCCAGAGCAAGAGCGGCGACTGGAAGGCCTACGACGTGATCATCGAGGGTATCTCGTACATCACCAACTACCGCAACCAGGTCGACGCCGAGATCAAGAAGAACGGCGGCGACGGCAAGGGCCTCGACAAGCTCACCGCCGATCTGGAGCAGAAGGGCTCGGCGGCCATCGACCAGCTCCAGAAAGACGGCGGCGCGACGAAGTGAGCCAGCCGGCTTTTCAGCTGAGCACGCCGGCGCCGGATACCCTCGCGGTATCCGGCGCGCTCACGTTCGATACGGCGGCGGGTGCGCTGCATGCAGGGCGCGTCGAGCTGGACCGCGGTTCGCAGGGCGTGCTCGATCTGGCCGGTGTGACCCAGGCGGACAGCGCGGGCCTGGCGACGGTGCTGGCCCTGCTGGCGCATGCGCGCTCGAAGGGGCGAGCGATGGGCGTGGCCCATGCGCCGACGGGATTGCAGGCTCTCGCTCGCGTATCGGGTGTCGATACGCTGTTGTAAAAGCCGCATCGCCGGTTCGCGAAAACCGGACGCCTTGAGCCGGAACGAGCGACACCATCCACTCGGCTTTCGAACGAAAAAAAAAGCCCCGATCACGTCGGGGCTTTTTTCGTCACTGCGGCTTCTGCTTGTTCTGGTTTTCCCACTTGTGCTGCTCGTCGAGCAGCTCTTCGGGATCGAAGTTGGAATTGTTGTCGCCGCTGATGCCCTGCATGCGCTCGATGACGTCGGCGGGCGGGTTGCCGTCGTAGATCTGGTAGAGGCGCTGCTGGCGATAGGCGTCGCGCACGAATACGTACGGATCGTAGGCCGAAGCCAGGAAGCTCTCCGCGTCGATGGCGCGCGCGCGCAGCGTCACGAGGTAGAGAACCTGGGGAACGTAGTACTCGCCGTGGTGGAAATCGTGGTTGCGCGAGAGATAGCTGAGCGGGTCGAAGAAGTAGCTGTCGACCGGCAGGCGCCAGACGTCGCGAACGGTGGTGGGGCCGACGAAGGGCAGCACCAGGTAGTCGCCCTCGGGCACGCCCCAGCGGGCCAGGGTGACGCCGAAGTCGTTCTCGTGCAGCGGCATGCCGAGCAGGCTGGCCGGGTCCTTGAAGCCCAGGAAGCCGATCGTGAGGTTCACGATGAAGCGGCCGGTGGTGACCACGGCATCCTTCGGACGGGCCTGGAGCAGGTCGTTGGCCACCGTGATCGGCAGGCGGATGTTGGTGTAGAAGTCGCTGACCGCCGTACGGACCGCCGGGGTGGTGATCTTGCGGTAGCCGACGGCCACCGGCCGGATGGCCGCCTTGTCGAGCTTGTCGTTGAAGGCGTAGACCTTGCGGTTGAAGTGCTCGTTGGGGTCGTCGGTGCGCGGCGGCGCGATCTGGCAGGCGGCCAGCAGGCCGATGACCAGCAGGCCTAGCGCGGGGCGGACGATCCGGGAGAGGAATCTACGAGGCATGGGGATAGCTTCGGGTGGGCAGTACTTTAGTGTACCGCTTGGTTTTATTATTTGCACCCCGTGAAGGGTACCCGCGTGGGAACCGGGCATCATACCCCCGCCCCGATTGCCAGCCAACCGGGCAGGCCGGTAAACTGCGCTGTCAGAAGTTTCTTTATCGTCAAGGATTTGAAATGGCCCGTATTACCGTCGAAGACTGCCTCGAGGTAGTCGACAACCGCTTTGAGCTCGTGCTCATGGCGACCAAGCGCGCCCGCCAGCTCTCCAAGGGCGCCGAGCCCACGCTCGATCCGAACAACGACAAGCCGACCGTGCTCGCGCTGCGCGAGATCGCCGATCGCCGCGTCAACGACGAGATGATCGACGAGATCGACCGCGCCGCCCGCGAGCGCGCCGAGCGCGAAGCCCTCGAGTGGGCCGCCACCGAAGTGGACGACGACCTCTCGAAGGGTGGAGATGACTGATGACGCCGGGTCGCTGTCGACCCTGCCATCGTTCGTTCCCTGCGCACGCTGAGGCGCGGCTGGCGAGGCCGCGCGCGGGAGGCATCCACGCCTGAGGGCGCGAGGGTCTCCCATGAACGTCATCCCCGACAAAAAACTGACCGACGTCTCCGACGACACCCCGGTGCCTCCGTACGTGCAGGCGCTGGAGGACCGGGTGGGCGCGTATCTCCCCCACGAGCAGGTGCTGCGCATCCGGCGCGCTTTCCTGGTCGGCGCCGCGGCCCACGAGGGCCAGACCCGCAAGTCGGGTGAGCCCTATATCACCCATCCGGTCGCGGTCGCCCAGGTGCTGGCCGAGCTCGGCCTCGACGCCGAAACCATCATCGCCGCCATCCTTCACGACACGCTGGAGGACACCAAGCTCAGCCGCGAGGAGCTTGCCGGTGAATTCGGCGAGACCGTGGCGGAACTGGTCGACGGCGTCACCAAGCTCGACAAGATGCGTTTCTCCAGTCGCGCCGAGGCCGACGCGGAAAGCTTCCGCAAGATGCTGCTGGCGATGGCACGCGACCTGCGCGTGATCCTCATCAAGCTCTCCGACCGCCTGCACAACATGCGCACGCTGGGCGCGAAAGAGTCCGAGTCGCGCCGCCGCATCGCGCGCGAAACGCTCGAGATCTACGCGCCCATCGCGCAGCGCCTGGGCATGAACAAGTTCAAGGCCGAGCTGCAGGATCTCGGCTTCAAGGCCCTGTATCCCGATCGCCACCGCATCATCGCCGAGCGCATCCGCGCCGCGCTGGGTAACCGCCGCGAGGCGATGGGCAAGATCGAGATGGCGCTCGAGGGACGGCTCGCCGCCGAGAAGATTCCCGGCCGCGCGGTCAGCCGCATCAAGTCGCCGTGGAGCATCTATTCGAAGATGCGCAACGAGCACAAGTCGTTCGCGCAGCTCATGGACGTCTACGGCTTCCGCGTCATCACCGATACCGCGATGCACTGCTACCAGGCGCTGGGCGCGGTGCACGGCCTCTACAAACCGGTGGACGCGCGCTTCAAGGATTTCATCGCCATCCCCAAGGGCAACGGCTACCAGTCGCTGCACACCGTGCTGCTCGGTCCGTTCGGCGCTCCCATCGAGATCCAGATCCGCACGTCGGAAATGGAGTCGGTGGCCGAACGCGGCGTGGCCGCGCACTGGGCCTACAAGACCGACTCCGGCCCGGCCAACAGCGCGCAGCTGCGCGCCCGGGAGTGGCTCTCCGCGCTGGCCGACAGCCAGGCGCACACGCCCTCGGCGTCGGAATTCCTCGAGAACGTCAAGATCGATCTCTTCCCCGACGAGGTCTATCTGTTCACGCCGCGCGGCGACATCTTCTCGCTGCCGCGCAACGCCACCGCCCTGGATTTCGCCTACGCGGTGCATACCGACGTGGGCGATCACGCCGTGGCGGCGCGCGTCGACAAGAAGCTGGTGCCGCTGCGCACGCGGCTGGTCTCCGGACAGGTCGTGGAGGTCATCACCGCGCCGTCGGCCGTGCCCAATCCGGCCTGGCTCGAAGCGGTGGTCACCGGCAAGGCGCGCACCGCCATCCGCCAGTACCTCAAGCATCTCCAGCACGAGGATGCCGTGGATTTCGGCCACCGCATGCTCGACCGCGCGCTCGATGCGCGTGGCTTGAGCCTCGATGCCGTGCCGCCGGCCACGCTGGATCGCTTCCTCGATGACGCCAAGCTCAAGCGACTGGAAGAACTGCTCGCCGAGATCGCGCTAGGCAACCGCTTCGCCGATCAGGTGGCGAATCAGCTGGTGGCGCTGCTAGGACCGCGTGACGACCATCCGTCGGCCCAGCCGGCCGAGCATGCCGTTGAGAAGATCCGCATCAGTGGGGCGGAGCGTGGCGTGTTGAGCTTCGGCAACTGCTGTCATCCGCTGCCGGGCGACGAGATCGTCGGATTCCTGTCGTCGGGCAAGGGCATCGTCGTGCATCGCGTGGAATGCCCCAACGTGGCCGAGTTCCGCAAGACGCCCGAGCGCATCGTCGCCATCGAATGGGATCGCGACGTCAGCGGCGACTACCGTGCCGAGCTGCGCATCGAAGTGCTCAACCGTCCCGGCGTGCTCGCCACCGTGGCCGCCGCCATCGCCGACGCGGGCTCGAACATCGAGAACGTGGAGTACATCGAGCGCGACAGCACGGCCGCCACGCTGCTCTTCGCCATCGAGGTGAAGGGGCGCAAGCACCTGGCCGACGTGATGCGGCGCGTGCGGCGCACGGGCGTGGTGAGCGGCGTGTATCGCCACCCGCTTTAACCCGAAAACCGAGGCGATCCTGTTCGCCGATACGATCGGCTCCCACCCCTTCGGTAGCCGACTCGCCGAACCCGTCCGAAGGTTTTCGATGGCTGCCTGCCGAAGGGTGGGAGCCGATCGTATCGGCGAACGGCGACGCGGTATCGTACGGGCCGGGCGGTAGGCTCCCATCGACACGTCCGATAGACTCCCCCGATCCCCTCACGAGGAACGCCTCATGACCCGCAGCACCATCGCCACCGACAAGGCCCCGTCGGCCATCGGTCCGTACTCGCAGGCCGTCCGCGCCGGCAACACCGTGTACTTCTCGGGGCAGATCCCGCTCGATCCGGCGACGGGCAACCTCGTCGAAGGCGACATCACCGCGCAGACGCGCCGCGTGTTCGACAACCTCGTGGCCGTGGCCGAAGCCGCGGGCGGACAGCTTTCGGACATCGTCCGCGTGGGCATCTACGTGACCGACCTGGGAAACTTCGCCGCGGTCAACGCCGTGATGGCCGAGTACTTCCAGCAGCCGTATCCGGCGCGATCCACCATCGAAGTGTCCGCCCTGCCCAAGGGCGCGCAGGTCGAGGTCGACGCGATCCTCGTGCTGCCGTAAGGCGATCCCCGTAGCCGTGGCGTCACGCGCGAGCGCTCCCTCCGCCGTCCCCGCAGATCCGGGGCGGTCGCCCTTGACGACGCTCGGCGGCGTCGGGCCGGCGCTCGCCGATACGCTCGCGAAACTCGGCCTGCGCGAAGTGCAGGACCTCTGGTTCCATCTGCCGCTGCGCTACGAGGATCGCACCACCGTCGTGCCCATCGGCGACCTGCGTCCGGGCGACCGCGCGCAGGTGGAAGGCGTCGTCGAATTCGTCGAACGCGGGTTCCGGTTTCGCCCGCAGCTGAAAGTCGTCATCGGCGACGCATCGGGACGCGCGCTCCTGCTGCGTTTCTTCCATTTCCGCAAGGCGCAGGTCGACCAGCTTCCGAAGGGCACGCGGTTGCTGTGTTTCGGCGAGGTGCGCCAGGGCCCGCAGGGCCTGGAGATGGTGCACCCGCAATACCAGCGCGTCGACGGCGACGAGCCGGTGGTGGTCGACGAGCGCCTCACGCCGATCTATCCCACCACCGAAGGCCTGGGCCCACGTCGCCTGGCGGGCGTCATCGCTCGCGCCATGGCGCACCTGCCCACCGACGACCGTCTCGAACTCATTCCCGGCGATGTCGGCCGGCCGTCGGGGCTGACCTCGCTGCGCGAAGCGTTGCTCTACGTGCACCGGCCACCGCCGGACGTGGACCTGCGCCGCCTGGAGCAGGGCACGCATCCCGCCCAGCAACGCCTCGCCTTCGAAGAACTGCTCACCCAGCACCTCACGCTGCGACGCATGCGTGCCGCGGTGAAGAAGCGCAAGTCGCCTGCACTCAAGAGCGCGGGGACGTTGCGTGAGCGCCTGCTCGCTTCGCTGCCGTTTTCGTTGACCAGGGCACAGGCTCGCGTGTCCGGCGAAGTGGCTCGCGACCTGTCGCGCGCGCATCCCATGCTGCGCCTCGTCCAGGGCGATGTCGGCAGCGGCAAGACCGTGGTGGCCGCGCTGGCCGCCGTCGCGGCGGTGGAAAGCGGCTACCAGGTCGCGCTGATGGCGCCCACGGAACTGCTCGCCGAACAGCACCTGCGCAATTTCCGCGCATGGCTCGAGCCGCTCGGCCTCGACGTGGAATGGCTCGCGGGCAAGGTGCAGGGCCGAGCGCGCAAGAGCGCGATCGCACGCGTCGCCGATGGCAGCGCGCACGTCGTGGTCGGTACGCACGCGCTCATGCAGGAAGGCGTGGCGTTTTCGAAGCTCGGCCTGGTCATCGTCGACGAACAGCACCGTTTCGGCGTGCACCAGCGACTCGCATTGCGCGACAAGGGCGCGGAAGGCGAACTCATACCGCACCAGCTCGTGCTCACCGCCACCCCGATCCCGCGCACGCTGGCCATGAGCGCCTATGCCGACCTCGACGTCTCGTCCATCGACGAACTGCCGCCCGGACGCACGCCGGTGCAGACGGTGGCGATTTCCAACGAGCGCCGTTACGACGTGATGGAACGCATCCATTCGGCCTGCATGGAAGGACGCCAGGTCTACTGGGTCTGCACGTTGATCGAGGAATCCGAGCAGCTCAACGCGCAGGCGGCCGAAGTAGCGCATGCCGAGTTGACGCTCGCGCTGCCCGATCTCTCGGTGGGACTCATCCACGGACGGATGAAGCCGAAGGAAAAGCAGGCGGTGATGGATGCGTTCAAGAACCGCGAACTGGCCGTGCTGGTCGCCACCACGGTCATCGAGGTGGGCGTCGACGTGCCGAACGCGAGCCTCATGGTGATCGAGAACAGCGAGCGGCTGGGCCTCGCCCAGTTGCACCAGTTGCGCGGCCGCGTGGGGCGCGGGTCGATCGCTTCCACGTGCGTGCTGCTTTACCAGACGCCGCTGTCGCGCCTGGCGAAGGAGCGCCTGCAGGTGATGCGCGAGACCAACGACGGGTTTCGCATCGCGGAGAAAGACCTCGAGTTGCGCGGCCCGGGTGAAGTGCTGGGCACGCGCCAGACGGGCCAGTTGCAGTTCCGTATCGCCGACCTCGCGCGCGACGGCCACCTCATGCCCGAGGTGCAGCGCGTGGCCGAGGCGATGATGCGTGATCATCCGGCGCGTTGCGAAAGGCTCATTGCGCGGTGGGTGGGGGATGCCGCGCGATACGTCGATGCCTGAAACCGTGTCGCGGGCAGGTATCGCCGATACGATCGGCTCCCACCCCTTCGGTAGCGAACTCACTACCGAAGGGGTGGGAGCCGATCGTATCGGCGAAACACGGTTGCGAAGGGCTAGGCTCCCAACCCGAGGTGTGCCCGCACCTTCTCCGCGATCGCCACCGTCTCCCGCAACGGCTCCTGCAAGTCCGAGGTCACGGCGTCCATGTCGTGCAAGCGGCGTGTCGCCCGCAACTCGGCATGGAACCGTTCGAGCTTGGCCGGTAGCGGTCCGCTCACCAGCGTATGCACCGGACGCCCCGTGGCACACGCTTCGGAGAGCATGTTCACCGAGTCCGGCGTGACCGCCAGCCGGTCCGACCAGCCCAGTACGCCAGGGTAGGGATTGGGTCCATCGGTGGATGAGGTCCAGACGAAGCCCGGCAGCCCGGCGAACGCGGCATGGATCATCGGCAGCTGCGCCGCCGGCGTGCGTCGCGACGTCACCACCAGCAGCGAACCGCCGTCGCGCGCATGCCGCGCCTTCACCGCCTCGAGAAACGCCGCCGTCGTGGCGGCATCCACCGGTCGTCCATGCATGTCGCCGCCGATCAGGACGCCGAGGCGGGGCGAGGGCAGGTCGGCGAACGCGGCAAAGCCCGCCCGGGCGTCGCCGAGCCAGGCGCCGTCGACGGGGTTGAGCGAGCCCAGGGACGCGAGCACGTTGTCGCCCGACAGCTCGTCGTGCTTCGGTGCCACCACGAGATCCCAGTGCCGCGTATCGATGCGCGGATCGAGCAGCTGCACGGCGAGGGTGCGGCCACCCGACCAGCGGCGGAGCTGGCGCGTGGCCCAGGCCGCGATGCGGCCGCAGCCGATGGCCAGCGTGGGCCAGGGCGGGAGGAGGGCATCGTCGCGTCCCCCCAGCGCCAGCCGCGAGCCGGGCAGGAGGCGCGGTGCCAACCAGGACCAGGGCGGGCGCAGTTCCACCACGATCTCGCGAATCGACGGCGTGAGCGCCTCGGCCAGGGCGAGCGCCTGGCGGCGGTTACCGGCGGCGCCGTCGGTCAACACCCAGCACGAGGGCGTCGCAGGCTCCTTCATGGACGGGTTCCGGGGCGGATTGTTATCGAATTCGGCACAGTTCGTTCCTCACCCGGTGATTGGCTAATCCGTTCGCCCTGCGTAGATTCTACAATCGGTTCAGTAAGCCACTTTACAAGGATACGCATGTCCTCTCCCTTGCCCGATGCCTCGCTCGACCAGATCTTCCTCTCCGCCCGCACCTTCAACGCGTGGCTGGACAAGGAGGTCACCGACGATCAGCTTCGCCGCATCTACGACCTGGCGAAGATGGGGCCCACCTCCGCCAACTCGTCGCCGATGCGCGTGCGCTTCATCAAGTCGAAGGACGCCAAGGAGCGCCTGCGCCCGTTCCTCAGCGAGGGCAACCTCGCCAAGACGATGGCGGCACCGGTCACGGCAATCGTCGCCACCGACTTCGCCTTCTACGAAAAACTGCCCAAACTGTTCCCGCACGCCGACGCGCGTAGCTGGTTCGAAGGCAACCAGGCGCTGGTCGAGGCCACGGGTGCCCGCAACGGCAGCCTGCAGGGCGCTTACCTGATCATCGCCGCGCGCGCGTTGGGCCTGGACTGCGGACCGATGTCCGGTTTCGACCAGGCCGGCGTGGACGCCGAATTCTTCGGCGGCACGTTCATCAAGTCGAATTTCCTCGTGAACATCGGCTATGGCGATGCCGGCACCGGCCTCTTCCCGCGAAGCCCTCGCCTGGATTTCGACGAGGCGGCACAGATCCTCTGATTTTCCCGCGGCGACCGTCCGGTCCCGCTGCAAACGGCAGTACCCACCCTCACCGCTGGAGACACACGATGCGCGCCTTCCGTTACCTCGCCCTCGCCGGCCTGCTGGCCACCGCCGGCGCCGCCGCCGCCGCCCCGGTCACCTACAAGCTCGACCCGACCCACACGATGGTGCTGTTCAGCTGGAACCACTTCGGTTTCTCGAACCCGTCGGCCGACCTCAACAACGTCGACGGCACCCTCGTCTACGACGAGAAGGATCCGACCAAGGCGACGGTCGAGGCCACCTTCAAGCTGGCCGACCTCGACACCTTCGTGCCGAAGCTCGACGAACACCTGAAGTCGAAGGACTTCTTCGACGCCGCGCAGTACCCGACCATCACCTTCAAGAGCACCAAGGTCGCCACCGCGGGCAAGGACAAGCTGAAGGTCACCGGTGACCTCACCGTGCACGGCGTCACCAAGCCGGTCACCCTCGACGCCACCCTGAACAAGATCGGGCCGCATCCGATGATGAAGGTGCAGACCGTCGGCTTCGACGCGACCGCCACCCTCAAGCGTTCCGACTTCGGCGTCGGCGCCTATGTGCCCAACGTGTCCGACGAGATCAAGATCCGCATCACCACCGAAGCGCACGCCGACAAGTAATCGGTTTCGCCCGGACCCCGGTGGGAGCGGACCCCGTCCGCGCCCACCTTCCCGGCCTCGAACGGCCGCTGAGCGGCCTTTGCTGACCGTGAGCGTCATGCGCGTTTCCGGTGGGGCGGGGCAGGCGATCCTGCTACCATCCGTAGCCCCGCTAGACCGCATCGCCCGGAGCTTCCCCATGTCCCGCCCCAATCCCGCGGCCGCGCCGCTGATCCCGGCGAACGCCGAAAACCGTTACGACGTGACCCGTGCCGACCTGCCGCTGTCCTGCCCGATGCCGGGCATGTACCTGTGGAACTCGCACCCGAAAGTCTACCTGCCGATCGAAGACGACGGCGGCACCTCCAAGTGCTCCTATTGCGGCGCGACCTACGTCCTGAAAGACTGACGGCACGGCGCGGGCACGCTTCCTGCTTCGCCTGCGCACCCTTTCCACGGACCGCCCATGGCCACCGTCTTCCCGCACCGGACGATGACCGTCGTGCAACTGGTTCCCTCCCTTCACTCGGGCGGTGCCGAGCGCTCGACCCTTGAAATCGCACGGGCCCTGGTCCAGGCGGGGCATCGCTCGGTCGTGATTTCGGCGGGCGGCCGCCTCGTGGCCCAGCTCGAAGCCGAAGGCAGCCGGCACGTCAGCCTGCCGATCGGCCGCAAGGCGTTTTCCACGCTTTTCATGACGGGCAAGCTGCGCCGCGTGTTGCGCGACATCCAGCCCGACATCGTGCACGCGCGCTCCCGGCTGCCAGGTTGGCTCGGCTGGTGGGCGTTGCGCGGGATGAAGCCGCGCCCGCATTTCGTCACCACGGTGCACGGCCTGAATACGCCGGGGCGCTACAGCGCCATCCTCCTGCGCGGCGAACGCGTCATCGTGGTCTCGCAGACCCTGCGCGATTACGTGCTGCGCCATTATCCCCGCGATATCGAAGCCTCGCGCATCACGGTGATCCCGCGCGGCATCGACACCGACGCGTTTCCCTACGGCTACCGGCCCGACGATGCCTGGCAACGGGCCTTCTTCGAACAGTATCCGCAGCTCGCGGGGGCACCCCTGCTCACCCTGCCCGGGCGCGGCACGCGGCTGAAGGGCCATGCCGACGCCATCGAACTCATCGGCGACCTCGCCCAGCGCTCCATCGACGCGCGGCTCATGCTGCTGGGCGCGGATGAGCCGGGCCGCGAGGCCTACGTGGAAGAACTGCGCCAGCTCATCCGCGCGCGCGGGCTCGAGGACAAGGTGGCGATCTCGCCTGCGCGATCCGACGTGCGCGACGTCTACGCCATGTCGGCGCTGGTGTTGCAGCTATCGAATCGCCCCGAGTCGTTCGGCCGTACCGTGGTCGAAGCGCTCGCGTTGTGCCGGCCGGTGATCGGCTACGCCCATGGGGGTGTCGGCGAACTGCTCGCGGAGCTCTATCCCGCCGGCCGCGTGCCGCTGGGCGATCGCGAGAAGCTGGTCGAGCGGGCCGCCGAACTCCTGCGTTTCGCGCCCCCCATTCCGCCGCCGCGCAGCTATCGCCTCGTCGACATGCAGTCGGCCACCCTGGCCCTCTACGCCGACGTGGTCGAAGGCGTGCCGGTCGCGTGAGTACCGGTCTGTCGGCGAGGATCCGCGCCGGTCTCGCCTCGCCCCTGTTGCCGATCTGGCTCGTGCCGGCCCTGCTGCCGCTGGGGCGCAGCGCCGAGCTGGGCGTGTTCCTCAGTCTCGTCGGCACCGTGCTGCTGCTGGTGCGCGAGCCGCGTTCCCTCGCCCATCACCCTGGCGCGAAGCTGTTCCTGTGGCTGTTCGCCGTTTATGCGGGCGCCGCGCTGGTCTCGGCGGTGGATGCCGTGGCACCGGGCAAGACCTGGGGCACCGTGGCGGCGATCCTGCGCTTCGCGCCGTTGGGCATCTATACCTGTTTCGCCATGCGCCGCCCGGGAAAAGTCCGGGCGCTCTACACGGCCACGGCCGCGGTCGTGGCGATCTGGGTGGTGGATGCCTGGGTGCAGGCGCTCACCGGCTACGGCCTTGCCGGTGCGTCCAACGCCGAGCGCCTCTCCGGCATCTTCGGCGCCACCAACCTCAAACTCGGGCCGGCGCTGTCGGCTTGCGCGCCGTTCCTGCTCTGGACGGCGCGCGAGCGTTACGGCCGGCGCGGCCTCGCCCTGGCGTTCCTGCTGACGCTTGGCCCGGTGCTGCTTTCCGGCTCGCGCGCTTCGTGGATCTGCTACGGCATCGTGGCCGTGGCTTTCCTGTGGATCGAAGCCGGTTCGTTCCGTCGCTTCGCCGCCGCCTGCGTCGGCCTGGGCGTGGCCCTGCTGGTGGTCGGCGCGCTGGCCTGGCAGGTATCGCCGCGTTTTCGCGATCGGGTGGCGCATACGGTGCCCGCGCTCACCGGCACCAGCGCGGGCATCGACAGCGCGCTCACCGGCCGCCTGGACATCTGGACCACCTCGCTTCGCCTGTATGCCACGCATCCCGTGAACGGCGTGGGCGTGCGGGGTTTCCGCGTTGCGTATCCGTCCGCCGCCACGCCCGGCGATCACTTCCTCACCATGGAAAAGTGCGGCGAGGGCGAGGGTGCCTGTCACGCGCACCAGGTGCTGCTGGAAGTCGCGACGGAGACCGGCACCCTCGGCCTGCTCGCATGGCTGGCCGCCGCCGTCTTCGCCGTTCGCCGCTGGTGGATGGCGGGAGCGGTCGCTCGCGCCCGCGCGTTCCCGGCCACTGTGGCGCTGGTGGCGATCCTCTTTCCGCTGAACACGCACATGGCGTTCTATTCGGCGTGGTGGGGGTTGTTCGCCGCGTGGCTGCTGTCCGTCTGGTGCGCGGCGCTCTACGCGGACCTTCCCGACGTGGAGCCACGCCATGGCGCGTGAGCCGCTGTCGGTGGTGGTCACCACCTTCGACAACGCCGACACCATCGGCGCGTGCCTTCAGTCGGTGCGTTTCGCCGACGAGATCGTGGTGCTCGATTCGGGTTCCACCGACGGCACGACGGACATCGCCCGGGAAAATGGCGCGAGAGTGCATGTGCAGCCTTTCGCCGGCTACAGCGCGCAGAAGCAGGCGGCGATCGACCTGGCGACGAACGCCTGGGTGTTGCTGCTGGATTCGGACGAAGTGTTGCCCGGCGCGGCGGCGGAAACCGTGCGTGGCGCGCTGGTGTCTCCCGGCGTCGCGGGCTTCGTGCTCCTGCGTCGCGAATGGGTGTTCTGGCGCTGGCAGCCGGCGCGCGCACGGTTGAATCACTACGTGCGCCTTTTCGATCGCCGCCGTGCCCGCATGAGCGGCCACGAGGTGCATGAGAGCGTGATGGTCGACGGGCCCGTGCGCCAGCTCGACGCCGTGATCGATCATTACGGCGAGCGCGACATCGAGGGTCGGGTCGACAAGGCCAACCGCTATTCGTCGTTGCAGGTGCGCGATCGCCATACGCGGCGGCCGTCGTTCCTGCGCACGCGCATGGTGGTGTACCCCACGGTGGCCTTCGTCCGTTACTACCTATGGCGGGGCCATTGGCGTGGTGGCTGGGCCGGCTTCGTCGCCGCGCGCGTGCACGCGTTCTACGCCTTCCTCAAGTACGCCAAGCTCTACGAGCGCGAACGGTCAGGCGGCCAGCGCGACGTCGGGTCGGAGTCCGAACGCGGCGACCAGTAGGCCGCATACCTCGAGGCGAAGCGCCTCGCGACGGCGGAACTCCGCGCGACGCTTGCTCTCGACGTCGGCGATGTCGCGCACGGGTTCGCGCGGCGACAACGCGTAGAAACCGTCTTCGGCCGCGACGGCATCGGCCTCGAGCCAGAACGCGTCGTAATCGGCCTTGATCTTGTCCGGCCGCGGATGCGCGGCATTGCCGATACAGAGGACGCGTTCCACGCCCATCGCCTCGGCGAGCGAACGGATCATCGACAGCAGCAGGTTCTTCGGACGCAAGCCGTGGCACTGGCGGGTGAACTCGCGCACGGCGTCGCGGCCGGCGTTCTTGGCCGCGCCCTGCAGGCAGCCGACGACGATGGCGCGTCCACCGTCGATGAAGGTGATGGCCGCATAGGAAATCTGCAGGCCGTCGTCGTCGGTGATCGACAGGCTCATCTCGCCTTCGCGGTCGCGCAGGCGCGGCGCCTTCAGGATCACGTGCAGGCCGTGGCCGTCACGCAGGGCCACCCGTCCCAGGTTCACCCGGCGCGTGCGGTAGAGGCCGTCGAACAGTTCGCGGGGAAAGCGGGCCAGCGCGAAGGCGTAGTGCGAGCGCAAGGCCTCCAGGCGCCGATCGATCGACCAGCGGCGGCAGATGTAGCGGTGCTGGTAGCGCTCGACGAGGGTGCCGTCGATCCGTGCCAGGCCATGCATGCCGGGTGCTTCCAGTTGCGCCAGCCAGGCGTCGTGCGCGCGGAAACGCACGGCCGAGCGGCCGATGTACGCCGCCACGGCACCGATGGCGCGCGTGCGCCTGCTGTGCCAGCGCATGCGCCCGCGCAACGAGCGCGCGAAACGGAAGATCGACTGCATGGGGAAAGACATCCATCGTCTGGGGATGGCGTCGTTGTACGCTCGCGAAATTTCACGGGACTTTCGTCGTGACTGACGAAAGAAACTGTCGCGTCAGTAAATCTTCGGTTCGCCGGGAGGGCGCGTCTTGAAGCGCTTGTGCACCCACAGGTATTGCTCGGGCGCCTCACGCACCATCTGCTCGATCTGCCGGTTGACCACGGCGGTATCGCGCGCGACGTCGCGCGAGGGTACGTCTTCCAGCGGTGCACCGAGGCGCAGTGCATAACCCGAGTCGCCGGGCAGGCGGCGATGGAAGAACGGGATGACCACGGCATTCGCCATGCGGGCGAGGTGATGCGTAGCGGTAATGGTCGCGGCCGGCACGCCGAAGAACGGCACGAACACGTTGTCCTTGCTGCGCATGTCCTGGTCGGGCGCGTACCAGACGGTGCCGCCGGCCTTCATGTACTTCACGGTGCCGCGGATGTCGTCCTTGTCGAACATCGCATCGGCGTAATCGAGACGCGCGCGGAGCACGGCGAATTCGAAGACGTCCGAATCCATGCGGCGGTACATACCCGCGATGCGGATGCGCTGCGACACCAGGCGCGCGCAGAGTTCCAGATGGGAGAAGTGGCCGCCGACCAGCAGCACGCCGCGCCCGGCCGCGCGCGCGGCTTCCAGGTGTTCCAGCCCTTCGAACGTGACCGGCACGCGGGATATCGCGCGGTCGGACCCCATCCAGCCCAGCGCGAACTCGACCAGCATCATGCCCACGTCGCAGAGATTGGCCCGCACGAGGGCTTGCTGGGATACCGGGTCGAGTTCGGGGAAACACAGCGCGATGTTGGTGGCGGCGATGTGCCGCCGTTCGCGATTGAGGTGCAGTGCGAGCCGGCCAGCCAGGCGGCCCAGCCCCATCAGCCAGCGGAAGGGCAGGTGGGCGATCAGCCAGATGAAACCCACGCCGATCCACGCCGGCCAATGACGGGGCGTGAGCAGGCGCGGCGAAAGGGTGGGGCGTGGCATTCCGGGCATTGCCGGCCATTGTAGCGAATGGGGGCGGCTATACTGCCCGATCACGCCACATCTGCCGGGTTCCAAGTGCTGCTGCGACTGCTCTACAACCTCGCCATGTACCTGTTCACCCCGCTGGTGATGCTGCGCCTGATGGCCCGGGGCATGCGCTACGGCGATTACCACGTGCGCTGGCGCGAGCGCTTCGGCCGTTTTCCCCAGCCCCGCCTGAGCGGCTGCCTGTGGGTCCATGCCGTGTCCGTGGGCGAGGTGAACGCGGCCGAGCCGCTCATCAAGGCCTTGATGGAGGCCTATCCGCAGGCGCCGCTCCTGGTCACCACGGTGACGCCGACCGGTTCGGAGCGCGTGAGGCAGCTTTTCGGCGACCGCGTGCACAACGTCTACCTGCCCTACGACCTTCCGTTCGCCGTGCGGCGATTCCTGCGCAGCACGCGGCCGCGCCTGGCCGTGATCGTCGAGACCGAAATCTGGCCGAACCTCTACTTCGCCTGCCGTCGCCACGGTATCCCGCTGCTGATCGCCAATGCACGCCTGTCCGAGCGTTCGTTGCGCGGGTATGCGCGCATGAGTTCGCTGGTGCGCCGCGCGCTTCGCTGCGTGAGCCATATCGCCGCGCAGTCGCGCACGGATGCCGCGCGCTATCGCCTCCTCGGCGCCGAGCCCAGCCAGCTCACCGTCTGCGGCAACCTCAAGTTCGACATGCCGGTGCCGCAGGCCGCGCTCGACGACGCCAAGGCCATGCGCGACACCTGGGGCAACGGGCGGCCCGTATGGATCGCGGCCAGCACGCACGAGGGCGAGGAAATGAGCGTCCTGGAGGCTCACCTCGACGTGATGCGCCGCCTGCCCGATGCCTTGCTGCTCATCGCCCCGCGCCATCCCGAACGCTTCCGCGCGGTGGAAGCCTCCGTGCGGAGCCTGGGTTTCACCGTGGGCACGCGCAGCGCCGACAGGGTGCCCGGGCATGCCACGCAATGTTTCGTCATCGACGCCATGGGTGAGCTGCTGCGTTTCTATGCCGCGGCCGATGTCGCCTTCGTCGGCGGCAGTCTGGTGCCCATCGGCGGACACAACGTGCTCGAGCCCGCGGCGTTTTTCAAGCCGGTGCTGGTGGGGCCGCACACGTTCAATTTCGAGGAGATCACCCAGGCGCTGCTCGACGCGGGCGGTGGCCAGCGTGTGGTCGATGGCGACCAGCTCGGTACCGAGGTGCTGTCGATCCTGCGCGACGAAAGCCGGCGCGGCGCCATGGGCAAGGCCGCCCGTCAGGTGTTCGAAAGCGAGCGCGGGTCGGTGGATAAGGTGATGAAACTGGTGGACGACCTGCTGCAGGAGTGAAAGGGTTACACAGCCGATGGGCTCCCGGCGACCGCTCTACCGAAGGAATAAGAGCCGACCTTACACCAAGAAAAAGGCGGGCCGAAGCCCGCCTTTTTCGTTCGCGACGATCGCGACGCGTTACTGCAGCAACGCGTTGATCGCTTCCATGTCCTTGATGTCCACCGTGCCGGCGGTCTGCTTCAGCAGCAGCTTATCGAGGATGAACTGGTGGCGCGCCTGCGAGTAGTCGCTCAGGGCCTGGGTGAGGTTCTGCTGCGCGATGAGCACGTCGACGATGGTGCGGGTACCCACCTCGAAGCCGGCCTGGGTCGCGTCGCGCGCGCTTTCGGCCGATTCCACCGCGGCCTTCGTCGCTTCGACCTTGCTGATGCCGGCGACCACGGAGCGATAGTAGTTGAGCGTGTCGCGGACGACCTGGCGGCGGGTGGCTTCGAGCGAATCCTGCGCGGCGTCACGCTGGTAGATCGTCTGGCGCACGCGCGACTGGGTAAAGCCGCCGGAGAAGATCGGCACGTTCAGCGTGAGGCCCACCGTGGTGGTGCCGCGACCGTTGCTGTTCGTACCCAGGCTGCCGCTGCCGCCGAGGCCGCCGTTGTTCTGCGTCCAAAGGGTCGACTTGTTATAGGACGCCGTCGCGTCCAGCGTCGGCAAGTGGCCGGCGCGCGCCGAGGAGATGGTGTGCTCCGCCGACTCGACGTTGTACTGCCCGGCGATGATCGTCGGGTTGGTCTTCACCGCCTGCGCCACCCACTGGTCGGGATCGTTCGGCGAGGGCGGATCCATCGGCAGCTGCTCGCGCAGCTTCTTCAGGTTGTTCGACGGCTTGCCGGTGATCTGGGTGAGCTGTTCGCGCGAGTCGGCCAGCGTGTTCTCGGCGGTGATCACCGCGGCGACGGCGGTGTCGTGCTGGGCCTTGGCATCCTGCACGTCGGTGATGGCCGACAGGCCCACGTCGAAGCGCTGCTGGGCCTGCTCGAGCTGGCGGGCCAGCGCCTGCTCGTTCGCCTTGGCGAAGGTCAGCGCGTCGTCGTTGGTCAACACCTGGAAATAGGCCGTGGCGACGCGAGTGAATAACTGCTGCGCGGTGGCGTCGTAGGAGGCGTCCTGCGACTCGGCGGACGAGCGCGCGGCCTTGAGGTCGGCCCACTTGCTGAGGTCGACCACCGACTGGCTCACCTGCGCGCCCAGCGTACGGGTGCGGGTGTGGCCGGTGTCGGAGGTGAGCAGCACGTTGCCGTTGGCGTCACGCAGCGGCGTGCCGGTGGCGTCGGTGAGCACCTCGCGCGACGGACCGGCCGGCTGGGCCTGGTTGAGGCTGATGCTGCCGTTCACCTGCGGAAGCAGGGCCGAGCGTGCCTGGACCACGCCTTCACCGGTGGCAAGGCGGTTGGAGTCGGCCTGCGACAAGGTCGGATCGTTGGCCCGGGCCAGTCGATAGGCCTCGAGCAGGTCTTCCGCGTGGCTCGCGAACGGCATCGCGGCCAGTGCGAGTGCCACGGTGATCAGCTTCAAGCGCATGGGTTCGCCTCGTGAATGATGGAAATGCTGGGGATCTGTCAGAGCACGAAGCGCTTCACCGGCGCGGCATGCGCCAGGTAGGGAAGGTCCGTTTCGAAAAGCGATTCCTCGCGATACCGGCCGTCGCCCTCGTGGGTGAGGAGCACGGCGGTCTGTGCGGGGGAATCGCCGCGTACCACGAACATGCGGCCGCCGGTCTTCAGCCAGCGCACGAACTTCTCCGGCACCGACTGCACCGCGCCGGTGACCACGACGACGTCGAAAACGCCGGCCGGGGTGTAACCGTTGACGGCTTCGGCGGTGGACAGCTCGACGTTGGCCACGCCGGCGGCGGCCAGGCGCTGGCGCGCGGCCTCGACGAAGTCGGCGTGCATGTCGATGCTGGTGACCTTGCCGGCGAGCGCGGCGAGGCAGGCGGTGAGGTAGCCCGAGCCGGTGCCGATCTCGAGCACGGTGTCGGTCTTCTTCAGTTCGAGCGCCTGGAGCACGCGGCCCTCGATCACCGGCTTCATCATCACCTCGTCGTGCCCCAGGGGCAGGTTGAGGTCGGCGAAGGCCACGTTGCGGTGGGCGGGCGCGACGAAGTCTTCGCGGCGAACGGTCTTCAGGGTCTCGAGGACGTCGAAGTCGAGGACTTCCCAGGGGCGAACCTGGTTTTCGACCATGTTCTGCCGGGCCTGCTCGAAATTCATCGCCATGGTGTTCTTTCCCGTACGAAAAGCTGCAAAAAGGTTCGGAAGGATAAGCGCTGCGCGCCCGTCGTCCCAATGTGTAAAGGCTGCGGGGCCGATGCCGTCCGACGAAGTGCCGGAAGTCACCGGACGCGGCTGACGGAAGTCATGCCCCCGACTGGCTGCTCCGCCGCCGGCTGAACGGCCGGTGGCGCGGCATCCTCGAGGCCCATGGGAACCGCCAGCGAGCGACCCCACCTCATTCTAAGGTAGACGGGCGGCGAAGCCCCGTTTTTCCGGCCATGCGAAAGGTAACGTGACAGGCTGGAAATAACTGAACCGCCGCGTATAATAAAGTCATAACTTTTGTTTGTGAAGGTGCAGCCATGAACGCCAGCCCGAAACTCAAGCCCCAGGGCCCCGGGCGTCCGAAGGACATGGAGAAGCGCGCAGCCATTCTCGACTCGGCCAAGGCCCTGTTTACCCAGGGCGGGTTCGCCGGGACCAGCATGGACGCCGTCGCCGCGTCCGCGGGCGTTTCGAAGCTCACCGTTTACAGCCATTTCGGCGACAAGGACAACCTCTTCCGCGAAGTGATCCGCGCGCACGTGCAGGAGCGCCTGCCCGACGACCTTTTCGACTTCAGCCCGGGCACGGACATCCGCGTCACGCTGAGCAACATCGCCAGCCGCCACGCGGCGATGGAGACCAACACCGAGTCGGTGGGCACCTTCCGGGCCATCCTTTCCGACTGCCATTCCGGCGGCAATCCCCGGTTCGGCCGACTGGTGTGGGAGGAAGGTCCCGTGCGCATGCACAAGTTGATGCAGCGCCTGCTGGAGGGCGCGGTCGACCGCGGCCAGCTCGACATCGCCGACGTCTCCCGCGCCACCACGCAGTTCCTGGCCCTGCTCAAGGGCGACCTCCTCATCCGCCGCCTGTTCGGCTGCGAGGATTGCGCCGTGCAGTTCGCCGAGGAGGTGCGCGCCAACGCCCAGGCCGCCGTGGACATGTTCATGCGCGCCTATTCGCCGCGCGCGGCGAACGCCTGACGCTCGCATCCACGCCCCGCTTCTGCTTGAATGGACGGCGAAGCGGGGGTGCCCATGCGAATGCGCGGGCTGAGAGAGTCCCTTCGAACCTGATCCGGCTGGTACCGGCGTAGGAAGCTTCGATCGCAAGCCGTGGTGCCTCCGGGCGCCCGCTTCGCGTCGGCGCACGTCCGCTTCTCCCTTTCCCGCGAGAGTCGAGACGCCGATGAATGCCATGCCCTCCGACCTGGCCCGCGCCGCGCGCGAGCTGTCCGAATCCGTTACCGCGCCGATCCCCGGCTCCCGCAAGGTCCATGTGACCGGCAGCCGGCCCGACCTGCGCGTACCCATGCGCGAGATCGCCCAGGCCGACACGCCCACGTTGTTCGGCGGCGAGGCCAATCCGCCCATCGTGGTCTACGACACCTCGGGGCCGTACACCGACCCCGCCCACCCCGTGGACCTCGCCGCCGGCCTGCCGGCCCTGCGCGCGGGGTGGATCGAGGAGCGCGGCGACGTGGCCCGCCTCGACGGGCTGTCGTCGGCCTTCGGCCGCGCCCGTGCCGAGGACGCCCGACTGGATGCCATCCGCTTCGGCCACGCCCGCCGCCCCCTGCGCGCGACACCGGGCGCCAACGTTACCCAGATGCATTACGCCCGCCGGGGCATCGTCACGCCGGAGATGGAATTCGTCGCGATCCGGGAAAACCAGCGCATCGAGGCGCTGGGCGATGGCGCCCTGCGCATGCAGCATCCGGGCGAGTCGTTCGGCGCGGCCACGCCGCGCCTGATCACGCCCGAGTTCGTGCGCGAGGAAGTCGCCCGCGGCCGCGCGATCATCCCGGCCAACATCAACCACCCGGAAGCCGAGCCGATGATCATCGGCCGCAACTTCCTCACCAAGGTCAACGCCAACATCGGCAACAGCGCGGTCAGTTCGGGCATCGCCGAGGAAGTGGAAAAGCTGGTCTGGGCCATCCGCTGGGGCGGCGACACGGTGATGGACCTCTCCACCGGCAAGCACATCCACGAAACCCGCGAATGGATCGTCCGCAATTCGCCGGTGCCGATCGGCACGGTACCGATCTACCAGGCGCTGGAGAAGGTGGGCGGCGTGGCCGAAGAACTTTCCTGGGAGATCTTCCGCGACACGCTCGTCGAACAGGCCGAACAGGGCGTGGACTACTTCACGATCCACGCCGGCGTGCTGCTGCGCTTCGTGCCGCTCACCGCCCGGCGCGTGACGGGCATCGTCTCGCGCGGCGGGTCGATCATGGCCAAGTGGTGCCTGGCCCATCACCGGGAGAACTTCCTCTACACGCACTTCGAGGACATCTGCGAGATCATGAAGGCCTACGACGTGTCCTTCAGCCTCGGCGACGGTCTGCGCCCCGGCAGCATCGCCGACGCGAACGACGCGGCGCAGTTCGGCGAGCTGGACACGCTGGGCGAGCTTACCCAGGTGGCCTGGAAGCACGACGTGCAGTGCATGATCGAAGGCCCTGGCCACGTGCCCATGCACCTCATCAAGGAAAACATGGAGCGCCAGCTGGAAAAGTGCCACGAGGCGCCGTTCTACACCCTGGGCCCGCTCACCACCGACATCGCCCCCGGCTACGACCACATCACCAGCGCCATCGGCGCGGCGATGATCGGCTGGTTCGGCACGGCGATGCTCTGCTACGTCACGCCGAAGGAACACCTGGGCCTGCCCAACCGCCAGGACGTGCGCGACGGCATCGTCACCTACAAGATCGCCGCGCATGCCGCGGACCTCGCCAAGGGCCATCCCGGCGCGCAGGTGCGCGACAACGCGCTGTCGAAGGCGCGCTTCGAGTTCCGCTGGGACGATCAGTTCAACCTCGGCCTGGACCCCGACAAGGCCCGCGAATTCCACGACGAGACGATGCCCAAAGACGCCCACAAGTCGGCGCACTTCTGCTCGATGTGCGGGCCGAAGTTCTGCTCGATGAAGATCACCCAGGACGTGCGCGACTACGCCGCCGAGCAGGGCATGGCGGAGAAATCGGCCGAGTTCATCGCGCAGGGAGGCGACGTCTACCGGCGAGCCTGACGCCTCAGGCGGCGCGAGGCAGGCGGCCCGTGGCCTTCATCGCCATGACGTCGCCCGCGTCGGCCGCGGCCTGCAGCCAGGGCTGCGTCGCTTGCCACCATGCGGCGACGCTCGCTTCGGTGGCGGCGGCGCCGTAGGGACGCGCTGGCGGCAATCGCACATGTACCGGCATCGGCGGCCAGCGGGTGAACTCGGGAATCAGACTGTCGAGCCAGACGACGCCCGCGAAGGCGAACTCCCCCGCGGTCAGCGGACCTCGCACGGATATCTCCACGTCGTTGAGCCAACAGACGCCCCTGTCTTCGCGGGCCGCCTGCACATCGTTGAAGAGATAGGAAACCACCACGCCCACGGGCACGGGGTGCTTGGCCGATAGACTGCGCGTGTGGTTGTCGATGCCTCCGGCGGCGAGAGCCGCCAGTTCTTCAGCGGTGGACGTGCTGAAGGGCAGCCAGCAGGTTCCGCGGTTGCCGTTGCCCATGGTGAAGGTGGGATTGTCCACCGGGCCTTCGGACACCAGGTGGCCGTCGTTGCGCAAGGCATCCCAGCAGAAATGCGAATTGGCGAACGCCCGGTGCAGTACCAGGTCGCGGCCGGCGCCTTCCAGCACCTTCAGCAGGTCGCGGCGTGCCGCCATGCTCGATATCCGGAACGCCAGCTCGCCCGGCACGATGCCGAAGGCCTGCGTGGCTTCCGTGGCGGTCGCGATGGGGGTGAGCTCGCCCACCTGCCGGTTGACGTAAACGGACAGGCCGTCGATCCGATAGACCTCATCGGGGTGAAGCGTGCGGGACATCTCCAGGTACTTGGGCGGCTTGCTATCGACCGACTCGATGAGCAGTTTCGCCCTCGGCCTGGCGCTGGGGAGGGGCTGCGAGGTACGCAGGCCGAAGGTCTGGCGCAACGAGTCGAACATGGGGGCGGCCGGGAGGACGGGAACGGCTAGTGTGTGGCGTCTTCCGACGGGTCGGAAATTCACCGGCGTTATACGTCCCATAACGACGGCGGATACGCGAAGGAGGGAGTGCGAAGCATTCGCACGGGCCTTCACCCGG
The DNA here is from genome assembly GCF_040900725.1 of Luteibacter sp. CQ10. Lineage (NCBI taxonomy): Bacteria > Pseudomonadati > Pseudomonadota > Gammaproteobacteria > Lysobacterales > Rhodanobacteraceae > Luteibacter > Luteibacter sp. CQ10. The sequence continues at coordinate 23,526 of NZ_JAEUYM010000002.1, read as the reverse complement.
CTTTTCCAGTGGTGACCCTACCTTTCCCGGTAGTCACGATCCCACGCTCCGAAGGAGACCAGGCCATGGCCAATCCCAAGCCATTCGTAAGCGATATCGAAAACATCCGCCGACGCGCCCGCGAGCACATCGACAAGGGCGCCATCACGGCGGGCTACCGTGCCGACCGCGAAACGGTGATCAAGCTGCTCAACGAAGCGCTCGCCACCGAGATCGTCTGCACGCTGCGCTACAAGTATCACTACTACATGGCCCCGGGCATCCATTCGCAGAGCGTGAAAGCCGAGTTCCTCGAGCATGCCCAGCAGGAGCAGGAGCACGCCGACCGCATCGCCGAGCGCATCACGCAGCTCGACGGCACGCCCAATTTCAATCCGGAAGGTCTCCTGTCGCGCAGTCATGCCGATTACGTCGAAGGCGTCGACCTGGTCGACATGATCAAGGAAGACCTTGTCGCCGAGCGCATCGCCATCGACAGCTACCGCGACATCGTCAATTACATCGGCGAAGACGATCCGACCACGCGCCGCATCATGGAAGACATCCTCGCGCAGGAAGAGGAACACGCCGAGGACATGGCGACGCTACTGGAGAATCTCGGCAAGAAGGGTGAGCCGGCCGCGCCCGCGAAGCACTGACCGGGTAAGCTGGGGCCATCGTTCGCAACATAAGGAGCATCGTCATGAACGCGACCGCCGCCCCCGCGCCCCGGCGCCGACGCAACCCCTTGAGCCTCGTGGTCGCCCTGCCGGTGGCGATCCTCGTGCTCCTGGTGCTGATCCTCATGTGGTGGTGGGACACCGAGCCGGAGCAGTTCGATCCGGTGGCGGCGACCACCACGCACATGAAGGAGATCGGCCGCCCGATGTCCACGGGCGCCGTCACCACCTACGCTTTGATCCGCTCGGTGGAAACCCTCACCGACAAGCGCGGCGGCTACCTCAGCAACGACCGGCTGCCGCCCGGGGTGTTCATGGACAACATCCCCAACTGGGAATTCGGCTCGCTGACGGCCTCGCGCGATCTCGCGCGCGCCTTGCGCAACGATTTCAGCCGTTCGCAGACGCAGTCCACCGAAGACAAGTCGCTGGGCGAAGCCGATCCGTTGCTCAACAGCCCGAACGACCGCTGGCTGTTTCCCAGTTCCGAGTCGCAGTACGGCAAGGCGGTGGACGATCTGGAGGATTACCTCGGCCGGTTGAGCGACGCCCAGGACGGCAACGCGCATTTCTATGCCCGCGCCGACAACCTGGCCGATTACCTGCAGACGGTCTCGGCACGCCTGGGTTCGCTCTCGCAGCGGCTATCGGCCAGCGTGGGCCAGCTCAAGGTCGATGCCGCGCCCAATGCCGACGTGGGCGCCAACGCGGGGCCGGCGAAGGCGGTCTACGTGAAGACGCCCTGGAACAAGATCGACGACAACTTCTACGAGGCGCGCGGCTACACGTGGACCTTGCTCGAACAGCTCAAGGCGATCCGCCACGATTTCGCGCCGATCCTGCGTTCGAAGAACGCCGACGCGAGCCTGCAGCAGGTGATCCGCGAGCTGGAGGAATCGCAGAAATCGCTCGGCAGCCCGGTGGTGCTCAACGGCTCGCCGTTCGGGTTCTTCGCCAATCATTCGCTGGTGATGGCCAACTACATCTCGCGGGCGAACGCGGCGATCATCGATTTGCGGGGATTGCTCGGGCGGGGCTAAAAGCCGCATCACCGTTGCCGCGAAAACTCAGTTCACGGCGCTGGGTTCCCCTGCTTCCGCAGGGGCAGGCTCTGCGTGCGCAGGAACGACGTGAGGTTGTTTGCGCGCCACGGTGAATCTTGCATACCGTCGTTCCTGCGTACGCAGAGCCTGCCCCTGAGGAAGCAGGGGAACCCAGCGCGAGGCGTAAGGGCAGGCGACGGCGACACATCGAAAAAGCCCGCCATCTCCGGCGGGCTCTCTTTCTTTACTTCGACGCCTTATACCGCTCGATACCCGCCGTGATCTCGGCCTTGGCCTCGTCGGCGCCGACCCAGCCGTCGACCTTGACCCACTTACCCTTCTCCAGATCCTTGTAGTGCTCGAAGAAGTGGCCGATGCGCTCCAGCCAATGGCCGGATACCTGTCCGATGTCCCTGATGTGCGCGTAACCGGCGAAGATCTTCTCGACCGGCACCACCAGCAGCTTTTCGTCGGAACCGGCTTCGTCGGTCATCTTCAGCATGCCGACGGGGTGGCAGCGGATCACCGAGCCCGGCACCAGGGAAAGGGGCAGGATCACCAGCGCGTCGAGCGGATCGCCGTCGCCGCCCAGGGTGCCCGGCACGTAGCCGTAGTTGCACGGGTAGCGCATCGGGGTGGAGAGGATGCGGTCGACGAAGATCGCGCCGCTGTCCTTGTCGACCTCGTACTTGACGGGCTCGGCGTCCTTGGGGATCTCGATGATGACGTTGATGTCGTCTGGCACGTTCTTGCCGGCGGGGACGAGGTGCAGGCCCATGAGGCGGGTTCCTTAGGTTCGTGGAGGTGGTCAGCCCCCAAGGATAGCGGCGGCGCGCGGGTAAGTCAGCCGCCCGATGGGCGGCTCGTAAAGCGTAAACCGTAAGTACAAGCCGGAGAAATCACTGTGCCGGCTTGCACTTAGGGTTCATGGCCGACTCACCCTCCGCTCACTTCAGGTGATCCCAAAGCCACACGTACGCCAGCGCGCTCATGAACGCCGATTGCTTGTTGTCCGCCGCGGCCCCGTGGCCGCCTTCCATGTTCTCGTAGAAGCTCGCGTCCAGGCCCATCGCCTGCATGCGGGCGGCCATCTTGCGGGCGTGCACCGGACCCACGCGGTCGTCGCGGGTGGAGGTGGTGAACAGTACCGGCGGGTAGGCCGTGCCCTTGTGCAGGTTGTGGTACGGCGAGAAGGTCTGGATGAATTTCCATTCCTCGGGGTTGTCAGGGTTGCCGTATTCGGCCATCCACGACGCGCCGGCCGACATGTGCGGATAGCGTTTCATGTCGAGCAGGGCCACCTGGCTCACCACGGCGCCGTAGAGCTGCGGGTACTTGGTGAGCATGTTGCCCGCGAGCAGGCCGCCGTTGCTGCCGCCCATCATGCCCATGTGCTTCGGGCGGGTGATCTTCCGGTCGATGAGGTCTTGCGACACGGCCGCGAAGTCCTCGTAGGCACGCGGACGGTTGGCCTTCATCGCCGCCTGGTGCCAGCGCGGACCGTACTCGCCGCCGCCGCGGATGTTGGCCACCACGTAGACGCCGCCCTTTTCCAGCCAGGCGCGCCCCGCGCTCGCCGCGTAGGCCGGCTGCAACGAGATCTCGAAACCGCCGTAGCCGTAGACCAGGGTCGGGTTGCTGCCGTCGGTCTTCAGCGACTTCGGCGCGATTTCGAAGTAAGGCACCTTCGTGCCGTCCTTCGAGGTGGCGAAGTGCTGGGTGACCACGTAGTTCGAGGCGTCGAAGAAGGTCGGCGTGTGCTTGAGCGCGTCGCGGCCCTCATGGCCGAGCGTGCCGTGGTAGAGCGTGGTCGGCTGCAGGAAGCCGGTGACGGTGAGGAAGTAGTCGTCGCTGTCGTCGGCATCGATGCCGATGGCCTGCATGGCGCTGAGCGCGGGCGCGCCGCCCAGCGCATCGCTCTTCCACGCACCCCTGTCGGCCGGTGTCAGCACGCGCACCTCGCTCACCACGTCGTGCATGAGGTTGAGGAACAGGTGGTGGCGCGTCCACGAGTAGCCGGCGAGCGAGGTGTGCGCGTCGGGCGTGAACAGCGGCACCAGCTCGCGCTTGCCCGCCATGTAGTCGTCGAACTTCGCGGCCAGCAGCGAGCCGGACGCGTACGTGGTGCCGCCCACCGTCCAGTCGGTGCGCAGTTCGATCAGCAGCCATTCGCGCTCGACGTCGGTGATGGCGTCGTCGGGCACGTCGATCTTCGTCAGCTTGCCGTCCTTGCCGCGCAGGAAGGTCTGGCTGGTGTAGAAGTCCATCGCACGCTGCACGAAGTCGCGCTCGAAACCGGGCGTGCGGTCGCGGAACGCCGAAATGGCCATGTCGTCGTGCTTGCCCTCGTACACCGTGGTGGCGCTGGACAGCGGCGTACCGCGCTTCCATTCCTTGACGATGCGCGGGTAGCTGGAATCGGTCATCGAGCCCGGGCCGAAATCGGTGGCGACGTAGAGGTGGTCGTCGTCGATCCAGGCGACCTGGCTCTTGGCCTCGGGCAGGGTGAAGCCGTCCTTGACGAAGGTCTTGGTGGTGAGGTCGAACTCACGGACCACGTCGGCATCGGCACCGCCGCGCGACAGCGACACGAGGCATCGGCGGTACTCGGGTTTCAGGCAGGTGGCGCCGTGCCACACCCAGTTTTCCTTTTCGCTGGCCGAAAGGGCGTCGAGGTCGATCACCGTTTCCCAGGCGGGTTTGTCCTTGCGGTACTCGGCCAGGGTCGTGCGCCGCCAGAGGCCCTTGGGATGGTCCTTGTCGCGCCAGAGGTTGTAATAGCGGTCGCCGATCTTGGAGACCATCGGGATCTTCGCGTCCGAATCGAGCATCTCCAGGATGCGCGCGTCGAGGGTCTTGAAGTCGTCGCCCTGGGCGTACTTTTCGACGGTCTTGGCGTTCTCCGCCTTCACCCAGGCAAGGGGCTTGGCGCCGTCGATGTCGTCGAGCCAGAGGTTTTCGTCGTCGCCGGCGGCCTGGGCGGCCGGGGCGGGGGTTTTCGGGAGGTCGTGGGCTTGGGTCATGCCCGACAATGTGAGGGCAATGGCCAGCGCAATCCAGCGGTGATGCATGGGAACCCCTTGAGGCGATCGATTCCCGTGACCTTAGCTCAGGCAGCCTCGAGGACGACCCATGACTTTCGCCCTAGGGTTCGCCGATACGATCGGCTCCCACCCCTTCGGTAGCGAGGTGGCTACCGAAGGGGTGGGAGCCGATCGTATCGGCGAATCCAGGTCGCCTCAGAGCAACGGAATCAACAGCAACGCCACGATATTGATGATCTTGATCAACGGATTCACCGCCGGGCCGGCCGTGTCCTTGTACGGATCGCCCACCGTGTCGCCCGTGACCGCCGCCTTGTGCGCATCCGAGCCCTTGCCGCCGAAATGGCCGTCTTCGATGTACTTCTTGGCGTTGTCCCAGGCGCCGCCGCCGGTGGTCATCGAAATGGCCACGAACAGGCCGGTGACGATCGTGCCGATCAGCACGCCGCCCAGCGCCTGCGCGCCGGCTTCGGGGCCGCCCAGCCACTTGAAGCCGAAGATCACCACCACCGGTACCAGCACCGGCAGCAGCGAGGGTACGAGCATCTCCCGGATGGCGGAGCGGGTAAGCATGTCCACCGCGCGGGAATAGTCCGGTTTGGTGGTGCCCTGCATGATCCCGGCGATCTCACGGAACTGTCGCCGCACCTCCTCGACGACCGCTCCCGCGGCGCGACCCACCGCCTCCATCGCCATGGCGGCGAACAGGTACGGAATCAGGCCGCCGATCAGCAGGCCGATGATCACGTAGTGGTTGGAGAGGTCGAAGCGCACTTCCGCGCCGCCGAAGTGCAGGCCGAGGTTGTGCGTGTAGTCGGCGAACAGCACCAGCGCGGCCAGGCCGGCCGAGCCGATGGCGTAGCCCTTGGTCACGGCCTTGGTCGTGTTGCCCACGGCATCCAGCGGGTCGGTGACGCCGCGCACGTCGGCCGGCAGTTCGGCCATCTCGGCGATACCACCGGCGTTGTCGGTGATCGGGCCGTAGGCATCCAGCGCCACCACCATGCCGGTCATGCTGAGCATCGCCGTGGCGGCGATGGCGATGCCGTAGAGGCCGGCCAGCGCGAACGCGCCCCAGATCGCCGCGCACACCGCCAGCACCGGCAACGCCGTGGACTTCATCGACACGCCCAGGCCCGCGATGATGTTCGTCGCGTGTCCCGTGGTGGACGACTGCGCCACGTGGCGCACCGGCCTGTATTCCGTGGCGGTGTAGTACTCGGTGATCACCACCATGGCGCCGGTGAGCACCAGGCCGATGATCGCGCAGCCGTAGATGCGTCCCGTGCCGTACGCGGAATCGGCCATCAACGATTGCGTGATGGGCCAGAAGGCGATGGCCGCGAGCAAGGCGGAGACGAACACGCCGGCGTAGAGCGCGTTCATGATCTTGCCGCCGCGGGTCTTCACGAAGAACGTGCCGATCACCGAGGCCACGATCGACGCCCCGCCCAGCACCAGCGGGTAGAGGATGCCCGAGGGTCCCGTCTCGGTCGCCAGCACGCCGCCCAGCAACATGGTGGCGATGAGCGTCACCGCGTAGGTTTCGAACAGGTCGGCCGCCATGCCGGCGCAGTCGCCCACGTTGTCGCCGACGTTATCCGCGATCACCGCCGGATTGCGGGGATCGTCTTCGGGGATGCCCGCTTCCACCTTGCCCACCAGGTCGGCACCCACGTCGGCGCCCTTGGTGAAGATGCCGCCGCCCAGGCGGGCGAAGATCGAGATCAGCGACGAACCGAAGGCGAGGCCGACCAGGGCGTGCAGCACGTGGCCGCGTTCGTAGCCCATGTGGGTAAGCACGCCGTAATAGCCGGCCACGCCGAGCAGGCCCAGCCCCACCACGAGCATGCCGGTGACCGCGCCCCCGCGAAACGCCACCGCCAGGGCAGAAGAAAGGCCGCTCCTGGCGGCCTCGGCGGTACGCACGTTGGCACGAACCGAGACGTTCATGCCGATATAGCCGGCGGCTCCCGAGAGGATCGCCCCCAGCGCGAAACCGATGGCGGTGCCCCAGTCGAGGAAGATGCCGATGAGCAGGAAAAGCACGATGCCGACCACGCCGATGGTGGCGTACTGGCGGTTGAGGTAGGCGCGGGCGCCTTCCTGGATGGCCGCGGCGATTTCCTGCATTCGTTCGTTGCCCGGCGATCTGGCCAGTACCCAACTGACCGAAAATGCGCCGTACAGAATCGCCACGACCGCACATCCCAGCGCGATCCATAAACCGTACTGTTGCAGCATCGAAGCCTCCCCGAATTGTGGGAGCCCGGCAGGGCTCGATCCGAGTATAGGCAGGGAAGGCGGGGAAACCTGTTGTGCGCTGCGCCACGTCGTCGGCGCTCCAGCGAACGCGGGAATCCGGAGCCTCGGCAATCATCCGAGCGATGCAGCCCTGGATTCCCGCGTTCGCGGGAATGACGCATTACTGCTGAAGCACGATGTCCGCGATGATGCCCGTGGCGACGGCGACGAGCAGGAACTGGCCGTCGTCGTCGTCACGCACCCAGTGGTAGCCGCGCGGCGGTTCGCGCAATCCGCGGTAGTCGTGCCAGCGGTCGACCACGATCACGCGACCGTCGTAACGATGGCCGCGTTCCCAATGGTGGTGCGCCCACGGCGGCGGTCCACGATGGTCCACCACGTGGGGCGGCGGGGGCGGAGGACCGCGATGATGGTCGTCGTGCCAGTCACGATGATCGTCGTGGCGATCGTCATGGTGGTCGTCATGCCAGTCGCGATGGTCCTGGATCGGCGACGGCGTGAAGGCGAAGGCCGGGGCGATGACGCCAGCGGCGGCGACGGCGAAAACCAGCTTGCCCAGCATCTTCATACGAGGTGTCTCCGTTTAGCGTGTGGCGATATCGAGAATGACGCCGGTGGCGACCGCCACCAGCAGGAAGTCGCTGTTGTCGCGTACCCAGTAGGATCCACGCGGCGGCGGACGCAGGCGGTAGTAGCCGTAGTCGTTGATCACCACGCGTTGGCCGTAGTAGCGGTGACCGCGTTCCCAACGGCCGCCGTAATGCGGGCCGTAGTACGGACGCGGGCCGTAATAGCGCGGCGGCGCGTGGTGGTAGTAGCGGTCGTGGCCGTAATACGGACGCGGCGGCGGGCGGTGGCCATGCCAGCCGCGGTCGTGGTGGTCGTAGCCATGGCGCCCCCGGTCGTGCCAGCCGTGGTCGTGGTCCGGTGCGGCGAACGCTACCGTGGTGGTGGCCAACGCCAGCGTGGCAAGGGTGGTACGCAAGAAGGTTTTCATGGCTCGTCTCCCAAGACGACCGTCATGCCGTGAGGCCGGTCGACGATTCGCATCCTAGGAATGGAATCCTGAACCGAAAGGTTCATGAAAGAGAGTTTCTGCGCCTGACGCGAAAACCTGTTCAGCTAATCGAGCCCGGCCGGAATTCCAGGCCCGTCTCCGGCGGGCGTTCTGCAAGATACAGCGACGATTTCCGTTCAGCCGAGCGCGCCAGCACGCGTCCTTCACGCATCACCAGCAGGCGGTTCGCGCGCAGCCGGATGGCCTCGTGCACGTCGCCGGCCTGCAGGAGCACGAGATCGGCACGCCGGCCTTCGGCGATGCCGTGGTCGTCGAGTCCCAGCATGCGCGCGGCGTTGACGGTGACCGCGTCGAAACACCGGGACACGCCCTCCATCGACGTCATCTGCGCCACGTGCAGGCCCATGTGCGCCACCTCGAGCATGTCGCCCGAGCCCATGCCGTACCACGGGTCCATCGCGCAATCGTGGCCGAAGGCCACGTTGACGCCGGCCGCCAGCAGCTCGGGCACGCGGGTCATGCCGCGACGTTTCGGATACGTATCGTGCCGGCCTTGCAGGGTGATGTTGATCAGCGGATTGGCGATGGCGTGCACGCCGGCTTCCGCGATGAGCGGCAGCAGCTTGGACACGTAGTAGTTGTCCATAGAATGCATGGACGTCAGGTGCGATCCGGTGACGCGCCCCTGCAGGCCGGTGCGTATCGTTTCGGCCGCCAGGGTTTCGATGTGCCGCGACAGGGGATCGTCGGATTCGTCGCAATGCATGTCCACGCGCAGGCCGCGTTCGGCGGCCAGCTCGCACAGCCAGCGGATGGATGCCGCGCCGTCGTCCATCGTGCGTTCGAAATGCGGGATGCCGCCGACCACGTCGACACCGCGGTCGAGCGCGCGCACGAGGTTGGCCTTCGCGTTCGGCGAACGAAGCAGGCCGTCCTGCGGAAAGGCCACCAGCTCCAGGTGCAGGTACGGCGCCACGCGCCGCTTCACTTCGAGCAGGGCGTCCACCGCGAGCAGACGGTCGTCGCATACGTCGACGTGGCTGCGGATGGCGAGCAGGCCCTGGGCCACGGCCATGTCGGCGTAGGCCATGGCGCGGTTCACCAGGGCGTCCACCGTGAGCTCGGGTTTGAGTTCGCCCCACAGCGCGATGCCTTCGAGCAGGGTGCCCGAGGCGTTCAGCCTCGGCAGGCCGAGCGAGAGCGTGGCGTCCATGTGGAAATGCGCGTCGACGAACGGCGGCGACACCAGTCGGCCCCCGGCGTCGATCTCTTCCGTGCCGGTGGCGTCGAGGCCGGGACGAACGGCGGCGAAACGGCCGTCACGGATGCCGATGTCGACGTCGCGGCGGCCGTCCGGAAGGGTGGCGTGTCGAATGATGAGATCCATGCCGGCGATCATAGCCCGTTGCACCGGCGCGACGGGGTCTTCACGCGCCCAATGAACCCTTGCGGCACCATATCCCGACCCATGGACATCTCCGAAAAGCTCGCCATCCTCGCCGACGCCGCCAAGTACGATGCCTCGTGCTCGTCCAGCGGCGGCAAGGGCCGGAACTCGCTCGGCACGGGCGGCATCGGCTCGACGGAAGGCATGGGCATCTGCCACGCCTATGCACCCGACGGGCGCTGCATTTCGCTGCTGAAGATCCTGCTCACCAACTTCTGCGTCTACGACTGCGCCTATTGCGTGAACCGCCGTTCGAGCAACGTGCGCCGTGCCCGTTTCACGCCCGAGGAAGTGGTGGAGCTGACGCTGGAGTTCTACCGGCGCAACTACATCGAAGGCCTGTTCCTGTCGTCGGGCATCATTCGCTCCCCCGACTACACGATGGAACAGCTCGTGCGCGTGGCGCGCACGTTGCGCACGGAACATCGTTTCGGCGGTTACATCCACCTGAAGACCATCCCCGACGCGTCGCCTGAACTCATCGATGCCGCCGGACGCTGGGCCGACCGGCTCAGCATCAACGTGGAGATGCCGACGGAAACCGGCCTGAAATCGCTGGCGCCCGAGAAGCACGCCGGTGACATCCGCAGCGCCATGGGCCGGCTGCGCCTGGCCATCGACGAGGCGAAGGCGGAAAAGAAGGCACCGCGTTTCGCACCGGCCGGCCAGAGCACGCAGATGATCGTCGGAGCCGATACCGCCAGCGATCGCGACGTGCTGGCGACCAGCACGAACCTCTATACGAATTACCGGCTTCGCCGCGTTTACTACTCCGCCTTCAGCCCGATCCCCGATGCGTCGAAGATCCTTCCGCTGAAGCCGCCGCCGCTGGTGCGCGAGCATCGCCTCTACCAGGCCGACTGGTTGATGCGGTTCTACGGATTCCGCGCCGAGGAAATCGCGCCGCCGGGCGACAGCGGCATGTTGCCACTGGACATCGATCCGAAGCTGGGCTGGGCGCTGCGCCATCGCGAGCGCTTTCCCGTGGACGTGAACAAGGCCCCGCGCGAGATGCTCCTGCGCGTGCCGGGCCTTGGCGTGAAAACGGTGGACAAGATGATCGCCATGCGCGCGCACAAGCGCATCCGTTACGACGACCTCGTGCGCCTGCGCGTGCCGGTCCGCAAGGTGGCGCCCTTCGTGGAAACCATCGACCACCGTCCCCGCGGCGATCACGAAAGCACGGTGTTGCGTCGCGACCTCCGTGAACCGGCGCAGCCCGACCTGTTCGGCTGATGTACCGCGTCACCCTCGACGATCCGTCCAGCCTCGACGAGTGGCGAAGCAAGGCGCGGGCCTTGCTGCTCGCCGGCATCGAGCCTGCGCAGGTGGAGTGGCAGACGGAAAGCGGCGGACTGTTCGGTGCCGACGATGCCTTGCCGCCGCCGCGCGACGTGCGGCCCCCCGGCGTGCCGCGCGACTTCGTCACGCTCGCGAACGGTGTGCTGGCGCATTCGGACCCGCGCCGTCATGCCGTGCTCTATCGCATGCTCTGGCGCCTGGCCCATGGCGAGAAGCACCTGCTGGCGGTCGCCACGGACGACGACGTGGCCTGGACGCACGCCTGCGTGAAGCAGGTCAGCCGCGACATGCACAAGATGAAGGCCTTCGTCCGCTTCCGCGAGGTGAAGCTGGACGGTGAGAGCGTGTACGTGGCGTGGTTCGAACCGGCGCACGACATCGTCACGCGCGTGGCGCCGTTCTTCGTGCGGCGATTCACGGGCATGCGCTGGTCGTTGCTCACGCCGTCACGCACCGCCCACTGGGACGGCACCACCCTGTCGTTCGGGCCGGGTGCGAGCCGCGCGGATGCGCCGTCGGACGACGCGCTGGAAGACCTGTGGCGAACCTATTACGCCAGCATCTTCAATCCGGCCCGATTGAAGGTGGACGCGATGCGTCGCGAGATGCCGGTGCGTTACTGGAAGAACCTGCCGGAAGCGCGGCTCATCCCCGAACTGGTGCGCGACGCGCTGCCGAGGATGCAGGCCATGGTCGAGAAACAGCCTACGATACCGAGGAAGAAGATCACGCCCTTGCAGAAGGCTGTGGACGATGCCCCCGAGGGCAGTCTTACGGCCCTGCGCAGGCAGGCGAAGGATTGCCGCGCGTGCGACCTGTGGAAGCCCGCCACGCAGACGGTATTCGGTGAAGGGCCGGCGCATGCGCGCATCGTGGTGATCGGCGAGCAGCCGGGCGACCAGGAAGACCTCGCCGGAAAGCCCTTCGTGGGGCCGGCGGGCAAGCTGTTCGACCGTGCCTTGGGCGAAGCCGGCGTCGAGCGCGACCAGCTCTACGTCACCAACGCGGTGAAGCATTTCCGCTTCGAACCGCGCGGGAAGGTGCGCCTGCACAAGCGCGCCAGCGCCGAACAGCAGGCGGCATGCCGGCCGTGGCTGGCGGCGGAGATCGACCGGATCCAGCCGGAGCGGATCGTCTGTCTCGGCGCGATGGCGGCGCAGGCGGTGTTCGGGTCGTCGTTCCGGCTGATGGCGCAGCGAGGGGAATGGCTGGACTTGCCCGACGGGCGCAAGGCGATGGCGACGGTGCATCCGTCGTACCTGTTGCGGGTGCCGGATCCCGGGGAGCGGGAGAAGGCCTATGCGGAGTTCGTGCGGGACCTGGCGCTCATGCGGGATGACTGAGGCGTCGTGGTTCGCCGATGCGATCGGCTCCCACCCCTTCGGTAGGCCGGATTTTCGAACCGTCGCTACCGAAGGGGTGGGAGCCGATCGCATCGGCGAACCCGGGTCGCGGTTCACCCCACCTTGAACTTCTTCAACTTCTTGGGTACCGAGGCGTTCTTCAGCGTCACGTACACCGGCAACCCATCCTCACCGTAAGGCGGCGGCACCTCGCCCTGGATCAACGGCGCGAGGTACTTCCGGGCCGCGGAGGTGATGCCGAATCCGTCCTTCGACATGAAGCTCTTCGGCATCTTCTTTTCGTGGTTGGCGATCTTGTCCAGCGGCGCGGCCTCGATGGTCCACTTGTACGGCTCGTCGGACTTGCGCACGATCACCGGCATCACGGCGTTGAGGCCTTCGGCGGCGTATTCGACCGCTTTCCTGCCCACCGCGTAAGCCTGGTCGACGTCGGTCTTGGAGGCGACGTGTCGCGCGGAGCGCTGGAGATAGTCGGGCAGGGCCCAGTGGCATTTGTAGCCGAGCTTCTCGCGCACCAGCGCCACCAGCACGGGCGCCACGCCCCCGAGTTGCGCATGGCCGAATGCGTCGTGCGCGCCGGATTCGGCGAGGAAGCGGCCGTCGGCATCCTTCACGCCTTCGGACGCCACCACGGTGCAGTAGCCCACCTTCTCGACGGTGGCCTGCACGCGGGCGAGGAAGGTCTCCGCGTCGAACACGTTTTCGGGAAAGAGGATCACGTGCGGCGGATCGCCCGCCTTGTTGCCGGCGAGGCCGGCGGCCGCGGCGATCCAGCCGGCATGGCGGCCCATCACCTCGATGACGAACACCTTGGTCGAGGTATCGGCCATCGACGCCACGTCGAGGCTGGCCTCGCGCACGGATATCGCGGTGTACTTCGCCACCGAGCCGAAGCCGGGGCAGGTGTCGGTGACCACCAGGTCGTTGTCGATGGTCTTCGGCACGCCGATGCAGTTCACCTCATAGCCCAGCGCGTGGCCGATCTTGGAGACCTTGTTGGCCGTGTCGGCCGAATCGTTGCCGCCGTTGTAGAGAAATGTGCGGATGTCGTGTGCGCGGAACACCTCGATGAGGCGCTCGTATTCGGCACGATTCTCTTCCAGCGACTTCAGCTTGTAGCGGCACGAGCCGAACGCCCCGCCGGGCGTATGCCTCAGCGCCGCGATGGAGGCCTTGGCTTCCTTGGTGGTGTCGATCAATTCCTCGCGCAGCGCACCGAGGATGCCGTTGCGGGCGGCGTACACCGCCATGCCCTTGTCCCGGGCGGTCTCGATCACGCCGGCGGCGGTGGCGTTGATGACGGCGGAGACGCCACCCGACTGGGCGTAGAGGATCTTGCCGGCGGCCATGCTGCGCTTCCTTCTTCGTGGGAGTGGCCCCAGCGTAGCGCGTGCCGCGTCGGCGCGGGCTCAACGGCTGCGGCGCCTTGCCACGCCCATGCCACAGGCGTTTGACGACGCGCCCCCCTGCCAGTACCTTGAGACCCATTTTCTTGTGTCCGGCGGCGATTCCTAGGACTCCCGCCCGACGAAAAACGGAGCATCCATGCGACTCGTGCTATTCGGCGCCCCCGGTTCGGGCAAGGGCACCCAGGCGGCCGTCCTCAAGGCGGACCTGGGCATCCCGCACATTTCCACCGGCGATCTCCTGCGCGCCGAGATCAAGGCGGAATCCGAACTGGGCAAGAAGGCCAAGGCCATCATGGACGCCGGCCAGTTGCTGTCCGACGACATCATGCTGGGCATCATCGAAGATCGCCTGAGCCAGCCCGACGCCAAGCCGGGTTTCATCCTTGACGGCTATCCGCGCAACCTCGCCCAGGCCGCGGCGCTCGACGAGGTGCTGGCGCGCATCGGCCAGCCGCTCGACGTGGTGATCAAGCTCGAGGTGCCCAACGAGGCCATCGTCGATCGCTGCGTGGTGCGCTTCGAGAAGGAGCACCGCCCGGACGACAACCCCGAGACGGTCAAGAAGCGCCTGGCCATCTACGCCGACCAGACGGCCCCCGTGGCCGAGTTCTACGCCAAGCGCGGCAAGCTCAAGGTGGTGGACGGCGTGGGCGACCTCGCCGACGTCACCGCCCGCATCAAGGCCGCGCTCAACGACGCGGTCGCCGCCAGCGCCTGATCCCACCGGCCCGCCGTCCCGGGCGGGCCTTTCGCCGTTCCGGCGTCTCGAGCCCAGCCATGCGCGTCCATATCCTCGGTATCTCCGGCACCTTCATGGGCGGCGTGGCCGCGCTCGCGCGCGAGCTGGGCCTCACGGTGGAGGGCTCCGACGCCAACGTCTACCCGCCCATGAGTACCCAGCTCGAGCGGCTGGGCATCCAGCTGATGCAGGGTTATGAGGCGAAGCACCTGCAACCGGCGCCCGACCTGGTCGTGGTGGGCAATGCCATGACGCGCGGCAATCCGGCCGTGGAATACATGCTCGACGAGGGCATGCGCTACATCTCCGGTCCGCAATGGCTGGGCGAGACCCTGCTCGGCGGCCGCGAGGTGCTGGCCGTGGCCGGCACCCACGGCAAGACCACCACCACGAGCCTGCTGGCCCACCTGCTCGAAAGGGCGGGGCAGTCGCCCGGTTTCCTCATCGGTGGCGTGCCCGGCAATTTCGACGTGTCCGCGCGGCGTGGCGAGGGCAAGCCCTTCGTCATCGAGGCCGACGAATACGACTCGGCCTTCTTCGACAAGCGTTCGAAGTTCGTCCATTACCGGCCGCGCATCGCCATCCTCAACAACCTCGAATACGACCACGCCGACATCTTTCCCGACGTGGCCGCGATCCAGCGCCAGTTCCACCATCTCGTGCGCACCGTGCCCGGCAACGGCCGGCTCATCGTCAATGCGGAAGACCCCTATCTCGCCGAGGTGCTGGCGATGGGCGCTTGGACGCCGGTGGAAACCTTCGGCATCGACGCGGGCGACTGGCGCGCCGAACTGCTCGCGGCCGACGGTTCGCACTTCCGGGTGTCGCAGGGTGGCACCGTGCTCGGCGACATTCGCTGGAACGCCCTGGGCCGTCACAACGTGATGAATGCGCTCGCCGCGCTGGCGGCGGCGAATGCCGCCGGGGCCGATCCGGTGGCCCTGTTGCCGGCCTTCGCGGATTTCGCCAGCGCGCGGCGCCGCATGGAAGTGATCGGCAACACGCGGGGCGTCACGGTCTACGACGACTTCGCCCATCACCCGACCGCCATCGCCACCACCCTGGCGGGGCTTCGCGCGAAGGTGGGTGCGTCGCGCATCGTCGTGGCGCTGGAGCCCCGCTCCAACTCGATGCGCCTGGGGGCCCACGCCGACGCGCTGGCACCCTCGCTGACCGATGCCGATCGCGTGGTGTTCCTGCAACGCCCGGAACTGCCGTGGGATGCGGCCAAGGTCATCGGCGCACTCCACGGACACGGCGTCGCCGTGCCGTCGGTGGACGCGCTGGTCGCCACGCTCGTGGACGAGGCCCGTGACGGTGACCACGTGGTGTTCATGTCCAACGGCGGTTTCGAAAACGCGCCGCGGCGCTTCTTTGCCGCGTTCGACGCGGGTTAGACTGACGGGCATGGCCGCGACCACGCCCACGCACGACCTGCCGCTCTTTCCGCTCTCGAACGTCCTCTTCCCGGACGGTCATCTCCAGTTGCGCATCTTCGAGCCGCGTTACCTCGACCTGGTGCGTGAATGCGCGCGCACGGGACGGCCTTTCGGCGTGTGCATGATTCTCGACGGGCGCGAGGCCGGACAGCCGGCCATCCCGGCCGCCGTCGGTACGCTGGCCACCATCACCGATTTCCATACCCGTGAAGACGGCCTGCTCGGCATCGTGGCCCAGGGCGGACTGCGCTTTCGCGTGCTGCGCACCCGGGTGCGTTCGGATGGCCAGGTGCGTGGCGACATCGCCACCTGGACCACCGAGGAAACCCTCCCCGTGCCCGCCGAATTCGGCCTGCTCGCCACGATCCTCGAGCGGCTGGCCGAGCAGATGATGCCCGCGTGGCGCCATGACGTGGCGGCCCGCGCCGACGATGCGAGCTGGGTGGGCTTCCGCCTCTGCGAACTGTTGCCGCTCGACCCGGAGGAGTGCCAGCACATGCTCGAACTCGACGATCCGCTGCAGCGCCTGGCCGAGCTGCGCGACATCCTTCCACGCTTCCAGCGCGGCTGAGGCCACCATGGCATCGCTGGCGGGAAAGACGCTGTTCATCACCGGCGCCTCGCGCGGCATCGGCCTGGCCATCGCGGTGCGCGCCGCGCGCGACGGCGCCAACGTGGTGATCGCGGCCAAGAGCGGCGTACCCAACCCGAAACTGCCCGGCACGATCCACACCGCCGCCGCGGCGGTCGAGGCCGCCGGTGGTGTCGCGCTGGCGCTCAAGGTGGACATCCGCGACGAAGCCGAAGTCCGCATGGCCGTCGCCACGGCCGCCGAGCGTTTCGGCGGCATCGACATCCTGGTGAACAACGCCAGCGCGATCTGGCTGGCCGGCACCGAAGGCACGCCGATGAAGCGCTTCGACCTCATGCACGAGGTGAACACGCGCGGCACCTTCATGGTGACGCAAGCCTGCCTGCCGTGGTTGAAACGGGCGGACAACCCGCACGTGCTCATGCTGTCGCCACCGCCGAGCCTCGATCCGCGCTGGTATGCGTCGCACGTGGCCTACACCATCGCCAAGTTCGGCATGAGTCATTGCGTGCTGGGCATGGCGCCGGAATTCGAGCCGCACGGCGTCGCGGTGAACGCGCTATGGCCGAAGACGATCATCGCCACGGCAGCTATCGCCATGATCGACGGCGTGGACCCGAAACGTTGCCGGCGTCCCGAGATCGTCGCCAACGCGGCGCATGCGATTCTCACGAAGCCTTCACGTGAATCCACCGGTCGTTTCTTCATCGATGAAGACGTGCTTCACGATGCCGGCGTTCGCGACTTTTCCGGCTACGCGGTCGATCCCTCGCAGGCCTTGTTGCCGGATCTGTTTCTCTGACGCCGTCGGTTAGCGCGACGGGTTAGCCCGTTTGGCGTATGGCCGCTTTCGGCAAGCCGTTATAACGTCCCATCCAGTCGCCATCGCTGGAAAAAGGCGGTGGAGCGTGGGGCTTGCCGACGGCAGGGGGTGTCGGTGGCGGGTCCGGACTACCCGCGAAGGCCGCGGCAGGCCACAGACACAGATGAGGAACGGGCATGTCTCGCGGGGAAACGTCAGGGCGTTGCGTCGTGTGGGTAGGCAGGCCGAGCGTCGAAGAACACTTCGGTCTCATCCGGGCGGGCTGGCGAACGGTGGTCGCCGATCCAGCCCACGATGGCGGTGGCTTGCCCGACTGCGGTCATCGCGCCATCGCCGTGCTCGACCTGCGCGCGGCCACGGAACCCGCCGCCCGCATCCTCTTCGAGCTGAAGGAAAATCATCCCGACCTCGCCTGGATCGGCCTTACCGGCACCCGCGGGTCGACGGATGACGATGCGCTGCGGCGACTGCTGCCGCAGGCGTTCCACGTCATCGAGGGCAACGCGCCGCTGGGCGCCTTGCGCCAGGCCTTGCGCCGCGTACCCGGCGACGACATGGAGATCGACGACGAACCGCCGTCGCTGCTGACCGGCAACAGCCCGGCGATTCGCACGCTGTCGCAGAACCTGCGCAAGTTCGCGCCCGTGGAACTGCCCCTGCTCATCACCGGCGAAACGGGCACCGGCAAGGAAATGGCCGCCCGCGCGTTGCACCAGCTCTCCCCGCGTCGCGACAAGCCGTTCGCGGCGATCAACTGCGGAGCGTTGCCGGCCAACCTGGTGCAGTCGGAACTGTTCGGCCACGAGCGGGGCTCGTTCACCGGGGCCGCGTCGCGCCGCATCGGTCACTTCGAATCGGCGGACGGCGGCACCGTGTTCCTCGACGAGATCGGCGACCTGCCGCTCGAAGCCCAGACCAACCTGTTGCGCGTGCTGCAGGAAGGCACGATCGAGCGGATCGGCAGTTGCCAGTCGATCAAGGTGGACGTGCGCGTGCTCGCCGCCACGCACGTGGACCTGGAAAAGGCCGTGGCCCAGGGACGCTTTCGCGAAGACCTGTTCTATCGCCTGAACGTGCTTCGCCTGCGCATGCCGCCGCTCAGGGAGCGTACCGGCGACGTCGACCTGCTGGCCCAGCATTTCCTGGATGCCTTCCGCGAAAACTACGGCACCCGGGCGCGCACGTTCAGCAGCGCGGCACGACGGGCGATGAACGCGTTTTCCTGGCCGGGCAACGTTCGCGAACTGATGAATCGCGTGCAACGCGCGGCGGTGGTTGCGGACGATGCGCTCATCACGCCCGACGACCTCGAACTCAACGCCGAGACGCGCGGTGCCGATCGCGACAGCCTGGGCAGCGCGCGCACGTCGGCCGAGCGCGAGGCCATCATGGATTGCCTGCGGGCCAGCGCCTTCAACATCAGCGAATGCGCCCGGCGCTTGCGCGTCTCCAGGGTCACGGTCTATCGCCTCTGCAAGAAACACCAACTGGCCATCGACCAGCTCCGATAACCGCGCTCACCGTCGAGAGAAACTCCCGGCCCTCGGGGGACCGGGAGTTCCCATTCGCCCGTCCGGCTTGGCAGGGTCGCCGAAAGGAACGAACACCACTGGCGGGGAGCCTCGCCAAGCAAGGAGCAATCGCCGTGCCATGCGACGCGGGCACTGATTCCCAAGGGTTTTCGGCCAGGGGCGGGTCGCGGGGAGCGGTTCGGCGCTGTAGCGGTGGTTAATCAAGCGTTGCACGGGCGCTACATGCGCGTTGTCGGCGCCCCTCCGGCCTTATACGATGGGCATCCCGCGTTCGCGCGGGCCCGGATCGATGTCGGACCGCAGACCGTACCGTGCGATTCCATCCGTCCCCAAGCTTGGGTTCCGGCGCTGCGGCCGAGGCCCGGAGTCGTTGCAATGTCGTCGTCGCATCCTGCCGATCCCTCGGACCTCATCGGCCTGGGCAAGCGCTATTGGCTGCCCGTCTATCGTCCCCGCGACGTGGTGCTCGACCACGGCAAGGGTGCCCGCGTATGGGATACCGAAGGCCGCGACTACGTCGACTTCGGCGCCGGCATCGCCGTGAACGCGCTGGGCCACCAGGACCCCGATCTGGTGGAGGCCCTGGTCGCCCAGGCCCACAAGCTCTGGCACGCCAGCAACGTGTTCTACACCGAGCCGCCGTTGCGCCTGGCCGAGGAACTGGTCGGGCATGCGCCGTTCGCCGAGCGCGTGTTCCTCTGCAATTCCGGCACCGAGGCCAACGAGGCCGCGATCAAGCTGGTGCGCAAGTGGGCCGCCTCGCAGGGGCGCGCGCCCGAAAACCGCGTGATCGTCACCTTCAAGGGCTCGTTCCATGGCCGCAGCCTCGCGGCGGTGACAGCTACCGCGCAGCCCAAATACCAGGAAGGCTACGAGCCGCTTCCGGGCGGATTCCGCTACGTGCCGTTCAACGACGTGCCGGCGCTGGAAGACGCCTTTGCCCAAGGCGGCGTGGCCGCCGTCATGCTCGAGCCGGTGCAGGGCGAGGGCGGGGTGATGCCCGCCGCGCCGGGTTTCCTCAAAGCCGTGCGCGAGCTGTGCGACACGCACGATGCGCTGATGGTGCTCGACGAGATCCAGAGCGGCATGGGCCGCACCGGCACGTTGTTCGCCCATGCGCACGACCACGTCACTCCCGACATCGTCACGGTGGCCAAGGCGCTGGGCGCGGGCTTCCCGATCGGCGCCATGCTGGCAGGACCCAAGGTGGCGCAGGTGATGCAGTTCGGCGCCCATGGCACCACGTTCGGCGGCAATCCCATGGCCGCCGCCGTGGCACGCGTGGCGCTGCGCAAGATTTCCTCGCCCGCGATCCTGCTCAACGTGGAGCGCCAGGGCAACGACATCCGCAAGGGCCTGGACAAGTGCAACCACGAGTTTCACCTGTTCTCCGAGGTGCGCGGCCGCGGCCTGATGCTGGGCGCCGTGCTGGCGCCGGCCTATGCCGGCCGGGCGGGTGACATCCTGGATATCGCCGCGGCCCACGGCCTGCTGATGCTCCAGGCCGGTCCCGACGTGCTGCGCTTCGTGCCGCCGCTCAACATCACCGACGAGGAAGTGGCCGAAGGCCTCGACCGCCTGCACGCGACGCTCGCCGAGTTCGTGGCGGGACAGGCCAAGGTGGCCTGACGCCCCCGATAGCGACCGCAGGTACGTCGCCCCGGCGCAGGCCGGGGCGTACGGCCCCGGCCCGGCGCGGGCGATTACGCGCCCAGCGTGGCGAATACCGCGTCCGCCGCGGCAATCGTCTCATCCAGCACCTCATCCGAATGCGCGCTGGACACGAACCCCGCCTCGAACGCCGACGGCGCGAGGTACACGCCGCGCTCCAGCATCCCATGGAAGAACCGGTTGAACGCCGATACGTCGGCGGCGGTCGCCTGCGCATAGCTCTCCACCGTCTCCGCGGTGAAGAACAGGCCGAACATCGCCCCCACGCGGTTCACGCTGAAGGGAATGCCGTGCTTTTTCGCCGCCGCGGCGATGCCGTCGGTCAGCCGGACCGTACGGGCGGCCAGGTCGTCATGGAAGCCCGGGGCCTGGATCAGTTCGAGCATGGCCAGGCCCGCGGCCATCGCCACGGGATTGCCCGACAACGTGCCCGCCTGGTAGATCGGCCCCGCGGGCGCCACCTGTTCCATCAGGTCACGGCGACCGCCATAGGCGCCCACCGGCATGCCGCCGCCGATGATCTTGCCGAAGCAGGTGAGGTCGGGCGTGATGCCGTAGTGCGCCTGTGCCCCGCCGAGGGCGACCCGGAAGCCGGTCATCACCTCGTCGAAGATCAGCAGCGCGCCATGTGCCGTGCACAGCTCACGCAGGGCCTGGAGGTAACCGTCCTTCGGCGGGATGCAGTTCATGTTGCCCGCGACCGGCTCGATGATGAGTCCGGCGATGTCCGCGCCATGCTCGGCGAAAAGCGCGCGGGCGGCGTCGATATCGTTATAGGGCAGGGTGAGCGTGAGGTCGGCGGCGGCCTTGGGTACGCCGGGAGACGTGGGTACGCCGAACGTGAGCGCGCCCGAACCGGCCTTCACCAGGAAGCTGTCGCCGTGGCCGTGGTAGCAGCCCTCGAATTTCACGATCTTCGAGCGGCCGGTGGCGCCACGGGCCAGGCGGATGGCCGACATCGTCGCCTCGGTGCCCGAATTGACCATGCGCACCATCTCCACCGACGGCACGAGCGTGACGATCGCTTCGGCCATGGTGACCTCGGCGGCGCAGGGCGTGCCGAACGACAGCCCGTCGCGCACGGCGCGCTCGACCGCCTCGCGCACGGCGGGATGGTTGTGGCCGACGATCATCGGCCCCCACGAGCCCACGTAGTCGATGTACCGCTTGCCTTCCACGTCCCACAGGTAAGCGCCGTCGGCACGCGCCGTGAAGAAGGGTTCGCCGCCCACCGACTTGAAGGCGCGCACCGGCGAGTTCACGCCGCCGGGCAGCAGCTGGCGGGCGCGGGCGAAGAGTTCGTGGTTGCTGGTCATCGAAGGATTCCGGGACGAGGGTCGAAAAGGTCGGCGAAGCGGCGCGTGGCCGTCTGGATATCGTCGGCCGCGAAGATGGCGGAGACGACGGCGAGGTAGTCGGCACCCGCGTCGATCACGACCCCGGCATTGTCCGGGGTCAGGCCGCCGATCGCCACGACCGGAAGGCCCAGGGCCTTTACCTGCGTCAACACGTCGTGCGACGCCACGGGGGCATGCGGCTTGGTGGTCGAGGGATACATCGCGCCGAAGGCCAGGTAATCGGCGCCTTCGGCGGCGAGTTGGCGCGCGCGCTCGATCGATCCGTAGCAGGACACGCCGATGATCGCCTCCGCGCCGAGTTCAGCGCGGGCCTCGGCGATGGAGACGTCCTCCCGGCCCAGGTGGACGCCGCCGCCGGTGGCTTTCGCCAGGGCGACGTCGTCGTTGACGACGAAAACGGCGTCGTGGAGGGCGCACAGGCGCGACAGCTCGTCGGCCTCGGCGCGTCGGCGTTCGGCGTCGATGGTCTTGTCGCGGTATTGGAGGATACGCGCGCCACCGGCGAGGGCGGCCCCGGCGGCGGCGAAGAGGTCGTCGCGGGGACCGTCGGTGATGGCGTAGACGCCCTTGCCCTGGAGTCGCGTTTTGAGGAAGGTGGTCATGGCTTTCTCTGTAGGCGTGAAGGCGTGGCGGTGGCGCCGGCGCGTCGGGGGGTGACAGAATGAAGGACTTCCCGTCAGACCACAGTACGCGTGACCATGAGCCAGAACACCGAAACCACCCTTCGCAAATGGATGTGCGTCGTCTGCGGCTTCATCTACGACGAAGCCCTGGGCCTGCCGGAAGAGGGCATCGAGCCGGGTACGCGCTGGGAGGATATCCCGGATACCTGGACTTGCCCGGACTGCGGCGTCACCAAGGACGACTTCGAAATGGTCGAGATGGACTGATTCGCAACGATAGCGTCAGGGGATGGGGCTGACAGCGTTTCGCCCCATTCCGCCCGCCATAGGGCACAAATGCCTGCTTCCATGGCTCCACGGCCGCGCAACGCGAGCCCTTTCGTGGAGGAAGCCGACATGCAGCGATTCATTCCCTTCGACGACCAATGGGACGAGCTGGCCGGGCTGGACCCGGCCTCGCTGGTTCCCTATCACGTGGGCGTGCCGTGCGAGCACGGCCTGGCGCCGGAGCCTTACTTGACCGTGCCTACGTCGCCTTTGATGGACAACGGTTCCCCGAGCTTGAGCCCCAGCTTCCCAGCGGTGCCGGCGTTCAACTCCAGGACGTAGCGCGCGTTGCCGTCGCTGGGATAGGTCTCGCAGGGGTCGGCCTTGCAGGGCTGCGCGTTCAGCTGCATCGAGACGAGCCTGAGGTCCTTGTCGAAGTAGAGAATGTCCAGCGGGATGAGGGTGTTCTTCATCCAGAAGGACCGCGGCTCGTCGTCGGCGAAGACGAAGAGCATGCTGTGGTCGGCGGCCATATGCGTCCGGTTCATCAGTCCGAGCGCGCGCTGGTCGTCCGTCACGGCGAATTCGGTGGAGAATCGCTGTCCGTGGAGCGTCACGGCCGGACCTGCCACCGCCGCGTGGGCGCCCACCGACAGGAAGAATAGCGCGGCGGGGAGGAAACGCTTGATCATCGCCATACCTTATTAGTGTGGAAAGGCGTCGAGTGTACCTAGGACGCGGGCACCCGGCCTCGCGTGCAAATTTTTTCAAAAATATGTCGGGATACCCCTTCACAGAATCGCGATCTGACCCTATACTTTCCTTCTGGTCGCGAAGAAAGACGCCCACGCGACAGTCTCTTGCTTCACCAGCCACCTCGAAAAAAAGTTTGACGAGATGGTTGACAGAAACGAAAGATGCTCTAAAATGG